>CAWHCY010000004.1:0-1027924 GCA_963827895.1 uncultured Chloroflexia bacterium | reverse complement strand
GTTTTTGCCTGAGCAACAACCTGATCCCAGGTCATAGTTTTTAAATCTGCAGGTGCAACAACAGCAGCAGGTTTAGGAGTACATGCGGGAAGCAGCAAAGCCAACAACATCAGAACAACAAACAACTTGTACATCTTTTTCATTGTTTCTTCTCCTTGTTTTTTAAAGAATTTGATATGAGGCTGGCAAAAGGTTGAATTTCGATTACCAGCAGGAAAAAATACTTCTTGTTACCCAATAAACCTCCTCTCTATAGCTTTCCGTAAGCGGTTGATAAGAAATCTGTTTTTAAGAAACGGTCGGCAATGAATAGTAGGGTTGCATTAGGAACCATCAAGAGTATCGCAACGACTGCCGCATTGGTCCGAACGAACTTATACCCAAGGTAAGAGAATAAGACAATTGGAATGGTAGTAAAAGTAGGTGTGCCAATAACAAAAGTTAGCGCAAATTCTTCAAGGCTATTAATGAAGGTAAAGATTGCTCCAGCGAATATTCCCGGTAAGATCATCGGGATATATACATCTCTAAATTTCCAAAATGTATTTGCCCCAAGATTAGCTGCGGCATCAGGGACATCTTTTGGAATAGCTTCGAAGCTGGTTGAAAGCAAACGCAACATAAATGGAATGGTCATTAATGTGTGACCTAGTACAAGGCCAAAATATGTTTGTGATAAACCAATATAACCAAAAACACGACTCAAGAATAGGGCGACAACCATTCCAGGCAAGATAATTGGCAGCAATATAATAATACGGGTAAATTCTTTGCCAGGAAAATTATATGTCCCAATAACATAAGCCGTTGGAAGAGATAATATGAATGAAAGAAGGGTAACAATGGGAGCTAACGAATAACTGGTAATGATAGCTTTGACAATGTCTGAGAACTTAAAAACATTATCCCATTGAAAAAGGGATAAATGAGTTGGAAAAACAGCGGGATATGACCAAGGGTAATCCGGATTTACAAGCGACCAAAGGACAGCCATTAATAATGGAACACCTACAAGGATCACACTAACAACTAAAAGTGTGACTGGAATGCCGTATTTCTTTATGAATTTGCCGGCAAGCAATATTATTGATATTTTTTTTCGAGGAGTTGAAGCTTCTATAGATGTCATGTCTTTATCCTGAAACAAGCTTAGCTACACGGGAAAATACCCATGCATATATTAATGAACCGACCATTATCAATACAGCAATGCATGCAGCTGCACCCCAATCGCTCAAAAGCTGAGCATTGTTGTACATTCTCATGGCTAGGGAAGGAGGGTATTTGGGTCCGGAGGTTTGATTGATAGCATAATCGCCAAAGACGCCGATGAAAACGAACACAAAAGCTGTTAATGCACCTGAAATGGAAAGGGGGAAAAGGATATCTCGAAAGATAGCGAAAGCTCCTGCACCTAGATTTTTCGCTGCACTTTCAATGTCGTCCTGAACGCTAGCAAGAGCAGAAGACAAAATGAGTGCCTGAAATGGGAGATTTTTCCAAACCTGAATAACAACAACACCAACTCCCCAGTCGTCATGTGTCATACGCAGTGGTTCTTTTATGAAACCCAGGAACATTAGGAATTCGTTGACAATTCCCTGATAAGAAAATGCATTCAGTATAAGAAAGGCCGCCACCAAAGCAGGCACAAAAAGTGGAAGGCGAATTACTAGATTTATATATTTCTTGGCGAAAAAATTCCGACGTAATTGAAGGGCTAATGGATATGCAATAATCAGTGAAACAAAAGAACTGAAAAAAGCTATTTTTGAAGTATAGATAAAAGAATCCAGGTTCTGCTGGTTCATGGCTTCGATCCATTTTTGGAAACCAAATACGCTTTGCCCGGTAAAATTAAACATACCCAAACTTTGTAAAATGACCATTAAAAATGAAGCAGCCAGCATAACAGCAATAAATCCTACGCCTGGCATTAATAAGAGAAAAATAAGAAGTGAATGATTCTTTTTTGTCATTCCTATGCCTCAATCAATCTGATTTTATCGCTAGGCAAGCCAAGAATTATTTCATCACCTGTTTTCCAATCCGTTAATCCTGCCATTTGTACCCTGAAAACAGTACTATTTATCTCTACAAATACATCAGTTAAATTCCCCATAAATATGCTTCTCAGCACTGTACCCACTATCCGGTTTGACATGCCATCAGTATAGACAACCATGTCCTCTGGCCGCCAACACACCAGAACGTTCAAACCAGAAAAGCTCGGTAACTCATTTGTTTTTAGTAGCCCTATAGGAGAATCAACAAATACTGAATTCGAATCTTTTGATTGGATCTTTGCATGTAAAATATTTGCCTGACCAATAAATTCAGCAGTAAATGCACTTGATGGCCGATTATAAATAGTTGCCGGGTCATCAAGTTGGACTATTCGACCTTTATCCATAACAGCGATTCTGTCAGAAATAACTAGGGCTTCGGCTTGATCGTGAGTCACATAAACAGAAGTAATATTTAGTCGTTTTTGAAGTTCACGAATTTCAACCCTTAGCCTTTCCCGGAGTTTAAGGTCTAAATTTGATAAAGGTTCGTCAAAGAGAAGGAATTTTGGTTGAGTTACAATAGCTCTCGCGACCGCAACACGCTGCTGCTGCCCACCGGAAAGTTGACCAGGTTTGCGATCTGCAAGATCTTGAAGACCCATTAATTCAATCGAAGCAAGAGCCCTTTCATCCCGCTCTTTTTTATCGATTTTTTGCATCTTTAAACCGAAAGCCACATTATCTTTAACAGTCATATGGGGAAATAAGGCATATGTTTGAAAAACCATTGATGCAGACCGTTTATTGGCCGGGACATCATTCATCAGTTGATCATCAAAATATATTTCTCCACTGTCAATTTCAACCAATCCGGCTAGTGCCCTTAAAGTAGTAGTTTTTCCACAACCTGATGGACCGAGTAATGTAACGAACTCACCGTCGTGTACTTCCAAATTCAAGTTATCGACAACAATATTTTTTCCAAATTTTTTGACTAAATTGACAATTCGTAATACTGACATTGTTCCCGCTTTCTACAATTGAATTTTTGAGGGTCTTCTACGCAAGAATTGATACTTAAAAGCATTGGGAATATTGTATTCATGTGTATATAAAACTGGTTTGTCGTTGGACATATAGTCAGTTTGAGAAATAAAAAGCAAAATTGAATTCTTTTCCTGGTTTAATTTATCTGCTATCTTCTTGGACGCAAGGATAGGGGAAATCCTGGCTACTCCATATTCGATATTTATATTAAATTCAAGTTGAAGGAGATCATATAATGATGTATTAGCAAACATCTCTGGTAAAATGTTTTTTATTTCAAAAACTGTCAAAGGCAAATAATCCACGGAGTATACAACAGGTTTATTGTTCGCTGTCCTAACTCTTTCAATACACTTAACCTCTGTACCAATCTCGATTCCTAATTGATTGGCAACCTCCTCATTAGCTTTTTGGTCGAAAATTTTCATATCCCGAGTTCCAGGAGTCATATTCGCCATTTGAATCATTTCGGTAATGCCATAATTCATCCCGAAATTGTTAATAATCGGCCTTTCTAAAACAAAAGTACCAATACCATGGCGGCGTAATACAATTCCACTTTCCTCCAGGCTTCTGAGAGCCTCCCGAACAGTAGTCCGGGAAACCCCAAGCATATCTATCAGCTCAGCTTCACTTGGTAATTGCCCACCTGGAGGGTACTCGCCACCGAGGATCGCTTTGCGTAATTCTTGTTCAGCCACTTCTGTTAGCGTCTTGCTACTAATACGAACTGGTTTTATCATTTATTTTCTTTCGGAGAAATATTTGTTGTTACATTGTTAGACGTCATTACAACTACATTATATAGAAAAAGATTATTACATGTCAATAGGGAGTTGAGTCCTGGAAAATGAAAAAAGTGGATTGAGAACTAACAATTGATTTATTTTGGATTGAAAATCAACTTAGTGTTATGCTCGTAAAAGTTAAATGGTAATAGAAATATCATATATATATTTCAGAGGATGAAAAATATATAAAAAACAGATTTGAATGCTTATATGAAAAAGCAGATCCAGCCAAATGGTTGGATCTGCATGGTAAGGAGATGGTTTTTACGTCCAGTTCTTATTTCCGACCGGCAATTAACGCTCAAGTTTTTCCAAAGGGTTCTCTATATGGAGTGTTACTGATTCACTATACACAAATGGGGGACTGGAAACTGGTGCTGCCCACCGAACAGCATTCGTGATCACACGTTGAATTTCTTTTTGGTGATAGACAGGAAATGTCTCATGTCCGGGACTGAAGTAAAATATTTTCCCATTACCGCGATGATAACAACATCCACTACGAAACACTTCACCACCCTGATACCAATTAATAAATACCAGGTCGTCCGGGGCTGGAATATCGAAGTGTTCTCCATACATCTCGTCATTGGGAATCTCGAAATATTCAGGTAATCCGGAAGCAATTGGATGGGAAGGGTTGACCAACCAAACCCTTACTCTTTCATCAGCTTCACGCCATCTTAAACTGCAGGTAGTACCCATTAGGCGTTTAAATATTTTCGAATGATGCCCTGAATGGAGGACAATTAACCCCATTCCGTGTAACACTCGCCAACGAATACGTTCCACAAGCTCGTCACTTACCTGGTCGTGAGCCATATGTCCCCACCAGGTGAGGACATCGGTTGATTCCAATACCGATTCGGGCAAACCATTTTCTGGCTCATCCAAAGTCGCTGTTCGCACGCTGAATCCCTGATTCGTTAAGAAGTCGCACAATACCGAGTGTATACCATTTGGGTAAAGTTTCTTGACTTCCTCATGTAGCTTCTCATGAATTCCCTCATTCCATACTGTAACGTTTATTTGTTCCATTTTTATCTCCAGTATTCAGTTATTATTGAATTCTTATTGGTTTTCCACCATGAAGAGATGATTCTTTGATCGCATCCCATAGTTTAGCCATTCTAAGGCCAATTTCTGGTGGTGAGGGATTAGCGATCTGACCTGTACGAACTTGTAGGAATTGTTGCCAAACACCAAGTGAAGATGGCACTTGAATCGGGTAAAAATTTTCGACTCCTTTTTGCATTTCCAGGCGTTCTCCCCACATTCCCGTTCTAATAATGCCATTTGTACAATATACCCTAATATCTGAAAGGCAATCTTCTTTTGCATCTCCACAGGCAGTAAGGGAAACCATCGTACCTGATTTCAATTTTCCCATGGCAGCGCCAATTATATCTACCTGCGTTTCCCGATTATCCAACCATGCACATACTTCTTCGTAATCTTCCAAGCCAAGATCAGCAACTGTATTTAACAAATGTGCACCTGTATCAAAGAAGAAACCACCTCCAGCTAATTTTGGATCCATCCTCCAGGTACCTTGTTTTTCACTTTTCCAATTCTGCCAAGTCCAACCAATAATATTCAACATTTTTCCCATCGATCCATCTTTAAGCATTTCGACTGCCTTACGTATTTGAGGCGATAAGCTTCCTTGAAATGCAACAACCAAAAGTTTACCGGTATTATTACGAGTTCTCACCAATTCTTCCGCTTCAACTGCATTCATCACCATTGGCTTTTCCAGAAGGACGTCCAAACCTGCTTCGAGGCATTTTTTTGTTTGGCTGTAGTGCATGGCGTGAGGGGTAATAATGAATGCTGCCTCAAGCGATTGACCATAAGTAGATAAAAGTCTATCAAGGTTTGGTTCATTTGGAGGTGGTTTAAGGCCAGCAGCTTTAAATAGCTTACAGGTTTCCTCGTAAGCATCAAGTGAGGGTTCACATAAAACACATATTTCAGTGGTGTTTAATTGCAAGAACATCTTTTTAAGATGCTCTCGCGCCATAAGTCCACAGCCTACTATTGCAGTTTTAACTTTATTTGGGTTTTTATCAGTTGTGCCCATTTTATCAAACTTATCCTTTCTTGGTAGAGTAAATGATATATGAAGTAATTATAGTAAATCGATTTAAATAATCCAACAAAGTATAAATAATATATAATATTTAATAAATGGATTTATTTCATTCCGTTATAATAATAACGGACAATGTTGTCATATATGGACGCTGATCAAACAATAATACTCTCACGAGTCACAGTACCCCGGCGGCGATCTGATTTATTGTCACGTCCGAGACTAACAGACCTACTCAATGAAGTTATTGAGAAACGTCTGGTGCTGGTGTCTGCACCGGCTGGATACGGAAAAACCTCTATATTTGTAGATTTTGCTGATAACTGTTCAATGCCTGTTTGCTGGTATTCGATCGATAAAATCGACCAAAGTCCGCAAAGATTTATTTCCTATGTAACAGCTGCAATTCAAACAAAATTCCCTAACTTTGGACACAGCACTCAAGCAATATTACATGGTGGTCAAGGGCAATTTGATATCGATTTTTCTGCTACTGTATTTCTAAATGATTTAACTGAACACGTAACGGAGCATTTTGTTCTTGTTCTAGATGATTATCATCTCGTAAATGATAACACTTCGATCCGTTTCTTTTTAAACCGATTATTAAAAGACATGGAAGAGAACATCCATGTCGTCATAATTTCGAGGGCTTTGCTATCAATCCCTGTTTTACCCCTTATGGTGGCAAGATCTGAAGTTGCCGGTATAAGCTTTGCTGAATTAGCTTTTCAACCAGAAGAAATACAACAACTATATTCGCAAAACAAGTCGTACAAGCTCTCATTAATTGACGCAAAAGAGATCCAGCTACATACTGAAGGATGGATAACGGGTATTGTTCTTTCCAGTCAAGTGAATACAGATGAGCAAATTGCACGTGCAAGATTGTCTCGTGTTTCAAGTTTTGGATTGGAAAGTTATTTCCTACATTTAATTGATTCTTTAAACCAAGAATTAAGATCTTTCCTTCTTTGGTCTTCTCTTTTAGAAGAATTCAATGCAGATTTATGTGGAAAAGTATTAGGACAAGCTTTACTCATTGATCAAGTCCCATGGCAAAATTGGATGAACAGCATTCAAAAAGGAAATTTATTTGTATTACCGGTGGGGGAAAAAGGAGATTGGATACGATACCATCCACTCTTCCTCGAATTCTTGCAGGCACGTGTTTATATGGATTTCCCAGTAGAATCCAGAAAGATAGAACACGAATTAGCACTTTTTTGTATACAAAGAAATGAGTGGGATCGTGCCTATGCATTACTTAACAAATTAGATGCTGACACAGACCTCATTTCTCTTATTGAAATTGCTGGTCCACAAATGTTGTTTGATGGAAAGATAGCCCTTGTCTCTTCATGGATTGAAGCATTAAAAACAGAGCTGATCAATTCTCATCCTTTCATTGTTGCGCTACAAGGCTATATTGCTATGATCCTCGGAGATAAATTATATGCCATGACGTTATATGATCAAGCGATCGATGCTCTTGGATCGGGTTCAAATAATGAATATTTAGCCAGAACACTCGCTATGCGAGCAAATAACCATCGATTGATTGGTAATCTGGATGCTGCAATTAGCGATGCGAATGAGAGCAATAGGCTCATTATGTCAAACCTAAATCTGCGAAAAATCAAAGGAGATGTTCTACGTTGCATTGGATTGTGTAATCTTCACAAAGGAAAACTACAAGAAGCACTTAATTGGTTGGAAAAAGCACAAAAAGTAATGCTGTCTGCCGGGGACAAAAAGAATGAAGCTATCATTCAAATGGAAATTGGTCTGGTACATGAAAACCTGGGGAACTACATTGCATCAAAGGATTGGTATATAAAGGCATTAATATATTGGGAGCAAATAGAAAACCCATTCTGGCTGGCAAATCTACTGAATAATCTGGGTGTGCTTTACCAATTAATGGGGGACTATGAAAATGCAATCCTTTCTTTTGACAGGGCATTAAATTATGCTCAAGCGACCAAATATACAAGGATGGAAGCTTTTATTTTTACTGGTATTGCAGATATCTTTGTAGAGTTGCAGGCACTGGATCAAGCTCAAATTGGATATGATAAAGCATTAAAGTTGGCCATGGACTCGCAAGAACATTTTTTACAGGTGTATATTCTTGTGCAAAAAGGATCATTATTAGGCCAAATTGGAAATTCAGCTGAAGGATATAAATGCATTGAGAAAGCACGAGCATTAATTGGCTCATCTGGATCAGAAATGGAAAAAAGTCTGTGCGACTTGGAATTTGCTGGTCTAGATCTTATTAATGGAAACAGCAAAGATAGTATTAACTTTTTAGAAGATGCTTGTTCATATTTCAAGAAGGAAGGGCACAAAGTCCAATGCGATAGAAGCCATTTGTACCTAACTTTGGCATATATAAAAACCAATCAACCAGAAAAAATAATTGAACATCTATTGCAAATTATTTCGATTATTGATGAAGACTTACCCTCAGCAGGATTAATTGCAATTAGTTCAAGATTTCAATCAGATCTGCAAAATTGCAAGATTGGATATTTGCAAGAAAAGTTGAATAGATTATTTGAGAAAATTAATGAGTTTAATAATAATTTACCAAAAATAAGAAAATTCTTGCGAGAGAATTCGCGAGGGATTCCATTTGCGCCACCGAAAATATTTATTCGATCCTTGGGAAAGATGCAAGTAAGCATTAATAACCAAATTATTTCTAACTCAGATTGGCAAACACAAGCTGCAAAAGATCTATTTTTTATGCTCATGGCTCATCCTGAAGGAATGACAAAAGATGAAATATGTTTGGTATTTTGGCCAGATGCTTCTCCAGATGACGCAAAATTTAGGTTTAAAAATACCGTTTATAGGTTACGTAGAGCGGTTGGAAAAGATAGCGTCATTCTTGAGCAAGATTTCTACCGTTTTAACTATAAGATTGATTATGAATTTGATGTGGAATTATTCTTGAGGGACAATGCATGTGCTGCGCGAGAAACTGAACCAGTTAAAAAAAGAGCATTCTTAAAAGAGGCAATAAACAATTATGGGGGAAAATATTTACCAGAGATTGAAGAAAATTGGGTACATAATCTGCGAGAAAATTTAAATCAGAATTATATTTCTTCCCTCCTTCAACTATCAGAATTATTTTTAAATGAAGGAGACACGGAAAAGGCACTTGAGTATTGTCATCTTGCCATTAATGAAGATAATCTCTTAGAAGATTCATACAGATTAGCTTTTCGGATATATGCAGCCATGGGCAATAGGGCAGGTTTAGTAAGGCAGTATTTATCCTGTGTTGAAGTACTCGAACGAGAAATATGTGCAACACCTTCACCTCAAACTCAGGACCTATATAATCACCTGCTACAATGAGTAAGGGAAATATGAAAAAACATAGCTGAATTTTACTGGCTATTATTTCCACAATTAGTTCGAAGCAATCAGGAAATATTAATGGTTGCCATGCGTAATTTTTACAACAATCAAATTTCAATCCCAAAAAATCTGTATTTCAAGCTTATTTCAACTAATGTGGTTAGTAAGTTATTTGATTATTGTTTAATGCCTGTTTTGAGACCGGCATAAATGATAATAAGTCACTAATCAAATTAAGGAGAAAATCATGCTTACAAAATTCAGCACCACAGTCAATTCGTTAGTAAAACCAGTAAATTTTCGTATTGTCCTCTTCACACTTATGCTCGTTCTAATCGTCCTAGGTGCTGGTGCCCCGGGAGCAACCGGAGTATAGCGTAATCATTATTATTTTTTCAAATAGAAATCATTCAAATAGGAGAATATCATGTACGCCAAAGCCACAGAAATAACAAGATCATTTTTTCAAAAAGTAAATGTGCGTTTAGTTTTGTTTGTTATTTTGCTTGTTATGGTCGTTCTCGGTGCTGGAGCTCCTGGAGCTACCGGGGTATAAAGAATTTTCTTTGATCAATATAATTTATTATTTATTTTAGGAGAATATCATGTTTCAAAAATCCATAACCACTGCTAAATCTTTTATCCAGGTAGCTAATTTTCGATTAATAGTATTTGTCATCATGCTTATTTTAGTTGTCCTTGGCGCAGGTGCACCCGGAGCAACTGGAGTTTAGGTTTTCAATTTACCCATATGTGAGATAAATTCAACAACGATAATATCATACAAAAGATCACAGCCTCATCGATAAAATGATATTAAGCCTAGCGGTAATAATTGGCCTTGCAGCAACAATTTTACGGGCCAGGATAATGAAACGCACGTTAGTATTACCATCTCTACATCAAGAATGGCTTGTTTTTATAGCAGTAATACCGCAAATAATAGTTTTCTATATGTCAGGATTGAGTAGAGCAGTACCAGAGACAATTATTCCATATATTCAGATCATATCAATGTTGGGATTAATTGTTTTTATAGCAATAAACTACAAAAAAAATGGTTTTGTTCTTCTTGGAGTAGGTTTGGTGAGTAATTTCCTGGCAATTGCGACAAATGGTGGTTGGATGCCCATAAGTGTAGAGACTTTATCACGGCTACACCCAGAGCTTACTGTCGATTATTGGAATGTGGGAGAAAGATTATCACTTACAAAGGATAGAATTCTATTACACGAAAGAACAAATTTAGCCTTTCTGACAGATATACTAAATTTACCCCCATGGATCAGGTATAAGTTTGCGTTTAGTATTGGAGATGTTCTTATTTCTATTGGAATAATATGGTTTTTATGGTCTATAAGTAATCCGATAAAGGAGTAAAAATGTTACAAAATATTATAAATATCCCCACAACACACTCAACAGATAAGCAGTTTGATAATTCAGATGATCTGATGTGTGAAATAGGTAAAGTGCTACAAGCAGCAGTCATTAACAAGACATTTCGGGAACAATTATTGAGCAATCCTCTTCAGTCAATTGAATCTGGCTATTTTGGAGAAGTTTTTCATATTCCCGCAGAAATATTGAATTGTATTTCATTATTAAAAAGTAGCAATCTAGAAAACTTCTCACAATCAGTATTAATCATAGTGAACAGTATTCGAATTCCCGAAATGGCTGAAGTATCAACATTATAGGCAGTGAGAAAAATAATATATTATGGAAGTAGAATCAGCTCATACCTTTACGAATATTCCCAAATTGCAGGGTGATGAAAACGATTTTGGAGATCGAAATAATCGATCACAAAACATCTTAATTCCTGTTCAATTGGATGGTTCAAATAACTCATTTGGTTATTATTACCTTGATAATTATCAGTTTCCTAATGATGGCCAAAAGAATCTGGACGAAATTATTGGTACGCCATTAAAAGTAGAACTAGCTGGATTAAATATTTATGTTGGACCAATCATTCCGAAATTTCAAGATAATTATGTAAACGCACTATTTACGCTTGCTGACTCCATTGACCGATGTGATTCAAGCGGGCACAGCCAGGAAACTGGAATCTGGGCACAAAGATTAGCCCAATTTATCAGGTTGCCTGGCATTGAAGTATTAACTCTAGGTCTTGCGGGGAAACTTCATGATATAGGGAAATCTGTGGTTTCAAAAGAATTATTAACAAAACCTGGACCTTTAAGTCAAACCGAATGGTCAATCATGAAGCAACACCCGGTTTACAGTTCTGCGTTGATGGATCCTATTCATGCACTTGATGCGATTAAACCAATGGTGAGATGGCATCACGAAAGATTTGATGGAAGCGGATACCCTGATGGAATATGTGGAGAAAACATTCCATTAGGATCTCGTATTCTCGCCGTTGTTGACGCGTATACAACGATGATCGGTGGTCGCAAATATAAGAATCCAATTTCTAAAGAGCTTGCTCTAACAGAGTTAATTCGATGTAAAGGAACTCAATTTGATCCGGAAATAGTACTAATGATGGTTGAATTAGTCAGGAGTACTGCTCATAATTAAGTTTAGACATTAATATCAGGGGGAATTTCATTTTTAATAGACTAATATATAAATATATAATTACGACTCTTTGCAGTAATTAAAGCAGAGAGTCATTAATTATTATAAAGTAATAAGTAAACATAATTTGAAATATAAGTTACATTTATTTGAATAATGAGAGACATTATTACAAAGGATATTTCAATGCACACGTTTGTATTGTATAATTGGTAACTAGGAACTATTTATATATTTTGAACCTAACTATTGAATAAGGTACGGTAAATATGAGCAAATCAAAAAATATTCTGGTGAAACCTAATTTCGAGCTTCCTGAATTTATACAAGTGACACCTAAAAGTGCTGATTGGGAACATTTAAATTTTTCTGCTATTAAATTACAAAAGGGAGCAGCCTGGCATATTGATAGCAAAGATAATGAAATGGCTCTTGTGGTATTAGGTGGTACAGCAAGAATTGAAACAAAAGATCACTCCTGGGAGTCCGTTGGTTCGCGAAGCAATGTATTTAACGGAATGCCAACAACACTTTATATTTCAAGGAATAATTGGATCAATATCAATGCTATAAGTGAGACCTTAGAATTCGGAATAGGCTGGTGCAAAGCTTTTTCGGATCATCCGACGAAACTGATAGAACCTGAAGAGGTAAAAATCGAAATTCGAGGTGGAGGAAATGCCACGAGGCAAATCAACCAAATGATTATGCCCGGTTTTGATTGTGATAGATTGGTTGTGGTCGAGGTCTATACTCCTTCAGGGAACTGGAGTTCGTATCCCCCCCATAAACACGATGTCAGAAAACTGGATCAAAATGGAAATCTACTTGAAGCTGACCTGGAGGAAATTTATTTTTATAAAATAGATCGACCAGAGGGATATGCCTACCAGCGAGTCTATACTGATGACCGGCATATTGATGAATTGGTTCTGGTAAAAGATAATGAACTGGTATTATCACCAGAAGGATATCACCCCGTTGTTGCTGCGCATGGATTTAATGTTTATTACCTGAATATGTTGGCAGGGTCGGATCAATCGTTGGCAAGTTCAGATGATCCTGAATTTGCTTGGATTAAGAATACATGGAACGAACTTGATCGCCGGCTACCAATGGTAACCCTGGAAATGAATAAGAAGAATAGATAATATATCAATAAATGGAGAATAACATGGAAACGAAGAGATTAACAACAGCCCAAGCATTAATACTTTTCTTAAAGAATCAATATGTGGAAAGGGATGGAATTGAACTACCTTTCTTTGGTGGCATATTAGGTATCTTCGGACATGGAAATGTTGCCGGGATTGGACAGGCGTTACAGGAAAATCCTGATTTTAAATATATTATGGTTAAAAATGAGCAAGCTGCAGTTCATATTGCAAGCGGTTATGCAAAAATGAAAAATCGTATGCAGGCTTTTATCTGCACATCGTCGATAGGACCTGGAGCAACTAATATGGTAACGGGAGCTGCTCTCGCTACGATTAATCGATTACCTGTACTTCTTCTACCAGGGGATATTTTTGCGAGAAGGAATGTTGCTCCCGTGTTGCAACAACTTGAATCGGATTCAACCCAGGATATTAGCGTAAATGACTGTTTTAAACCAGTATCAAGATATTGGGACAGGATTAACCGGCCAGAACAATTAATTACCGCACTCCCTGAGGTAATGCGTGTATTAACTTCTCCTTCGGATACTGGTGCGGTTACTTTAGCCTTGCCACAAGATGTTCAAGCAGAAGCTTACAATTTCCCAGTTGAATTATTCGTAAAACGGGTTTGGCATATCAACAGGACAATGGCAGATCGCAGTCAACTACAAAAAGCAATAAACTTGATTTCTAAAGCTAAGAAACCCTTAATCGTAGCAGGTGGAGGAGTATTATTTTCGGAAGCTACTCAAGAGTTGGATAAATTTGTCAGTCAATCAGGTATTCCGGTTTGTGAAACTCAAGCCGGAAAAGGATCACTACCATACAACCATCCATGTTGTGTTGGAGCAGTTGGTGCGACAGGAAACTTGGCCGCAAATGTGTTAGCAAAAGATGCAGATTTAGTTATCGGATTAGGAACAAGATATTCGGATTTTACGACTGCCTCAAAGACAATATTTCAGAATCCAAACGTAAGATTTATAAATATTAACGTTTTTGAAATGGATGCCAATAAACATAGTGGTATACCAATTTTAGCTGATGCAAAAGTTACGCTGAAGGAGTTACGAAAAGGTTTAAAAGGGTTTCATGTTGATGCTACTTATACGCGTAAGATATCAGACCTAAAACAAAAATGGGAAGCAGAATCAGACAGGCTTTTTACAATAAATAATCAACCAGTTCCATCTCAAGGTGAAATAATTCACGCCATTTGGAAAGCTGCTGGACCAAAAGATGTAATTCTTTCTGCAGCAGGAAGCCAACCAGGGGACTTACATAAACTTTGGCGGGCAAGAACACCCAATAGTTACCATATGGAATACGGATACTCTTGCATGGGTTATGAAATCCCTGCAGGAATTGGAGCTAAGATGGCTGACCCTAGCAGGGAGGTATATGTTTGGGTTGGAGATGGAACTTACCTGATGAATCCCACTGAAATTGTTACGGCGATTTTGGAGGGAGTAAAAATTAATATTATTGTGGTAAATAATCAGGGTTTTGGTTCAATTGGGGCACTTAGCGGATCGATTGGCAGTGAAGGTTTTGGTACAAGATTTTTAAAACGTGATTTTGAGACAGGTCAACTAACCGGGGAAAAGTTAATGATAGATTTTGCGCAAAATGCGCAGAGTCTTGGCGCAACAGTCTTTTCTGCTAATTCCATACTATCATTTACAAAAGCATTAAAGAAGGTGAAAAAGTTAAAGACGACCTCTGTAATAGTCGTTGATGCAGATCGGGATGCACATGTTCCTGGATATGAATCTTGGTGGGATGTAGCCATAGCAGAAGTTTCTACAATGAAGTCTGTTCAAAATGCTCGTAAAGAGTATGAGGAAAAGAAGAAGAAAGAAAACTATTATCTGTAAACCTTGAAACAGGAGCATAATGATGAAAATTAATATAGGCCTCATTGGGGCAGGTAGAATGGGTAAGGTTTTTGCGAATACCCTGGCTTATACAGTATCAGAGGTTGAATTAGTCGCTGTTGCTGATTCTAATGAAGAATGTTTAAAGGAAACCCAGGAAAAGTATGGTATTGCGAAAGGATATAAGGACTATCGAAAAATTCTTGATGATAAAGATATTGATGCAGTTGTTATATCCACCCCTACTAACACTCATTCACAGATCATAAAAGATGCGGCATTAGCTGGTAAGAATATTTTTAGTGAAAAACCATTATCCCAAAACATTAAAGAATGCGATTCTGCAATTGCAATAGTTAAACAAACAGGCGTAAAATTGCAACTTGGATTTATGAGAAGATTCGATGCTCCTTACATGATGGCAAAATCCAAGATATTAGAAGGGCAGATCGGGAAACCGGTAATGTTTAAAGCTGTAAGCAGAGATCCAAAACGGTCAACCCTGGAATTCGCCCGACGCGAGAACAGCGGTGGACTAATCGTAGATATGGGTGTACATGATTTTGATCTCGCCAGATGGCTGATGGATAGTGAAGTAGATAGAGTGTATAGTGAAGGTGCTTGTATTGCTTATCCGGAATTGAAAGAAGTAGGTGATATAGATAATGTGGTTGTCAACTTGCGGTTTACAAGTGGTGCTGTTGGAAATATCGATATGAGTAGAAATGCTGTGTATGGCTATGATATTCGGACGGAAGTTCTTGGCACAGAAGGCAGTATTTGGATAGGTTACTTACAACAAACAGCCATGCTCATGTTAAATCGCCAAGGTGTAACCCATGATACGGTTCCATATTTTATGGAGCGGTTTGGGCAAGCTTATGCAGAAGAAATTCGGGCATTTGTAAAGCATATTGTTGAAGGAACAATTCCTACAGTATCAGGAGAAGATGCACGTGCTGCAACAGCCATTGGAATTGCTGCAACACTTTCATTAGATGAACAAAGGCTTGTGAAAGTCTCTGAAGTACTATAGTAGGTCACATACTATTGTGGCGACAAACATCAAAAATCTTATATAAGGAGTGCAGAATGGCTATGAAGGTAATACGTGTTGGTGTCATCGGGGCAGGGAGGATTGGAAAACTCCATGCCGAAAACCTCGCTACCAGAATTCCAGGTGTAGAGGTTGTAGCTGTAGCTGATCCGAATTATGCTTTTGCTACAGAATTATGCGATAAGCTGAATATTAAAAACGCTTATGAAGATTATCACAAAATATTGGAAGATAAAAATATTGATGCAGTTGCTATATGCTCTTCCACGGACACGCATGCTAAAATTCTGACAGAAGCAGCCCAAGCCGGGAAACATGCCTTCTGCGAAAAACCAATTGATCATGATCTAAAGAAAATCGATAGTGCATTGGAAGCCGTAAAAAAAGCTGGAATAAAGTGCCAGATTGGTTTTAATCGAAGATTCGATCCAAACTTTAAAAAAGTTAAAGAAATGGTAAAAGAAGGAAAAATCGGTGCATTGCATATCCTTAGGATCACAAGCCGTGATCCTAACCCACCACCGGCTGAATATGTAAAAGTATCTGGTGGTATTTTTCTCGACATGACAATTCATGATTTTGATATGGCCAGGTATCTTTCTGGTTCAGAGGTGGTAGAAGTGTATGCCGCTGGTGGAGTCCTGGTGGATCCGGAAATTGGAAAAGCTGGTGACATTGACACAGCAATCATTACTTTAAAATTCGCTAATGGCGCAATAGGTACAATCGACAATAGCCGTAAAGCAGTATATGGTTATGACCAGCGTGTGGAAGTATTTGGGTCAGGTGGAATGGTTGCTGTTACGAATAATTTCCCTGATTCTCATATTTATAGCAATGGAGAAGAGGTAAGTGGGTCCAAACCTTTATACTTCTTCCTGGAGCGATATTCAGAATCTTTCATTGCGGAAATGAAAGGTTTTATTGAAGCAATTCGAAATGACACAGATACACCAGTAATGGCATTGGATGGGCGTAAGCCGATCCTAATTGCGATGGCAGCAAACAAATCACTTAAAGAAAATAGGCCAGTCAAATTATCTGAAATAGAATAGGAAATTATTAAAACAACAACAACCCGGGTTAATAACCCGGGTTGTTGTTTATATGTTGACTTTTGAATATTCTTTCTGTTTCAGCTTTACATCGATGGGTATGCGGATCATCTCTTTTTCGACAACATTTCCTAAATGTAATTTTGCTACCTGACGGAAATGATACCCATAAACCGTTAAAGTAATAGCCATGGCAAATTTTGCAGGCATTCGAGTTAGTACCCACCAGATCAACGCCCAATACTCGAAGCGATCAGGACCGGTAATTCCCATGAACCAAACAGTTTTTACTAATGCAAAGATATCATTTTTATTTATGGATACTGGCATAGGAATCGGATGAAAATGGATGAGAAATGTCCGTATCCTCTTGTAAAATGGAATAGGTGAAAATAAATCTTTCATTAATGTGCGGTAATTATTAATTAATATAGTTTGATCCATTTTAGTTTTAATATTTGTCGTTCCATCTGCATTATCCCCGGTCATTTCTTCAATAATTCTTCCATCGGCTTTCATTCGATCATATAATCTGGTACCAAATGGAGCCTGAAGAAGCCCTACCATGGCTGTAATAATTCCACTTTCCTGGATGAAGTCGAACTGTCTCTGGAAAATGGTTTGTTCATCTGAATCGAATCCGATAATAAAACCAGCCATGACTTGAACGCCTGCAGATTGAATTTTATGCACACTGGAAATTAGATCCCTGCGGGTGTTTTGGGTTTTGTGACATTCAACAAGTCCTTCTTCACTGGGTGTTTCAATTCCAATAAAAACTGAGATGAAGCCAGCTTTTGCCATTAGATGTAAAAGCTCTTTGTCATCAGCCAGGTTGATACTCGCTTCGGTAATGAACAAACACCCTTCTTTATTCTTCCTCCAATCGATTAAAGCCGGTAGTACTTCATCTTTTATCACTCGCTTATTGCCAATAAAATTATCATCTACAAAAAAGATGTTCCTTCGCCATCCTGCTTGATAGAGTGCATCAAGCTCCTGAACAATATGCTCAGTGCATTTAATCCTTGGCGTGTGTCCAAATAAGGCAGTTACATTGCAAAAATCACAATTATATGGACATCCACGGGAGTATTGTAGTGACATAGCATCATATTTATCCAACTCAAGTAAATCAAATCTGGGGATTGGAGTTGAATTTATATCAGGATACTCATCAGTTTTATATACTTGTTTAGCATTATGATTCGAAAAATCTACAAGAAATTGGGGAAGAGTGATTTCTGCTTCATTTAAAATAAAATGGTCAACTCCGGGAAAATCTTCATATTCACTTGTAAATAAAGGCCCACCAGCAATGACCAATTTTTTGTGATCCTTACAAATCTTTATTAATTCGGTCACTGACTTTTTTTGAACGATCATTGCCGAGATCACAACAATGTCTGCCCAATCCCAATCTTCTGGTAACAATTTGGAAACGTTTAAATCAATTAATTTGAGGCTCCAATCCTTGGGGAGCATTGCTGCGACAGTTATTAAACCCAATGGAGGATTTGCAGCAGCCTTATTGATAAACTTCATTGCATGTTTAAAACTCCAAAATGTATCTGGGAATTCAGGATATACCAATAATGCATTCATTTAATTCTCCAATCGTGTTTATTATTTCTTAATAAGATTAGCCATTAGAGCACTTAAATGTATGTATCTCTGGTACTAACTAAAGACATAAGAATTTTGGTTATCCACGAGGAAAGATGTGCCTTACGATATACTGCGTAATGCTATAATTAATAAATGATTTCTGAATACACGAATCCCAAGGTAACATTCGGGAACGCCATGTCATTTGCAGTTGTGGTAATGGGGGTTTTTTTATCGGTTTTTGCTTCCGTGAAAGAAATATATTGGTTGCGCATAGTCATAATGATTATACTGGGCATCTGTTATGTCTTCATAGGAATTTATATTTATTCTATTAGTGCTGCAAATATAATAGTTTGGCTTAGGTTTCTATATATATTTGTAGAATTAATCCTGGCAGTTATGATCATTGTTATTTGCGAAGGCGCTGGGATAAGTTTACTGATTTTGTTGCCTTTAATCGGTCATAGCGTCATACTCTTTACACCAAGAACTATGCTTGCAATAAATGGAGTAATCGCTTTATTGTATTTTGGAGCAGGTCGTATTCTTATTCAAGGATGGACAATTCCTTTAAGTGGGTTACCAATATTTCTGGCTGGTCAGATATTTGTAATCATATTTATGCAAATGTATATAGAAGAAGAAAATGCTCACTCAAAAATAAAGCAACTTATCAATGAACTTGAAACTGCAAATAGCCACTTGCAAGAATATGCAAATCAAATTGAAGAACTTACTGTTGTCAGGGAAAGGAATCGATTTGCCAGAGAAATCCACGATGGGCTAGGCCATTATCTGACTGTTATACATATGCAAATTCAAGCAGCCAAAGCTGTGATGGAAACCAATCCTGATAAAGCTATGAATACCCTAATAAATGCACAGAAACAATCGCAAGAGGCCCTAATGGATGTCCGGAGATCTGTAGCCACATTGCGGGACAATAACCCGACTCGCATACCATTAGAAGAGAGAATCAATCAGCTTGTTGCTTCTTCTTCTACCGATTCCCTCATAATAACAAATGAGGTTGTCGGTGAACCAAGAATTGGCTCTGCTCAACTGGAACTTACAGTATTTAGAATAATTCAGGAGAGCATTCAAAATTGCATCAAACACGCAAGAGCAACTAAACTACAAATCTTAATAGACTACAGCATATCAGGAATTCTTAGATTGTTGGTTCATGATAATGGTATTGGCAGATCGAAAATCCAAAAAGGTTTTGGACTACGAGGTATGGAAGAAAGGGTTAAGCAGTTTGGAGGAATAGTTAATTATCAATCCAAGGTAAATGAAGGATTTATGATCGAAGTTGAGCTACCATTATGAACGAGATTATTCGATTAGTAATTGCTGACGACCAACAATTATTCAGGGAAGCGATTAAAACCCTACTAAGTGTTCAGACCGAATTTGAAGTAGTGGGTGAAGCAGGTAATGGAAAAGAAGCTGTAGAACTTGTCGAATTATTAAAACCTGAGATTGTATTAATGGATTTAAGGATGCCCCTTATGGATGGCGTTCAAGCGACACGAATTATTACAAGCGACTTTCCTTACACTCATGTATTAATACTGACAACATTCGATGATGATAACGACTTGTTCGAAGGGTTAAAAGCGGGTGCAGTTGGGTACCTTATGAAAGACATATCATCTGAACAATTATTTGATGGAATAAGATCGGCAGCTAAAGGAGAATTTTTTCTTCTTCCTTCTGAGACAGCAAAAATTGTGGCTGAGTTCTCAAGATTATCTCATCCAACATATGATTATCCTCTTACACCTGTTGAAACATTAACAAAAAGGGAGATTGAAATACTAAAGGTTGTTGCTACAGGCGCAAGTAATAAAGATATTGCGGATATCCTGGTAATTACAGAAGGAACTGTAAAGAATCACATATCAAATATTTTGGGAAAACTAGAAGTTAAAGATCGCCTGCAAGCAGCAGTGAAAGCTCATCAAAAAGGGCTATTGTGAAATCATTCAAAAACCTTTATTTATTCCTTCCCATTTCAGTTGGCTTGCTCATTATTATATTGGTATTAGTTGGATGGGTAGCAAGGATACCAAAAATATATTTAATCATCATTCCAGTTATTTCTATTTCATTACTAGCTTTGTCAATCATTAAGAACTCTAAAGGATGGGCAACTGGAATCAGCCTGATATCAGGATTAATAATCGGATGGGTGGTTATTTTGTGGTCACAATCCACGCTGGAACCTCTTAGGATTATTGGAATACTTTGTGGATCAATAGGTTTATCATTTTTATTTATTTTTTTTATGACATATTTTCTTTGGAAAATTCTCTCATGGTGGGAGATAATTCCTGCAGGTGTATGTCTTGCTCTGGCAGGCAGTTTTCTAAATAGCGATGCAGGTCTACTTGATTTTGTTTTTTATATTGGAATAGGACTGGGGGTAAGCTTACTGCTGTGGGGAATTGGAGCCAAGTTATTCGGATTAATCATTGCTGGTTCGATCGTTCTCACAGTTGCACCTGGAGTTTCTTTTCCATGGAAGAGTATTGGGGTGACAAACTTAATTAGCCAGACAGGTGTTATGTTAGTCTGGTTCGGGTTGGGTTGGGCGTTAATAACAAGCAGTTCTCGGGTTATTAGAGATAAATTTATTTGGTGGCCACTCATCCCTGGTGGTATTTTAGAAATGGTGGGTATTGGTTTATTCCTTGGTGGAAACCCAAATTTCACGACAGGATTCTTAAATAATACTACAATTATGAGCTTGTTATTGTTTGGAAGTTACATTTTCTTTTTGAGAATGAATTTCAGAAAATAATATATCAAAAAAATCAGCCCATTTTATAAGAGCTGATTTTTATTGTGATAATATTATTTTATTTTGATTAGACTTCGACCTTGAAACAGAAGGTAAATAGCAATACTCCCAGTGTGGTCGGAACCCACCAATATGTTTCCAAAATCGGTAGAAAATTCATATTTGATCGAATAGCCACACCAAAGAGCATAAATAATACTGCGATTGTTACTAAAAACCAATTAGATACCGCATAGGGTGGTTTATTTGGATTTCTAGCTGGCGCTTTGGAAACATTTCCTCTTTTTCGATTAGCCTCGTTCATCCTGGCTACTGCTGCTTTATGCTCAAGTTTTCTTTTACGCCCTCGCAGCTGCATTAGTCGTAAATAAAATATTACCAAGGACCCAACAACTACAAGTAAACCTGGTTCTTTTAAGAAATCCATGATAATTACCTTTCAAGTTTGAGTACTTTTAGAATTTCTTTATAAAAAGTATCTAATACTGGCTCAGTACCAGCACTAATACGAATATTTCGTGCTCGTGGAGTAAGTTCATAAATTCCAGTCCGAGGCGAACCGTCTTCGTTTTGGCCTTCAAGTTCTAATGAAAACACCCGGGTTGTGGGCAATTTTAATAAGAAGAATCGTGCCAAGAATACACGGCTATCAGGAAATTTTGCTAGTACCATATAAAAAACTTCACCGATCGTTTCTGGTTTGGGAAGAGTCAACAGAATTAGCTTTACATTATCTTTTTTCTTATCGGTTACGGTTTTAACCTGGTAACCAAGACCTTCTGAAGAAGAAAGTATTTGAACACCCAGTGCATTCTCTAAATGTTTCCACCAAAACCTTAGAAAAGTAATACCATCCTTATCAATATACCTCAAGAAATCTTCGTTTTGCTTATGCCAAACGATTGGAATGGTTTCATGTGTGTAGTTGTAATGTTGTGAGCGTTTAATATCCAAAGGATCTCCTCTTTATTTTAGTGTGTAATACTATAGTCCCTTTTTAGGAATTGCTCAAGGGTGTTAGGGGTGCGTCCCAATAAAAAGGACAACATATTACTATTACCAACCAACCCGTAATCAGCATAGTATTGGAACATGGATTTTAGAGTGTTCTTTAAATATGCTGGCATATTCTGAACGGATGGAGAATTTTCCCAATCATGAATTGATAATTCCTTAGCTACAACAGTTTTGTTCAAATATTGACTTAACTTTTCTGATACATCAACCTGACTCAGGGGAGAAGTACCAACTAATTCATATGTCGCGCTAGAATGGTTGGATTCAGTAATTACTCTTGAAACTACCTCAGCTACATCCTGCAAATCTACTAAAGATAGTTTTGACGAGATTGGGTATGGTATAGGGTATATTCCGGCATTAATCGAGGTCCGATATCCAAGAATGTTTTGCATATAGGCAGTTGGTTGAAGAATTGTGTAATCTAAAGATGAAGAATAAAGCAATTCTTCAACTTGCATTTTTTGCCAATGGTGAGGCATCGCGCTGACTTGTGGATGGAGTACGGAGTGATATATTATCCGATTTAAGTTCAATGATTTACATAAATTAATAATTCCAGAACAAATCTCTTTTTCATGGGGATTCATATTTGATATGATCAAATATATACAATCAACCCCTATAAGAGCCTGCTTCATTTGATTAATGTCTTGCAGATCACCAACAATAATATTATCGACCCCTAAATTCTTTGTTTCAGGAACCGATTCAGGTCTGTGAACCAAAGCGGAAACAGCAATACTCTTCTTGAGCAAGGATTTAATAATCGCCTTTCCAGTTTTTCCTGAAGCTCCTGTAATTAAAACATTCATGATAAACATCCAATGGAGAGTTATGTGGGTATAAAATCCGGGACAGGTTTACACCCGTCCCGGATTTTTGTAGATAATAAGATCTAATTACTTGTTGACAGCTGCACGTTCTGTAGAGGGCTTGAACCACATGAAGATGAGGTTTAAGACGATACCGAAAATGGCAGCGGTGGCGATGGGCGGCCATCCACCAACAAAGACGGTTTGTAGTAGTGGGATCGGTAATCCATTGGGATAACCAATCGTGCCGCCGATACCGGTAACCAGAATGATGGCGCCCAAAGCAAGTTGGCGTGGATCATACAGGTTTACTTTTTCAGCGATCAATAGGGCAATACCCTGCATACCAATGACACCATACAAGTAGATAGCGAGACCACCTGCAACTGCTGTTGGGATGGAATTAATGATGTCTTTCAGTGGGCCGATGAAACCCATGATGATGGCAATGATACCAGCGCCAAGAAGTACTGGGCCGGAGTAGTTGCGGGTAATGACCATCAGGGAGTTGTTCTCACCGTAATTGGTACCAGCAGTTGAACCGAAGATACCATTGATGATGTCATCGAGACCATCGAGCATCAGGTTCAAACCAACGTAGCGGGAAAGGAAATATTTCTCGCGACCTTGTTCTTCAGCCAGGTGATCAACATAGAGTGAGATCTGATATAAGTGAGCAGTTGATTCCGGGATTGTGGCGATTGCCATAATTCCAACACCTAAGATCACAGTACCGGTCAATGGACTGGCAAAGTTCGGGAAGGTGATGTGGGGAAGAATGAAGAAGTTGGACGTAATGATGCCGGCCAGGGGGCGTAATCCAAAGAGAACTGCAACGACATAGCCAGTGAGTCCGCCCAGGAGGATAGGAAGCATTCCGATGAAACCTTTACCCTGAAGATATACTGAGTAAAGTACGGTAGCTACCAGTGTGATCAAGGATACTGCCCACCAGGTGAGTGTCATGTTTGGAGCAGCAGCAGGATCAACACCACAGCAAGTACCAGATGCCATTGTCAATGCTGTGTAGCCCAAACCAATACCAATGGTGCATGCGACTGAACCAGTGATAATTGGAGGAAGAACTTTATCTACAGCTTCTTTACCACCGGTAAGACGGATAAGCAAACCGATGAGTACATTGATAACACCAGTTGCAAGGAAACCAGCCTGAACTACTGAAATTGTGGCTGGGGAAGCTGTTACACCAAAACCTAATCCGGGTTCCAGTTGGTTGACAACCATGGCGACAGCAGCAATATAGGAAAAGCTGGATCCATAATACAGGGGGATATATTTTCCCATTGCGAATTTTGCGCCTAGTAAAGCGACAATCGTTCCTAAACCAGTGATGGTTAAAACGACTGATACGTCAAAGTGCATGAGAAGGGCGCAGAGGACTGTTGCTGGAAACATGGTCAAAATATGTTGTAGTGCAAGTAGTAGTAATTGACCAAATGGGGGTTGATCATTAGGCAGATAGCCCATTACTTTTGTTTGAGCAGCCATTCGAATTTTCCTTCCTTAGAAATGAAATGTACGAACTAAATGTAAAATTACTTTTTTTCTTCTGGACGAACGGTACTCTCCAGATTTGTGCGACGAGCCTCTATCCTATACCCACCACCTCCTCTCGAGAAATAAAAGTGATCTGGTTTTATTACCCAGATCACTTTTATAAAATCTAATACTGTAGTTTTGAAAGAAAATATGCAATGGTAACTAAAATTATTGCCATAGGTACCACATAAAGAACCATCCTAACTTCAGCAGAGTATTTTGCAGGAACTTCTTTTAAATGTTCCTGGAAAGCCTGATCACCAATAACAACTTCTTCGGGTACTTCTTTTTCTTCAACATTTTCTGACACGGTAAATCCTCCAAATTATTAATACTATTTTAACACAAATTCGTAAATGTCAAGCACTTACACAATATAACACAATAAAGTTACTTTCGTTTCTCGACCTCCTTATCCAGTTTTTCAAGCCCGCTTTTCAGCATACTTTTAGATACGCTGTCAATCAGACGTTGACCTACACTGGCAAGCTTACCGCCAATATTTAATTCGCCTGTGTATTTAAACAGGGTTTTGCCATCTTCCAGTTGCGTAAAATGAACTTTGCCGACGCCTTCAGCAAAACCCGCACCACCTTTACCTTTTACAGTCATTGTGAACGATTCTGGTACAGTTTCATTAGATATTGTATATAATCCAGCGAAAGTACCGCTAACCGGTCCAATTTTCAGTTTAATCGTTCCCTCATAAGAATTAGGGCCAGTTTCTTTCATAGTGCTTTCACCGGGGATAGCTAATAACAATAGATTGGGATCTCTGACCACAGCAAAGGCAACTTCCCTTGGTCCGTTGAATGTATACTCGCCATTAATTTTCATTCCCATTTCGAACTCCTTTTATTTAATGTTTAGTTTTGCTTCCTCAACCAGATGGTAAAGGATACTCGGACTTAATGGCACATCCTTTATGAACAAGCCGGAGACATCCAAAGCATTTTCAAGCGCCTGACAATAAAGAGGCGGAATCGGTATTGTACCAGATTCGCCAACGCCTTTAATTCCAAGGGGATTTAATGGTGAAGGTGTATGTAAATGTCCGATCTCCATCCTGTGAGGCATGTCTGATGCTCGAGGTATCAGATAATCCATGAATGAACCATTCATCAGCTGGCCACTCTCATCATAAACAAGTTTCTCAAAGAACGAATTTCCGATTCCCATTTGAATACCACCATGGAGTTGTCCATCCAATAACATTGGATTGATAACTGTACCACAGTCATCCACAAAAATGAATTTACGGAATTTGAGGTTATAGCTTTCTGGATCCACTTCGATGATTGCCGCTGCTGCCCCATATGCTGTTGCACCATAGGGTGGGGCATAGAAGCCAGTAGCTTCCAACCCGGGTTCTGTACCCGGTTTGATTGTTCCACGCATCGGATTGGCTTTGGTGGCTAGATCGCCCAGTTTGATAGATTTCTCTGGAATATCAGCGACGCGAACAACGCCATCACCTAATTCCAATTCTTCTTCGGGAACATCAAACAATCTACTGGCTGTTGCCAGAATTTTTGCACGAACTAATTGAGCCGTATGATGATAAGCATTTCCTAAAACAGTGGCTCCGCGGCTGGCAAATGTACCTGTTCCCCAGGCAAATTTATCTGTATCGCCAGTTTCAATGATGACATCTTCGACCTTACAGCCGATTTGGTCAGCAACAATTTGAGCGAATACAGTGAAGTGACCTTGCCCCTGGGTGCCATAAATGCTTGATGCAAAGACTTTTCCACTGTTCCCGACTGTAATCTTGGTTCCCTCGTAAGGACCGACGCCCGTATTCTCAGTGAATAAAACCAGACCAATGCCTACTTTTTTACCCTCTGCGCGTAGCTTAGGTTGTTGATTCTTTTTGAAATCATCGTAACCGATCATTTCTTTTGCTTTTTTCAAAGCTGCCGGGTAATTGCCGCTATCCAATACAAACTGGGCAAAGTCTTGAGCAATGATTCCCGTTTCAAGTGGAAACTTGGCGTCCGCTGGAATCAGGTTAAGTTCACGGATAGAAGCAGGATCTTTCCCAAGCTTATAAGCTATTGCGTCCAACATACGTTCCATTACATAGACACCATAAGTACGGCCTGCACCACGAACTGGTGAAACGATCATCTTGTTGGTAAAGACAGAAGTGAATTCAGTAAGAAAAACTGGAATATCATATGTACCAGTAGTGTGGGTTTGAGTGTTGAGTGGGATAGTTGCTGTGTAGGGATTATAAGCTCCAGTATCGTAAAGGAAGGAATCTCTGAATCCGAGTACTTTTCCGTCTTTATTGAATGCAATTTCACAATCATGCATTTGAACTCTTTCAGCTGTTGTTCCAATAAAGTTCTCTGCACGATCTTCTAGCCACTTGATAGGTCGATTAAGTTTTATTGATGCAAAAACACACAACACTTCTTCTGGTTGGTTGGTCATGACTTTTGGACCAAATGCACCACCGACAAAAGGAACCACCACACGAACCTTCTGTTCGGGGATTCCGAACCATGCTGCCATACTATTACGCAAACCAGAAGGAGATTGAGTATTGCAATGTATTGTTAGCTTTTCAATATCCTGTTCCCAGTTCACTACGATACCGCGATTTTCCATTGCTCCGGCACTACCACGATCCATGACGAATTTTTCCGCGATGACAAAATCTGCCGTTTGCTTTATTTCCGCAAAATTGCCACGTTCCTGGCGGACATAAGTAGCTAAATTGGTACCAAGCTCTTCATGGACCAAGGGTGAATCAGGTTTGAGTGCATCCATAACATTTTCTACAACTGGAAGAGGATCAGCATCAACTATGATCTCAGCCAGGGCATCTTCTGCTAAATAGCGACTTTCAGCAACCACCATAGCAATTACTTCACCCTGGTGCCTAACGAAGTCTTTTACAATCGGTATTTGGGTGCGGGAATTGGCAGTAATGCCAGGAATGGAATGTGGAGCCGGAACAAGTACCGGACCAGGATGCCATAGGTCCCCTAGGTCCTCAGCCGTGTATACAGCCACAACACCTGGCATCGCTTTGGCTGCACTGACATCGACACTATTCAGCTTCGCATGCGGATAATCACTCCTCAAAAAAGCAGCCTGCAAAATATTATAATAGTTGATATCCGCAATATATTTTGCCCGTCCAGTCAGGATCCGCGGATCTTCATTTCTCTTTATTCGTTGTCCAAGAAATTTCTTTTCCATGGTGAGTTCCTTTCCGTTACTTCTTTACGGGAGCAGCCATTTGTTCTGCTGCGTATTTAACTGAATCAATAATATTCTGATATCCAGTGCACCGACAAAGGTTACCATCAATTCCTTCACGGATCTCCTCGAGTGTTGGATTGGGATTCTCTTTCAGGAAAGCAGTCATGGTCATCAAGATACCTGGTGTACAAAAACCACATTGTGCTCCATGTTTTTCCTGGAAAGCTTGCTGGAGGACACTCATCTTTTCAGGTGTACCCAAACTTTCAACTGTCTCAATCTTGTGACCATTTGCCTGGACAGCAAATGTCATACAGGATCTTTGTGGTTTCCCATCGAATAAAATTGTGCAGGTTCCACAAACACCATGTTCACAGCCAACATGTGTACCCCCCAAACAAAGTTCATAGCGGATGAAATCACTCAAAAGCAAGCGAGGTTCCACAGAGCGTTCATATTCCGTACCATTGACATTTACTTTAATTTTTAATCTTTTCGCTCATTCTGACCTCCTAATTTGCTGCCCTGGCAATGGCTTCTTTGACAGAATTGACACCAAGAGCACGAGCCATGTGACTTCGATATTCAGCAGATGCATGAATATCTGGACCAGGATCCAGTTCGTTCACAACTGTGGCTTCGATAGCATCGCGAATAAGTTCATCTGTCGGTATATTTCCTTTGAGCAACTTTAGTGCCTCTTCAGCTGGTACAGGTTTTTCCGAAACACCCATGAATGAAATGCGACCGCCTTCAATTTTACCGGCAGAATCCAATGTAAGCATCGTGGCAACACCCACAAGTGCAGATTCTCCTGCCTGGCGGGATACCTGTTTGAAGCTAAACCCTGTATTCTTGGGTTTAACAGGAACTTCTATTTCAGTCAGCATTTCGGTCGCTTCCATGCAGGTAGTATAGATCGATACAAAAAAGTCATCTGCTTCCACCCAACGGTCAGCATCTTTTGATCTGATATGGAATTTAAAATTCAAGGCTGAAGCAACAACTGGTAATTGACCTGCGGGATCAGAGTGAGCCAGGGCGCCACCAAATGTACCACGATTGCGGATGGTTGGATGGGCAAGCCAATAAAGACATTCGGGGATAATTGGAGCACGTTCTATCACTAATGGATCCAATTCCACAACCCTATCCCTTGTCATTGTTCCTATAAGTAATCCACCTGCAGGGGAGGGTTTAATAAAAAATAATTCCTTAATTCCATTTAGATCCACAAGGGCTGTTGGCTGGGCCATGCGGAAATTCATGGCGGGTACCAAGCTTTGGCCACCTGCCAATACCTTACCGCCATCATCACCAACTTCAGCGATGGTAGCTAGTGCTTCTTCGACGCTTGTCGGGGCATAATATTCAAAAGAGGCTGGTTTCATCTACGTTCCTCCTCCTACACATTTCAATTGATAAATTATCCTCACAGAAAGGGGTTATCCTCTCTGTGAGGATTTGT
Source organism: uncultured Chloroflexia bacterium (assembly GCA_963827895.1). GTDB lineage: Bacteria > Chloroflexota > Anaerolineae > Anaerolineales > Anaerolineaceae > PNON01. The sequence goes on along the minus strand of CAWHCY010000004.1, from coordinate 998,406 downwards.
TTTATTTCTGACTAGCTTTCTTTAAAAGCTACAAAACGACCCCACATCGATTCAATTTCCATGGCTTTCTGAACAAAACAGCCAATGTAATAACGTCCACCAGGTGTTTCAGCAAGCTGACCACCAAGGTTTTCTGCATGGACAATTTTCTTCGGGAAGAGGTTATAGTGCATATCCTGATAATATTGATCAAGCGGGAACATTTCATCCCAATCTTTTCCGAAATCTTTTTTCAATTTGTTATTGGCTTCTTCGAAAGTTTTCGGGTGCCAGATTCGTTGAATGGTATTCATCGGGTGATCAGCCGCAACACAGTCTATGCCGATCCACTTGATCTTCATTTTAATAATCCAGTCTGCAAAATCAGGAGATGGACCCGGGTGTTTGATCATATATCGGAATTCATCAGAATCCTTTGAATTCCATCCATATTTAGACCAACCGGTTTTGATGATGAGAATATCTCCTTCACGGATATCGACTACACTTTCAATCATTGCAGGCGTATAAACCGAGGAGTTACTTACCAGGCTGGAGATATCAGCGATGACACCAGGACCGACCCATTCTTCGAGTGGTACCTGCCCGATCGTTCGACCATTCGGGTAAAAGTGTTTTTCGCCATCCATGTGTGTAGCAAGGTGGATGGATGCATTACAAATGGAACCATTGCGACCCATACCAAAATGCTGACCGCCAACACGTTTCGTGTATTTCACAGTCAATGGTTCATAATTGGCCCACTGTGGGCTTTGTACGCTGAATGGGACGGAGAGATCGAGCATCTTGGATGATTTCATCGCGTCCAGGAAACCCTCTTCGGTCATGCCATCAGGAGCTGTCCATGCGAATACACGAGACCAGGCAGCCTCTACTTCCATGAATGGGATTGGCTGGACAGATATCCAAGCCCGCTTGTTCTTGAGCTTGTCAATCTCTCCCACGATGGCTTCCACAAATAACATGTGGGCCTTTGGAAGGGTGATATGGGTCAAAGTGTAGTATTCATCGGTTGGGAACATTTCATCCCATTTTTTGCCGTATTTGGCAACAAGTTTTTCTTCTGCTTTCTTGAAGTGGTTCTCATGAAACCGGCGGATGGGAGTATTCATCGGATGTTCAGAACAACCACAATCAACACCGATCCATTTTAGTTTCATATCCAGAGCCCATTGGTAAAATTCAGGGGAAGGACCTGGATGACGGACGTAGAAACCAAAATCTTTATTTTCCACACCACCCTGTGCATTAGGATTCATTACATCCGGCTGATCCCATGAATATTTATGGTAGCCAGTATTGATAATCAGGATGTCACCCTTTTTAACGGTCACCTTTTTGGTGATCATCTCAGGTGTATAGAACCCATAGTCTTCAACTACGTCAGAAAGATCAACCACAACGCCTTCACCCGTAAGATCGGTTAATGGAATATCCGAAATTGCGCGCATTCCCGAATGGAAAGCTCTCTCACCGACCAAATGGGTACCGACGGTGTTACTCCAATTTAATATTTGACCATTTGCACCAGCTCCACCACCATAGGCACCAGTTAAGCGTTTGAAAAAGTGCACTTCAAGTGATTTTTCGAAAGGCCAGGGGGTAGTGAAGATACTGCAACCCTGGGTCAGATCATATAATTTTGCATTGCTTAACATTTTGATAAAATTTTCTCGATCCATACGATCCTCCACTTATTAATAGAATTTGATATTATTTAGGTGCGTATTTTTCTGTAAAAGCTACAACTGCCTCTTCAAACATCTTCATAGGAGCACTTACAACACCTGCTCCGACCTGACCAACCCCGGGGTCCTTATGGGCAACACCTGTATTCACCCTGGGGGCAATTCCTTTATCCACTACCTTACGAATATCAACACCAGTCGGAGTCCCGCGGAAATCCAGATAAGGAATGGTTAAGAATTTATGCTCGCCATCTGTGATTTCGTACATATCATAAGTGGTTGCTGTAGCATCCTTGGCAGTTCCACCAATGAAACTAACAAGCGCTGGTGCTGAAGCCATTGCAAATCCACCAAATCCTGCTGTTTCTGTAATTACACTGTCACCAATGTCAGGATTGGCATCTTTTTCAGTAAAGCCCGGGAAATATAAAGCTTTAACCATGGGTGCGGGCGAAATAAACCATTTATCACCCAAACCGCTAACATGGATGCCAAAATCAGTACCATTGCGTGCCATAGTTGTGACAACAGTGGAGTATTCGATACCAGCGGCTGACTCAGCCATGGTTTTAGCTGCAGCCATCACTGGATTTAAGATGCTGAGGGCATTTTCTGCAAGGAATCTGACGATTTTTTCAGCTTGATCTTTGTCATCACAGACTTTTACTATTGCCGGCGCAAGGGTAGTTGTAAACAGAACTGAACAGGCATCCAGGCGGTTATGTCCATCATCACCCATATGTAATGCTTTGCTTAGTAGTGCACGAATGTCAACACCACCCAGATATTTTATTGCTTTATCCAGAATGGGTCCCATGACTTCATTCATCCAATGCAGCTTTGTAAGGACTTCATCGCTGTAAGCGCCCATTCGAAGTACTTTACCGCGACCTTCGTTCAAACCGGAGTATGCTTTATAGCCGCCATTGGTGTTCTCCACTTCATAGACCATGAAGGAAGGTGAGATCAAACCAGCCATTGGACCAACAGAAGCGTGGTGATGGCAGGGGGAGTACTCAATCTTGCCTGATTCGGCCAATTTCTTAGCTTCATCAATATTCTTGGCAAGCCCTTCGTACATGAGACATCCCCAGATCGCGCCTTTTACAGGGCCAGCCATACGATCATAAGTAATTGGAGGACCAGCATGAAGTAGTAAATTGGACTTCATGCCCGGGATTAGATCTTTTGCCAGGCCAACACCGGTAAGAATTGGATGAGCATCCATCATCTTTTCAAGAGCAAGCTTATTTGCCTTTTCGATCTTCGCAGCTAACACAGGTTCTTTTAACTTGGATAATGCTCGAATAAGGACATCGTTTCCACCAGCCGGTGGTTTCCAGTCAACATGTACCACAGGGACACCCTGTGCAGTTAAATTCTCCGCAAAGGATTCAAGACCGAGGTTAATTGCTTCGAGATTCTTTCGGAGCATACCCAGGTCACTTTTAACGAATTTAGGAGTTGCTACGACAACATCTGTTGAAGCAGCTTTTGGTGCAGGATGTCCGGATGGAACGTCTTTGGGATTCAAAGCCTTAATGATCGTACCTGCATATCGTACAACATCTTCGTTGCTGGTGCTTACCCAGGTTCCAACAGCTTCCATTTGTGCAATCTGGTTTCGTAATCCCTGTGGATCATCATCGGTACCGGTGACTACAGCGACGACTTCTAGGTGACGTCCAGCTTTCTTGGCAATTTGGAATGCTTCAGCAACAGCTCCAGCCAATTCTTCAGCTGGATTTGGGTGAGAACCATAACCAATAACCACATCCAGCATAATGACAGCTACAGATGGATCAGCTGCTTCTTCGAGAATCCTACGAACACGTAATTCGTTATCCATCATCGGATGTAAACGGCCTACGGTAAATTCATCTTCGCCGAGGTCAACGATACAATTCTCCTGGCTGGATAATGAATTTGGTAATTTATTTTCTTTACGAAGAGGTGAATTCGCCAGAACTTTAGGCAGATAGTCTTCCAGGATATATTGAGCCTCATAAGCAAGTGTCCCGCCAGAGAATAGACCTCGGAAGAATTTTTGACCTTTAACGAATTTAGTTACGTCAACTTTGGGATCCGCTTTCTTTGCAGCGGTTTTTATGGTTTTTCCGGAAAGATCTTTTGTTAGTTCAACTGCAATTACTGCCGCTTCATCCAGGCTGCCTGCATAGAATAGGTTTTCCTCATGAGCTACTGAAGGGGTTCTTCCTACGAAGCATATTACAACAGGTTTTTTAGCTTTACGAGCCTGTTTCAATACCTCTTCCGCCACTGCTGGAGCCGGTGGTTTGGAGACCAGTACGATCACTTTTGTCTCATCGTCGCGGCTAAGGATATCGATACCCTGGCTGAAAGTCTTTGCGCCGACTTTTTCTGAAAGATCGCGACCACCAGTCCCAATTCCATAAGTCATACCGCTGCCTAATTGAGCAATACGCGATGATACTTGCTGTAATCCTGTCCCAGCAGCAGCAACCATACCGATGGGGCCAAGCCTTACTTTATTGGCAAATCCAAGCCCAATACCACGAACAATTGCCGTTCCACAATCTGGTCCCATAACCAAGAGACCTTTCTCGGCGGCTTTAGTCTTAAGTTGGATCTCTGCTTCAACAGATACATTATCTGAGAAAAGGAAAACATGTTTTCCGAGATCAAGTGCATCATTTGCAACGATATCTGCGTACCGGCCAGCGACAGAGATTAAAACCCAACTTGCTTCCGGTAGATTTTCAGCAGCTGATTCGATACTCTTGGGGCGGATAACAGAGTCAGATGCTGTTTTCTTCTTCTTAAGAAGTTCCTCAACCTGAGCTAAGGCAAAAGTGGCAGCTTTGTCATTGTCTGCGCGGACAACAACAACCAGATCGTCTGGTTTGGCTGACTTCACTTCGGGTGATATCAAATTAATATGGGCAAGCAACTCTTTATTCGCATCAGTACCCATAATCACTCCGGCATCTTCCACGCCGGCAAAATCGGAGATGGTGCGTTGAAGTTGCATTAAAAATGCTAAGTCATAATACACACCAGTTCGAACTTCAGATTTAATTACTGTCATTGTTTCCTCCAATAAATGTTATGTATAACGAATATACCCATCACTCCATAGGTATGGTTTTTGACGGGCAGGTGTCTGCAATTTTGAGATCGATCGGTTGGGAAGAATAATTCTTAGAGATGAAGTCCACGGGTAGGTCGAAATCCTATAAAACCTTTGAATTAGCAAATGGGATAAATATATCCAAAATATACAAATTACAAAGAATAATCAATCCTTGTGGATCACCTAATCAGTATAGCAAATAAGGAAAACAGCGTCAACATAGGTGCATACCTCCATAAATCACTAATATCTTGATATTTGTCATACAATTAAGGTCGGTAAAGTTATTACATTTATGTGAAATGGTCTGATAGAGTAATACTTGACAAGAAAATAGGTGCTACTTACAATCAAATATATAGAATGTACAAGTATTATTCGAAATTGTACGGTAAAGTAATTAGTAATAATCCAATTAAGGAGAAACGACAAATGAAACTAGAGCCACCAGAGAAAGTATCTGAAGAGCAATTAACAATTGATGTCCGCGAAATTGAACCATTACTTCAAGCGCCAGCTATGGATCTCAAACCATGGCCAGAGGCGATGATCCCATTAAAGGCACGTGACGGTAGCGAGAAAATTCTCTATATTCGCCAGATGAAGTCATCCGATGTCCTTCCATTACTGGATTTCATGACAAAAGTCATGGAAGTTGAAAAAGATTTTTATGATATTGTTGGAGCCCGTGTTTATGCTGAAATTCTGGGCGAATACCGCAAGCGCCTAAAAGATCCATTTACCCTTATTGGCTTAATTGATGGTCAATTGGCAGGTTTTGCAAATGGTCGTTTTAAGGACGAATCTCTTGCCTATAGCCTTCACACCATGACCTTTGCCCGACGTGGTCGTATTGGTTGGGCCATGTATTATGCCAAGACATATTATGCTCTGGAAATTGCAGGAGCTAATGAATGGTGGTCCACTTTTGAAAGCTACAATGGTTGGCGTATGGCCGGCCTTGAAATGGCACAACCTTCTTATCCTTGGCCAGAATACCAACACGAACTAGGTGGCGCCAGAGTTTTCTATGTTACAAAGAAATACTGGGATTCTTCAGTAAAGAATTTCTGCAAACAGATGCTTGGAAACGATCTGAACTTCAAGGTAACAGATGAAGTTCGCAAGGCTAACGAAAACTTCCGTTGCCCCGATACTTTTGTTGGCTAATAACTTTTAATGAATAACAAAAACAGAACCTCTTATCAGGTTCTGTTTTTGTTTAATCATTGGTTAGTAATTTCTCTTGATAATATATAAGGCTAACTCTTCCAAAGCGGATCTTTCTCCGGAAGTTGGGAAGTTGGCTAGTGCAATTAAAGCCTCATTTATATATTTATTTGCTTCTTCATGGGCAAATTCAATTACATTACTGGTTCTAATATCGTTGATAAATGCGTGCATTTGATTGCTGTCAGTCAGGCAGCCATGGCTTTTAATGTGTAATACATTTGGATCAGATGGGTATTTATCCAAATAGTATAAAACAGGTAAAGTCAATATTCCTTGCCTAAGATCGCTTCCTATCGGTTTTCCAAGTGTTCCTTGTTCACCAGTAAAATCGAGAATGTCATCAATAATTTGGAATGCGATGCCTATGTTATATCCGAACAAACCAATAGCAGATTGTATTTCCAGACTGCAATTATTGAGTAATGCTGCTGCCTTACAAGCTGTTTCGAATAGAGATGCGGTTTTGGCATAAATCCTCGAAAAATAAATATCCCTATCAGTTAAGAAATTATTTGAAAAAAGTTGGGCGATCTCACCGTTAACGATAACCCCTAAGGTCTCTGCGAAAATTCTCATTACCTCGACATTATAAGTGTCGGAAGCTAATTTTGCGGCTCGCGCGAAGAGAAAATCACCAGTTAATACTGTCGCCCCTGGCGACCACTGAGAATTTAAAGTAGGCATTCCCCTGCGCAAGAGGGACCCATCAATTAAGTCGTCATGTACAAGGGTCGCTGTATGCAGCATCTCAATCGCTGATGCCAGCGTTATAATCCCATTTTCTTCAGTTCCCAATACTTTTCCCGCTAACAAAGTCAGTGTTGCTCGAATACGTTTCCCGCCAGAGCTAAGGATGAGATCTAGAGCGTTTTGTAGATCGGGGTGATAGTCTTTTGCCTGGGCACGCATTAACGCATCTACTTTAGTTAGCTGTGCTTGGACGAGAGTGTAAAAATCAGTTGAGATCAATTTCTTCTCCAATATGGAACAATGTGCGTGCATTTCTTGTAGTTTGGTTCTCTACTTGTTTTATATCACATTCTTTAAGTTTTGAGATTATTTCTGCGATTATTGCAATATTCACAGGTTCATTTCTTCTACCCCTTAATGGTTCAGGAGATAAAAAAGGGCTATCTGTTTCAAGCAAAATTGAACTCAAGGGTATATTTTTAACAACACTTTGCTTCTGTAATGAATTCTTGTAAGTAACAGGCCCTCCAATGCCAATGTAGAACCCGTATTCAATTGCCCGCAACGCATCTTCAACATCACCTTCAAAAGCGTGCAATACACCATTGTGGGGATTTAGATCGTTTGATGTAGGTTTTGAATAAAAACCAGTAATTATGTCTAGTACATCACTAATTGCTTCTCTGGAATGAATTATCACTGGAAGGTGATTCGCCGAAGCAAAATTCAACTGGAATAAAAAGAATTGTTTCTGGGTTTCATGGTCAATTACATCATGATAATAATCCAATCCGATCTCACCTATGGCAACTAGCTTCTCATGCTCAATAAATGATGATAAAGCAGCAATGATTTCTACCTTCGAGAGCCCGTTGATTTCGTTGGGGTGTACTCCAATTGCTGAAAAAACATTCGTGTAGTTTTCTGCCAGCGCCATGCACTGAGTGGAAGAAACTAAATTAATCGCAGGGTTTATGAAAAGATCGACCCCAGATTTTTTTGCACGTGAAAATACCTCCTTCAAATCGCTGGAATATATATCGAAATCCAGGTGACAATGAGTGTCAACGAACACAGTTAATATTGTTATCGAATACCGGCTAAGATCAATCCATCGTTCAGAATGGATTGCACGCTCTCTTTGTGTGTTGTTTCGCAATACACACGAATAATTGGTTCGGTCCCAGAGAAGCGAATTAATAGCCATCCGCCATCTTCAAGAGAGAACTTGTAACCATCCGTAGTATTCAATCCGGTAACTGATAATCCGCCAATTTTTTTGGGGTGCGAATTGAGAATCAGTTGTTCTTTTTGGGCACGATCACCTGTAAAGGATGTATCGATACGATCATAATAATGGGCACCGACTTTATCAAATAAGATTTGCAGTAATTCGGAAGGCTTCTTGTTTAAACGAACCATGAGGTCTAGAAAATACAATCCTGCTAGTATTCCATCTCTTTCAGGAACATTACCTTTGAATGCATAACCACCCGATTCTTCACCACCGATCATGGCATCTGTTTCGATCATTTTTGGGGCTACATATTTAAAACCAACACCGGTTTCATAAACTGGAACGTTATAAAGTTTTCCCAGCTTATCCAACATACTGGTGGTAGATAGGGTTTTTACGATCGGACCTCTTAGCTTTCGGACTTCTAACAGGTAATATGCAAGTAGTGCAAAAACTTGTAGCTGGTTCAGGAAGACCCCATTTTCATCCCCGATACCAACCCGATCGGCATCACCATCGGTAATTAACAGTACAGCTGAATGAGTATCGACAGTTGTCTTTAGCCCTACATTGATGTTTGGTGGTATGGGTTCCGGTCTTTTCATCTCAGGATAGATTGGATTTCGTTGGTTATGGATTTCAAGAATAGTGGTTTTTCCACCGTCCAACAACCTGGTAAACCAACCTGCACCATTTCCCCACATGCAATCTACAGCTACCTTTAGCCCGGCTTGTTTGATAGGGTTTACATCGATTAACTTATTGATATGTTGAATATAAGCCGGAGCAGGGTCAAAAACCACAATATTCCCGGATTTTGTACCTTCAATAAAAGGTAATTCTTTCACTAGGGACACATCATCAGGGATACAATTTTCAATTTCCAGCAACCCTTCCGGATCAATTGCCCCTCCAAATTCGTTCCTTACTTTAAAACCATTATCAGTAGGGGGATTATGTGAAGCAGTAATATTTATTGCGCCAGCAGCTTTTAAATTTACAACAGAAAATGAGATCACAGGTGTCGGCGTGGCTGTATCTGTCAGGAATACTTTAAATCCATTGCCATATAAAACCGAGGCAACAGTACTCGCAAAATTTTCCGAATGAAACCTTTTATCATAGCCGACAACAACAAATTCTCCAGTCTTACCATGGTTAACAAGATAAGATGCATAACCTTGGGCACATCGTTTTACATTAGCAAATGTATAATCATCTGCTATGACGGCTCTCCACCCATCTGTCCCAAATTTAATTTTTGAAATCATCTTTCCTCCACTATAAGGTTCAATTAATCTAATTATAACAATGATGCCAGATGTAGCTAGATATTCGTGAAGTATAATCATAAAATACAATCTGAAGGTTCTGAATGAATAATGTTTACTTGGATTTTGCAGCAACAACTCCTGTTGATCCCGAAGTTTTGGAAGCAATGCTCCCATACTTTACAGAACAATTTGGGAACCCTTCCTCGATCCATAAGCACGGCCGAAAAGCTGAGGCCGCAGTGGAGGAAGCCCGCGGTATTATCGCAGATTTAATGTCCTGTGAAACATCAGAGATCATATTTACATCCGGTGGATCTGAATCAGATAATTTAGCTCTTAGAGGAATAGCATTACAAAGACGACAAGAAATGGGAGCAAACCGGATTGTCTTATCTCCAGTTGAGCATGATGCTGTACAAAAAACAGCAAAACATCTCAGAGATCTATATAATTTTCAACTGGACTTTATTCCAGTGGATGGTGACGGGAAAATTATAATAAGTGAATTTGAAAAAATGGTCGATGGAGGAATAGCGGTAGTATCAGTGATCTATGGAAATAATGAGATAGGAACAATAAACCCGATCGAAGAAATTGGACAGATTTGTAAAGATCATGATATTCCGTTTCACACTGATGCCGTACAAGCAATGGGATATAGTGATATCAAGGCATCAAATTTTGTTACATTATTATCTGCGGGAGCGCACAAATTCTACGGGCCAAAAGGTGTAGGATTTCTTTATAAAAAGAAACCATTAAGACTATATTCAACCCAAACTGGTGGTGCACAAGAAGGTGGTCTCAGGGCCGGGACCCATAATGTCCCATACATTGTAGGTATGGCTAAAGCATTAGAAATAACACGAACGCACCAGGCAGAGTATTTTAAACATTACATATTTCTCCGTAATTTGCTGATCTCTGGGGTAACAAATTCCATACCGACGGCCATACTAACCGGGAGCAGAGAAGAAAGACTTTGCAACCATTCAAGTTTTGTTTTTAGCGGAGTGGATGGAAACGATTTAGTCATGGTACTTGATTTGGAAGGATTCTCTTGTTCATCCGGATCAGCATGCAAAACAGGAAATCCTGAACCATCAGATGTTTTATTAGCAATCGGTATGGATCCAATTCTTGCTAAAGGCTCATTACGAGTAACTGTAGGAAGAACAACAACGGTCGACCAGGTTAATCAACTGATTAATATCCTTCCCGGAATAGTTTCACGATTAACGAAGTAGATAAAGTAGTTATGGCTAAACAAAAAGTTGTCGTAGGAATGAGTGGAGGTGTTGATAGTTCTTTTACTGCGGCGATTCTAAAGCAGGATGGATATGATGTTGTTGGAGTTATGCTCAACTTATGGACAGAACCTTCTCAAATTGAAGATAACCGGTGTTGTTCCACGGATTCCCAATATCAAGCCAGGAGAGTTGCTGCACAATTGGATATTCCCTTTTACATTATTGATGCAAAGGAGAAATTTCATAGCATTGTGGTCGAGAATTTTATTAATGAGTATGTAAACGGGAACACCCCAAATCCATGTGTAAACTGTAATGCAAACGTACGGTGGAATCTACTCTTAGAAGCAGCAAAGAAATTTGGAATAGAAACCATCGCTACAGGCCATTATGCGCGATTAATAAGAATGGATGATAATCGTGATGAAATGCTGCTATTAAAAGGGCTGGATGCTGATAAGGATCAATCTTATGTCCTGTCGATGGTAAATAAAGATAATCTACGAAAGACCTTATTACCTTTGGGAGAATATACAAAAAAACAAGTTCGAATTAAAAGCAAGGAATTTGGACTAATAAGTGCAGAACGACCGGATAGCCAGGATTTGTGTTTTTTAGGGAATATGGATTATAGGGAGTTCTTATTAAAATATGCTGGTGACAAGATCATTCCAGGTGACATTGTTGATGAAGAAGGTAATATACTAGGGAAGCATGATGGTTTACCTTTTTATACAATCGGACAAAAGAAAAAATTGCGCATAGCCAATAACCCTCAATATTTCGTTATTTCTAAAAATATTTCTCTGAATACAATAATTGTGCGAAAATCTATAATTTCTGAGGCTTTACAATTTCACGTAAAAAATGTGAATTGGTTTACTACCATTAGAAATACTGGCCCTATCAGTTGTATGGTAAAAATCCGGTATAGATCGCAAGAAATACCCGCAATGGTTAGCTTTGAGTCCTCAGAATCTGTAACGGTAACTTTAAATAACCCTCATAGCGCAGAAGTCACTCCCGGACAAGTTGCGGCATTTTATCAGGACGTACTATGCATGGGTGGTGGGATTATTGTATAATATGGTGAAATGACACTTCCTGCTTTTTTATTTGGCTTCCTGGTTTCGATAATGTTTGGCGCTGGTTTTCACCTATGGAAGAACGGCGGGTTAAGTCAATTGTTATTATATGAATTTCTAAGCGGGTTTGGTTTTTGGAGCGGACATACTGTTTCGAGTATGATCGGTTGGGATTTTTGGAAATTAGGTCCGCTACATCTTGGCTTTGCCATTGGTGGAACGATATTGTTTTTAGGTGTGGGCTATTGGCTGTCTATTGGACGAAAAACACTTAACCTAAAAAAATAGCCCTCAAGTGAGGGCTATAAATTTGTGAACCTTTTAGTTATTGAATTAGTACAACTTCAGTTGCCTGCAATCCTTTCGGTCCCTTTTCAACAGAGAATTCCACTGGTTGGCCTTCTTCGAGATTTTTGAATCCATCTCCCTGGATAGCTGAATAGTGGACGAATACGTCGGGTTCACCAGCGCGTTGGATAAATCCAAAACCTTTGCTTGTATTGAACCATTTTACTGTTCCTTGAACTCTCTCACTCATCTCTCACTCCTTATTGATTAATCCTTTTGTAGCCTTGTGTTGCTCTTCCTTTGTTCATGACATTCTGAAAACAAAAATGACCTGAACGTGTTATCTAGTTCAGATCGAATTATTTTCTGTCACTGCAAACACAAATGCCATATACGTTATTAATATTATACAACTGCAAACACACGGATGTCAATAAGTATTAATTTTGGATTAAAACAAATTAATCTTACGCAAATCTTTGTACTAATTACAGGATTGACTAATACTCCTCTTCATCATCCATCCAGGTATCTTCATCCTGGTCGTCTTCAAGATCCAATTCATCCCATTCTTCCAGTTCTTCTTCTTCATCCCAATCATCTTCAGCAGCTGCTTCAGCATTCGGAGAATAGGTTGCACAACCAGAATCTGGGTCAATTTCTACAGCGGCAGCTGTGCAAAAACCCTCATCAAGAAATACGCAATCGAGATAGTGGCAGCGAATTCGTGGCATATGAAAACTCCTATGTCTTCCTTATAGATTTATTTCTTTGACCATTATAATGGTCGAAATAATGAATAAACAAGTTGTGGTTACTGCTGATAATAAGCAATATGGACAATATGCATGTAATATACCAAATTGTACATAAGTCAGATAACCAGAAAATAATAAACCGATTAAAGTGATACCAAATAATAGAAATGGAATAATTGGAGCAAACTTAATTCTGGAATCACTTGAAACTAAGAGTATAAAAATTATTAAATAAGCCAAAAAACCAAAATAAGCAATAGGAATTTTGAAAATTTCAGAATATGTGCTTGTATTTACTAATGCACAATTTCCTAATCCTGCAATGCATTTTTCCTCACTGTGGCTAAACTTTATCCAGGAAAGATAACCTGAATCAAGAATTCCCATCAGCGAAAAAATAATTCCCCATCTTTTTAAATGTCGCATTTGCAAAACTATCCTATCTCTATTAATCAAGATGCGATTTTACATTAGTTGATTATTTTCGTAAAGGTATGAAAACGGATGTATAAATATTCAAAATTGAAGACCATAATATTATTTTGCAAAATGTCATCCAGGTCTTAACCGATGAACTTCCATAACATTCTGTAGACTTTCTATTCGGATTAATATTCTGCTAAGTTGAACTAGATCTCCAATTTCCAATACAAGCTTAATTACTGTTAGATTATGATTAACTTTAAGGCTAATGTCAATCAGGTTAACTGATTCATTAGAGAGAACACTCGAAATATCTCCAAGTAATCCTTGCCTATCGTAAGCCTTCACCTCAACAGCTACGGGGAAGGTGTTTTTTATTTCTCCCCAGGAAACCTTAACAATCCTTTCCTGATCTCCCCTCAGTCGAAGGATATTGGGGCAATCTTGCCTATGGATTGTCGCTCCACGTCCTCTGGTAATATAACCAATAATTTCATCACCAGGAACGGGGTTACAGCATCTTGCAATACTGGTAAGCATTCCTTTCAGTCCAAGCACTGTGATACCATCCGGATTTGGTTTTGTATCTGTTACCGGACCAGGAGTTAGAATATCCTGATCATTTTCCTTGGTTACATCTGATATCTTTGCTATTAACCTACCGAGGGAAAGATCCCCACATCCTATTGCTTCGTAAAAGTCATCCAAATCTTTATATTCATATTCTGTTGCGTAACTATGCAGGTCTATACTTTCAATTCCTAATCTACGCAGCTCCCGATCCAGTTGTATCTTTCCCTGGGAAACATTTTGATCCCAATCCTGCTTTTTAAACCACTGTTTGATCTTTGCACGCCCCCGCTGGGTATTTACCAAACCAAGATTTGAATTCAACCAATCTCGGGAAGGACCTCCTTGTTTTGCTGTAAGTATTTCTACTTGATCACCCGTTTTGAGTTTGTAATCGAGGGTAACCAATTTTCCATTAATTTTTGCTCCTCTACACCTATGTCCAATCTCAGTGTGGACGTGATAGGCAAAATCGATCGGTGTGGATCCACTTGGAAGATCAATAATGTCTCCTCTGGGTGTAAAAATATATACACGATCCTGGAAGACATCAGTTTTCATGACGTCAACAAATTCCTGAGCATCATCAACATCTTTTCGCCAATCCATCAGGCGTCGGAGCCAATTAACACGCTGCTCAAACTCATCATCACGTTTACGGCCTTCTTTATAACGCCAATGTGCGGCAATGCCATATTCAGCACTCTGGTGCATTTCAGATGTCCGAATCTGAACTTCTAAAGGTTTGCCATCATCATAGATCACAGCAGTATGGAGGGATTGATAAAAATTATCTTTTGGAGCGGCTATATAATCGTCAAATTCATGCGGAATGGGGCGCCAATGGGTATGTATGACGCCTAAAGCGGCGTAGCATGAGGGAATATCAGCAACAATCAATCTGACAGCCCTGAGATCGAGGACCATTTCGAATGACTTACCCTTCTCCATCATTTTTTTATATATAGAATAAATATGCTTCGGTCGGCCGGTTATTTCTACTTTTATTCCAGCTTGCTCCAGTAATTGGTGAAGTTTTGCTATCGTTTTTTCAATTTGCTCTTCACGATCCACCCTTCGTTCAGCCAATTGCTCTGCGATTTCCTTGTACTTTTCCGGATAAGTATATCGAAAACCAAGATCTTCCAGTTCCCATTTCATTTGCCAAATACCAAGGCGATTAGCCAATGGCGCAAAAATATCAAGTGTTTCTTTTGCGATGCGTTTACGCTTATGTTCGGGCATATACCCCAACGTCCGCATATTATGCAACCGGTCGGCAAGCTTTATTAATACAACCCGGATATCGTCTCCCATTGCAAGAAAGGTTTTTCGCAACGTTTCTGAAGCGAGGTCGCGTTTACGTGATCTCTGCGATTGGGTTTTCTTCTCTTCCTCTGCAATCTCGTCACTTGACTCTGGATTGTCTTCCAGTGATTCTTCCAGATGTTGATCACCCCTGGATACACGTGGTAAATTGGTGAGTTTTGTAACTCCATCAACCAATTTTGCAATATCATCACCAAATTCTTTTTTCAAATCAGACAAAGAGATTTCAGTATCTTCTACTGTGTCGTGCAAAATTCCAGCAATGACTACTTCTGGAGGAACTTTCATTTCTACTAAAATGGCCGCTACAGCCAAACAATGTGAAATATAAGGTTCTCCAGATACCCTTTTTTGGTTCTCATGTGCCTTTTCGGCTATCTGGTAAGCTCGGGTTAGCATCTCACGATCGACGAGATTGTAGTTTTCCGGTAATGACTCTAAAAGGGTTTCAAATTTCAAGGATGGCTCCAATTACTATGCCATAAGATTATAGGGTTATTATCCAAATATTATAACAATATCAATAAGGATTTTGCCCAAGAGACTAAATATAGTGACTATGTATTTCTGAAACAAAGTTGAGATAGATTACTTTGGTCCTTGAATCTTCATACTTTGCTCAATTCAGGGGTTGATTCTTCATATTACTAAATATCAGGAAAATTCAAAACTGATATTTTGACAGTTTAAAATCCTTTGCTAACTTGTTTAACTCTAAAACCAAGTTTGGAGAAATTGTTATTCCTTCGCGGTACGACTTGATAGATTCTTCAGCTTCTTTTTCACCGGCTGTATATATCCTCTCACGACCATTAGCACGTTTCGACTTCCTTAATGCCCTTAAGATATCTCCGGTAGTCTTCTTAAACTCATAAGCTGAAGTAAAAGCATCAATTGCAATCGCCTGAAAGAAATGACCAATTCCAAATGGTCGCTTCTTACCATTTTCCGAAAATCCCGTCAGTCCTGTCAAGAAATTACCATTTTGAAGGCTTGCAGAGAGTATTTCTACAATAGTTGCCATCCCGTACCCTTTATATCCACCAAATTCCTCACCGCTCCCGCCAAGTGGCAGGAGTGAATTTATGTCATTATTTAATCCGGATAATATTTCGTGAGGGTTCCTTGCGGGAGCTCCATTTTGGTCTAAAACATAACCTCCAGGTAGTAATATGTCCTTTCTCGCATGAATCTCTACTTTTCCTCGTTGGATAATAGTTGTTGCACCATCATATAAAAATGGTTCACTTTCATCTGTTGGTGCTCCAAACGCGATCGGGTTTGTACCCAGCATAGGCTGAACTCCAAATGTAGGTGCCATGGATGGACGTGTATTTGTCACACAAATACCGATCAGGTCCTCTTTTACTGCCATGAGTGGATAATAACCAGCGATACCAAAATGAGTTGAATTTCTCACAGCTACAGTGCCTGTTCCCGCCTCTTTTGCTTTTTTGATTGCCAAAGACATGGCTTTTGTGGAAATGACAGCTCCCATACCATCGTGACCATCTATTAATGCAGTGGATGGAGTTTCCCTTTCAATTGTGAGTTTGGTTATAGGTTTTTGTCTTCCGTCGATGATCCTGTCAATATACATTTTTAACCGGCTCATCCCATGCGATTCTATTCCCCGAATATCTGATGTGATGAGAACATCAGCACAAATATCTGCATCACCGTTTGGGACACCTGCGGCAGTAAAAACATCAACCGCAAAATTACGTAAAGTTTGGACAGGTACGATAATTGGTTTCTCCATTGGATCCTTAATTATTTTAATAATTCAATTTGAGAGAATGCCCTATACGGGGTGAGTTGTTTGAGAGTATCTTCATCTTCACTTGTGATGGAGTTGGTAACCATCCGGGTAATTAGTTCTCCAACGCTCGGACCAAGCATAAATCCCTGTCCGCACATTCCTGCAGCAATTAAATAGCCTGAATTAACTTCGGACCATCCAAGTAAGGGAAATCCGTCTGGAGTCATTGGATACAATCCCCGCCAGGTTCTTCTCACCCGAATATTTTTTAATCTGGGCATCAATTCAACAATTCTTCGGGCCACCATCGGAAGAAAATCACTGGTTTCCTGAACATTATCACCCCAGATACTTGGATTTGGCGTAATGCAAAAAATGATCTGTCCTGTAATATGCTGGTAAAAGTAATAATTAGCTGACCCAGGAGAAGGCCTGATATCAACGATCATGGGGTTTAAAAACTGTGCAACCGGTTCAGTAATGGCGGACTTATGCGAGTTTGGTGTCACTTGTATATCTTCATTGAACAACCTGGAAACAGACCTTGCCCAGGCGCCGGCAGCATTAATGACCACATTTGCAAAATACTTGCCGTGTGAAGTGCGAATGCCTTTTACCTGACCTGATTCGAAGATTACCGAAATCACTTTTTCGTTGAATTTGAATTCTGCCCCTTTTTGAAGAGATTGTACATAAAATGAATGAATGGCCAGTAAAGGTGAAGCATTTCCATCGTCTGGGCTGAATGTGCCGCCTATCAGTCCGACTGGATTAAAATCGGGCACTAACTCCAGAATTTGCTTTTTATCCAACCAGGAAATATTCAGGTTATAGTTCCTCTGAATAGTAAGCAGGTCTTTCAGGATGTTTTCTTCCCTCTCCCTGTATGCTACAAAACAATATCCTCCCTGCGACCATTCTATATCATCACCGGTGGTGCCTTTCCATTTCGAGAAGATATCGATACTTCTCAAGCCTAAACGAATTTTTACTGGATCAGAATGGGTTGCCCTGACACCCCCAATCGCTTTTTTATTCGAGCCCTGCCCTA
The DNA here is from genome assembly GCA_963827895.1 of uncultured Chloroflexia bacterium. GTDB lineage: Bacteria > Chloroflexota > Anaerolineae > Anaerolineales > Anaerolineaceae > PNON01. The sequence goes on along the minus strand of CAWHCY010000004.1, from coordinate 980,653 downwards.
CACTTGCCTCAGAATCTACTACAAGCACTTTTAAACCCTGACAGGCCAAATAATATGCTGATGGCACACCAATTGAGCCTGCGCCAATAATAATGACATCATATGAATTGCTGGGGTAGGGAAGGTTACTCATTTATTCCCTCATCTTTATTATGACTATTTGCAAAAACACCCAAGGGTACTTCTATAAAAATTGGCCGTTTAGTTTGATCCTTTACTTTTGATGGATCTATTCCCTCATCGGAGAATAATCGATAGATCAAGGAATGGCATGTTTTTGAACCACATGCTCCCATCATCGCCCTCGTAACTGTCTTGATTTCGTTCAAATCGCGATAACCATTCCTGATCAACGCTCTGATCTCACCAGCAGTAACTCGCTCACATCTGCAGATAATCGTGTCATCTTCGATATGCTGTACATAGTGGTCCATTGGGCGGGACACTTCAACTTCCTGAACTCTTATACCTGCTATTTGTCGAGCAATATTGGCCGGAGCTTTCACCCGTATAAGAATGGTCCTGTCGTTTCCAGAGATTGCGGTTACATCCTGTATCTCAACTATTCCAAGCTCATTACCAGAAGTATCCATGACCTGAACATTATCCTGTTTCTGGAGCAAACCATATTGAAACTCATATGGAATTGTCACCACTGGCATTTCCTTGTCATCACGATAATCAACCAGCGTTATTGCCAATCCGGGACATACTGTTACACACTTTTCGCAAACTCCGCAACAATAACTATCTCCTAAAAATTTTGGAATATTACGAATGTCAGATTTATCAATATATATTAATCCTTGAGGACAAATAGAAGCGCAAGGATTACACGGAATTTCCTGTGAACAATGGATCACCGGGGAAACACCTTCGTTTGTTTCGGGCAACTCTTCCTGGTTACTAGTTCCGGGTTTTGATTTCAATACTTCGGCAGTGTGATACCAATCCTTCGGAATAGGTCCTGTCGAATATCCTAATAGACTGGCCATCTCCAGACCCTTGATCTTCCCTGAGAATATTGCGGCAGATGCTTCAGCAATTTCTTCAGCATCTCCTGCTGCAACCACAGGCAACCCAAATTCTTTCGCTTTTAAGTAAAATTCGTTGACTGACTCCAGCCCAACTGCCATCAGTATGGCATCACACTCAAAGGATTTTTCTGTTCCCTTGATTATATTAAAATATTGATCTACTTCTGCAATTGTGATGGACTCTACCTGTCTTGACCCATTTGCGCTGATCACTGTGTGAGACGTATAAATTGGTACACCCATCCTTGTGAGCTTATCCCGGTGTACTTTATAACCACCGCACTCTGGAAGTGCTTCAACAAGACCTACAACTGAGATATTGGCTTGTAAAGCATGATAACCGGTGATTAATCCGACATTTCCGCCACCCACAATAAACAATTTTTCCGCTGGACGAACTAAATCTCTATTGAGTAATGTTTGGAAAGCACCTGCCCCAAATACACCAGGTAGTGAATTCCCTTTGAACGCGAGCGATTTTTCCCGTGCTCCAGTAGCTACAAGGAGAATTTCTGGCTCAATAAGGTCATATTCCTTATTATTCCGCAGTATCCCAACTTTCTTATCATTGAATACAGCGAGGACGGTGCTATTTAACCAGATACTAACAGAAGGAAACTTGCGGACTTCTTTCTCAAGGATACTTGCAATATCAATTCCCCTTGTACCTGCATATACCGCATTAATTGACCCGAAAAAACGGTGCGTCTGAAGAACTAGTTTTCCACCAAGTCGATGCTTATCATCAACAAGAATTGTTGGAATTCCTAGTTTCCCAAGTTCGATGGCCGCAGATAATCCTGCAGGGCCGCCTCCCATAATAAGTGCTGGAATTCTGATTTCTTTAATCGGGGAGGTGACTACTTCGATACTATCTTTCGGGAGTTCCGGTAGACCATTAATTGGCTTCAACCTAATATCTTCGGAGACTTTTTCCATGCAAGCTTTTACTGGAAAACCATTGGCCAGAACCATGCATTGCGAGCATTGACCATTCGCGCAAAAAATGCCCAAAGGTGCTCCATCTTTTTTGTGAGTTCCAAAAGCGTGGATCCCATGAGCAAATAAGGCGGCGGCTATCGTTTCTCCCTCATGTGCTTCTAGTCTTTCATTCTCCCAATAAATTGCAACTTTTTTGATTTTAGGAATTTGAAGAATTGGGTGGGATGTGACTTTATAATTGACCATACCTATCCTTATACTCCAAATGCGTAATAATGATAAGAAGTGCCTAATCATACCATGCAGAGGTCCCATTTAATCAATTACAATATCTAAAGTATTCGAAATACGATATGATTATGCGATTGTCATTGTTGGAGGAAATATGAAGAGAATTGCTGTATTAACCAGTGGAGGCGATGCTCCTGGTATGAATGCTGCCATCCGGGCTGTTGTACGATGCTCGATCAATAATGGGTGGGAGGTAATGGGAGTCAAGGGTGGTTTTGCTGGTTTGGTGGATAATCAATTTATTAATTTGGGTACCCGTGATGTTGGTGGCATAATTCAGCGAGGTGGAACAATCTTGGGCAGTGCCAGATGTCTCGAGTTCAAGACGCCTGAAGGGCAAAGGGAAGGTATCCGCAATCTGAATTTGAACACAATTGATTCATTGATCGTGATTGGGGGCAATGGATCTCAAAGTGGAAGCGATGCCATTAGTAAATTTGGTTTCCACGTTATTGGTGTGGCATCGACGATTGATAATGATCTGTACGGTTCAGATATTACCATTGGGGTTGATACAGCGTTAAATATTGCTCTTGAGGCAATTGATCGCCTGAAAACAACTGCTTCATCCCATCAGCGTGCTTTTCTAATCGAAGTAATGGGCAGGAATTGCGGGTATCTGGCATTAATGGCAGGGATTGCTGGCGGCGCTGAATCGATCATTGTCCCTGAAGTGGAAATTGATCCTGAAATGATTGCTCAGAAACTGTCATCTTCTTATGAAAAAGGTAAACCGCATGCAATTGTAGTAGTTGCTGAAGGAGCAAAATATAACGCAGAAGCATTGGTCGCTTATTTCAATGAACATAAAGAAAGGTTGGGTTTCGACCTGAGAGCTACAATTTTGGGTCATGTTCAACGAGGTGGTGCGCCTGGTGCTTTTGACAGGATACTTGCTACCAGGTTAGGTGCCGCTGCTGTAAATTGCATAAAAAACAACGAATTTGGAGTGTTAGTTGGTCAGTTGAATGGCATAATAAAGACAACTCCACTAAGTGAAGTTGCCAATCATAAAAAAGAACTCGATTTCAAACTGCTGGATTTAGCTAAAATACTGGATTAATGAGATGAAGATTTACTTCTTAGAAAAGTTTCAATAAAAGGGTCGATTTCACCTTCTAGAACAGCTTGAGCATTTCCAATTTCAAAATCGGTTCTATGGTCTTTTACAAGTTGATAAGGATGCAAGACATAGGATCGAATTTGGCTTCCCCATTCGGTCTTCACATAATCTCCCCTTAATTCAGCCAAATGTTTTTCGTCTTCCGCTTGTTTTATTTCCAGCAGACGAGCTTTTAATACCCGCATAGCATTTGCTCGATTTTGAAGCTGTGAGCGTTCATTTTGGCAAATAACCACTAATCCAGAAGGTAAATGCGTTATGCGTATAGCTGTAGCATTCTTTTGAACGTTTTGGCCACCCGCACCAGATGATTTGAATATATCGATCTTTAGTTCATCAGGATTAATAATAATCTCATCATCTCCGCTCACATCGGCGGGGAGAATTTCCACTGATGCAAAAGATGTGTGCCGGCGATGGGCAGCATCGAAGGGGGAGAGCCTTACCAGACGGTGAACACCTTTTTCGGAGCGCATATAACCATAAGCATAATTTCCTTCAACAGCTATGGTGACTGTCTTTATCCCAGCTTCTTCACCCTCTGCTTGATCAATGATCTCCGACTTAAATCCTCTTTTTTCGATCCAACGTAAATACATACGCATCAACATGGATGCCCAGTCTTGGGCTTCTGTTCCTCCTGCACCGGATTGGATCATCAGAAGGGCATTACCCTGGTCGTATGGTCCCGATAAAAGTGCTGTGATTTCTTTTTCAGATAGTAGTTTTTCAATTATCCCAAGATCTTCTTCCAGTTCAGGTCTCAGAGACTCATCATCCATTTCTGCCAGTTCATAAACATCTTTGAAACGCTTTTGGATTTGCTTCCAACCATCTATCAAAGAAGATTGATCGCTAATTTTTTTCATTAAGGACAGTGCATATTCCCGGTCATCCCATAAATCTTGTGATTCAGCTTTAGCTTTAAGCTTAACCAATTCTGTTTCTTTTTTTTCCAGGTCAAAGATGCTCCATAATACTGAGGATTGTGTCTAAGCCTATTTGAGCACGATTCATGATGTCCTGCATTTTTTGACCTTTCCAATATTAATTCGTTAGAATGCCATCAACAAATTTAACTTTATCAAATGGCTCGAAGTCTTCCGGTTTTTCTCCCAGGCCGGTATAGAGAATGGGCAATCCTAATTGTTCCTGTATCGCAAATACCATTCCGCCTTTTGCTGAGGAATCTAATTTTGCTAAAATGATCCCATCCACGTTTACAGCCTGTTGGAAAACCTTCGCCTGTTGAAAAGCATTTTGTCCTGTGGTTGCATCCAATACCAACCAGACAAATTGGGGAGACCCTGGCAATGCTTTATCACAAACACGATAAACCTTTTTAAGTTCTTCCATCAAATTATAACGGGTGTGTAATCTACCTGCAGTGTCAATAAAGATGATATCAACTGACTTTGCTTTTGCAGCCGATATTGCATCAAAAGTTACAGCGCCTGGATCAGCGTCTTCCTGTCCGGCTATTACCGGAATATCCAGGCGAGTTCCCCATACTTTTAATTGTTCTACTGCTGCAGCCCTAAATGTATCAGCCGCCCCGAACATGACAGAATATCCAAGTTTTTTATATAACATGCCAAGTTTAGCAATGCTGGTTGTTTTACCGGAACCATTTACACCAACGATTAAGACCACCACAGGTTTATTGGATGGAATAATTACTTCGTTTGTTAGGATCCTTGAGACCAACTCTCCAGTTAGAATATTTTGATACTCTGTGGTTTTGATCACGCCGATAGAATCAATCTTTTTTCGTAGAGAAACAATAATTTCCTGGGTGACCTGATTTCCTAAATCAGATTGCAAAAGTAAAGCTTCCAACTCATCCCAGGTATCTTCCGTTATCTCACTTCCACCAAATATCGAGGCGATACGTCCAAAAGTTAGTTTTTTGGTTTTGGTTAAACTTAATTTCCATTTGTTTAAGAAATCTGCCATGGTATCCTGTCATTCAATCTGTTGATGTGGCCAGTTGACCACAACCAGCGTGTATATCGATTCCCCGCCGTAGCCGGATGGTGCAGGGAATTCCTTCCTGTTCCAATGTAGCTTTGAATTTTTCAGCAGTGTCTTTGGAGGATCCTTTTCCGGAATATTTATTGGTTGGATTCAATTGGATGAGATTCACATGACATAATAATGACCGCAATTTATTAGCTAACTTCCTGGCCATATCCACCGAATCATTCTTCCCATCAATTAATGCCCATTCAAATGATACCCTTCGATTAGTTTGATTGATATAGTATACACATGCCTTTAGGAGGTCATTTACCGGGTATTTTTTATTCACTGGCATCATATTTGATCTGACTTCATCATCTATGGAATGCAGGCTGACAGCCAGGTTAACCTGGCGCTTCTCATCGGCAAATCGCATTATCTGCGGAATGATCCCAACAGTTGAAATAGTGAGGCGCCTGGCTCCCATGTTATACCCATCTACATCACCTAATAGATCAACTGCTTTTATGGTTGCTTCATAGTTTTGGAATGGTTCACCCATACCCATAAATACAATATTAGTTACTTTTTCATTTATTAATTTTAACTGCCTGCTAAAATGCAGAACTTGTTCCACTATTTCCCCAGGAGACAAGCTTCTAAAGAAACCCATTTGTCCTGTGGCACAAAAGACACATCCCATTGCACACCCACTCTGGGTTGAAATACATAAGGTGTTGCGTTCGTTATATCTCATCAGCACAGTTTCTATTTTTTTATTGTCATTAGTTTCAAACAATACTTTCGTTGTTTGTTTATCATTGGAATGCATTTCTACGACTGGAGTCAATGAATTGAACAAGAATCTTTCGTCCAATTTTTGGCGCAGAGATTTGGAGAGGTTTGATGCGGATTTAAAGTCTGTAATCAGGGAATGATAAATACCTTCCCATATTTGTTTTGCTCGGTACTTAGGCTCTCCCATTGATAACAGTTTCTCTTCCAACTGAATCAAACTAAAATCCGTGATCAATGGAATATCTGATGAATTACTCATGCTCCTACAATTTCAGCCAGATCATTATATACAAAATCAGGTTCGGGTCGCCATTGCTGGGCCATTGCCAATGTAGTGACGCCTGATAAGACTACAGCTGTCTGGCATCCATAGTTCTGTCCTGCTGCAACGTCTGTGTCCAGTCTGTCTCCAACCTGTAATACCTGTCCCTTTGAAATTCCTTGAAGGCGGGATAAAGCCAAATCCATCATGATCCTGCCTGGTTTTCCAACGAACATAGGTTCCTTTTCAGCTGCAGCAGCCACCGAGGCAATAATTGACCCTGCTCCTGGTTCCAAACCTCGCGGGGTAGGGAATGTCTTATCTGGATTTGTGCCAATGAATTCTGCACCTTCACGAATTAATTTGCTGGCAATTCTAATTTTATTATATGAAATATCACGATCCACTCCGACTATGACAGCAGCAGCTTTATTTTCATCCAATAAATATCCAGCACCCGTAACAATGTTTTTCAATCCCTCTGATCCCACTACGTAGACTTTCGATCCTGTTGGATAAGTCTGTTGTAGATAAAAAATGACTGCCTGACCTGAAGTCACAATTTGATATTCTGAGAGGGTAACCCCCATGTGGTGGATTTTCTGTAAGTATTGGTCCACAGTGCTGGTGGCGTTATTGGTTGCCAGGATTACACGGATATTTTCTTCTGAAAACCGTTGGAATATGGATGGTAAATGACCGATCGGTTCATTATCCTTCCATAAGACTCCATCCATATCCAAAATGACAGCTTTGATGCCATGTTTCCTAAAATCGATCATTCCATGCACTCCAATAGACAGTTCAGTAATACGCAGCCGGATAGACATTTCTATCCGGCTGTGAAATCAAACGAAAGAACTAGTTTATTGTTCAGTTTTATTTTTTAATACTTCATCAACCAAACCATATTCAACAGCCTGTTTTGCATCCAAGAAGAAATCACGCTCAGTGTCATGCTCGATAGATTCCAATGTCTGGCCGGTGCTTTCAGCCAGGATTTCGTTTAGTCGAGCACGTAGCCTCAGTATTTCCTTTGCATGGATCTCTATGTCAGATGCCTGGCCTTGCGCTCCACCTAAAGGTTGGTGCATGTGGATCGTAGCATGGGGTAGGGCGTATCGCTGACCTTTTGTTCCAGCAGCTAGAATGACCGTTCCAAAGGAAGCAGAAAATCCAATAGCATAAGTGCTGATCGGGTTGGAAATCATTTTCATTGTGTCATAGATCGCCAGACCAGAATAAATCTGGCCTCCCGGAGAGTTGATATACATGTGGATGGTCTTTTCTGGATCTTCACGATTCAGGAATAAAAGCTGGGCAACAATAACATTAGCTACCTGGTCATCAATGGGTGTACCTAGAAAAATGATCCGTTCTTTAAGTAGTAAAGAATAGATATCGTATGCCCGTTCTCCACGCCCGGATGATTCGATAACCATTGGAACGACATCTTGGAAATTTGGTAAAGACATATCTTACTCCTCCTTAGAGTCGACAACCTTCTTGCTCTTTTTAGCTTTGGGTTTTGCCTTGGCAGTAACAGGAGCCGGCTCTACAATAGTACCTTCTTCAACCTTGGGTGATTCTGCTTCACCGTTGGCGATTTTTTTCAATGACTCAAAAACTCTGCGATTCATAGCACGAGAAGCAGCCTCCATGGCTATGGCATCGATCAACTTCTTTTTGGGCATCTTTTTCTGAAGTTTCTCAAAATCAGGTGTTCCAACCATCTCATTTAAAGTCTCTGTATAACTTTTTTGCATATCTTCGTCAGTTAGGACTATATTTTCCGCTTTGGACAATTCATTCAGAATTAATGATCTCTCCAGGCGTTCTGTTGCAGAAGGTACGACTTCCTTTTCTACAAATTCCTCCCTGGTAAGTTGGCGGATCTTTAAGTAAGATTCCAGGTCCATTTTCTGGTGAGATAGGTCGTGTTCAATGCTTTTTGTAACTTCAGCTTTTTCATCTTCCAGGAACTGTGGTGGATATTTAATCGTCGCACCAGCCTTAATTTGATCGATGATCTGCTTATAGTACTGATAATCATAATCAGCCAGGTTATTTGCTTCGAGCTGTTTAGTGATCTCAGCCTTGAAATCATCCACGCTTTTAAATTCGCCAAAATTCTTGATGAATTCTTCATTTACTTCAGGTAAAACCACTTTTTTGACTGCATCAAGCTTGACATGATAGCGAAATTTCTTACCTTTTTGATCCAACCGTGTGTAATCCTCAGGATAGGTAAATTCCAAGTCTTTTTCATCGAGTGCTTTTGCTTTCAGAAAATGTCGTGAAAAACCGTTGAAAGGATATTCAGCTTCCCGTTCTTCGTCTTTCTTCAAGATGCGTACCTGTAAAGGTCGATCTTCAAACACCATCTCTTCGCCGTTTTCGGTGACATTATAAGCAGAGTATGTGATACTCAGTACATCTTCTTCCTTTGCAGGGCGGTCAACAGGTTCGAAGGTTGAATAAGAACTGCGAAATTTCTCGATAGCTTCTTTTTCTTCTTCAGGCGACACACCCGGGTAAGCATATGGAACCCGAACTGCCTGGTAGTCACCTAGTGCGACTGCTGGTTTTAAAGGAACGATAAAAGAGAACTTGGGAGGATTCGTGCTGATGATCTCATCAAGTGATCCGATTGCAGCAGGTTCAATGTTTTGTTCTTTTAGGGCTTCCGGGTAGACTTCATCAACAAGTAATTCAATTGCTTCCTGCTGAACCCGTTCTTCACCAACAACTCTTAATACAATATCATAAGGAGCCTTGCCAGGTCTAAACCCGGGGAATTTATTTTGTTCAGATATCTGGCGAGCCGCTTTGTGCATTTTACGTTCAAGCATTTCAGGCTCTAATTCGACAATCAACTTAATTTGATGATCATCACGGGTTTCAGTTTCGATTTTCAATTTATAATCCTTCCAACAATGATATATTTTTCAAGGTGGGGAAGGGGTGATTTTAACCCTCACGTCCTGTGACACATAATTCCAAGTCAATTCTGTGTCATTTAACACTTCCCGGTATCTTAAAAGCGTACCAATTGTACCAAGAATATATCTTTTTAGGGCTAAATGTGTAATATAAGTAGCATTATTAACAAACTTCTTATAATGCTTCACATCATATTGATATTATCTCCAGCAGATACTTGGAAAAATTCTATTTATTGCATTCGAAAACATCGATTGTTTAGATATTAATGCACTTAGGATTATTAACTTATTATTTCTTACAATTTTGTGTATATATTCATTGATTGGAAGGTGAGGTTTGAACCTTTCCGCGTTTTGTGCATTATCCAAGAAATTTTCATAAATTAATAGCAACAATTTTTTGCAATAATGACAAGAGGCTGCTCATCCTTAATAAGCAGCCTCTTGTCATTATTGCTCCGGTATAATCTTTACCTAACTATTCAAATCAGGTTTCCAAATCTTCCACACTTTCCCCGCGAGTTCTGGACCTGGTTTTAAGGTGGGTTTTCCGGGAGTCCAGCCGGCTGGAGTCACTTCCCCTGTAGCGACCACATGCTGGAATGCCTGGATCTGCCGAATAAGTTCATTGACATTGCGGCCAACCTCAGGGGTCATTACTTCCATTGCCCGGATCACGAAATCCGGATCGATCAAGAATCTTCCACGGATATCCACACCTGCATCTTCATCATATACACCATACACGTTTCCAACCCTACCACCTGCATCTGAGAGCATTGGATATGGGAAACCACCTTCGACCATTTTGGAAAGTTCTTCTTCTTGCCATATCTTATGAGAAAAACGGCTGTCAGTACTGATTGCAAAAAATTCAACCCCAAGTTCTTTAAATGTCTTAGCTTTTACGGCAACTGCCGAAAGTTCAGTCGGTCAGACAAAAGTAAAATCGCCTGGGTAGAAACAGATCACGATCCATTTTCCCTTGAAATCTGATAATTTTATGTTTTTAAATCCCGTCCCCTGGAAAGCATTCAGTTCAAAATCCGGAGCGGGTTTACCGACGCGTGCTTGAGTCATGGATACCTCCTTTGTAATTGATTGAACCATTCCGGTTCCTTCAGGTAAAACAACCATCGGGCCTTTGGAAGGTTTTACGCATCCTTCTTTATTTTCAACCATCATTCCTCCTTCGATTCGATCCCAGCGGTGGGTTTCACTATATTTAATACTAACGATATTTTCTGGTTTTATACCACCCAATTTTTTCAACTTCAAATATGTCAAATTCTGGGATATAGGGTTTGATATCCAACAGGGGAGTTTCATTCAGCATATCAGCGCCTCTAACCCTTAATACATTCCCTTGCCGCTCCAATAACCGGACAACGGAAAAACCCAAAGGATTAGGTCGAACAGGGTAACGGGTGGCAAAAATTCCATGCTCCTGGTCATCTAAAAATGGCTTTACCAGCAGCTCGATGTCTGGATTCATGCGATGAAATTCGTAAAATAAATATATATGAGAAAATTCCTCAATTCCCAGTAATCCCTCTTCGTACTGTGGAAAAACCTCTACTGTTGCCTCCAACTCAGACCGTGACGATTGAATAGGTGAGGATTCTTTTTCAAGGATTGTAGAATGTATGATTCCGATTTGTATAAATTGGATACTTTCTATTGTCATAATAATGTCCATAACCAATCGTTGAATTCGCAATTCTGCCTAACTAGGACCTTCATATTACAAGTGGCCTTCTTTTACGAAGACCACCTGAAGGGATCAATTCTATATTTTTATTGCTCCAGCTAGTTCTGGATCAAAATTTTCCGGCCATATCGTTTGTGAGTTGAAGATTGAATTTTTCATGGATGCACTATCCAGTGAAGCGTTTGATAAATCCGCGTTCTGCAGGTCAGTGTTATCCAGATTCGCACCTAAAAGGGATGCTTCTTTTAGCTGACAGTTTTTTAATTTGGCGCTACATAGGTTGGCGTGTTTCAAGTTGGCTTTTTCCAAGTTTGCCCCTTCCAGATTCGTGCACCAAAGCAGTGCCCTGATCAGGTTAGCACCTTCCAGATTTGCCTTAGTGAGATTTATATTGGAGAGATTAACCCCATATAAATTAGCCTTGTTAAAATCCGCCAGTTCCCCATCCGGATTTCCAGAAAGATATAACTGGTGACGCTCAATGATCAGACGCAAATCATTATCTGTGTACTGCATGGTTTGCTCCTATTATGTTCAGGAAAACTTCCTTTCAAGTGACCATAATCAGAATTACTTCTGTCTGGCAATCAATGCAATTTTTCGGTCAAATTAGGTAATTTTCCTGCAACATATGCCAGGACTGCTGGTTCAATTTCACGCATATCTGTAACCAAAGGTTGGATGTTGCTCCTTCGCATAAACTCATAAGCACCCATACCCATCCCACCACAGATGATAACCTGGCAATCTGTGATTGTTTCTGCCATCATGCCATGCTTCGCATGCGATTGTGCATCATCCCCATGATGACCTTCTTCATGGGAGTGGCCTTGTTCACCAAAAGTGTGGTGTCCAGTTTTTTCCCGAACTTCACGTTTGGTTATAATGCCTTCTTCGACTGTAAAAACCATATATTTTATGGCGCGTCCGAAATGCTGACTGATGGTTTTTTCATCATCTGTAATTACTGCGATTTTCATTTTTTCTCCTAAAGATTAAAGTGATCATATTTATTCTTCTCGTCCATGCTGACAGGCAGGATCATCAAGAGGAATTTAGCTTGAACCAGTTCTGGGTTTAGCCAGCAATGGTGAAGATGAGAATCAAACATCAGGCTGTCACCTTTTGTTAGTAAATAATCCTCATCGTTTACTGTATAAGTAAATTTGCCATCAATACAATATACGAATTCATATCCATCGTGCTGGATATGTCTTTCTCCGCTACTGTATCCAGGTTCAAGAGCGATAATGTATGCCTGTAAATTATCCCGCAGGATATTATTCATCAGGTTTTCAATTTTTGCCCCTTCCGCAAAAATAAACTTTCGGTTTTCCCCTCGGGTATAAATAACTTGTTTATAGGCTGATGTTTCTTCGAAAAAAACAGAAATTGTGACATCAAAGGAGTTAGCTAATCTTTGTAGTGTACTGACAGAAGGGGAAATTTTCCCATTTTCAATCATGCTAAGGGTATTAATGTTCAATCCAGTTAGGTCTGACAGGTTACGCAAAGAAAGTTTTTTCTGCCGGCGTAACTCCCGCAGCCTGACACCAACCAGCATATTCACGGAAGGTGTAATTTTCTTTGGGGGTTGTATTGGAGACATATATCCTCAGTTGCGTAACTAATTATTGGCTTTAAATTCAACCAAGAAACTAAATAATTTCCTAGTATTATAAGATATTTTCAGTATTAATACTTATAATTATTATTATATTAGGAATATATTATACCATAACGTTATAAGCTATTAATTTCCATTATTGTTGGAATATTCATCTTTTGGATTTCTACTTGAATTCTTAGATTAATCCTGCTATTAGCAAGATAAATATTTAATTATCGTTTTAATGTAAAAAACTCTTTAGCCAGAAATTGACCAAAGAGTTTTCCCACTTCTACAAGGAAAGATTAATGTTTACCCCCCGGGCCACCCGGAACATTCGTTGGTTGGCTTTGCTGGGGTGATATTTGGGAACCGCTTCCATCGCCAAATCCAGGGCCATAACTACTGCCAGGTGTAGGAGTCCCATTCGTCCAGGGATTCTCTCACCTGTCCATCTCCGCTCGGAGTGCAATTTACGCAATCCCCCGGACCATAACCACTCCCGGGTGTCGGGGTGCCGGTTGTCAACGAATTTCCAACACCTAAGCCTGGAACTATTTGGGTTTCATACCCGCCAGAATTCCCAAGATTTTGTTGGTACTGGTTTTGTAACTGATTGCGCTGCTTAATCTGATTTCGTAATTGGTCAGGATTAATCAAACCCTCTTCTACCCATTGCAATCGAACCTGTAACATCGATCGGGTTTGGATCAATGCAGCTCCTGCCTCTGGTGAACTATTTATTTGGACCCGTGACATTGCTTGCTGTTGGCTTTCCAACCGTGTTTGAATTTGCTGGAGTGCAAGGGCCGCTCGATTCTCTGTTAGGTTCAACGCCAATCGGATCGTTTGTTCCACCTGGTTCACATAACGTGACTGGACAGCTTCAGAAGGTAAAATTCCAGATTGGAATAAAGCCTGGATTTCTTCAGAGCGTCGATCAGAAAGATCCAATGCGAGTTGGAATTGAGATTGCGGATCTAATACCAGACTGGAGTATAAACTTTCGCTCCATAACTTGATACTATACAGAAGCTGATCCGGTTCGCTGCTTTGGGCAGCGGCTACAGTGACACCTCCCCCTCCAAATAAGAGGGAAACAATAAGTGTAATTGAAGCTAGGGTGTTTACCATTGGGGAATGCTCCTTTCGGTGAACGATAAATATGGACTGGATTTTATTCATCCACCCTTTATGACGCCTTTCTGCCGAAGGAGTTACGGTATTTGCTAATTCTAAAGCTTCCTGAAGGAATGCTGAACGACCACGTGCCTCATTCTCAGTATTGCGCTTAGGAGTCGCCATAAGGATCAACAGCTTCTTTTTCAGTTCAGGATTAATTTCAATCTTTGAACCCATAGAAAACCTCTTTCTCTTCTAGTTGTAAAATGCCCCGCAAGGTTACCAATGCTCGAAACTGTAAAGCTCTGATAGCTCCAACCGGTTTATCTAATGAAATGGCAACCTCATCATTTTCCCAACCCTCAAAAAATCTGAGGACGACTACCTGGCGCTGATCCGCGGTCAAAGACTGAAGAGCCAGCCGCACTCGTTGTTGTTCCATACGGATGGCAGCCTGGTTTTCTGGTTGTTGTTGATCGTCTGCAAGTATGGAGTCATCAAGTGATAGGGGAATGGGGGGGTGACGTCGGTAACTGTCAGTGATCCAATTGTGGGCGATTTTGTATAGGTAAGCTTGAACGTGGTCCAATGGACCATGCCCACTGCGAAGAGCTTTGAGAAATCGCGAAAAGGTATCAGCAACACAGTCCTCTGCCAGGATTTCATCCCCAAGCAATCGCATAGCATAGCGATAGATCCCTGGATTATAGCGGTCATAGATAATACCAAGTGTATTCAGGTCAAAACTTTTTGCACCTGCTATAAAATCATGCTCATTGGATGAATTCATTTTCTATATCTTGTGACGTAAATTGATGAGAAGTGTTACGGTAATCTGTGGATGAATTTCTGGATCAATAATCATAGTAAGGCCAAATTCTATATTGATAGTTGATTTAATTTTAAATTAGCCCTGGTATTCTTTTACTACCAGGGCTAAATTATCTATTTCACTTGATCTACTTCTACTTGAAGTTGTGTCTTTACTCCGGAAAATTCCAGTCCTTTTCCTGTAATAAAATCTTTGATCACGGTAGAAAGTTCAGGCAGATCACTGCCAACAACTTTTTGGATATTTTCCATAGAGACTCCCCAATCGAGTAAGTCTTGAAATGTGGTTTTCCCCGTGATCGTCTTGTCAGGTGCCAATGACTGGGTGCTGATAGGAGTATCTGTAATCATAATGCTTAATGAAGTTGGCACCATGACTGTTGGAACCGGAGCCGAGGGAGCGGCTGGAATTTCAACAGAACCAGTAGACCTGCTTAGCAGCCATGTGCGTAGATTGGTCACAGAAAATAAATCGCTCTCAAGTTCACTGATTGCCTTAGATGGCAAAGTGTCTGCAGGTAGGTCAAACTGGGAGAGCAATTCATTCATGGGTACATTGAATGTGGTTGAAATCTGTTCGAGGGTCATCCAACCTTTGATCGTATTGACATCAGCAGCAGATGGCTGGATGGCTTGCCCGTTGCTATCGACCTTCCCAGAGACCGACCAGATACCCGCTGACTGAAATCCAACAATGATTCCGAAAAAGACTACCAAAACAAGTACACCATAAACAAAAGGATTAATTCGCATATCATTTCTCCTTATTTCCCAATCAGGGGTAATCCAAATTTGATTTCCAGAGCACCATTCCGAGGACATGAACTGACACATTCCAGACAAGTGATGCAGTCAACACTTTTAATAGTATCCGCTGTGTGCACTTCCAAGCCCATCGGGCAGGCATTCGTGCAGATCTTGCATGATGTGCATGCACTTTCTTCGCGCTTTAAGTAAATTGGACTGAACTTACCCAAAAGACCGCTTGCAGCTCCTAATGGGCAAGCATATCGGCACCAGGGACGCTCAATAAAGAATGAGGCTACCATTGTCACCAACAGTACGATTGCACCAGGGGTAAGACTAAATTCAGCAATGTTGATCATGGTAGACCAAGGGTCATATTCGCGAAAAACCATATAACCAAAATAGGCTGAACCACCTACTGCCCAAGCTAAGATCAAGTATTTCATATATCGCAGATAACGATCGAGAACTGCCAACCGCGCTCCACGTTTTTTTAATGAAGCGATACCGCGCCGCAGTCCAGGAATTTGTTTTTGAAGAAATTTACTGAATAGGTGAATCAGATCCTGGAAGAAGCCCAGAGGACAGATCCAGCCACAAAACGCAGAACGTAATAGCAGAGCTACTGCTAATACAGCTACAAGCATGACGACGTTCGATAGATGAGTATGGGAAACGAATGATCCACCAGCTGTAAGGAATTTATACAGGGTTTCCAGGCCGCCAAACGGGCAGAAAGCCTCTGCTGATGCTGTTACCACTGCACCATTTTCACCTATGACAATATGCTGAACAATAAGAAATATGATAAACCCTGCAACTCCGATCTGGACTATCCTTCGAAAAACCTGGTGGGTAATCAGGCTCTTGAATCCTCGTGAACGAGGTTTGATACTTCCGGTCATGCTTGTTTTTAACTTGGATTCTAGCGGCATCTAATAAGCTCCTTTTATTTCAAATTAGAGGTAATGATAATTTGAAGTCATGTGGAAATGATGAACATTCCATGAATTACTTGTGAGGGTTATTATTAGTTGAAAGAGTTGCTATAAGTCATAAGTAGGAATGTTTCGTTTATGAAAAGGGGATTTGGGTTTAATAAAGTTAGAGCGGATGATAGATCATTCGGTGGTACGTGCGAAAAATACACCATACTCAAGTTCTGGATACAACTTGAAGAAGATTCTCTGATACTGGCGGAACCGGATTCGTTGACCTCATCGAAGGAACTAGACAGGGCTTTCTGGAATTTCCAAGTAAATAGGTTCTTGAATCAGATATAGGGTAAGGACCTTATGTCCTGGTTTGAGTGACATGGCATGAAATTCGTAAAATCCTTAATCCATGGAAAAATGTATTGAATGACTTCAAATGGCGAATTCTTAATCTAATATTAGATTAATTTCAAGCAATTCATCTGGATAAAATATATATTAAATATATGGATTTCTCGGAGGGATTTTTCTGATTTTAGGTTTCCATCGTGAAATGTTAAACTATCTGGTTTGCAAAACGGGTACTTGAAATCAAATAAAGATCGATGAAGGTTTGGTTCAATTTCAGTTTTTTTCTGTTTTTTGGAACAGGCTTTTTACTCGAGGTGTGATAGCTTTGATGATCGGGCAGCGATCATAATAACCGCTAAAAACCACCAACCCGCCAATGATCATGATGATGAGTGACCGGTCCCAGAACCACCCTAATATCAAAACTGCCAGTCCAAGGATCGTGCGAATAACCCGGGTTGCTGGAGCCGGGGGCATGATAGCAGGTTTCTTCTGATTCAGTGTTGCATCAAAAAAGAAATCCAACATACCTTGAGTTTGCATGCCTGAGCGGCGTAAAATCTCATTTCCATTTGCAAATCCAATAAGAGTAGGGATGCTCATTACCCCCAGTTCTTTCATAACCTCAGTTGAATCATCTGCGTTGATCTTCAGTACATCCACCTTGCCTTTATATTTTTCACTGGTTTCCTTGAAACCTGGTGCCATCACCTTGCAGGGTGTGCACCAAGGAGCCCAGAAATCGATAATGATCGGTTTGATGTTATTTTTTACTCTTCTTTGAAATTCCAATTTTTTCATTTTGGCCTTTTTAATGACACAGGGGCGCTTGTTTGCGTCCCTGTGTGTCTTTGCTGAAATGATTATAGTATTATTTTTTATTAGTTTGAATTTTCATTATTGCATAAAGAGGGCAAAATCCAACTACACCAGTAATGAGAAGCACGGCTCCAATCACGATCAATACAATACCTAAACCTCCACTGACTACATGTGTGAAGAAAAGAACTAAAAGTGCAATTCCTGCAATTACCCGGATAATTCGATCTAAACCTGATTCATTGATTTTCATTTTGATCCTCCTTAAGGACAAACACTATTTTTAAATTATTTTAATTACTAAAACATTTGATGAAATATATTTAATAAAGTTACAACAAAATGAAGTTTTTATAACTAAAGTACAATGGACATATTCATGATTATTAAAGAAGAGGACATTTATGAACGCATTTATTCTGCCTCCGCCCAGAATCCCCTTTTACCTTCGTTTTGGGATATGGATCTCCAAAAAGATCACCGGAAAAGAGATGCTGCCTGCCATGATCCTAGCCTGGTATCCTAAAGCTGCGATCGGATCAGGTGTTTTAGAATCTTTGGTCGCTCATCATGACGGCAATCTGGACGAGCGGATATTGAAAATTGTGCGGATACAGGCATCCTATGCAGCAGCATGCCTATTTTGTATCGATATGAACAGTTTTCAGTATGAAGAGAAGCACATTACTAAGGAAGAATTAATGGTATTACAGGGTCGAAAAGGGTTGGAGGAAGTTCAAACATTTTCTGACCGTGAATTATTGGCAATCCAATATGCTAAATTGATTTCGCAAACACCGCTTCAATTTCCTCAATCATTCATTAAGGAATTAAAGCTATGTTTTAATGAACGCGAAATTGTAATTCTGGCCAGTACTGCTGCACAGGTCAATTACTGGGGTAGGCTCATTCAAGCTCTAGGGATTCCGCCCGCTGGTTTTTCGAACCAGTGTGAGCTTTAGATTGAACTGCAGTATCGTCACAAGTATTGCGCATGCCTATCGACAAGCCTTATCATAATTTACAAATACATCCATCAACTCAAATGTATGTTCTTAAATATTTTTGTCAAATGTCAGGTTAAGCGTACAAAACATTGCTACATTCTTAGTTGACTAAAATGGAATCAAAAAAGAGCACATTGGATAAGTAACTTTATAAAATCACCCGAATCTATGCTCAATAATTTTTTTGTGGGGAAGGGGGGACTTGAACCCCCACGCCTTGCGGCACATGATCCTAAGTCATGCCTGTCTGCCAATTCCAGCACTTCCCCGGCGAGTGTGGAATTATAAGCGTAAGGAAGTAGCTAGTCAATAAAGCCAGGTCTCAGATATAATAACCATATTCAAAATTGGAGAGATTAAATTGTCCAGAGTAATTAATACAAGTGGTCCAGGCAAAGAAAGAAACGCATTTACGCGGGGAATTGTAGCTGCATTAAGGGAATTAATGAAACAAAAAGAGCCTGATGCGCATAGCTATGATTTAGTTGCCTTCATCGGGCTTAGTCTTGTCGCGATTGATACCAATATTGAACAAACGGTAGCTCCCTGGGAAAAAAGAGATTATTGGGTAAAAGCTGACCGCTTCCGGATGGAATGGGGTTGGGCAGGGCAGCTTGGACGTGAAATACTAATTGCCCTGAAAGCAGGAGATTGGCCAAATATTGCTTTATGTTCAGCAAAGATCGGGCAAAAGTTATCCAACGTTAAAGTGACAGAACGCTCTAGAATAGGAACACCATGGATAGGTGCGTGGGATAAATACAAGGCTCAATAATCTCTGACCTTTTGTAATTCCAACATAAATAACTAAATAGAGGTATAAATATATGGGGGGAGGGGAAGTTATTGACAAATATTTTCTTATTTTATATAATGGTTTCGATAAGTACTATTATCATAAGCAAGGATAAGGAGAAACAAAATGCCATTAATGTTATCTTCTGCCATAGAAGCATATTTACTAATGGTTCAACATTCGCGCAGCGAAAATACACACCTCACTTATCGTAAAGCACTGGAACACTTTTCGTCTGTTGTTCAGTCCCATCATTTGGATCCACAGAACCTGCCGGTAAAAGAATTATCGGAAGACACGGTAACCTGGTCGATCCAATCGCTAAAGTTCCATGCTCCTTCTTCTGAAAGGCTTTACCTGACTGCGATTACCGGCTTTTTTGAATATCTTTCTGCAAATAATTCAACAACGATCAATTTACAAAAAATACGCTTATTGATCAAACAAAGAGCCAGGAAACCGGGAATACGATTACCGCAGTTCCCAAAAGATGCCATTGCTACAGTCCTCGATTCCATTGAATCGTTTCCAGTCTCTGAAGAAATTGAACTCAATGAAAAGCTGCGTTTATATCGCGATAAAGCCTTTCTGCTCACTTTAGGAGAAACTGGTTTGCGGGTTCACGAAGCCTGTAACCTCATTCGTGGAGATATGGATTGGAATGAAGGACGCGCCCAGGTGATAGGGAAAGGCAACCGTGAGGCTGTTGTTCGGTTCTCCCGCAGGGCTCAAAATGCCCTGAAAGAATACCTTCAACTACGCGCAGACCTGGATCGCCAAGCTGGCAAGAACATGGGTGCTCTACCCATCTTCGCTAGGCATGATAAAGGTGCTGGCAAGAAGATCAAACCTATGACAACGACTACCGGCCGAAACATTGTGTCAGAATGGGTGGAAAAAATACTGGGCAAAGATGCGGTCGGATCCATCACCCCTCATTCGTTTCGGCATTATTTTGTGACCCGGGTATTGCAATCATCTGGCAACCTTAAGCTGGCCCAGGATCTTGCCAGGCACAAAAACATTGCTGTTACACAACGGTATGCCCACCTGGCGGATAACGAGCTGGATAAAGGCTATTGGGATGTCTTTGAAGCTG
This sequence comes from uncultured Chloroflexia bacterium, assembly GCA_963827895.1. Lineage (GTDB taxonomy): Bacteria > Chloroflexota > Anaerolineae > Anaerolineales > Anaerolineaceae > PNON01. The sequence continues at coordinate 960,266 of CAWHCY010000004.1, read as the reverse complement.
ATTCCCACGACAAACCTGGTTAATTCACTTTTACCTCTAAGCAAATACAATCCGTGCAATAACTGATACACATACTATTTACGGCATTTTTCCCCTAACTTTACCCTTTCCTTACAGGAAGTCGATCCAAATATTGCTAAGTTAATGATGTTAGATTCTTAATCAACATCATCATAAATTATCAATATGCGGAGTTGCTTCATGATAAAAACCTTTACAAGAATAGTAATTTCCTCTTTCATCTTAATTAGTCAATTTTTTTCACCAATTAATACCCACTCAAAACCTGTCCAGGCTGCTCCATTGGGGGTTCAATCAATAAATGATCCATGGTACATGCATAAAAATGTAAGCCCCCCTTTTCCATATTCTGACACTGGTAATAACGTAGATGATACAACCGTTACATCGGATCCTTATTTTTCATGTATAGGTCCAACAAATCAAGGATTGGGGTCTGTATGGTATAGATATACTCCGGTTTCAAACGGCACAATCACAATTGATACTTTTGGCAGTACTACTGACACAGTACTGGGTGTCTGGCAACCGCCCGCTGGAATGGATCCACAAGACCCATCAGATTGGTCCTCCTTTACAGTAGTCCCCGCAGATTCTTGCAATGATGATTACGATATTCTCACCCATGGGACAGATTCTCAAGTTGAATTCCAGGTTAATTCTGGTGATGTTCTATTTATTGAAGTCGCTACAGCGAGAAATGGGCAAGGAACTTACACCATTAACGTCAATTTTACCGATGGATCAACACCAACCTCCACTGAGACAGCAACATCAACACCAACTGAAACACCGACTCCGACTGAAACTGCCACTTCCACGCTGGTACCTACAGCCACACCTGCAATACTCTATGTGAAACCTGTTGGGTTGGGTTCAAAAGACTGCTCTGATTGGGAGAATGCATGCATCCTCCAATTTGCTCTTACCAATGCGAATAGCGGTGATGAAATCTGGGCTGCTGCAGGAAAATACACCCCTGGAGATCAAATTACCGACACCTTCCGATTGAGAAACGGTGTAGCCATTTATGGCGGTTTTTATGGAAATGAGATTACCCGGAATGATCGCGATCTGGCGGCAAATGTCACAGTCTTAAGTGGAGACATCAATAATAATGATTCCCAGTCACCGATCATAACAGATATAGACACTGTGACTGGTAATAATGATAATAGTCTACATGTCGTTAGGGGCGCCACTGGTGCAATCCTGGATGGCTTTACCATAACAGCAGGTTACGCAATTGGGCCAAATCCCTTGGATAAAGGCGCTGGTATGTATAACCAGGAGAACAATCCAACCATTCGTAATGTTGAGTTTAGAGGGAATTATTCGGATGATTTCGCAGGTGGAATGTACAACGATTGCAGCGATCCTATCCTTATAAATGTCACCTTCAACGATAACAAGGCTCAGAATTATGGCGGAGGCATGGCTAACAGGTTTTCCAGCAACCCGTCTTTAGTAAATGTTACCTTTTTTAAAAATTCCTCATTCTGGAATGGTGGAGGAATGCTAAACGATGATAATAGCAATCCAACATTGACGAATACAACTTTTATAGGTAATTCATCTGGGACAGGTGGAGGTATTCATAACGATAATAGTGCTCCGAATATTTATAATTCAATTATCTGGGGCAACGTAGCTTCTATTGGGGCACAAATAAATAATTCCTCGAGCACAACAACAATTAGTGACAGTGTAATCCAGGATGGCTGTCCTGATGGAAGCACTTGTTCAAACATCATTTCAACGGACCCCCTGCTTGGTTCAATTGGACTTAACGGTGGTAATACACTAACCCTTCCCCTCCTGACTGGATCTTCTGCGATTGATGCCCTTGTCACAGGTACAAATGGATGTGGAACGACAATAACAACCGACCAGCGGGGAATGTCACGGCCACAAGGAACTGCGTGCGATATCGGAGCATTTGAAGTGGAAGCGGAATCACCACCAACTCCTACCTCTACCTTCACTGAAACCCCTACCCTTATACCTACTGATACTGAAACAGCTACGCTTATACCAACCGATACTGAAACAGCTACGCTCATACCTACTGATACTGAAACTTCAACAACTGTACCATCCGATACCGCGACAGTTACTCCAGTACCAACTGGCACAGAAACAGCAACATTTGAACCATCATTAACCTATACGCCAACTTTTACATCAACAGAAACTACAAGTCCTTCAGCAACAAATACTTATTCTCCAACGAATACGACCTTCCCCACCAGCACACTTGGACCAACATTAACTCCACCTCCACTATACGCATATAAACTAGTTCAAACCGGATATTATGGAAGCCAAACGCTCGCCAATTGCCGTGTCCTTGGTTACGCTAGTAAGGTAAGCGGTTCAACCGGAACTGTCTATATTCGAATATATCTGGATGATATTCTGGTTGCTGGTAAATACACCGCAAAAGGTGGAGGAATCAATTTCGACCTTCTTACCCTTGCCGGGAACCCGTTTACGATCAACGTGGCACATAACGTCAAACTCATGGCAATTTTGGAAAATTCGTTGCCATATTATTTGATCAATTCATCAACAGGTGTCCCAGGCGGAACGATCACTTGTTCAGATACCATCGCGACTGCCACCCCTGTCAATACTTCCATACCGCCCAGCAGTACTCCCGTTGGACCAACGGCAACACCCGTTACCCCGACTGCAGTTCCCCCAACCGCAACAACAGCCCCCAGCAGCACCCCTGGTGGACCAACTGCAACGCCTAGACCTATTTATGTCTACAATCTGGTTCAAACCGGAAATTATGGCAGCCAAACACTATCTACTTGCCGTGTTCTTGGTTATGCATCCAAAGTAAGTGGAGGAACCGGAACTGTCTACATTCGGATATATTTGGATGATCTTCTGGTTGCCGGCAAATATACAGCTACTGGTGGAGGAATCAATTTCGATCTTCTTACCCTTCCAGGTAATCCGTTTACGATCAATGTTGCACATAACATCAAACTCATGGCAATTTTAGAAAATTCGTTGCCGTATTATTTGATCAATTCATCAACTGGTGTTCCTGGTGGAACGATCACTTGTTCAGATACTGCCACGACTGCCACCCCTGTCAATACTTCTGTTCCAGCCAGCAGTACTCCCGTTGGGCCTTCAGCTACCCCCGTAACCCCGACAGCAGTTCCTCCAACTGCAACTACAGCCCCCAGTAGCACCCCTGGTGGGCCAACTGCCACACCAAGACCCCTTTATGCATACAATCTGGTCCAAACCGGAAATTATGGCAGCCAAAACCTCAACAATTGCCGTGTCATTGGTTATGCATCCAAATTAAGTGGAGGAACCGGAACAGTATACATCCGGATATATCTGGATGAGATTCTGGTAGCTGGTAAATACACTGCCAAAGGCGGAGAGATCAATTTTGACCTGCTCACCCTGCCCGGTAACCCTTTTACTACAGGTATCCTACATAATGTAAAGTTAATGGCCTTTCTTGAAAATGGTCAGCCTTATTACCTGATCAATTCTTCCACACACGAGCCGGGAGGTTTATTGACGTGTGAATAATCCAGATAATTAATTAGTAGAACTACATATAACCCTTACCAGAAGATCTTCTGATAAGGGTTTCTTTATAATTATCCGGAAATTTGGCGATCATGCTTATAATAGTATTAATCTTTATCGACTCTTGGAGGACTCATGGATTTACTTACTGCTCTAAAACAAAATACCGTTCTAATTGCTGATGGTGCTACAGGGACACAATTACAAAAAGCTGGTTTACCCGCAGGATGCCCACCGGAACTTTGGAATTTAGAAAATCCAACCGCGATTATCGCCCACCATTTGTCCTATCTGGATGCAGGGTCAGATATCGTACTAACTAACACATTTGGTGGTAATTCAATCAAATTGCGCTCAAATAATCTTGAAAGCAAAACAGCCGAAATCAATACACGCGCCGCTGAATTAGCCAGGAAGGCAGCTGGTCCAAATCGATTCGTTTTTGGGGATGTAGGACCAACCGGTCATCTTTTTTCACCATTGGGAGACCTCTCGGAAGAAGAAGCGATTGCTGCATTTACTGAACAGATTTCGGCTCTGGTTTCTGGCGGAGTGGATGCGATCCTGATTGAAACAATGAGCTCTCTGGAGGAAGCAAAAGCAGCAATAAAAGCAGGGAAGTCAGTAACAAATCTTCCCATATTAGTGACCCTCAGCTTTGATACTAGAGGAAGAACAATGATGGGAGTAAAACCCTCACAGGCTGTGAAAGAGCTTTGGCCGATAGGAATACAGTTAATTGGTGCAAATTGCGGGCGTACACTAACTGAAACATTATCAGCCATTCAGGAAATGAAATCAACATTACCAGAGGCTATATTAATGGCTAAGCCGAATGCTGGCTTGCCACATCTTGAAAATGATGAATCAGTTTATGATGTCTCACCCGAAACAATGGCAGAATATTCTTTAATGTTTGTAAATGAGGGTGTTAAAATCTTTGGTGGTTGTTGCGGCAGCAATCCGGACCATATTCGAGCCGTGGCAAAAAAGCTAAAATAGTATCCTTGCCCCCTCCCCTTCAGTTGGAGGTGGCAAATATAATAATATAGCTATGCGCATTATGTTCCAATTACAATTCCACCGTCCACACTAATAACAGCCCCGTGAATAAATGCTGCCTCTTCTGAGGCAAGGAAAGCATACACATTGGCCACATCCTCTGGAGTTCCTAACCTACCCAGTGGTGTGTGGGTTTTCATGTCATTTATTACGTTTTCCGGCATTTTTTGAACCATTTCGGTTGAAATAAACCCAGGGGCAACGGCATTTACCCGAATTCCATATCTTCCATATTCTCTAGCCCAAACTTTGGTCATTCCAATCACACCACTCTTCGTGGCTACATAATTTGTCTGACCAAAATTCCCATAAATACCGACCACCGACGCAGCATTTAAGATCACTCCACCTTTATTTTCGATCATTATCGGTACAACAGCTTGAGCACAATTAAAAACTCCAGTGAGGTTGATGGAAATTACCCGTTGAAATTCCTCGGGAGACATTTGTTTTACAACCTTGCCGTCTTTCCATTTGACCATTTGGGAATCAGCCGTGATCCCTGCGTTGTTGATCAAAATATCCACTTTAACTTTATTGTTCTTTAGTTCATTTAATGCAGAATCTATTTGAATTCGATCAGTAACATCCACCTTCTGATAATGGATCAATTGCTTGGATGAATTGTTGTTTTGTGCCTTTTCTGGAATCAGGACATCCCAGATGATAACGTTAGCTCCTTCTTCAACAAACTTTTTTACTGTAGCAGCACCAATTCCAGAAAATCCACCCGTTATTATTGCGGTTTTATTTGTTAATCTCATGTAATTCTCCCGATAAAAATTGAGATTTCATATTATATATTTATACACTCGATTAGGATAAATATCATTAACACCTGCAGTATAAAAAGTCACTATCTCAAAATTAATATACTAGTAATATCTATACTTTATTTAGTCTTTGAAAATGGTAAATTGGAATACAATTCATCTATTCGTTTCTGGATTTTTGACTGATATTCCCGAATATTTTTATCATCATATACTTTATTTTCATAATTTGTAATTTTATTTAACTTATTTTCATCTAGTTCGATTTCAGCCGAAATAGGATCGTTGTTTATGCCTTCTTTCCCATAAAGAATTGGAGAGATGATTTCATCGGTTTTCCCCTCAAAATCAACGACTTCAGGGATTTTATGAGTCACTCCTAATCGATTTTTTGCTTCAATTTCCCCAGTTAATATCTCAAATCCCAATAGCGAGGAAAAAGCTATTTGGGGACGATGTTTATAACTGGTAATAATTCCAGTTGAGGATATCCATTTATTAAGAAAGGTATATATATCCATTTTTTGTTTATTGATTTCATCATATGCATCACCCCAAAGGACGACTGTAAAACATCTCCCCTTCCAATTTCCAAAGTTCAAGAAAAGGTGAGGTTTTCCATCCTTGGTTTTACCCCTAAATACTTCTGTTACTTTACCTACAACTGTGACAATTTTGCCAAGATTATTCATTAATAATAGCCTTCGACCAGAATCGAAAGCAATATTGCGGTCTTTGCGAATGTCTAAATTGACTTGAACTTCATCCCTGGGGAGATTGATATTATGGCCGGATAAAAGATCACTGATGGAAGGGACATTTTCTATCGGAGACAGACAAATTTTCCTAAAAAGGTAGACAATTTCTCGAAGGGATGCACATGTTTCTAATTCTTGCAGAAGAGGTGATTGATAAGGATGAAGAAAATCTTGTTTTCTAAAGAGAAGACCTTCACCGCTGGTTTCATACCGCTTCCAAAGATCAGGATTAATTGCCAACCCTGCTAATGCGAGGTAAATCACAATGGAAGAAAATCTATCCATAAATGGATTGAACCATAAATAGTCTCTCCCTGGATGTTGAAAGTTAACGTGTCCTATTTCATTGCTTGGCTTGCCTTTAAATTCTTGAATAAACATTCCGTCATAATCAACTAGAATTAGCTCCGATCCATTTACCAAAATATTTTGATGGGATAAATCTCCATGAGCCATGTTCATATCACTCATCGATTGAATTAATTGTTTGAATTTTTGAGCGATCATATATATTTTTGTGGGATCGTTGATATTTGAGTTAATATACTTCTCTAAAGTGTCTCCTTCAATCCAATTCATATTCGTAATTGGATACATTTTTCCATTTATACGAACACCTTTGTGTACATATGTGATAGGTGTTAAGTACGAGCTATTCATTTCCCTTATAAATTTACTAATGTATATGTACCGTCGAGATCGATCCTCTACATCCTTATGAAAGCATCTCACTGCTACACATCTATTCCGCCCACATACTTTGTATGTAAGTGCAAATCCTCCAGAACGCACCCGAGGTAAACCCCATAGATCCTTTTCAATAGTTCCATTCTGAAGTTCTTTAATCGTAAAGCACGTTTTTGGCGATTGAAGCGTTGCTTGATATTGGTCAAATGTTGGGTAATTCATTGTTCTAATAAACCTTGATCCAAATGACAGTAGTATCATCATTCTTAATTTCATGTGTAAATCGTAGATGATTGATCCAATCGGAGAAAAAATTAATTTTGGATTTTCTGGTTAATTTATCTTTAATCACTCCCGGAATATTTACATTATTTTTCATACTCCTGAATGCCCATTCTGCAATAGCATCCGTCATTAATAAAAAATCGTCCCCACTTTTCCAGGTTCCATTGAATTGACTACTTTCATATTCTTGATTAGATTGATTTGACCCAATTAATTTGGGTCGATTATTAAAAACTTTACCATTATCTATGGGAACCGAAGTAACAAACTCTTCTCTTCGGTAATGAAAAAGATAACTATCTCCTATACAAAACGCATTCCAATTACCACCTAAGGGATAAATTACATCTGGATCACCGGCTAACAGATTAAATCCTAAAAATGTTGCATGGGATCCTTTACGTAATTTTTCCTGGGTATGCCAAGGCAACTCTATCGTATTGATCTCGTCTTTCCATTTACGAATCGCAGAAGAGATAAATTGGTTTGTCGATCCATCAGATTTTGAATTAATGAATTCCGTTACCAGGTAATTCGCCCAACTTTGTGAAAAACTGGATTCAGTCGCTCCATCTGATAGAGCACAGCGAAAATCTTTTCCATGATAAATTGCACCATTGGCAAAGAGGGGTGCATATTTGTCTTCATTTTCTACAGCCAGGTTCCCAGATTTTTGAATAGTGGCAGAATACCATTTAACTAAAATGCTTTTCATTATTGATTAGGTATATTAGATGGTCTAGTTCCTATTTCTAAAGCCTGAACAATTCCAGATATATCAGCATTATAAACAAATCCATGAGCATCTTCTGCCACATCAAAACCTGTAAGTTCACTTGCGATTCCTTTCATTCCATCAGGTAAAACTGAAGACATTGAGTACATCGATCTGGAAAAATGGTCTGGAAGTGGAACATCGGCTCCTGGGAAAAAAATTTGCTCACTGTAAGGATTTGATGAAACATGTACTGTCATCAGAATTGCTTTACCATCCGATGTTTGTATATTCCGAATACCTTCTGCGATGGTCTTGGGATCACCATCATTTGCTTCACCATCTGTTATATTGATAACTGTTGGAGGAAACGAATCGGGAAATTCTTCAACCCATTCCCTTAAGAGATCTTCGGCCAAATTTAGAGCTGCGCACATTTGAGTTTGACCCCGTGCTAATGGCTCCACCCAAACAGGATATTTTATGGGAATTTGTACTTCACTTCCTTCTTCATCAGTTTCCACCCTAATTCTCTCTTCAATTTTGAGTGGATTCTGATAAATATCCTCAATCCAAACAAGATTTCTACCTGCTAATTCTCCTGTCCACAAAGACTTTACTTCAAATCCGTAACCAATAACTCCTACCTTAAAGTAGTTTCTTATCTCTAGATCTTTTGAAGCAGAAACAATAAGACTTTGGAGGACCTTGTTTAATGCATTTGCAGCGAAATCAGATTTTTTTGGATTTCCAGCTAACCCAAGTATAGGGTCTTGCATAGACGTTGAATGATCAACCAAAAATACAAAACATGTTGGGTTTGCCCTACTTATTTCAGCTTGATATGACATATTCTCTCCTAAATTGGTAAATCTCGAAGTAATTTATTATACAATTTCTGCTTAGTATACGAATGAAAGCCAGATAAAAATCTTGTAAATAATTCTGAAATGAAAAATTTGTTACCATAGTATAATTATTATGATGTAGTATTAGAATATTATTGGGGATGATCATATGACAGGCAAAAAAATACTTATTATTGAACCGGACGAATTTGTATCATCCTTAATTTATAAAAGTTTTGTCGGATACGACCCAAATCTTTTCGTTACCTCTTCTTCAGACACTGACGAAATTGTCAATTTGCTTAGCCAGCAAGAAGTGGAGATAATTATCGCTGATGCCTTTTATTTACTGGAACAACCTGCCATCATTTCAAATTTAACTGATCCGAATAATCGCGCAATTCATATCATTCTGACAGGCTATGGCACAGTAGATGATGATTATCCATTAAAGATTAAAGGGAACATTCATTTCCTGGCAAAACCCATTGATGCCAGAAACCTTTATTCACTCATAGAGAAGATCCTTGGACCAATTCGCACCAAAGATTTGGGGCATTTCAGCTTATCCAAAGACCAATTTGCCAAATGTAATGAAGCATTAATCCGACTCCGCAATAATATCAATGCTCGTTGCATAATGGTCAGTGACCCGGTTGGAAGGGTATTAATATCAACCGGTTCCCTTGAGGGGATTTCTTCAGATACGATCACATCGTTATTAGGAGGTGGATTAGCGACATTATTGGAAGCAGGGAGGGAATTAGACCAGGATGCTGTACTTAATTTGTCTTACCGCGAGGGTAATAAAACAGATCTCTACGCTCTTAATGTTGGTGAGGTATTAATCCTAATTATTATTATTGATAAAGGCCGTTTTTATAGTAAACTCGGAACTGTCTGGTACTATGCTAGGCAAACTGCCTTGTCGTTAGACTCCGAAATATTAAAGAGCAACAATGCCCCCAACCAGCCCATCTTTAATGATGTAAATAATGAAACCATTGCAGATGAAATAGACCGATTGATCAATTTTTAATAGAACTGGAGCTAAACATGTCTGAAGAAGCGGAAAATTCAAATTTGATCAAATTGAGAAGTGGTTTTTCTCTCTCTGTACATCAAATCTCCCTAATAGAAGCGGATTTGCGCCATTTATATGACCTGATTCCAGCAAAGTATATTTTATTAGTCGATACATCGGGTCAATATGTCACATCAGTAGGAGAAAAAGGAGGGGTTGATCCGGCAATAATGGGCTCTCTTATTGCTGCTGACCTTGCGGCTTCCCAGGAAATTGCCCGTTTGACAGAAGAATATCAAGATTATCAGATGGTCCTGCGTGAGGGTAAGAAGACCCATATCATTATTACCGAAGCCGGTAAACAATTGATTTTACTTGTATTGTTTACAAAAGAGACTCCCCTGGGATGGGCACGGAAGTTAATCCAGAAATCATCCGCGACAATATTAGGGTACACAAATATTCCTCAGCCAAATAATAATCAGATACGGTCTTCAGAAGATAATAATTCTGGAGGCGATTTGCCGGAATTATTTAATAACGCATTGGATCAAATCTGGAAGGAATAGCTGGATGTTTATTAATTGGCAGCTACGCCAGATCAATATAAAGATCGTATATTATGGACCAGCTCTAAGCGGGAAGACAACAAATTTAGAGCAAATCCATATGAAAATTGATCCTTCCAGACGGGGTGATCTAGTTTCGCTTAAGACTTATGAAGATAGAACCTTATATTTTGATTTTTTACAACTTGAATTGGGCAAAATTAATGGATTAACCCCGAAAATCCAATTATATACTGTACCTGGTCAAGCTTTCTATGAAGCAAGTAGACGGTTAGTTTTAAGGGGGGCAGATGGGGTAGTCTTTGTTGCCGACTCCGGTGCCAACAGGATCAATGAAAATATTGAATCATGGAAAAATATGAAGAAACATTTGGTCTCATTGGAACTCTCTCCGGATACATTACCTACTGTAGTGCAATTAAATAAGCAGGATTTGCCGAATGCATTGCCGCCGGCATTCTTACAGAATATTTTAAATTGCCAGGGATATAAAACAACAACTGCTATTGCAAATATAGGTCAAGGGATTTTTGATACCCTAAAAGCAATTATCTCAAGCGTTGTCACTAATATTCAACGGGAAACCATGTGAGAAAAGGTGTATATATGGAAAAGCCAATAGCCAATAATCAGCAATTCTACAAGGAATTATTCACCGCAATCAACCAGGAAGGCGGTTTTAGTGAAGTGTTGCTAACCGATGATTCGGGTTTGCCCATTCTTTCCTCCAGCAACGAGACTGAAGATACCGAAGTCACAGCAGCAATCGTATCAAAGATCCAACAATCAATATTTATTACTAAAGATCATTTACAAATGACAGATCTTGAAGAGATATCTTTATATGATAATAATGGAAAGAGGTTGATCATCCGACCATTCAAAACCGGATCATCAACCATGTTCCTCGCAATATTAATGCCTGGAAAAACCATGACCTATAAGCGATTATTAAAAAAGACTCTTCGGGAAATTACCAGAAATTGGGAGATATAGGAGCTACATATGGGCCTTCAGGGAAGTCTACGCGATATGTCGGTTGCTGATATCATACAAGTGAATTGTCAGGATAAGAAAACTGCTTCAGTAACCTTGATTTCCAATGGGAAAGAAGCTGTCATCTATTTTAAAGAAGGCTCTGTCGTTCATGCTACGGTTGACCAAACAAATGGTGAAGAGGCCATCTATAAGATTTTATCGTGGGATGAAGGTGAATTCGTTTTAAATGTTGGAGCTCAGTCGCCAGAAGTAACCATTAAAAGGAATTGGTCAGGTTTACTGCTGGAAGGTGCAAAACGGCTGGATGAACTTGCAGACCAGGTTGAGGATTTGGGATTGGTCGCTGAAGAAAGTTCGCCAGAAAAAAGTGAAAAATTAAATACATTATTAAATCAATTCATAAACGCCTTTAAATTCGTTGACCTGGCTGCTATCGCTGGGATTGATGGATTTGTTAAATCTGGTGCGTATAAAGAGAGTATTGAAGAGGCTGTATTGGGGGGAATTGGTGCTGCCGCTTATAATTTCGGGAAACGTGCGTTAGGTCTACTAAAGATGGATCAGTTTTCCTATACTTTATTAAAAGGTGAATCCAACACTGTTTTCGTCAGCGCTTTGAATAAATATACTGTGTTAATTGTTGTATCAGATAACAGTGCTGAGTTGAAGATGGATCAAATTACTAAGTTAATGGCCGCGGTGGCACCATTAGTTTAATATCTATTAGCGATGGATGGATCCGTCCGGCATGATTGTTCCGGTTAATGATGCAGCATAAGATAGCTGCTCAAAAGTAATTTCAGTATCCCTTAGGTTCGCTTTTGCTAGATTGATTCCATCTAAATTTGCGTTGGAGAATTTTGCTTTTTGGAAATTTGTACCATAACAATTTGCATTCATCAGATTCGCACCTGTAAAATTAGCGCTTGTCATATTTGCGTTTGAGAAATTTGCTTGAAAACAGCTCGAACCGATAAATTTTGATTCATAAAAATTAGTCCACGATGCATCACATAAGTTAAGGATGGCAGAGGCAAATATCGCCCATCGAGCACTCGATCGTATGATTTGTGTACCTGTCATGTTAGATCCGGAAAAATCTACTTTATCTAAATTTGCCTGGCTGCAATCGCAGAAATCCAGCCGAGAATTAGCCATGTTTGCACTTAATAGGTTTGCATTTGTGAAGTTTATTCCGCGAAGGTCAGCATTATTCATGTGGGAATTGCTAAGCATTGCAAAAGAAAAATCCGCAAGCATAAGGTTAGAATTATTCAAGTTAGCTCCAATAAATATGGAGTCATGCCCTGCCCCTGCGACAATATTCACATCGGTAAGGTCAGATCCTGATAAATCTGCATTTTCAAGTGCGCTACAAGCCATAACAGCATTGCTTAAATTTGAAAACCTTAGATTCACTCCATTTAATTCAGCACCGATGAGTCCTGCCCTGGAAAGATTTACCATATCCATCATCGCATTATTTAGATTTGCATAGTTCAAGTCTGCATTTGGCTCAATTTTTAAACCATGGATAATCATAAATTGTTCCTTTGCTGAAAATTAAAAATCGATATTTGTATTATTATGCAACCATTATGCCAGAATACACTACTATATATTTCGACTGAATTCGGAAATCCTTTATCGGCATTATTCTTGCATGCTTACACTTACATTACTCTTTTTGAATAGGTGAAATATGAAAAAATCAACCATTTCAATTACTACTATTATTGTGTTAGCCATGTTCCTTGTCTCTTGTTCACTATTGCCGGGATCCAGGCCAGCATCGGAAAGTGCGATGCAGACTGAAATTGCTCAAATTCTAACAGCGATGGTGACAGAAACCGAGGTGCCATTAATTGAACTTCCACCAACTGAAGAACCTATTGTCCCTACAGAAGTAATTATCGAGCCGACCGAACCACAAATTCTTGATGTGACTCCAACAATGGAAATTGGTCAGCTAATTACCAGTACACCCGAAGAATTAGTTTTTGAATCCACTCCAGCTCCCCTGCCTGATGAGGGTAATCCACCAGCAACATTAGAGGCAATTCCAACCAGTCACGATTTTAGCACCACTCCTACTGTTGCGAGCACACCAACTCAATCTACTAATGATCCTATACTTGCTTTAGGTTCTCCAACCTGGAAAGATACCTTTGATAATGGCGATAATTGGCCTTTAGGAATCGATAAATATGTAGATCTAAAATCAGGTGGTGGTACCCTGCAGATGGTTGGATTGACAAATAAAAATGGCTGGAGATTATCCAATCAAAAAGCAGTTAATTTCTATCTTCAGCTGACCGGAAAAATGTCTGTTTGCTCCGGTGCAGATCATTATGGATTATTCTTCAGAGTCCCCAACCTTTCCCTGGCAGATCGTGGATATCTTTTTGGTATCTCTTGCGATGGAAAATTTGCTCTCCGTAAATGGAGTATTGACACAATGACGGTCCTGGAGAATTGGAAATCAAATGATGCCATCCTTAAAGGTTCCAATCAAACTAATCGCTTGGGCATCATGGCAAAAGGGAATGAATTAAAATTGTACATTAATGGTGTACTTGTGGACACGATAAAAGATTCAAGCTTTAGCCAGGGATATATTGGTCTATATGTCGGTCCAAAGGAAACGACTAAGTTAACCGCAGTCCTGGATGAAATTGCCTATTGGATCATTCAATAGGCAAAATAAATAAGATATAACAAAAGCCGGTTATTGCTAACCGGCTTTTTGTTTGCTATTTCTGGTGAGATTTGATTAGTTGCACAACTTCCGGATAATCGATCCCTAAGCGATTGAGCGTTTCCAACGTTGGAATTCCCCGTTCATCCCAACCTCTACGCTTATATACAGCATCCACTAATTTTTCGTATCGATCTTCGCGATACTCTCTGACAGCTGTCACTTTCTCAGCAGTTGAGTGCCCTTTTGGGTTAAATTCGACTTGCTCCAGCAATTCTTTATCATACCTTTCAACCCGAGAGAGGTACTCCTCTTCTGTAACAGGACCCATAGCCCGATATGGAGGATAGTCATATTCTCTGGTACCGTAACCCAATTTCAGGTTGAATACACGCTGGAAGTTGTAGACCCTTTCCGATTGCAGCATGAGATCTTCTGGGGTAACTTTAATTCCCGTAACACCTTCATAAAGCCAGGTATAGTTCTCAACATGTTCGGGGACTTTGGCTGGTTCTTTAGCTGTTTTATTGGATTCCGGGATTATGTCATTCCATGGAAGCTTACATAAACCATGCAGACTGAACCATGTTCGCCATACCGGGAAGTAATGTAAAGCTTCAGCTTTTGCTTCAAATGTTGGTAGAAGCTTATGCACCATGTCAATGAAAATTAACCATGCATCATCGTGTTGAGCACCTTTGTTTGCCAGTGCATAGCCGCCTTGCTGGGCTAACGACTCTTTGGTCATGTATTCAGAGAATTCCAGCCCTTTGTTTTCCATGCCGATGTCCTTTAAGAATTGGGCATCAACCTTGTATTTGGCGGCGAATATTTCCTTCATAGCTCGCACGCCTTGACCGATAATCATTCCGAAGCCATCTCCTCGCGCCATCTGATGTATCAATTCAATGACTGCGGGATAATTTCCCCAGGTGAGGTCCAAACCGCCTGTGATTTTTTGTTGTGATAATGCCATTCTCATAACATTCCATTGCAAAAGCAACAGAATTAGCCAGGGATATGGTATCAATACCGTAAGTATCACAATAAAAATTCATTTCGAGGATCGCCTGGGGATCATAAATCCCTATATTTGTGCCCAATCCTCCCAAAGTTTCGTATTCAGGTCCATCAACGATTACAACCTCTCCTGCATACGGGCCGGTTTGGACATGGAAGTGGTCCACCAGATGTGCACAGGCTAGCGTACAACCGTACCAGCAGCCATCCGGAGCTGATAAATCAAACTTACTTTTCCATATATCCCCGGTGATAGTTTTGGAATCTGCCACAGCACCGAACTTATAATTATGAGATGGTAGAAGATCATAATCATTCATCACACCCACAAGATACGGTGTACCGATTTGCCGCATATTATTTTGAACTGCGTCAAAATCTGTTATTTCTTTGTTAATCCGCTTCCCTGCTTTTCGTAGAAGATCCATATTTGCTGCACCATTGTTATCTCCCGATAGACTGGTGTATTTAACCACGATTGCTTTTATCTTCTTATCGCGCAAAACTCGACCTGCTCCACCCCGAGCAGCTTGTTTGATCCTGATCTCTTTTCTCTTGGGATCATAAAAACTAATATTTAAACCAGTTATCGGTACATTATCCGCAGCTTGACCTGCAGAAATCACTGAAATCCCTCTTTTTTGTTGCTCATTCTCCGCATACATTTCAGTTAATTGGCGGTTTATGATATGTGTATCTAAAGCTTCTAACGGAGCCTCTTCAATTGAGACTGTTCCATTATCTCCATCAATAAAGATGATGATCTCTTTATCAGATTTTCCCTGTACTTCAAGGGCATCAAAGCCGGCAAATTTTAGATATGGACCAAAATAACCACCGCTATTGGAATCAATGACCGAGTGAGTTAGAGGAGATACAGTTACCACGGTTGCTTTTCCACTACCCGGATACTGCGTAATTCCTCCGATCGGACCACCTGCTATGACTAATTCATTTTCAGGTGAGTTCCACTTTGTAGCTGTTGTTACAGCATTCCAAAGCAGCCAAAGACAGAATCCTCTTCCACCAGTAAATACTTCCTTCATTTTTGGTGAAACAGGCTTTTCTTTAATTGTAAGATCGGATATGTTTATATATAAAGTTCGATTTGTGTATCCCCGCTCGACATGTTTTTTAGAATAATTATATTGTGCTAATGTTTTGTGCCCAGCTCGAATTCCTTCGATATCAGTAATTACCATATTATTCTCCAAATAATTATGTGACTATTATAATTGGTATTGAGAATTCTGCCTATAACCTATGCGCATGATGTTTATGGAAATGGGGTTGCTATTGTAACTCTCTCAATATGTTTTATCATAATCATGAAGTATATTTATATATATTGACAATATGATAACCAGCCATGATAGCTATCCTTTTACCCAATTGAGAATTATATGTGTTTCTACAAATTAAAATACGGCAATTCCTTTATAGAAGTTCCAATACACAACCAACAAACCACGAAGATTATTGAACCTCCGCTCGTTACCTCGGATCGTGATCCTAATGCAGCCGTTCTTATGTCATTAAATAATCCGATATTTTGTAAACAACCAAAAGTAATTTCTCCTGGTCAAACAATTGGTATCGCAATCAATGATAAAACCAGGCCTGTTCCACATGACTTACTTTTACCACCTCTATTGAGCTATTTACTTACTCGCGGAATTAGACAAAGCGATATTACCTTTTTTATTGCTTCAGGTACTCATTCTCCCATGCCAGAGAACGAGTACCCAAAAGTATTACCAAACATCCTTTCCGGTGAATTTCGAGTGATCAGTCACGATTGTGACGACCGGGAATTGCTTGAGTATTTGGGAACAACACGAATGGGTACACCTGTTTATGTTAATAAATACTATTCCCAGTCTGATATTAAGATTGTTGTGGGAAATATTGAACCACATCACTTTATGGGTTTTTCCGGTGGCATGAAGAGTGCTGCAATTGGGCTGGCGGGTAGAGAAACCATCAACCAAAATCATTCTCACCTGGTGGAAGATAATTCAAGAATAGGTACTTTTTCTACCAATCCATGTCGTAACGATGTTGAGGAAATTGGTCAATTGATGGGGATAGACTATGCATTAAACGTTGTATTAAACTCAAAAAGGGAAATCGTTCACTCCCTTTGGGGAGATCCTTCAGAAGTAATGTCGAAAGGAATTGAAATCTCCAGAAGCATTTGTCAGGTCAAAGTATCACGGCGTTTTGATTGTGTTATTGCATCTGCCGGAGGTTACCCAAAAGACATTAATTTATATCAATCCCAAAAAGCGCTAACAAATGCTGCAGAAATAACAAAGGATGGTGGAGATATTTACCTGATCGCTGCTTGTGTTGAAGGCGCAGGCAATTCTCAATTTGTAAAATTTCTTGAGGATATCACTTCTCCCCGCGAAGCCCTGGATAAATTTATAACCACAGGTTTTAGTGTCGGTCCACATAAAGCCTTCCAAATTGCACGCATAGCTGCAAGGACCAACATTCATCTGATCTCTTCCATGGATGATACATTAGCACAAAAACTTTTATTTGATCCAATTTCAATAAATGACCTGGTGGTTATAGCAAATAATATCAAAAGTGATCATACTTTAGCCATTATGCCGAATGCAGTTATAACTATTCCACTGGTAACGGCTGAATAATGGAAACAGAATTTTTACTTAACGCTGATCTGGATGGAAATTCGTTTACCTACGAAGGTAATAATACAGGTATTTTATTAATTCATGGATTTACTGCCACGACCACTGAAGTCAGATTACTTGCTGATAACCTATATAAACAAGGATTTACAATTCATGCTCCTCTACTTCCAGGACATGGTATCACACCAAACGAACTGAATAAAACCACTTATCAGAATTGGATTGAAACCGTGGAAGAAGGATATTCGATTCTGAAACATAATTGTTCAAATATTTTTATTGCCGGCGAGTCCATGGGCGCCTTATTATCCCTTTATCTCGCTGAGAAACATAAAGAAATAGCTGGAGTCATATGTTATTCACCGGCAATATCAGTTCATTATTTATGGGTTTCATTATTTGCTCGTTACTTCATTTCTGAAATTCCTAAAACAGGACCTTCAGATACTCTTCCCTGGAAAGGATATAAAGTTAATCCAACAAGAGCTTCATCTGAATTATACAAATTTCAAAAAATTGTAAAAAATGACTTGGGAAAAATCACACAACCTGTTTGTGTATTCATCGGTGGAAAAGATATCAGAATTTCACCAAAATCAGGCGTTTATATTCTTGATCATATCAAATCGCACCAGCAAGAAATTCATCTATTCGATAATAGTCCTCATTGCATGATATTGGCACAGGATTTACCGGAAATTACTAAAACGACACTTGCATTTATACAAAATAATTCCACATCAGGCTTATCTTAAAGTGAGCATGGTAATTCAGGATATAATATTCGTATATTTCGATTCGGATGGTATGGAGGTATCATGAAAGAACAATCACAACCTCAAGGAAAAACGACAATTGCACCAGATGTATTAATCTCAATCGCCAAGCTTTCAACATTGAGCGTACCTGGTGTTTATCAACTGGTAGACGCTCCTGCTGATGTAACAAAACTATTTAAGACACATCAACATAACGGCGTTCAAATCATTGTAGAAAATAATACTGTCTATATAGACCTATATCTGATCCTGAACAACGATGTTAATGTGGTTGAAGTAAGCCATGCGATCCAAAACCAGGTTGGCAGATCTATATCTGAAATGGTCGGAATGGAAGTGGGTAAGATCAATATCCATGTTGAAAATATCCATTTCGGCGAAGTTTAATTATGAAACCACGCACCAAGGCACGAAGTGTTGCCTTGCAAGTACTTTATGAATATGATCTTTCAAATCATCAAGTTGGCTACATACTTGAGAACCGCTTGAAAGATAATCCACTGGAAGAAAGTTTGCTTAATTTTTCCCAAAAGATCATTAGTGGAGTATTTCCTCTCATCAAGCACCTTGACGAACAAATATCAAAATATGCGCCAGAGTGGCCATTCGATCAAGTCGCGATCATAGATCGAAATATATTGCGAATAGCCCTATGGGAAATTGTTTTCGATCCTGAAACACCCATCAAAGTGATCATCAATGAAGCAGTCGAATTGGGTAAACTGTTTGGTTCTGATGCTACACCACGTTTTGTGAATGGTGTTTTAGGGAGTGTTGTAGAGAATCAAAACGAAATTAAGCAAAATCTTTTAAAAATTAACCTTATTCCGTAATCAATATTTATTTTCTCATTAACCAGAGTGCTCCGGTTGCTATCGTAATGAATGGAGCGTAAGCAATATATTTTAATAATGGATTTTCAATTTTGCGGATCATGGTGGTTAATATCATTCCAATGCTCCATAATCCCCCAAAAATGATACTTAGGAATATTCCACCAATTACCCCCGGCCACCCCAACAACAGGCCACAAACTGCTGATAAACTGACATCTCCAAATCCAAGTCCATCTTCCACTTCAATTTTTCGTTTCCGAGAAATATAGCGACTGTACAATTGTCCCAAGAGGAAGAGTAAAAACATTATCACAAACCCCATCACTCCACCAATGAGGGTGGCAATCCAACCATGGGTAATAACTCCGATAATGCCAAAAACAATCACCCCAACCAGGGATACCACATTTAACACAAGGTGGTGCTCAATATCAATGACTGTGATCAAAATTAATAATGAGAAAATAATAGTATTTGAGAATATTTTTTCACTATTCCCGATGGAAAAGATCGATTCGTAAATAATTACCATACATATGAGAACATTTATGATCCAGAATCTTATATTGCGTGATTTTCCACAATTATTGCATCTCTTACCGATATAGTAATCAAACAAGGAAATGCGATTTTGACAATAATTACAACCGGGATGATTGAGTCGCCTATATACCGGGAGAGTATCGGATAAATAGTTTATAATCACACCAATGGTCCAACCACAAATAATAAGAAATAATAATCTCAATACGATCATATTGGCTTTTCCATTCTCAGATTATTATAGTACAGGAGAATAATATGGAGCAATTTATCATTCAAGGTGGAGTTCCACTGAAGGGTGAAGTTACCCCATCCGGTAATAAAAATTCCACCCTACCACTTCTTGCAGCCTGCATATTGACAGATGAGCCTGTTGTTTTGAAAAATATTCCTCTCATCCGGGATGTATTTGCGATGAGAGCGTTGCTGGAAAGTTTAGGTGTTGAAATTACTGAATTAGCTGAGCATACCTGGAGAATTCATGCAGCTCAAGTTCGACCTGCTGACCTTGACCCGGATCTTTGCCGTAAAATCCGAGCTTCCATTTTATTGGCTGGACCGATGGTTGCCAGATCAGGCGAGCTTCACTTACCTCCACCAGGTGGGGACGTTATAGGAAGGCGCCGTGTAGATACACACCTGCTAGCAATTAAAGCACTCGGTGCATCTGCGACCTATGACCGCTCCTTTCATTTTGTAGCGAAAGAATTAATCGGTGCAGATATCCTCCTGGACGAAGCCAGTGTTACCGGTACAGAAAACGCGATCATGGCCTGTGTAACTGCAAAAGGACAATCAATCGTCCGAAATGCAGCTTCTGAACCTCATGTACAAGAATTATGTCATTTTTTGAACACTTTAGGGGCAAAGATCGAGAATATCGGGTCCAATACCCTGCATATCACCGGAGTTCCAAAATTACATGGAGGTGAATTTACAATCGGGCCAGATTATTTGGAAGTAGTCAGTTTTATTGGCGCAGCAGTCATGACACATGGTTCTGTAAAAATTAATAATGCTGGAAATAATTATCTGGATATGATCAAACTTGTATTCAAAAGATTAGGTGTGGTTTGGGAAACGAATGGGGATGACATTTTTGTCCCTAGCAATCAGCCACTTGAGATAGAACACGACCTTGGTGGGGCAATTCCATTAATTAGTGTGATGCCATGGCCTGCCTTCCCTACTGATTTAATGAGTCTGGCAATTACTATCAGCAGCCAATCAAAAGGTACAGTGCTATTTCACGATTGGATGTACCCCAGCCGTATGTTCTTTACAGATAAACTGGTATCCATGGGAGCTCAAATAGTATTATGTGATCCTCACCGTTGTATCGTTCAAGGACCAACACAACTCTATCCGGAAAAAATGGAAAGCCCAGATATCCGGGCTGGAATGGCGTTAGTTCTTGCAGCGTTATCTGCGAATGGCAAATCCATTATTCGAAATATTGGTCAAATCGATAGAGGATATGAAAAAGTCGATCAAAAATTAATAGCCCTTGGAGCAAATATCCAAAGGCTTAATGAAAGCTAGCAGAAGATAGTATTATCTATATAAGACAGTTCTTTTATTTTGCGACGCCTACTGCTTCTAAAAATTGACCTACTGCATCCCTTATCAATCCTTCAGGGAGTGCTCCTACCTGTCGATGCACGATCTTACCATTGGCGACAAACAGCATCGTCGGTATACCTTGTACACCATATTTTCCTGCCCATTCAGGATTGTCGTCTGTATTTACCTTGGCTATTAATAATTTTCCATCATATTCTTTTGCCAGTTTATCAAGAACTGGGGCGACCATCTTGCATGGGGTGCACCACGGCGCCCAAAAATCTACAATTACAGGGATTGTCGATTGTAATACTGCTTTTTCAAAAGACGCATCACTTACATGGACAGGTTCATTCATCTCAACTCCTAAATATTAATTCATATTAATGTATATTGTTTTCCTAATAGTATAGATGCATAATGTTTAAAAATGATGCATTAATCGCTGTTCTTTATTGTAGAATATAACTATGGAAATTCAAATTGCTGTGGCCAAAATAAATAAATATGCAACTTCGGAAAGTGGAGACACTTTGGAAGTGGTCGAGCGCCCCAATGGCGGTCTTTCCGTCGTCCTGGCCGATGGACAAACATCGGGTCATGGGGCAAAAGCAATTTCCACCTTAGTGGTCCGTAAGGTGATATCGTTACTGGCGGAGGGTGTCCGTGATGGTGCCGCCGCGAGGGCTGCGTCTGATTATTTGTTTACAGAAAAAAGTGGCAAAGTTTCAGCATGTCTTAATATTTTTTCTGTAGATCTGAATACAAAAACTCTTGTGATCACCCGTAATAATCCTGAACCAGTATACATTGCGCTCGGGGAAACAGTTGATGCCCTTTCACAAGTCAGCCAATCAATAGGCACCAACAGGAATATTCGGCCTTCCATAAGTGAGGTCGGAATTCAGAAAGGATTGACTGCTGTTATGTACACCGACGGTCTCACAACAGCAGGTGGTCGTAAAGGTACTTCTTTGGATATTTGCACAACCCTGGAAGCCTTATTAGAAGACCAGCAACCAACACCCCAATACCTGGCTGATTCATTATTGAATCAGGCATTAAAACTGGACGATGGCAGACCGATGGATGATATCAGTGTCGTGGTATTGAGAGTAGTCCAAAATGTTGGTGATCAAGTTCGGAGAATGCTGGTCAGGCTGCCAGTCCCTGATATATATCAATAAATGGAAATATCCCGTACGCCTCTCGTTGGAGTTGTGGGACCTTGCGCATCTGGAAAATCCACCCTGGTTAATCGATTGTCCCAATCAGGAATTAATGCCAGACACATCGCGCAAGAGCACTCTTATGTACCGGCAATGTGGGAAATTATTACCCATCCGGATATATTAATCTATTTGAATGTTTCCTATTTAACGACAATTCAACGAAATAACCTGGATTGGTCAATTTTGGAATTCCAGGAACAACTGTATAGGTTGAGACACGCGAATGAATATGCAGATTTGCATATTGATACCGATAATTTGTCACCAGAATCGATAGAAAGGCTGGTTCTATCATTCTTAATCCAAAAAGGGTATATTCATGAAGATATTTTGGGCAAATGAATCCCTATTCACTCATTCCCAATAAGAGTATAATATTTTCACAAGCCAGCCATCGCTGGCATTTGTGTGAATTAGAGGAGAAAAAGCAAAATGGATCGACGAAATAATTATATATTTTTATTGATCTTGGCCCTGGTAGCTGTTGTTATCTGGATAGTTGTTACGCCATCAGTTCAGATCGGCTCTTTTTCAAGGTCCCTTGAAACAAAACTCGGGTTGGATCTCCAGGGTGGTTTGCAAGTGTTAATGGAAGTCGATAAACCAGCAGATTTTGTTGTAGATCCCCAGGCACTTAAGGATGCCAAACAGATTCTGGAAAACCGAAGTAACGGCTTAGGCGTGAGTGAAGTCGTCTTCCAGATCGCTGGGAATAGACGTATTGTTGGAGAATTCCCGGGCTTAGCAGATACCAGTGAGGTTATTGCCGTACTAAAACAGACTGGTGAACTAGAATTCCTGGATATGGGTGATACACCTCTTCCTGAAGGAACGGTTGTAAAGACAAATTCCGGAAGCGGATCAACTGAAGTCATTCCAACTCCGACAGTTGCAGCTACACCATTAGCTGGTGCTGCAGTACCCACATCAGTAGCTCCCGAAGATAAGATCTATCATACAATTATGACCGGGGCAGATTTAGTAGGAAATGAAACAACTGTAGGTCGGGATACAGTCACAGGCGAATATTATATTAAATTTACCCTTACTGATGCAGGTAAAGCTGTTTTTTCGGAATACACGACTAATAATGTTGGTAAATACCTTGCGATCAGCCTTGATAAAAAACTTATCTCTGTGCCTATAATAAAAACCGCAATTACAGAAAACACTGGGACGATCTCTGGCACTTTTACTGAACAAAGCGCTAATAACCTCGCCATTCAATTACGTTATGGTTCTCTTCCAATTCCATTGAAAGTAGTCCAAAGCCAGGCTGTTGGTCCAACACTTGGACAGGATTCAGTCCGGAAGAGTTTGATTGCAGGCGCAATTGGTCTTGCGATCGTAATGATATTTATGGCTTTGTATTACAGGCTTCCAGGGTTACTGGCAGATCTCGCGCTTATTATTTATGCTCTAATCACATATGCTCTTTTCCGCCTTATCCCAGTCACACTCACTCTCCCGGGTATTGCCGGGTTTGTCTTGAGTATAGGGATGGCGGTCGACGCAAACATTTTGATCTTTGAAAGGCTTAAAGAAGAATTGCTTGCAGGTCGAACGCTTAAACAAGCTGTAGATCTCGGCTGGAAACGTGCCTGGTCATCCATCCGTGATTCGAATATCTCCACTCTGATCACATGTGTCATCCTTTTCTGGTTTGGCAGTACATTTGGCGCCAGCCTGGTGAAGGGTTTCTCACTCACACTTGCCCTTGGCGTTCTTGTAAGTATGTTCACAGCCATCATTGTCACACGGACATTCTTGCATATTACACTGGATAATCTAAAGTTCACTGGCCACAATAAGTGGTTTGGTCTGTAGGAGAAAACCGATGAATATTATTAAGCGCCGCTATTTGTTTTTTGCCATTTCGTTGATCGTGATCATTCCTGGAATTCTGGCTTTAATCTTCTGGAAACTTCCCCTGGCGATAGATTTCACCGGTGGATCAATGCTTGAAATTCAGTTCCCTAACGAACAAGCGCCTTTGCCTGCCGAAATCATAGCTGTCTATAATTCTCAAGGTGTCAATGACCCACAGGTGCAAAGCTCTGAAAAAGGAGTTGTTGTCATTCGTTCCAAAGAGATCACAGAAGTTACAAAAACACAAATTGTGAACGAAATTAATTCCAAATTCAGTACCACAGTCACTTTACTGCGATTTGACACAGTAGGACCTTCTATTGGTCAAGAAGTAGCGACCCGTGCTGCTGGAGCAGTAGGAGCTGCTGCACTGGCTATCCTCATCTATATTACTTATGCCTTTAGAGGCGTTCCGCATGCATTTCGCTTTGGAACTGCAGCCATCATCGCCATGCTCCATGATGTTCTGGTTGTTGTAGGAATCGAAGCAATATTATGCCATTTTCTCGGTTGGGAAGTCGATTCTCTGTTTTTAACTGCATTGCTTACTGTGATCGGTTTCTCCGTACATGATACGATCGTTGTTTTTGACCGAATTCGTGAAAACTCTTCGATCTATCGTAAGCTACCGTTCGAGACAGTTGTCAACCATTCCGTTGTTCAAACCATGGATAGGTCAATAAATACATCCCTCACCGTCATGCTGACATTACTGGCCTTGACTTTATTTGGTGGTGTAACGATCAGACACTTCGTCCTTATCCTCCTCATTGGTGTATTCAGCGGAACATATTCTTCCATCTTCAATGCTTCCCCAATTTTGGTGGTTTGGGAAAATAAAGAATGGAAAACCTGGTTCAAAAAGAAAGAAAGTCTTCCGGCATAATCTGATGCAAAATTCGATTTTGGATCATCCTACTTACCTGTTATTGATAAAAACTGCAACAATTTGCAGGAAATAATGTGCAATTGAATAAATGGGCTCTGAGTGAATTCTCGGAACCCATTATTTTTTATAAAAGGAGCCTGCTGATGAGAAAAGAAGTGATCTTAATTACGGGTGCAAACGGTGAGATTGGGCATGGATTAATTTCATACCTTTCTCAAAATTGCTCCACTCCGATTCTTGCTTTAGACGTCCAACCCCTTGATGAAGAAATAACCAAACATTGCCTGCGTTTCATCCAGGGTGATATCATGGATCAGATGCTTTTAGGAAGGCTGGTTGGTGAGTATGAGATCACTACCATTTATCACCTCGCGTCGATCCTCTCGACCAAAGCAGAATATAATCCAGAAACCGCGCATCGCATCAATGTGGAAGGTACACTAAATCTTCTCAGAATGGCAGTAGAACAATCACAATGGCAGAATAACCCGGTTAAATTCATTTACCCTAGTTCCATAGCCGCATATGGTTTCCCAACCGTAGAAGCTAAAATGTCGGCAGGTAAAGTCCCGGAAGAAAACTGGTGTTTCCCGACTACAATGTATGGCTGCAATAAACTCTACTGCGAACATCTTGGTCGTTACTACAGCCGGCACTATAAACAATTGGCTGCTGGAATTAATCAGGAAAACCATGTTGATTTCCGCTGCCTGCGGTTTCCCGGTTTGATCAGTGCCTTTACAACACCTACTGGCGGTACCAGTGATTACGGACCTGAAATGCTTCATTATGCAGCGCAGGGATTGCACTATAAGTGTTTTGTCCGCCCTGATACCACCTTGCCATTCATGGTCATGCCTGATGCAGTCAAATCTCTGATCATGTTGGAGAACGCTCCCCGGGAGAATCTTACTCAATTGGTTTATAACGTTACCAGTTTCAGCCCTACTGCACAGGATTTCTATAAATATGTTCTACAGGCATTTCCGAATGCGAATATCGATTTTGTGCCGGATGTCAATCGCCAGAGGATCGTTGATTCTTGGCCGGCTGGTCTGGATGATTCAGCAGCCAGAAAAGATTGGCAATGGCAGCCCGACTATAACGAAGCTGATTCATTCAACAACTATCTCATACCTGCAATACGGGAGAGATATAAATAGAGTTACGTAAAATAATCCGTGTGGAAGTTGTAAGTCCGATAGAACCGATTTCCAAGGCTGTCGAGGGACGTTGCGAAATCCGACAAAAGAAAATATGCTGGATTTCGGGTTAGCGCCCTCAATCCAACCTACTGTCCCATTCTTTCGGCTTCTTCTTTAGCGATCTGACACCACCGAACCGCATTATTGGGATTATTCCCCAGAGTATGGTTATCTTTCATAATGATCTCAACCCTGCAGCCACGGGTTGCTTCCAAAGATTCCCGTAATGATTTCCTGATACTTTCCTCATCGATTTCAGGCGCAGCCATAGGTCCTGGATGTGGTTTCATTGAAAAAACATATTTGTCTTCCAGATACTCTGCCATTTTGGCTTTGTTCGCCCACGGAGAAACCGATACTCTTCGTAAATTAGGTATCCTTTTAATAACATTCCATCTTGAATCCAATGGTTCGCAGCAGCCATAACAGTTCAATCCAAACCTGCTTAAAATTGGCAGATGATAATTAAAAACAAATTCCTCAAACATCTTCGGTGAGACTCCTACTGTGGATTGTTCCTCCCCAAAACCCCACAGATCGGAACAGCGTACCCGACCGGTAAAGTCTTTTTGTGGAAGTTCATGTGACCAGCCAAACCCACCTGAAGCGATATATGTTCCATCATTGTTCAGAGTCATCAGGTTGTTCTCTTCAAGGTAATCTAGCATCGCCAGAGTACCATCACGAAGAAAAGCCATGAGTTCCTTCAATTCAGACGGGATGGTCAGTAAAATCATAAAGTAACTCTTTCAATCCACGGATTTCGGTAAAAGTTCTGGTCAACCCTGTAGACCACCACCAAACTCCTTTTACTCTCACTTCTAAAAACTCGCCCATAACTTCTTCAGCTAATTCTAATAATTTTTTGGTTTTCTGAAAATCAACAGCAATCTGTGGAAAATGGAGCTTATACATTTCACCATAATCCTTAAGCGGCGCATCCCACGCATTTGCTCCACCACCTTCTCCGCCGTGGATCTCAGGACTCATGCCCCAATCAGTCATGGTAGAAATATATGGGATTTCGAATAATGGCTCGATGACCCGGTCATCCAGCATTCTTTCGCCATAAAATATTTGCTTTTTCAGTTTCATTTCCCAACGCTTGCCAAGCTGGGATTCGCAAATTAACTGATCGAACGGGATAATTTCTCCCCACCCATTTTCAGGATCGCAAAATACCAGCGGTCGGCAAGGTTGTAAGCTGTTCAATTTATACCATTGCGCTTTTTTATATTCCTCTGTCGGTCGGGCAGACAATTCTGCAACCTTGAAAGCAAGATCCTTAAGAATTTTCTTGTCTTTTACTGTTATCGAAATATCTTGATAATATTCAAGACTATCTCTACTCGGAATAGTGGGGAGTAATTGGTCAAGCATCTTTAACCCTGGTGTGCTTGGTTGCTCTTATCAAGCAGGTAATTGGCTAAATCACTTTCAGCCAGTGTTTCCTGGCTGCTGTTCACCAAATCCTTAACAACCACCGTCATATTCTGAACTTCATCAGGACCAATGACAAGAATGAATTTAATCCCGATCCGGTCAGCAAACTTAAACTGCTTCGGCAGCTTGCTCACCTCTGGATAGCAGATCGTATTAATTCCTGCACCCCTAAGTTTCGCGGCAATCGCATTTGATTTTCCAGCAGTAATTTCATTAAAAACAGTCACTAATACTTGAGCCGGATTTACTGTTAACTCTGGTGATCGATTATATTTTTCCAGGGTTAGTCGCATGACCACATCCCCCATGGCAAAACCAATTCCACCGGCTGGTTGACCACCAACATCTGCCACCAGATTATTGTATCGGCCTCCACCAAAAATAGCCCGGCCACCTTCGAGATCCCTGGCTTCAAATACTATCCCGGTGTAGTAATCCAGACCACGTATTATTCTTGCATCAAAACGAATGTATTCAGAAACTCCCATTACTTCAACCAATTCGAATATTCTGACAAGATCAGGTGATTGTTTCCAGAGCTCACTATTCTGTAGCAGATCACTGAGTCTTGTAAAATTGGTTTCACTGATCCCATTTTCAATAGCATAGTTTCTCCAACTTTCTGGACTCATTTTATCTTTTCTATCGATCAGCTTAAATACTGAAGGTAGATGGCTTTTTTCAATCCCGAGCTTGAGAATTTCTGATTCCATCAACTCACGACTATTGACATTGATGATAACCTGGTCAGGGGTTAAACCTATTTCTTTAAATAATGTACATCCGATTGCCAACATCTCTGCATCCGCTTCTCTTGAATTTACGCCGATCAGGTCAATATTCCACTGAAAGAATTCCCTGGAACGTCCTTTTTGCGGTCTTTCATAGCGCCAGAATGGGCCGAATGACCACCATCTAATCGGAAATATAAGCTCGTTTTGTTGAGTGGCAACCATTCTTGCCAGGCTGGGGGTCAGTTCAGGGCGTAATGAAATGAGCTCTCCACTTCGGTCGGGAAATACAAAACTTTGTTCTTTTACCAGTTCTTCCCCGGATTTTGCCGCATAGAGTTCAATTTTCTCCAGGAAGGGTCCATCATATTCCTGGTAACCGAAGCTTTTAGATATTTTCCCCAGTTTTTGGTACAACCAGGATCTAAAAGCCATATCTTCCGGGTAAAAATCCCTCGCCCCTTTTACTCCTTGAATGGTAGGTTTCATAATTTTTCAGCTTTCCTGTTTTTAAGAATTCTTAATTTTAACATGCAATGATGTTACAATCATCCTTCTAAATTGCACATTTAATAATATTGAGATTTATATTTAGTATTGTATACTAACCAGAAGAAAAAATTACTAATTTAGCATTCGATAGGCTGTCTGTTATGAACACAAAAGATTTAATTACAATTATTGATGGAAAATTAATTTCCGATGGGTGTGATCTTAATCGTGAAATAAAAGGTGGCTGCGGAGCTGACCTTATGAGTGACGTACTTGCCTCCATCCAACCTGATGCTGTTTTATTGACTGGTTTATGCAATCCACAAGTTGTCAGGACTGCCCAAATGGCAGATGTCGCTGCAATCGTGGTGGTTCGGGGTAAACAGCCTCCCCAAGAGACTATTGACCTTGCCAACGAGCAATGTATTCCATTGATTTCCACCCCTTACGGAACATTTGAATTATGTGGAAGATTATTCAGGGCAGGATTACCATCACTTGAGAGTCCGGTCGGCGATGGTCCATGTTCTTGTGACGATTAATACCTGGGAGTGATCGAATGAATCAGAGCGATAAAAAGGGGATTGTAATTACAGATGAGATCGCTGATAACATTTCAAAGGTCGAAGAATTAGCCTATGAGCTAAAGATCAACCAGGTGATGACCAGCAATATATTGATCATCCAACCGGAAACATCCATGGAAGAGGTCTCTGAACTTTTCCGTGCTAAAAGGATTTCTGGCGCACCAGTAGTAAAAGATGGAAAATTGGTTGGGGTTCTCAGTATTGAGGACCTCATTCGTTGTTTAAGGGAATATGATCTACAGTCACCAGTCAGCAAGTACATGTCGCCAAATGTGATTTCAGTCAAAGAGTTTGATCCTGTGATCGAAGCCTTGAAAACCTTTGTTCACAGCAATATTGGCCGGTTACCCGTGTTGGACATTGATGATAAATTGGTTGGTATCATTACAAAAGGAGATGTAACCAGGGGTCTCCTCAAGAAATTGACTAACGAATTTCAGCAAGAAGAAATTCGCGTTTATCGTGCCAGTCATTTATTTGAAGATATTATTTCCACCCGGACAAGTTTGGTTCTCAGGTATAACATCAAACCCAGAGATTTCGTTCATGGCGGGGCTGCTTCATCTTACATAAAACGAGCATTAATGAGGCTTGGGGCATCACCTCAAATTGCACGCAGATGTGGAATAGCAATATATGAAGCAGAAATTAATCTGATCATACATTCTAAGAATGGTGGGATTATAAGGGTTGAGATTGAACCTCATCAAATTACGATGGAAGCGATAGATGATGGTCCAGGGATAAAAGATATTGAACTCGCCATGAAGCCCGGTTTTTCAACAGCTTCAGAACAAGTCCGCGAAATGGGGTTTGGAGCTGGCATGGGGTTGGTAAATATCTCACGCTGTGTGGATCAAATAAAATTGGAATCTACTCTTGAAAAAGGGACACGATTAAAGATGAAATTATTCCTAAAAGATCAGGATAGTTTTGGAGAAATCTCACCACAATAATTGGAGAACAATCAATGAACCTGGAAGAAATAATTCAAAAAAACCAATTGACCCTTCTTACGGATGTAAAAGAATTTTCCAAAATTCAAACGACCAGCGCTTATTGTTCAGACCTATTGAGTTGTGTAATGGCTGGTGCAGGGCATCAAGGAATATGGATTACACTGCAGTGCCATACTAATATTGTCGCTGTGGCCGCTCTGCTGGATCTTGCAGCAATTGTTATCACCGAAGGTGCTCTTCCTGAACCTGAAACCATTGAAAAAGCAAATTCCGAGGGTATCACATTATTATCTACTCCTGAAAAATCATTCGAAATCTGCGGAAAAATCTGGGAGTTGGGATTACGGGGATAACAGTATCTGCAACCAGGATTAGTCATGATTAAGTTACGTGCAGAATTACATGTTCATACAGTTCTGTCACCTTGCGCTGAAGTAGAGATGATTCCACCCTTAATTATTCAATCTGCCCTTGACCTGGACATTAATCTACTGGCAATTACTGATCATAACAGTACTGCAAACATTCCTGCCGTGATGGATGCTGCAGTAAATTCTGGAATCACCATTTTGCCCGGCATGGAATTACAAACTCGTGAAGAAGTGCATCTTTTATGCATTTTTGATAAGCCAAGGCAGGCATTTGCACTACAACAATTGATCGATCCATTGTTACCATCTATTAATAATGACCCCGAACATTTCGGAGAGCAGTTCGTAGTCGATGCTACTGGTGATTTTCTTAGGACCGAGTCTCGTCTATTATTGACATCTGTTGATCTTGGACTCGATGACGCTGTTCTGGAAGTACATAAACTTGGTGGCCTTGCCATCCCTGCTCATGTCGATAGAAAAGCATACGGATTAATCAATATGTTGGGTTTTTTCCCTCCAGATGCACAATTTGATGCTGTTGAAATATCCAGATTTACATCACCGGAAAAAATTGCGTTATTACATCCTGGAATAAAAAGATTCCCAATTATTCAAAGCGGAGACGTTCACCGTTTGAATGAATTTATGGGTAGCTGCTGCTTTGAGATGGAATCATCAACCATTGGTGAAATGATCAAAGCATTCAAAGGTATAAGAAGTCGAAATTTCTCACTGGTCCAAACAAGTTGACAACTCGCGTTAGAGAATATGACATTTAGTATCTGACCAAACTACCATCTCGCATGTACACTTTCATAGACTAATTTTAAACTTTCTGGCTTTGTATCTGCCAGTTGAGAGGATGAACTAAGAATGTTCAATGTAATTGAAAATGCACCTGCAACAGACCCGATTAATATTCCGGAACAAAAAAGTGTTATTGACAACATAATTCTGAATAATATAAAGCGACCTGGCGCAACCATGGTGATTCTAAATGAATTACAGAGTCAGGTTGGTTATATTTCTGAACCTATGCAGGCTTATGTTTCAAAAGAACTGGATATCCCCGTAAGTGCTATTCATGGTGTAGTCTCTTTCTACTCTTTCTTTACCACAAAACCCCGTGGAAAACACACTATTAAATTCTGTATGGGAACTGCTTGTTATGTTGGAGGTACCCCTCAATTGATCGAAAAAGCAAAACAATCTCTTGGAATCAATCCAGGTCAAACTACCGAAGATGGAATGATCACATTGGAAGTATGTCGTTGTGTTGGTGCTTGCAGTCAAGCGCCAGTTGTTGTAGTGGATGAAGAAACACACGGACGGGTAAAACCAAACAAATTCCCCCAATTTATCCGGCAGTGCCAGGAATAGGAGATTGTGCGAGAATTAGCGCTGCATATTCTTGATATAGCGGAAAATTGTGTCACCGCACAAGCAGATCTCGTTCGGATTTCTGTCCATGAAAACTTGCATACAGATAAATTATCTTTTTCGGTAACTGACAATGGAAGAGGAATGTGCGAAGAGATGGTCCGAACAGTGACCGATCCATTCGTTACTACCAGAACAACCCGCAAAGTAGGATTAGGAATTCCATTATTAAAAGCAGCAGCTGAATCTTGTAACGGAAGTTTAACAATTAATTCCATTCCAAATAAGGGTACCAAAATATCCTGCATTTTTCAGCGAAGTCATATTGACCGCATGCCTTTGGGTGACCTTGTCAATACGATCACGATACTTGTAATTGGCTACCCCGATATCCATTGGATATTTCGGTATGAGTATAATGAAGTGATGTTTGAATTTGATGACGAGTTTTTTAAAAGCGAATTGGGAGATATTTCTCTTTCAGAACCATCTGTAATTACTTTCCTCAGGGATCACCTTAAAGAAGGAATTGCAGGGGTCCAACATGATGTTCTCTCAATTAAATAAACATTCGGTATTCATAAACAGGAGTGAAAAATGTCAACTGTTAAAACACTAGAAGATTTAAAGAAGATCCGCGAAGAAGCTCTTGAAAAAAGGAAAGCAAAAGCAACTTCCGGAACAGCCCAGGTCATTGTAGGTATGGGAACCTGTGGAATTGCGGCTGGAGCTCGTGATGCAATGAAATCCATATTGGACGTTATTGAGACTGATAACTTATCAAGTATTCTCGTCACCCAGACAGGCTGCATTGGTCTATGCGAGAAAGAACCGATCGTTCAAGTAATCATTGGTGAACAACCAAAAGTCACCTATGGCAAAGTTACCCCCGAAGTAGCCAAAAGGATTATGAAAGAACACGTTGTCAATGGTAAAGTTGTCCAGAGCAATCTTATCCAGCTCTCCTAAATTTAAAGAATAATAAGGTTTATATGAAGTATTATCGTTCTCATGTACTAGTTTGCATTGATCCTGAGTGTTTATCAAAAGGCGCTCATGAAGTCATGGATGCCATTCAAGATGAATTGGTAGCTGAAGGTCTCATCGATGAAATTCAAGTCTTGGAGACTTCCCGTATTGGCGGTTGTATTCACGGACCGGAAATTATGGTTTACCCGGAAGGTGTCCACTATACCAACCTGACAGTTGATGATATTCCCTATTTGGTAGAAGAGCATTTCTTAAAAGGTAGAGTTGCAGAGAAGTTTCTCGAGTCAGATACTACTGTTGCGGATGAAGAATTACGCGCTCCTAAATCAAAAGAAATTCGCGTTGTTCTACGTAATTGCGGAGTAATCGACCCGGAAAATATTGAAGACTATATTGCAGAAGACGGCTATCTTGGCCTTGGAAAAGCTTTATCCGAGATGACTCCTTCGCAGGTGATTGATACTGTACTTGCTTCCGGTTTACGTGGACGGGGTGGTGCTGGTTTCCCTGCTGCAAAGAAGTGGTCTTTTGTCGCTGCAAAAAAAGACCCGATCAAATATTTAATTTGTAATGCAGATGAAGGTGATCCCGGCGCATTTATGAATCGGCGTGTATTGGAAGGTGACCCGCATTCTGTAATTGAGGGCATGATTATCGCTGCTTACGCTGCTGGTATTCACCAGGGCTATATTTACTGCCGTGCTGAGTATCCTATAGCTGTCCGCACACTCAATCTGGCAATAAAACAAGCTCGGGCAATTGGTTTCCTTGGAAAAGACATCCTTGGATCTGGTTTTGATTTTGATCTTGAAGTAAGGATGGGTGCCGGTGCCTTTGTTTGTGGTGAAGAAACAGCATTAATGGCCTCCATTGAAGGCAAAAGGGGAGAACCTCGACCAAGACCACCTTTCCCCGCCGATAGTGGTCTTTGGGGAAAACCTACAAATGTAAATAACGTTGAAACCTATGCGAATGTCTCACAAATTATTTTAAAAGGCGCGGAATGGTTTGCCAGCATGGGAAATGAAAAGAGTAAAGGTACGAAGACCTTTGCCATTGCTGGTGATATTAAGAATTCAGGATTAATCGAAGTTCCTTTTGGAATAACCCTCCGTGACGTTGTTTATGACGTATGCGGTGGAATCAAAGATGACAAAGCCTTTAAAGCCATCCAAACAGGTGGACCTATGGGTGGCTGCTTACCGGCAACTTATCTTGATCTGCCAATAGATTATGAGTTTTTAACTGCGGCAGGATCGATGATGGGATCCGGTGGCTTGATAGTCATGGACGAAGATACCTGCATGGTTGATATCGCCCGCTTTTTTATGGAATTCACCCAGGATGAAAGTTGTGGTAAATGCACCCCTTGCCGTGTTGGTACCCGCCGTATTTTGGATATACTTGAAAATATTTGTGCTGGTAAAGGTAAGGATGGAGATATTGAAACCCTTGAGATGCTCTGTAAAGAGATCAAGGTGACCAGCCTTTGTGGCCTTGGTCAGGGAGCACCTACTCCCGTGGAAAGCACCCTCAAGCATTTCAGGGCTGAATACGAAGCACACATCTATGAAAAGCGATGTCCATCGAAAGTTTGTAAAGCCCTAATTCGATATGAAATCCTTCCTGATGTCTGTACAGGTTGTACAGTTTGTGCCCGCAATTGCCCGGTCAATGCAATCAGTGGTGAACGCAGACAGGCTCATCTGATAGATCCGGATATCTGCGTTCGCTGTGGTATATGTATGCAGGTTTGTAACTTTAATGCGATAGAAATTCGATAAACCGGATTCACCCGGTCGTGATCTGGAAAAATATAACTGCAGGAGGAGTATGGCATCAGATTTAAGTATCACCGATAAAGTACACACAGCAGTACAGAGCGCTATCAAAAAATATGGCGCAAAAGATGACGAATTGATTCCCATTCTTACGCATGTCAATCATGAGATCGGATATCTCCCCAGCCAAGCCCTCGAAGAGCTTAGTGTATTGCTAAGAACACCAAAGAGCAAGCTCTTCACAGTGGCCAGCTTCTATGAAATGCTTTCTACAATTCCTGTCGGAAAGCATGTCATCCGTTTTTGTGAATCTGCACCATGCCATGTTGTTGGCGGTCGCCTTGTATATCAGGCTCTACTTGAACATCTCGAGGTGGAACCTGGACAGACTACCAAAGATGGAAAATGGACCCTCCTGACTACCAGCTGCCTGGGAATTTGCGGTGTAGGTCCTGCATTTATTATTGACGATGATGTGTATGGCAACGTCACTGCATCTCAAGTTCCAGATATCCTGGCTAAATACCAGTAGAGGAGGATAAGAATGAGAGCCGTACGATCAATGGTCTTAGTTTCAGGTGATCCAGAAAGTCTTGGACGTGGATCTGAAAATATATATAAAACATTTGAGACTGAATTCAAGAAGTATGGATTACAAGATGAAATATCTCTCTCAATGATGAGTGATGCCGGACGTCATGATGCCTTACCTCTTGTGATTGTTTATCCGGAAGCAGTAATTTATGGTCCAGTGACTCCGCAGGATGTTCCGTTTATCGTCGAAGAACATCTATTTAAAGGTCGAATAGCCTCAAGGCTGGTAGCTTCTTCCCATGAATTATCAGGACGAATTGCCTGGTTATCAGCACGGAAAGGAACCCTCCCTGCTGAAAAACGTATTGTGCTTGAACGCGCCGGGATAATCGATCCTGAAGAAATCCAGGATTATATACTCCATGACGGTTACCAGGCATTGGGCAAGGTATTGACCGAAATGACTCCGGTAAAAGTCATCGATGAAATTGATACTTCCGGATTAAAAGGACGTGGTGGAGCAGGCTTTCCTACCGGACAAAAATGGCGTTTTGTATCCAGGGCACCTGGAACGAAAAAATACGTTATTTGTAATGCTGATGAATCTGAACCCGGGACATTTAAAGATCGATTAGTCCTCGAAGGGGATCCACATAGCATTATTGAAGCAATGACAATCGCGGCTTTTTCTGTCGGAGCTGATGAAGGATATATTTATATTCGCGGAGAATATGCCTTAGCTCAAGAGAGATTGAAAATTGCTATTAAACAGGCTGAAGATATGGGTCTTCTCGGTGAAAACATCTTTGCATCTGGCTTCAACTTCAAACTTCATGTTCATTCAGGTGCGGGGGCATATATTTGCGGTGAAGAAACCTCCTTGATTGAATCAATCGAGGGTAAACGGGGAGAACCCAGATCACGACCACCATATCCCACCACACATGGATTATGGGGTAAACCCACCCTTGTAAACAATGTTGAAACTTTGGCAAATATTCCAGCGATCATTAATCATGGCGCAGCCTGGTATCGGGGCATTGGTACTACCAAAAGTCCTGGAACCAAGGTATATACAATTCTTGGAAATGTAAATATCACTGGTTTGATCGAAGTTCCGATGGGTATTACCCTTCGGGAGGTGATCAGTATTTACGCCCGGGGAATGAAAGGTAATTCTACATTCAAGCTTGCGCAAACTGGCGGTTCCTCTGGTTCAATTATTCCAGCCAGCCTGCAGGATACACCCATGGATTTTGAATCATTTGGTAAAGCCGGTGTATCACTTGGCTCAGGCGCACTTCTCATTTGCAACGAAGACACTTGTGTTGTGGATTTGTGCAAAGTTCTTATTAATTTCTTCAAAAATGAGAGCTGTGGAAAATGTAACCCCTGTAGAATTGGCAATGACCGGGCATATCAGATATTAACAAATATTTCGGAAGGAACCGGTTCATTACATGATCTGGATGATCTGGAACAGATCAGCGATTTTCTTTATCAAATGTCCAATTGCGGTCTAGGACAAACAGCAGGAACCCCAATCAAAGATATATTGCATCATTTCAGGGCTGAGGTTGAGGCTCATATTAAATTAAAAGTTTGTCCTACCGGTGTCTGCTCAATGAGCGGTCGCAAAGTAAATTCATAAGATACCTGTAAAGAGAGGTTAGAGAATGGTCAACGTAACAATTGATGGCAAACAGATTTAGGTTCCAGAAGGAACTACCGTTTTACGGGCAGCGGAAAGTGCCGGGATAAAAATTCCAACACTTTGTGATCACAAAGAATTGACACCTTATGGTGGATGCAGACTTTGCCTTGTTGAAGTTGAAGGTGCCCGTACTTTACAGCCTTCCTGCACTCTGCCCGTAAATCAAAATATGGTTGTAAAAACTGATACTGAGAAAGTGAAAGAAGCAAGGAAATTTGTCCTTACACTAATCTTTAGCGAGCGCAACCATTTCTGCATGTTCTGCCAGGTAAGCGGTGGAGATTGTGAATTGCAAAATTCCGCTTATGCTGAAGGGATGACTCATTGGCCTTTACAGCCCAATTATTCACCTTTTACGGTGGATGCATCAAATCCATTTTTCGTGCTGGATAATAATCGCTGTATCTTATGCCGCCGCTGTGTCCGTGCCTGTGGTGAGCTCGTTGGAAACTATACCCTTGGTATAGAAGAACGTGGCGCAAATAGCCTTCTGGTTGCAGATCTTGGTACACCACTGGGAGAATCAACCTGTATCTCATGCGGAACCTGTATCCAGGTATGCCCGACAGGTGCTCTCATTGATCGTCAAAGTGCTTATTATGGTCGTGATAAGGAAGTCACCCATGTTAAATCCGTTTGTACCCAATGCAGCCTGGGATGCGGAATTGATGTAGTTACACGGGACAATCGCGTCGTTCGTATCGATGGTGATTGGGACTCAGATATCAATCATGGCCTGCTCTGTTCTTTGGGTAGGTTTGAACCCCTCGTGAATGACCATGAACGCGTTGTTACTCCGCTTGTAAGAAAAGATTCTCGATTAAAAGCGGCAACTTTTTCTGATGCTGTTGATTCTGCTTCAGCATTATTAAAAGCAAGTGTGAAAGATGGTTCTTCGGTTGGAGCATTGATCTCTTCCAAAGTTTCAGCTGAGGCTCTCGCTACATTTAACCAATTATTCAAAGGGATGAAAAATGTTCAATTCGGAACTTTGGATGGCACTGGTTACTCGTCTGCAAACTCATCATTGGATGGTAAAACCAAAGATGCTGCATTAGATCAAATAGATCAAGCAGATTGCATCGTGGTTGTTGGAGCCGACTTGATCAAAGATCATCAGGTAGCAGGGTTTCTGGTAAAGCGTAGTTTGCCTCTTGGTTCAAAATTGATCTTGGTCGACACAAAAACGAACAAACTGGCATCTTATGCTGATGCAGTACTTGAACCAGGTAAAGATTATTCTTTGATATTTGATCAATTAAAAGATGGCTTACAAGCTTCGAAACATGAAGAGAAAACGGATCTAGGTAAAGCGATTTCCTTCATAAAATCTGCAGGAAAAATAATGTTGATAATTGGTAAATTACCTGCAAATGTTGGCAGCGATAAAATTACCGGATTTGTGAAAGCCTTAAAATCAAAAGACCAGACTCTGGATGTGATCACCTTAAAAGGACAGGCAAATTCATATATGTCCTACCTTTTTGGACTTGATAAACCTGTCAATCTTAAAGGTCTGAAGACAGTCTTCGTTTTCCAAGGCGATGAAGAAATCGACCAGAAATTAGCCAAGGAATTGGAGCTGATTCCAAATCTTGTAGTCCAGAGTACATTTGTTTCTGGTTTGACTACAAAAGCCCAGGTTGTTCTCCCTGCGCCAAGTTGGTCTGAAACAGAAGGAACTTACCTTAGTGCCGACGGTAGAATTCAGACTATCAAAAAAGTAATCAACCCATCAGAAGATACCAGGGCAACAGTTGAAGTTTTACAACGATTTGCTGCCTCCACTGGTACAAAATTGGTTGAAGGTTGGAAATCCGGCCTGGATAAAACCAGGGTTGCTGTTGGCCTTGATCTGAATTGATGAGTTATCGGTATTTATATATCGAAAGGAGAAATGATGGCAAAACCCAAGATATCATCTGATTGGTTGGCTGGCTGTGCTGGATGCCACATGTCATTGCTTGATATTGATGAAAGAATTTTGCAGGTAATCGAACTCGCAGATTTACGATCAACACCTATCACTGATCTTAAACATCCTGATGATTCTGGTGTTGATGTAGGAATTCTTGAAGGCGGTGTTAATAATACCGCTAACGAAGAAGTTGTTCTTCGAATGCGTTCCAAATGTAAAACACTCGTCGCCCTTGGTGACTGTGCTGTATTTGGTGGTGTTCCAGCCATGCGTAATTTCTTCACCATAGAAGAATCATTGCGCCGGGCATACATTGAGACCGAAAGTACGGATGAATCAGGTAAGATCCCATCAGATCCTGAACTTGCTGTTCCGACTAAAGTAAGAGCTCTCAGCGAAATCGTGGATGTAGATCTGTTTGTTCCTGGTTGCCCACCTGACGCTGACACAATCTTCTATGTACTTGCTGAGCTGGCACAGGGACGGATGCCAGTATTAAAAGACGAAAAATTGCAATGGCATTAATTGGAGGTTCTTATGGTTGCACAGAAAATTACAATTGAACCAGTAACAAGAATTGAAGGCCATGCAAAAGTTACCGTTCATATGAATGCGAACGATACAGTTGATCGTGCTTATTTGCATGTAAATGAATTCCGCGGATTCGAAAAATTCTGCGAAGGCAGAATGTATTTCGAAATGCCATTGATCACACCACGAATTTGTGGAATTTGTCCGGTATCACATCACCTGGCATCTGCAAAAACTGGCGACCAGATCGTGGGAGCTGTCCCACCGCGTCCGGCAAATCTCTTGCGTGAGTTAATGCACATGGGGCAGATTATCCAAAGCCATGGTATGCATTTCTTTGAACTCGC
The DNA here is from genome assembly GCA_963827895.1 of uncultured Chloroflexia bacterium. Taxonomy (GTDB): domain Bacteria; phylum Chloroflexota; class Anaerolineae; order Anaerolineales; family Anaerolineaceae; genus PNON01. The sequence continues at coordinate 919,877 of CAWHCY010000004.1, read as the reverse complement.
AGGTCCAGACCTTTTACTTGGTTTTGACGCTGACCCTGCTATACGTAATGTTGTTGGTTTAGCTCAAGCTAATCCGGCATTAACTGTGAAAGCAGTCCAATTACGCAAATTTGGACAGGAAATCATTCACACCCTCGGTGGCAGACGTGTACATCCTAATTTTGCTGTACCCGGAGGAGTAAATAAAGCTCTTCAGAGCCCTGAAAGAGATAATATCCTTTCAGGAATAGATGATGCCATTGCAACCATCCAAACTGGAATCGTAATTATGAAGGATTGGGCAGCAAAGAATTCTGAAGATATTAATAAATTTGCTGTTTTTAAAACTGGCTACTTCGGTCTTATCACTCCCAAGAATGGTCTTGAGCTGTACGATGGTAATATCCGTCTGGTCAGCCAGGATGGCGACCAGTTGGAAAGGTTTGACCCAACCCAATACCTGTCTTACATTTCAGAACACGTGGAAAACTGGTCATATCTCAAATTCCCATATTACAAGAAACTTGGTTATCCAAATGGCGTCTATCGGGTAGGTCCTTTAGGTCGATTGAATATCTCTGATCATATTGATACCCCGCTTGCCAATGATGAATTAAAGGTTTGGAAAGCGATTAATAATGGCAAACCGGTTGAAAATACTCTTTATTACCATTATGCTCGTTTGATCGAAGCCTTGTTCGCTGCAGAACGGGTAAAAGTATTATTGGATGACCCCGATATTCTCAGCACTGATATTCTAAATACTCACCAAAACTTTACCGGTCACGGTGTAGGTGTGGTCGAAGCTCCGCGTGGAACTCTTATTCATGACTATAAAACAAATGAAATGGGCCAGATCACAAGTGTTAACCTGATAGTATCTACAGGTCATAATAACTGGGCGATGAGCAACGCTGTCGATTCAGTAGCGAAAACCTACGTTCATGGACCAGACGTCAAGGAAGGTATGCTAAATCGGATCGAAGCTGCAATTCGAGCTTATGACCCCTGCCTTTCTTGCTCCACTCATGCTGTCGGTAAAATGCCGATTTCTGTAGATATTGTTGATTCAAATGGTGAGTTGATTCGGACTTTATCCAAGAATTAATTCGAAATTGGTATATCATATGACGATGCCAGATAAAACTGGCATCGTCCAGCTTAATCTCATGAAACGAAAATTGATCATTGCGTATGGAAATCCAGACCGGCAGGATGATGGTGCAGGTTGGTATATCCTTCAGAAAACTGCCCAGAAGATTGGGGTGGCATTTTCTGGATATAATGATGATTTCTATACCAGATTGGGAAATTTTCCAGACTTCTTCTTTTCATTACAACTTACACCAGAGATGTCTGATCTGATCAAGAATTATGATGAGGTTTGTTTTATTGATGCCAGTGTAGGATCTGGCTCAAGCGAGTTGGAAATTCTACCGCTAATTCCAGGATATCAATTTTCACCTCTCTCGCATCACATGTCGCCACAATCATTATTGGATATAACTAAATCTATGAATGAGTATTGCCCGATTTCATTTTTGCTGACCATACCTGGAAAGGATTTTGGGTTTTCGAATACACTATCCAGGCAGGCTTTGACCACTTCTGAAGCTGCTATTTCATGGTTATTAGAATGGATCAATCAGGAAATTTAGTGGTAATTATAATTTCGCCTGTTTTTGTCCAATTTAGATTATAATTCGCCCATGCATGAATTGGCAGTCACTGAAAGTATTTTAGCAATTGCATTGGAGCATGCCCAAAAAGCTAATGCATCCCGTGTAACCGAAATTAATCTTCTTATAGGAAATTTATCCAGTATTATTGATGATTCAATCAGTTTCTACTGGGAGATAATTAGCAAAGACACGATCTGTTCTCAATCTACTCTACATTTCACGAGAATACCCGGTCATTTACTATGTAATAATTGTGCGACTGAATACGATCTAGTAGATGAATTGATTCCCTGCCCCAAGTGCAACTCTTCAAATGTAACCATCATTAGGGGAAATGAATTTAGGGTAGACAGTATAGAAGTCATACAGGACGAATAATTATGTCACAAACGATCCATATTAATGTCATTGAAAATATCCTGGGAGCTAATGACCAGATCGCAATAAATAATGCATCGTTGTTGAAAGCAAATGGCGTGATGGCGTTTAACATTATGGCATCACCAGGTGCTGGAAAGACAAGTTTTATATTAAAGATCATTGAAAAGCTATCTGATAAGTACCGTATTGGTGTTATAGAAGGTGATACATCGGCTGCCACGATTGATGCAGATAAGATCTCCAAATTGGGGTTGCCGGCAGTTCAGATCAACACTGGCGGAGATTGCCATCTGGATGCGAATATGTTAAGGTCAGGATTGGATAATCTTGATCTGAAATCGCTTGATCTTGTGCTAGTTGAGAATGTAGGGAATCTTGTGTGTCCTGCGGCTTTTAAACTGGGCACTTATAAAAATATTTTAGTAGCCTCAATACCGGAAGGGGATGATAAACCCTATAAATATCCGGCGATGTATTCAGCTGTCGATGCTCTCATCATTAATAAAATCGACCTGCTCCCTTATGTACCATTTAATATGGATTATTTCATCAGTGGTGTAAAAATGCTCAACCTAGACTTGGTTAGTTTTCCAACATCCTGTAAAACTGGTGAAGGAATGGATGATTGGGTAAAGTGGGTCACTTCCGTTCATGTGGATTTTAGAAGTAGCTAGTATGCGATTAAGTTATATTTCAACCAGGATCAAGATACAGGGTATAGTTCAAGGGGTTGGTTTCCGTCCGTTTATTTATAATTTAGCCAAAAGACTTGATATTTCAGGTACGGTTAGGAATACGTCTTCCGGAGTGATTGTTGAAGCAACCAGTTCACCGGAAGTTTTAGAATCATTTTATAACCAGATTCAATCGTTTGCTCCTCCACTATCGCGGATTGATACTATCTGTCGAGAACCGATCACTCCTTTTGAATATCTTGGATTCACAATCCTTGAAAGTGACATTTTTCCAGGTGCATATTCTCTTGTCCCACCGGACATGGCTATATGCCCGGAATGTCAGGTTGAATTATTTGATCCAACAAACAGGAGATATCGCTACCCATTTATTAATTGTACTAATTGTGGTCCCCGGTTTTCCATCATTCGGGAGATGCCATACGACCGCAAATTTACATCCATGGTAGGGTTTCCTATGTGTCCAGAGTGCCACCAGGAGTATTTGGATCCCGGAAATCGCCGGTTTCATGCAGAACCTATCGCCTGTCCGACCTGTGGTCCGGAATTGACATATTATCAGGAAAATCATCCAGTTATAAAACGTGAGGAAGCTTTACAAGGAGCAAGGACCTTGATCCAAAGTGGAGGAATACTGGCTCTGAAAGGGCTTGGAGGATATCAACTTGTTTGTGATACTTCCAATCCAGAAACGATCGCCCGCCTAAGAAAAGGGAAACTCCGCAGTGATAAACCATTTGCACTTATGGCATACGATGCCTCAACAATAAGAAAATATTGCAATCTTTCAGCAGAGGATGAGAAAATGCTCCTCTCACCTCAGCACCCTATAGTTATTCTTCCCTCAAGACCATCTGCACTGCAACAAAATGCTCCACGACAAAATACGCTTGGATTTATGCTTCCGTACACTCCGCTTCATTTCCTAATTACTGAACCATCAACAACATACCCGGAAGTCCTGGTCATGACCAGTGGAAATATTAGTGATGAGCCTATGTTTATTGAAGATGAAGCTGCAATTAACCATCTTAATCATATTGCAGATGGTTTTCTTGGCCATAACCGGCCAATTCTCAACCGTGTGGATGATTCAGTGTATCAATCTAAAGTCAACAACTCTATACCTATACGCAGAGCACGCGGTTACTCACCTGATCCTATTTTGATTGCGGAAGATCTCCCGCCTGTCTTTGCATCCGGCGCTTTACTTAAGAATACTTTCACACTGGTTCAAAATAATCAGGCGTTCGTAAGTCATTTTATCGGCGACCTGGATAATCTTGAAACATATAAGGATTACGAAATATCCATTCAAAAATACTTTGATCTCTTTCAATTCACTCCAGCAGTTGTTGCTTGTGACCTTCATCCTGACTATTTATCCACCCGCTTTGCAGCAAATATGGCGGAAGATAATAAAATTCCAGTCATGCAGATACAACATCACCATGCCCACCTGGCTGCATGCCTGGCTGAGAACAAGTTTCCTTTGGATAAAAACGTCATCGCCCTATGTTATGACGGAACCGGTTATGGTCAGGATGGTAATATTTGGGGCGGTGAGATTCTTATAGGAAATGCTTTATCATATAAACGGATTGGTCATTTACAATATCTTCCGTTACCGGGAGGTGACCTGGCGATAAAAAAGCCTTATAGGATTGCCCTGGCATATTTAACTGCCTTGGGATTATCCTGGGACGAAAGTATTGCATCGGTACAATATTGTTCCGCTCGTGAAGCCGGGTTGCTAAAGGATCAAATCGAAAAGAAAATCAATATATCTGAAAATTCATCGATGGGCAGATTCTTTGATGTGGTTTCTTCATTAATTGGCATCCGACAGGAAGTAAGTTACGAAGGTCAGGCAGCAATTGAGCTGGAAGCCATGGCTGATCCTGATGAAGACGGTGTCTACCCATATACAATTCAAGATGGAATAATTAATGTATTACCTATTATTAATTCGATCATCGTCGATCTAAAGAAAAATGTCTTACCAAAAATAATTTCTGCCAGATTCCATAATACAATCGCTGAATTATCCATTGAGTTTATAGTCAAGGTCATAAAAGAATATGATTGTGATACTGTTGCTTTAAGCGGCGGTGTTTGGCAAAATAGTTTGTTGCTTAATAAAACCGTTCGATTACTGAAAAAGAATGGTATAAATTTTATATTACATAGACTACTCCCACCTAATGATGGGTGTATCAGCCTGGGACAGGCAGTGATCGCCGGGCTAAATTACAAAAGGAAAATATAACATGTGTCTTGGAGTACCAGGTAAAATTATTGAACTATATCAAAAAGAATCATTATTAATGGGTAAAGTGGATTTTGGAGGAGTTGTCCGCGAAGCTTGTTTTGAGACACTTCCTGAGGCACAAATCGGTGAATACGCCATCATCCATGTTGGTTTTGCTATTTCCTTACTCAGTGAATCGGAAGCCATGGAAACACTAAGCCTTTTAAAAGAGATGGATGACCTCGGTGCTTTGGAGGATCAGAACACATGAAGTTCACTGAGGAATTTCGGGATGCCAATCGGGTCAAGCTATTGGTTAAAGAATTACTTCAAATAGCAAAACAACCCTGGGTAATAATGGAGATTTGCGGCGGGCAAACTCATTCATTTATGCATTATGGCATTGATCAACTCCTTCCAGATACTATCGAACTGGTTCATGGTCCAGGTTGCCCGGTTTGCGTTACACCCCTTGAAATGATTGACAAGTCCATCGCATTGGCATCTGATCCAGATTTCATTCTCACCAGCTACGGAGATATGCTCCGTGTGCCTGGTTCCGAAAAAGATCTTTTCACTGTTCGTGCAAATGGCGGAAATATTAAAGTTGTATATTCTCCATTGGATGCTGTGCAACTTGCAAAGAATAACCCTGATAAGCAGGTAGTCTTTTTCGCCATCGGTTTTGAAACAACTGCACCGGCAAATGCAATGAGTGTAATTCAAGCAGCAGCATTAGGAGTAACAAATTTCTCTCTATTAGTTTCTCAGGTGCGGGTTCCTCAGGCTATAGAAGCTATACTGTCATCTCCATCGAATAGGGTTCAAGGATTTTTGGCTGCTGGCCATGTCTGTGCTGTGATGGGTTACTGGGAGTATCCTTCCATTGCAGCAAAGTTTAAAGTACCTATAGCAGTCACAGGATTTGAACCAGTCGATCTCTTGACTGGTTTGGTGGATTGCGTCAGGATGCTTGAGGGGGAAGAATACAAAGTGTGTAATTCTTATTCAAGAGCAGTCACAGAACCTGGAAATGTGGCTGCACAAAATATTATTAATAAAGTATTTCAGCCGGTTGACCGTAACTGGAGAGGAATTGGCAACATTCCCATGAGCGGGTTGTCTCTTAAACCTGAATATGCAAAATATGACGCTGAAAAGAAATTTAGTTTGGGTCACATACAAACAAAAGAATCAGAGATTTGCATTTCAGGTCAAATCCTGCAAGGCAACAAGAAACCATATGATTGTCCGGCTTTCGGTACCCTTTGTACACCTGAAAATCCTCTTGGTGCACCAATGGTTTCAAATGAAGGCGCATGCTCAGCCTACTATCGCTATAGAAAGATCACCACGATATGATTAGAAATATTTCCAATGGTCCTGTTTGCCCTGTGCCATTATCACATAAAGATACTATCATCCTTGGTCATGGTAGTGGCGGAAAATTAACCCATGATCTTATCCGATCTGTATTTCAAAAATACTTTTCCAACCCTTTTCTGGATCAAGGTGATGATGCTGCTCGAATGGATCAATCACTTTTACAGGGCACTCCGGTTATCAGTACCGATGCACATGTAGTTAATCCCATATTTTTTCCCGGGGGAGATATTGGTCGATTGGCTGTCTGTGGAACTGTAAATGATGTTTCCATGCTTGGTGCTGTTCCCATGTATTTAACTGCTTCATTCATTTTGGAAGAAGGTCTTTCTATTCTCGAACTTGATAATATTGCACATTCCATGGCTGATGCAGCGAAAGAAGCTAGTGTACTAATTGTGGCAGGAGATACAAAGGTTGTTGAGAAAGGAAAAGCGGATAAATTATTTATTTCCACAACCGGATTCGGGGTTATACCATTAAATCGAGGAACAATTTCCGGGAGTAATGCTAGACCCGGAGATAAAGTGATTCTTTCTGGTTCCCTTGGAGATCACGGTATAGCAGTTTTAAGCGCAAGAAATGAATTGTCATTTGAAGTAGTTATTAATTCAGATGTCGCTCCATTAAATTCGTTAATCGAGCAGCTGATGGAAAAAGCCCCCAATGTTCATGTCTTACGCGATCCTACTCGTGGTGGATTAGCCACAACATTGAACGAAATCGCCAAACAAAGCCAGGTCTCGATCCGGATCGATGAGAGTATGATACCTGTGAAACCTGCTGTGAAAGCTGTATGTGAAATGTTGGGTTTCGACCCACTTTACCTTGCCAATGAAGGAAAATTAATCGCCTTCGTCCCTCCTGAAGAAGCCGAATCTGCATTAAAAGCAATCCAAAGCCATCAATATGGAAAAGATGCTGTCATTATTGGGGCTGTTTATGATTCTGACCCGGGCACTGTGGTATTAATCACCCCCTATGGTTCGTCCAGAATAATTACAATGCTTGCAGGTGAGATTTTGCCACGCATTTGTTGATTGTTAAAACGATCTTGTTTGAAATAAGTATTACAGCTTTAATAAAGATGGATGGGAAATTTATGAACGGTGAATTTAACATTGATGCTGTGCTACCGATGGATATGGCTACAAAAGCTGAAAAAGTCGGCATTAATAAAGCGACAATGCCCTTTTGGAATAGCTTTGTACTATCTATTCTGGCAGGTGCCTTTATTGCCCTCGGCGCTATTTTTGCGACAACTTTAAGCGCTGGTTCGATTCCAATTATAGATGCTACTGGTGCAGTAGCTTTTAGCACCGGTCTGCCCTATGGCGTTGTTAGACTATTGGCAGGTATGGCATTTTCACTAGGACTAATTCTCGTCGTTGTGGGTGGAGCTGAATTATTTACCGGAAATAACTTGATCATGATGGCTTTCATGAATAAAAAGGTGTCTTTCGGTAAATTAATGCGTAATTGGGCAATTGTATATATCGGTAATTTTGTCGGATCAATTGCTACTGCAATTATCATGTTCTACTCTAAACAGTATACTTTTGGAAGCGGAGCAATTGGTTTAGCAGCATTGAATACAGCGGAATTTAAAGCAGGTCTTGGATTTGTCCAGGCTATTGCCCTTGGAATTATGTGTAATGCGCTGGTTTGTTTAGCTGTTTGGTTGTGCTTTTCTGCGCGTTCAACTACAGATAAAATCCTCTCAATTATCCCTCCTATCGCAGCTTTCGTAGCAGCTGGTTTCGAACACAGCGTAGCGAATATGTATTTCATACCAATAGGATTGTTTATTAAAGCTGGTGGTGATGCTAAGTTTTTTGAAGCAATCGGAAAAACAGCTGAGAATTATCCAAACCTTACCTGGCCAAATTTCTTCCTCAAGAACCTGCTCCCGGTAACGATAGGTAACATCATTGGTGGTGCCTTGATGGTTGGAGTTGTTTACTGGTTTGTATATCTTCGTAGGAAGAAATAATCAATTGGAACAGTAATCGCAATGTAATGGCTTTATATAAAACAGTGAATCCTACCAGACTATGGTTAAATAACAATATGATTAACAGCCATACCACCTTTGAATTCAAGCAATACACTTCTAAAGGGATCGAATTGATTCCCACTAATATTGCTAATGAATCCTCAGTATCCTTATCTGTAAATGGCAAGATTTGGTTAACTTTCCAATGTACACCAGATTATTTGGAACAATTGGCTGTTGGTTTTTTATTTAATGAAAGGTTCATTTCAAAAATAGAGGATGTAGTCACAATTCAAGTTTGTGATAAAAGGGATAATGTGGACGTCTGGCTGAACCACGAAGCCGTGAAACCAGAGACATGGCGTCGTTCAACAGGTTGCCATGGTGGTATAACAAATATTGATCTTGACCAGGAAAATATTGAACCAATTCTGAGCCATTCACCTCTCCATATCAACCAAATATTGAGTCTTATCACTTCCTTTCTCAATAATCAGCAGCCCCATTCTGAGACTGGAGGAGTTCATACATCAGCAATCGCTGATGGAGAAACGATCCTTTTCTATCAAGCGGATATTGGACGCCATAATACTATTGATAAGATCGCTGGCCGCCTCCTCATGGAGGGGATAACTCCATTACTTCCAATATTACTGACGACTGGGCGAGTCAGTTCGGATATGATGCAAAAAGCAATCCGATTGAGAACTCCGTATTTGATCTCCATGAGGTCAACCAGTTCTGACAGTATCCGTCTCGCAAACGAATGGGGAATTACTCTCCTAAGTGGCGCCAGAAAGGTGAGAGTGAATGCTTTCTCGCACTCTGAGAGAATTATTGTTGAATAAATGAAAAAAAATAATAGTAGGGAATCGCTTGATCCAGGGAGATGCTTCAATCTATTGGATTTCAGGAATACCTAAATTTGTTAATCTGGTAAAATGGACAGGCTGTAAATAATATATGACTTTGAAGAGGATGCATGAAAATTGATTATAGGGAAACAACCAGTGATTTATTAAAACGTATTGATATCCACAATAAATTTGGTAGTAAGGATATCGATGAATGGATGTTAACTACCTTGAATTTACAGAAGGGCAGCAAAATCCTGGACGTGGGTTGTGGTGCCGGTAAGCAATGCTTCTCATACTTTAATTTTCTTAAGGGTGACTGTGATATCACCGGTGGAGATGTCTCGACTGAATTATTAAGTCGGGCAATTGAGGAAAATAAGAAATACAATAATCCGGTAAATTTTCTCGAATTAAATTTTAATAAACCCTTCAACCTTCCATCAGATCAATTTGATCTTCTTTCCTGTTGTTTTGCCATATATTATTCAGAAAATATACCATTCACAATTCGTGAAATGCATCGAGTTATCAAACCCAATGGAAGATTATTTACCACAGGACCTATGCCGGATAATAAAAAGGTCTTCTACGATATTATTCGCGAGGCAACAGGCAAACCCATTCCACCCATGCCTGGCAGTTCTCGCTTCGGAAGTGAAATACTTAATACGGTCAAGAGTCTATTTAGCGATGTGAAGGTTGAATTATTTGAAAATCCGTTGATCTTCAAATCTGCCGAACCTTTTGTAGAGTACACACGCGCCTCCCTGAGTGAGGACCGCCGTCTTTGGACCAGTCTTTTTGATAATAAATCCGGTTTTGAGCAGGTAATGGAACAAATTAATAAAGTCGCCATTCAACGAATAATGTCTGAGAAACAGATTGTTATGACAAAGGTTGTGGGCGGGATTCTTGCTACAAAATAATCTGTCTTGGGATAGAATAATCGTATGATCTTTTCAGGTAAACGAATTTGTTTCATTGGAGCGCATCCAGATGATATTGAGTTAGGGTGCGGTGCATTGATTGCGAATCTTCAAGATAAAGAGAATGTTACCTGCGTAACACTTTCAGATAACCAGAAGAACCCTCTCCTGAAAAACCTGGTACAAGAATATTCAGCAAGTATGTCTATACTCGGAATTCCTGCAAAGAATATCATTTTGGAAAAATTCGAGACCAGACGTTTCCCTGCTCAACGGCAGGATATCCTTGAATACCTGATCAAGTTAAACAAAACGCTTAATCCTGATGTCGTATTCATCCACACCCGGTCTGATCTTCATCAGGATCATAATACTGTCACCGAAGAATCACTACGGGCATTTCGGGGAATTACCGTTTTAGGTTATGATGTTATCCGCAGCAGTTATGGCTTTTTCCCGAACCTGCTTACCAGTGTGACTGAATCTGATGTAAATCAAAAAATTGATGCTTTAGCCCAATATAAAACCTATTCCGGAAAATATTATTTTGACCCTGAAGTAACCCGGGCGACATTAATTCGGAATGGTGCTTTGTGTGAATGCAAGTACGCGGAAGGCTTCGAAACCCTGCGAATAATTGGGACGTTTCAATAAAAAAAAAGCACCTCGCGCTTTTTTTTATCCCGGTACTCCAATTTCAATCTGATCCTCATTAATCCTGATCGGATAAGCAGGGATATCCTCTACAGCAGGTAATCCTACTGCTTTTCCTGAAAATATATCGAACTTTGCGCCATGACGTGGGCATATTATTGTGTTGTCGATAATTTCGCCATCCCCGACCGGTCCTCCATCATGTGAGCAAACATCACCAATGGCAAAAACCTTTCCCGCCAAATTGAAAATCACAATTGGTTCATGCGCTATTTCGATAAAGATTCTTTCGCCAGAAGGTAGATCTTCGACTTTGCATATTGGATGATAAACCAGGGTAATTCCAGGTTTATCGATAAAACTATACATCAAATTCCTCATTAAAATCGACATCTTCAGATTTATTTACACCATATACCCCGGCTTTGACCACCTTCAAGGAAAGCAATGCGCATTTTAAGCGGACCGGCCCCAACTCAATTCCTAAGAGATCTAAAATGTCCTGCTTGGTTAGTTTTTTTACATCTTCAATGTTCTTATTAATGATCGATTCTAATAATAGATCAGCACTCGCGAGTGAAATTGCACAGCCATGCCCACTGAATGCTGCTTCTTTCACCATTTGGTTTTCATCCAGGCGTATATCTATACGAATATGATCGCCACATAAAGGGTTTTCATCTTCATAGGAAATATCGGCAGGACTAAGCTCTCCCCGGTATCCCGGGTTTTTATAATGTTCTATTATGAGTTCCCTATACAGATCATCCATTAATGAATACCTTCTAATTGAACATTTTTTGAGCTTTTTGAAGAGAAGCTACCATTTGATCAATTTCACCTTCAGTATTATAAAGATAAAAACTCGCCCGAGTCGTTGCTGGCAATTGAAATCTTTCATGGAGCGGCATGGCACAGTGATGCCCTGCACGGACTGCAATTCCATCACCATCCAGGATTTGGGCAACATCATGTGGATGTATCCCTTCCGTGGTGAAGGCTATTACACCTCCGCGGTTTTCTAGTTCTTTTCCAATTATTGTTATTCCGGGCATTTTACTTAATCGATCAAAAGCATAACGCATCAAGGAATGTTCATGCTGCTGAATATTACTCATTCCAATTTTTTCCAGGTAATCTATTGCAGAAGATAGACCAACTACTTCAGCAATTGGAGGTGTCCCTGCTTCGAATTTATAAGGGACTTCATTAGGTAAAAAAGTCCTTAGGTGAACCTGCCTGATCATGTCCCCACCGCCCATGAAAGGTGGAATCTTTTCCAGGATCCACTTCTTACCATATAAAATTCCAATACCCGTTGGTCCTAACATTTTATGTCCAGAAAAAGCATAAAAATCAGCATCCAGATCCTGAACATCCACTTCCATTTGAGGAACTGATTGAGCGCCATCGATGAGAACAATTGCCCCACTTTTATGCGCTGATGCAATCATCGTTTTTACCGGATTGATCGTGCCCAGGACATTTGACATATGGGTAAATGAGACTATTTTTGGTTTCCTGATCAGCAATTGCCCAAATGCGATCAGATCCAGGGTTCCATTTTCTAATACAGGAATAAATTCAAGTTCCAAACCCTTTTCTTTGGCAAGCATTTGCCAGGGAACCAGGTTGGAATGATGCTCCATTTCAGTCAGTAAGACCAGGTCACCACTAAGTAATTCTGACCTTCCCCATGTATTTACAACAAGGTTTATTGATTCTGTTGTATTCTTTGTATAGATTATTTCTGAGGGAAATTTGGCGTTGATGAATTTTGCAATTTTTTCCCTGGCTGTTTCATAGAGACCTGTTGCTTCTTCAGCAAGAGTGTGTACCCCCCGGTGTATATTTGCATTGTGATTTATGTAATAATCGGAAATATTATTTATTACCGATAAAGGTTTTTGAGAAGTGGCTGCTGAATCGAAATATATTAAAGGTTTATTGTTTATTCGTCGTTTGAGGATTGGAAAATCGTCCCTAATTTTTTCAACAGGAAATGGCTCAGAATTCGTTGGCATATTAATAATCAATATCCGGGTTTTTTGTTAATACTGCCTTTTGACCCTTTTGAATGGACCGAATATGTAACGATGTGTGCGGGAACCATAGAATATGATCAGGAACCATCCACCCATCAGTTAAAAATACGTTTGTATTAAATTGGACTGCGACCATTTTTTGATCAACCTGGACCACGACACCTCGCATCCACCCTCGAATTCTTTCAGTACCTTTTTCATGGTCACAAAAAACCTCTACAGAATCACCAACATCATAAGAAGATTCTGGTTCTGGATCCCGCATGAATGGTGCAGGGCTCATATAATTACCTCCATCAAATAAACTACTTATATAATTGCATCAATTTTGCCAAATATCGCTTCTCTGAATCGATCCTGGACTTCTTGAAACGGAATTCTCTCCATAATTGGCTCAAAAAAACCTTCCACAATCAGATGCTTGGCTTCGTTTTCATCTAATCCCCTGCTTTGTAAATAGAATATTTGCTCAGGATCAACTTTTCCGACTGTAGCACCATGAGTACATTTTACATCATCTGCCAGTATTTCCAAACCTGGAATTGAATCAGCTCTGGCTTTTGTACTCAGGATTAAATTGCGGTTTGCCTGGTAACCATCCGTGCCATTTGCACCCGGAGCAACATAAATATTTCCCTGCCAAACAGATCTTGCTGCTCCTGTCACTGCTCCTTTATAGAGGAGGTCACTAGTGGTATTAGGAGCTAGATGGTTTTGTTCAGTGTCCATATCCAAATGTTGATCGGCATCTGCAAAATAAAACCCGGATACTTTTGCGGTAGCCCCTGCACCAGCCAAATCGACTGATGAGAATGATTTAGTTAAATGACTTCCAAGTGCGCCAAATATCCAGCTTAGTTCTCCATTTTGCTGTACATTGACCCTTTCATGCATGATATTCCAAACGCCTTCACCCCAAGATTGAAGTTCGACAATTTTTAATGAGGCATTTTTCCCCACGTGAACTTCCAGTATTCCTGAATGAAACTTTGTCAAGTTCTTTTCAGTTTCACTGGCATACTCTTGAACAAATGTCGCTTCTGCGTCATCCTCCAGCCAGATCACATTATGCGAGAACACACCCACATTATTCCCTTGATTCCAAAACAAGCTATGGATTGGTTCTTTAATTTTTACTCCACGAGGAATATAGAGAAAAACTCCATGATTTGCGTAAGCTGTGGCTAAGGCTGCAAATTTACCATCCGCTGCATGTACCATTGAGCCGGTAGTCCGCAAAACCAGGTCGGGGTTATCTTGAATAACTGCATCCAGATCATCAAAAATGACGCCATTTTTATAATAATTGTCATCTAAAACCCTGGACTTTCCACCCGGAAATAGAATCAATTGACCGGCATGTTTCCCCTCAATTACTGGTGTCTTGAAATTATCAGGAACAACAACTTCTCCATGATTACCATTCTTGAATTCGATAACTTGTTTATCCAGCTTGCTTAAGCTCGTGCGTCTCCAAGCTTCGTCTTTATCCGTGGGGTAAGGAAGTTGGTTAAATATTTCCCAGGCATGTCGTTGATATTCTTTAAATTCCTCTGACTTTACTTCAGGTATCATTTCCTTCGTAAAGTTAAAGTCACTCTCGACATTCCTGGTACGAGTCCTATTGATCACAATGGGGGCTTCGGTCATATTGTCCTTATATGTATCTTATTCATTATTAGCCCACTGATCCTTCCATTTGCAGTTGGATCAAGCGATTCATTTCAACAGCGTATTCCATTGGAAGCTCTTTTACGAGTGGCTCAATGAAACCGGATACGACCATTGTGATGGCATCCTCCTTGGAAATTCCTCTGCTCATGAGATAAAACAGCTGTTCTTCACCAATTTTTGATACAGATGCCTCATGGCCAATATTTACATCCTCAGAATCGATTTCAATATAAGGGTAAGTATCCGAACGGGACAAAGGATCAAGTAACAGGGCGTCACAAACAGCGTTACTTTTTATATCCTGTTTATCTTTCTGAACTTTAAGCAGTCCTCGGAAAGAAGTTCTACCTCCACCACGACTGATAGATTTGGAAGTAATTTTACTGCTGGTGTGGGAAGCAAAATGCAGCATTTTTCCACCTGTATCCTGATATTGGCCAGGTCCCGCAAATGCCATGGATAGAATTTCCCCTTTAGCTCCTGGTTCCATTAGATAACAGGATGGGTATTTCATGGTTATTTTTGAGCCAAGGTTCGCATCCACCCACTCCATTGTTCCGTTTTCATAAACCATTGCCCGCTGGGTCACCAGGTTATAGACATTAGTTGACCAGTTCTGAATGGTTGTGTAACGGACTCTGGCACCTTTCTTCACAATAATCTCGATCACACCACTGTGAAGCGAATTGGTCGTGTATGATGGGGCTGTACAGCCTTCAACATAATGAACCTGCGATCCTTCATCTGCAATAATAATGGTGCGCTCAAATTGACCAATTTTAGCTTCATTTAATCGAAAATAAGCTTGAAGTGGAAGATCCACTTTTACATTAGGTGGTACATAAACGAAAGATCCACCAGACCAAACTGCACTATTAAGGGCAGCAAATTTATTATCTTCAATGGGAATGACGGTTCCAAAGTATTGTCGGAATAATTCTGGGTGTAAACGTAATCCATCTTCGATGCTTACAAATATGACACCTTTCTTCTCAAGGTGCTCCTGGATACTGTGATAAACCATTTCTGATTCATACTGTGCTCCTACACCCGCCAGGAATTTTCGCTCGGCTTCAGGAATACCCAGTCTATCGAATGTAGTCTTTATGGTATCCGGAACATCTTCCCAGGAAGTACTGGCTGCTTCTGCAGGTTTTACATAGAAATAAATATCATCCATATTTAAACCAGATAAGTCAGCACCCCAATTGGGCATTGGACGCAGGTTAAAATGGGCTAGTGCTTTTAACCTGAAGTTAAGCATCCATTCAGGTTCTCCCTTGCGAATTGAGATTTCACGTACAACCTCTTCATCAAGGCCTTGTTTTGATCGATAAACGAAATTTGCAGAATCCTTGAAACCGTATTGATAATCTGTCAACTGGTCAAGAAACTCATTTTTATTTTCAGTACCCATAATAATTACCTCAGTAATTCATCCCTGGTTGTATCCATCTTTTCTCGAACCCACTCGTACCCCTGCTCTTCAAGGTGCAAGGCAAGTTGAGCATCCCCGGATTCAACAATTTTTCCTTCCATCATTACATGAACAAAATCAGGATGAATATAATTTAAAATTCGTTGATAATGGGTGATTACCAAAACACCCAGGTTAGGACCTCGTAAAGCATTTACACCTTCAGAAACAACTTTAAGAGCATCAATGTCCAGCCCTGAATCAGTCTCATCCAGTATTGCAAATCGAGGTTTTAGTATAGCCATTTGTAGGATCTCATTCCGTTTTTTCTCACCCCCCGAAAATCCATCATTCAGATATCTTCCAGCGAATGAATGATCCATTTTCAGGTAATCCATTTGCTCGATGATCATCTTTCTAAATTCCGGAATTGGTATGCCTTTATATTCAGGATTTTCGAATTTTCGATGAGAATTAACGGCTGTCCTTAAATAGTTTGCAACAGTTACTCCGGGAATTGCCATTGGATATTGAAATGCTAAAAACAAACCAGCTCTAGAGCGTTCGTCTGGAGCAAGATCATTTATCATATTTCCATCCAGAAATATCTCACCACTGGTAATTTGGTATGATGGATGACCCATTATCGTATAGGCCAATGTAGATTTTCCGGTTCCATTTGGTCCCATAATCGCATGGACCTCTCCGGACTTGATCTTTAGGTTGAAACCTTTCAGAATTTCTTTACCTTCGATACTGACGTGTAAATCCTTTATGATTAACTCTGACATAATACTCCCAGGGATGTGGTTTATTTAGAGAAGATTATAGCAAATATTTTATGATTAGTCAATATTTATTATAATAATCATAAATATTGACAAATTACTTACTTTAATGGTATATTATTAGAAATTGAAAATTATCGACGGAGAAAGATGATATCTACCCGCGAAAAAGTTTTACAATCATTACTAGCCCATCCGCGCTCAACGATCACTGAGTTAGGTCTAAAAGTTGGAATTAATTCCATATCTGTTCGTCATCATATATCCAGTCTGCTTATTGAAGGATTAATCGTCGCAGAAGAAGAACGTCATGGTGTTGGCAGGCCAAGGCAGGTATATTATCTTACAGAATCCGGTTCAGAAAGATTTCCAACTAATTATTTGAGGCTGACGACCAAAATCCTTGACCAAATGAAAAGCACCCTCCCTGCACCGGTTGTTGATAAGCTCTTTACAGAGATAGCATTGGATATGAGTGCTAATTACCAGGACCTGGCAATAAATCTCTCCCTGGAGGAAAAACTCAATTTGATCAAAACTCTCCTCTCACGGGAAGGTTTTACTGTCGAATGGGAAAAAGCAGGAGACGAATATCGGATTCATGAGATTTCATGTCCATATTTCCATGTTGGCCAGAATCATCCGGAAGTATGTAAAGTGGATCAGACGATGATCTCATCCATCCTTTCAATTCCTGTTGAAAAAATAAACTGCTTATTGTTAGGCAACGACCATTGCACTTACGTTGTTAAACAACCGTTGATAAGTGGATAATAATATGACAGATTCACCTGAGAATTCAAATAAAGCGGTATGGGACATCGAAGCTACTCACCCTGAGATCGTTGAAAAACTACGGGAAGCATTTCAACAGGTAAATGATCCTGAATTGGGGCTGAGTATTATCCAGTTGGGTTTGGTTAGAAATGTACAAATCACTGATGGCTCATTGATAGTAAGTATGATCATGACCACACCTTTCTGCCCTTATGCCCCAGCTTTAATTGAAATGACAACTCAGAAAGCTTCCGAATCTGTGGATATGCCAGTAATTATGGCACTTGGAATGGAACCATGGGATTTCTCCATGATGGAATCTTCAGCAGGTTTTGAATGGGGAATGTGGCAATAGTCAGTTGCTAATTTCTGGTAGATTTCAATAGCCCAAGTAGTTGTTGGGCAATAGTTTTATCACCTTGAATGGTTAACTTTCCTGTCATAAAAGCTTTCCCTGGATCCAATTCCCCACGAGATAAATTCATAAAATCTTCAAATAAACAGGTTAAGGAAAGATCAGGGGTTTTAGAATAACCTGGGATCATTATCGGCGTTCCATCTTTAAATTGGATGTACCAATTTCCCCCATTAATTCCCAAAATACATAATTGAATAATTGTATTGCCCGGTAATTGTTTTGTGTTGTTAATTCTGGAAGGCAAATCAGCGATTAAGTCTTCAATGGTATTCATACCAGATCCTTGATGCATTGGATTGGCAAATTATAACAAGTTTTCCGGTTTACCTGTTTTCCAAAATACGTATTGCCTTTCCTCTGAAAGAACTAATAGAATGGATTTACTATTCCATATGAAATTATGACTAAATTCAAGCAAGTGGAAAATCAGCTCAGTTTCCCATCGTGACAACAACTTGATGCACCTTTTTATCATCGACCAGGGGTATACGAGCATCATTCAATAGCTGCCCATCCAGGAATATTTGGCGGACCTTGTTTTCTATGCGCTCTGGGTTGTTTACATCAATTAAGTATTCAGATTCTCCAAATTTATAGCGTATTTTAAAACCATCCCAGGAAGGTGGAATCACCGGATCTATTTGTAAAGAATTTCCTACTTTTTTAAAGCCAAGAATAGCTTCAATTCCTAATCGGTACATCCAGGCAGCGGATCCTGTGTACCAGGTCCATCCACCTCGACGAACAAATGGTGCCTTGCTGTAGACATCAGCACAAATTACATAAGGTTCCACTCGATAAACAGTAGCTTTGGCTTCTGTATCAGATTGAAAGATGGGATTGAGCATATTAAACAATTCCCCGGCTTTCTTTCCATCTCCTAACCGAGCAAATGCCCAGGCGGTCCATGTAGCTGCGTGTGTATATTGCCCACCATTCTCCCGGGTACCAGGCATATAACCTTTTATATAACCAGGATTTCGGGGGGTTTTATCAAATGGTGGGGTAAAGAGCAGAAGCAACCTTTCATCCGGAAGCACCAACTTTTCCACTACTGACTGTAATGCATTACGGCTTCTATGTAAATCACCTGAACCGCTTAAGACAGCCCACGATTGAGCAATTGCGTCAATCTTGCATTCCTGATCCTGGATAGAACCAATTGTCGATCCACTGTCATAGTATGCTCGTAGGTACCAATCTCCATCCCAGGCAGATTGTTCGACTGCAGCAGCATATTCAGTAGCCTTTTCATTGAACCTTAGAGCATTTTGTGAATCTCCATATTGATCACAAATTATCGCAAACCGTTTTAGAACATCACAAATAAACCACGCCAACCAAACACTCTCCCCATGACCATTTTTACCAACGCTATTCATACCATCATTCCAATCTCCTGAACCGATCAATGGGAGACCATGAATGCCGGCTGTAGCGCCTTTCTCAATTGCCCGTAGACAGTGTTCCATAAGGGTATATTGTTCTGTTGTTAGTGGATATTCGCTGTAACGTTCTTCCTCCCCTTCTACAAGTGGAGGTGCTTTTCGAAACGGAATTCTTTCATCTAAAATGCTCGAATCCCCTGTTGCTTCGATATATTGCGCAGTTACGTAAGGAAGCCATAAAAGGTCATCTGAAAATCGTGTCCTCACTCCGCGACCGGAGGGTGGATGCCACCAATGCATGACATCACCTTCTTCAAATTGGTGTTGCGCTGCATTTAGGATCTGACTGTGTGTAATTGCAGGATCAATAGGTAATAATGCCAGGACATCCTGGAGTTGGTCACGAAAACCAAACGCTCCGCTGGATTGGTAAAAACCTGTACGGCCCCAGATTCGGCAAGACAAAGTTTGGTAGAGCATCCAGCGGTTAAGGATCAGGTTAGTTGCAGGTTCAGGTGTACTCACCTGAATGGTATCAAGAAGATGATCCCAAAATACATGGGTACGCTCGTAAGCTTCGCCCACACTAGTAGGATCGTGGTATTTCTTAACTAATGTAATTGCATGTTCCTTATTAATTCCTTCACCCAGAACAAAATAGATCTCTTCTATCCCTCCTGGAAGTAGATCAAGATGCACTTGAAGAACTGCACATGGATCTTCTCCCGGGGTGATTCGTGTTTCCAATCCCAGCCGGTGCAGAGCGACTGGGAATGCAGGTGTCCCACCACGGCCGAGGAATTCAGTCCTATCAGCAGTCAGACCATGGATAGTTTTACTCGCAATTAAAAATGCAACACGTTCTCCAAATTCCGCATTATAAGGATTGGTGGCAAAGAGGCATTCAAGGTCTGAATCATATTCCGGAATAATATATGTCATGCTCGAGGCATGCTTTGTACCTAATACCCATTCGACATATTGTGTGGCTGTTATTCGACGGTTATACGCTAAGTTATTTTCCACCTTTAAATGTATAATTTTGACGGGGTCTTCAGGGCTGGAAAAAAGCGTCAATATTTGTCGTAGCCCATGTGAATTGTTTTCAAAGGTGGAATATCCTGCACCATGTTTTATCCGGTAAGTTTGATTCGTTCCAGAAGGCAACGGCGTGGGGGTCCACACTTCTCCGGTCTCTTCATCCCTTAAGTAAAGTGCTTCACCAGTAGGGTCGCAAACAGGGTCGTTTGACCAGGGTGTAAGCCGGTTTTCACCGCTATTTAATGCCCATGTGCATTGGCTTCCCGTTTCACTCACCATAAAGCCAAATCCCGGATAACCAATGACATTAACCCAAGGTGCTGGCGTTATCCTTCCAACCTTTAAAGTACCGATCCCAGGAATAGAGGCATTCCAGTTAATAATATATTCCCGGCCATCACTGCTAAAACCTCCATAACCATTATTGAATAACCTGTTGTCAATTTCCTCTAATGGAAGTTTATAAGGATCATTTCTTGCTTTTAACTTTGATACTACCTGACGGGTAGGCGTAAAAGCAGGAAGATGGTGAACCTGAATTGAATAAAGAGGCATCTGAGATCCTAAAGATCCGTTGGCTCCTAAAAGTTGAACCCGTGCAGCGGTTTGAAGTAGTGTGTATTCTTCATGCATCATTTGGTCGCTATATAGAATGTATACTCCCCCGCGTTGGTTTAGCCACTCTTCGCCATTCATTTTGCTGACCATACGGAAGAGCATGCCATTCAATTCTGCCCCATAATCCGTTTGTTGGCGATTGATAATCACTAAATCCATCATAAAACGCCGGCTTCGCAGGAATTTATGTACCAATAATGCTTCCCGTACCAGATCAACATTCTTCGGATCATCCAATTCGACAAGAAGAATGGGATAATCCCCGGAAATTCCAAACCGCCATAGTGCAGATTGCCCTAAGCGATTGGCTGCTATTGTTTCAGATGGCGCACGAGCTTCTTTGAATGAATAGATCAACGCTGATAAAAGTTTTAGTATGTCTCTGAATGCCTGGGTGGTAATATTTTGTTTTCCTAGCCAGGTTTGAGCAGCAATATTTGACAGGTGGAAAGATTGTTCAATTAATGTCCTGCTGCGATATCGATTAGCCAGCGCAATAATTGCTTCACGGCTTTCGCCAGTAAATGTTATGAAACTAATATCCGTGCTGCCATTAGGATCCAGTCTTATTATTTGACCCAATGAGAAGATAGGGTCAAGAGTTACTCCGGTCGTGCCTGAAAGATACTGCTCTGTTGATAAAGCTGCCGGGTTGCGCAATGTACGATTTCGGCCTATAAACTTATAACGATCTGCTTCGTGTCGTGCAATTTCTAGCGAATCTTCTGTCACAACCATATGACCCATATATATTATGGCTTCCTGGTCGGAACGTGGACGGCGAGTGAAGATTTGCAGATTTAGCTCCGGTACGAATTCACTATCGATAAATAGTTTATTAAAGGCAGGATGGCGAGAATCTGCTGTTTGTGGCGCAAGTATTACCTCACCATACGAGGTTAAACGAAGGATACGGGATTGGCTATTGTTGTTATGGAGATGAACGCGGCGAATCTCTACCGGGTCATCCGGAGCAACAGTGACTTCCATGGTTGAAACGATTTCATTCTCAATTCGACGGAAGACTGCCATATGGGCGAAATATGTGACTTGCATATCAACAGGGTCGCCCGGAAGGGGTTGGTGGCCTGCTGACCACAAATTTATGCATTTATTTTGAGAATCATGTCTCATTTCCTGGATATATATCCAGGATCCCCATGGGTCTAATACCCCATCCGGTTCCCAACGCGTTAGATCAATATCACGCCAGGAACTGTATCCTCCACCCATATTGGAAAGAAGCACGTTGTAACTACCGTTTGATAAGAGATTTACCTGGGGAATGGGTGTTTGAACCGGGACTCTCCATGGAGTGATTTCAATTGGTACTGCCGTTAACCGCTCCACCCCTTTGACATCTCCAGCGTATGGATCTTGAACTGGGACCGAATGTGGTACCTGTTCTTGTAAAAGCATTTCCACACTTTGGATTCGCTGGTCACTGTGCATTCGTTGAACCATAATATCGCCATGCAGGTAGTTCGCCATCGCCATTAAAATCATCCCCTGGTGATGAGCCATATATTCCCTTACAATTGCCGATGTTTCATCCATCTGAAGTCTGTCGGTCGTGAAATCAATTGATTCGTAGACTCCATATAGTCCAAGAAGTTTATATTTGATCAAATTGGCAAGGTTGCTTACTACTGCGTGCGGTTCATAATTGATCGCCATAAGTGATGCGTATGGAGCAATCACAAGGTCGTCCCCTAATCCTCTCTTAAAACCCAATCCAGGTACTCCGAATGCACGATATTGATAATTTTGATTGGTATCGAACCTAAAAAAGCCACATTCTGATATACCCCATGGAACGTCATGTGATTTTCCATATGCAATTTGGTGCAAAACTGCTCCTCGAGTGCTTTCCGCCAGTAATGTTCCAGGATAAGAACGTAAAAATAGTGGTGGCATTAGATATTCGAACATTGTCCCGCTCCACGAGAGCAGGATGTACGAACCTTCTATTCGAGTCACCGGCCTGCCAAGTTGCAGCCAATGAGATTGCGGAATTTCTCCCTTGGCTATTGCTAATATCGAGGTGATCCGTGCTTCTGAAGCTAACAGGTCATAATAGTTATGGTCTAGCTGTCCAGCATCCAGGTTAAAACCAATATGGAATACCCTTCTTTGAAAATGATAGAGAAAGCGGAAGTCCATATCATTTACGAACTGCTCTACTTTATTTACAATTTGTGCGAATGTATTTATTAGTGAAACCGAATTTATCTCCGCTATCGAAAGAGATTGACTCAAATCTCCCAACCATTCCAATGCAGGACCATTGTCCAATTCAGCACTTTCCGCTAAATCTCCCGTAATCAATGTATCTTTCTCAAGTAATTGCTGTATTGAAAGAATTATTGGGAAAGCATTTTTAATATTGATTTGAATTTGACCCAGAACAGGGTTGGATGGAAGATAATTCCTAAGCGAAATTAATGCATCACTAAACTGCAGGTTTTCTAAGAAAAACGGGGGGGTTCTGAATAATTGGAATCCAGGGCGCCAATTCAGTGATAGTGCGCTGTACTGCGAGATGGTGTCTTTCCACTTGTGAAGCAACTTCTTGGAGTTTACTTAGGGTTTTTAGGTTGAACGCTGTTCGTCCTACTTCTACAAGTTCCATCAACCTTTGTGAAATATCCTGCCACACTTGACCACTTGCCCTTAAGTAAAGAGAGTACCATCTTTCCGGATGAGATTTTGTTGAAATAATTTCCATCCGAATCGCAGAGATTCGATTGTTGATTCCCTCAACCTGTTGATCGAATTCAGCTTTACGCATCTCTGTAAGTGTTTGGGTTAAATTGGATAATGTGTCAAGGTATCCTTCCCATAAGTCCCAACGGAAAATTGGTTCGTTAGGCATTGTCTTACATGCTTGAGCTGTCACAATGAAACTGGCTGCAAGATTGCCGCTATCTACCGTTGAAATGTAACGCGGGTTGAGTGGTAGAAGGGTCTGGGTATCGTACCAATTCAAAAAATGACCCCTGAATCGTTCCAGTTGATCAAGCGTATCTAACGTTGTTACCAATCGGGTAGTTAATCCTAATTGATCCAGGTAACCCATGTCATAAGCAGCCAGGGTCGAAGTGAGCAGCATTCCAATATTTGTTGGAGAGGTTCGATGAGCAACTGTTCCTATGGGAGATTCCTGGTAGTGATCCGGAGGTAACCAATGATCTTCTGGCCCGACGAAACGTTCGAAAAATCCCCATGTACGGCGTGTAACCTGACGTAATAAGTTGGATTGTTTTTCATTCAGCGGTACAACTTCCCTTATTATCGGTCGATTGATCCACCAAACGATCAAAGGAGAGAGCGCCCAAAGTAGTAAAACTGGTGATGAATAAGTTATTGGAGGAGCCAGGATGACTCCATTATGGGGTGTAATGAGTTGTAGCCACACAGCAAGAATTACAGCCAGTATCGCTGCCGCACCTAATTTCTGCCATGCAATACTTCGACGGTATTGCAATCCAAATACTCTGGCTGTTTGGGCAGCCGTAGTCCATTGCAGAAGGTTTTTATGGCTGATAATAAGTCGATATAAAGTAGTGAAAATGGCATCTAAGGTGATATAAGCTTCATAGGGAAGGAAGGCTATTGCCAGTAACCAGCGTACCAGGTTCCAGCCTAATGGGCGGAAGGCTCGGCTTGGATACTCGCCTGATAGCAATCTAAGTGTGCTATGAGCGAAACTGGTCAACATTGGAGTACCGAGCGAGAGCAAAACAACAATTGTCCAAAGACCAGCAAGTTGTGGTTCAAAAACCAGACCCAAAATAAAGATCAATAAAAGAGCTGGGGTAAGCAGTGATCGGCGAAGGTTGTCAAACATTTTCCAACGATCAATAATCGAAAAAGACAAACCTTGGCGGTTTGGTTTGAGGATCCAGGGTAGTAACTGCCAATCTCCGCGGATCCAACGCCTCTGTCGTAAAACCTGAGTAAAGTAATTCTGTGGATAATCCTCGATCATTGTAATATCAGTGACCAATCCGGCACGGCTCATTACACCTTCAAGAAGATCGTGACTGAGTACAGTGTTATCAGGGATTTGCTTATCTACACATTGTTCAAAAGCATCGACATCATAAATTCCTTTACCAACAAAACTCCCTTCCCCAAAGAGATCCTGATAAGCATCTGAAACTGCCAATGTATAAAGGTCTAAACCCGTATCACCAGAAAATAATCGGGTAAACCATGAATGATTTGAACTTCTAGGGTGGATCTCCATGCGGGGTTGAAGTATGGTATAACCGGAAACTATTTTTCCAGTCACAATGTCAAACTTTGCCTGGTTTAATGGATGTGCTAGTGTACCGGCTAAGCGACTTGCCGCACCGCGTGGAAGGATCGTATCTGTATCTAGTGTGATAACAAAACGGATATTTTGTAATGCTCCCTTTTGCTGTGCGATTTCCACTAATTGTGGAATATAAGAAAGATCTGATCCACCTCGAAGAAGAAGATTGAGCTCGTGCAGTTTACCTCGCTTGCGCTCCCAACCTATCCATTTTCCTTCAGATGCATTCCAAAGTCTCCTGCGATGGAGAAAATAAAATAACTGAATCAAATCCTTTATCTGAAATTTCTCCTGCCTGGTTAATGGAAGATTCCCCTGAATTGTTTACATCAGAAGGGTACTTATACTTGTTATTCAATAAATTGATAGATTCTTGGGCATACTGAATCAGGTCATCATCTTCAGGTAGTGTTTGACTATCTGCGTCACGAAAATCAGTTAATAAAGCGAATCGGATTCCTGGTTCAGGATTGCGAAGATAATGCAATTCAAGCTGCTGAACCAACGAATCAATTTCTTTGTGATTTGCAATTAATGCCGGAATTACGATTAATGTAGCATGTGTTTCGGGAATTTCGTCCTTGAAGTCCAGCTTCGGCAGCATACTTGGTTTGATTAAAAGGGTGATCAACCAATTGATCAAACTTGTGGATACAGTCATTCCCGGGATCAAGAGTACTAAACTTAGGATAATTGCAGCTATCCACTGTACCGGTACTCCTCCTATTAGTAAAGCAGCATCCCATTGGAAATCACCTGAACCAAGCGGGATATTTCTTACTAGCTCAGGTAGACGCGCTGCAAGAAAGAAGGCGGCCAGTATCAGAATGGTCAAGGCAAATATGGCCGATAAATATACTACTGTAGCATGCCTGAAAATAAATCGTTTGAAAGATGTTTTAAAATCTGGTTGGAAGCCAATCTTTTGCTCCAAGATAGGTCTTTTCTTCCCAAGGAGAAACTCACCAACGTGGTCAGTTGAACCTGCCAGATCGATCGTGATGTCTGCCAAATTACTCTCTTCAAGACCTGTCGCAATTGATAGTACCTCAACCTCTTTTCGGTATATATCACGTGTTTTGAAATCCATTCGAGGATAAATCCCCGCAGGGTCTTTCCGAAGAGTCCGTTCAAGGCAACTAATCGATTCAAAGAAATCACTCCAATTTTGTTCAGAAATGGTTCGAAGACTTAGGATGATGTTGGCAATATTATTATTATTTGCAGCATCTCCATGAGTAGTTACTGTCTCTGAAAAAGGCACTTCTGCATTATGAAGTTGCGAGTCTGTGATTGGTAAGTTAGGAATAGTTACCGGTTGAATCACTTCAATCAGAGTTTGAGCAAGGAACTCGATCAATCCATACCGAAGAAAGATAGGTAATGCCCACAACTCACCCATGGTAAGGGTAATATTTTCCTGGCATTGGATGAGTACAGATTCCAATTCGATTGGATCTAGTAAATAGTGTTGATAAGCCAGGATATCCCTGGCAATAGCGTAAATACGTGGAAAACCCTGGTTAGAACTATTTTTTAGCCTCGGAAGCTGGGTGAAGTATCCAGATGGTAAATCCTCTTCTATTTGTTGAATAGCCTGACGAATGATGTAATAGTTATCCAGCACCCATTCAGAAGCGTATGTAAGGGATTCTTTTTGGCTTGTTATTCCGCGGAAATATCGATGTGCATCGTCCAACCATGATTCATACAAAGCCAGATTGTGTCCCAATAAATTTTGTCTGGACCTTGCGGTTCTGATAATCCTGCCAGTTTTATCCCGGCTAACCTCATTGTAACTAGTGGACAGCCTGGCGATTAGTTCCTGAAGCTGCTCAGTTCTAGTGGAAGGAATATATGTTTGGGAAACATCGCTACCTTCCTTTTCCTGTTTTACCTGTTCATCTAGCATTGTTAGCGTCTTCCGGATTTTTGAGCCGCAATCGCTGCTGCAGTTGGTCGAACCTGAGAAATCGGTACGTCCTGGATGATCAGAATAGCCGTTGTTCCGTGATCAATAATGTTCCGTGTTACATTTCCATAAGGACGAGTGGTTTCCCCTGTATACCCGTGAGCACACATAAGGATCAGGTCAATGTTTTCGCTATCAGCCAGGTTTTGGATGGCGGATGCGATATTATTGCTCTCTATCACCCGTGTGTCGCTCTCCACAGGTAATCGCAATTTTATCTCGCTTAAATATGTCAATACTATTTCATGACTAACGTGACAGTAACTTGTCAGAAAGTTTGCTGATCTCAACCGGATAAGGAGCGGGAATTGGAATTTCCGGTGGAGAAATGACTGCAGCAAATATAAGTTTTGGTTCCTTATTCACAATCTCAGCAGGTGGTATAACAGGTTTTAATAATGGGAATTCAGTTCCGGATAAAAAATCTTCTCCAGCATGTTCCAATAAGGTTTCTCCCTGTGCCAGGGCAATTCCAGCCGCAAAAACACATTCGGCCCTTCGTGAGCTATCCATCGGAATGAGAATACGGCAATATCGAACATTCGCATTTTCCATCTCCGGTTGATGATATGCACGGATGATAAGCACGGGCAGATAAACAAGATTAATTACTTTCTGGGTAACACTGCTAATATTCCATCGACTCAACCCGCCTGCGCCATGTGTGCATAAGATAACCATGTCAATATTTTCAGAGTGGGCGAAATTGACGATGCTTTCTGCTGTTTTTCCTTCCCTGATCGAATATTCTACGAGTATCTTTTTTTCATCCCTTTCTCTCTTCTGGGAGCTTAAAATATCGACCGCTGCCTCCTTCAGTTCTTTTCGTAACCGGGAGGCAATATTATTCATATAGATGTCTGCTTCTGTCTTTCGAATTTGCCAACTCAAGGGATCTACGGGATTAGGGTTTTCATGGAAAGAAGTAGGATCAAGGACCTGCAATAGGATGATTGTTGATCCGAATATGCGGGCAAACTCTTCAGCATGCGGTAGCGCTCTTTCAGCGAGCGGAGACCCATCAAGCGGCACCAATATTCGATTAAACATATCCATATCTCCATGTTTCTGATTCATCCCAGAAGGAATGTAAATTTCTTTTGGGGTTCATTTCGTAAATAGCTTTGTGGTTAAATCCGCAAGGCTTCTTTCGAATGACAAGATATTAATCATTAAAATATATACAGCGTTTTAAATCAGTATAGAATAAATTCAAACTGATTAAATAATATTAATAGAAGGTTACTATCAATGTCCCTTACATTACCTGTTAAATCCCTATAAATCTTAATAAAAACTTTAGTTAATTTTGAGAAACACCTAATAACCGTTACCAGGACACTAACAAGCCTTGTATGTTCTTGACATAAACACCAGCTTGCAGGTATAATCCGTCCGCTTAATAGTTATCAAACGGGTAATCCGTATTGTATTTAATAGGAGATTATTGATGGGTCCTCAACCGAAAAGAAAGCATTCTAAAGGTCGCCGCGATCGCCGTCGTGGACAAGATACATTAGTTTTGGCCAACCTGGTCCAATGCAGCAATTGTGGAGAGATGCGATTATCTCACACGGTTTGCCCGAAATGTGGTCATTACCAGGGCAAAGAAGTGATCAGCATGGAAAAAGAAGCCAAGAAAAAGTAATCTTGGGAAATTATCGAATTATCAACATAAACCGCTTTCTGCGGTTTTTTGTTTTCATGCTTCAAATTGCTGGAACCTGGCGTATAATCTGCCCGGAATTTTTCCAGTAATTTCCACCACTTTGCTTCCGTATTTTATCGAATTCGACCTGCCCGGATTCGTGGATCAACGAAATAAGTTGTCCTTCAGAATATGGAAGCTTAACTTTAATGGGTATATACGCCTGAAATAATAAGCTGTCAATTTTTGTTAATAGAGCTTCGATTCCCAATCCTGTTAATCCGGATATAGCGACTGATTCAGGGAACTCATCCAACCTGATAGCTGCTAATTGTTCGGGGGTTAATTGATCAATTTTATTTAACACATTGATAACAGGAATATGATCCGCTTTTATTTCTTTTAAGGTCTGGATAACTGACGCTGCCTGTTCTTTTGCAACAGGATGAGTCACATCAATTACGTGGAGTAATAGATCAGCATCTGAGATCTCTTCCAGGGTCGCCCGAAATGCCGCGATCAATTGTGCCGGAAGTTTCTGAATGAATCCGACCGTATCGGTCATCAAGATGATTCTTTTATCCGGCAGCATGACCTTCCTGGTTGTCGGATCCAGTGTGGCAAATAATTGATCAGCCACATATATGTCAGTTTTGGCCAGTTTATTCAATAATGTTGATTTACCGGCATTGGTATAGCCAACGAGGGCAACTATGGGGGTCTTTGAACGCTTCCGCTGTTGTCTGTATTGATTTCGATGTTCCCTTATTTTTTCGATCTCGATTTTCAACTTCTGAATTCTTTTGGATATTTCCCGTTTATCCAGCTCTAATTGGGTTTCCCCGGGACCTCTCAAACCGACGCCACCGACACTGCCCGCAGTTCCACCTCCGCCGCCAGCTTGCCGTGCGAGATGTGTCCAGGCTCTGGTTAATCTTGGCAGGCGATATTCATATTGGGCTAATTCAACCTGGTAAATACCCTCCCGGGTTGAAGCATGTTGACCAAAGATGTCTAAAATTAGCGCAGTTCTATCCAGGATTCTGACTTTTAGCCCAAATATTTTTTCCAATTCGCGCTGATGCCTGGGGGAGAGGTCATTGTCAAATATGATCACGTCCGCCAGGGTTTCATCAACAAAAGCCCGCAGCTCCTCCACCTTCCCGGAGCCAATGTAAGTATCCGAACTGGGTCGATCTATCTTTTGGGTTAATTCTCCAACAACTTCCAAGCCCGCAGTTTCAGCCAATCTTTCCAATTCCGCTAATAAATCTTCCAATTTAAGTAACCCGGGATGATTGTAAAGCTCAACACCAACCAGGAATGCTTTTTCTTGAGGTCGTTCAGTTATTTCAGGTTTTTTATTTGCCATTTATTACCCTTGCTTCCTTGACCAGCGGGTGATCCGCTCCATCGCCTCAGAAATTCTAGGCGTGGATGTACATAGTGATATCCGCAAATATCCTTCCCCATATTTACCAAAAACAATTCCGGGTGTAGTACTTACACCAGTTTCTTCCAATAATCTTGTGCAATAATTAACACTTGATTTTTCATATTCCGGGAGTTTAACCCAAACATATATTGCTGCTTTTGGATTGTTTACACCAATGCCTGCTTTTATTAATGACTTAACAACAAGGTCTCTGCGTTCCTGATAGATCAAATTTCGCTCTTTGATCCAATCCTGGTCACCAGTTAGTGCAGTCATACCCGCAGTCATGATCGGAGTAAAGTGTGCGGTGTCCTGTTGGCTTTTGTATGTCCCCAGGAATTTGATCACCTGGGCGTTGCCAACTGCCATTCCTAATCGCCAGCCTGCCATATTGTACATTTTGGACAATGAATTGAATTCAACAGTAACTTCCTGAGCACCTTCGAATTGCAGGATGCTTGGTGCACGATACCCATCAAAAGAAACATCAGCATACGGAGCATCATGTGCGATGAGCAAGTTATGCTGATGAGCAAATTCAATTAATTTTTTATAGAATCCCTCTGGAGCCGTGGCTCCGGTCGGATTGTTGGGATAATTCACCCAGATGATTTTAGCCTTCTTTAATTTATCCTGCGGAATAGCTTCCAGATCCGGCAGAAACTGATTTGATTCAAGCAAAGGTAAGGTAACAATTTCAGCACCTGCAATTAATCCGCTTGCAGAATACACCGGGTAACCAGGATCAGGCACCAGAGATACATCGCCCGGATTTAGTAGGACCTGGCTTAATGCAAACAGGCCTTCCTTGGAACCGATCAATGTAAATACTTCAGAATCAGGATCCAGTTCCACCCCGAAACGATTCAAGTAATAAGTTGCGACAGCTTCTTTGAATACTTTGGTTCCACCATTGGGTGAATAAGCATGGACATCCGGTTTTAAGACTTCCTGCCTTAAATCTTTCGATGATCTTCATATCCGGAGGCATATCGGGAGAACCCATATCCAGGCGGATGATATCCACACCCTTTGTCTTCAGTTCGTTAATTTTTAATCCCAGTTGAGCGAAGAAATATGGTTTAAATCCCGCAATCCGGTTCAGAAGGCATGTAATTTATTTTGTTATTTCCCATATCATCCTTAATAATGGCTTAATTATTCTTACTTCAAATCTCAGCGGATCAACAATTTTTTAAATATTACTCTTCTATCCATTTTTCAATTACTTTCCCAACTGCTCCCAGGCTCTTGGCAGAAACCTTGGATATATCATCTTTTGTCGTATGCCAGTAAGGATAATCCATATCGATGATATCAACAGCTTCGATCCCCAACCGTAAAAACGGGGTATGATCATCAATAATACTATACGCATACTCGGGAATAAATACATCACTTAACCCTAATTGATTGGCAACACTCCAAATTTCATCGTTTATGCTGGCTGTAGAATTTCTTTCTTTGTAGATGGTCAGGTCAGCATCTCCAATCATATCAAGATTAACAACCACGGAGGGACGAATTTCCAGGTGATCGGCAAAATATACGTGATCCTAATATCCAATCCCAATCTTGAAGATTACCATTATCTTCGATATCAAACAAGACTATCCATATCTGTTTATCTTTGGGGATGGTCAACACCCTTGCTAGTTCCAGCAGAACAGCAACACCTGATGCACCATCGTTCGCTCCAGGAACCGGCTGACTGACAGTTGGAAACTCTGCATCCTGATCCGCAACGATCCGGGAATCATAATGCGCACTTAACATGATGATCTCGTCCCCCTGACCTTTCTTCCCGATAATATTCGTCAATGCATGACCGGACATCTCACCGGTCTGTAATTCGACCTGCCAACCATTTTTTGTCAATTCCGTGCCTGCCCAATCTATGAAGGCTTGATGGGCTTCTGATCCTGGCACACGCGGACCAAATGCCATTTGTGTCTCAATATTTTGGAAAGCTGCTTCCTGGTCAAATTCCTTATTTTGGTTTTGGAAAAACAATAAATATAACGATCATTCCACAAATAACCAGAATGCCGGAAATTACCCATAAGAGCTTTCTATTATTTATCATCCAATTATGCATTCACAATACCATCTGAAATTTGATCTATTCTATGTAATGCCCGCTCTGCCATGAGAATATATCTCTGTCGTTTCTGAAGTTTCTTGCTGGTTTGATACGCAGGCAAAATACCAAAATTAGCTTTCATCGGTTGAAATTGTTCAGGTGGAGCATTGCAAATATAGTGAATGATTGCACCGATCATGGTTTCTTCCGGAAAACTGACCAATTCCTGCCCAAGTATATACCTCGAGGCATTGATTCCGGCAAGGTAACCAGAGGCAATATTTCCTGCATATCCTTCCACCCCAATGATCTGCCCTGCCATAAAAAGGTCTTCCCTTTTGATCGTCTGGAGAGTTGGCTGCAATATGCCTGGAGAAGAAATGAATGTATTACGGTGCATTTGACCGAAACGATGGAATTCAGTGTTCTGCAATCCTGGGATGAGTCTGAATAATCTTTTCTGCTCCGGAAAGGTCAGGTTGGTTTGGAAACCGACCATGTTAAATAAATCTCCGGCCAGATCTTCCTGCCTCAGTTGAACAACAGCGTAAGGCCACCTGCCAGTCCGCGGGTTGGTCAGCCCAACCGGCCGCATCGGACCATACGCCAAAGCTTTTTCACCTCGTGAAGCAATTACTTCAACCGGCAGGCATCGTTCAAAATACACCCCCTTACCAGCCTTAACTCCCGCAGAAATGTCATGTCTCAAAATTCTTTGTTTGGATCTTTTCTGCTGAAACCAATTCCCTGACAAAGTTGTTGTACTCCTGCTTCAGTGAATGGACAGTTAACGTAATCCCCCTCTTCTTCGTCCCCCCTGTCATACCTGGAAGAGCGAAAGGTGATGGATTGGTCGATGCTGTCCCCGGAAATGATCGGGGCGATCGCATCATAAAAGAATAAGATTCTCAGTGCCAATGAATTCCTGGATCGACCTGGCTAAAGCAGGTGATGTTAAGGGTCCGCTGGCAATCAGGGTTACCCCATCAGGAATTTCCTTGATTTCCTCGCGCTTCAATGTAATGTTGGGATGTTCAGATAATATTTGGGTGATGGTTTCTGAAAATTTTACCCGATCGACCGCGAGAGCCGAACCGGCAGGAACTTTGGATGCCAAGGCTTGGGTGATCAATAATGAATCAAGCTTGATCAATTCGTTGATCAATAAACCTGTTCCCCGGTCTTGCTGCATCGATCCCAATGAATTGGAGCAAACCAATTCCGCCAGGTTGGTGGTTTGATGCGCTTCCGTCATGGTGCCGGGACGCATCTCATATAAGGTCACCTTAATTCCCCGCTGAGCCGCCTGCCATGCAGCCTCACTGCCGGCTAATCCTCCACCAATGATTTGCAGGTGATTATTTATCATGATCGTCATTGTACCAAAATTCTATGATTCCAGATTAGTGCTGTCTATTGAATGTTATAAAAATTGACCGGGCATAGTATTTGCAACTTTGCTAAAAACATACTATACTGTACCTAAACTGAGATCCGTATGTTTCAAAAACCTGCCCAAATCACCCGCCACCTGACCACAGCTCACCTCGCTCAAACGATGACGCTGTTAAGTTTGACTGCAGAAGAGCTTTACCAGAAGATCGATTCTGAACTGGCATCCAATCCGGCTTTGGAACTGATCGAGGAACGCCGATGCCCAACCTGCAACCGGCTGCTCCATAGTGCGGAACCGTGCCCGGTTTGTTCCAGGCAAAAACAGATGGATTCCGAGGAACCGATCGTATTTATTTCCCCGCGGGAAGATTTCTTCACAGGTTCTGCCATCCCTCAGGAAGAAATGCCGGAAGATAATATCAGTGCTGTGTCTGAAGACCTTCCCACCTATGTATTACGACAGATCGCTCCGGATCTGGCAGCTCAAGATCGCAGCCTGGCTGCTTTTATTCTGACCCACCTTGATGAGGATGGGTTACTTACCATATCTGCTGTAGAAGTAGCCCAGTATCATCACATTCCGATCTCACGGGTGGAAAACATCATTAAGCTGATCCAACACGCGGATCCTCTGGGGGTTGGCTCTGCATCCCCTCAGGAAGCTTTGCTGGTCCAGTTGGAAATACTGGCAGAAACCGAACCAACACCTCCACTTGCCCGGCAGATGATCATGGAAGGTATGTCATTATTAAGCCGGCATCAATACTCCGACCTGGCTCATCTGCTCCATACGAATATTAAAACTGCACAAGAGGTTGCCTTATTCATTGGATCCAACCTCAATCCATTCCCGGCCCGCACACACTGGGGTGACACCCGGGAATCGGTCAAACCCACCGACAAAGCCTTTCACCGTCCTGACATCGTGATCAATCACCTGAATGAAGATGCAGTCGGACCCCTGGTGGTGGAAATCATCATGCCCATTTCCGGAACTCTCAGGGTAGATCCCAGGTTCCGCAGTGCAGTAAAGGAAGTCACCTCGGATAAACTTGAAGATTGGAAGTCTGATCTCGAACGGGCATCCCTTTTTGTGAAATGTCTTCAGCAGCGTAATCACACCATGGAACGGTTAATGACTCGAATAGCCACCATGCAAAAAGATTTCATTGATTTTGGAGAGGCAAGAATTAAACCGATCACCAGGGCTCAGTTGGCAAAAGAGCTTGAAGTACATGAATCAACCATTTCACGTGCTGTGTCAAATAAAGCCATCCAAATGCCAAATGGAAGGATCATACCATTTGCAAAATTCTTCGATCGCAGCCTTCACATCACGAACTGCGCTTCAGGAATTGATCAATAAAGAAAAAGATCCGCTGAGTGATACTGATCTTGCTGAGCTGTTGGCCAAACAAGGCTATATGGTAGCGCGTCGAACTGTTGCCAAATATCGGGCAATGGAAGGTATTTTACCGGCTCATCTCCGACATAACCATCCTCAGAAACATGAGTAATGGTTTTTCTCAAAACCTTTCTTTCTCTCACCTCTGGAAAGGTAAATCTCCGGGTGCAAATGAATTTAACACGCTTTTAAACCTGTTACCCACACCAGCGATAGTCATTGAGCCTCGTTCAAACCAAATATTGGCAGCAAATGCCGAATTCCTGAAACTCACTGCTTTTTCACTGGCAGACCTCACCCGAACCGAGATAAGTGTCATTTTTCCGGATATCAGCCGTTATGAACTGGTACAAACTGGCGAACATTTATCTGCACTCACTCGTCATTCTCGAGATTCAATTCAGGTGATATCAAGAAGCTCTGCACTTGATCAAAATTCCAGCAGGGTTCTATTATCGATACTTCCGCATGATAGTTTTCTAAAGCAGCAGGAATTAGTCCAAAAGCAGACCATCCTTCTAAAAGCTGTTGAAGACATTTTCTGCCTGACTGCATTGTCAGAGAGCCAAATCGCAATTGAAAAAATCTTACAAATCAGTCAATCTTTGATCAGCGGTAATGTCCAATGCATTTACCAAATTGATAATAAACTTTCCCAATATGTAAAAGTTGGATCGACCGAAAACCCGGCATCACCGATTTTTCCGTCTGCAATCTCTCCGGACCCGGCCAATGAATACTCATCATCTGAAATATGGGTTCCGGGGAAAAGGGTTGTTACTGATTTTCATCGGGTTGCCAGAGTTGCGAATCTGGCATATGTTGCCGTTTTTCCATTAACTTTGGATGGAACTCAATTGGGGTTACTTGTCATCTCTGATACTCAAAATCAACCCGATGATCAACTGGATTCGCTGGGCAGCATTATTTCGTACGGCCTGGCAGCTATCTTATATCATTTCGTTCTAATTCAGGATCTCAATCAATCTCTCAATCATCATATCAAATCATTATCTGTCCGGGACACGGTGATGGACAATGCCATGGAAGGGATCATCCTGATTCGAAACGATCTCACGATTGAAGAAATGAATCCGGCAGCAGAGTTCTTATTGGGATATGCTTCTCGTGAAGTCGTCGGAGTACCTGTAGAAAATATACTCATCGGTCCCGATTCACTGATCCCCGCATTAAATAGTGCTCTCAGTGGTATCCCCACACATAATTTGGGTAATATTTCGCTCCACAGGAGAAATGGTCAATCCTTCCTTGGTCATCTACAGACAATTCCTGTGATGCTTGAAGATGGATTGCTAAATATCATCATCCTTCTTCATGATGAGAGTGAGAATGAACAAATTCGTGTTCGTACTCAACAATTGGAACAAAGGGCAGTCCTGGGGGAAGTGACAGCAATTTTTGCCCACGAAGTCCGCAACCCTGTCAATAATATAAGTACAGGATTGCAATTACTGGCAATGAAATTTCCGCAAGATGATCCAAATCAGGACCTCCTCCAGCGTTTGCAGCATGATTGCACTCGATTAACTCATCTTATGGAATCAGTACTCTCGTTTTCCCGGCCGATGGAATACAAACTCATTCCATCTGATCTTGCAGCCATGTTTCGCAGGATGATCGATCGGTGGCGTCCACGCTTCGCAAAGGCCAACATTGAAGCATTTCTTCAGGTGGAACCCGATGTTCAGTTCATTATTGGTGACCTACGAGCCCTTGAACAGGTTTTTACAAATTTACTGAGCAATTCAATTCAGGCGATGACAAAAGGCGGTGTTATCGCCATAAAAATGGCAAACTGCCAATCTTCCGCTGATTCCCCTGAGGTCGAGATCACTGTTTCAGATACCGGACCAGGCATCCCGGATGAGATAAAAGACCATATATTTGAACCGTTTGTCACAAATAATCCCCAGGGAACTGGTCTGGGTTTGGCCATAACCAAGCGGATAATAACTGCTCATAAGGGTACAATTAATGTCACCAGTTTTCCGGGAGGAACCGTTTTTCATGTTACACTCCCGGGATATATTAATGCCGGAGGTAAAGATTGACAGCAACAATTCTTGTGGTCGATGATGAAGATAATATCCAGGTAATCATTCCGGAATTTCTTATCCGGCAAGGTTATGAGGTTAAAAGCGCAAAAACGCTTGAGGAAGCCAGGAAAATCATTAAACAGGATATTCCGGATATTATTTTATTGGATGTAACCTTACCGGATGGATATGGACCAAATCTACTCCAGGAAACCAGTAACCTCCCTTCGCGGCCCCCGATCATCATGATCACTGCATATGGTGATATTGAAATGGCTGTGGATGCGATGAAGAATGGGGCTCATGACTTTTTACAGAAACCAATCGAATTGACCAGGTTGGAACAATCGATTCAACGCGCCACAGAAATCGTATCGATGCGCAGAGAGCTGGCTCATCTCCGAAAAGTCCAGGCACAAAATGTTAATTTTATTGTCGGTCAGAGCAAGGAAATGCAGGTGATCCTCAACCATGCAGAACGGGCAGCTTCGAAAGGTGTTCGCGTGCTGATCACTGGAGAAAGTGGAACCGGAAAGGAAGTCCTTGCAAAGCATATCCATAAGATAGGTACCCGATCAAGTAAACCCATCATTGATATCAATTGTGCCGCAATTCAGGACACCATGCTTGAATCTGAATTATTCGGCTATGAAGCCAGGGCTTTTACCGGCGCTGATGATAAAAAAAAGATCGGTCTAATGGAAGTTGCTGATACCGGGATATTATTCCTCGATGAGATATCGTCTATGTCAATGGATATGCAGGCCAAGTTGCTGCGAGCCCTTGAAGAGCAGAATTTCAGGCGCGTTGGCGGTACCAACGTGGTCCGGGTCGATGTACAGGTGATCAGTGCTTCCAACCGTAATTTAAAGAAAATGATAGAAGAGGGCAAATTCAGGGAAGACCTATATTACCGGCTCGATGTAGTCGACCTGGTTTTACCACCCCTTCGCGACCGAATTGATGATTTACCAGAGTTGGTCGGCTTTTTTGTCCGCAATCTGAACGGGCGGCTTGGGGTAAATATTCAAGACATCACCCCGAATGCTTTGCAAGCCTTGAAAAATTATAAGTGGCCGGGAAATATTAGAGAACTTTCGCATGTGATTGAAAGAGCCATGCTTTTTTGTGACGATCCGGTAATAGATGTTGGTCATCTACCTTTGGAGTTTCACAAGCTTTCATAAGAATTAGGCACGGCATATAACTTGCAATATATCCTTCTGGTAATAAATTATCAGGAGGATAAAATGTTTAATTTTAAGTGTTCCAGATTTTTTACTGACAATGGCAACCGCATTGGTTATTCTCGGTTTGATATCAATATGCATCGGAATATTCGTATTGGTCTCCAGAACCGTTGGAAAAGACATCAAGAACCTGGCAGATCAAACCACCAAACTTGCCCAAAAAGGGATCGCTGAAGACGTCAGCGGATTGGTCGGAAATGCCTCTTCTCTGTTGGCAGCCATGAATGACCTGATAAAAACCAGTTCTGGTATTGGTGTATTCCTGGTTTTTGTTGGCATTCTATTAATGGCCGGAGCATACTGGTTGGTCATTCAAATTTCTGCGTTGGTCTAAAGGAATTTCTGAGATTGCTCTGAAAGGTGTACTATGGAACCTGGTGAAATTCTGGTAGGGTTGAAATTAATAATAAATACGGAAGAGTTCGATGAAGTGATCTTCTCACTGCATCAAGATCCGAAGATATGGGAAAAAGTTTCGGAAGAAAATTTTCTCGAAGAGTTTTCGAAACTTCATGGCAATGAACCTGGTATGTGGAATCCCGGCTTAATCGGCCTTTTTTCCATTTACAATGATTCCCTGCACGAAGTCATCAGCACAGATCCTCTTCAACCTATAGCCTCAGAATTGCGTCAACAGGCTTCAGCTTTTTACCAGAAAGCATTAAAGTCTGAATTCATACCCTCCACTTTAGCAGAATCGACCTATTTGGCACTTGCGTTACGTGAGCGAAAACGATTGACGGGTAATTGGAACGGGTTACTCTCTGAGATCGTAAGGTCATCCATTGACCATACCATTCGCCCTGAAACCTGGCTAACATCCTTTGCAGTTTTAGCATCGTGGTTTTCGCAAGATCAGGAACTCCTGAAAGAATTAATGCTATCTCAGGAACACTTAACTGAAAACGGGTTCTACGAATTTATTACCGGCATTTTGCTTGTTCAACAAAAATCTTTTAGAGAAAAAAAGGATATCTTTTATTCTCTACTAACTGAAGAAGATTTTACGCATCAGGTAAATTGGATAAAATACATCAGTGAAATTCATCCTAATTTAGCTCAAGACCTGGCAATACAAATAATCTCCTCTTACCAGGATCAACCTGAATTCGACGGGCAAACTCCGAATGGTGCCTATAATCACTTTTTACAGGATCTCGCCCGACAGTCAAAGTCGACCGATCCTTTGGTAAGTGAGGAATTCGATCCGGATTTTACATCCTTGGATCAATGGATAACACTTTTCGGAATAGCAAAAGACGACCAGCAATATAATGCGCTATTGGATTACAAAAAAGAACTTTTGCAAATAATCCAGGCCGGGATCCAGGCTTATAAATTAAGAAAATCACTTCCAACATTATCAAAAGACGAAGAAATTTTTGCATGGCAGGAAATTTCACAGCAATCACCTCAATCTGATGTTGCCAGGGCAGAATTAGTCCTATCAAAACTAGGCAGCGGCCAGGCCGTGAATTCAAAGGATATAGTATGGTCACAATCTGAAGAACCTCTTGTCCTGCTGACACGCGCATTGATCTCAAAAACCGAAGGCGAAGTTTCTACCTCCAAAGAGTTATCTCAGCACGCCATTGAAAAGAGCCTGGAAAAGAAATCGTTGAACCAAAAAGATATCGAAAGATATGTAAAATTATTAAGCGAGCTTGGTTACCCTGACCTAAGTAAAAGTTACCTAAACCAACTTACCCAGAAAAATATATCACAACCGGGTTTATACAGAATGCTTGCTCAGATAGATGACCAAATCGGAAATAGATCTGAAGCCATAAATGATGCAAATATTGCTCTTTCCTTGAATGGCAAAGATAGAGTTTCCCGTCGTTTGATAGCAAAGTTATATAAGAAT
This sequence comes from uncultured Chloroflexia bacterium, assembly GCA_963827895.1. Classification (GTDB taxonomy): domain Bacteria; phylum Chloroflexota; class Anaerolineae; order Anaerolineales; family Anaerolineaceae; genus PNON01. Next base: position 879,474 of record CAWHCY010000004.1, on the reverse strand, counting down.
AATGGGGATTCAACAAAAGCTCTTGAAGCATGGGACAAAGTGCTCAATGATGATGACCCCATGGAACCAATTAATACTCAAGATTATATCGAATACTCAAAATGTGCTGTTTCGATGATGATGCCCGATCTGGCAATTGAAGCTTGCCAGAAGACGCTTGACAGCGAGCCGGCAAATGGGGATATTTATTGCATCTTGGGAGATGCTTACTCACTAAAAGGGGATAAGGCTAAATCGGCAGAATACTTCCAAAATGCAGTCGCTTTATCTCCTGAACAAGATCAACCATGGATTAAATTGGTTGAGTATAAAAATCTTTCGGAAAATAAAGAGGCTGTATTAGATCTACTTTCAACAGCCATTAATGCCTGCCCCAATTCGGCCAAGCTTGCTTCCATGTTTGGTGATTATTATATTGAAGAGGGTTCATATTCTGAGTCAATTCCATATTTACGAAAAGCGTACGGATTGGAACCTGCAGGTCAATATTATGCTCTAAAATATGGTTCTACTTTGCAAATGATGGGACAACCTGAAGAGTCTATCTCAGTTTTCCGTGACGCCTTATCAATCACAAAAGAAGATCCCGAACTGTTAAGTGCTTACGCAAATGTGCTCTTGGCTTGTGAAAAGTACGAAGAGTCAGTTGAGCCACTCCTTCAGATAATTGCCCAACATCCAGTGGATATAAAACCATATATTGACCTTGCAACAATTGCTCTATCTTTGAAGGACAGCAATAACCCCTTGATCAACCTTGAATCCATTGAAAATATTTTGGAAGAAGGGTTACTGCTTGATCCACAAAATTATCAGGGCCGTCTACTGGAAGCAGAGCTGTTTGCAGCCCTCGGAAGAGCAGAAGAAGCTCAGGATATCTATATTAATCTGTCGGAAGATGTAAATTTACCATCCGATGTCCGTTGGAAGGTAAATTATGGACTTGGAATGACTTCCACTAAGCTGGGGAAAATGGATATCGCTCTTGCTGCCCTTGAAGAAGCCGGATTACAAAATCCACAGAATTTTGAGATCCATCAGAAATTGGCAGAAACATATTCACTAGCCAAGCTACCGAAAGCAGCCATGGAATCTGCTCAAGCCGCATTGGCGATTTCCCCTACCAATCCCGAGAATTTGATCTGGTATAGCGAGTTTTGCACCAATCTGGGTGATATTCCTGAAGCGTTAAGTTCTTTGGATGCTGCGATTAAACACCAACCAGAAAAGGCAGAATTGCGTCTAAAGTTAGGTGAATTACAGCTTAAGATGAAAGATATTTCTGCAGCAAAGAAAACTTTTCAAGATTTGGTCGCCCATGGTAAGCTCAATTCCAATTTGATTCGCCGGGTATCCAAAAATTTGGTCGATGCCGGCGAAATTGATGAGGCTATTCAATATTTGGAATTCGGAATAGAACTCGATCCTGTTTCCTCTCTTCCATTACTGTTGGACCTGGTGAATTATGAAGAAAAGAATGGTAATCTATCCAAGGCAGTAACAGCAATTGAGCGTGCAATTTCTATTAATTTGGAGAATATTGATTTACAAATCATCAAAGCTGATCTCTTAGCTCATTCCGGACAATATGAATCCGCCATTTCCACATTGGAAGATGCACTGACAACTATTGAGCAAAAAGCCGATGATACTCAGGAAAACAAGTCGTTCGAAATATTCTTGAGGATGGCGTACCTGAATCGTAAAAATGGAAACCTTGCCAAAGCCATAGTTAATGTCCAGGATGCACTCGGAAGAAAATCAGTTGACAGTGAAGCACTTTATCTTGGAGCCGATCTATCATTCAATATTCTGGATTTTGCGAAAGCCGGAGAATTTCTACATCAACTATTCTCAACCGGTGAGGCACTAGCTAAACCTGTCTCTTTCCTTGGAGAAATTCTAGATGCACTGGTAAAACGCGAAACATCATCTGATTCATCAGCAAATCAAGCACTGATGAATATAGAATTACCTGCAAAATGGTCCCTGATGCAAACAGCCGTGGATATTCTTACCCATTCGGTGAAAACAGTATCCCCGGAATATGATGTTATTTTCAATGAAATATCTGGACACAACTCCAAGGATTTATATTCACTTCTGCCATCCGGAGATATTCATTCTGAGAATCTGCCACAGGTAAATGTATATAATCCTGTCGCCTCATCCCCCAGCATGTTATTAATGATTGCCAATTCTGCCTTTATGGTCAATCATTTTCAATCAGCAAATTCATTAATTGATAACCTGGCAAATGATTTCGCTTTTGAACCAAGTGTTCAACTGTATCGATTGAAATTGCTCACCTTACAGGCAGAAGCCTACCGGTTCTACTCTCAGCTAAAAATCAAGAAACATTTACCATCAGGTGATGTATTAAGCATAACAGCACTCGACCAGTTTAATGAAGCATTACTGAATGCGAAGAGATACAGTGAGAGTGAGATCATCCACTATTGGGAAACCCGTGGAATCGCTGCTTTCCAGCCTAACAAAGAGAATCTAGAATCTCTTATTCAATTCAATGATTTGATCACCTATCCTGAATCTAAACTTCAGAAGTTTGCCCTGGAGAACAATGTCGCTGAACTTGAAGGATTGGTTCATAATGATCCCCACGCCAAAGGATTGGAAGGATATGCTGCTACACTCATCGCTGAAAAAGCTCCTGTAAAAGCTTTTGAGTTAATTGAGAATAGTATTGATAATGTTGATTCCAATCCCATCAGCCTTGCACAAATTGCTCTGGTTTCAAATTTCGCCGAAGAATATGAGATAGCTTTATCATCAATTGAGAAAGCATTGGAAAAATGGCCGAACGAACCAGACTGGCACAGCTTTGCTGCTCAAATCTGTAAAAAATTGGATAATCCTTCCAGTGCTTTATACCATTTGAAAATCGCTGCCGATCTTGAACCTCAGAACTTCGATTCGATCCTGGCTTTTGGTGAAGGTTGTCTTGATCTTGGCGACCCAACTCAGGCGATCCAATATTTGAAAGTAGCATCATCAATTGAACCTGCAAATTATCGCCCATGGCTGCTCCTTGCAAAAACTTACCAATCCCGTGGAGATAATCTTCAAGCGATGTCAAATATTGAAAGGGCAGTAACTCTCGCACCAAATAGTGTTGAACCATTGCTCTTGAGTGCAGAACTTTCATATATTAACGGTCAACCTGATCAAGCAATTAAGAAAGTAGATGCTGCCATTCGACTGGATCCAAAAAATGTAGAAGCTCTGGTAATTAAAGTTCGGGCTCTGCGCGCAGTCGAGCAATCTGAAGAAGCTATGAAACTCATAAATTATGCGATAAAGAAAGTTTCAAAGCCTTTACCTCTCCTGATCGAAAAAGCAGAAATCATTCGATCCCAGGAAGGTGAAAAAGCTTATCTTAACACTCTACAAAAAATTGTCGATGATTATCCGAAAAGTCCTGAAATTCTACGGCTGTATTCATTGTCGTTGGCTGAAAATGGATTTACCAGCGAGGCCCTCAATATCACTCAACTCTCCTTGAAGTTAAATCCTGATCAATATGATATGCATATTCTCGCCGGTCGTCTGCTGAGGGTAAATGGGCAATTGGACCAGGCTTTGGATCACCTGTCTGAAGCGATAACGCAGGATCCAATAAATATTGATGGCTACTTGGAATTGGCGAAAACTTATCAAGAGAGACGCGATTTTGCCAAAGCAATATCCATCTATAAACAGGCCATCGAGGTGATGCCTAAGGATTATCGTCCATATTATCAATTAGGGATCATTATGAAAGAATCAAAAGACTATCGTGGAGCTGAAAACATGCTTCGAAAAGCTGCCGAGTTTTCGAAAGATGATGTAAATATCCTACGCCAGTTAGGCGCGATTATTGCAATCAATCTGGTACATCCATCGTAGGAGGATTGAATAGTCCATGAATAATAATAATTCCAACCCCCTTTTGATTAATAACGATATATCACGCGATGATTTATTAACCATAATTCAATCCGGCCTTAAGTATAAAGAATATAAATTCGTCCGCCAGGTTGTGTTAAACTGGCTGGCTGCTTATCCTGGTGATTTATATTTCAACTACCTCTATGCAAAAACCCTAGTCGATGAAGGAAAAGCTACACAAGCTTTGCCGATCCTTGAGATGGTGGAGGCTGCTGATCCAGAGTTTGCACCTGTTTATGAGACTCACTTCAAAGCGCTGGGTTCAACTGGCTTAAAAGATACTCATATAGTCTCTGCTTATTCCGCATTAACTGGGAAAAAACTGGATAACTCCATTTTGCCTGCATGGAGCAAATTATATTTACAGAGTCGTGAAGCATTTAATCAGGAAAAACTTGAGGACGCAGAACTACTTATTCAACAAGCATTAATAACTGAGTCTTCAAAAGTGTTGCCTGCTATCCTCCATCTAAAAATTGTCTCACTTTTGCACGATTCTCAGACGGTTGAAAACCTTACCAATCTCTATCATTCACGATGGATTGATTGCCTGTACTTTAGCTATTCATTAGCATCTTCTTTAATGGCAACCGGGAACGATTCAGAAGCAGTTGCTTTATTGCACCAATGTGTATCGAGGGATTGTTCCGGGCAAGTTGCCACCAGAGTTTGGGGTGAAAACAATCCATATAAAATGCTTTGGCCAGAAAATCTTCATTCAAAATTCGATTTCGCCATTCCTCAATCAATTATTTCTGAATTAGGTTGGAATCTTCTGGAAGCACAGTACCAAACAACTCAACGGCAGGATGCGACTGACACTTTGGTAACAACTGACACCGGGGTCCCCACAGCTTCTAGCGAAACCACTCCCATTCCACCCGAACCCACACCAATCGTTAATCAAGAAACAGTATCACCCCCTGTTACCATACCGGATGAACCAGCGCCGCCAATCGCATCCACCCAAACGGTTTCTGAAGCTGATAAAAAAGCCGGCAAGGAAATATTAAAGGATGTAAGGGAAGAATTAGACCGTCTGGCCTCCCGGTTGCAAGTACCTGGGGTTGGCAGAGTGGATAGAAGATTTCCAGTCTATGTGGTATTTACGACCCGTAAAGGTTTGGAAAATCAGTATGGTTCACAAACCTGTTTCATTCTAGATGAGTTGTTGAAGCAGGTTGTGGAATCAGTCAGAAAAAAACCGGGTTGGACTTCGATATTGTATTATGCGGACGATACAGCCTGTACAACAGCTTTGGGTGTTAAACCCGCTCCATTTAATGACGCATGGAAATTAAAATTAGCAATTGCAGATCTTGATAAAGCTCTTTCCAAACGCGGTGAGATGATCGGTTCTCTGCTTATTGTGGGCGGGCCTGAGGTAGTACCTTTTCACCTCCTTCCCAACCCGACGGATGATGCTGATACCCAGGTTGCTTCTGACAATCCATATGCTTCGACTGACGATAACTATTTCATCCCCGAATGGCCTGTTGGGAGGTTACCTGGTGGAACAAATCGTGATGCAGGAATATTAATGCAATACCTGCGAAAAATGATCATAAACCATTCACAACAGGTTATTCCTCAGCCATGGTGGCGAAGGGTGAATGTTTTCTCTCCAATTTGGAGTTCAATGCAGCGTATTTTCCCATTTGCGCATGGCGTAATGAATACACGGCAATCATTTGGTTATACTGCTGCTGTTTGGAATCAGGCTTCTATTGAGGCTTTTCGCCCAATTGGTGATTCCCAATCCATGCTGGCTTCTCCACCAATTAAAACCGGATCCTTGATCGGATCAGGCTTATTTCCGGCAAAGCTTGGATATTTCAACCTGCATGGTGTTCCTGATTCTGCGGAATGGTATGGTCAGCCCGAATTTAACGGCCTTTCAGATAATCCCGAATACCCGGTAGCCTTAACACCTACGGATATCGTGAGTGATTACCCATCACCAAATATCGTATTCAGCGAAGCTTGTTACGGGGCGCACATCGACCGGAAAAATGAGAATGAAGCCATATCATTAAAATTCCTTGCAGAGGGAACAAAAGCATTTGTTGGATCCACCTGCGTATCTTATGGTTCTGTAACTACTCCCCTTATAGCCGCAGATCAACTTGCCCAGGCGTTCTGGAAGAATGTTAAAGACGGTCAGACCGTTGGAGATTCACTTCGTAATGCAAAAATCCATATAGCGCAAGAAATAAGCAGGAAGCAAGGTTATCTCGATGGCGAAGACCAGAAAACACTGATTTCTTTTGTTCTATTTGGCGATCCATTAGCAATATTTGTAAACCCCAAAAAGGCAACAAAAGGGTATATCCGTGTTGATATTGAAGAAACCCTGGTTACTTCTTCTGAAACGGAAGGAGAAGAATTAACGGCAAATTCCCTGCCTTTCGAAGTAATGACACAGGTAAAATCGGTCGTCGAACAATATCTTCCCGGATTAAAAGATGCTAAGTATTCAATCGCCAAGCAGTACATGAGTGGCCGTAAAATGGGTAATTTTGCAACGAAAAGTACATTTGATGCCAATGATGATCATACGGTTGTTACCATCAGTAAAGAATATAAAGTCACTTCAAGATTACACTTACATTATGCCAGGCTGACTTTTGATGGTAAGGGGAAGGTCGTCAAATTAGCTGTTTCCAGGTAATAAGCAAATCTGTGTTATAATCTTGTCCAGTTAAGGCACATACTTAATGTGTCTTACTTTCCACATTCTGATCATCTACGGTGATTAAGGATGCAAACCCGAGGAAAGGAGGCTTCCTATGCGTAATTATGAATTAGTTTGTATTATCCATCCTGATCTTGACGAGACTGCATTTAATGGTGCGGTTGATAAAGTAAAAGAGTGGATAACAGAAGCTGGCGGCGCCATCAATAAAGTTGATGTTTGGGGTCGTAAACGGCTTGCTTATGAAATTAATAAACAGCGCGAAGGTCAATATGTCTTGATTGAGGCATCGTATGATCCATCCTTCAGCGCCACCCTTGATCGCAATATTCGATTCTTGGAACCGGTATTGCGGTATATGATCGTAGCATTAGACTAGTTTATTTCTCTAACTATCGTCCTGAAACGGAGATAACCATGAGTAAAAGCCTGAATAAAGTGATGTTGATTGGTAACCTGGGTAGAGATCCGGAAATGCGTTATACACCATCTGGCAGACCAGTCACTACCTTTACTTTAGCAACAACCAGGTCATGGAAATCATCCGAAGGCGAGCAGCATTCTGAAACAGAATGGTTCAGTATTGTTGCCTGGGGAAATCTTGCTGAAATATGTAAGCAATACTTACTCAAAGGCCAGCAAATATACGTTGAGGGCCGCCTTCAGACCCGCCGCTGGGATGATAATGAAGGAATAAAACATGTCAATGTCGAAATTGTGGCAAATGAAATGATGATGCTGGGTGATCGAAAAGATGGAAATCTTGCCCATTCTTCTGACGTTAGTAATTCAGAGGAAACCGGAGAAGAGTTCCCTTTCTAGATCAGGCTATTAACATCAATAGATCGGAGAGTGAAGTATGAGTGAAAATTATTCTGAAAATGAACAGCAAGGTGGTGGACGCCATTATGTAACCCGTCCAAAATTTTGCCAGTTTTGTGTGGATAAAAATATTGTGATCAATTATAAGAACATTGACACATTACGAAGGTTTGTAACAGAAGATGGGAAGATCCGTCCACGGCGGCAAACGGGAACATGTGCCAAACATCAGCGCACATTGGCTAGTGAAGTCAAACGGGCACGACATATCGCCTTATTGCCTTTTACAAGCGCAGCATGGACTGAACGCTAGTTTTACATGTCTTTGGGCAGTAGGTGATCACCTTCTGCCCTATTTTTTTGAACTGAGGTAGTATGGCTAAAGAAGATAATCCAAAAATAATTTCAAAGAAGCACCTGGCAAGGCTGGAAAAAGAAAGAATTCAAAATCGATACATAATGATCGCTTCGATCGTAGTTCTTGTACTCGTCCTGGCGGTTGTAGGTTATGGAATTCTGGATCAAACAGTCCTTAGAGGTCAAAAACCGGTTGCCGTAGTAGGTCAAGATAAAATTACTACAACTGAATTTGAGAAGACAGTCAGATATTCACGCTGGCAAATGATTCAGCAATATGATTCTACGTTACAACTGGCACAATCGTTTAGTTCCAACCCTCAATTTGCCGATTATTTCAATTCTTCTCTTACGCAAATTCAAAACCAATTGACTGATCCCAATACTATTGGTTCGGCAATTCTTGACCAATTAATCGATGATAGATTGATCAGACAGGAAGCCAAAAAACGTGGGATTGAAGTGACATCAGCAGAAATTGATAAAGCCGTTCAAGAATGGTTCAATTATTACGCGAATGGAACACCAACCCCAACGGTTACTCCAGTGGAATTACCCACATCCACTCTGTCCCCTGCTCAATTGGCAATGGTTGCTACACTTACACCAACACTTGACCTCACTGCAACTACAACACCTCAGGTTGAGTCTCCAACTCCAACTATTGAACCGACCATTGCTGCAACTGAAGTGGGAACACCTGTTGCTACAGAGCAGGTAGCCCCAACTCCAACAGAATATACTCTAAAAGGTTACCAGGATACTCTAATCAAATACCTGGATCAAGCGTCGGTAACGAAATTTACTGAAGCTGACCTTCGTCGGATATTCGAATCCAGTTTGTATCGTAAAAAACTTGAAGCTGATATTACAAAAGATATCTCACCGGTTCAGGATCAAGTTTGGGCCAGACATATCCTTGTCAGCGATGAGGCAACCGCCCTTAAAGTGATTGAAAGATACAATGCTGGGGAAAACTGGGCAGCTCTCGCAGCAGAATATTCCACTGACACCAGCAATAAAGATAATGGTGGAGATTTAGGATGGTTTGGTCCTGGAGCTATGGTTGCTGCATTCGATGCAGCTGCCTTCTCGACCCCGGTTGGGAGTATAAGCGCCCCAGTAAAAACCGATTTTGGTTGGCATGTGATCCAAGTTGTAGCCCACGAAGAAAAAACTCTGACGCCTGATCAGTTAGTTACATTAAAGGATAAAACGTTCCAGACCTGGTTAACAGAAGCAAATACGACTGCTAAAATCACAAAAACTGATTATTGGAAGTCAATTGTTCCATCAGATCCATCAATAACGAATTAAGACCGTCTGGCTATTACAAAAAAGTGAACCTCTTCGGTTCACTTTTTTTATTTATTATTTGCTTCTTGCCAATAATTCATCGGGCACTTCGTCCAGGCGCAAACTGACCATCTGGCTGGTCGAATCCCTACCCATCGTAATGCCATAGATCACATTTGCAGCTTGAACCGTGTTTCTATTGTGGGTAACCAGAATAAATTGAATCTCTTTGCTCAACTCCAACAACAATTCACGGAACCTACCAACATTTGATTCATCCAGCATCGCATCCACCTCATCAAGAACACAAAACGGAGTGGGTGAAATTTTTAACAATGCAAATATTAAAGCAACGGCTGTTAAACTTCTTTCACCGCCCGATAATAAGGTTAATTCTTGCTCACGTTTTCCGGGAAGCCTTGCATGGATCTCAATACCTGATTCATTTAAGTCATCCGGATCGGAAAGTACTAACCTTGCGCTGCCTCCTCCGAAAAGTTTATTAAACATTTGGGGGAATTCCTCAGACACTGCATTAAATGTCTTTTGAAATTCAGATTTCATCAAAATATCCAGATCGATCAGAATATGTTTTAGGTTTTCTTCAGCCTGGGTCAGATCATTGATCTGTTGAGATAGGAAATCAAAGCGTACTTTAGTTGATTCGTACTCTTCTTTTGCTTCTGGGTTTACTGATCCAATCCGTCGTAATAAAGATTTTTGTCTGGATATGCTTTCTTCCAACTCTGGCGTTATTTCCTTTATTACGGGAAGTTGTTCCACCATTCCTTCGATTGGTAAAGGTGTGGGACCAGTAATATCTTTCCCATAATCAAAAGCAACCAAACCAAAATCCTCTTCTATCCGATGTTGAAGTTGATCAATAGCTTCTTTCTTTCGGAAATAGTCCATTTGTGCCTGGGTAAAATACTTTTCAGCATTATTTACCATTTGTTGACTATTTTCTTCAGTGATCAGCAATTCATTATATTTGTCATCCAATACTTTTAATCTTGTTTCCGCCGGTAGAATTTTTTCCTGCAATTCTGTCAGTATAATATTTTTTTGATCTTCATCCATCTTCCTGTCATTTTTTCCAGTTTCAATTTCTTGAATAGCACGTTTATTTACTGACAATTTTTCATTTAGATTTTCAAGGATAATAGAATTATTCCTGATTTGAGTGGATTTCTCAGTAATTCGCTTAGTTAATTCATTGATAGCCCGTTGATTAACAGCAATGTTTGTTTGTGTATAACTCAATTCTCGCTTAAGGTCATCAACACTGATCAAATTCAACTTTGTGTAACTATTTTTTAATTGTTCATTTAACGCTTCAATTTCTTTCTGGTTTTCACTATAAGAACCAGATAATGCGCTAATATCATTTTCCAAATTGGTTTTTTCGCGCTTAATTCCTTCCTGTTGAGAAATGTTCCAGTCCAATTGCCTGTTAGTTTTTTCCAATTGCATTAATATGCTTTGATATTCTCCTGATGCTTTATTCTGCTCAATTTCCAGTGCCCGCTTTTGATCAGTTTTTTGTTTTATTTCTAATACGATGCTATCGAATCTTGTTTGTTTTATTGTTATTTCTTTACTAATTTTTTCTAATTGAGGTGTGGTTTTTCCAAGTTTAGTTTGAAGATCCTGCAATTGCCTGGGGCGACTGATATGAGTGTTTGTATTGTTTTTTCCACCAATTATTTTTCCGTTATGGAAAAAAACCTCTCCCATCAGCGTAACCAACATCACATCTGGTGGTACCAGAGCAAGGATTTCTCGCGCATATTGACGATCTGTTATCACTAATACTCTGGATAGTAACAATTCATAGAAAGCATTTAATTCATTAGGGAATTGAATACAGTCCAGTGCATTCCCAATACAAGCCTTATGGTCAGGTTTTTCCACCTTCGGTGTGGATTTTATCCATCCTTCCGGAATAATGGCTGTACGCCCATTCTGTTCCGTTTGCAACATTGATAGTGCAATATTCGGATCAGAGTTCTTCTTAAGTAATATGGCATCAGTATATTCACCAAGTGCTACTGAAATTGCATGTTCATATTTTTCATCAACGATCATTTGACTACTTAATGCATTTGTAAATCCAGAAAGATCGCCTTTTCTAATAGCCTGGAGAAGCGATTTCGTCCCTGATGGGTATCCAATCAGGTTATTCTCAGCCTGCTCTAACATCTCAATTTCGATCTTTAACTTGGAGATCGACTGTTCCAAGATCGTTTTTTCTTTTAGAAGAACATCAATTTCGGTCTTTGCCAGGGATGATTCTTCAATTTTGAAAGATAATTGATCCTCAATCGTTTTAACCTGTCCACTCATGTCATTATTCGTTTTTTGTGCTTCTTGCAGTTTCTCGTTTGACGAATGTGCATTATTCTTAAGTTCCACTATTGATGAGGCAATATCAACAAATGATTTTTCCAATGTTTTTTGCCGGTTACTTTTTTCATCCAGTTGAATTCTATTTTTGATGGATCCTGTTTCGAGATTGGAGATCGATTTTCTCAATTCTTTGATTACTTTGTCAATTTGATCCCTTTGGCTTTGAATTCCAGAGATTTGTTTGTTCAGTAATATCTCTTTTTCAAGTAAGGAATCTAGCTCTGTTTTTATCTCCTGACTTTCATTCGAAATCTCGTCCAAACTTAGCTTGCCTGATCGAATTTCTTCTTCCAATCTGGTAATATCCAATTCGTATGCATTTATTTGGTCAGTAAGTGAACGGACTCTCTCATCTCTAACAGCTAACTCTTTTAATATTATTTCTTTTTCTATATGTAGATCCGATGCTTGAGTATGCCATGTATTTATCTCATCACGTAAATTCTGGATTTCTTTTCTAAGCTCTGTGATTTGATTATTGATTCCTTCATGCTTATTTTTTACTTGTTCCAGGTGTTTTTCTTGAGCATTTTGATGTTCACGTGAATCCGCGATATCTTCCTGACCTTTATACCAGTGATATCCGTACCACTCCCTTAAAACCATCCGCAGATCGGCTTTTATCCTTTCAAAATCCTCTGCTTTTTTTGCTTGTTTTTCCAGAATGGAAATTCGAGGTGCCAGCTCCACCAGGATATCATTTACCCGTTCCATATTTCTTCGGGTAACCTCAAGTCTGGTCAAGGATTCATTGCGTCTTCCCCGGTAAAGTCCTATTCCAGCGGCTTCTTCAAATAGCTTCCTTCGCTCTTCCGGACGTAAGGCAAGAGAATTATCTATCAACCCTTGTCCAATTATGGAATAAGTTCTTTCAGATAAACCGGATTGTGCTAATAGCTCGGAGATATCTTTCAACCTTACCCGTTGACCATTCAACAAGTACTCATTCTGCCCATCACGATAGGCTCTTCGAGTGATCGCAACCTCAGAATAATCAATGGGTAGCCAACCATCAGAATTATCAAAAATGATAGTACAGGCAGCCATACCAGCTCTCGGACGCTGATCTGACCCGGTAAATATCATATCTTCGGTTTTCTTACCACGTAATAACGAATAAGATTGTTCTCCAAGTACCCACCTGAGTCCATCGGTAACATTTGACTTTCCTGATCCATTCGGTCCGACAATCGCAGTGATCATTCCGGGAAATTCAAATCCTGTCCGACTGGCAAAAGTTTTATAACCATGCAATTCTAACGATTTTAAACGAAGGGGCATAATATCTATATTCCTAATTCAGTATAAAAGTCTATTGTTTTTCTGTTCCAATTTTTTCAAGGGCGACTTTAGCAGCATTTTTTGCCGCAATTTGTTTGCTTCGTCCAACTCCGACTCCCATCACCTCTCCATTCACTATTACCTCAATTTCAAATATCTTCGCATGATCAGGTCCTGTGTCGGTTTTAGTATGATAGCTAGGGATGAATAAACCATTCGCCTGAGACCATTCTTGTAATTGGCTTTTTGGATCTTGAATACTCTTATTGTCCATGAGTTCAAGGCATTTTTCTTCGACCATCGGATAAAAAAAATCAATTACTTTCGAAATTCCTCCTGATAAATATATAGCCCCAATGAGTGCTTCAAATGCATCACATAACAATGGAGATTTCTTTCTACCGTTAGCCTGAAATTCACCATGCCCAAGACGTAAAGCCCTTCCAAGATCGATCTTTTTTGCAAATCTAGCCAATTGCTCAGTATGCACCAAGGCGGATCGCATTCGTGTCAGATCCCCTTCAGCCATCTCCGGGTAATGATTATATAAATATGCGCCAACCAGGAAATCTAGGACAGCATCTCCTAAAAATTCCAACCTTTCATTGTCTTCTATCGATTCAGGATGCTCGTTAACGTATGACCGGTGAGTTAATGCCCGTTGAAGAAGAGAAAGGTCATTAGAAAATGGCAGTCCAAGTCTCTTTGCCAAATCAACCGGCAGCTCTTGATCGCTTTGATCTGGTATTAAATCCATTTATACATCTCCATCTAGTTAAGGGAACGCAAATTCTTCACATGGTGAAGATTTTGAGTTCCACTAACATATTAGGGTTGATATTTGTATCCGGCACCTGTCTGTATCAATAGTACTGGTCCTGTTACTTCTTTTGGCAACAATTTTAGTCCTGCCCAGGTAAGTGCAGAGGTTGGTTCAACATCGATCCCTCTTAATTTCAGCTCTTCAAAGGCAGGTAAAATCATTTCCTCACTTACTCTTATTATCATACCATTATTCTTTTTTATTAAGTCAGCAACTGCTTGTCCCCTTACAGGTTCTGTGACCCTTACTCCCTCAGCAATTGTGGGTTGAGGGTTTATTATTTCATTCTTGATCGGAGTCAAGATATTTGCCACTGGCGAGCAAAGTGCAGCTTGCACCCCAATAAATTTTGGTAGACGCCGAATGTAACCAGCCTCAAGCAATGAAATATAGCCGCGCATAATCCCTAGCATTAATCCGCCATGACCAATAGGTACGATTATGCTATTTATGTCTTCAGATATTGCTTCAAAAACCTCAAAAGCTATTGTCGCAATTCCCAATAATCCCATTGGCATATACGCATGGCTTGCATATACCACCCCTCGATCAGCTTCTGTTCTGACCGCCCTGGCTGCATTTGCTCTTGGACCGGGAATGGCAACCAATTCCGCACCATACTCCTCAATTTGCTTTCGTTTAGGACCTGAAGCAGAATCTGGAACAAATATCCTGGCTTTAATACCAGCTAAAGCTGCATATGCTGCAAATGAAGCTCCTGCATTTCCGGATGAATCTTCAACTACTGATTCAATTTCGAATTGTTTCAAATAATTAATGAGGACGACTGTTCCACGATCTTTATAAGAACCGGTGGGATTGAGCGATTCCATTTTATGAAATATTTTCCTGCCCTGAAATTCATCCTCAATTAATCTTGTGCCGCCTTCGTTGAGGGTCAGTGGTTCTGTTTTTAGGTCCAATCCTAAAAAACCTAAATACTGCATCAGTCCTTGCCGCTTTGCATCAACCTTATCAAGATCAAGTGCTGGATAATTGCTAAAATCAAAAATACCCCCGCATTTTGGACACAAATAATCCATTCGTTTGAAGTCAAACGCATTCCCACAGCTATTACACGATATTTTCATATTGTCATTCGCCTGGTTTTGGTCTGTAAGTACCTTCCACCCATTCTGACCCATCTCTACCAATTTCTTTTTTCCATACTGGAACAATCTCTTTCATCCTGTCAATTCCATACCGGGCAGCTTCGAAAATTCCTTGATCTCTATGGGCAGATGAACAACCAATGGCTGTTGTTACTTCACCTGGCAATAAAACACCTAATCTTTGCACCATAAAGATCTTCATAATCAAAGGCCATTTTTCACGTATCTCATCACAAATCTGAATCATTTTCGCTTCTGCCATTGGAAAATAAGATTCATATTCCAGGTGATTGGTCAGGTGTGCTTTTCCACGTTTGGTATCCTGCCGCACAAAACCCGTAAAAATACAAGCAGCCCCTGTCTCATTCGTGGTTAGTGCCTTTAATATTATATTGACATCCAGTTCATCTTCAGTTATTAGAACCGTGTTATGGGTTTGATCGCTGCCACCGGAGACTGGAGGAAAAAATCCCACCTCATCGTTTTCAGCAAGTGTCTGATCATCGTCTATGTATTCATGATTGAGGGAACTCAGAGCAAAGGATAACGGTTTTGCCATTTCCGGGTGTAATTTGATCAGGCTTTCTTTTAAATGGCGAATGGTACTTTGGGGAGGCATACTCATCTTCATCTGCCTGGTATTGGCCAGTTCCTTGAGATGGGCAAAGAACAATATCCTTACAACGATATTTTCATTAATCATTGAAGATATCCCCGCTTTTACCCCCATGCTTTTCAACTAATCTGATATTCATAATCCTCGCGTCTTTTTGAACAGCTTTGATCATGTCATAGATAGTCAATGAAGCAACACTGACAGCCGTCAACGCTTCCATTTCAGCCCCTGTCCTGTCAAATGTTCTTATCTCCGCTTTGACTAATATTCCCGGTAAGTTATTGTCAATATCCAGATCAACGACGATCTGGTTAATGGTTATCGGATGACATAGCGGAATTAGTTCAGAAGTCTTTTTGGCAGCCATTATTCCTGCCAATTGAGCGACAGTTAGGACATCGCCCTTTTTCATCTGTCCATCTGCAACGAGTTTTAGTGTTGCAGGAGATAATACGATTTCGCCCTTCGCGATAGCTATGCGCAGAGTAGGTGTTTTTGCGGATATATCCACCATATGTGCTTTACCTGATTCATCTACATGGGTTAATTCTTTATTTTCCATAATCAAATTATACCCGCACACATCTTACAAGCGCAATTAGTGTACACCGCAGAAGTATCTTGCTATAATTGCAGCCATGACCATGTTACCGCCACTATTTACAGGTGAAAAATACCAGGTCTCCACGGGTTTATACAGTGGTCCGCTGGATCTATTACTTACACTGATCGAGAAAGCAGAACTGGATATCACTAAGCTTGCTCTAGCCCAGGTAACCGATCAGTTTTTAGCATACCTGGAGCAATTGACCGAAAAAGATCCCACTGAAATATCTTACTTTCTTGTTGTTGCTGCCAAATTGATCCAGATTAAATCCGAAGCATTACTGCCAGTTCCTCCAACTCGCGCTCCTGGAGAAGAGGATCCTGGCGAAAGCCTTGCCCAGCAACTCTTACTCTATAAACTGTTCAAGGAAAGCGCTAAAACATTAGCTTTACGAGAAGAACTCAAACTTTCAACTTTTTTGCATATTGCTCCTCCCATTAAAATTGAGGAGGTAATCGACCTTACTGGCATTTCAATTGATGACCTCGCAGAAGCCGCCAGGGTTGTCCTTCTTAACCAATCAGACAACACATTTGGCGGTAGATTGATCCAAATGCCCCGTTATTCAATAAGGGAAAAAATCGGTTTGATCGTATCATTGCTTCGAGAGAAAGGGGTTGGTCTCCTTTAATTCGATTTTCGAAAATGAGCCAACACGGCTGGAAATGGTGGTTACATTTTTAGCATTATTGGAACTTGTAAAGCAGAATATGATTATGACCAAACAGGATGGTTTATTTTCAGAGATTACTCTTGAATCTATCGGGGATGTTTCCGGAACTCAGGAATATGATCTCGAGTTTGGTGAATAATCTTTATACTAACCATATATAAACTATCAATACACTTGGTATCTATGCTATAATTTTATTATGGCGAATATATCTGAAACTCCTATAGATCCAATCGCAACTATCCCTGAGCCATCAAAAGTAAATATGAAACAACGCCTGCTAGTTATTGGCGCAGTTGTTTTGGTGCTCGCGTTGATTGCAGGAATTATTCTTTCTGTGATCAGCCTTTCTGCTATGTCAGACGATCAAACTGGCAAGATAAGAGATATTTTTATCATTTTTATGGCGATTGAGTTTCTCATAATTGGGGTGGCGCTCGTTGTAATGATCGTTCAATTGGCTGCTCTCATTAATCTTCTCCAAAATGAAGTCAAGCCGATCCTTAATTCAACCAATGAAACAGTTTCTACACTTAAGGGTACAGCTAAGTTTTTAAGTGATAATATGGTTGAACCAGTTATAAAAATGAATGAATACTTGGCTGGATTTAAAAAAGCGATCGATATGATCAATATTTTTAAAAAATAGAAATACTTGAATATATAAGTTACCTTGAAAGGAGAAAAAATGTCTGAACGAAGTGATTTTGGTTCATTTTTAGTTGGTTTTATAGTCGGAGGATTGACTGGTGCAGCTGTTGCATTGCTGCTCGCCCCACAATCTGGTGAAGAAACCCGAACTGTTATTAAAGAAAAGGCTATCGAATTAAAGGATATGGCATCTGATACTTACGAAGAAATGGCAGATAAGGCTGGTGTATATGCAGCGGATGCAAAAGTAAAAGTCAGTGCATTATCGCAGGAAGCGAAGAAGACTGCTGAAGATTTAAAAACAAAGGGTAAAGCAGTATACGAAGATGGAAAAGAAAAAGTCGAGAAATTAGTAAAAAAAGATAAAGGTTCTTCTCCAGAGGTAACTATCTGATTTGGAAGCTGGCAATAAATAATAAAAAGAAAAAAAATAACCCTTGCGGGTTATTTTTTTTCTACTAGATCATTATAAGTCTTACCTAATTGTTGAATAATGTCACTGGCCATTACTGTACCTTCACTTCCCAATTCTATGGCTGCTCGTAGTCCAGCATGGGCATGTAAGTAACAAGCCAGGGTCGAAGCTTCGTATCCAGTCATTCCTAGTCCGACATAACCTGCGATCATTCCTGAAAGAACATCACCCGTACCAGCATGGGCTAGCGATGAAGTGGCAATCGGGAGAACACTCGTCCCCTTTTTGGGGTCGGCAATAACTGTCATTGCACCTTTTAAGACGATTGTTTTATTCCATTCTTTTGCAAATTTCTGGCTAATTTCCTCCCGATTGCTTTGAATTTCATTGATTGGAATACCTGTTAAAATGCTCATTTCCCCCGGGTGTGGTGTGATGACTACAGCACTGGATAAGAATTTCCACCATTCTGGAATTTTGGCAAGACATTTGAGAGCATCTGCATCTATGATAAAGGGTGGTTGGTTGACCTGCATTTTCGAATCTGTTTTGGATTCTTGAGCAATGAATCCTATCTTCTTCACTTCTCTGTGCTGAAACGATGAAATCAACTTAAGGATAAACCTTTCGGTTTTATTGTTTATTCCCAGCCCAGGGCCAAGTAATACTGCATCGGATTTCTCAAATTCATTAAGTAAAATTTTCACTGCATCCTCAGTGATATCCCCCATATCACCAGGGAGTAATACCCATGTGGCTTCTGGTAACTGGCCGGCAATTATACTGTAAACAGGTTCCGTTACACCTAAAGTCACCAATCCAGCCCCAGACCTGTAAGCAGCTTTTGCGGACAACAAAATTGCACCACAATAATTGATCGAACTACCCACACATAAGATCTTTCCAAATGTCCCCTTGTGGGAATTATTTGACCGTATGGGAAGAATTCTATTAACCTGCTCTTTTGAGATTACGGTGGAAAGTTCCTTAGCCCAACCTGGGATTACTGCATCCAACCCGATATCTACAATTCTAAAAGTTCCTGTATTTTCAAACCCTGGAAATTTTAACAATCCCTCTTTTACAGCTGCCATGCACAGAGTAATATCTGCTTTTAATGTCGCATCATCCATCTCCCCGGAAGTGCAATCCACCCCGGATGGACAATCTATAGCAATTATTTCAATATTCTTTTCGAGAATTTTATTTTTAACAAAGTTTAAGAAACCTTTTAGATCGTCCTTTATGGGGAGATGAAACCCTGTCCCCAGGAAACCGTCAAGGATCAGAATTTTATTGTGATCAGTGCCGTCGAGCAGTTTCTTGAAAACAGCCTTTTCAGCAGGCAATGCGGTTCCACCAGAATCAATATAACCCCGAAGCTGTTCATCTTTCTCAGTTTCTCGTGAATAACAAAATGCAACTGTTTTATATCCTTTTATGACCAGTTGTTTTAAAGCAATCAGAACATCTCCACCATTGTTTCCGGGACCAACAAAACCAATTATCACTCTACAACTTTTCTCTTCCCCACAATATTCGATTATATTATCTGCTATTCCATTTCCCGCATTTTCCATCATCTGCGGAATGGATAGTCCATGGCTCACAGCATTTTTTTCGAAATGTTTCATTTGTTCAACAGTGCATATTTTCATAACATTATCTTCATCTTTCTCAATTAATATTTGAACTGATTACCAGAATAATTTTACTTCCCGCCTTGTAAAATTAGTCTAAATCGTCTATCCTTAATATACACTTTAATCTGCAAATTAACACGATTAAATAAAAAAAGCCGCGAAAGCGGCGTTATTGTGCGCTGGGGGGGACTTGAACCCCCACGCCTTGCGGCACATGGCCCTCAACCATGCCTGTCTGCCAATTCCAGCACCAGCGCCAATAGCAGAGCAATTATAACCGTCTCCAATTGCTTGTCAAGGAGGCTAGAATTTATTCTCTTTTCAGGAGTGAGGTTATTCTATGACTGTAATTTTAGATGCAATGGGCAGCGATGATTATCCGATTCCGGAAGTCCAAGCCGCCATCCAGTTCACAAGAACATTTAATGAGCCTCTTTTTTTGGTAGGCAATGAAGAAATCCTTAAGGAAAAGATTTTAACTGCCGGTGGTGCAAATCTTCCAATACAGATCATCCATGCAGCTGAAGTTCTCGAAATGGAAGACAAACCAGTCGAAAATGCGAGAAAGAAAAGCCAAAATTCAATGGCAGTGGGAATGGATTTGATTAAAAGCGGGAAAGCTAATGCTTTTGTCACTGCGGGAAATACCGGCGGTGCTATGGTAAATGCTTTGCTAAAACTTGGTCGAATAAAAGGAGTATTACGCCCCGCTTTAGCAGCCATATTTCCCGTGAAGAATGGAAAATGCATTGTTTTGGATGTAGGCGCAAATGCTGAATGTAAACCGGAGTTCCTACTTGAATTTGCCGTGATGGGCAGTGTCTATGCCCAAAAACTGTTAAAAGTCGAAAAACCTCGCGTTGGTTTACTATCAAATGGTGAAGAAGCTGGTAAAGGTAATCAATTAGTAAAGGATACTTACCCATTATTATCAAAAAGTGGATTAAATTTCGTAGGGAATGTTGAAGCCAAAGAAGTATTCGGCGGTCAGGCGGATGTGGCAGTAACCGATGGTTTTACAGGCAATGTTCTATTAAAAACCAGTGAGGCTGTTGGTAAATTGATCATAAATATTTTAAAAGAGAACCTTATGGCTTCACTCAGTTCAAAAATTGGGGCACTCCTCGCAAAACCAGCACTATTGAAAGTTAGAAAGATGATGGATCCATCTGAGGTTGGTGCAGGGTTATTGCTGGGAATTGATGGGCTGGTTTTTATTGGACATGGACGGTCTGATGGAAAAGCGTTATATAATGCATTAGTATTTGCCCGGGAAATGGATCAAGCAGATTTATTAGGTGCTTTACGAAAATCCATTCAGGAAAATATCTCAAATCTAGTTTAACTAATATCTCATAAAGGATCTAATGAAAGTCATAATCAATCAAAAAAGCATAGATAAAAATGTAAAAATCACCAAATATATTACCTGGGCAAGCCTGGCAGTTTTAGGAACAGGCATCTACCTCTCTATTACCCAAAAAGAAGAAACAAAGACACTTTTCTTAACTTTTGGCGCTTTGTTGGTTGGCTTTACGCTATCACAGATAAGCATTTATATGCAAAATCGTTGGGGAAAATCTCCAAGACCGGATGAATTGATCACAAGTTCACTTAAGGGTCTCGATGATAAATATACTCTATATATATATTCATCCCCACTGCCAAATCTATTGGTCAGTCCAAATGGGATCTGGGGTTTTATAACATATCCACAACAGGGAAAAATTACTTTTACTGATGGAAAATGGAAACATAAAGGTGGAAATTCTTTACGAAAAATCTTCGCTGGGGATGGTATCGGAAAGCCCAACCTGGATTATGAAAACCTGGTTTCTGATTATTCCCGGGGATTTGCGAAAAAAGCACTCGGGATTGATCTTCCAGAACTGAATGTAGCACTTGTCTTTACACACCCAACCGTCGAAATCAATGCGGATGAAGCTCCAATTCCAGCTATCCCAATTAAAAAGATCAAAGATATGGTTCGGAAGCGATCAAAAACTGATATGATTCCCTTGGAAACAATTGATGTGATCAATAAATCGTTATCCGCTTAGAAAGTAAACCGCCTGAGTCATCAGGCGGTTTTATATTTATTCAATTCAGCTACTTCCTGTTTGGTAAGGTATCTCCATTCTCCAACTTTTAATTTTCCCAATTTAATACTGCCAATTCTTGTCCGTTTTATTCTGAAAACCGGTAAACCAATTCTCGAACCGATTTCCCGGATCTGTCGTTTCCGACCTTCTTTCATGATAATTTTTAACCATGCTTTGTCGCCTGAATTGCTCATCACTTCCAATTGTACAGGTGCTGTTTTGTAACCATCCTCTAAAACGACACCCCTCTTCCAAATTTCTAATTGCTCCTGATCAGGTTTTGCGCCTACCTGAACCTGGTATTCTTTTTCATGTCCATAACGAGGATGGGTCAGTCTGTTTGCCAGTTCACCATCGTTGGTCAACAGGATCAACCCCTCACTGTCAAAATCCAACCGTCCTATGGGGAAAAGGTGTTTTTTCAGTCCGATAATATCCCTTACATTTGGTCGGTCATCATTATCATCTATTACCGATAAATATTTTCTTGGTTTATATAACGCAATATAAATCCGTTCGATCAATTCTTTGATCGGTTTGAAATCCAATTCAATTCTGTCAACCTCAATATCAGCCTTGTCGCCAAGCTTAATTCCATGACCATTTACCCTGATCCGCCCTGCGGAAATCAATTCCTCGCAACCACGCCTGGACCCATATCCCAAACTAGCCAATATTTTTTGTACTCTTTCTAATGTCATTTTCTAATCCTTAAACACTTTATCCTGTATTTCCATGGCCTCATTCTCTATATTGATACCCAGGGGAGGTAGATTCTCCAGGGAGGTCAAGCCAAAGTATTGAAGGAATTCTGAGGTCGTTCCATAGATAATTGGCCGTCCAGGACCTTCTGCCCGTCCGGTTTCTTCAATTAATCCTTTACTTAAAAGACTTTTTAATACTCCATCGCTATTTACACCCCGCACATCATCCAACTGAGGTCGAGTAAAGGGTTGTTTATATGCAATAATGGCCAAAGTTTCTAATCCAGCTCTACTCAATCGCGAAGTAGCCTGTAATCCAAGGAATTTCTCTATAACTGCGCCAAGTCCAGGTTTTGTTGTTAACTGATACTTACCTTTATGGATCTGTAAGTATAATCCACCGGAATGCTCGTACCTTTTAATTAATTCTTCTATCGATTCCTCGATTACGGATGTAGAAACGTCCAAACTGGCAGCAATTTGTTGTAAGGTAACAGGCCCTGGAGCAACAAATAGTAGCCCCTCAACCTGGTCAACAAGGGAAATGTCCTTCTGTAGCTCATTAGATTCTGTCATGCTATAATTACTCTCAAGTTATGGAGGATTAATTAATGTTAATCACTAATAAACGCTTACGTTTATGTATTATATCAATCATTCTGGTCTTTCTGATCATGAGCTGTAATTTAATGTCAGGAATAAATAATACTCAAGATTTATTGAAGGCAATTACTCCTACAGCAGAAACATCGTCACGGACTTTACAGCCATCCTCTGGAAATAGTAATGAAATCGTTTTCACAGAACAGGATGTTGTTGATTGGATCAATAAATTCTCATCAGAGAACCCTGATATAAAACTGACTGATCCTGTTGTTACCCTGGAGAATGGGATTTGCAAGATAACTGCAGTTTTAGCTCCTCCAGCCTCGAGTGATGGCAACTCAATCTTGCAATCATTATCCGGGAATGTTTCATTAGAAATGAAAATCAATGTTGATGAGAATCATCACCCAATAATCGAAATCCAATCCTTAGTATTTGACTGCAATTGATCTGCCAGGCTTTATGTTAGATCAAATATCCGCATTGATCAATCAATCCCTTCTATCGTCGATGGAATCTGAATTGGGTGACACAACAGTTAATCAAGTCACAATTGAAAATGGAAAGATCATTATCTCAGTAACTCAGTAGAGCCTATTTGTTAATCTTCTAATATGCAACGACTAACTGTTATTCTTATCCTATTCTTTAGCCTTCTTTTAGCATCCTGCCAGGGAATAACACCTCCTGATGTACAGGAGATTCAAGTAACCATAGCAGCTGATGGCTTAAAAACTGAACTAATCATTCCCGCAAATTCATCTGTTCAGAATACTTTAGCCAAAGCAGGAATTTTACTCGGAACCCTGGATAGGATCGATCCGCCACTGGCAGCAATAGTCACCAATGGAGAAGTGATCACAATTACCCGGATTGTGGAAGAATACTACGATAAAAATGAAGTCATTCCTTATGATCATCAAAATGTAAAGAATGAATCGCTTCCAGAAGGCGAATCACGGATATTACAAAGCGGAATAAATGGTAATAAAACCGTTACCTATAAACGAACGATTGAAGATGGGCAGGAAGTTTCCAATATTGAATTTAAGACCGTAATCGTGTCAGATCCCACGCCGGAAATTGTAATGATTGGCGTGCAAACACCATTCACCTCAAGATCAATTTCTGGTATTCTGGCATATATTGACAACGGGAACGCCTGGGTGATTGAAGGAGCAACGGGCAATCGACGTCCAGTCGTTACTACTGGTGATCTAGATGGTCATATTTTTGCCATTTCTTTTGATCGTGAATGGTTGTTATTCTCCAGAAAAAGTCCACCAAATCAAGATTATATTAATTCCCTTTGGGTGGTGCGTATTGATCGGGATAATTCAACACCGATTGACCTGGAAGTAAAAAATGTGATCCAATTCGCTGACTGGATACCAAATTCAAGTCACACGATCATTTATTCCACGGTTGAACCAAGGTCCACCGCCCCAGGATGGCAGGCTAACAATGATCTCTTTTATAGGAATTTCGTTACGAATGGAACTTTAAGCGCACCAATAAAAAAAGTGGATGCAAATTCCGGTGGAATCTATGGCTGGTGGGGAACTAATTTTGCCTGGTCGCCGGATGGAACTCAATTGGCATATTTTCGACCGGACGGTGTTGGTTATGTCGATCTAAAAGGTGGTAAATTTAATCAGATACTCTCCATAGTGCCTTATGAGACCCATAGTGATTGGGCCTGGGTTCCCGGATTAACATGGGCACCTGATAGCAAATTCATGTTTACGGTAACTCATCCGTCATCAACAGATACTTCATCTCCTGAGTCATCAACTCACTTTTCATTGAATGCTATTCCACTTGACCAGCAGTACCAGATTACTCTCAACCCGAATAGTGGAATGTTTGCTAACCCGGCTGCTTCTCCTATACAACCGAATGGAAGCTTTCTTATAGCATATCTCCAGGCTATCTTTCCGGACCAGAGCGATACAAGTCGGTACCGGATCTCTGTAATGGATCAAGATGCATCCAATCAGGTCACAATATTTCCTGCAGAAGGATCGCCCGGATTAAATCCACAATCAATATTCTGGACTCCGGATTTTCAAAATGGTGCATTTATTGCAATTATTTACGAGGGAAATCTTTGGCTGGTTGATGTTCAAACCCAGGAAGGCTTCCAGATCACCGGTAGTGGCCTGATAAGCCGAATTCATTGGCGATAATTTATTCATTTTGAGGTAAATATGAGAATACTAATCACAGGTGCCGCAGGTTTTTTAGGTTCCCATCTTTGTAATCGTCTGCTCCTTGAAGGTCACAGTGTCGTTGGAATGGATAACTTCATCACTGGGAATCCAGAAAATATTGCTCATCTCGCAGGAAATTCCAATTTTGAGTTTTATAAGCATGATGTTGCCAATTTTATTTTCATTCCGGGAAAGGTGGATGCTGTAATGCATTTTGCCTCTCCTGCGAGTCCTAACCCGGCTTCTCCTTATGGATATCCAAATTTACCCATTCAGACTATGAAAGCGGGAGCATTAGGAACACATAATTCGCTGGGTGTTGCCCGTGTTAATAATGCCAGGTTCCTTCTTGCTTCTACCAGCGAGATCTATGGTGATCCTGAGGTTCATCCCCAGGATGAAAGTTATTGGGGGCATGCGGACCCAATAGGTGCAAGATCAGTTTATGATGAAGCAAAACGTTTTGCTGAAGCACTTACCATGGCTTATCATCGATATCATGGTTTGAACACACGCATTGTACGTATCTTTAACACTTATGGTCCGCAAATGCGCCTTGATGATGGTCGGGTCGTTCCAAATTTCCTTCTTCAAGCACTGAAAGGTGAACCGTTAACGATTTATGGGGATGGCTCACAAACACGTAGTTTTTGCTACGTGGATGACCTGGTCGAAGGTATTTATCGATTACTCTTATCTGATGAGCATTTTCCGGTAAATATTGGGAATCCTCACGAGACATCCATTTTGGAATTTGCTCAAATCATAAACCTCCTCACTGGTAACCAGGCCGGAGTAACATTTTTGCCTGCTTTGCGACTCGGGGATGATCCACAGAGGAGACAGCCGGAAATCACCCGGGCTCGCTCTATCCTAAATTGGGAACCGTACACAGCGCTTGAAAAAGGGTTACTTAATACAATTCCATATTTTAAGAAGATGCTTTCATTATGACTTTAATTCTAAAACGTAACGAACAAGCGCGATTCATGCGCTTTGCCCTTGTAGGTGCTATTGGAGCGGTGATCGATTTTGGCGTATTCAATCTTCTTACACATTTTACTGGGATAAATGCTGTTATTGCGAGTGTTATTTCTTTTATTTGTGCGGTTTGCAGTAATTTTATATGGAATCGATACTGGACATATCCAGATTCCCGCACAAAGCATATTACCCATCAATTACTGCAATTTATAATAATCAGCGTGATTGGTCTCACCATCCGGACACCGTTATTTGCATATCTGGAAAGAGTCTTTTCAAAATATTTTATTGCTACAGCGTTTCCAGCCCCTTTCACTCCCACCTTTTTAGGCCATAATATTTCATTAGCAGTTACAATAATTGTAGTTATGTTCTGGAATTTTTTTGCAAACCGGTATTGGACTTACGGAGATATCAGCTAAGAAAGACATAATTGATCCATGAATAATCCTCCTAAAATAATAGCAATTTATACTTCCCGGGGTGATCCCGGAGCTTTTCTTATGTATCCTTATCTCTATAATACTCAGGGAGAATGGATCGGCTGGGTTACGCCTCAAAGGGAGGTTTATTCTATTTTAGGTGTTTTTGTTGGCAGATTATCCAATGACCCCAGAATCCTTGGCAAACGTGTAGAAGAATATACTCATCCTAAAAGAATGCCGCCTTTCATTCCAGAACGAATCTATCCCCCTGCCACGATACCTTTAGCTCCATTAATGCCTGAGTTATCCTATGATACCGTGGATATACTTTACGAGGAACCGGAATTATTACATACTCTTGACGCTGGTGATCTAAGGAAGGATTTAGACTAATAATCATGGAAGAAGAAAATGATTTAACTGAGCAGAGAATTCCAGGAAATATTTCTTCTCTCCAGGACCTAATTGATGCAGCTACAGGGAAAAATTTTCCTATAAGCAGCCTTTTATCGGCTGATGAGATATCAACTCAGGCTGATGTTCAACCATTTCCCTTTTTGGCAATTGTAAGCCAACGCGAGATGAAAGTAGCATTGCTCTTATCGCTGATAAATCCATCTTTGGGTGGTGTTTTATTGTTAGGTCCTCGCGGAACCGGGAAAACAACCGCAGTAAGGTCATTGCTCCCATTATTACCTCAAGTGGATCGAAGCTCGTGCTATTATGGCTGCCTTCCTGAAGATATAGAAGAAGCAGGTATTGATGCTGTTTGCCCTGAGTGTGCTCAAAAATATGCCAATAACATACCTTTAACTCACCCGGATACGGTTAAAATGGTTGAGATTCCTTTGAATACCACACTGGCTGACATTATTGGCAGCCTGGATGACCAAACCAAAAAGCCGGATAAGTTAAGAATAAAACCTGGTTTATTGGCTCAAGCTGATCAAAACATCTTGTATATAGATGAAATAAATCTGTTACCTGATGAAATTGCTGATGCTATTTTAGATGCTGCAGCCCAAGGTCATTTCACTCTCAAGCGTGGCCTGGCTTCCGGAAAGTATCGCTCAAGGTTTACATTAATCGGCTCAATGAATCCGGAAGAAGGACGCTTACGACCGCAAATCATGGACCGATTTGGATTAAGGGTTGTAATTCACCGGTTGGAAACCCTTCAGGAGCGAATGGAAGCCTATCGTAGAGTTCATGTTTATCTTGAAAACCCATTCCGTTTGATTTCACAGTTCAATATGGAAACTATTCACGCTCGAACCGATCTGATCCAAGCACGAAAAATATGTCCTAACGTTGAGCTGGATGATGAAATTGCCTCCTACGGTATTGGTCTTATACAGAAAATGAAAATCGACTCACTCAGAGCAGACATTACTTTATTTGAAGCTGCTCGTGCTTATTGTGCTGCTGACGGTAGAACAAAAGTGATTGTAACTGATATCCATGCAGTATTACCAATGGCGCTTCGATTACGAAGATCAAAATTCATTGATGATTATCTTGCTAATCAGGAAATTGAAGAACAGGAAATTAACCAGGTAATTTCAGGAATCGAGAAGTAATGAATCATCATGAACGAATATTAGCTTGTATAAATGGTAACCCGGTTGATCGTCCCCCTCTGGTCTTGTGGCGGCATTTCCCGGTAGCAGATCAAGATCCAGCAGAACATGCGAAGGCAACCCTTGAATTCCAAAACCGTTTTGACTTTGATCTAATCAAGGTTTCACCATCTTCCTCATATTGCCTTGTAGATTGGAAGGTGAAAGATGAGTGGCGAGGAAATCCAGAAGGAACCAGGGATTATATTCATTATCCGATTACAGTTCCTGGAGATTGGGAAAATCTTCAACCATTGGATCCATATAAGGGATTCCTATCAAAAACAATCGATGCCGTTAAATTGATCCAAAAACAAAAAGAAAAGAACACCCCTATCATTCAAACCATTTTTTCTCCCCTCTCACAGGCAAAAAACCTGATAGGCAAGGATAATTTAGCCATACACCTGCGTAAGTTCCCTGAAGCCTTAATAACAGGCCTGGAGACTATCACAGCCAGTATTTTTGATTACCTCTCTGTATTACAATCCCTCCATGTGAATGGAATCTATTATGCTGTTCAACATGCCCAATACTCTCAATTATCCGATTCGGAATTTGATCAATTCTGCCGGCAATTTGATCTACGAATACTTAATGCATGTCGAGACTTTTCCATCCGGGTTTTACATGTCCACGGAAATAATATAATGCTAAACAGCGTAAAAGATTATCCGGTAAATTTGATCAATTGGCATGACAGAGAATCTGAATTTACTCTCCAGGATGGTAAATTACTCACCAATTCTGCTGTCTGTGGAGGAATTAGCCAAAAAGCCATTACTCTTGGAAATCCTGACCAGGTTATCGCAGAAGTGATTAGTACATGGGAAGAGTCGGACAAAAATAGTACATGTATTGGCACAGGCTGTGTTATTCCGGTTATCACTCCTGAAGTCAATATTTATGCTGCTCGAAAAGCAGTGGAATCCCTGGTCTTATGACAGGATTACGTATCATTGGGGGTAAAGTTCGTGGATTTCACCTTAAGGTCGTTCCTGGAGATTCAACGCGTCCGATCACAGATATGGTCAAAGAGGCCTTATTCGACATTCTCGGGCATGATATCGAGGATGCTGTGTTCTGGGATGTTTTTGGCGGAACAGGTAGTGTTGGAATAGAAGCTTTAAGCCGGGGAGCATCTTTTGTCAATTTTAGTGATAAGAATCGAAATGCGATCAATACCTTGAAGTTCAACCTGGAACACACCGGATATACCGCTCAATCTAAAGTAATATTTGGGGATGCTTTTTCTCTACTTCGCCAAAAATCCGACCGGGTGTTCGATTACATTTATGTGGCTCCACCACAATATAAAGCGATGTGGAAAGAAGCTATTTTGATCATTGATGATCATATTGACAACCTGGTTCAAGACGGGTGGGTCATTGTCCAAATCCATCCCAAGGAATATGAACAGCTACAACTAAATAACCTGGTCCAATTTGATAAACGAAAATATGGAAATACGCTGTTAGTGTTTTTTGAACGAAAGATCTAATTTTCTACCCGGTTTTATATCTTCTTAATTCTTTATCGCCTGATTTCTTATACTTGCCGATAATTAATGAATCACCAGCAGTCCATTCTGTAACCAACGGAAGTAACTCATAAAGATCCTTTTTAACAGGGTACAGTTTAATGTCGTCCACCTTTACCCAGGCTAAGCTTCCTTCATTACTCGCTGTTATGGCTTTTGTTTTAGCCTCACCTTTAAATAAGTGCAGAGCTATTCCAAGATCTTTCTCCGCTGTAATCATGATATTTCCACAATAGTGCAATTCAACCGCAGATAAACCCGCTTCTTCCAAGAGCTCGCGCTGCGCCGATGAAACAATGTCTTCCCCATTTTCTATATGTCCGCCTAAAACATTGGATTTTCCATCCCAGATATTTGAACCGATCTTATTTATCAACAATACTTCATCTTCATGAAAAATGAATATCAATGTCCTGGGTATGACTTTATATCTGGCTCGATCTAAATTTTGTTCATCCATAGGTTCATTTTGTCATAAATAAACAAGTGTGGGAAATTATTCATCCCACACTTGTATTTCTTAATTGGTAATTCTTCTGATCAAATAACTAATCAGCCAGGTCGCTAACATTATCATCAGCTGCGACTTCACCAAGAAAATCTGATAATTTTGGCAGAACAACCGAATGCTTAATGGATTCTTTAACAAAGGTACTTGAATTTTTCAATGCGAGCAGATCGAACAATTTTGTAAATTGCTGTTCCCATGCCTTGAATATAGTCTCTTTTGTAGCTGCAGGTAATTGCCATGATTGTTTCTTGAATGGTCCAATCACGTTCTTCCTGGTCTTGTAATAGAATTGTTCGTCGGACATATCTGGTTTTCTATCTGAGGCACTCTTTTCATCCAGGTAAGCATACATCTGCTTTTTCAAGTCAGCTGGAATGAGATCAAAGAATATATTCGCAAAATTTGTTGCCAGATGAATCTCGCATGCCTCCGCTTCAACAAATTTTCCAAAAGCGTTTTCTGGAAGTGTTGATGCACCATGTTGTACTGCTCCGCCTAGTCCATAGTCTTTTCTGGAAATTCGGCTTAGTTTTAGCATGGTATCAAAATCAACGCTGACCTGGGCAATGGAACCATCTGGTAGAACGACTCCACCATGTGATGTACCGGTTTGGATACTAATTTTGCTTAATCCTACCAGTTTTCCATATACTTTCAATTTTTGATTGAAACCATCAAGATAAGCTCGTAACTCTTCTTCTGTGGAATTATGGCCGCCAACTTCACCGATTTCGCCACCAACTGATATGGATACCCCGGCAGGTTCCATGGATCGAATATATGCTGTTAACTCAGCCGATAAGCTGGTATTAACATCTTGTTGTTCTTTTATCGTTTGTTTACTTAGGTCGACTAACGTTGAGGTATCAACATCAATATTTAAATATCCACCGGCAACTGCTTCACGGATTAAAGCCCGCAAGGCTTCCATTTCAGCTTTAGGATCGGTCGTGTATTTCTTTGGAGATACTTGAAAGTGATCGCCCTGAATGAATACTGGTCCGGTATATTTTTCAGCGATGGCTGCTGCAAGGATGGATGTGGTAAATTCAGCCGGCCTCTGATCAGTGTAGGTCATTTCTGACCTTGCAATCTCAAAAATGAATGCACCGGCGTTTATCTTTCCTGCAGTCCGGAAAACCGCTCTGGCGCAATCAAAAGCAATAACCCGTAAGTTAATGGCGGGTACTGTAAAAGTAGACGGAATTTTGCCTTTTCCTCTAGCCATATATAAATCATTGATTGAAGCAGGGTACGTACCCAATTCACCAGCGGCTAACCGTGTAATAAACCTTGCCCAACCTGCTTTTTCTCCGCCGTCGAGCGCAGAAATCTCTGCCAGTCGATAAGCTTTGGTCCTAAGGACTTTTTCATTTTTTATTGTTACTTTTCCATCTTTATACTCAACAGAGTTATCAATCGCACTTAATACTTCTTCTAATACTTTCGTGTTCATTAAAATTCTCCTATAGGTAAATTAACTCAAGAACATGGGAACACCCATGAAATCATGAACTCTTGGCTGATAATGGTCTACATCGTAGAAACTAGGAACATCCACACGTTTCTTTCCCGTTAATATCATATCAATGGGTACAGTAGTATATTTTCCACCGTGTAAAGCAACCATTTTTCCAGTTTCATTTCTGCGAATTAACTGCATAGCCAGATTTCCGAAGGACATTGCTACCATTCTGTCCAGAGAATCAGGTGCACCTGAGCGCATTAAATATGCCACTACCTGGTATATAATATCCTGTCCAGTTCTCTTTTTAATCTCTTCAGATACTATCTGGCCAACACCTCCTAATTTTCTGTGTCCATAAGCATCAGCCTCACCTGTTTCAACAACATCCAAACCTTCTATAATTGCACCTTCTGAAATTGTCATAATGGCGTAATTGGATGGATTATTTCTTTTATCTTCCATGAGGAAGGAAGTAAGCTTTTCAATATTGCATGGAACTTCTGTTATGATCGCCCGGTCTACATAGCTCAAGTATGCACTGATCAAACTTGTTTCACCTGAATTGCGGCCAAATAGTTCAATGACTCCGATTCTTTCATGTGAACCGACAGAAGTCCGCATATTGGTGATGAATTCAACCGAACGTGTAACTGCTGTTGAAAAACCGATACAATAATCGGTTCCAAAGACATCATTATCCATCGTTTTGGGTATTGCTACAACAGGAAAGCCTTCTTTATGAAGCCTTACTGAATAACTAAGGGTGTCATCACCACCAATAGTAACCAGGGTATCGATTCCTGTTGCTTCGATCACTTTTTTTACATGATCCGTGTAATCCATTGTTCCTTCTTTATCCACTTTCTTCCCCATACTGGAGGTCTTCAGAAAATCAGGAACTTTTTCCGGTTTTACTTTTTGTGGATTGGTCCTGCTGGTGTGAAGAAATGTTCCACCGCTACGGTCGATTTTTCGTACATCTTCCCGGTTTAATGGGTGAATATAATATTCATGGGTAGAAGGTTCATCCAAATTGTAGTTTAAAAGCCCCCCCCATCCTCTCCGGATACCCATTACTTTATAACCGGAATCAAGTGCATTTAATACAACTGATTTCATGCACGGATTTAAGCCTGGCACGTCTCCGCCGCCTGTTAAAATACCTATCGTCTTTGTCATAAAACTACTCCTATGAGAATAAATTATTGCATAATGATTAAGCCGGCTTGGTTTCTAAGGCTTTAACCATTGGCATTTCAATCGAAACTAATGTTCCCTGATTTTCGACACTATCAATATCTGTCCTACCGCCAAGCATTTCAACTCTATCCCTGATAAGCTTGATACCTAACTTGCTATCAGAATCTTTGTCATCGCCTTGGAGCCCCTTTCCGTTGTCGTTGACGCTAACCCGAACGGAATCGTTATCAATATTGAGCTGGATCTTGATTTTACTTGCCTGGCTATGGTGTGAGGCACTGCTTAGTAATTCCTGGATGGATCTAAAAATTAATACTTCTAAAAATGATTCCATGCGGATATCAGATCCGGTAATTGTGATGTCAATATCCAAACCGGTTTGGGCTTTGTAAGATTCCACGTATCGATTTATGGTTGGTACTAAACCCAGGTCATCCAGCATCATAGGCCTAAGCTCAAAAATGAATTCCCTGACTTTTTGGAAAGTTTTCATTGCGGAATTTTTTAGGTTTCCAAGCTCTTCTTTTGCTCGGTTTTGATCTATATCAAATAACCGCATGGCAATTTCTGTCTGCAAAATAAAATTGGATAGCGCCTGCGCGGGACCATCATGCATTTGCCGGGATAATCGTTGCCGTTCCACTTCCTGGGCATTAATTAACATTTGGACAGTATCGGAGGCACTCCCTTTTTTTACAGTGACAGTTGATTTTCCATGTTCATTGATCTTGTTGGTTTTTTCAAGGAAACCCTGATATTTTTTTAATTGGTTCTGTTCACTCTGAAGTTTTTCTATTTGTCCACGCATCACAAATAATCGTTGTTGCGCATCCAGAGCACTTTCGTATAAAGTTCGGATTTCAGATCGTGAAACTGAATCAATATTTGATTGTGTTTTTTGTAATTGGGAGGAAATTTGACTATTCTTTTGTGAAAGCTTATTCAGTTCATTTTGACTTTGATCCAACATCATTCCAATGTCTTTTAAGGATCGAGTTGTCTGGTCCAATTCCTGATTTACCTCATTTAGAAATTCATCGACAGGGCTGACCTCTTCCTTCTCGCTTGTTAGTACCATTGAATAGCTCCAATCCTATTTATGATATATGAATTTCCAAAATATATTAATTTATAACCAATTGTAAATTATACCTAAAAATATTAAAAACATATAGACAACCAGGACTTCTTTACTTTTTGAGCTTATAAATTTCCATCGATTCTCCACCAGCTTGAGTTGCATACAGAAAATTACCTTTATGAATCAACTGAGATTCAGGTACTAATGATTCAGAATACCAATTAGGAAAAATCATTAAGTACTCTGCATTTGATTCTATTAAGTATTTTGTCAACTCTCCAGGATTAGTAACAATAGGAACAACATCCTTATTGATTAATCCCGCCAGATCCAGTACAAATCGATCGCTGAAATACCCTAATGCACCAATATCATGCGCAGCGATGATCGCATCAGGTGGAGTATTATTCTTTATCCAGCGGCTGGGTTCAACCATCTCCGTTTCGATGATGGCCACATCAGAAGCATAAGCCTTTGCTCCCAAAATATAAAATCCTATGGAAATAATAATTGAAGAAAGCAGCCACACCTGTCCTATCACCCAACCAATTCTTCTTCTGCTGATTATTTCGATTAATTTGAATATCCCGGGAATTGAGAGACATATATAAACCGGGATGATAGGAATGAGGTAACGGGCATGCTGATAGGTTACTGGCAACTTAATGGCATAGATTAGGATAAAACCAAAAAACCAGAGAAATATGGATATTTGAATCAGTTTCTTGGTTTTTATTGCCGAAAGTAAACCATAAATAAATCCAGGTAATAGGAATAAATTGCTCCCGACTAAAATAACTGCAAATAATCTAATAAACCGAAGTAACGGATTTATTTTCAAATAATTCTGATATTCGATTTGCTTGGCTAACAGAGTATTCGGCCAAACAGAACCGGATAAAGAATAATTAAAATACAAATATGGCAGTAGGATAATGATTAGAGAACCAAGTAATTTTGTGAGATTTATGAGTAAGCTTTTTGGATTCTTATAATTTTGATAAATGATCATCAATCCGGCTGGACCGATCAAAGTAATCCCTTCCGGTCGTACCCAAACAGCCAAGCCAATAATTATCCCGATAGTAATTGGCTGTATTTCCTTGCGGAGTAATTCATAAAATGCAAATATCACCAAAAAAGTAAATAGCATCGTTTCCATTCCGGATGCTGCTGCCCAAATTAGATGCCATTCGAGAGGAATTAAAGCGAACATGAAACCAATTAATAACCATTTTTCGACCAGATGAGCTTGATTAATAATATTGATAACAAGCAGGCAAGTAATAATGAAAAATAACCCCCCTAGAAAGTAAGCCCAATAAAGAGGACTTATATGTAAGATATATGCTCCTGAAAGTAAGATCGTCCATAGAGGTGAAGTCGATCCAGCAGTTGGATTGCCTGGGTTGAAAGACCACTCTTTGTATTCAATTAGATTTCGGGCAAAGGTTTGATGTATCCAGGCATCATCCAGGGGAAACCCAATGCGGAAATGCAAAGAAGCTGCTAAGATATATCCGCAGACAACTGCAAGGCAGATCACCGTAATAATAAAAATTTTTGAACTACCGTTAATATTGTTCATTTGTTCGTAAACTCATAAATTCGATAATCTTTTATGCTTCCAAGGTAGATCAGGTTGCCATAATCCTGAGGGACTTTATATAGTAGCTCATAATTCTGAATATGGTTTTGGTCAATGACCAGATAATTGACAGAATATTTTGAAGCAACTTCATTAAGGGTGGCAATATTTCCATACGGTA
This sequence comes from uncultured Chloroflexia bacterium, assembly GCA_963827895.1. GTDB lineage: Bacteria > Chloroflexota > Anaerolineae > Anaerolineales > Anaerolineaceae > PNON01. Next base: position 843,904 of record CAWHCY010000004.1, on the reverse strand, counting down.
TCACAACTGCGGGTTGGTTGGTTGCATCAGTATATGCCGGCGGATTGTTAACCATCACACTGTAGTCAATTACGAACAAATACTGCCCAATGTAATTATCAATTAATTTGTAATCTTCCCATTGGTTTGCTGAAATGGATTTTTCCGCGTTGATTTTATCTCCCCAGACAATGTAACCGGAAATGATCACAGCAATAAAAATAGCGAAGCCATTAAATAACCTTGTAGCCTGCCTGCTATTCCATTTTCGCCAAACAATTCCTTTTTGAATGAGTATAGATAGGCCCAGAACAGCATACGCCCAAATTAAAGGTTGAATCGCTGCTCCAGAGTGTAAATATCCACCTCGACTCCCTGCATATGGAAAAGCTACACTCATGCTGATAAATGTTATCAACCATGCAAATAATGTTAATCTCATTATTGGAGTCGATTTTTTGTTGTACATCCCTATAAAAACCAATGGGAGCATAACGATATTACTCTGAACGACGAATGCAGATGCGAGGTTTGTACCGGTTGCTGAGAAAATCCCCGAGATTATTCTACTAATTCCGCCATTCCACCATGTTTGAAAAGTGATACTTGTTGCAGGGAAGGAAAATACCTGGGCATATTCAGCTAGAAATAATGTGCGGGAGTTTCCCGGTGGAAAAAGGGTACCGAAATATTGAATATTTCGGATATACCATGGAAAAGTAATCACAACATAGCCAACTACAAGGAGTCCTACGCCGTATAGGTATTTCCAGAATGGAAAATGCGTCACAGTATGATCTTCAGATGATTTTTCAAATACCCGATATGAATAGATCAAACCCATTGTTCCAATAAGCAGCCACAAAATTCCATCAGCTCTTGCCAGATGCATCAAACCGCATAATACCCCTATCGATAGGGGTAGGACCCAGGTTTTCCTGGCTGGAGGGACAGTAGTAGTACCTGCAAGCAGGATGATCAATGGTCCCAGGATCATCGTGACACCAAAAGAATCTGGTTCCGAAATAAAACGTAGATAATATCCGCAGAAAATGCCTAATAGACCGGCCACCCAGGCGGAAGATCTCGATCTGGTTATTCGATAAGCCATCATTGCTGTAATTACAGGAACAAATGAAAATATTAACACAAATGGTATTCGTGAATATAGAAGTTCATTTGATCGAAAAAACCATAATCCCATTGCAGCGATAATTGAACTTAATGGCATCCAGTATGTGAAAGCTGGATGACGAATACTTGCCGGGTTATCCAGGTAATTCCAAAGAAAATTTTGTATGAATCCGTGGCCTGATGCAATCTCTCTGGCTGTTCCATAATAATAATCAGCATCCATATACCCAGTATATGGTCGAATTAAAAGCATCAAAGAACTGATGATAAGGCCTGCAATAAATAAAAGGAAATAATCACGGATTTTCATTATTTCTTTGAGAAGTAAAAAATCTCAAGGTCCCCAATGCTTATATGATCATTCTGAATAAAATGGCTAGTCAACCACTGAATTTTCGGATGGACATTTATCCCCATTTCTTTATACTCTGCTATGGCCTTGGAAAAAACAACGAATCTGACTTCTTGATTATTCCCGACTGCTGTAACCATATCAGGTTGAGCATAAATATTCATTGCCTGTTGAGATATTAACGCTAGGGTGTCATTGTGAGAACCAACTTCATCAGCAATAAAAACCTGGTTTTCTTGATGATCATAAACATATGTCGGAAAGTAGCTTAGCTTATTGTCATGAACAATCGCACAATATTCTGTACACTTATCGCCAATGGTGTTCATCATTTTTTCAAATTCGCTGCGCGGAAAAGAATGATAAGAGGCTTGATATATTAATGCCGGAATCGCTATTAGAATAAATAAAAATACTGATAATTTGGCAAAGAGGTCAAGTTTTTTAGGTGACTTAATTTCATCACCTATATTTTTTGATACTATTGTAGGTTCTAGTAAAACGATGCCGGCCAAGGCGTAAAACAATATACCCGATACAATGAACGCCCTGGGTACATAGATCGGCCGCATGAACCACGACATGAAAAACAAGAGAAGCGGTGGAATGATGATCAAACAGAGTAAGAATTGAATTTCCACCCTTTTAATTACTTGGATTTTGATTTTTTGAATGAGGATCACAAACACAATAGCAATAAAAACTGCTGCAACATATACTCCTAAGGTTGATTGCGGCAGGGTCGATAGCGTAGTTAATACACCTTGAATTATCTGGACCAAACCAGGTTTAGGTGTCCAAAAAGCAGTCTGAATTTTATCGATTTGCCCGGGAAGAAATACCAGCCAGGGAATAAATAATACAGCCATAATTACTTGCAAAATAACCAGTCTCGATAATTTCTTCCATTCCCTTTTTATTAGGAGGTATGCATCCAGAGCAGCCATTGTAAAAATTGCGAGATTATGTGTATAGAGAGCGATAGAACCAGATAACACCAATCCAACCAGCAGCATTTTTTTGGAACTGTATTGGGTATTGAATAGGAAAATTTCGATAAACAGGATGATATGGATCAGTAATGCGTTCTGTAAAACCACATACATCCGCAATTCCTGGGAGTGGAAAATCTGAAAAGGAGAAATAGCTGTTAATAACCCAGCAATAATAGCCGCTTTTTGATTGGAGAGTTTTGTAACCAGGATATAAATCAAGTAAATCGAACCGGTGCTTAGTATAATGTTTAACGATCGCAGGAACCAGATCTCTTGTGAAATAAGTCCCCACATATGAAGAAGAAAATAATAGACAGGCGGCATTGTATCTGCGGCTGTTCCACGAATAATATCTGTAATTGGTCGATTGGCTAAAAGGATACTGAATGCATCATCGTACCAGATTCCTCGTGAATCTACTTTTATCAACCTGAGAAGAAATCCGGAAAGTAATATCAGCAATATTGGGAGGTTATTCCATTTTTGAATCAGTTCATCAAGTCTATGGGGTTTTATCTCCATGATTAAAAGAACTCAGCTCAACTCTCTACTAACCTTGTTGGAGGGCGAATTGCCCACCACCTTGTCCACCAAAGTCCTATCAACGTAATGACAGGTACAGGGAAATACATGATTGCCTGTTCATCGTTTCCTTTGATGGTTAAGATAAATAACACCCATAAACCTGCAAAAAACAATATATATGTTGCGCCGACCACCCATTTTCCAAATGCTCCCCATCTCTCTCCTATAACTTTACTCACAAGGAAAATAGGAGCCAATAAAGCCACATAGTGCGGAGTGGCAGTTCTGTAGGCAACAAAGTTGGTAATGACCAATGTGACATATGCCGTCCATAAAAAAGTAGGAATATCATTTCCGCGGGTCCGTAGCCATTCAAATACCATATAGACGTAAAATCCAATCATTAATCCTGTAGTGATCTGACTATTTATTCCAGGTGTTAAACCGGCAATGATTGATACGATAGAACCTATCCGGTCGGTATAACCAGGGTAATTTATCAGTTGTTGAAGCCAGCCAATAGGCCATCCGGGAAGAAGAAGCCATCCTACAACAGTCATGATGATCATGGCGATGAAAAAACTGATCCAAATCCGATGCCTTGAGGATCGAATTGCCCAAAATACCACGAAAATAATGAGCAGATAACTCATTTGTGGTTTAGAGGTAGACAGTGCCAATAATACCCCTGCAACCTGATCATGATCAGTCTTTATACACAACAGACTGACCAGAATTAATAATGCATTTATCCCCGAAAATTGACCTAAAATAATCGTTCTGACAGAACAATACCAGAGTATGGAAAAGATTAATATTCCAGCGAGACCGAATTGTTTTATCTTCCATCCCGATAATCGCAGGCTGATAAATGTCATCGCTACCATTGCCACTTCTAAAACAGTCATCCATATTGCCCTGGCAAGCGTGTAATCCATCAAAGCAAATGGTGCGAAGAATAGCATGGAATATATTGGGTACACAAAGTGGGCAACGTCCTCCCCTTTTAACGGGTCTGCTAGTTTACCGTAGATCATTTTCTGGGCGACCTCGCTAACTTGAGTGGTATATGGATTATTCCCATGGATCAACCACTCATGTGCGCCATTCCATCGAGCTAAAAAGTCATTTCCTCCGGGATTTTGTTTAGAAAACTGAAAATTTACCAGTGTTAAAACGACGATTATAATAATGAACAGTATCATTACTACTGCATACTTTATGTTGTTATTTCGGTTTTGGTTCATTGCCATCCATGGAAATCTATTCTAATCTGCTTGGTTATTGTACACTTAACAAAAATACCGGTCAAATAAGGCAAGGAATATGAATAATAAGCTTGTTTCCATTTTTCAATATAAAATTGACTCGAATGATCCTAAGTATAATCTTGAACGAATAAAGGAATCTGCGTGTCTTGCAGCCAAAGAAGGATCGACCCTATTAATCTTACCCGAACTATGTCTGCATGGATACAATTACACAAGTATTACTGGGTGGAATAAATGGATGCTGCCATCCGTAACTGACATGATTGGCGATATTGCCAGGTCAAATTCCATCGCCATCGCCGGCTCATTTGTCGAAAATGTTCAAGGTAATTTTTATAACACATTTATGATGGTCAATTCAGAAGGATTAATTGTCCACAAATATCGGAAGATCAATTTGTTCAAATTGCTGGGCGAAGGTGATTTTTTCGCCGCTGGTAACGAGATAAATCCCTTCAATTCTACATTAGGTATTACCGGTGCAGCTATCTGTTATGATCTGCGTTTTCCTGAATTTTTTAGAAAACTGGCTATCAGTAACTGTAGAGTAATGATTATTCCAGCTGAATGGCCTAAGGCCCGTATTGAACATTGGAAAATACTTCTGCAAGCTCGGGCAATTGAAAATCAGGTGTTTGTGATCGGAGTAAATTGTATCGGTTCAGTCCTGGGAGTTGATTATGGTGGTAATAGTGTGGTGATCAATCCCTGGGGAGAAGTAGTGGCATCGTTGGAGGAAAATCAAGGCTTGATAACCGTCCCAATTGATTTGGATTTAGTTGAAGATGTCAGAAATAGAATTCCAGTCTGGGTAGATCGGAGACCCAACCTTTATCTTTAATTGTTACTTTCTGGTATAGATGACGCTCAATTCATCCTTATAATCCAAATTCCATAGATCCGGGTGGTTTACTAACTCATAAGCCAGTTTGGAATTGTGCCTTACTATCACCCATTCGATGGAATATTTATTCAAAATATCTTCAAAATCATTATTTGCATTGTATACAGCAGCATATTCCCGGGTTAAAATATTCCCCATAAAAATCTGTTTGGCCATCAATAAAAACTTTCTGCTCCGGCCATAATCTGTAAAGAAGGTAACCGCCCCAGGTAAACTCATTGAACATATTCCCTTCAATTGGATGAGTAGTAATGTAATCTACTGCTTTCACTGGAAATTTTGTTGGAAGAAACTCATTCCTCTGGATCATTCCGGGACCTTTGAGAACAAGAACAAGGACTGCAATTGAGATCAAAACAGGTAATGATATACCTATCGTTAATCTGGAATTTATATATTTATTTCTCGAAGAGGTTGTTTTCTCGTCATCAATTAGAGTGTTAACATTGTTTTTCATCCCATAATATGCACTTAAAATGGGTAATCCAACGATAATAGCTAATGGTATATTTCGGGCACTGATTATTCCGAAGATACACCAGACGATTAGTTGTAATGCATCAACCAATATGATGCGTTTTCTAAATCTGAATAAATAATAGGCGCAAATGAATAAAAATATTGTAAAAGGTATAAATGATGGCGCAAATAAATTGGGGGGTTGATATTCCAGTGTCTGGGATGTCAAATATCTGTTTTGCAGAAAGTTGAACACCGTTCCAAGTATTTGAAACCCCGTCGGATTTATCAATAACACTCCGCAGGCTATAAGGAAAACCATTATTGAGTTCTTAAGTTGGTGAATATTTTTATTAATTGATTTCGAATTAATTGATGAAATAAATTGACCCAATAAATCTATTCCGATGAAAGCCAGACCCGTAATAAATGCTCCATGGGAATTGACCCAGATTATCATGATTAAGGCTAGAGCTAAACATTTTTTATAAATAGGTATATTGCTTGAATATATCTTGATCCATATGATTAAGAATACATATGTGAAGATGTGCGGCCGACTTATCCAATGAATGCTTGAAGCTGCTATTCCGATTATTATTACAAAAAGCGAAAAATAGAACGCGCCACTTTTCTTTATTACTTCATAACTCAGTAAATACCAGACCACAGCGATAATAATTCCTGTTAAAAAAACCACTCCTGTTAATCCTAACCAACGATTGGCTAAGGAAAAAATAATTTCAGTTAACCATTCATGGGGAGTAAATGGTTTCCCCGCCATGGAATGCGAAAATATATCCAATGTAGGAATTATTCCTGAATCTAAAATATAGGAACCAACAGTAAGATGTCTGCCAAGGTCACCATCCATATTCAATAAGCGAGGACCGAGCATGATGCAGCCGGCGAGAACCGATATGAAAAAAGTTGCAGCGAAAAAGTAATCAAATGACCAGTTCGTTGATAAATTTGTATTTTTCACTGTCGGTTCATCCCAAATCCTATTTCTTCAGGCAACACTTTTCGACTGAGTCCATAATAGACCTTGTAATCTCCGATTAGCTTTTCAGTCCACTTGACACCCAGTTCGGTCAACTTCAGTACTACTTGGTGATCCAAATTCGGGTTATTGGAAGTGATATAAACCGGATTCGGTGACTGATCGACAATGGTGGAATATGGCTTATACCTGTTATCCCGTGTGGTGTGCTTTAAGTCAGCATGATAAGGTAGAACAGGAACAAGGATAATATCTTCATGTGATTTAAATGCAATAGGATAAGCCGTCCAGTAGGTGGAATATCCTCGTGTATTGGAAGTTTCCTTTAGGAAATTGATCAATTCCTGGTCATATTTGTGATCAATACTGGTCCCAGGTGCAAATTGCGTTGTTATTCCATCAGACGATTGATAAGCAGACTGGATAATCCCACCAATGTTAAATATCAATAAGGTTGCGATGATCGGTATCGTATATTTATTTTTCTGAAGGCCATTGAAGGCTACCCAAAATCCGACGGTAAATGCTAACGAGATATTGATCGGGAGGAAGTACCTACCGGATGGATCCATCCCAAACGGGGTGAGAACAAATGCAATCATTAAAATGATACTTGGCAGCCAAATCCTGATCATCAATGCTGATTTTGATTTTTGCTCAAATATATATGTCTTTCGAATAAGAAACAGCCAAATGGCAAGTATAATTGGAATGAGTGGCAGCAATAACCAGGTTGTATTCCATGAAGGCCGAAACCCTAAAACTGCAGAAATTCCAAACAATATGAAATTAACCAGGTGCAGCCCGATTTGGTTAAGATAAGATTGCTGCCCGATGGATATCGCGCTACCCATAAGCTCATTGAGAAAAACAACGACTCCATTCGAGAAAAAATAAATTAATACAGGTAATCCACCCAAGAGTCCCCCAGCAATTATCAGTATCAATGCTTCAATTGTTAATCCAAACTTCACCTTTATTCGATAAATCTTTAATCCAAGCATGATCAATGCGCTGATACTAAATATAAGGGTTATTCCTAAAACCCAGATCCCGGCACCGATTAATAAACCGAAAAGGAAAAATTGAATCCTGAGTGTAAAAGTTTTTTTTACCCCAAAATCTTCATTTTCTTCAATTCTAATTCCAAGTATTAAGATGCAAATGCCAAATAGTAAGGCTTCAAGATACCCCCCCAGCGTAACTGTCGTGTAGAGGAAAAAATTTACCGGAGAACCACCCAGTAAAATAATCGTAGCCAGTGCTGCTTTCCTGGATTTAAACAATAAATAAGCACAATAATACCCAGCGATCAAAAATAAAATAAATAAAAAAGTCTGACTTATCCGTATTGATGTGATTGAATTTCCAAATAGCTTAATAAAACCGGCCACTATATAACTATCGAGGCTGCCCATATAGGCTTGACCATAAAAGAAGATTGAATTTTCTCCTTTTAATATATGATTCGCCATTAATCCCACGATTGCCTCATCGCTATTGAAGGGTACTTTGTTCAATAATATGAGAACCCAACGAATCGCTACACTGATAAGGACAACCAAAAGGATATGAAAAATATATTTTTTATGGTTTTGGTGATTGACCATCTTGGTATCAGACATATAATTCCATTATGCGACGATATTTTCCGGTTATCTTAATCATTATTGCTTTAGCCGCCAGGATCATCCCCGGACCACGTATTATCGATGATTCCTATATTACATACCGGTACTCCCGTAATATTTTAGCTGGAAATGGTTTCACATTCAATGTAGGTGAACGCGTTCTGGGAACTACAACACCTTTTTATACTCTGTTCCTTACAACATTGGGAGCTTTTACAGGAGGAGTACATGCTCCCTTTCCCATTATATCTTGGTTACTAAATTCATTATTTGATGCAGTTTCGTGTGTGGTGTTATTCGAGGTCGGGAAAAAAATATCTACTTTCAGGGTGGGTGCGATAACAGGATTAATTTGGTCGATCGCTCCATATAGCGTAACTTTCGCGATAGGCGGTTTGGAAACAAGCCTTTTAATCCTGCTAATTTTGTTAATGGTCTATTTTTATCTAAACATGACAATAATTGGTATATGGCTATGCGCATCTTTTATGATTCTTACCAGACCGGATGCGTTAATATTCGTTTTGCCTCTACTTTTCTTTCCAATAATACAGAAAAAATGGGATATCTTCCAACCTAAAGCAATGATCCTTGCTGCGATACCTTTGATATCATGGTTAATGTTTAGCTATATATATTTTAGGACTTTGCTTCCCCATTCCATAGCTGCAAAATCAGTTGCTTATTTACTCCCGGATAATGCAGCATTCATCCGGTTATTGCAGCATTTTCTGACCCCCTTTGGGGAAGAAAACACACTCAGTCCAACCGTTTTGTATGTCAGTTTGATCACTATTCCATTATTCTTCGTGGTTGGCTTTATATCTATAGTCCGAAAGAATCCATTATCTCTTCCGCTTTTAATTTACCCGATACTATACTTCATTACTTTTTCACTGGCTCATCCATTAATATTCCGTTGGTATTTAACTCCTCCGCTACCAATTTATATGCTTGTTATTCTTTCAGGTGTGGAGTCAACCCTGAAAAAAGTGTTGGATTTTCTAAGAACTAAATTGACAACCCTCAATACAATCCATTTTAATTGGACACGCTGGTCTGCCTTTCCTAATATCACCTTGACAACGGCATTATTAATTCCACTTTATTTTTCCCTCAATGGTTGGGTGGTTAGTACTGACCAAGGAAAGAATTCTCTTTACCCGGAAATGGCATGGGTCAAACTGGAGGAACTATATAGATTGGCTTCAATTGATGTCTTAGCGGAAACAACATCAGATTCTGTGGTTGCTGCCGGGGATGTTGGTGTACTTGGGTACTTGACAGATAGAACTATCCTGGATACGGTAGGATTAATCTCCCCTGTGTCCTCCAGTTATTACCCTTTGCCCAGTGAAGATTATGTGAGTAATTATGCGATACCTACTCATTTAATACTCGATCAAAAACCGGATTTGGTAGTTTTCGTGGAGATCTACGGCCGAAATACACTTCTCAAATCTAAAGATTTTCTTGACAAGATATCATTTCATAAAAGAATACCCGACGGATATATATGGAAGTAAGGGATTATTAATCTATAAAAGGAATGATTAGTATGAGATCCGTTTTCCTGGTAAAAGTCATTCCATTATCTGTGCTCGTTCTCTATATGGTTTTCTTCTTTTCCACCATCCTGTTGGTTCCATTTCATCCTGATGAAACTACTCAGATCTATATGAGCCAGGATGTGGATGTACTATTGACTGCTCCTGGTAATTTATTCTACCGAGCTGAGACTACTCTTTCACCTGAACAACGCTACCGTTTGATCGATGCTCCTCTGCCTAGAACTATAATCGGTATTTCGCGTGGAATATTCCATTTACAACCTATTGAATCTGATTGGAATTGGTCTCTTTCCTGGGAGGAGAATAAGGCAAATGGCGCATTACCCACAATAAACCTCTTGCTCCTAGCCAGGCTTAGTCTGGCAATTTTTGTTCCTTTAGGATTGGTATTCTTCTATCTGATCCTAAAGGGGATTGTGAATTGGCCAATTAGCCTGTTTGTTACGGCCGTTTTAGGAATGAATGCCATTTTTTTTGTACATACCCGTAGGGCAATGGCTGAAGGAGTGTCTTTTTGCTTCTATTTCACAGTACTATTCCTGATCATTCGAAAACCCAATAAAGCTTTCCTGATTGGATTATTGGCTGGTCTGGCTTTTCAGGCAAAACAAACGACCTTGCCCATCCTGCTTGTACCCATTATCGTTTGGATAATAAGTGGGATAAATAATCACAAATATCAGTCTATTATTTGGAAGGTTCTCATTTATAGTGGAGCGATTTTCTTAACTTATTACATTCTTAACCCGATCGCCTGGAAGGATCCTTTCCATGTCGCCTTACTTCAAATTCAGAACCGTTTGGCGTTTTCTCAAGTTCAGGCAGTAGAATACTTAGCACTAACAAGTCCTCTGGCTGTAACTACGTTACCATCACGGATCGCAGCCTGGCTTGCTAATTCATTTTTTGCAGCTCCTGCATTTTTTGATATCGGGAATTACTCACAAGAACTATCTCAAGGGATCGTGATCTATAGTTCAAATAACCTTCATCGGTTATTTTCTGGATGGTACTATGGAGTGGTAACTTTATTTATCGGATTGTTTGGCTTGTTGGTGTCAGTCCTGAAGATTAAATCAGTTGACATTTCGATTAATAGAACTTTCTATATTCTAATAATCATTTCAATCCTGCAGACTACTTTTTCGGTTTTTATGCTGCCAATCACATTCCAGAGATATTATTTATTAAATCTTGCCTTATCAATGTTATGGGTAGGTTTTGGATTATTTTATTTATATTCAAGTATTCGTAAATTGAACAAATGATTGTTGGGCAGGGGATGGAAAATAAAGAGACTTGCCAAATTCTGACAAGTCTCTTTGAGATTAATTAATCTTTCCCTATTTTAATGGTGCAACTTCTTTTTTACTGGTCATGACTCCCCAAACCAATCCACCAAGTAAAATGGCTACTACGATCCAGAAACCAACTGTTGGGTTCTGGTATTTTACAATAACAGGAGCAGCTAGAAGCGAAACCAGGTTGACAACTTTGATCATTGGGTTTAACGCTGGACCAGCAGTGTCCTTTAATGGATCGCCAACCGTATCGCCAACGACACCTGCCTTATGCCTTTCAGAACCCTTACCAGTATTTGCAGCAAGGTTACGCGGTTCATCTTCGATGGCTTTCTTTGCATTGTCCCAGGCACCACCAGCATTAGACATGAATACTGCTAATAGCTGGCCGCTGAGAATTACACCGGCAAGGAAACCACCTAATGCTTCCACCTGGAGGATCATACCAACAAGCAACGGCATTACTACGGATATGACCGCAAGTGGAACAAGCTCTTTTTGGGCTGATCTAGTTGAAATCCCAACGACCTGGGCATAATCCGGTTTAACTGTACCTTCCATAATGCCGGGAATTCTAAATTGACGGCGAACTTCCTCAACGATTTCAGCAGCTGCTCTGGATACAGCACGGATGGATAGTGAACTGAACAACCATGGCAGAGCTCCACCAAGTAAGAAACCAATAAAGACGCGTGTATCGCTGATTCGAATTGCACTCAAAACTGGCATTCCTAATTGTTCTTGGACGCGTCCAATATCAGTTATGAATGAAGCAAATAAACTTACTGCTGCGATCACAGCTGAGGCAATGGCTACGCCTTTGGTGATAGCTTTCGTTGTATTTCCCACAGCATCAAGGTCAGCCATGATCTGGCGAGCTTTTACTGTGTTTTCATCATTTTGACCTTGCCATGCCATTTCACCGATTCCATTCGCGTTATCGGTAATAGGGCCATAAGAATCCATAGCGACATTGTTGCCAGTGTGGCTTAGCATACCTATACCAACCATGGCCACTGCATACAAGACATAAATGGCACCATCAGCTTGATAGAGTAAAAAGGAGAGGGTAAAGCTAATTGCGATAACAACCAACGCCCATACGCTGGATTCCATACCGACAGATAAACCGGATAAGATCAGGGTGGCGGGACCAGTATTGGCTGACTTGACGATTTCTTTTACTGGAGCTTTTCGTGTGGCTGTGAAATATGAGGTAAGAGGATTGAAAGCAACAGCTAAAGCAACACCAATAGAAGTTAACATTGCCAGGCGCCAATCACCGGCATATAGTATGGCTACCAGGAATGAGAATGCAACTGTATTCACACTGGAAACTTCATAAGAGCGGAACATTGATTCTTCAGCATCATGTGCTCTCAAGAATTTGATCGGGAATTTTTCCCAAATTGGAACTGTAAATGTTCCAAGAATAGAGCTGATGACGCCGATACCACGAATGATCAAAGGATATACGATCCATTTAAGACTGTGCGCCGGATCGAAAGCCATCAATGATAGTCCCAGGATTAATGCAGATACGATGGTTACTTCGTAACTTTCAAAAATGTCTGCGGCCATACCGGCACAGTCACCAACGTTATCACCAACCAGGTCCGCAATGACTGCAGCATTTCGTGGGTCATCCTCTGGAATATCTTTTTCAACTTTGCCAACGAGATCTGCTCCAACATCAGCAGCTTTGGTGTAAATGCCGCCGCCGACTCGCATGAATAATGCCAGTAATGTACCGCCAAAGCCGAAACCTAGCAAAGCATCTGGTGCTGCTTTTCCAAATACGATAAAAATAACTGTTCCCCCAAGGAGTCCAAGGCCATCTGTGAGCATACCTGTTACAGTACCTGCATAGTATGCAATGGATAGAGCTTCATTAAATCCACGTCTAGCAGCAGAAGCAGCCCGAACATTGGCCTGGATCGCCATACGCATTCCAAGTTGTCCAACCAGGAGGGAGAATGTAGCACCCATAATAAACGCTATCGTTCTTCCTATGGCAATAATGGTTTTGGTATTTTGTGGGAATTCTGCAACAGCTTCTCTACTAGGAGGAACAACTGCTACGCTCAAGTAGAGTGCAATACCTAATAATACGATGGCAGGTAATATTGTCTTTAGTTGCCGATTAAGATAAGAATCTGCACCGACTCGAATTGCATTCCATACTTCCTGCATCTTTTCTGTGCCTTTGTCCTTTTTGAGGACGACACCACGTAATATCCATGCATAAGCCAGGCTTATGAAGGCAACGATTAAAACCCCGACAATTGCCCATTGCTCAAATGCATTTAAACCATGTCGTGCTAATCCCAAAATATTAATATCCATGATCTCTCCCTTATATATTAAACGGACTTCAAATAGATTAATTGCAAAAAACTATTTTACCATTTACTTGCTGATGAGAATAGGTAGTTTCACATGCAAAAAATGATTAATGTATTGACATTAGTATATGATTAGAAGTTTATAAGGTACTTGACTTTCAACCTCCACTCGTTGTATAGTTTTACAGGTCAGCCATAAAATAAATGTTCAAAGAATAATTAGAATAACTACTGGTTGCCTGGCTTATTGTCTAGGCAATCCATTTTTTTGTAAGGAGCTTTCGATGATCGAAGTTGATGGCCTAACCAAAGATTATGGTAAACGGCGTGCCATAGATAACATTAGTTTTACAGCCGAGAAAGGTGAAGTTGTTGGCTTTTTAGGACCAAATGGAGCCGGAAAAACAACTACTATGCGGATCCTTTCAGGTTACATGCCTCCAACAAGTGGTTATGCCAGGATTGGGGGTTTTGACGTCATTAAGAATTCCTTGGACGTGCGTCGTTTGGTTGGTTATTTGCCCGAAACTGTCCCGTTATATAACGAGATGACAGTGTATTCTTATTTAAAGTATATGGCTGACTTGCGCCATCTGCCAAACGGTAAAGACAGGGTGGACGAGGCATTAACCAGGGTTCATATGGAGGATAGAGCTTTTGGTTATATTAGCAATCTTTCGAAGGGAATGCGGCAAAGAATAGGACTTGCCCAAGCTTTACTTCATAGCCCGGATGTACTAATATTGGACGAACCCACTATTGGTTTGGACCCGGCTCAGATTCTTGAAGTAAGGAATTTGATCCGTGAAATTGGAAAAGAAAAAACCGTTTTACTTTCGACTCATATTCTCTCTGAAGCACAACAGATCTGTAACCGGGTATTAATCATTAATAAAGGAAGGATTGTTGTCGAAGACACTCCCGAGCACCTTCAATTGCGATTATCTGGTGCGCAGCATGTCATGCTGCGCGTAAGTGGCATCGTGGAAGACCTGATCAATCCGTTGCAGCAATTAAAAGGTGTCGATGTTGTTCAGAAGTATTCTGAAGATACTCTTGAAATTAATGTTTCACCAGCAATTGATGCCAGACCAGAAATTGCTCGTCTGGTAGTCAAAAAAGGTTTTGATCTTTTGGAATTGCGGGCAGCAAACCTTAGTCTTGAAGAGATATTCCTGCAATTAACCAGGGAAGATTCTCCGGCACCTGACTTTTTAGATGATGGATTGGAAAAATCACATTCAATGAACCTGACGGAAGAAATTCAGGATATTCCGGAACATATTGAGGAATAATGGGTGAAATATGAGAAACGTTTGGACAATAGCAAAACGGGAGTTTAATTTGTATATAATCAGCCCCATAGCATATGTGGTTGCATTTATTATTATGTTAATCCTGGGAATAATATTTTATGCAAATATGCTCAATGCTGTAGTCAATCAATACCCTCCTTCAATTCAAATCATTTTAAGCCCTTTGGTGACATTATTATTATTCACTACTCCCGCTGTAACTATGCGCACAATAGCAGATGAACAAAGAATGGGTACGCTTGAAACGCTACTTACTGCTCCAGTGAGGGATTGGGAATTAATTGTTGGAAAATGGCTGGGGGGGTTCCTTTTCTACTTCGCGATTATCACCCTGACTTTTATCTTTCCGATTGTAATGAATATTTTTGTTAAACCGGGTATTGACCAGGGACTGATGGTTGCCGGTTATCTCGGAGTGGTTTTCCTGGTTGGGGTTTTTGTTGCAATCGGCGTATTTGCATCCAGCCTTTTTAGCAATCAGATCGCAGCATTCTTTACTACACTCGGAATTCTCCTGGTTTTGTGGATGATCGGTTATCCCTCGAGGATACAAGCATCAACAGGAGGACAAATCTTCACTTACTTGGATTTAAGTGAACATTTCTACAATACTTTCCTTAGAGGGATCATTGAATTGAAAGATATTGTTTACTACCTTAGCGTCACCATCCTGGCATTGTTCCTTGGTACCATGTCTGTTGAATCACGGAGGTGGCGATAATGGACCCCAAATTGCGTAAATATGCTCCTTATAGTCTTCTACTATCCGGTATTGCCATCATATTTTCTGCTGCATATTTTTTTGTAGTCCGTAAATTTGATATTCCACTGCAGCTCGGATTAGCATTTATTGTGATAGGCACTGCCCTATTTGCCGTACTCGACCCGGAAAAAGTAAGGACGTTTTTTACCGGACGGCAGATAAAATACGGCAGTAACTTTGTAATCTTTTCTATAGCAGTTTTAGGGATTTTGGTTGTCACCAACTTTCTCGTCAACAAATATTCCACCAAATGGGACCTTACAGAAGATCAGGATAATACCCTGGCACCTGAGACTGTAGCTGCACTAAAGAGCTTGCCCGAAAAGGTGAGTGCACTTGCTTTCTTTTCACCACAATATCCTAAGGATCAGGCTGATTCTTTGCTCTCAAATTTAAAATCGAATAGTTCGGGAAACTTCGATTATCAATTTATCGATCCAGTTGCAGATCCGTTAACTGCGAATAAATATAGTATTACCACTGATGGAACAATTGTTTTATTGCTCAAAGATCAAAAAGAGCAGGTGAAATTGGTCTCTGAAGAAGAGATAGTTACCTCTATCATCAAATTGATCAATCCCACAAAACATGCAATTTACTTCCTGACAGGGCATGGTGAACATGATCCAATGGGAACGGATGAATCCTCCTATAGTCAGGTAAAGACTGTCCTCGAATCAAAGAATTATCTGGTAGCCACTTTAAATTTAGCAGCCAACCCTCAAATTCCTGCAGATGCCGAAGAAATAATAATTGCCGGTCCCATCAAACCATTGACTGTGGATGAAGTGAATTTGCTGAAACAGTTCGTCGATTCTGGAAAATCACTGCTCATTCTAGAAGATCCCGTCCCGCTGACCCAGTTTGGAAATACACCTGATCCACTGGCTGAGTATACGATGAATACTTGGGGCATACTACTCGCCAACGATTTCGTGATTGATGCTAATTCTCAATCACCTTCGCAGGCAGTCGCCAACGAATATGGTGATCATCCGATCGTAAAGAAATTGGCAGGTCTGATTACCATCTTTCCATCTTCGCGTAGTGTTGTTGCCGCACAAACACCACCAGAAAATATACAACTGACTACCTTAGTTTGGACAGCTGACCAGGCCTGGGGTGAAACAGACTTTGCTGGTTTACAACAAAACCAGGTTAAATACGATGATGGTGTTGATTTTCCAGGCCCAGTACCATTGGCGGTCGCTGGTATCAATTCATCAACAAACGGTAGGATTGTTGTTGTTGGTAATTCCAATTTCGCTATAACAAAAAACTATACCGCTTTCGGAAATGGAGATTTTATAATCAATTCGATCGACTGGGCTGCTCAGCAGGATAAATTGATAAACCTGACTCCGAAAAAGACCACACAACGTATATTGGTTCCTCCTCAAAATATTATTATGAACCTCTTGGTTTTGGGATCGGTTTTTCTTATGCCTGGATTGATCCTTATTGCTGGAATCATCGTGTGGGTTCAGCGGAAAAAGCGAGGATAGTCTGTGATCCGAAAACCTGCGTGGATAGCGATCCTGATATTCATTGTTTTAGCAGCAATAACCTTGTTTCTTGAGAAACGGGGAAATAACCTGCCATTTACTCAAAAAACATCCACACCAACTGTTTACAAAGTGGTACTTCACCCTGAGAACGAAATAACCAGGGTTACCATTAAAACAAAAGATCACGAAGTGGTTGTCACAGCAGATCCTACTGTGGGATGGAAAGTTATATTACCATCTGGTAATACGGATGGAGCTGGAATTTTTCAGGAAAAACTCAGTGAAGTACTATCCTTGAAAGTATACAGGTTGTTGAGCAACAATTCCTCAGATGAATTAATGGGATTAAATAAACAACCTACCCTAAGTATCTTATTGGAGTATTCTGGTGGTCAAAATGAAACAATACTAATTGGTGACCAAACCCCGATCGAATCTGGTTATTATGCGAGATTGCAAAATGGAGATGCTGTGATTTTAAACAAGGTTAGTGTTGAAAACATATTGGATATATTTAATCAATTCTTTGCTACAGCAACACCGGTTGTTTCTGAGACTGCTACAGTTTTACCCTGAAAGTGCCGAAAGTGAATGATCAAACTATTAACAAAGAGGTAAAGGTATTGAAATAGACCGTAAATCGGTGTATTCTAAATTAGCTTTTTCAAATGTGCATACCCATAGGCAAATTCAAACAGCAGATATGCTAAGAAAAAAGCAGGGTGGCTGATCTTGCTAAGTGAAATTTGCCTTTTTAAGGAAAGAAAATATTAATTATGGATGACATGATTGTAAATGTGGTTGAAGCGGAAGACGACGAGTATTCAGTAATTGCTCGATTAATTACATTAGGTCGGCAAAAGACTTTTGTAACGATCGACGATATTTTACATTTTTACCCTGATGCAGAACAGGATGTGGAACAGTTGGAAGAAGCTTTTGCCGCACTTCTAAGCGCTGGTATTCCTTATATTGAAGACCTTTCATCTATAGAAGGTCCAAGTGAGGAAGAACTTGCTACTGATGAAGAAGAGGAAGATGAAGAGGTTCCCGGTAGCGATGTGGATGATTTAGCCAATATCGATACAAATGATACTATCGGGTTATACCTGAAAGAGGTTAGCCGAGTTCCGCTACTAAATGCCAAGGAAGAAGTATCGTTGGCGCAACGGATTGAACTAGGACGCATGTCCCGGGAAGAACTCGCAAAAGGAAATGTTTATACCCACAGAAAGGCGGAACTACGCCATTTAATTGAAGATGGTTGGAATGCCCGTGAACATCTGATTACAGCCAACAGTAGACTGGTAATTTCTGTCGCCAAGAAGTATATGGGGCGCGGTGTTCCTTTCCTTGATCTAATCCAGGAGGGCAATATTGGCCTGATCAGGGCAACAAAGAAATTCGATTACCGGAGGGGGCATAAATTTAGTACCTATGCTACATGGTGGATACGCCAGGCTGTGACCCGTGCCATTGCGGATCAGGGTCGAACGATCCGTGTTCCTGTCCATATGGGTGATCAGATCAATAAATTGTTACGTGTTCAGCATCAATTGACCCAACGGTTAGGACGTGAGCCAAGTGTGGACGAATTGGCTATTGCATTGGATGTTCCACCTAAAAAAGTGGAAAATATGATTCAGGTCGCTCGCAGGCCGCTTTCCCTTGAAACGCCAACTGATGATGAAGAAGATTCAGTGCTCGGTGATTTTATTGAAGATGATCAGTCTCCTCCTCCGGATGAAACTGCTACATATAACTTATTACGCGAGCATATAGAAGAAGTATTAAACTCTCTCCCGCCCAGAGAAGTACGTATTCTACAGTTACGTTATGGACTTTTAGATGGACAGGCTTACACTTTGGAAGAAGTTGGCCGCAAGATGGGTGTAACTCGTGAAAGGGTACGCCAAATTGAAGCACAAGCATTAAGCCGTCTACGCCACCCCACCATCCGTCGAAAACTACGCGATTATCTGGGTGAATAAATAACAGTAAAATGAAGATTGAATAGATATTCTACTTCATACAGATAGCCTTTCTTTCCGGTATGATACTTGCATTGATAGATTTGTTGATGCATACTATTTAAGGGAGGAACCCTGAATGGCTAATATTTCTTTAAGAGCATATAATCGGGAGATTAGTAATCTGATCGACCGGGGTCAGACCGATGAAGCTGTAGCTCATTGCCAGTATATATTGCAATACTATCCCAAATATATTGAAACTTACCGGTTACTTGGAAAAGCATATCTCGAAGGCCACCATCATCCAGAAGCCATGGATGTGTTTCAGCGTATACTGACTGTTGCTCCTGATGATTTTATCACTCAGGTTGGAATGAGCATTATCCGCGAAGATGAAGGAAACCTAGCAGCATCCATTTGGCATATGGAACGGGCATTTGAATCACAACCTTCCAATCAAGCTATACAAGATGAACTAAAACATCTTTACGGTAAAAGAGATGGCGAAGAACCATTAAAAATTCGCCTGACCAGAGGAGCTCTTTGCCGGATGTATGCACGTGGAAATCAATATCGCCAAGCAGTGGCAGAGATCAAATCACTTCTGGCTGAATCCCCTGACCGGGTTGACCTCGAAGTATTGCTCGCGCGTATGTATTACAACTTGAATATGAAGGTTGAAGCCACTGAGTTGTGCGGCCGATTATTAAATAAATTCCCGCACTGCCTTGAAGCTAATAAAATCATGCTGAAAATCCTTGAAGATTCAGGGAAAAAAGCTGAAGGGGAAACCTATAAGCAGAAAATTATCAACCTTGATCCTTATGAAACTATGGTAAATGATCAGTATCAATCATCGGAACAAGTCCCTGAAGATATGATTCCGATTGAGAAATTAGAATATGATCCAAATCAAAAACCTGTTCAACCAGCTCCAGAAGCTACTCCTAATGTAAAAGAGGAAGCAGCCCCCGATTGGGTGCTGTCCGATTTGACTGGTGCAGATCAAGATCTGGGAGAAAAAGGTTTCACGCGCATCCTTGATTCATCCAATTTACCTTCATCTGATCAGCCTGAGGATTCCTTCCTGGAAAATATAAAGACATCTGAATCACCTGTCGTTGATATACCTGAGTTTGTGGTACCAATTGCTCCGTCCGCAGAAGAATTCCCCTCAACCCAGCAGGTAGAGATGGAACCGCAAGATGATGAATTACCCAATTGGCTAAAAGACACTGAAAAATCTGCTGAAGAGAGCGAAACAGAAATACCGGATTGGCTCAAAGCATCCGGTTGGGCTGCAGCGGGATCGATACAAGAAGATACGCCTCCAACTTCTGTGATCCACCTCGAAGCAGAATCAGAGCCTGCTGACGTTCCAATCGTTCCTGCAGATATTCCGGATTGGGTCCAAGGTTTAGCCCCGGCCTTTGAAGAAATGGAATCTGAACCGTTAAAACCAGATGCAGTCGATGACGTCGTTTCAGAAGAAACAAGTAATAAACTCAATGACTGGCTTTCAGGTGAACAACCACCACAAGATGCTACTGTGGCTGGTGGCACAGCATCACTTCATTTACCGAATGAAGAGGAAGAACCGGAAAGTGGTACACCCGATTGGCTGAAGGGATTGGAAGACCAAGGCAAACCGTCGACTGAACAGGCACCTGTATTTAAATCTGATGCCTCGACTGAATGGCAGCCCGAATCCCCGGCACCAGTATCTACCTCTTCACACTCACCCCAAACAGATAAGCTTGATATGGATGAGATCTTCCCTGCTGCGGGTGGTACTTCGATTTTATCTCCTGATGATGTACCAGATTGGCTGCAAGACCTGACTGCTGTTTCAGAAGAAGAGAAACTTGAACCTCCTGAAGCTCCAAAGGTAATTAATGTTGAAGCACCCACTCAACCAGCCCCTCGGCCTCATGAACAGGCACCAGAAATAGTGACCACAAACTTACCACCGGAAGATGTTGTGCCAGATTGGCTGGCTGGAATACCGATTGAAACATCCGATAAATCTACTGCTGTACTTCCTGAGACACCCGAAGAAAGCGATGGATCGATGCCTTCCTGGTTAAGTATGTTGGACCAGGATTCTTCGGAAGACTCAGGCCAAACTGTAGTTACAAGTGCACCTGAAGCACCGGTAGATATTCCTCCTATCCAAAAAGTAGAACCAGAACTGCCTGAGTCAGTTGATGTTGTCCCTGATAGTGAAGAAGAACGACCAACTACTTCAATTCTGCCTCCCAACCCTGAAGATCTGGCAAATGAGTTGCCTGATTGGTTAAAAGAGCTGGATGGGTACCCAGAAGGAACAAGCCCAATCGCTGATTCTACTCAAGAGACGACAGATGAATTTCCAGATTGGTTGAAAGGATTCTCTGAAAATGAGCCTTCTGAACAAGCTCCGATAACACCGGCATCGTTGGAAGAACCTCAAGCAGAGGAATCTGAGGTTCCAAACTGGTTAAGTGACCTGGATTTGAAAGGATCGTCAGTAGAATCAACTGTGGTCGATGTCCCGGATTGGTTGAAAGGTCTTGAACCTGAACCAGAACCGTCCGTTGATGAAGTGTCTGTTTCCGAACGGGAAACATCTCCAACACTAGAAAGCGAACCAGAGTCTCCTGACCTGGGTGAGGTGGTTCAAGCAGCAGAAATGGGAATTATTGCAGAATCCCTGTTGGAGAAACCTCAAGAAACCATTGAACCAAAACCAATTTCCACAGCAGATTTACTGCCTTTCGATATTGAGCCTGTTTCCGAAACTTCACAGGAAGAAATTAGCCCTGTGGAAAACGTTCCTGAGGAATTACAGGCAAGCATGGAAGTTGAAGAGCAATTACCAACCTCTGAGATGCCGGTTGAAGTAACAGAACCATCACCTGAAATGGAATCAGTGGAACAACCAGTCGCAGAAACCGTGGAATCTCTGGGAATAACTGAAGACCAACCTGAAATGACAATAGAAGAAGCGGTTCCAGAAGTCATGGAAGTTCCAACAGTGGTTGAAGAAGTTCCTGAATTGCTTGTTGAAGAACCTGCTGCTATTGAGTCTGAAGAAATTCAACCTGTTGATACCATTGAAGAACCAGTCCTTGAAGCTGAACCGGTACTCGAAGAGGTAATACCCGTTCAAGAGACTGTTGAGGTTGAAACTATTGCTGAAGAACAGGTTATCCCAGAAGCTGAGGTGAATGTTGTTGAAGAGGCAGAAACTCCAGTTCCTGAACCAGTTGTTATGGAAGAACCTGCGGTTGTGGAGAACTTGAAAGAATTTGACAAGGTCTACAACCAGGCAGTCAAATCCATCAAATCTGGTGATCTCGAATTTGCCCAGGAAAAATTCGGTCAGTTGATCAAGAAAGAGACTCATCTTGATAAGGTCATAGAACAATTATCCAAGGCAACCGAGACATATCCAACTGATTTCGGGTTATGGATGACTTTGGGTGACGCCCTGGGTCGGTCAGGTAAATTACAGACAGCTTTGGATGCATATACCCGGGCAGAAGAGTATTTGCAATAACCGGAATATGTGGTATCTTTTTCAACTCGGGGTAACTCCCGAGTTGATTTTTGAATCGGATCAGAGGAGTATATGGAACGAACATTGGTACTTATTAAACCGGATGGTGTACAGCGTGGCTTGATCGGGGAGATCATTAAACGCCTGGAAGCTCGTGGATTGAAACTTGTTGCTGCAAAATTCATGACAGTAGATCTGAAACTTGCAGAGACGCATTACCAGGAACATATTGGCAAGCCTTTTTACCCGGGTTTGCTGCGCTATATCTGTTCCTCGCCTGTCATGGCCATGGTTTGGGAAGGTCCAAATGTTGTTGCAACAGTACGGCAGACTATGGGAAAAACAAACCCTGCTGAAGCGGCACCAGGTACTATCAGACACGATTTTGCGATTACACCAGGACGAAACCTTACTCATGCTTCAGACAAACCTGAGCGTGGTGAAGAAGAAATTGCACTCTGGTTTAAACAAGAAGAATTGGTGGGCTGGGACCGTAATGTGGATGAATGGATTTTCAGTTTATAACCCATAATTCCTTGACGCTATTATTTGGTTGTGATATTATTTTGGGGCTCGGGGGCGTGGTGTAGTGGTTTAACATGCGGCCCTGTCAAGGCCGAGACCGCGGGTTCAAATCCCGTCGCTCCCGCCACTAATAAGAAAGACTGCTTTTGCAGTCTTTTTTTATTTCCGTTCAAACCAACCACCTCATAGTGAAAATAACGCACCCTCTGGTAAATTACATTCTCATTACTTTTCCGCTCGACCCCTCACAAAAGCGAGAACAGACAGTCCCATTATATTGAATTTTACGGGAGCAATTTCTATTTCCCAAAAACCGCTTGTCTTCATGATCGGGACTAGTTCCTGTAATTCATGTTGCAGCATACCGCCAAAAAACATTTTTGCGATCGCCCTTTGAACAGGCTGCGCTGGTAAAGCCAGATCTACCACCAGCAATCGTCCCTGTGGTTTAAGAACCCGCTGGATCTCAGCAATTCCCTTCTTTCTTACCTCTTCAGACATATGGAAAATCATAAAACTGCACATCACAACATCAAACATATTGTCGTCAAAAGGGATGTTATCTATTCCTGCCACTTGAAACGTAATCTCCTCATTGGCTTGAGCTGCTTTTTGCTTACTGGCCTCGATCATCCCGGGTATGAGGTCGATTCCATACACTCTGCCCGATACCCCGGCTTTCTTTTTAGCTGCAAGCGTAAGTGTTCCGGTGCCGCAACCCACTTCAAGGACGATGTCTCCCGGTATTACCCCCGCCAGGATCTACTGTCGTCTCTCTCAAAACGTGCTCTCGCCCAAAGGTAACCTTTCTCATGTATGAGTCATAGGATGGCACCATCTTTTCCATCTCGCTTTTCATTAATGCATCTTCTCCTGTAATATTGGAACTGTTCATTTTTCTCATTCCTTTCGTTTAATAATATTTTTCGCTATTGCACTTTTTGACACAAGATGTGTGATAGATCTTTATCACGCTCACAAGATTCATAAGTGCCTTCACAAACCGTGGCTCCCATTTCCCGAAATGGTTCAATTGGCTTGATTATGCTCAAAATTTCGATTCATTTAGTTGACATATCGATTGTAATGATACATAATGTATCATATAAGCTATTGTGTCTGATTATAGTCTACTGGTTTGACGTCATGGAAACAAGATTCAAAACTAAAATATTGTCTCATTTGAGACAAGGAGCAGAATATGTCTCAACAGATCCAGAGTTTACGGCAACGGCGAACACAAAAGCTATTACGCGAGGCATTAATTGAATTAATTGAAGAGCACGGTTTTGACTCGCTCACCGTGGGAGAGATCACAGAGCGTGCAATGGTCAGCCGGGCTGCATTCTACCGCAATTATCAGGACAAATATGACCTGGTGGAACAAATATTCAACGAAGCCATGCAGGCTTTGTTCAACGCTGTGTCAGAGCCAATTACAGAACATCCTCCGCAGATTTGGATAAAGTTCTTTGAACACATCGCGCAATATGAACGCCTCTATGCAGCTCTGCTTGGCCGGAAAGGCAGTCCCTGGTTTGTATTGAAGATGCGCACGACCCTGGTTGAATTGTTCAAAGAGTTTACGCGCCTGCCCCTCTGGCAAAACAATGTTGCTCGATCCAGTTCTCCACTTTCCGATGAGTTTGTAACCGACCTCACCGTGACCATGCTCGTGGAAGCCATCACCTGGTGGCTTGAGCAGGGCAGGCCATATACTCCACAGGAAATCACTGTGCGCTGCACCAATATAGCCACTGCAATTTATAAGGAAGCAAGTACCTGGCAATAGGAAACCTCCACTGGTTTGCGCCTAACTCCCTGAAGGTCCCTGAAGCGAAGCGGAAGGGATAACCGGGACTGCATACCTCACGACGTTCGTCATTCTTTTTACCCCACTTGCATCCCACCTTCGTCGGGACTTCATTATGTTCGTCATTTTTTTTGCTCCGCTTACGACTCGACTGCGTCGGTCTACAATGTAACTGCATTCCTCGCTGCGCTCGTCTATTTATTTGCCCCTCCTTTGTCGGGACTTCATTCCTCCAAACGTAGTCATTTCGTAATGTAATGTTCTGTATTGCCAAAATTAAGAACAAATCCTTAGATTATATGTTCTATATACATTATAAGCACGAAAATGGGCTTGTCTAGCTGTCATTAATGACAGGTAGGTGTAAAACAAATGCGTATCAATTGGATCAATCGGGGATATATTGGGCGGGAAGGAACTCTACCCTCGGGAAATCAACCCTTCACTATGCTTAGCATAAGGGTCTACAGGGTTCTTAGCGGAGACACTTAGTATAAAGTGAGGTATTTGCTCGAAAATGAAGTTGTCGAGCCGGCATTAGTGAAAGGTATAAATAAAAATAAACTAGTACCTGTTACATACTTGCAATAAATATATTTATTACTATAATAATTGTAGTTCTCAATTTTGGCGGGCAATTTTAAGGGAACACATTCTAATCATAGATATACCATAGAGGGACATATGAACAACAGTATCCACGCGCTACTTGTCTTTATCATGTTGGCTAATTCGTTTTTATTTGGCAAAACAAATAAGACCGAACCACCTAAATCCCAAGAAATACCTCAAACATCTGTAATGTACGGAACGGTGGGAAGCGAACCAACCCGCTCAGATCTTCATGCGCCTTTACTTTCAGAAACGGTGAAAGCCATGGAAAGTAAAAAGGTAGAAGACCTGACGCTCAAGATGGATGCTGACCCGGCGATTTACATCCCCGGCAAACCTATCACTATATCATGGAAACTAACCGGGAGCAAGAATTCTGATCTCTGGCTCAGATACCAGGGTGCAACTGCGCTTACCTGAAGGTGCAACCATTGTAGACAAATCCCTGGCTGCCAGCCTGGCACCGGATTTAACCCTGCCTCTTACAAATCTTTTGGATAACAGTAAAGGAATTGAGGTCGATGTCCAGAAAGCTGTTCTCCCATTTTATTTCAGTATCGAAGTATATCAAGGCGATAAATTCGTTACTGGAAATTCAATCCTGATCGACGCTGAAAAATACCCGGTGACCAAAGGCGTCAAAAATAACATTAATGGGATCAACGACAAAGTCAAGATCGAAGTCCCCGCTGCGGCGGCTGAACAAAACCTAGCTTTCGATATTCGCAACCCCTCCCCCAACAAATTACCTGCTATATCCCTGACCGGTAAACCGATAGAGATCATAGCGGTGGATAAATCGAGCGGAAAGAACCTGAAAACTTTCAAAGAACCACTGGCCATTCAAATTGCATACCAGGAAGAAGACATCACCATCGGAGAAGAGGCAGACCTGATGGTCTATTATTACGATGAAGTAATTGCCGACTGGTTCCCAATGGAAACAACAGTGGACACCGAGAATAACACCCTCTCGATCAAATCTGACCACCTGACAGTCTTTGATTACAAGGCTGCCTCATGGCAGGCAAACAGTGTGCCTACGCTGGATGATTTCAAAGTCTCCGGTTTTACCGGAGCCGCCACCTATGACATGGGTTTCTGGTTACCACCAGCCCAGGGTGGATTCCAACCCAACCTGACTCTATCGTATAACAGCCAGACGATCGATGATTCCACCGCCTACACCCAGGCTGGCTGGGTGGGAGCCGGTTGGAGTTTGGATACAGGCGCCATACTTCGTAACATGCATGAGACCAGCAGCACCACCAATGACGACACGTTCTCGATGACCATCAATGGGGTCAGCTCACAATTGCTACCCATAAGTGTGGTTGGTAGTGTCATCACTTATACCACTTCCAACCAGACCTACATGCGTATCACGCGGGATACCACCGCTGACACGTGGAAAGTTTGGGACCAAAAAGGGAATATATATATCTTTGATAAACAAGCCAAAACCCATACCACCAACGGTTGTGTGGCAGCAGCAGCTTCTCTCAACCTGACCTGGCGCTGGTCGCTAGGTTCTGTAACGGATATTAATGGTAATGTAATTACTTATACCTATTTCAACGAAGTCAAATCTGCCAGTTGCTTCAATGTGGTGGCAGTTTACCCAGAGTTCATCGTCTACCCCAACGATCAATACCGGGTCAAGTTCGTTCGTGCCGCGCGCACCGATTACCAGACCGCCTGGACAGCAACGACGGCGCGGGTATTGTATGGTAAATACAGCCTGGCAGAGGTGGATATTGAAAAGAAAACCGCGGCTAATTGGGAGGATTCGGAATTATTAAGACGCTACCAATTTACATTTGCCAACCCGGATGGCAGCTCCACCCAACAGATCTACCCAAGATTTCAATGGAGCGCGACGGGATATACCCTGACCTTACTGGGAGTGCAGGAAGTTGCGAGTGACGACTCAACCCTGCCTGCGACCCAGTTCTCGTATAATTTAAGCACAAACGGCGGCTATGAGGATAACCTGCACCTGCGTAAGGTGGATAACGGGCAAGGTGCCACAGTGCAATTCAATTACGAGCGTTGGGCATACTTTGATGATGTCAATGACCGTGCCCGTGCACTTTACATATTATATGGTACCGATGAATGCCGGGGTTCATCTCAATCCGATCATACCTGGGTTGGTATTCTTAACCCAAATAACGTTCGTTGCTTGATGGGTGGAGTTAACCGGCTTCTAATCGGACTAGACCCCAATATGTCCATTGCTCACCATACAGTACCTGAGAATGTCGCCAAACCAGGTGGTCGTATCTTGATGAACATACAGGTTCGGTCTAATCAAGGCAGCACCGATACCAATTGGGGTATTGTGGATACAAGCACGGGTACTGGAAATATGTTGTACTCTGATACATGGATGCCTAGAATTGGCACAACATGGGTCACTTTGGAAGATTCTGTCGAAATTCCAATCTCATACAAACCATCCACCACCTTTTTTAGAATGGAGTGCAATGACTGCCGGGTTGGGAAAGTGGAATTCTCACTTTACCCCAATGAATACCGGGTTACCAGCCAGGTTGTTTCCGATCAGGTAACGGGTCTCACCAACACCACCACCTACACTTACGACAATCCTTCACCCAATACTTCCCTGACATCTGAAGCAGTAGCGGCTGTGGGAACAACCTATACCAACCTGTACACATACCCCAACCGGGAATTCCGTGGGCATTCCATGACGCAAGTCGTCAACGAAGACCAGATAGCAGAGATCAGTTACTATTTCCAGAATGACGCCCAGAAAGGCACGCCTTACCGGACGATGACGATGCATCGTGATTTCTACGATGCCTTTAGGAACTTTTAATTCCGCCAACTGGACGATAAGCGGGGGAACCCAAACACCTGATTACATTTACCAAAAAGATTTCGATGTAGCAATGAAATCCATTTCTACTGCAACGGATTGGTCTGTGAGTATGGCACGCAATTCCTTTAACCTTGCCAATGGAAAAACTATCCTGGGTAGATTACGTCTCAATACTTCCACTGCCCAGGGTGAAGTGGGCCTGCTCAGCCAGAGTGGTAAGTTCTTCGGCATCCGAATGAAGCAGGATGGCGGGCAGTTCGTAGCTCGCTTGCTTACCGATACCGGTGGAGGTCTGACGGAAGGGCAAGATCTGCTCTCCAGTGGTCAGTTTGCACTCGATAAGTGGTACCGGGTGGCCTTTACCATCGATTCCCAAAACGGCTGCCTGGTTCGTATCTGGCAGGAGACTGATCCCCAGAACTACGCTGAAGTGAAGGTGGATGGTTTCAGCGCGGAACAATGGAAATACCGCCAACGCGTGAACACCGGTACACTCTGGTTTGACGCCTACACCGAAGGCACGCTTTTCAGTGAAAGCTACACCAATTATTACAAAGACACGCAATATGATGCAATATCCGGTGGAAATACGGCAGATATCCTGCTGAGCGGAGATTCAGCCGGTCTGTCAGGGAAATATGACCTTTCAGTAAATTGGGTGCGCCCATACGAGAGCGTTCAACGAACCTATGATGGAAATTCAAGCTGGTATGGCACGCGCACGGAGTATGAATACAATACCTCTGACCAGGGCGGAACCCAGTATGGCAACCTTACCAGTGCACTCACCCAGGAATGGGATGGATCGGATTGGGTGGATCACCACAGGGTCCGAACAGAATTCTTCCCGAACGTCAGCAGCACCAAATACCTGGCAGGATTGCCAGCCAGAGTGACCACCGAGGACTCGCTGAATGGCGGCGCTGTCATTTCAGAAGCGCTCAATATCTACGATACCAATTCCACTTACAACTCTACGCCAACCACTGGTCAGGTGAAAAAGACCCGTACCTTATTGGCGGATAACCAGTATGGTGAAACAGGCTATGGATATGACGCCTACGGGAATATCACCAGTGTCACCCAGTATACCGACTATGGCACAGCAAGTTCTTCACCTGCGACCGGCGCACAGACCACAAACACAGCTTATGATGACACCTACCATACCTATGCCACCAGCCAGACAAATACCCTAAATCAGGTGACTTACACCGGCTATGACTACAACCTGGGTGTACCGACCAGTGTTACCGACGCCAATAATGTCACAATTTACGCAGCCTATGACCTGTTCGGACGCATGACCAAAGTGGCTGCCCCGGAGGACACGCTTCAATGCACCCACCCTCACGATTGCCTATAACGATTACTCTTCTCCTTCCTCTCCCTTCCGGATCACTCTGACCCAAAAGCTGGATGATGCCCGTAATATGACCAGTGTAAGGGTATATAGCGGACTGGGTCAGTTGACCCAAAGCCATACCCTTAATGCTGAACTCTACAATGGCACCAAGAACGTGGTAGTGGGAACGGTATACGATAAATACGGCAGAGCCGTGAAACAAACCAAACCCTTCACCTACGCCGGTGGCTCGTTCAGCTCACAGAATCTGAACAGTAAAGCGGGTACAGAAACCGTTTATGACGATTGGGGCAGAGTGACCAGTGTCACCGAGCCTAACGGTAACCAGGTGACCAATGAGTATACTGAACTGCTAGTCATTACAACTGACCCCAAGAACCATACCACCGAGACGCAATATGATGTCTGGGGTAAGGCTCTCAGCGTCACCCCGGCCACCGGACCCGGTCTCACCTACGAGTACGATACAGTAGGGCGCTTGACCAGCGTCACCAAAGGCAGTGAGGCTAATGCGACCACCACTTCCATCGGGTATGACCTGAGCGGACGCAAAACCAGCATGACCGACCCGGATATGGGCGCCTGGAGCTATGTTTATAATGCCGTGGGCGGGTTGACCAGCCAGACCGATGCGCGTGGATGCAGTACGAGCCTGGGTTATGATGCCCTCAACCGCCTGACCGGCAAGAGTTACAGTGGTGCAGGAGCTTGCGATACCACCGCGGATGTCACTTATACTTATGACCAGGGGACAAACGGTATTGGCCGCCGCACATATATGAGCGATGGCAGCGGCAGCACAACCTGGACGTACGACCAGCGCGGACGCAAGTTGAATGAAGTCAAAGCCATAAACGCTGAAAACTTGAGCACCGAAAGCTTCACCACCAGTTGGACGTATAATAAAGCCGATCTGCCAATCACCATGACCTATCCGGATGGTGAAGTATTGAACCTGGGCTACAACGACCAGGGACTGCTTGAGGACATGATCAACACCAGCGCATTCACCTATATTAAGAACCTAACCTACGACGAAGCCGGACGGGTTACCGGGTTGGGGATGGGTGATGTTTCCAGTACGGCTGTCATCAACCGCGCCTACTCCTACAATGAATGGAGCGAAAACATTAAAGGAGGTCTGCTCAACAGCCTGACCGCCACCAACATCCAAAGTAGCAGCCTGCAGGATCTGACCTACGATTATGACCGCAATGGCAATATCTCCAGCATTGTGGATGCCGTAGCCGTAGAAAGTTCAGCCTTCAGTTATGACACACTCGACCGATTGACCGGCATGACTGTGACCCATGATGCGACCCCGATCCATGCGGAAGAATTCGTCTATGATGAAGCCGGGCGGATGGAGAGCAAGGATGGACAGGCCTTTACCTATGATGCAAGTCACCCTCACGCTGTAATCGCATTGGAAAGCGGATCCTATGCTTATGATGCAAATGGCAACCAGGTAACCCGCAGCTTAGCGGAAGGCATGTTTACGCTCGTTTATGACGGCGAGAATCGCCTGGTCCAGGTGGATGCAGTGACTCCTCCAACTGCGACCCCAACGGTAACCGCGACACCGACAGAGACTGCCACCGAAACAGTAACAGAGACCCCGACCGAGACAGCCACACCCGATGGCACTCTGACGGAAATCCCGACCGAGACCGCGACCGAAACTGCCACAGAGACGCCAACTGAAACAGCTACCGCGACTGAGACTCCAACCGAGACGTCCACAACCGATCCGCTGGTGACCCCCAGTGACACACCAGAAGTCAGCGCTACACCGACGGAGACCGCGACTGAGACACCGACTGAGACGGCGACTGATACAGAGACGCCTATTCCAAGTGAAACTCCCACCCCGACGGAGACACCCACGCTGGAGTTTACCGCTACTGAGACAACCACCCCGACCATGACCGAAACACCCACCATCACTGGGACAGCTACCACTGCCGGTACACCAACGGCGACAGCAATCCCCACCGAACCGGCACCGGAGGCGCTGCAGAACGCCAGTTATATCTATGACGGGGATGGGAACCTGGTGAAGAGTGTCATCAATGGCAAATCCACCTACTTCCTGGGCAAGCTGTACCAGAAGAAGATAGAGGGAGCTACGACGACAGTACAGAAGTATTACTCATCCGGCTCAGCGCAGGTAGCGGTAAGGACGATATCTGGTGCAAGTGATACCATCCAATGGATGCTTTCCGATCACCTTGGCTCGACCAGTACCACTGCCAATGCGGATGGAACGTGGAACAGCAGCATAAGCTTTTCCGCATTCGGTGAGATCCGGGCGAGCAGCGGGATCACGAACAGCAACTTCCGTTATACCGGGCAGTTACGGCAGGCGGAATTGGGGTTATATTACTATGTGGCGAGATGGTACGACCCGCAGACAGCCCATTTTACCCAGGCGGATACGATTGTACAAAACCAAACATTCTCTGGATCTTACGACAGGTATGCTTATGTCATGAATAATCCGATAAGGTACACTGATCCAACCGGGAATGCTTGTAGAGATGATGGTTATTGTGTAATAATGCCCGGAGACCGGGTGCCTAACCAGACAAAATCATTTCCAGTGGACCCGGTATATGTGATAAGGAAATCATATTCCAGTCTTATTGACAAATTGGTTGATTACACAGTATCAATCATTTCCAAAGCTAAATCGTCCGAACAACGAAAAGAAATTCGGGCCAATATTGAGCTCATTTTCAGTCAAATGGAAAAAGGAAATAGCAAGTATACAGAATGGAATAATAATAGTTCACCATGGAATTCTGCCTCTTTGGCGTATTTATTTGCAACTATACGAAAAGAATCGCTCTGGGGATTGGATATGTTTGAACTAAAAGGAGAGAGTAAGATCTATGCACCATATTATGGTCGTGGATTTATTCACCTAACAAGTGAAGATAGTTATAGTAAAATGGCGGAGAACTTTAATGTGGATTTGTTAAGTGATCCGGACCTTGTCGCCAACAATAAAGAACTATCAGCTAGAATCTCCCTCCGTTTTGTAGTTCTAGGGATGGCTGGTTACTCTCTAGGAGAAATCAAATCTCCTGATGATTTTTACACAGCAAGGAACTTGGTAAATCCTGGTGATAATGATGATATTAGAAATGAAGTTGCAAATTGGGCTGATGGTTATTATCAAATCATTAATAACTATTGCAACTTGGGTCAATTATCCTCTTCAGGAAGTTGCTATTAAGGTACATAATGAAAAAAAACATTCTCGTAATCGTTTTAACCTTATTGATCAGTGGTTGTTCCTTAGGAAATAAACCGGATTGTGCTACAGGTACCCTAATAGCCTTAGATAAAAGTAATACTCCTGTTTTTGTTGTAAAGAACATGGAGAAACAGAACGAACCACTTCAGTTGATAAAGACTGGAGATCCATCAATCAGCCCCAGTTTTGATTATAAAAACGGGAAAATCGTATATACGGATTCCCTTTCCGGGGACATGTTCGTGTACGACATAAACACAAATATAATCAAGAAATTTATAAGCGAAAAGATTGGATGGCTGTTTGTTCCATATTTTTCCCCGGATGGTACTCAAGTGATTGTCTCACGATGGATCGGTGATAATCAATCGCAGTTGTATATATATGATCTAGAAAGTTTACTTGGCCAACCACACTTTGATATGGTGGATGGTATAAGTTATACAGCCGTTGTTTGGAGAGACAGAGGCATCCTTATTCATAAGTTAACAAATGATATAGGCGAGTACTTTTGGCTTGACCCATCAACTGGTATTACGGTATCAACATCGTTATCGCTTATCTCTAAGTTATCCCCAGATAACAGCAAATGGCTGCAAGAAGATAAAGTATCAAAAAGAATTACCATAGTAGAGGATGCAACCAGAAACATAACAACCTTATGGGATATCCCTGAAACAGCATTGGATCCTGAGTGGTCACCCGATGGGAGGTGTATTGCTTATTCCTTAGAAGATAAAGTATTCTTGTATTCATTGTCTACAAAACTCACAAATGAGATTGAATTACCTAAACCTGTTTACAAATACCGCTTGGTTTGGAGTGAATGAGAGTACAGAAATACTAGTCATCCGGCAGCGCGCAGATTGCTGTAAGGACGATATCTGGTGGCCTCACCCTAACCCTCTCCCAAAAAGGGGAGAGGGAACTTGTCCCAATGGGTGCTTTCCGATCACCTTGGCTCGACCAGTACCACTGCCAATGCGGATGGAACGTGGAACTCGAGCATTAGCTACTCCGCATTCGGAGAGATCCGGGCGAGCAGCGGGATCACGAACAGCAACTTCCGTTTTACCGGGCAGTTGCGGCAGGCAGAATTGGGATTGTATTACTACGTGGCGAGATGGTACGACCCTCAGACAGCACATTTTACCCAGGCAGATACGATAGTACAAAACCAATCATTCTCTGGATCTTATGACAGGTATGCGTATGTCATGAATAATCCGATAAGGTATACCGATCCGACCGGGAATGCCTGTAGAGATGATGGATATTGTGTAATAATGCCTGGAGATCGGGTGCCTAACCAGAGTAAAATATTACCGGTAGTACATCCCGTGTATGCGATAAGGAAACCAATAATTATATCTAGATCAGAATGGGGAGCAAAAGACGCGGGAAGCATTGAAAGAAATAAAAACGCTGGATTTGATGAGACACCATATAGCAACGATAATCCTGATGGTTATATGCCTTTATCAAAAGAACATCCCGATGAATCTTTAGCATCAATTTACACTACTATAATAATTCATCATGATGGTATGGGGAATATTAATACAGTTCAACAATTACAATTTGCTCAACAATCGGATGGATGGTGGGATATTACTTACCATTATATTATTGACCAGTCCGGCAATATTTACGAAGGTCGTCCAATTGATGTAAGGGGTGCCCATGTCGAACGCGCAAATACCGGAAAAATTGGAGTAGTGTTATTAGGTGACTTTAATGAGAAGGAACCAACTGCTGAACAAAAACAAGCGGCTGGTATCTTAGTTAATTGGTTGGATGAAAAATATGGTATCAATCAGGTGATTGGCCATAACCAAGTAGATCCATTATTTGGTACAACCGGCAATGGTACCGATTGTCCCGGGATATATGCTGCAGAACTGGTCGACTATTTAGGTAGACTTGTTAGGTGAAAGACAAGAAGATGAAAAAATGGATATGGTTCTTAATATTTGTTTCAATGCAGATGTCGCTAATGCTGTCTTCCTGTTCCACCCCTAGTGCAATCACGGTTACAAAAACCGTGACAGAACTTCCTATCTTGAAAACAGATACCCCGGTGGCTCTGACATTCCCTGTTAAGACAAAAACATTGGTGAAAACAAAAACCAGCACACCTGTGATCCTTTACAGACTTACTCAAACTTTGTCACCGCTCGACAAGAAAAGACGTTATGAAAAATATATATCATATAAGCAAATGCAAATGATATCGGTTGCCATTGATCAATACTTTTCTGACAAAGGTATTTACCCGGAAAAACTGGAAAATCTGATCCCCGAATATATGGATAAGATACCAGACACAATTACAGGTCAAGAAATACATTTCGAAATTAGTACCGAATATGGTTATGTTCTTTTTTTTGACCTGTTATATTGGGATAAAACGGTCGGGTGTGGGTTCCTTAGAGGACCAGAAGCATATGAATGTAGTCCTCATAACCTACCTTAAAATGAGATGTTACTTATTCTTAAAGGTGCAAATTAGATTAGTATATATAAGGTTTGTGTCTAACAATATCATCCTAACAATACTACTTTAGCTTAAGTTTGTATTCTTGATCCATATGGCCAAGGAAGATGTATATTGGTGAAAAGTGTCATAAACGGCAAATCCACTAATTTCCTGGGTAAGCTGTACCAGAAGAAGATCGACGGGGCTACGACGACGATCCAGAAGTATTACTCATCCGGATCAGCACAGATTGCGGTAAGGACGATTTCTGGTGCCCTCACCCTAACCCTCTCCCAAAAAGGGGAGAGGGAACTTGTCCCAATGGATGCTGTCTGACCACCTTGGCTCGACCAGCACCACTGCCAATGCGGATGGAAGCTGGAACTCGAGTATCAGCTACTCCGCATTCGGAGAGAACCGGGCATTGCACCTTTTTGACTTCGGCAATCTTTAGGGAATAATATTACTGCATAAACTCGTCTGGTTGGAAATCAGCCGGACTCCTGGGAGTGTGGGTAACTGCTGCAAAGGACCGCATCTGCGGTCTTTTTATATTCCTGGTCAATCCATTCTATTAACCAATCTCCCCCTCCTGCTTGAAAAATAAATTCTTCCTAATTGCCATTTCTTAACACCGAATTAACATGATTTGGAATACAACTAACCATGTAGGAGATAAATATGTCAGACATTCTTTATATTGTATTGGTGATCATTTTCTTTACCGCATCTTACTTATTGGTAAAGGGTCTTGATCGATTATAGCTGGAGGAATAATGTCATCCTTATATATCGTCGTTGGGGTTATTGCCCTTGCTTTACTTATATATCTGTTCATCGCATTACTTAAGCCGGAGAAGTTCTAATGACACTCAATGGTTGGCTTCAAATAATTGTCTATTTGATCATTCTGGTATTGCTCGTTAAACCATTGGGGTTGTTCATGGCAAAGGTTTACCAGGGTGAACGCACTTTTTTGAGCCCGGTTATCTCTCCAATTGAGCGGCTGATCTATAGCCTCTCAGGTGTGAATACTGAAGAAGAGATGGATTGGAAAAAATATAGCGTCTCCATGCTCCTTTTCAGTTTGGTTGGGTTTATTTTCTTATTCTTACTGCAAAGGATGCAAGGATTTTTACCGCTCAATCCGACTGGTATGGGAGCAGTTACTGCTGACTCATCTTTGAATACCGCGGTTAGCTTTATCACAAATACCAACTGGCAGGGTTACGGCGGTGAGACAACCATGAGTTACCTGACTCAAATGGTCGGGTTGACGGTTCAGAATTTCGTTTCTGCGGCAGCAGGTATGGCTATACTTATTGCCTTCATCCGAGGATTTACTCGTCCCAACACCCATGATCTCGGTAATTTTTGGGTTGATATGACCCGCAGCACCCTCTATATCCTCCTGCCTCTTTCAATTCTTGTTGCCATCCTCCTGGTTTCACAGGGGGTCGTTCAGACCTTTTCACCAGGTATTACAGCAAAACTGATCCAGCCAGCAGTAATCGATACTGGTAACACCATTTCCACACAAACAATAGCGATCGGTCCGGCTGCCTCACAGATTGCCATCAAACAGCTTGGAACAAATGGGGGCGGGTTTTTTAATGCCAACTCAGCGCACCCGTTTGAAAACCCTACACCGATCTCGAATTTCATCGAAATGCTCTCGATATTATTGATCCCTGCTGCCCTTTGCTACACATTTGGCAAGCTGGTTGGCGATACCCGTCAGGGATGGGCAATCCTCACAGCCATGTTAATCCTTCTGGTCGTATTTATCGGGGTAGCCTATATGGCAGAATCCGCTGGTAATCCCAGGTTGGCGGTTATGGGGGTAGATCAAATAAGTAATAGCATACAGCCGGGTGGCAATATGGAAGGCAAAGAACTGCGTTTTGGCCAGGCAAACTCCACTTTATGGGCAACAGTGACTACTGCGGCTTCTAATGGTTCAGTGAATTCGATGCACGATTCCTTATACTCCAATGGGTGGTTTGGTGCCCCTGGTGATGATGATGTTTGGTGAAGTTGTCTTTGGTGGAGTTGGTTCTGGCTTGTACGGTATGCTCATCTTTGTCATCGTGGCTGTGTTTGTTGCAGGTTTGATGGTTGGGCGCACACCTGAATACCTGGGAAAGAAGATCGAGGCTTACGAAATGAAGATGGCTTCACTCTTGATCCTGATCATGCCTCTGGTGGTCTTAGGTTTGACCGCTGTCGCGGTATCAGTGAAAGTTGGTCAAAGCTCGGTTCTAAACGCAGGACCACATGGATTCAGCGAGATATTGTATGCAATTACCTCCCAGGGTAATAACAACGGCAGCGCTTTTGCCGGCCTCAGTGCGAATACTGTGTTCTACAACCTGATCGGTTCTTTAGCTATGCTGATCAGCCGCTTCTGGCTTGCAATACCAACATTGGCACTTGCCGGGGCGTTAGCCTCCAAAAAGAAGGTGCCAACCGGTGTTGGAACTCTTTCTACAACTTCAGGCCTATTTATTGGATGGCTGATAGGGATAATTGTTCTGGTTGGTGCTTTGAACTTTGTCCCTGCACTGGCATTAGGCCCAATTATTGAGCATTTAATGCTGATTGGTCGATGAAAATGAAAAACACGAAAGAAAAACTACCTTCTCAACGACGTAAATTATATCTGCGAGCAGTACTTGATTCTTTCCGAAAATTGAATCCCCGCGTGCAGTTACGTAATCCAGTCATGTTTGTAGTCGAAGTCGGAAGCTTATTGACTACCGGATTGTGGATACAAACACTTTTAGGTAAAGGGGACTCTCAGTCAGGTTTCATCGGAGCGGTCGCAATATGGTTGTGGTTTACAGTTCTCTTCGCTAACTTCTCAGAAGCACTGGCTGAAGGAAGGGGCAAAGCGCAGGCTGAGGCTCTTCGAAAAACCCGACAGGATACAAGTGCCAGGAAGCTGCAATCCATATTTGAGCGCGGGATCCGTCCGACCAATTTCACTATGACTCCATCCACACAGCTACGCCAGGGTGATAAATACCTGGTCGAAGCAGGAGATATCATCCCTGCGGATGGCGAAGTGGTTGATGGGATAGCCTCCGTCGATGAGTCAGCCGTTACCGGTGAATCAGCTCCTGTCATTCGAGAATCAGGTGGTGATCGCAGTGCTGTCACTGGTGGTACCCGCATTTTATCGGATTGGCTGGTGATTCAAGTGACCGCCAATCCAGGTGAAGGCTTTTTGGACCGGATGATCAACCTTGTCGAAGGTGCCAAGCGCCAGAAGACCCCTAATGAGATTGCGCTAAACATTTTATTAGCCGCATTTACAATCATCTTCCTTGGAGTTTGTATTACTTTACTGCCATTTTCAATCTATAGTGTGAAGACAGCAGGTGCTGGTCAGCCGATAACCATCACGGTCTTGATAGCCCTCCTAATATGTTTGATACCTACCACGATCGGTGGCTTGCTATCTGCCATCGGTATTGCCGGGATGGATCGTTTGATTCAACGCAATGTGATCGCACTTTCAGGGCGTGCAATTGAAGCTGCCGGTGATGTGGATGTTTTATTGTTGGATAAAACCGGCACAATTACCCTGGGAAATCGCGAAGCAGTTGAATTTATCCCAGTAGGTGATACCTCACCACAAGAATTAGCGGATGCAGCCCAATTAGCCTCTCTCGCGGATGAAACTCCTGAAGGCCGTTCGATAGTTGTCTTAGCAAAAGAAAAATTTGGATTGCGTGGTCGCACGGTCAGCCCATCCGAAACCATGCCTTTGGGACTGCATTTTATCCCATTTACTGCTCAAACACGGATGAGCGGCGTCAACTTCGATCATACAACAATTTATAAAGGCGCACCGGATACTATGTTTGAACATATCAAGAATCTGGGTGGTCTGATTCCTAAAGGTATATATCAATCAGTTGACGACATTGCCCGGAATGGTGGTACTCCCCTGGTGGTTACCAGAAACGAAACTGCACTGGGAGTAATTCATCTGAAAGATATCGTAAAAGGTGGTCTGAAAGAACGCTTTATCCAATTGCGCAAGATGGGTATCAAGACTGTAATGATCACCGGGGATAATCCATTAACTGCTGCAGCCATTGCCGCTGAAGCCGGGGTGGACGATTTTCTCGCTCAGGCTACACCAGAAAAGAAATTAACATTTAATTCGGGAATACCAGTCTGGTGGTCGTCTGGTAGCCATGACAGGTGACGGGACAAATGATGCTCCAGCACTTGCCCAGGCAGATGTCGCTGTTGCAATGAATACCGGCACTCAGCCGGCACGTGAAGCTGCAAATATGATCGATCTTGACTCTAATCCAACCAAATTAATTGAAATCGTTGAGATCGGTAAGCAGCTCTTAATGACTCGGGGATCGTTAACCACATTTAGTATCGCAAATGATGTTTCAAAATACTTTGCCATCATCCCGGCTGCATTCGCTTTGACTTACCCTCAGTTGGGTGTTCTCAACATTATGCACCTGGCGACGCCTCAGAGTGCCATTCTCTCCGCTGTGATATTTAACGCGATCATTATCATTCTTCTGATCCCCCTCGCTTTGAAAGGTGTACCTTACCGCGCGGTTGGAGCAGCCAGGTTGTTACGGGATAACCTGTTAATTTATGGGCTAGGCGGATTGATCGTCCCGTTTATTGGAATAAAGGTAATTGATATGCTATTGATCGCTCTAGGATTGATGTAGAAAAAAAGAAAGGTAGGTTGAAATGAACATCTCGTTATCAGTAATATCCGACTTTATGTTAGTTGCGACCCTTCCATTGATGGGAATATTAGGTTTTTGGGAGCACAATCTATCTATCTCGGATACAAATCATGAATTGGTGCAGATCGTATTGGTGTTTCTTGTTTTCGGTTGGATTTTTTTGTGGTACAGCCTTGGAGAGCAGGATCGTCTGTATCAAACAAGGTCACAAGAAAATAAGGAAACTACCTATTTCTTTCAAAGTATCACCATGAGTGAAACGAATAATCACGCTAATTCTTACAAAATGAATGATGTTCCTGCGCTTTTTGACAAATTACCTAAT
This sequence comes from uncultured Chloroflexia bacterium, assembly GCA_963827895.1. Classification (GTDB taxonomy): domain Bacteria; phylum Chloroflexota; class Anaerolineae; order Anaerolineales; family Anaerolineaceae; genus PNON01. The sequence goes on along the minus strand of CAWHCY010000004.1, from coordinate 803,367 downwards.
GAGAGAGTTGAGAGCTTACATGTTAAAAACAGCTAGAACTTCAATTGTGCTTTTGACTTTACTAACAGTCCTGACTGGTTTGATATACCCTCTCGTCATTACGGGTATTGCTCAGGTGTTGTTTCCACAGCAAGCCAATGGCAGCTTAATTAAAGCACGGGACGGAAGTATTTTAGGTTCAAAATTAATCGGTCAATCATTTGATGACCCCAAATATTTCTGGGGAAGGTTATCTGCTACAGCCGGAAATCCTTATAATGCTGCTGCATCTGGTGGAAGTAACCTGAGTGTCTCAAATCAGGCTTTACTGGACCAGGTTCAAGCCCGAATCGATGCTCTTCATGCTGCTGATCCAACAAACACTCTCTCAGTACCTGTAGATCTCGTGACGGCTTCAGCCAGTGGTTTGGACCCGGATATTAGTATTGCATCAGCCAATTATCAGGCCGCCAGAGTCGCAAGAGTGCGCCATATTGCAATTGAGACGGTTAAATTGCTAATAGACCAAAACACCTCTGGTCGTATACTCGGTTTTATTGGTGAACCACGAGTGAATGTATTAAATTTGAATATTGCTCTGGATGCATTAAAATAAAGAGATGAATAGTGAACCTAAACGGCCTGACCCCGATGAACTCCTGGCTCGTATAAAAAATGAAGAAAAACATAAAGCCAGGGGCAAATTAAAGGTCTTCCTTGGTTATGTAGCAGGTGTAGGAAAGACCTATGCCATGTTAGAGGCTGCCCACCAACGTAAAGATGAGGGGGTGGATGTTGTCATTGGGTATGTCGAAACTCACGGGCGTAAAGAAACTGAATCCATGGTTGAAGACCTGGAGGTTATTCCTCGCAGCCAGGTAAATTACCGCAACGCCACCCTTTCTGATATGGACTTGGACGCTGTTTTATTACGTCGTCCACAACTGGTTCTGGTCGATGAGCTTGCCCATTCCAATGCTCCTGGGTTGCGTCACCCCAAGCGTTATATGGATGTGGAAGAAATCCTGGATGCCGGTATTAATGTTTATACGACCATCAACATACAGCATGTGGAAAGCCTGAAAGATATTATTCAACAAATCACGAGTGTCGTTGTCCGTGAAACTGTTCCCGACCGCATTATAGATGAGGCTAATGATATCGAACTGGTGGATCTTCCCCCGGATGAATTGATCAATAGGTTAAAAGACGGAAAAGTCTATATCACGGATCAAGCGGCTCGGGCGCTGGATAAATTCTTTCGTAAGGGAAACCTGAATGCCTTGCGTGAGCTATCCCTCAGGAGGACTGCGGATCGGGTTGACAACCAGATGCTGAGTTATATGCAGACAAAATCCATCCCAGGTCCATGGGCAGCTGGAGATCGGATTTTGGTTAGCATCAGTTCTCACCCCATGGGAGAACGCCTTGTTCGTGCTGGAAGACGGCTTGCAGATGACTTAAAAGCTGAATGGTATGTGGTATTTGTCGAAACCCCCGGTCATATGCATATGCCGGCTCAAAGTCAATTCCGTATGCAATCTAACTTGAACCTCGCTGAAGAATTAGGCGCCAGGGTAGTCAAGGTTACCGGGGAGTCCGTTGCTCGATTCCTTAATAGAATTTGCTCGTCAGCATAACATTACTAAGATCATTGCTGGAAAACCTGTCAGACCGCGCTGGTTCGAGATCCTCCGTGGTACAGTGATCGATCAGATAATTCGCAAAAGTGGCTCCATAGATGTATATGTGGTCAGTGAAGGAAATGAGACTCCTCAGAGAGCTGTAAGCAGCATTCTTCCAGATTCCATCACCCCACATAAGCCACTCGGGCGGTATGGAGCAAGTTTATTATTGGTTTTGGCGATGACTTTGTTGGGATTTCCACTAAGGGTGTTTTTAGAACCGGTCAACCTTGTGATGCTTTACCTGGTAGCAGTTGTTTTTTCTGCAATATACATGGGTAGAGGTCCATCCATTCTTGCATCCTTTATGAGCGTATTAGCCTTCGATTTCTTTTTTGTTGATCCCCGTTTGACTTTTAGCGTCTATGATTCCCAGTATATATTAACTTTTATTGGTCTGTTGGTAGTTGGTCTCATCATTAGCAATTCAGCATCTCTTTTACGAGACCAGGTGGATGCACTCAGGCGAAAAGGGCAGCAAAGTCAGGCATTGAATATTTTGGGCAGGGAGTTAACCGCTGCCTTCACCCTTGATCAGGTATTGGAGATTATCATTCGTGATGTTAGTGATATGTTTAATCGGGAGACTGTCATTTTACTACCTGAAAAAGGGATATTAACGGTCAGGGCATTCAAACCTGGATTTATCCTCAGTGAATCAGAAATGGCTGTGGCAGATTGGGCATTCAAACATGGAAAAGAAGCAGGTCGAGGAACAACCACACTCCCCGATGCAGCCATTCGATATATCCCCCTTTTGACATCTCAAAAAACCATAGGAGTATTGGGAACAAAACCCCAAGAACCTAAAGAATTTCTCTCAAGCGATCAACGTCAGCTAATGGAAGGCGTAGTCTCCCTGGCAGCCATTGCCATCGAACGGGCATCCTTCGCTGAACAAGCCGCCCAGGCTGTAACTCTCCGCAATACAGAAAAACTGCAAACTGCTTTACTAAATTCCATATCACATGAATTGCGAACACCTCTCTCTACCATCACCGGTGTTCTCTCAAGTTTGAAAGATTCTGAAAGTGCGCTGCCCGCAAATCAATTTGATCCAGCAACCCGGTTGGAATTGATCCAATCCGCCAGCCGCCAGGCTATTCGTTTGAATCACCTGGTCGAAAATCTATTGGATATGTCCAGGTTGGAATCGGGTTCTTTACGACTTAATTGTCAAATGATCGATTTCCAGGATCTTTTAGGTGCGGTAATTCATCAAATGGAAGCTGATCTTTGTACTCATCCATTGAATATTGAAATATCTCAAAATCTCCCACTGGTCAGGATGGACGATGTCTTAATTGCTCAAGTCCTGGATAATTTATTGGATAATGCGTGTAAATATTCACCACCTCAGAGCCCGGTTAACATTACCGCCCGGGAAATTGATAAACAAGTTGAAATTTCCATCACCGATCATGGTATTGGCATACCTGAGGTTGATCTGGAAAGGGTATTTGATAAATTCTTCCGGGTACAACGCCTGGAAGCAATTACTGGTACCGGACTTGGATTATCCATTTGTAAAGGTATTGTTGAAGCACATGGAGGCCAGATTTGGGCTTTGAGCAATCCTGATAAAGGAACCACTATTTCCTTCAGTTTGCCACTATCCTAAAAGGGATACGAATGGGTGAGAATAGCTATCGAATTCTTGTAGTTGATGATGAGCAGGAAATCAGACGGTTTCTGCGGGCTTCTTTGAAAACTCATCAACACACAGTGCTGGAAGCAGAAAACGGAAAAGATACCCTTAGTCTGCATCGTGAATCCAATCCTGACCTGATGATACTGGATTTAGGGCTGCCTGATATTGACGGGGTCGAGGTGACTCGCAGAGTGAGGGAATGGAGTCAAACTCCAATTATTATTTTGACTGTGAGAAACCGTGAAGATGATAAGATCGAAGCACTCAACGCAGGGGCAGATGACTATTTGACCAAGCCGTTTGGCGTCGGAGAATTATTGGCCCGCATCCAGGTAGTCATGCGACGTGTGGGTAATACCGGTACAAAACCAATTTATCGCGTGGGTGATTTGGTGGTTGATAACAATCGTCGCGAAGTCAAACTGGCTGGTCATATTGTCGACCTTACCCATACTGAATTTGATATTTTATTCTTGTTGATCCAAAACGCAGGTAAGGTGATCACTCACCGGCAGATCATTCAAAAAGTATGGGGGACAGCTTATGAAGATGAATCAAGATTATTGCGAGTAAACATCAGCAACCTACGCCATAAACTTGAGCCCAATCCTAACCAACCGATCTATATATTAACGGAATTGGGTGTTGGTTACCGCATGATGGATGAAACGACTTAGGAATAAGCTTGGGTGCATTGATAATGCACCAATTACTATCCGATATATAATTCTGCTATGCCAGAATATAGAAGATCCATGATCCAGGGCGGAACATATTTTATACGAACGTCACTTAACACAGATTATCAATCCTCACAAATGAGAAAGCAAGACCCCCTATTCGAACTCGATCCTCCCTTCCGTTTGGCTTCAGGAATATTCTGGAATGCTGGGATGGAGACCTATCGGTCAAAAACGCGCGCGGTGAGGTCCCTCTCAGCTGCGCTCCGGGGATGCTTCGCAAACACCGGCGTAAACAGAGACAATTATTCCTCGGACAGGTCTAAACTAAACCGATCGCAAGGTTAGATCTACATGATTGATGCAGGTTCATCTGGGCTGGATGCATTTGCACACATCAATGAGCCTATTCATTGAACTGACGGTTCAAAATTCCTGAAGGCCAGGGATATGAAAACCCACTTGACAATAGTTAACGTTATTGTATAATATTTACGTTTATCGTTATTTTTTATGATAATCGTAAACAATACGAACTGGATGGCTGCCCCTTGAATAATCAAAAGAGCAAACGCGCTGGAAAAAAATATGCACAGCTTGTTGAAACCGCAAAAGGGTTGTTTCTAAAGCATGGCATCAAACGAGTGACCGTGGAAGAAATTTGCGAAAAGGCTTCTGTTAGCAAGGTCACTTTCTATAAGTATTTTTCCGACAAAATGCAGCTGGCTCGCATCATCGTTGATCAACTGAATGATGAGGGCTTTTCAAAGTTTGATGAAATCAACCAGTTGGATCTTCCGTATCCTGACAAGGTTGACTTGATGACCCAATGGCGGGCTGCTTTTTTTTCCCAGATGGCAACGGAATTCATTGAGGATGTCTTTGTGTTTGAGGATATCCACCAGGAAGTCCAAAAGCGTTATCTACGAAACATTACAGATGCACAAGAAAAGGGGGAGATCCGGCCCGACCTCTCTCCTGAACTCATTTTACTGGTCACTGAAAAGCTGAACGAAATCGTTAAAGATGGAAGTTGGAAGGCGATATTTACAGATTTTAATGAGTTTCAACGGCAAATCCGCAAAATGTATTACTACGGCCTGTTGGAAAACAAATAGGTTTTCCATTGCAATGGCAATTCGCTTTAGAGGAGATTTTAAATGAGCACCCCTGTTACTGCGGTCCCGCAAGTACGAGAAACACCGTTTACCTTTCCTGTTGGTTACCACCAGTTCCATAAGAGCCAGGTCTACAACTACCAGCTTAATCGCTGGTATTCATTGGGTTTCTTCAAGTATGAGGATATTGCGCATATCGGCGAGCGTATCTCCTCGTTCGCCGATTGGAGAGCGGAAATGCTGAAACTCGCTGAACAGGCGCAAGCAGAAAACCGTTTACTGAATGCCGCCTTTTATTACCGTGCAGCCGAGTTTTACACACTCAACAACGACCACCCGGGAAAAGAATTTTATTATGACCGGTTTATCCACCTGTTCTACCAGGCCGTTTCGGGGGAGTCATTTGAAAGATTGAGCGCGCCTTACGGTTCAGGCTACCTGCCCATCATTCGAATCGCACCTGCGGGAGAGAAAATCGGTACGTTATTACTGCATGGGGGTTTTGACGCCTTCATTGAAGAATGGTATTACGTGATGAAGGCTATTGCCAGACGGGGTTTTGAAGTGATCGGCTTTGAAGGCCCGGGGCAGGGCAATGTCCTTCTGAAACAAGGCATCTCACTGGATTATCAATGGGAAAAGCCGGTAAAAGCGGTTCTGGATACCCTGGGCATTGAAGAGGCTGCCCTGTTTGGCTTATCGATGGGCGGTTGGTTCTGCCTGCGGGCAGCGGCGTTTGAGCCGCGGATTAAGCACGTGATTGCCTCCGGGCATGCTGTAGAATATTCAAGGATCCCACCGGATTTTGCGCGCTCGTTGATGCTGTTTTTTATCAAGAATTATCGTGATTACACAGCCAGGAGTTTTCAAAGCATCGTTGATAAAGGGCGAAGCGATATTCAGAATTGGCAGACCAGCAATCTGGCGCATATCACAAAACGATCGCCGCTTGAGGCTTTTGAATATTCCTTGAATCTTAACGAGGAAAATTTGCACTGCGAAAAGATACAGCAAAACGTTTTATACCTGACTGGAAGGGATGACCATATTATCCCGTTTAAGATGCATGCAAAACAGATCCAGTTGTTTCCAAACGCCGCATCTCTAACCGACCGGGTATTTACCAAAGATGAAAATGCTCAAAACCACTGCCAGGTTGGGAATATTCCGTTATTGCTAGATGTTGTCTGTGATTGGTTAAAGAATAAACAGGGTAAGAGAACATAAGCTCTACGTTCTAGTCTGCGGGTTTCATTGTGCAAGCAGTTTAGGTGATGTGCGCGATTATCTCTCCGTTCGCGCCGGTGTCCCCACCGCGCGCGAGGGTTTGACCGCAAGTCTCAGCTGTTGCTTTGTTCACCCCGGGGTGTACAATATCACTCCGAAGTGAAATGGTGGGGTACCTTACCGCACTCGGTATCTATATAATTTGTCTTTGTTCACGCCGGTATCCCCACCGTGCGTCGGTTTGACCGCCAGGTCTCCAGTTTGCTTGTACCATCACCAATAAACTCTTCCGATCAATGTCCGAAACTTATTTTCCAATACTGTGTTATAATCATTTGGTTGTTCGCAACAAATGTTAGTTATCGTGCTCGGTTAGTTGAGCCTTGCCGGTTTCGGTGAGGCGCTTTTTTTTGTCCAGGAGACTCTTTTTTATGGCATCACAATTTGCAAATTTGGGCTTATCAAAATCACTAGTTCAGGCAGTGGAAGCCCTTAATTATTCTGAACCCACCCCCATTCAACAACAGGCTATTCCTTTTCTGCTCCAGGGTAGAAACGTAGTAGGTCAAGCTCAAACAGGTACCGGAAAAACGGCTGCCTTTGTCTTACCCATGTTGGAAAACCTCCAATTTGAGAAGGGGAAAGTCAAAGCGTTGATCCTTACCCCAACCCGTGAATTGGCCATCCAGGTGACGGAAGCCGCCAACAAGTTCGCACAATTCACCAATTTCCACATCACCACCGTCTATGGCGGCCAATCCTACCAGATCCAGATCCGCCAGTTGCAGCGTGGGACCGACATTGTTGTTGGCACCCCGGGTCGACTAATGGACCTGATGCGCAAAAATTATCTTGATCTCAGCCACGTAAATTTCGTGGTACTGGATGAAGCCGATGAAATGCTTGATATGGGTTTCGCCGAAGATGTAGAGATCATTCTCAAGTCCATTCCGGAAGAAAGACAAATTGCCCTCTTCTCTGCCACATTACCGCATGCAGTAAAGAAACTTGCAGAAAAGTATGTTTCCAATCCAGAACAGATCCGCATAAATCCTGCAAAGATGACCGTTGCAGAAACAGAACAAAAGTATTGCCGTGTCCGCGAGGATAATAAGCTGGCAGCACTCACTCGTCTGCTTGAATTGGAAGAGATCCAATCCGCATTGATCTTTACCCGCACAAAAGCACGTGCGCAGGATATTTCTGATGAACTTTCTTCCCGTGGTTTCCAATCTGAATCACTTCATGGTGACCTCAGCCAGGATCGCCGCGAAGCTGTTCTCAAACGATTCCGGGCCCATTCCATTTCCATCCTGGTCGCCACAGATGTGGCTGCCCGCGGATTGGATATTGACGAACTATCACATGTGATCAATTTTGATATGCCCCAGGATGCCGACGATTATGTACACCGTATCGGTCGTACCGGCCGGGCTGGTAAAAAAGGGATTGCCATCACATTTATTACCCCCAAAGAAAAACAACGGTTGGGGCAAATTGAAGCCCACACCCATCAAACCATTGCTGAAGCCAAGGTTCCCACAAGGGAAGAGATCATCGCCAATCGCGACGAAAAATTCCTCACCAAATTAACGGACCTTCTGGGAAAAGGGAAGATCTCACATGAACGCAGCCTGATCGGCCGCCTGGAAGAAACCAGCTTTGACCTGATGGATATTGCAGCAGCAGCCATTCAACTGGCGCGTGCCTCAGAGAGTTCCTTGAGCATCGACGAATTTATCGAACCGGCGATCAATTATCGCATTATCAGTCAACCGATGAATAAGGGGAAATCTGGCCAGAAGCAAACAGGATACCATAAGGAAAACCTTTGGTCGGGTAAAAAAGAAAAAAGTGACCGTAAAAGTAGCCCTGTATTTTCCCCGCATGCACAGAGTGGTGAATTGGAACCTGGCATGGTCAGGTTGAAAATGAACCTTGGCGGCACACATGGCATTCGCCCCGGAGACATTGTAGGCGCAATTGCCGGCGAAGTAGGCATTCCCGGACGCGCTATTGGCGAGATCAGCATTCAAAAGGATCATACCTTTGTGGATGTGGCAGAAAAGCATATCCGGCAGGTACTTCGCCAGAGTACCGGGCAATACTCCCTGCACGGCAAGCCGGTGATTCTAACTCTTGCAAACTAATAATACGTTCTGATTGCAAATCAACATTAAGATTTATCAAAGGACTGATCATATAGATCAGTCCTTTATATTATTGGTAGATTTATTGACAAAAAAGGAGATATTATCTATACTGGATATATACTTGTATATATCAGTCTTCAACCATGATACTAGACTCATCCCCACTCCCTGCCTATACCCGGATCACAAATTCCATCCTGGATTCAATAAAATCCGGTGAATATTCTCCCGGAGACAGGATCCCATCCCAGCGGGAGTTGTGCTTAATATACAATACCAGCTTGATGACTATACGCAAGGTGCTGGATGAACTCTATCGGGAGGGTGCCATCCGATCCATTCCGGGTAAAGGGATATTCGTTGGCAATAAAACTTTATCGAATGAGTATGGTACATTGATCGGGTTTGAAGCGCAGATGGCGCGGCTTGGGCTCCAACCTCAATCCAAAACACTGGATGCGAAGCTGATTACTGCTTCAACCATGCTTGCCCAGATGTTAAAAGTGATTCCAGGCTCGCCTCTGGTATATGTCTACCGGTTGCGCTTTGCCAATGGAACTCCGATGTCACTTTATAAAGTCTACCTTCCCCACCTGTTATGCCCCGGCATCCTGGACAAAGGGTTGGTAGCCGGTTCGCTGTACTCAATATTAAAAAATGAGTACCAGCTTCGTATCGTGGGCAGCCGCAACACTGTTTCTGCGGTCTTCCCGGATGAAGAAGCAGTAAAATATTTGGATCTAAAAGAACCCAATGCACTGCTTCTGAAGGAACAGATCACATATTTGGACACAGGTGAAATTATTGAGTACAGCCGTAACCTTACACCCGGGGACAGCTTCTGTGTTCAATATGATGAGGGGCAGGTTTTTTAATGGCCATGTTAACGTATTTTCAATCTCAACAAAATAAACCAAAATGATGGAGAAACAATGAAACTGACAATTATCGGAGCAGCCGGGGTTCGGACCCCTTTGATCATTGACGAGATCATTAATCGACAGGATCGAATAGGGATCACTGAACTATGTTTAATGGATATCGACGCAGAACACCTTGATCTCATCGCAGCAGTAACTGCTGCAGGCGAATCAACCAGCCGGCTGCGCTTTTCGATTTCCCGCACCACCGATCCGATCAAGGCATTATCCGACTCCGATTATGTGATCACCACTTTTCGGGTGGGTGGAATCGAATCCAGGGTAATTGATGAACGTGTTCCACTGGAGTTGGGTGTGATCGGGCAGGAAACCACCGGGCCGGGAGGTTTCGCCATGGGTTTACGCTCCATCCCGGTGCTTGCCAATTATGCCAACTTGATGCGTAAATATTGCCCGGATGCCTGGCTGATCAATTTTGCCAATCCTTCTGGGATGATGACTGAAGCTTTATTCAATTACATAAAGTTCCCCAAGGCGATTGGAATTTGTGATGGACCATCAAGCGTCTTAAATGTGATTTCACAGGTGTTGCAGGTTCCATTAGGCGACATTTATGCTGAATATTTTGGCCTAAACCACTTAGGTTGGTTTAAATCTATTAATATCGGAGAAAAGGATTACCAACCCGAATTGATACAGATGATCCTTTCACAAAATGGAGTACCTGGCCTCGATATATCCCCTGAAATTATTGCCGCAATCAAAATGATACCTAATGAGTATCTTTTCTATTACTACCATTCAAGACAGGCAGTTATGAATATACAAAAAGCTGGAATAACCCGAGGGGAAAACATTGCGCAAATGAATCTTCAGTTATTCTCAAAACTCAGGGAACTACGTGAACTCGAAGATTTTTCCAACCTTAGAAAAGTCCATAGCGATTATATACAAAACCGCAGCAATTCCTATATGATGAATGAGACAGGCCACTCTGAATCTGCGCTGGCTAAAATAATCGAATCATCTGAGATCGGTTATGCCGAGTTGGCCCTCGATTTGATCGAGAGTCTAACTGGTGGAAAAACATCCAGGTTGATCTTGAATATTCCCAATAATGGTGCTATCACCGGAATGGATGCGTCCAATATTGTTGAAATTCCAGCAGTTGTTTCAAAGAATACGGTCCTCCCGATAGCCATTGGAGAGATTCCGGATCACTGCATTGGATTGATGAAACAGGTAAAAGCTTATGAACTTATGACCATTGAAGCTGCGCTTGAAGGGTCGTATAAGAAAGCAGTTGCAGCTTTGACCATTCATCCATTGGTGAGTGATTATGGTCTGTCAAAAAAGATCGTTGATGGATATATGAAAAACCATGGTGAGTATTTTCCAAAGTTATCCTGAACTGAGGTTATGAATATGAAATATGATGTCTTTTTAATTGGGAATGCCTCCATGGATTTTATTTTCACCGGCCTTCCGCGAATGCCTTTGTTGGGAGAAGACACGCTTGCTGAAGGTTTTGATCTCATTCCAGGGGAATCATTTACCAATGCAGTCGTTTTGCATCGCCTGGGGGTCAAAGTAGCATGGGCAGCAGATTTTGGTAATGATCCGATGAGCAAGTTAATTGTTGAGGAAATCCGCAAAGAAGGCCTCAGTGAAGAGTTCTTTGTTTTCCATGATCGGCCGTTCAGGCGGGTCTCAGTGGCTGCTTCCTTCGAAAAGGAAAGAGCTTTCCTGACTCATTACGATCGCGAACCGGATATCCCCGCAGCAATAAAAGCGTTGCCGGTTGTAAAGGCAGATATATTATTCGTGCCGGGATTGGTTCAGGGGAACCAATATAATGCGGCTCTTCCGCTTATAAAAGTAAAAAAGATGCGTATTGTTATGGATGGTAATTGCGCAAACGACACATCCATTTCCTCAAAGAATGTCCTCCGGTCGATCAGCAGTGCAAGCGTATTTATTCCGAATGCAAAAGAATCAAGGACCCTAACCGGGTTGGATGATCTGGAGATGGCAGCTAAAAAGCTGTCAGAATACTGTCCGCTGGTGGTTATTAAGGATGGGTGTAATGGATCAATCGCATATGACCGTTCTGTATTGCTGAAATCACCTGGAATACCTGTCAAAGCATTGGATACGACTGGTGCAGGTGATTGTTTCAGCGCAGGCTTTATCAAAGCCTATCTGGATGGATCATCCACCCAAGACTGCATGACATGGGGAAACATCACCGGTGGCCTCTCTACGCAGGGGTACGGTGGAACGACCATTAAAATTGATGTAGACAAAGTTAAGGAATATATTCAAAGACATTATTCCAAGTGAAAGCTGATTGTAAGGTGAATTCAGGCAGCATCATGCTATAAACATGTTGACTGAATATATCAGTTACCTGGAAGGTGTCCAATGAAAAAATTCGCATCGATCGCCCTCAATTTTGTGATTATCCTCTCTCTGACCTTTGCCGTCGGAGCATCATCATTACCAGGCGTCCAAAGCTCTGGTGAGAAATGCCAGTCCTTTATTATCACATCTAGTAATTCTGATCTGGCAGCACGGGTGGTAAGCGATAACAATGGACAAATTACATCAGTTTTACCATTGATCAATGCCGTAACGGCATGCATTGATACGAATCAACTCAATGCAATTAGTCAAAATAACCTGATCAAGAGCGTCTTTCCAAATGCATCGACTACAGTAGTGGGGAATGGAACGTGGGATGAAGAAGGCGGTCTGGGAATAAAATCTCCCAGTACAGATTACCCTGATGCAATTGGAGCAGATTTGGTCTGGCAGGACGGAATTAATGGCACTGGAGTTACAGTTGCTGTTTTAGACACCGGTATATCCAGACATCGCGGCTTGATGAAAGGTGTCGAAGGCAGGAAGAAAACCCGGATTATTGGATGGGTTGATTTTGTTGCGAAAAAAAAGATGCCTACAGATCCAAATGGCCACGGAACACACATCGCCGGAATTATAGCAAATAGCCAGCTCGGTGAAGATGGGGAATGGAATGGGGTCGCGCCTGGTGTGAACCTGGTGGGTGTCAGGGTTTTAGATGCAAATGGTAAAGGTACCTACGAGACAGTAATTAAAGGGATCCAATGGGTTTTAGACAATAAGGATAAATATAATATCAAGGTAATGAATTTATCATTGGTAGCCCAAGTTCAATCACCATACTGGGCAGATCCATTGAACCAGGCGATCATGCGAGCATGGTCCGAAGGATTATTAGTAGTTGTTGCGGCTGGCAATACAGGTTCTGCAGCAATGACAGTTGGCGTACCCGGAAACAATCCATACGTTATTACAGTGGGAGCATTTACTGATAATTTCACAGCAACTGATTGGTCAGATGATTATGTTGCTCCTTTCTCTGCAGCTGGTCCAACTCTTGATGGATTTGTAAAACCGGATGTGCTTGCCCCGGGTGCTCACATGGTATCAACCATGTTGCCCAGCAGCATCATAGCAAAAAAACACCAGGCGAATAGAATAAGCAACCAGTACTTCTCAATGGCTGGAACTTCACAATCGGCAGCCGTTGTTTCCGGAGTTTCAGCTCTTATCCTGTCCAATAACCCCGACTTAACCCCGGATGAAGTGAAATACCGTGTCATGTATACTGCATTCCCCTGGACAGATCCCTCCAATGGCGAAGCCCTTTATAGTGTTTGGCAGCAGGGTGCCGGCCGGGTGAACGCGTTTGATGCAGTCTATGCTCCAATCGATGGATCAGCAAACGCAGGTTTGGATATTCTTGCAGACATTGATGGAACTTCCCATTTTGAAGGTTATTCTTATTGGGACGAAAATGCTCAAGCATTCCGTTTGCTGGGCGATGATAATTCATCAACTGGCGCTTTCGGACTCTGGTCTGGTGGTTTTGGATTATGGTCTGGTGCATTCGGTCTCTGGTCCGGTGGTTTTGGGCTTTGGTCCGGTGGTTTTGGGCTATGGTCAGGTAATTTCGGTCTCTGGTCCGGCGGTTTTGGTCTCTGGTCCGGAGGTTTCGGTCTCTGGTCGGGCGGGTATGGCAACTGGGCCGAAGGAGCAGCAGCCTGGAATGGTGACGAACCATGGGCAGGGACAAAATATTCCACATCTGCTTTTGTTGAAAAATATACTAGCGGGGAATCTACTGTAGGAACAACGACTTCAACATCCATTACAAACTGGGTGGACGAACCGTAACCAACAATATCTAAACACTCAAAAAACCGCTCACTGAGCGGTTTTTTTTTCGTAATATTTTACATCGGAATGGTCATAAGGTCTGCGACTGCATCAGCCTCTTCAAAGACCTTACGAGCTTGTTTGATGTTTTCTCTTGCTGATTTTGAATTATTTAATAATGTTTCCAACTCTGCCCTTACTACCTGGTTTCTGGCTTTTTCCAATTTATCTTCCAAATGAATAAATACTTCATCACTCTTATCCAGGTATTCACTTGCTGCAAGTGAATTTTGTTTTTTGATCGCTGTTTTTGCCAACAGCCTGAAAGCTCGTCCTCTGTCTTCTGTCAATTGATTTACCGGATTCATCTCATCAATATACTTTAATGCTTCTTCACCTAATTGCCTCGCATTTTCAGGTTCCCCTTTTTCCAGCCAGGCTAGACCTGCAAATGTAGTCAAGTCAGCCAGGTTTTCATTCGCGCCAATATCTGAGTATACTGCTCGGCCTTCTTCAGCAAAAGAAATGGCTTTATCAAAATCGCCCATGAGGATCATCAAACGGGAAAGATGCAGACAGATCATCCCAATATGGAATGAAAGTCCCAATTTATTGGCTAATGACAACGCTGTTGTTAAGAAATTCTCTGATTCAGCGAATTTTCCTCGATCAAGTAACAACAAACCGATATTGCTGTTAAGATCAATCGAACCTTCAACATCACCTAATAATTTATTAATCTCAAGGCTTTTGTTAAAATACTGTAATGCACTTTCCCATGAACCTGTTCGCCATTTTAATAGACCCAGGTTATTATAGGATCTGGCTACTGCCACCTTATCACCCATTTGCTCACGTAGAACAATACTCTTTTGGAGATATTTTGTCGCATTATCCAGATCGCTTTTCTGGAAATATACTCCGGCCAGGCGATTCGTCACTGAAGCAACCAAGTGAGTATCCAGGAATTCATCCAACTTCCCCAAAGCTGCAAGGAAAAGTTGTTCTGATTGTTCAAGATTACCCCTTCTGTATTCGATCCATCCGAGATCATTTTCAATCCAGGCCATTTCTGCAGGGGATGGCGCCGGTTGGGTTTCCAAAATCCTTTTAGCTTGTATTAAATACTCAATAGCCTCAGGATAGTTTCCGAGGTGTTCAAAAACTTCCCCAATGCTCCTCAAGACTAAATCCAGGCTAATCCCATCTGGAACATATTCCGTATTGGCTAAAATGACTTCCTTCGAGGTTTGAAAACTCTCAAGAGCTTCAGGATAATTCGCGGAAAAAACATTTACATTCCCGAGTCCATAATAGACTTCGACTTCATCCTCTGCTGTGTGGGGAACCTTGGAAAACAATGATTCTGCCTGAACAAAATAATTCTTGGCCTGTTCATTCGCATAATTGTCTGATGAAATCTTTGCTGCTGTTTTTGTGTATTGAAGTGCTTTCCGGAAATTAGAACTGTAAAAATAATGGCGTGCCAGGACATCTATAAAGTCCTTGATTTGACCTGGATACAATGTTTCAATCGCATCCCCTATCTGTCCATGCAATTCAGTCTTATCACCTGTTAATAAAGTACTATAGATCGTATCTGACATGAGTACATGGATAAACCGGTAATCCTGATTTGAAATGTCAGAATGGTTTTCAATAATATCCCGCTGAATGAGCTGCGAGAGAATTTCCTCAAATAGAGTTGGTTCTGTTATGCGCAAGACTTCACATAGGAGTTTTGAATTAAAATCCCGACCGATGATTGATGCAACTTGCAGTAATCTTCTTTGGATGGAACTTAATTGATCGAACCTGGTAAGGATTAATCCCTGTAATGTATCAGGGATCATGAGGTCCTGAATCGTTCCTTCGACCGGTTCCAGGTGCCATTGGTTATTTGTGCTCGAAATCATCCTTCTGTCGATGAACATCCGTATGATTTCTTCAAGAAATAACGGGTTTCCACCAGAAAGATTTGTAATCCTATTTATTAGCTCAGGCGGTATTTTATTGCCGGGTAGAAGATATTCGATCATTTCTTTACTTTGATCTTCGGAAAGTCTTTCAAGAAATATCCTTGAAAAACGTCCGCGCATTAACTTTTCCCACTCTAAATATAAATCCGCTTTGGTGGTATCCTGACTTGGCCTGGTTATGATCATAACGAGGATAGGCAGGTCCGGAATGATTTTGAATAAATAACCAAGAAAGGCAAGAGATGATTCATCCGCCCAATGCATATCTTCGAAGATTAAGACAGCCGGCTTTTTGTATGATTCTTTCTCAAATAAGTCCCTAATGGTCCAGAAAATCTGGCTTTGCATTTGAACAGGATCTATTGTTTCATTTGCCCTCAATTTCTTGACTTTGGTAAAACCTGTGCCAAATAAACGGTCTAAAACCAGCATATAACTGTCTATTTCTGTAGGAACCAATTGATTCAATTTAAGTAGGATCTGTTTCTCAAATTGTTTCGGGTTATCCAATTTCCCTGCATTGAAGTATGAGTGCAGCATATCTTGTAACACCCAATACTGGATATTTTTCTTGTACGTATAACAATGACCGATAATGGGGTGAATATCTCGTGATGAAAGATAATTTTGATATTCAGCCAATATTCTAGTTTTACCGATTCCCGCTTCTCCTTCAAGAAGGATAACCCTGCCCTTACCTGAATATTGAATTGATTCGGTCAATTCGGCTAATTGGTCTAGCTCATTTTTTCTTCCGACAATTTGACTTTCTATCTCCGGGTTGAATGAACTCTTGATCGGAGTATCTATCAGGCTTACAAATTCCAAAGCTACAACAGGAGTATCGATTCCCTTTAGTAAGTATGGACCAGTGGATTTAAATTTTGCAATTTCTTTCGTTCGCTGATAAACCTGCTGGCTAACCAGGGTGACACCTGACGCTGAAACCTCAAGTAGCCGGTGTGCAAGGTTTACAGTATCTCCAATTGCAGTGTAATTCATTAATCAGATTCGATCCGATTCCGCCAACAATTACTTCGCCATAATGTAATGCAATATGAAGACTAAGATTTATCTTTTTAGATTTATCTGTGGTGTATTTTTCATTTATTTGTTCACTGAATTGTTGAATATCCAGCAGCATATCATTGGCAGACCTTAATGCCATCTCAGGGCTATTCTCATTTGCAATTGGCGCGCCAAAGATTGCCATTAGTCCATCCCCCATTAACTTATCTACCATGCCGTCATATTTGTAAACATCTTTAATCAACAGGCTGGTAAACTGCTGGATCATAATATATACATCTTCTGTGCTCAACACCTGCGACAGAAGGGTAAATCCAGACATATCCACAAATAAAATAGTAACATTACGCCTTTGTCCGGCGGCATTTAATCCAGCTTCTCTGAATCTTTCAAGTAGATCAGCCCCCATCATGACACCCACTGTCCCAGGTAGTGAACTTTGAACTGATGAATCAGCAATCAAAGAAGCAGTATCCTGCGGTAATCGATTACCGCAATTACCACAAAACCGCATTCCTGGAGGATTATTGAAACCGCATTTTTGACACAGCAGATTAGACATTTGTTATCGATTCACTTTATTTCGAACATTTATTATAGCTGTTCTATCACCAGATGGTATCATTAGGTAGTTTTTCTAAGGAAATTGTAAGCTAATACTAATGCTCAATCAATCGACAATTTTACCTCAACCAAATTTCTATATCCGCAATATTCCTGTTTACGGAGATCTGATTCTTGCTCCCATGCTAGGATATTCCGATTCTCCGGATCGAATCATTGCCCGTCGTTTTGGGTCAGCCTTGAGTTATTCGGAATTCGTGAATGCGCTGGATATCCTTGGTAATTTCAAAATGATTGAAAAAAGATTGACGTTTCAGGAGATCGAACGACCAGTTGTCTTTCAAATATTTGATAATGATCCATCAAGGATCATCGCTGCCGCCAAATTCATATTTCAACTTCGTCCGGATATTCTGGATATTAATTTGGGTTGTTCAGCTAAGAAAGTCACAAATCGTGGAGCAGGAGCGGGTCTACTAAAAAATCCTGAGCTGATTAAAACCATCTTTTCTGAACTGGTAAAGATCAGTCCAATTCCGGTGACTGCCAAGATCAGGCTTGGGTGGGATGATTCATCGCTAAATTATCTCGAAATTGCCAAATTACTGGAAGATAACGGCGCTTCCATGATCGCAGTTCATGGACGAACAAAAAAACAAGCCTATTCAGGGATGAGCGATTGGCAGGCGATAGCTGAGATTAAAAAAATCGTTCATATTCCGGTAATTGCCAATGGCGATGTAAAATCCCTGGAAGATATCGAGAAAATAAAGTCGACCACCGGTTGTGATGGCGTGATGATAGGTCGTGGTTCAATCGGGAATCCCTGGATCTTTTCTCGAATTGATCGTAACAATATCCCATTGGAAGAAACAAAGCATGTGATTTTGGATCATCTTAGGTTGATGACCGATTTTTACGGCCCAGATTGGGGTCATGTGATCTTCCGTAAGCATCTCAAAGCCTATTTACGTCCATTCTTAATCTCACCTATTACTATAAGGCTGCTTATGACCTCAAATTCTTACGACGAATTGAAAATGAACATAATGAATACACGGGAAGAAAATTAGTTACCATTCTTCCTGAATTTTCCTGTACAATACAACATAGTCAAACATCCAAGGAGAACCTTACCCAATGACCAAGTATATGTTGATCGTAAACCCAATTTCTGGACGTGGTTCCGGGTTGAAACATAAATCCCTTATTGAGAATTTCTTTAATGCAAATAAACTTGAATATGACCTTATACTCACAGAACGTCCCGGGCATGCATTGGAACTTGCTCAAAATGCTGTTGCTCAAGGATATGATATCGTCGTTGCCGCAGGAGGTGATGGTACTTGTAATGAAGTTATTAATGGCATTTTAACCGGGAAAAACGTTGAAAATCGAAAACCAAGCATGGGCGTCCTTCCTGTGGGGCGTGGAAATGATTTCGCCTACAGTATGGGAGTCGCCTCAGATTTTGACGAGGCCTGTGCACACTTCCTTCACCCCACTGTCAAAATGATCGATGTAGGAAAAGTAACCGGTGGCGTTTTCCCGCAAGGAAGATACTTTGGCAATGGAGTTGGAATAGGTTTTGACGCGGTGGTTGGTTTCGAGGCGTTGAAACTTAAATTCCTTACTGGATTTCCTTCTTATATTGTTGCAGCTTTGAAGACCATTTTTCTATACTTTAAAGCTCCACGTCTTCAATTAGATCTTGATGACCAGCAAATTACCGACAGGTTCCTGATGGTTTCTGTGATGAACGGTATCCGCCTGGGTGGAGGTTTTTTCATCGCTCCAAAAGGTGATCCGACAGACGGGAAGTTCAGTTTGTGCCTGGTTAATGCGATGGGCAAATTCGCAACCTTTCCAATGGTGTTAAAATTCATGAAAGGAACACATGAAAGTGATCCATCAGTCAGGATGTTAAGTTGCAGTACTCTTAAAGTAACAGCAATCGATGGAAAAATTCCCTGTCACGCGGATGGTGAAACTGTTTGCGAAGAAGGCTCCACAATTGAGATTCAACTAATTCCTGCAGCCTTGGAAATGGTGGTTTGACATAATGACAATCGCATTTCGTATGGTGAACTTCACGATCAAAGGCATTACCAGGGCTGCTTGTTTGGTGGATGATGCCGAATTGGTAAAAATCCCAATGGCTGGACCACTGATCCTGGCAGTCAATCATGTAAATTTTCTGGATGCACCGATATTCATGACCCATCTCCAACCCAGGAATGTCACAGCTCTCGTTAAAGAAGAGACCTGGAAAAATCCTTTTATGGGTGCCTTATTTAACCTTTGGGGCGGTATTCCCATAAAAAGAGGCGAGGTTGACCGGAATGCATATAATCTTGCCCGAACCAGCCTCAATGAAGGGAAAATATTAGCGATCGCCCCTGAAGGTACCCGATCGAAGAATGGCCGTTTGCAAATTGGCCATCCGGGGATCGCGATGATCGCAGTGAAAACAAATACTCCCATCTTACCTGTTGCGTTTTATGGCGGCGAATTGATCTGGGATAACATACATCGTCTGGTCAGGACACCTTTTCATATCCGGGTTGGTAAAATATTTACAATTGATCCGGAATTGTCGCTTAACGATCGCGACCTCAGGCAGAAAGCCACCGACCAGATCATGTACCAGGTTGCTGATCTCCTTCCGGAAAAATATCGGGGTGTTTATTCAGACTTTTCAAAGGTGGATACATCCTTTTTCCATTTTCAATAATTCTTGTATAGTCCATGTCACAAATAATCATTCGGCAATGTGTTCGAAAGGCATGTTCATTCCGTTTCCCTGCGAATGAAGACCTTCAAGCTGCGGAAATTTGTCCTAAATGTGGAACGAATACAACCATTGTGGCAAATTATCCCCAATTCAATACCAAGATCAATAACGGTGATTTAACATCTTTACATCTGGAAGCATTCCTGGACAATTTACGGAGTGTATTTAACGTCGGTTCGATTTTTCGGTCTGCAGATGGCTGCGGAGTAAAATGCATTCATCTGGGCGGGATCACACCTTCCCCTTCGCATCCACGCATGGCAAAGACTGCTCTTGGCGCAGATGAACACATCCAATGGGAACAACATTGGGATGGAGTGGACGCGATTAAACAATTGAAAAATAATAATTTTCGGGTCATTTGTCTGGAATATACGGACACATCATCCTCCATTTTTGAGAACCAGTTTACCGGAACTACTCCTTATGTATTGGTGGTAGGGAACGAGAACTATGGAATTGATCCCGGAATCCTGGCTGATTGTGATCAAGTAGTCCATATTCCAATGGCGGGCATCAAAGAATCACTGAATGTTGCCATTGCTTTTTCCATCGCTGCGTATTGGATGGCATTTGGGGTCAGATGATGAAAAATTATCTTCCCACAGAAAGTAGAAATGATCCAACTGTAATTTGGATTATTCGCATTTTGATCGCGCTTGTTTTTGCGAGCAATATCTTATGTGCCGTTCAGTTTTTGGCCAATCCTTCCGGTTATACTCAACAATTCGATCTGGTGGGAGAGGCAGGAATTGTCGTGATCCGTTCCCTCGGCATCTTGTTCATCATGTGGAATGTGCCATACGCGATAGCGATATATCACCCATATCGCTATTCATTCGCCTTGATCTCAGCATTGATGATGCAACTGATCGGATTTATCGGTGAAACATGGATCTATTTCAGTATTCATACACTCGTAAACACGAAATCTTCGATAATGAGATTCATGATTTTTGATTTTGCTGGGTTACTGTTATTGTTGGTTGCATTTGCATTACTTTTCAATAAGAGGATGAATGGCTGATAAATATCTCACACTGATTACCCCCAATCAACTGCGTAGCCACATCAACGATAAAGATTGGTTAATTGTGGATTGCACTTTTTATCTTCCAAACCCCGACCAGGGTTATTTGGAATATCTGGGTGGTCACATCCCAAATGCGATCTATGCGCACCTTAATCGGGATCTCTCGGGTAGGATTACCCCGACAACCGGCAGGCACCCGCTTCCAGAATCAGTAGATTTTAATGCCTTGCTCCAAAAATGGGGGCTGCGTCAGGGGATGCAGGTTGTGGCTTATGACTCCTCTGGTGGAAATATGGCTGCAGCAAGGCTGTGGTGGCTGCTCAATTATTATGGATTTAGCCATGTCGCTCTTCTGGATGGCGGTTACATAAATTGGTCGCGGCTGGAACTTCCTATTTCGACTGATATCTCCATCCGGGAAAGATCCACAATTAACCTGTCACCGAATGAAAATATGGTCATCGATGCCAGATTATTAGATAAGCTCCATAAAGATAATACCTTTAAAATGTTGGATGGCCGCGCACGAAATCGTTACTTCGGCCTGGAGGAAGTGATCGACACAGTACCCGGGCACATTCCCGGGGCAATCAGCGCCCCAGTCTCGGATTATCTGGAAGAGGATACGATGTTCAAGCCCAAACCTGAGATCAAAGCACAGATCGAAAGTTTACTTGGTGATACCCCCCCGGAAAATTCAGTATACTACTGCGGATCCGGGGTGACAGCAGCACTGGGTATTTTCACCATGGTGTATGCAGGCTTCCCTATGGGCAAGCTCTACCCTGGTTCGTGGAGTGAGTGGATCAAAAATCCCTGGGCTGAAATAGCTGCTAGAGAATAACCTGACCAGGTGAATGATTCTTTTCTGCAATTATCTGAATCTTGATGGCTCTATCCTTGACGAATATCAGAACTATGCTATACTCCAGTACAGTATAATATTTTATATGTAGGAGTAAATAATGCCTCTATATGAGTATGTATGTCTGAACTGCGGGAAGAGTTTTGAATTAATTGTAGATTTTAGCGAAAACAAAGATCAAAAAGATTGCCCCTCTTGTAACAGTAAACTTACAAACAGGTTAATTTCTTCGTTTGCATCTCCTGGTAATAGCTATTCAGGAACAACCAGCACATCTTGTTCATCGAATTCTCGCTTTACTTGAGGATAACTCATTTGGCAGTTTGCCAGAACGGTGTCACCATGGAATATAACAAAGAACTAGGTCTGCGGCTAAAAAAAGTGGAAGGACAAATACGCGGCGTCGAAAAGATGCTGGAAGAAAGCCGCAATTGTGTGGATATAATTCAACAACTTCAAGCTTCTCAATCTGCAATAAGTTCGACTAACCAGTTGATCATCAGGCAGTACTTATCCCAATGCTTAAAAGACGGTATCAATAATTCGGATCAAGAAAAAATTAATGAACTATCAAAGTTATTCTCATTACTGGAAATAAAGGAATAGCACATGGCGCAAGCAACTGTCAGGCGAATTACAGGTAAGCAGTTTATAGGCATAGATTTAACAAATCATTCGGTGATTCTTTCTACTCCGGATGAAGGAATTGGAGTCAAACCAAGTGAAATGCTCTTGGTCGCTTTGGCATCCTGTACTGCTGTGGATGTAGTGGAGATTCTGGAAAAGAAGAAGATCAATATAACTTCGTTGGAAATATCCGTTACTGCTGAACAGGACCAGGATCCACCATGGACATTCCGGAAGATCCATTTGCTTTACAAAGTGAAAGGGGATGGCTTGACGGAAAAAGCATTGCAACAGGCGATCCATTTGTCCGAGACAAAATACTGTTCCGTGGCTGCGACCATTCGGGGAGTGGTAGAAATTACTACTTCATACGAAATCTTATAATTAATGATCCGGCGATAAGCCGGATTTTATTTTGTTTTTCATTAGTCATTTGGATAAAATACCAATAATTCCAGCAAAATCCCGGATGAAAATTTATTATCATACTAAATATGACATAATGGTGAAGAATGTCATGCGATTAATAGTCCTTCTCGTCATTGGAAAATATTGAAAGCGAATATAAAATAGTAAGGTATGCTTTTAACTAAATTAATTAATCCACTTAAAACGGAATAAAATTTTTCAGGAGGAATACGTGAAAGATCAATCCATAAATGCAATTCTCAGCCCGACAAGTATCGCCATCGTTGGGGCATCGGCAACCCCGGGCAAGATCGGTTATACAGTGATCAAGAATTTATTAGACAGTAAATACTCCGGAAAGATCTATCCCGTTAACCCGAAAGACGATGAGATATTAGGGTTAAAGAATTACAAGAGCATGGCCGAAATTCCAGGACCTGTTGAAGCAGCAGTCATCGTAGTTCCCGCAAAATTCGTTTCTGAAGTGGTGGATGAATGTGGTAAGAAAAAAGTCAAAGGATTGATCATCATCACTTCGGGCTTCAGCGAAACAGGCAACAAAGAGCTGGAAGATCAACTGGTAAAACAGGCTAAAAGCTATGGTATGCGCATTCTGGGTCCCAATATAGTCGGAACATTGACCAACTCGACCAAATTGAATGCCTCATTTGCTCCTTACCTTCCCCTCCCCGGTAAAGCATCATTGATCACCCAGAGTGGAGCTTTATTGATCGCCATCGATGCGATTTCCTATACCCGTGGTGTCGGTTTTGAAAAACTGATCTCCATCGGCAATATGTGTGATGTAGATTTTGCCGACCTGATCACCTGGCTCGACGAAGATCCTGAAACCACCTGCGTTTCACTTTATGTGGAGGGCTTCAAAGAAGGCCGCCGTTTCATAGATGCCTGCAGAAAATCCAGTAAACCGGTGATCGCACTAAAAGCCGGCGTATCCACCCACGGTGCAGCAGCTGCTGCTTCCCATACCGGCTCCCTGGCTGGATCTGGCAAGGTGTACGATGCTGCTTTCCAACAGGCTGGCGCTTTACGGGCGATGGATCTCAATAATCTTTTTGATCGCACATTGGCTCTTTCGCTCCAACCCCCAATGCCTGGTGATAACATGCTCATCCTCACCAATGGTGGCGGTGTGGGAGTTCTGGCTACTGATGCAGCCGAACGTTACGGCCTACCCCTGAAATTCGCTCCTGAAGATGTTCAAGTTGAATTGAAAAAACATATGCCAGATTTTGGTTCAGCAAAAAATCCTGTAGATATGACCGGAATGGCTGGAAATGATTGGTACTATGAAACTGTAAAGTTTTCTTATGGCCACAAATGGGTCGATGGCTTGGTAGTACTCTATTGTGAGACTGCTCAAACCAACCCGCCGGAAATTGCCAAAGCAATCCACAAGGCGATCACAGAATCAGGCATTAAAGATAAACCCGTCACCATCTCATTTGTTGGCGGTGAGAGATCTGATGAAGCTATGCGCTGGCTGGTCGAGAATGGCATTCCCTGCTACAACGCTCCAGACCTCGCAGTCAATGCCATGGCTGCTCTGCGTGAATTCTATAAACTCCGCAAAATGGTAACGGATTCTGCTTATCCTTGTAGCTCAACCGGTGGAACTGTTGCCCGCAAGATCATAGCCAATGCTCGCAAAGATGGCCGTTCAGCTTTAACAGAAGTCGAATCGAAACTGGTATTCGCAGCCTATGATCTTCCCATTGCAGCCACACAACTGGCAAGGACTGAAGAAGAAGCTGTCGAATTGGGCAAGAAGATCGGTTATCCCCTTGTATTAAAGATCGTTTCACCTCAAATTCTGCACAAATCCGATGCAGGCGGCGTTAAGGTCAATATCAAAGATGAGGCGGGTATACGTGATGCTTACAAGACCATTCTTGTTAATGCCAAGAAATACAAAGCCGACGCCGATATTCACGGTATTGCCATTCAGGAAATGGCTCCCTGGGGCACCGAAGTGATCATTGGCTCCGTCAACGACAAGACCTTTGGTCCAACCGTCATGTTTGGCCTGGGTGGCATCTTCGTTGAAGTTCTCAAGGACGTCACATTCCGTGTTGCACCGATAT
Organism: uncultured Chloroflexia bacterium; assembly: GCA_963827895.1. Classification (GTDB taxonomy): domain Bacteria; phylum Chloroflexota; class Anaerolineae; order Anaerolineales; family Anaerolineaceae; genus PNON01. Next base: position 778,386 of record CAWHCY010000004.1, on the reverse strand, counting down.
CAGAAGGTCAATCTGCCATGATGTTGGATGAGATCCGTGGCGCACCAATTCTCAATGGTGCCCGAGGCGAATCTCCCCGCGATAAGAAAGCTCTCAGCCTGGTCCTGTGCAAGTACGCGGCAATGATCTATGACCTGGATGATGAGATCTCAGAAACCGATGCCAACCCGGTTCTGGTTTATGAGGAAGGTAAAGGCGTCAAAGTTGTTGATGCCCGAATCATTCTCAAGAATAAGTAATTTTTATAGTTGATTTGATAAGAGCACAACCTTTGGTTGTGCTCTTTCTTGTTAATTATTATGTTTATTACTATAATAAGGTTATGACTTCTGACAAATGGGTTTGTGTTGATGAAGTGCGCGGTCACCTTGAAGGTGAGATCATTCGTGCCAGCCTCGAAGCGAATGGTATTCCTGTACAGATATTCCAGGAAAGTGCTGGCATAACCTATGGATTGACTGTTGGGTCATTGGGTCTGGTAAAGATCTGGGTTCCGGAAGAATTTGAACAGGAAGCCAGAGAATTTCTCGACTCTGCCGATCGGGGAGACCTCGAAACTCCCGAATAAATCCTGATCACAATTTTGCTCAAAGATAGAGGGAATATGGCATCTTATTTAAATAGTTTATTAGGCGATAAAGAAAAGATCCTTTTGGTTACACACCAACATTGGTTTGTTTTTATGAGTAGAATTCTGGTGGAACTGGCATTCATAATATTGTTGACCATTGGTATCACGGTCGCCATGCTTTCTTTTCAGGCAGTTTGGGCTGGATTTCTCTATTTGCTCTTATTGATACCAGCATTTTTTATTTTTATGAAGATCCTCTTTTGGAGGAATCAGCAATTCATCGTAACAAATCATCGCGTCATTCATATCAATGGCGTCATCAACAAGAATGTCATTGATTCTTCGCTAGAAAAAGTGAATGATGTAAAACTTACCCAATCATATCTCGGACGAATATTTAACTACGGCGATATTGAAATATTAACAGCATCCGAATTGGGGGTAAACCTGTTAAAACGTATCAACGAACCGATCAAATATAAGACCGCCATGTTGAACGCCAAGGAAGCTACCGAGCACATGGTGACGATGGATAGATCCGGTGAAGGTTCTGTAAACGGATCTGATGTCCCTGGGATGATCGTTCAGCTTGGAGAACTAAAATCAAAGGGACTGATCACCGATGCTGAGTATAACCAGAAAAAGACAGAGCTATTGTCCAGAATGGGTTCCAAATAATTCGTAGAAGGTTTTTATTACTCATCCTTATTGGTGCTTTCGTTTAGCACCAATAATTTTTTTAATCATTTCCTGATCGTTTTTGCAGCTAGCTTCCGGTATTCCAACAACCACAAAACAGTATCAGTCAGTGAATCGTATAAAGTCCTGGGAGCGTACCCCAATTCGATGGTCGCCTTCCGGTGACTCACTACTGCGTTACTCTGGATCGTTTCTATTGAATACGGTGTGAACTGCGGTTTTGTTTTGGTCATCCTGTAGAAAAACGGCGTAAACTTTGAAACAGCTTTCGCCAGCCAAACCGGCAGTTTGATGCCGGTGAATTTCTCTCCTGCGATCTCTTTCACCGCCTTCAACATATCCTGCAAGTTGATCCATTCTCCCGATAGAATGTAAGCCTCACCCTTACGACCCTGTTGACTGGCTAATATCAATCCCCTGGCGACATCGCGTACATCCACAAAGTCATATGCTCCATCCACGCTGAACACCATCCTGCTGAACAGGGTGTTCGAGATTAAAGTACCCATTTCAGACGCCTTATAATCATGCGGTCCAATTACTCCTGTGGGGCAAACGATCACTGCATCCAGCCCGTCACCGGCAGCTTTGATCACTTCGAGGGAAGCCAGCGCCTTGGATTTATCATAATCACCCATACAGCATGTCGGATCAAAGCTGATCGATTCATCCACGGTCGTGCCATGTGGAATCCGTGACAACGCATGAATGGAGCTGGTGTAAACGAATCGGCGGACATGCATCTCTTTTGCCATTTCCAGCATATTGCGTGTGCCATCCACATTAACTCTTTGCAATTGCGCGGCGTCGCCGGGCAAGATCGATATCATCCCGGCCAGGTGAAAAATGGTATCCACACCGCGCATGGCTCTGCGAAGCGATTCTTTATTAAGGACATCTCCAATGGCGACTTCTATATCCAGGTCTTTGATCGGCGTCAGGTCGTCTTTCGGTAGTACCATCGCCCTGACCGATTCGCCGGATGCAAGCAACTCCCTGATCAATACATTCCCGATATGCCCGGTCGCGCCTGTAACCAATATCATTTGACATCCTTTCAGTTCTGTTTTGCAGTCAATTGAATTAACTTACATATACCAAACTTAGTGTACCGGTTGGGATGGGGATCTATAAATGTCCCAGGTCACATAAAAGTCATGCTTTTTCGTGTGCTCCAGTGGTTATCCTCACCTCAAACATTTGTTCGACCGCAAAGTCTGCGCTGTTGTTTAATATATAATTAACCCATCGATCGCTACCTGTCCATGGATGGGGTATTTGTCAGTTATGTAAGTCATCAAATAAAGGAATATGGTGTGATGGTAACGCACTCTACTAGCTACCCATTTTTACGTTTCTGGAAACAATAAGTGAAATCTATGATACTTACTTTTGAATCAAATGTGTGGATACCTTCAGTTGCTAAAAGCTTTTCCACCTTATTAGATAAAGCGAGGATTTGTATCGATAATGTTCATTATGATAAGGTGAATGGCATCGTGGAGATCAATACACAGCGAAGAGAACTCATTGCGTTTAATAAAACAATTTTTGGGGAAATGCAACCAGTTTATAGTAAGACTATGATTAATTCTTTACTGACAATAAGACAGGTAGATGAGATGAATTTAAAGGTAGATGAAAGGCTTAGGTCTTACTGTAATTCATGCTTTACGGTATTGTTCGGCTTAAAGGTAGGAGATCATCAAATGTACCTTAGCTCTGTTGAAGAGATGCATGGGACTGTTCTATGCCAAATATTTATCAAAGTAAATAAAATCAACTTTGAATATGCTGATATTAGGGAGCAAACCCCAGGTCCTAGTGTGAAGAAGATTGGTAACGAAGACAGGTCTTGGATGTAAGGACGAATGCTGCAGACCTCACGGTCAAAGACGCGCGCGCGGTGGGGACACCGGCGCGAACAAAGCATTCTCTGTTTACAAGCATTTGGAGGAAGGAAGCGGTCGTTTGACGATTGCACCTGCATGCTTTAGAATAGAGTGTTTCCGAATTTTCAAAGGGAGTTAAAGTGTCAGCTTTACAGCATTCCATTAATAAACCCGAAGAGCTGGATATTAAATCCACCATTTCTTCAAACCGTCTGCTGGGGCTCTGGCGGCTCATGCGAGGATTTCGCCTGCAGTACGTCGGCGCCAATGTCGCCCTGGGGATCAGCGCCACATCCAAGACCCTCACCTACCTGCTCCTTCGTTATTTCATCGATGATATTCTTGCTCCCGGCAAATACAACCTCATTCCACTGGCTGCTCTCGGATTTGTCCTGCTCGCCCTGTTCGAAGGTTCGACGACCTTCATCAGCGGGACTCTTGCTGCCAGTACAGCCGAAGGGGTTACCCGCCGGCTGCGCAATTACCTTTTTGACCATCTTCAGCGGCTGCCCTTCAAATACCATTCCGAGACCTCGACCGGTGAATTGATCGAGCGCTGCACCTCGGATGTTGATGCCATCCGGCGCTTCTTCGCCGACCAGGCCATCAATGTCGGGCGTATAGTCCTGCTCTTTGTGATCAATTTCGCTGCCCTCTACAGCCTGAACCCCAGGTTGGCGCTGCTTTCGATCATCGTAGTTCCTTTCATTCTTGCCACATCGATCATTTTCTTTGCGCGCATCACCAAGGCCTATGAAGCCTACCAGGAACAGGAAGCTGTGCTTTCCACCACCATTCAGGAGAACCTGACCGGTGTCCGGGTGGTGAAGGCCTATGCCCGGCAGGATTTCGAGATCAACAAGTTTGAAAAAGAGAATGCCCTGAAGTTTGCGAATGGCAAAACTTTGATGAAAATGCACTCTCTCTTCTGGCCGATAAGCGACGTCTTCTGCGGATTCCAGATCCTGGCAGGTTTTTTCTTCGGCGCGCAGATGGTCATCAACGGCACACTGACCATTGGCAGTTACCTGGCATATGCGGGGTTGATCGTCTGGCTGATCTTCCCACTGCGCACCCTGGGTCGTGTGATCGTGCAGATGTCCACCGGATTGGTTTCTTATACCCGCGTGATGACGATCATCAAGGAAAACCGCGAGCAGTTGGATGCAGGTACCATTTCTCCCGACCAGGTGATCCACGGTGATATTAAATTTGAGAATGTGTCCTTTGAATACGAAAAGGATAATCCCATCCTGTGCGATGTGAGCTTTGAATGTACATCCGGCCAGTCGGTTGCCCTGCTGGGCTCCACCGGGTCAGGTAAGACCTCCCTGGTGAATCTGCTGCCGCGCTTTTATGATGTCACCTCCGGTGCCGTCTACCTGGATGGACGCAATATCAATGATTATCCCATCCATTACCTGCGCGAGCAGATCGGTATCGTCGAACAGGAGCCCTTCCTATTCTCACGCACCATCCGCGAGAACATCGTTTATGGTGTCGAACGGGTCGTCAGCGACGAGGAAGTGTACGAAGCCGCCAGGGCTGCTGCCATCCACGATGTGATCCTCACCTTCCCGCTTGGTTATGCCACCCTGGTGGGTGAAAAAGGCGTCACCCTTTCAGGCGGGCAGAAGCAGCGCGTCACCATCGCCCGCACCCTGCTCAAGAATCCCCGCATCCTGGTGATGGATGATTCCACTTCTTCCGTTGACCTTGAGACCGAGGCAGAAATCCGGCAGGCGTTGGAAAACCTGATGAAGAACCGCACCACATTCATCATCGCCCATCGCATCCAAAGCATCATGAATGCCGACCTCATCCTTGTCTTTGACAAGGGCGGGATCATCCAGCGTGGAACGCACAAGCAGCTGATCGGCATCCCAGGCGTTTACCAGCAGATCTACGAACTGCAAACGAACATCGATATGGAATTGGAAAAGGAAGTCTCTCGTGTCAGACTATGATGAATTTGAGGAAGAGGAATACTCTTCCAAAATTGATAACAAGACCTTAAAACGGATCATCGGGTTGGCTCGTCCGCACCTGACCTGGGTGATCGGTTTTCTCATTACCATTGCCATCGTATCCATCCTGGATGGTTACTTTACCTTTTTAAGCAAGAAGATCATTGACGAAGCCATCATTCCAAAGAACCTGCTGGTATTGAACAAGTATGTGATCCGCTACGGCGCTTTGCTGATCGTCCAGGCCTGTGGTGTATTTGTTTTCATCTACCTGGTGGCTATCCTGGGTGAACGCATCCGCTATGATTTGCGCAAGAGCATGTTCAACCACCTGCAGGAGCTATCTCTATCCTATTACAGTCGCACTCCGGTTGGCTGGATCATGGCGCGGGTCACCTCCGACTCGGAACGTGTATCCGACCTGATGACCTGGGGGGTCCTGGATTCCACCTGGGCGGTGATCAACATTGTCACCTCATCCATATTCATGGTCATCATCAACTGGCGGCTGGCGCTCATCGTCCTGCTGATCATTCCTATCCTGGTGTACGTGGCAGTCCAGTTTCGCAAGAAGATCATCCAGCAATATCGCACGGTCCGCAAGGTGAACTCCAAGATCACTGCCTCTTATAACGAATCGATCACCGGGGTGCGCGTGGTGAAAGCTCTCTGCCGCGAGGAGGAGAATCTGCGCGAGTTTAGCGAGCTCACCCAGAATATGTACCGCTCCTCCTACCGGGCAGCCTGGCTTTCGGCGCTGTTTCTGCCGGTGGTGCAGATCATCAGCAGCCTCGCCCTGGGCGCCATCATCTGGTATGGCGGCTGGCAATCCTCGATCGGGTGGATCACCATCGGCGGTATCCAGGCCTTTGCTTCCTATATCACTTTCATGATGTGGCCGGTACAGGATATGGCACGAGTATATGCTGAAATGCAGCATTCCATCGCCTCGGCCGAGCGCATCTTCTCGCTCATCGATGCTGTCCCGGATGTAAAGGATAAAGCAGTAACCGTACCGACTGAGACTATCCTATCCGAACTGGAATTTGACCATGTGGATTTTTTCTATGAGAAGGAGAAACCAGTTCTCAGCGATTTCTCATTGAAAGTGAAACCGGGTGAAATGATCGCCCTGGTTGGACCAACCGGTGGCGGCAAGACGACGATTGTCAACTTATTGTGCCGTTTCTACGAACCCAAGAATGGCGTCATCCGCATCGGCGGCGTGGATTATACCGACCTGTCCATGCACGACATACAATCCCGGATCGGTATTGTGCTGCAGACCCCGCACCTCTTTTCCGGCACCATCCGCGAGAATATCCGCTATGGCAAGCTGGATGCGACGGATGAGGAGATCGAATCCGCAGCGAAAACTGCCGGAGCTGATGAATTCATCCGCGGAATGGAAAAAGGCTATCTGCAGGAAGTGGGTGAAGGCGGTAACCAGCTATCCGTCGGGCAGAAACAGCTCATCAGCCTTGCCCGGGCAGTTCTGGCCAAACCCGAGATCTTCATCATGGATGAAGCCACCAGCTCGGTCGATACGCTGACCGAAGCACTCATCCAGCAGGGCATGGAAGCGCTCATGAAGGGGCGGATCAGCTTCATCATCGCCCATAGGCTTTCCACCATCAAGCGTGCCAACCGCATCATCCTGATCGATAACGGCCAGATCACCGAGATGGGCACCCACCAGGAACTGCTGCGCTCCGGCGGGCATTACTACAACCTGTACACACAGCAGTTCCGACACGAATCCGAACTGGACACCCGCCTGTTCCCGGCGTTGTCCGAATAGTCAAAAATAATCACAAATCCTTAAATCAAAAGGCAGGCTTCTTTTTGTCAAGAAGTACCTGCCTTGTTTATTTAGAAATAAAGTTCAGACTGATTACTCTTCACTCTCTTTTTTAGAAGCTTTCACCTGTTTGCCGCGATCCTCGGTATTCAGGATCCGTTTCCTGATCCGGTAATTGGTTGGAGTGATCTCCAGCAGTTCGTCATCTGTCAGGTATTCGATGGCTTCATCCAGGCTCAGGTTGCGGGGAGTGTTCAGCCGCACTTCAATATCCTTATTCGATGAGCGCATATTGGTGAGGTGTTTTTTCTTGCACACATTGACCGAAATATCCATCTGGCGGGTATATTCACCGATCACCATGCCTTCATACACATCAACGCCAGCGCCAATAAATAAAGTGCCACGTTCCTCGGCATTTTTCAGACCGAAGGTGTTCGTGGTGCCATCCTCCCAGGCCACAATGGATCCGGTAACCCGGGAATTAATCGCACCTGCATATGGGAAATAGCCTTTGAAGATGGTATTCATCACACCATTGCCGCGTGTGGCTGTCAGGAACTGGTAGCGGAAGCCTAATAAACCACGGGTCGGAACCGTGTAGCGCATGTAGACTGTGCTTTCAGTTGCATTGACCAATTCTTCCATCTGGCCACGGCGCACACCCAGCATCTCGACCACCACCCCAACCGTGTCCTGGCTGGTGGTAATGGAAAGCTCTTCAAATGGCTCAAGAACTTCACCATTCTCGCCTTTCTTTAAAATGGCTTCCGGTTTGGAAACCTGGAATTCGTATCCCTCGCGGCGCATATTCTCAATGAGGATTGCCAGGTGCAATTCACCGCGTCCTGAAACCAGGAATGTATCTGCAGCCTCTGTTTCGGCTACGCGCAGAGCGACATCTTTACGCAGTTCGTCGAATAACCTCTCGCGAATCTTACGGGAAGTGCCCCACTTACCTTCCCTGCCGGTGAAAGGTGATGTGTTGACACCGAATGTCATCCGTACTGTTGGCTCTTCCACGCTGATGCGCGGCAAGGCCACCGGGTTGATCGGGTCGGCGATAGTGTCGCCGATGACGATCTCTTCCAGTCCGGCCACCGCGACTATGTCGCCGGCTTTCACTTCATCCACTTCCACCTTTTCCAGTCCTTTGAAGACATACAGGTAGGGGATCTTATCCATTTTGATGCTGCCATCTTCGACGATGCGGGCGATCGTCTGCCCGGATTTCATCGTGCCAGCGAAGATCCGGCCAACAGCAGTCACGCCGCGGTATTCGTCATAGCCCAGGTTGGTCACCAAAAGCTGCAATGGTGCATCCGGTTCAACGGTAGGACCGGGGATAAAGTTGAGGATCGTCTCAAACAACGGCAGGAGGTCGGGTCCCATGGCAGGGGTCAAGCCAGCCTGCTGGGTAATGGCATTGGCATAGATGATCGGGAACTCAGCCTGGTGATCATTAGCACCCAGGTCAATGAAGAGATCAAAGGTTTCGTTGACAGTTGTTTCGTGATCTTCATCCTTGCGGTCCATTTTATTGACCACCAGGATGGCTTTATGGCCCATTTCCAGCGCTTTTTTCAGCACAAAGCGTGTTTGCGGCATCGGACCTTCAGCGGCATCCACCAACAGCAGGACGCCATCCACCATATTCATGACCCGTTCCACTTCGCCGCCAAAATCGGCATGCCCGGGAGTATCGACGATGTTAATCTTGACCGGTGTACCGGTCTTTGGGTCTTCGATCATAATGGCTGTGTTCTTGGCTAAAATGGTGATCCCGCGTTCACGTTCCAGGTCGTTCGAATCCATAACGCGCTCCATCACATGCTGGTTGGCGCGGAAAGTGTGAGACTGGCGCAGCAGCCCATCCACCAGGGTGGTTTTCCCATGGTCTACGTGGGCGATAATTGCCACATTGCGAATATCTTCTCGAATTACTGACATACTAAACCCTGTTATCCTTTCAAAATGAAGCCTCCCATCATGCGAGGCAAACAGTAATTTTATCATACTGTGCCTGTTTTCAGGGATCACCGTATTTTTATACTTCTTCACAGGCTTTATGGGCGATTAATGATAATATTAAGTTTATCCTCTACCTGGTGGTTTTACATTGGCACTTCTCAGATGGTTCAAAGAGCCGCAGGTTGGCTCTGAAGTCAACCGGAAAAATTTTCTCTTCGTTCAAATAGATGCGATCGGGATCGGGCTGGCGAACGCCGCAGCACCGTTCCTGCCGGTATTCCTTACCCGCCTGGGAGCCACCAATTTCCAGGTCGGGTCTGCTGACCTCCATGCCGGCACTCACCGGTTTGATGCTGGCACTGGTGATCGGCGGTTACCTGCAGCGCAAGTCTAATATCGTGCCCTGGTTTGGAACTGCCCGCCTGCTGGTTGTGCTTTCCTATGCTCTGACCGGAATCGCTCCATTTATTGTTCCCAGGCAGTATCTCGTTTTCGTCATCCTGGCGATCTGGGCGCTGGCGACCCTGCCCCAAACCATCGTATCCATCCTCTTCAGCGTGGTGATGAATACCGTCGCCGGTCCTGAAGGCCGTTTTGAGTTGATGTCACGGCGCTGGTCGATCATGGGATTCACTTCAGCCATCACTGTCGTGATTGTTGGCCAGGTGCTGGACCGGATGGGTTTCCCCTTCAATTATCAGCTGGTCTTTATGGTTCTCTCCATCGGCGGATTGATCAGTTATTACTTCTCCAGCCACCTCGACTTGCCGGTCCGAGCCATCCCGATCATCACCCTGCAGGGCAATAAGTCGCAGCGGCTCAAGGAATACTGGAAGCTGATCTTCAGCCAGAAACCATTTATCAATTTTGCACTGCGGCGCTTTATATATCTCACCGGTGTCTCCCTCGCTGCACCGCTCTTCCCGCTGTATTTTGTGCGCCAACTGCATGCTTCAGACGCATGGATCGGCCTGATCAACACCAGTTCGACCGCAGTGATGATCGTGGGCTATTTCTTCTGGGTCAGGCGTTCCCGCAAGCACGGCACCCGCATGGTACTTTTGTGGACCACACTCGGGCTTTCGCTCTACCCGTTTTTGGTGGCGATTACCGGCCGGGTGGAAGTGGTGGTCCTGCTGGCAGGCATGGCGGGTATCTTCCAGGCCGGCTTGGACCTGATCTTCTTCGATGAACTCCTGCGCACCATCCCGGACGAATATTGCGCCACCTTTGTTTCCTTTGCCCAGAGCATGCAGTACCTTTCGGCAGTCGTTTCACCGATCATAGGAACGTTCCTGGCAGATACGATCGGTATCTCCGGCGGATTGATCGTGGCGGCAGCCATCCGTCTGCTTGGGTTTGTGCTGTTCCTGACGCAGAAGAAACAAGCTGCTGTTCCTACTGCCCCTGGGGCAGCTTGAGCTATGCGGAGCAATTCGTTTGCAGAAAAACGGTCTCGAATACTATAATCCAGTCAATTGTTTATATGTAATGCGATGGTTATTGATCAATATTTAGAAACAAAGGGTTGGAGGTAAGAGTCAGCCATGGAAGAAGATCTCATTGCACCTTGCGGGATGAACTGCGCCTTATGCGTCCATTACCTGGCGCTGAAAAACGATTTGAATAAGCAGGGGTTCAATAAAAAGTACTGCCCCGGCTGCCTGCCTCGCGGTGAAAACTGCCTCTTCATGAAAGACCAGTGCGATCTGGTGGGGAAAGGGCTCGTCCGGTTTTGCTTTGAATGTGGAAAATTCCCCTGCGCCAGGCTGAAGTCGCTGGATAAGAGGTACCGCACCAAATATCATATGAGCATGGTGGCCAACCTGGAATTCATCCAGGCGAATGGGATGGAGAACTTCCTGGATAAGGAAGAGGAAAAGTGGAGCTGCTCTGAATGCGGTGAATCGATCTGCTGCCACAACGGATTATGCCTGAATTGCTCTGTCGATACGCTGCGCCAGAATAAGCTGTACCGCTGGAATGGGGAGTGATCTTATAGTGGGCTGAATCTTCATCAAACTTATTTAGTATTAATGGAATTTATGAAAAAAATAGGTTTATTCCTAATATCCAGGCATATAAAGAAATACTTCAATTTCCTCTTCGAGAGAGGATTTGTAATCGATAGATCTAGTTTTGCTGGTGGTTATTCACACTGGGTTTGCACCTTAATATCCCCCGTTTGTACTATTCTACTTACGAGTGAATTAGATGAGCTCAGTGTGAGTTTATTTTCAAAATATGATGGAAAAAGTATGGGGTATGCCCTTCAACCTATGATATATTACCTGACTGCTGGAGGAATATTTATATGGGCTATCAATGGACCAAATCTTTGGATAAACAAAAAGCAATATAAAGTGTTAGGTGCGTTATTAAAGGAATACATTGACAAAATAATACCAATTGTAGTAAGTGATTTACGAAAATATAATCCTGAGATAAGCGCAGCGGAAGAACGTTATTTTGATAGATCAATGGAAGAATTTGGAAAACACCATCGGAATATAAAATATTAGCTTATGTTGCTTCCACCTCAAGCTGGTCTGCGTATACTACCGAGCGTAGTCGAGTGGAACCCCTCTACTTATATATCTTAACCGTAAGAATTCCAAATCCTTAAGCCACATATCTGGCGATCAATGTTTCCAGATATCTTGATTTGACCTGCCGGCTGGCCAGCACCTGTTTGATGGGCGGAAGCTTTAAGATCACACCAAACACCGCTGCCAGCGCGCGGTGATTCCACAACACCTGGTTGTCAAAAATGAGCTCCTGCAGGTCGCCGCGCTCGATGGCCATCATCACCACCCGATGCACCGAATTCAGCGGCGTGATCACCCGCTCCGGCCGTGACCGCAGGCTGAGTCCATTCCGGCTGCAGGTGCGGACGCAAACCCCGCAGCCCAGGCAGAGTTCTTCGTTCAACTGGGCTTTCTTGCGGTTGGGCTGGTGAGGGTCATTGGCCGAAACCAGGGTCATGGCTTCCACCGGGCAGGCGCTGACGCATTTCCCGCACCCGTTGCAGTCAGCCACATTGACCTCCACGATGAAATTGGTGGTATGGACGGGGTTCAGGTAGGCAAACCGCCGGGCGGCGATCATCGCCTCGCAGCAGCAGCCGCAGCAGTTGCAGATGAAGTTGACCCCCTGGCGCACATTCTCGCCGAACTGCACCAGGTTATGCTCCCAGGCCTGCTGCAGCAGGTCCAACCCTTCCGCGACATCAACCGGGCGGGCATACCCGTATTTGGTCAGCGATTCAGCCGAGCCGTTGAAGGTCATGCAGATATCCTTGGGTGCATCGCAGGCCTTCCCGACATGCTCCATTTTGTGCCGGCAGTAGCACACCCCGACCCCGCGGTGGGTGGCGGTGCGGATCACTTCACTGGCGCGTTCATAATCCAGCACGTACAACGCATTCTCATTCGACAGCACCCGCTCCTGGACGTATGTCCGGCCAAGCTGGGTCTCCCCGCGCACAAATAACTGCTTGATGAAATCCTCTTCGACGTTCAAGTACTGGTAAAAGAGCTCACCCAGGGCTTTTTGATCCACATCTCCGCGCAGGCGCATCATGGAGAATTCGAAGAAACCGGCCATCGGGGGCGGCAGGGTGTAGGAGCTTTTCCCGTTGTGGTCCACATCCACCAGGATCGCCCGGCTGGAGAGTTCGTCCAGCACCTTTTGCGCCTGCAGGGTATCCATTTTCCAGGCTCGGGCTGCGGTTTCCACGGTGAACGGTTTGATGGGCAGCAGGGCAACCAGTTCGGCTTCGCGTTCGCTGAACAGCAATGCCAGGATCTTGAACAGCGTTTCGCTGGGCGGCGCTCCCTGCGGGAACCGATTCAAGCGGTCCACCAGGTGTTCGTAGCCGGATCTTAGGGTGGTATGCGACATGGATGATACCTCTCAGCAATGTAGATTTGGTATTTATTATAGCTATGGAATTAAAATATGAAAACCCCGAAAAATGTGTTGGGTTTCAAAATAATTGTAGGGTGCGTTCCTAACGCACCAAATTTTATCCAATATATAATTCAGATATGCCAGAATACAAGAGAACCAGTATTCATCATTAACTGAAATAATGGAGACCTCACAGTCAAAAACTCGCGCACGGTGGGGTCCCACTCAGCTACGCTTTGGGGATGATAACACTGGCTCGAAAGGGTTACACAAATTCAAACAGTTTCATAAATGAGTGAATAATGAATAATCAGAATTTGAAAATAATGCGTATTGTTATATTTCTCCTATTTAATCTTTATACACTCTCTGGGTGTTCAACCTTTCAAAGCCAAAGTAATAATACAGGCAGCATTCTCGGTCGGTGGGTTGGCAAATATCCGCTAATAACATCGGAGGGTAATTTAATATACGAACCATATTATATTCAGATAGATGAAAAAAATATATATACATACATTCGAACAAATATATTAGAAAGTGGAATTGAAGATTATGAGTATCAATCACTTGGGGATAATCGATATATATTGATTGGGCGAACGCGTGAAACTTGGACAATAACCCTTGTTGATAATATATTGAGGGTTGAGGAGGGTTCGGGTCAAAATCGAAAGATTATTTCTTTAGATCGATTAATTGAACCCGATTGGATTTCAATTTCGAAACTTGCATTCATCACCACTGTTGTACTGAATAGCATCTTATTCATATTCCTGGTAATCATTTTAATAAGGGGAGGGTTAAATCGTATTTTTATTTCTCTTAATAACAAAGAGAAAACTTTAATGAGAGTAAAACATAAAATTCTTTACCTTATCTTTATGGGAACTGTCTTATTCATTGTTGGTTTTAGCTTAGATCAAAATATCTATAAATATTTATTAGATTCGTTTATCCTGTCACCCTGGCGGTTCCTTATCATAATTAGCGTTTTCCTTTTTCTCCTTTTCCTATATTTGGTATTTATTCTTATCTTTAGAAAATTATTTCATGATAGGACTTTTTTATTTTTTACAGTGTGTTTAGTTTTAATATTTACTATCCCATACATTTTTCTATACCTACCAGGGTTATTTTATCCTCATCTTCTTGTCTAAGAAAACTACAATTAAATTATCTGGAAATATGTCCTACTTTGAAAAATTTGAATTTCAGCGAATGTTTAGCCAAGGCTAAAGCCAATCATGAATTGACAAGTATTTGCTATATCACATGTGAAATATTGATGAGATTGATGCAGAAGACCTCACGGTCAAAGGCATGCTCTCGGTGGGGACCCCAGCGCGAACGGAGAACGACCAAAAGTTAATCCAATAAAGGATTAGTAATTATGAATACTCTAATCAGTATAATAAAACCGCTGATGATTAAGACAAGATACGTCTTATTAATATTAATGATATCAGTAATTTTATTGTTGATATCATTTTGTAGCCCAGTTATTACTTTTTTGGAACCTTCTCCACCTCAACGCTCCTTTGATTTGAACGACCTCTTAATTAGTCAGGAATCGGTTTCTTCTACATGGTTATCTTTTACCCCTTTTTATCCGAGTGGCGATGATTTAGTCACAAAGGAGTTTACTGCGGTTAGATTTGGAGTTATTGATGGTGGGGTAAAAAAGTATTTAGCTGAACAAGCTGTTTATCGCTATGTAACGAGCGGCACAGCTCAAAGAGTTTTTGACGATAGGGTTAAACCAAGAAATACCAGAGCACTTTACCCTATCCAAGAATGGAACTATCAAAGCACAATTGCAGAACAAACAACTTTTGGCTGTGACCATAAGACCCTAGCCGACGTCACGTATTGCGAATGGGCAGGAAATTATGAAGAATTCATCATAGTATTCAATACCAAGATGATCGATAGTGAAATGTCATTAATTGACATGGAAAAGATCATAAAAGCAATTGATGAAAAAATGGCTTTCTACTTGAAAATAGTCACTCCAACTTTGCCAAGGAATTGAAAAAAACGTCCAATGAAAAATGAATAAAACAAGGAGAACCTGTTGATAAACTGCTCCTCTGTTCGTGCCGGCCCCCTGACTGAGCGCGCGATTTTGATCGAAAAGTCTCTATAGATGACAAAATTATTTCGCCCGCATACGGTTATTCTTGGGGTTATGCTCCACTTCCGCCAGGCCCAGCGCTTCCAGTAATGGCGGCAGGTACATGCCAAAACGCCCGCGCAGGCCTTTCTTTAACCCGTACCAGCCTCCGACCGGGTTGTCAGCAGAGCGTCCCCAGGCTTCCACCGTGCCTTCGGCAGCCGGTTTTTGTTCATCAGCGCTGCCCAACAGCATCCAATCGCCGTGTTTTTTGAGCATGGCATGCAGGTCTTCGATACAGCGCAGGTGATAGCGCAGTTCCGTTTTCCCGACCATGCACACCAGCGCCGGCGGATTGGCTGCCTCATCCCGATACATGTAATATTCAGACGATCCGCTGGGTGTTTTTAACATCCAGGGATTTGCCTTTGTTCCGGATCCCATTTCATTGGTCATTGTCGTTCTCCAGATAACATTGATATTTGTCAATTTCATTATGGGTGTTTTCCTGGCTGACAGCCAGTCATTGTATATCCTCGTGAAGGTGCCATGGAAATTGATTCACGGAATATTAGAATATCCGGAAAAAGCTATAAAATCCGGATTGATTTTAAGGTCTTCGGGTTATAATCTCCCCATAACACCAATCACAAAGGATTTGCCATGCCTGCTTCCCCCCTTCTCGCTCATTATGATGTGATCATCGTCGGTTCCGGTCCCAGCGGTATCTTCACCGCGTATGAGATCCGCAAAGTTCAACCCCAAACGAAGGTATTGATGATCGAAAAGGGGCATTCCATAGAAAAGCGCAAATGCCCCAAACGCAAGACGGGCACCTGCATCAATTGCCAGCCCTGTGCCATTACCACCGGCTTTTCCGGCGGCGGCAGCTTCAGCGATGGCAAGCTTTCCATCAATGCGGATGGCGAGATCGGCGGCGACCTGGCACAGTATATCGGCCTGGAGAAGTTCCGTGAGACGCTGGCATATGTTGACCAGTTGTATGTTGGCTTCGGTGCGGATACGCGCGTCTACGGGGAGGATAACCGCCCTGCGATCGATGCCATCCGGCGGTCCGCCGCCCATGCCCACCTGAAGCTGATCGACTCCCGCGTACGCCATATGGGCACTGAAAAAGCGTATGACATTTACTCCCGCATCCAGCATGAACTGGAGAACCTGGGTGTCGAGATGCTCTTTGATACCTCGGTCACGGATTTCCTGATTGATGAGCTGCCGGATGGTACAAAACAGGCTACCGGTGTGCTGCTGCAGGACGGCCGCAAGATCACAGCCAAACACATCGTCGCTGCTATTGGCCGCGAAGGCAGCGAATGGCTGAACGGGATGTGCACCAGGTATAAGATCGATTCCAAACCCGGTCCGGTAGATATCGGCTTGCGCATCGAAACCGATGCAGCCATCACCTCGGAAATCGATTCGGTGCTGTATGAAGCCAAGCTGGTGTATTACACCCCGACCTTTGAAGACAAGGTGCGCACCTTCTGCTGGAATCCACGCGGGGAAGTGGTGGAAGAAAAGTACGGCGAGTTCCTGGCAGTGGTCAACGGCCATTCTTATAAAGATGAAAAGCTCAAAACAGCCAACACCAACTTTGCCCTGCTGGTTTCGAAGAATTTCACACAGCCATTCAAAACACCCATCGAATACGGGCGCTACATCGCTGAAATGGGCAACATGCTCTCCGGAAACAAGGTGATCGTGCAGCGTTATGGCGATTTCAAACGCGGACGGCGCACCACAGCCGACCGGTTGGCCAAGAATACCGTGCGGGCGACGCTGAGAGACGCCGTCCCCGGCGACCTGAGCCTGGTGCTGCCCTACCGCATCATGCTGGCCATCGATGAAACATTGGAGGTGCTGGACAAGATCATGCCCGGGATCGCATCCGGTGCGACCCTGTTGTATGGTGTGGAGGTCAAGTTCTACTCCAACCGCCTGGTGGTGGATAAAAAATTCCAGACCAGCATTAAGAACCTGTATGCGCTGGGCGACGGCGCTGGCCTTACCCGCGGATTGATGCAGGCCAGCATGAACGGAGTCTGCATGGGGCGGATTTTGGTTGGAAACTGGTAGTCTATTTCATTAATTAAATATAGATCACTGACCTTTTCCATTTGAAGATAAATTAGCAATGCGGTTTAGAGAATACACGCCAAAAGGATTAAATATGACCAAAAAACTATTGATCGCATATGCCAGTAAATGCGGGTCAACCACCGAAATTGCCAAATCGATGGGAAAAGTACTGGTTGAAAAAGGCTATGAAGTCGATATTTTGCCGGTAAACCAGGTAAAAAGTATGGATGGCTATGCTGGCATCCTGGCAGGCAGTGCCGTCCGGGTTGGAGCGTGGCTTCCTGAAGCAGTCGACTTTGTCAAAAATAATCAAACGACTATCCAGAAAATTCCTACCGCCATCTTCACAGTCCACGGTTTGAACTGGGAAAATACATCCGCCAGCGAGGCACTGCGCAAGAATTACACTTCAGGTGTCAAACAACTGATCTCACCAGTGGACGAAGTCTTCTTTACGGGGAAGATCGACTACTCAACCATGACTTTCCTTGAAAAATTGCTGTGCAAAACAGTTAAAGCTGTGGAAGAGGACCGGCGTGATTGGGGGATAATCAATGGTTGGGCGGCTGAAATACCCAATAAAATTCAATTAGATATCTGAATCCATCTTGAATATGTTCATTTCAGGAATAGTTAACAAATTTCCTGGATATCAAGCGTTATGATTAACAACCAGAAATGGTACAGCGATTGGATTTCCCTTGACACCTGTACACTCTACCCGTAGAATGAGATTGTCTTTGGGAAGAGCCCTGGTGACAGGCACCGAAGGGGCAAATTGGAAAATGGTTTTCAATGAATCTCTCAGGTAAAAAGGACCCATTGGCAGTTCTCTCTGGAAAGTGCATGCACACCGACGGGGCAAACCCGATGGATTATCGGGCGAATCTCTCAGGTATAAAACAGAGGCACACGACTATTTCGTGTGCCTTAGCGTTTAATCCTAACCTTATTCTTTTGGAGGAAACTAGATGAATATTTTAGCCGGTTTGAAATACGCGAATACTGATGAATGGGTAAAAGTGGATGGAAAAGTAGCTACCATCGGTGTGAGTGATTATGCTCAGGAACAGCTTTCTGATGTGGTTTTTGTGGAAATTGCTGTTTCGCTCAACGACATGGTAAAAAAAGGTGCGTTACTTGGCACAGTTGAATCAGTTAAAGCTGCCTCCGATATAAATTTCCCGGTATCTGGAAAAGTCGTATCCATCAATGAATCCCTTTCAGATTCACCCGAACTGGTCAATACCGAACCATATGAAAAAGCCTGGATGGTAAAAATTGAAATGAGTAGTCTGGCAGAACTGAATGATCTGATGGATAGCAAATCTTATCAGGCATATTGTGAAGGACGGGAACACTAATGTTCATTCCACATACTGACCAGGAAACCATAGAAATGCTCGAGGTGGTCGGTGTAAAGGATATTGAGTCACTATTTAAGGATATCCCGAAAAAATACCGATTTCCAAAATTAAATCTACCGCCTGCCATGACCGAAATGGAGATCATGGCTGAAATGCAGAATATCTCGCAGGCAAATGAATCCACGCAGGACCTGGTATGTTTCCTCGGTGCAGGCGTATATAACCATTACACACCCGCAGCAGTCGATATGCTCCTCCGCAGAGGGGAGTTCTATACCGCTTACACCCCCTACCAGCCCGAGATCTCCCAGGGAACCCTGCAGGTGATCTTTGAATTCCAGAGTTTGATCACCGCATTAACCGGAATGGAAGCCAGCAATGCATCACATTATGATGGAGCAACTGCCACCGCAGAAGCGGTCATCATGGCATACCAAAACTTCCGTGGAAAGAAAAATAAGGTCATTTTATCCCCGACACTTAATCCACAGTACCGTGCAGTAGCTCGTACCTATACGCAAGGATATGAAAACCTGATCATAACCGGGGATAAATCATCCAATCCGAGCGGCGAACCGGCTGCCCTCATTGATCAACTCGATGATCAGACTGCATTGGTCATCGTTCAATATCCGGATTTTTTGGGGAATATTTTTGACTACACACAGTTGATCACCAAAGCGCATGAATTCGGCGCTTTGGTTGCCGTGGCAGTAAATCCGGTAGCCCTGGGAATGCTCAAGACACCGGGTGAGATGGGCGCAGATATCGTTGTTGGCGAAGGTCAACCTTTGGGTCTGCCTCTCTCTTATGGAGGTCCATACCTGGGTATATTCGCCACCAAAAAAGAATATATCCGCAAGATCTCCGGCCGGCTGGTGGGAGAAACGGTTGATGGCAAGGGCAACCGAGCCTATGTTTTGACGCTTACCGCCCGTGAACAGCATATCCGCCGGGAAAAAGCATCCTCGAATATTTGCACCAACCAGGGATTGCTTGCCCTGGCAGCCACGATCCATATGAGCCTGTTGGGAAAACACGGTTTGAAAAAAGTAGCTGAATTGAATTACCACAAAGCCCATTATGCAGCGGAAAAGATCGCTGCCATCCCTGGGTACAGCGTTTGCATGGATCACCCCTATTTCAATGAGTTTGTGGTCTGCTGTCCAGCTCCAGCCAGGGATATCAATGCCCACCTGCTGGAACATGGTATTCTTGGCGGTTATGAACTGGAAAAAGATTTCCACGAGATGGAAAATCATTTACTGGTCGCTGTAACAGAGATGAATACTAAGGATGAGATCGACATGTTATGCGAAGTCTTGGCGGAGGTGGATCATGAGTGAGCCAACCTTATATGAATTGACCTCGCCAGGCAGGATCGGAGTTGAATTTCCCGAGTCGGATGTGCCAGTCTCGAAGCTACCCAAAGCCCTATTGAGGAAAGACCTGCCTCTCCCGGAACTCTCGGAACTGGATGTGGTCCGGCATTTTACACACCTCTCCAACTTGAATTATTCCATCGATGGTGGCTTCTATCCATTGGGATCCTGCACGATGAAATACAATCCCAAGATCAATGAGGTGACTGCCCGATTGCCTGGGTTTGCATTCACTCACCCACTCCAACCCATTGAAACCGTTCAAGGCAACCTGGCTTTGATGTACCAACTGCAGGAAATCCTGAAAGAGATCAGCGGCTTTGCAGGGATGACACTTCAGCCTGCGGCCGGTGCACAAGGTGAATTGGTTGGCGTGTTGATCATGCGCGCTTATCACCTGTCCCGGAAGGATGTAAAGCGAACCAAGATCCTGATTCCAGATTCTGCGCATGGCACCAACCCGGCGACTTCGGCCATGAGCGGTATGGATGTGGTACCCCTTCCATCAGATGAACGCGGTAATGTGGATCTCACAGCCCTAAAAGCTGCCTGTGACGATCAACTGGCAGGATTAATGCTGACCAACCCCAACACGCTGGGACTCTTCGACGAAAATGTCCTGGAAGTGATCCGCATTGTCCACGAAGCCGGCGGCCTGGTTTATGGTGATGGCGCCAATATGAACGCCTTACTCGGAATTGTTCGTCCCGGAGACCTCGGTATCGATGTAATGCATTTCAATCTCCATAAAACCTTCTCGACCCCGCACGGCGGAGGAGGTCCTGGCTCAGGCCCGGTAGGCGTCGCCAAACATTTACTGGATTTCCTGCCGGATCCTATCATCGACATCATTGAACCCGGCACGGATGAACTGGCACCACTTTTCGGGTTCAAAACACCAGCCAAATCCATCGGTAGGATGAAATCCTTCCAGGGACATTTTGGCATGCATATCCGTGCTTATACCTATATCCTCATGCATGGACCAGAAGGTTTACGAAAAATATCTGAATATGCTGTTTTGAACGCGAACTATATCCTGGCAAAAATCAAAAAAGCTTACCATCTACCCTACGACCGATTATGTATGCACGAATTTGTGGTGGAGGGTTTCTGGCCTGACATCCATGACGTTCATGCACTGGATGTAGCCAAGCGGTTGATGGATTATAACTTCCATCCACCGACCAATTACTTCCCGCTCATAGTAAAAGAAGCACTGATGATCGAGCCGACGGAAACCGAATCAAAACAAACGCTGGATGTATTCGCGGATGTCATGGTAAAGATCGCGCAGGAAGCACATGAGAGCCCGCAACTGTTAAAAGAAGCACCCCATAACACGCCTGTTGGCCGGCTGGATGAAGTGAAAGCCGCCCGGGATCTGGTTCTGTGTTGTTGGATCCCTGAAGAAAACTAGAAATACGGGGTTTCTGTTCTTACAGAAACCCCCCTTTTTTTATAGGGAAGGCATGGAAACCAAGTTCCATTTGATATAAGTACATATTACTGACAATTATGCTGTATTTTCTCGTCAGATTAGGAATTTGTTAAGAAACTGATAACTATTACCGGTTGATTTAGGTTAAAAAGAATGTGATAATTCAAATATATTATTTCGTATTGGATTAATTTTTAATTAAATTTGTTTGATATTGGAGGTGAAGCTGGATGCACAGATTAAAAGAACGCGGGCAGGGCTTTGTTGAGTATTCTCTTATTATGTTATTAGTGGCACTGGCAGTAATTGTCATTTTAGCTTTGTTAGGACCACAAATAGGGAACATATTCAGCAATATTATTCCATTGATTTAAGCAATTTTTTTTCGCTGTACAGGCAGATGTTGTTTTGGCTGCCTGTACTATTTAAGGATTAATGATACCGGGCAGTGATCCGAACCCTGTGTTTCATCATGAATTACCACATCTTCCACTGAATTTAGCAGACCTGGTGTGATCAAGAAATAATCAATTCTCCATCCGATATTCCTGTTCCTGGCTCCGGTTACATAAGACCACCAGGTATACTGGACTTTATCAGGATAGAGATGCCTGAAAATATCAATTAGACCGGTTGAAAGATATTTATCCACCATCGCTCGCTCTTCCGGTAGGAAACCGGAAGTCTCAGAATTCTCTTTAGGATGAGCGAGGTCAATTTCTCGATGAGCTGTATTGAAATCCCCGGTAATGATCACTTCCTCACCCTTCTCCCGCAACTGATTGACATAATTGAGTAGATGGTCATAAAAGTGTAACTTGTATTCCAAACGGTCCAGTCCACGCTGGCCATTGGGAAAATATACGTTGAATACTGTGAACAGGGGGAACTTGGTGATACACACTCGCCCTTCTTTATCGTAATCCACATTCTCCAACCCATTTTGTTGAAATAATGGTGTTTCTCGGCTAAATGTGGCTACTCCGCTATAACCTGGTCTTTCAGCCGAGTACCAGTATGTTACAGGATATTCAGGAAATGATAATTGTTCAGGTTTCAGTTGTCCCACCTGAACTTTAATTTCCTGTAAACAGATAATGTCACCCTTGTGGTTGTCCAGCCAACCCCTAAAGTCTTTTCCATAAATTGCACGGTACCCATTTATATTCCATGTAGTGATTTTTGTGCCCATTTTAATTTTCCCTTTTGTAATAAATCTGTAATCACTTTATTTGACGATATAACCGATAATAATATCAATTATGAAATATTCCAAATACTTGTATCGGTCTCTTTTTTGTGGTGGTGGATTTATATGGCAATGTCATTAAAAAGCCTGGTTATAATTTCGCTACTCTTTTGTGGTGGTTTGATATATACCACACAATGTTTATCAAACTCGATCAGTGATACAAAACAAACTCCTATCCACAATTACTCACAGGAAATTGCAGTCTCTGGATTATCCTTCTCCAGATCAGATTTCATCACAGCAAGTACCTATTGATGATTTCGCTTCCACAAATAAAGAATCTGGTTTTATTGAACCCGATAATGGTAATTCACAGGTTTCTTTGCAAGATAAACCTCCAGAACAGCATTTCATGAATATGTTGGCCAATATAGTGATCAATTTCATCATGCAAGATAAAAATGTATATGGAAACATTACTAGTATTTCAAATCACTCGAAAGAAATAACTCAAAACGATACTGAGGTTTCCAGCCTTAACTTAGCAATTAGTGCGGCAGAAGGTTCTGATTATTATGAGTTGCTCAAAGAAGTTCCTATGACTGAAGAGCAATTAATGAGAGATTCAACAATACAGTGGTGGAAAATCTCCTACAGAAATCGTGGATGAATTTTGCAAAGAGGTTCATAGTGGTGAGCTCCATCTGATGGCAGAAGATATTCGTCAGAGTTACAACTACAATCCTGCATCACCAGCCATCTTGATGTCAGTTTTTGAAAAAATGGGAAATCTCTGCCCATAATTGACTACAGGTTCAGAGAGATAAATGTTAAAATTAATCAAGAAAATTTGTTGCGAAGATTTCAGCCTGTGGTATAGTTAACGAGTTTAAAGGAGGAAATCAATGGATTCAATAGCCAAAAAGTGCATCGTATATATCGAAGATGATCCTGAAATGTTGGATCTGGTTGAATTGATCCTTAATCGTCATGGATTTGATGTTCACGGAGCGCATGGTGGCCGGGAGGGGATCGATCTTGTTCACCAAGAGCACCCAGATTTGATTTTACTGGACTTGATGATGCCAGATCTGGATGGCTGGGATGTATATCAACAATTAAAAGCTGAAGCTGACACAAAAAATGTGCCTGTTATTGTGATCACTGCAAAAACACAATCGATTGATAAAGTTCTGGGATTACACATTGCCAAAGTGGATGATTATATATCCAAACCGTTTAGGCCTCAGGAATTATTAGATAGTATTGAAAAGGTATTAAACGAAAAGTAGAAATTATTATTCCCATTATCATTAATCAATAAGAACTGCTAAAACAGCAGTTCTTATTTTTATATTACAATAGTGAAATATGCAGCTGATCAATCTTTCCAATCCGACCAGGCCGATAAATATTCAAATTTGCAAGTCTTTCTTGACTAAATTCAAGGGATTAATGTTCCAATCCCAATTGAACGAACAAGAGGGGATCGCCCTTGTTGGAGATTCTTCAGGTATTGTTTCCAGTTCAATTCATATGTTCTTTATGAACTTTGATATTGCAGTAATATGGCTCGATTCCTCCATGTGTGTGGTGGATAAAACATTAGCAAAAAAATGGCACCCATATTATGCCCCAAAATATTTTGCACTTTATACCCTTGAGCTTCATCCCTCAAAAATAAACGATTTCAACAAGAATGATCAGGTACAATTCAATGATGCGTAAGCTTATTACCCTTCTTTTTATTGTGATATTGGTGAATGGTACAGGAATTGTCCACGCACAGGACAATCAACCATCCGGTCCTGTTTATATTGTCCAGAGTGGAGATAACCTGACGAGCATCGCCACCCAATTTGGGATTACCCAGGATGAATTGATAGCAGCAAATGCCATAACAGATCCAAACCTCCTGGCCGTTGGCGACCAGTTGATCATACCCGGTTTGGAAGGGATCACTGGCGTATTAATGACCAGAAAAGTTTCTTTTGGATCTACCCTTGATACTTTGGCTGTTGAAAACTCGGTCGACCGAAAACTCCTGACAAAATTAAACCATATTACTTCCCCGATCGAACTTTATACAGGTGTCAGTCTGATCATTCCGGAAAAAGATCAGGAACCACCAGTGAAAAATAAGTACTTACTTTCACAGGGACAATCTATTCTGGAATTCAGTATTTTAACCAACCAAAACCCTTGGGACGTGATTTTTCAAAACCAAATCGAAAAACCTGCATTGATTCCTAATGGGCAGGTTCTTTATACTTCCGGAGGGGAGAATCCGGATGGGCGGGGATTACAAACACTTCCTCTAGGTAATGTTGAGATATCCCCTTTACCGATGGTCCAGGGAAAAACGATCATTTTCAAAGTAGCTGCACCCGAAGGGACCCAACTATCTGGAATGTTGACAGATCACCCCCTTCAATTTTTTCCAGATGGGAATGGAACTTTCATAGCATTGCAGGGCATTCACGCCATGCAGGAACCGGGAGTTTACCCACTGCAGATTTCCATGACCACTCAGGATGGAAGCCAATATTCACAAGAACAAATGGTGATCATCCAGGATGGGAATTATGGGAAAGATCCTGTGTTGATGGTCAAGGATGAATTCATAGATCCTGCCACCACCCAACCAGAGTTGGATTGGCTCCTTACCCAGGTATTGCCCGCATCTCCAGAAAAGTTGTGGACTGGAACTTTTTACAGCCCATCACCTTATTCTTTCCAGGATTGTCTAAACTCAAGATACGGAAATAGAAGATCATATAATGGTGGCCCATTTATCAATTTTCATTCAGGTGTGGATTTTTGTGGTGGAGAAGGTGTAAAGATCTACGCAGCAGCAGACGGGATAGTGGTTTTCTCTGGACCTCTAACTGTGCGTGGAAATGCCACAATTATTGATCATGGTTGGGGTGTTTATACCGGCTACTGGCATCAATCGCAATCACTTATGAAAACAGGAGACAAAGTAGTAGGAGGGCAAGTAATCGGATTGGTTGGTGCAACTGGCCGTGTCACGGGTGCGCATTTACACTGGGAGGTTTGGGTTGGCGGAGTGCAAGTCAGTCCTTTGGACTGGCTTATTGGAAATTATCCTTGATCTTCTACAGTTTTGTGCCAATAATCTCTTAGTTGGCCTAATTTAAGTTGAACCTTATGATCTGGCGTAAAAACCAGATCATCTTTTATGCAATAAACCATCGCCATCCAAATATCTGCTTGTACTCTTACATTTGAAATTGACAATTGTCGATCATTTCTAACCTTTTTATATCTGGCGATTAATTTCTGGCGAAAGGACCAATAAGCGATAAGAAGGACCCCGACACCCGAACCATAAACTATGGTGTAAGGTCCTTTTTCAGCCAGTTGGATGGCAAATAAATATCCAAAAATAATCAAAAGTATAAATGCCAGGACATCAGGGTGAATGGTGGATAAACTGTCAGTTTTCTCAATCAAAGGTGGAGAAACCATGATAGTTAATTGTTTCGTAGATACGCCTTGTAATACCTGCGGATATGATCCATTTAATAGCTCTGAGTACATTTTATATAAATGAGTTGTATCTTTTGATTCGCCACAAATTGGGCAAACCTCAGATTCCATTTCCATTTCCATTGATGCGTTATCACTCATAATTGGTTCGCTTTCATCAGTAAGTAAAAACCGGCTATCATATCAAAACCTGAGGAAGAACCCCAGTTGGAAATTGGAAGAATTACGTCGTCTTTTTCCATATTACTTTGCATGACTGAATCAAATGCGCCAATGATCCTTTCATCTGCACTGCCAAGTAAAGATACTTTAAATAGTTCAGATGAAAGAAGGGTTGTCTTTTCCTTAAATATGGGAATTAATGCGTCAAACCAGAACTTATATTTTGATAGGATCGGTAACACTGGTGAATACCTTGCTATGGCAAGAGCCATCCCGCTTAAGAAATCATCCCCCGAGGGTGTCAAACCAGTTCCCAACCCGATCAAATTCCCGGCTGCTAACTGGAAACGATGAAAATTTGTGCCATAGAGTGCTTCATACATTTCCCGTATGAGTTGAAAAAGCCTGGCTTTTTCTTTATCACCTGGTTCTAAACCAAGCACGATTGATGAACTGGTATTTGCGAAAGATCCGACCGGAGTAACCGGTCTCAGCCAATCATCAAGAACTTCCAGGTTAGTCCAAATTTCAATATCTATCCGGTCAGATGTAAATGGTCCAGGTTCCCATGGATGTTGATCTTCGATAATTAACTTCACATTTTTAAGTTCAAAATATGATCCATTATCCAGCCGATAATTGACTCTTGAACCGATCTCAATATCATCAAAATAATCACGAACTGTTGCAGGTAAATTAATGGTAAGCGGACCACGAAAATTCTCAGTTGATAAGAAAATCAACGCATTCGGTTTACCCTTAAGGAAAATCCCCTTGGATGTATTTCCCCACACCTCCCAGACATGGTGGTTTTTCAGCGATTGAAATGCCTTCAATCCCACTCCTGTCGAAAAAAATTCATGATTGCCGATGATTTCGTTTTCCATACCAGACATAATTATATCTGACAATAAGTGACAAATATCTGCGGTTTGTCTGACAATTTCTAGCTTGAAATTTACGTTTTTGGGTGGATAATAATAGTGTTACAATGGTTTTCTCTCAAAATTCCAAATCCAATGATTTAGAAAGGCAGGTAGTTAAGAGAATCTAACCTTTATTCTTTCCCAAAAAATATCTAAAATACGATTTTGTTAAATATTTCGGATTATATTAATAATCATCAAAAAAATCTTCCATTCAAAGAGAGGATGTGAAAAATATGACATCAGCGCATCCAGGATTACCTGAGTTTGACTATATCAAACCGAATGATCTGGTAGAAGCGAGTCAATTTCTCGCAAAAAATGCCACACAAGCCCGCCCATTTTCCGGGGGAACTGACTGTTTTGTAAGGATGCGAGATGGGTTCTTTACGCCAAAGTATATGGTGGATATCAAAAACCTTGAAGGCACAAAAGTCCTTAAGTTCGATCAAAAAGATGGGCTAACTATTGGTGCTGCGATACCAATGAACAAGGTTGAAGCTTTTCCGGACGCAGTAAAATATTATCCCTTACTTGTTGAAGCGTCAAAATCTGTGGCCAGTTATCAGCTTAGATCACGTGCCACAATTATTGGGAATATTTGCAACGCCTCCCCGGCCGGGGATACCATCGGGGCATGCCTTGCATATGAAGGCATACTCAATGTCCATGGAGTAAATGGGCACAAAGTCGTTCCCCTAAAAGATTTCTTTACCGGACCTGGTAAAAACAAATTAGTTCCAGGTGATATTGTTCTATCGATCACCCTTCCAGTGCCGCCTTCAGGACATGCTGGTCAATATATAAAATTAGGCCGGAACCGATTGAGCGATCTATCCATAGTCGGTGTATCCGTGCTCGGCTACAAAGATCCGGGTTCAAAATCTGGTTACAAATTCCGGATGGCTATTGCATCAGTTGCACCAGTCCCATTTGTACCCAAGCAGGCAGAAGAGGTTCTTTCAAATAAAGTTATTTCCCCTGAAACGATCTCTGAGGCTGCACAGGCTGCAATGGATGGTGTAACTCCAATCGACGATGTTCGCGGAAGTGCTCAATATCGGAAACACATGGTTCGTAATCTTGTCAAGCGTGCCATTACAACTGTTCTGCAGAAATTAGCAGCATAATGATGCATGTTTTGAATTTTATGGAGGTAGAAAAATGGGATTTCACCAGATTACTGTAAAAGTAAATGGTTCTCAAGAATTGGTCAACGTGCCATCCAATATGACATTAATGATGATGTTGCGGGAAAGCCTTTCACTTACTGGTACAAAAAATGGTTGCTCAGCTGGAGAATGCGGAGCTTGTACCGTTCTACTGAATGGCGAACCTGTAAATAGCTGCATGGTACTGGCGGTTGAAGCAGACGGTCAGGAAATAACCACCATCGAAGGTTTGGCGAAAGATGGTCAACTTGATGTCGTTCAACAAATGATCATCGAAAAAGGTGGAGTACAATGCGGTTTTTGTACACCAGGCATGCTCATTTCCGCCCGGGCACTACTAAATCGAAACCCTCACCCTTCTGAACAGGATGTGGTTGAGGCATTGGTAGGCAATTTATGCCGCTGCACCGGATATACCCGGATCATTGAATCTGTACAAGCAGCTGCAGGTTTGTCGTAATGCCCAATTCCGAAAAAAGAACAGGAGACTGCATATGTCTATAACTGAAAAGAATATCGGAACCATGAATCCAGTCGGGAAAAGTGTCCCACGGCTGGATGTACTAGAAAAAGTGACCGGCAGCGCTCAATATACCGACGATTTACCTTTCGGTAATTCAATGCTTTTTGGCCGGGTCAAACGCAGTACCGTCGCACATGGCATTATCAAACGAATTGATGTGTCCAAAGCCAAAGCTCTGCCGGGGGTGAAAGTTGTTGTTACTGGTCACGATTTTCCAAATCTGGTAGGTTTATATTTAAAAGATAAAACCATTTTTGCCATTGATCGTGTCCGTTTTATTGGTGAAGGAATTGCAGCAGTTGCCGCAATTTCGGAAGAAATTGCAGAAAAAGCGCTTGATCTGATCGAAGTTGATATTGAACCACTTCCAGCTGTATTTGATGCTGAATATGGCGCTTCGAAAGAAGCCCCTCTTATACACCCGGACCTGGGAAATTACGAATGCCCGAATTTTATCTTTCCGGAACCTGGAACAAACATCGCCAACCATTTTAAAATTCGAAAAGGTGATTCTGAGACTGCTTTCAAAAAATGTACTGCGATTATTGAAAAGAAATTCCGAATCCCCCACGTGCAGCATGTTCCCATCGAGCCGCATATCGCGATTGCACAGGTGGAGCCTGACGGAGATGTAACTGTCTGGGCATCATCCCAATCACCCTTCTCGCAGCGATCTTCATTTGCAAAGGCATTGGGAGTATCTGAAAGCAAAATTCGGGTAATCGCCGGTTATGTCGGTGGTGGCTTTGGTTGTAAAGCTGGGGTTACCATGGAAAACGTCGCGGTTGCCCTGGCATCAAGGGCAGGTGGAAAACCAGTAAAGGTTCGCCTGACCCGTGAAGAAGAATTCTTCACCAACTTCGTCCGCCAGGGCTTGATCATAAACCTGAAGATCGGTTGTGATGCCAAGGGTAATGTACTCGCCATGGAAAACAGGCAATACTGGGATGGTGGTGCTTCGACTGAGTATGGTGTAAATATCACCCGTGCTGGTGGATACAATTCTTCAGGTCCCTTTGACATTCCAAATATTACGACCGATGCATTGTGCGTTTATACCAATCATCCCATCGGCGGTGCTTATCGTGGATTCGGCATGTCTGAACTTCATGCTGGCATTATCCAAACCATGGATATGCTTGCAGAGAAGATAGGAATGGATAAGGTAGAGTTCCTTAAACTTAATGCCATCCAGGGTGGTGATTTCAACGTTACTGGTATGAAGATGCATCCGGTAGGTATTCAGGAGTGTATCGATAAGGTTGCCAAGGAGCTCAAGTGGGGTAAGACAGAACCCTCCAGTGCCCCAAACAAGAAACGCGGTAAAGGCATCGGCATCGTCTGGAAAGCCCCATCAATGCCCCCCAATGCCGGATCATCTGCTGAAGTTCGTTTGAATGAGGATGCTTCTGTTACAGTTTCGGTCGGTGGACAGGAAATCGGCCAGGGTACCTTCACGGTCATGGCACAGATCGCAGCTGAAGCCTTAGGTGTTGCCTACGAGATGGTTAAGATCGAAGGTCCAGTTGATACCCGATACAGCCCATACGAATGGCAGACAGTTGCCAGTCGCCTTACCTGGAGCATGGGAAATGCTGTCCGCCGTGCTGCCGAAGATGCTCGTAAGAATATTCTCGAAATGGTGTCAGAAGCCTGGGGAGAAAATCCGGCTAACCTCGATATCAAAAATGGTTATGTTGTTTCTCTCAAATCAGAGGAATCAATATCTCTAAAGAACATCGTTGTTTATGGCATTCCACGAGCAGGAGACCAAGGTTGGATCGGTGGACCAGTATTAGGCCGTGGCACTTTCATGCCATCTTATGTCACAAATTTGGATAAAGAGACCGGCCAGGGACCACGCGCAGTCGTTCACTATACAACCGGTTGCCAGGGTATCGATCTTGAAATCGATACGGAAACCGGAAAGATCGAAATAATCAAAGCTGTAAGCGCTTTTGATGTGGGTAAAGCGATCAATCCTGATCTGGTAAGATGCCAGATCGAAGGTGGTTTCATCCAGGGTATGAGTTCAGCAATTTTTGAAGAGATGAAACTGGTCAATGGGGTGATGAAGAACCCCAGCTTTGTGGATTATCGTATTGCAACTACATCAGACATACCCAAAGAGAATATTGCCTTATTCGCTGAAACAGCTCAAGACGATGGTCCGTGGGGCGCTCGTGGAATTGGAGAACATCCAATGACACCGACGATCGGTGTTCTGGCAAATGCAATATATGACGCAGTCGGAGTCAGGGTATCAAATCCTCCTCTGAGTGCAGAAAAAATCTATCTGGCAATGCTCGAAGACGGAAAAGTTTCTTAGAAATTACGTAAAAAATGTGCCGATTATAATTCGGCACATTTTTATTATTTTTTGTGACAAATTTTGCTGTCTAATTGAAATGTATCACTTGCGTTGTCTGACAAGTAATAATAAACTCATAATATCACAATAGTTTTGGAGGATCTTTGTATGGAGTCAATGGCAGATAATTTTATAGACCAACTCAAAGAAAAACGTAAAGCAGCCCAACAAAGTGGTGGCGCCAAACGTGTAGAAGCCCAACATGCAAAAGGAAAATTAACAGCCCGTGAAAGAATTACCAATTTAGTCGATGAGGGTACCTTTGTTGAGTTGGAAGGTTTCATGCTTCATCGTCATACAGATTTCGGGTTAGACGCAGACCGAAATCCTGGTGATGGTGTCGTAGCCGGTTTTGCCAAGATTGATGGCCGTCGAGTTTGTGTTTATGCACAGGATTTTACGATCATTGGCGGTTCCTTTGGCGAAGTTGCCGGAAAGAAGATATCTAAAGTAATGGACCTCGCCATGCAATCCGGGGTACCAGTAATAGGTATCAACGATGGTGGTGGAGCCCGCATTCAAGAAGGCATATGGAGCCTGGAAGCATACGGGGAAGTTTTTTATCGCAACGTTCAAGCATCTGGCGTTATTCCTCAAATTAGTGTAATCATGGGTCCCTGCGCTGGTGGAGCTGTTTATTCGCCAGCCATCCAGGATTTTATTGTCATGGTCAAAAACATGGGCAATATGTATATTACCGGACCCCAGGTGATTAAAGCTGTCACTGGTGAAGAAGTCGATGAAGAAGTGCTTGGCGGAGCTACAACCCATTCCTCTACAAGCGGCGTTGCCCATTTTGCAGCTGAGAGCGAGCAGGATGCCTTCGAAACAATCCGGAAGATCCTTTCTTATATTCCTTCGAATAATACAGAATCCGGCCCATCAACTGTCCCTACAGATGATCCCTGGCGCATGGATAAGAGCTTGGATACGATCGTTCCCTCTGATCCTTCTTCTTCTTACGATATGCGCGATGTTGTGAACCGTATATTTGACCTGGACAGCTACTTTGAGGTTTCTGCCAATTTTGCTCAAAATGCCATCACCGGTTTTGCTCGTTTACATGGTCAACCTGTGGGTGTGGTGGGACAAAATCCGGCAGTCATGGCTGGGTCTATTGATATTGATGCTTCCGATAAAATTGCCCGTTTCGTTCGTTTTTGCGATGCGTTCAATCTACCCATCATCACATTCTCTGATTCCCCCGGCTTTTTGCCCGGAGTATCTCAGGAACATGGTGGGATCATTCGCCACGGAGCCAAGATCTTATATGCATATTCCGAAGCTTCTGTTCCAAAACTCACTGTCATCACCCGCAAAGGGTACGGTGGTGCAATGATCGTAATGGGCAGCAAGTACCTTCGCGCGGATCTTGTCTTTGCCTGGCCTTCTGCTGAGATCGCTGTTATGGGTGCTGAAGGAGCCGTGAATATCCTTTATCGCAAGCAGTTGAAAGAAAGCACGAATGCAGTAGAAGAGCGTGCCCGTTTGATCCAGGAATATAAGGACAAATTTTCCAATCCTTATGCTGCAGCAGCTGCCGGTCACATTGATGACATTCTTATTCCATCAGAAACCCGTCCAAGGCTTATTGCAGCGTTGGAGCTGTTGAAAGATAAACAGACATCACTTCCTTCGAAAAAACACGGAAACATACCGCTGTAGGTGAAAGAATCTAAGTATATAAGCTGATTTTCAGGAGGTTGAAATTTGAACCCTATCGTTCAAGGATTAGAAATAACAGTACTGGGTCTGGCAGTCACATTTACAGCACTTGGAATTTTTATTCTGGTTATGTTGGTCCTGAAAAGGATTTTTAGAGAGAAACCAGAAGCTGATGATGCCCAGGACATAGTTGAAGCTGCCTCCCTGGTGGAAGGCAGTACCAGTGAAGTTGAAGACGATTCAGAAGTCATTGCTGTAATCGCTGCAGCAATTGCTTACATGAAATCAAAGACATTTTCCACCCTGGGTGCTTCGTTGGAATCAGGCAAAGGTTCCTGGTGGGTTTCCAACAGTTTGAAAGCCAAACAGGGCACCGGAGTAAATACAAAGAGGAGTGGTTAAGTATGAAAGAAGTGATTATCACTGTCAATTGTAAATCTTATGCAGTTAAAGTAGGCGATCTCAATACATCTCCAGTTCATGTGGAAGTAAATGGAAAACCCTATTTGGTGGAAATGGAACTACCAGAGGTCGTTGAAACACAAGTGGTTCAGAATGTCCAGGCTGAAACATCCGCTCCTGTTGTCAAACGATCCACTACTCCTGCACCCAAACCTCAACCGGCAGGAGAATCCGGGAAATCTGTAAATGCACCGATGCCGGGGACTATTGTCTTGATCACAGCGAAAGTGGGAGACAATATTAAAAGAGGCGATAACCTCCTTTCCCTCGAAGCCATGAAAATGAAGAATGCTATCCGTGCTCCATTTGATGGCGTCATCAAAGAGATCCATGTAGTTGATGGACAAAAAGTGGCATATAACGATGTTCTTGTATCCTTTGAGTGAGGCTGAGTTATGGATTTTTCTAATCTGCTTGTAATTATTCAGGCTCCATTGCAATTGACATGGCAGAATATTGTCATGATGATCATTGGCGGAGTCTTGATCTACCTGGCAATTGCCAAAGACTATGAACCAGTATTGCTGCTTCCGATCGGGTTTGGAGCTATACTGACCAACTTACCGCTTACCGGTATCACTGGACCAGACGGTATGCTCGGTATACTTTATAAAGCTGGCATCACGACTGAATTGTTCCCATTATTTGTGTTTATCGCTATCGGAGCTATGACAGATTTCGGTCCTCTCCTTGAGGATCCAAAGATGGCATTACTCGGTGCTGCGGGACAATTTGGAATTTTTGGAACCCTAATGTTGTGCCTGGTTTTGACGGCTACGCTCCCATCAATATTCAGTTTTACCCTTAAGGAAGCTGCTTCCATCGGCATAATTGGAGCTATTGATGGTCCTACTGCAATTTATGTATCCTCCAAACTGGCTCCTCACCTGCTCGGACCCATCACTGTGGTGGCTTACAGCTATATGTCACTGGTTCCGATCATCCAACCCCCGGTGATGCGGGCAATGACATCCATGAAAGAGCGAACTGTTCGGATGCCTTACACCAAGGTACCGGTACCACGAATAGTTCGAATTCTGTTCCCGATCATCATTACCGTGGTTGTTTCCTTGATTGCGCCAAAAGCATCTCCATTGATCGCTGCCCTGATGTTCGGTAATCTCATTCGAGAAGCCGGGGTGGTTGACCAACTAAGTGCGGCTGCACAACATGAGCTATCCAACCTTGTTACGCTTTTCCTGGGAATAACCATTGGCAGCACCATGAATGGTGATACCTTCCTCAAAGCATCCACTCTTGCCATCCTTGTCCTCGGCCTCATCGCATTTGTCCTGGATACTGCAGGCGGTATTCTCATGGGAAAACTCATGTACGTTTTATCCGGAAAGAAATTCAATCCCTTGATCGGGGCTGCCGGTATTTCTGCGTTCCCTATGTCCGCCCGGATCGTTCAGAGATTTGCAGCTGAATATGATTTTGAGAATTTTATTCTGATGCATGCCATGGGTTCGAATGCAGCAGGACAACTGGCAAGCGTTGTAGCTGGAGGGGTTGTACTAGCTCTTCTGTCGGGTACGATTTAAGGTAGAATAAATTGGAGCTATCAAAGCAATAAGACTCCAAGGTAATCAATTTAAAGGCTAATAATTCAGCAGATAATTCTGAAAGAAAAGGAGAAAAAATGAAACTTATTGATCTTACCATCCCCTTAGGTTTAGCCACTCCCGCCTGGCCGACCTACGAACCATTACAGATAAAGTATTTCAAACGCCTGGCTCCTAATGGTGCAAATGGGCAATTGCTTACCCACTCCAACCATCTGGGTACCCATCTTGACGGTGAAATTCATTTTTATACTGCCGGTAAAGATATTGCCCAACTGGACATGGACTACCTTGTTCACGAAGCTGCCATCGTTGATCTTTCTGATGCTGTTGGTGATTATCAAGTTTATACCAGCAAAATGATCGAAGATCGTGTAGAAGTAAAAGAAGGAGACATCCTTGTCATCCATACCGGTTATCATCACTTTGGTTGGGACCACCCCACCGCTGATGAGATCCGTTATATGGTGAAACATCCGGGTCCGGGGCAGGAATTTGCTGATTGGGCTACGAAGAAGAAACTCCGCTGGATTGCAGTAGACTGCGGTTCCGCCGATCATCCGATGAACACAATTATCCGTACCTGGATGCCCCGCCAGGCAGCTGAAGCAGAGAAAGTCTTCCAGAAACTATACAAACAGTCATTGGCTGAGTTTTACGATGACACAAAATACCAGTTAATGCATATCGACCTGTTCCCTAAGTCAATCATTCACGCAGAATGCTTCGGTGGCCAGATCGACTTATTACTCAACCGTCGGGTTAAAGTTGGTTTCTTCCCCTGGCGTTTTGTTGATGGTGAATCTTCCATTGGCCGTGCAGTAGCTTTCCTTGAAGATAAAGAATACGATGAAGTGATGAAAAAAGCAGCCACCATGCCAAAAACTAAATTCGGTGATGCCTACGATCCTACACACGTGGATCGGCTAAACAAATTGTCTAAGTTGTAAGATATAATTGGACAAAATATTAATATATTTTAGAAGGAGATATTACCGTGAGACTTGAACCACCTGAGAAAGTATCTGAAGAACAATTAACGATTGATGTCCGCGAAATCGAGCCATTATTACAGGCTCCCCCGATGGACCTAAAACCCTTCCCGGATGCAATGGTTAAATTAAAAGACGGCCGAACACTTTATATACGTGAAGCAAAACTCGAAGAAGCTCCCTTAATGCTCGAACACATTAAAAAGTATATGACAGTTGATCACGACTTTTACGATATCGTCGGTGCCCGCGTATATGCGGAAATCCTGGGTTGGTATCGCCAAAGATTAAAAGATCCTTACACCCTGGTCGGACTAATTGACGGTCTATGGGTCGGATTCGCAAATGGCCGTTTGATGAATGAAGATATTAATATTTCATTGCACACAATGGCTCTTGCCCGTGGTGGCCGTATTGGCGCCATCATGTATTACGCGAAAGCATATTACGGTTTCGAGATCCTAGGTAACAAGGAATGGTGGGCTACCTACGAAAGCTATAACGGCTGGATGCGTTGGGGTCTTGGAATGGCTCAGCCTTCCTACCCTTGGCCAGAGTACCAGCACGAACTGGGTGGTGCCCGGGTTTACTATGTAACCAAAAAATACTGGGATGCCGCTGTAAAGAAATACGTGAAGCAGATGGTCGGCGCTGAACTTGACTTCAATGTACCTGATAGTGTCAAGAAGGCGAACGCAGTCATGCGCGCTCCTGACGAGATCACAGTATAGTTTTATTCAATTCCGAAGGCGGGTGTTGATTTACAACACCCGCCTTTTATTATAATCTTTTAAATATTTAGTTCAAACTTGCTCCTCCCAGTTCCCTAAGGTATAATAGACGCGCACTGTACTGAAATTTCGTAAAGGAAAAGGTTAGGGAATGTCATCTGTTCAAATTAATCCAGAAATAGATTTCTGGCAACATTTTGAAGTAACAAAAGAAGATTTGGATTTCATAAACAACCATCTCTTCGAATTAGAAACCCCACAGACTACCAAGCAATTATTAGAAGCATTAGTTACTTTCAGAATCCAAAGAGAAAAAGTCTCCTTAACAAAGAAAAAGCAAGAACAGGGTCGTCTTTACCTGCCCAAAGAAACATATCAAATAAATGATTCAATATTATTCAGTGCTTTAAATTGGCAGGCTGGTAAGGTAACTGCGATTCGCCCCGGGATAAATCCTGAATATTCACCATTTAAAGTCATGGATGTTGAATTTAATAATGGTGATGTACGCAGTTTTGCAACTGAATATGCAGACCACCCATTAAACCTACCACAAGATAGCCTTGCTGGTTTGGAATACCTGGATAAGGATTTCGTTTTATCGCATTATTCGAGCAACTTGTTAAATAAATTGGAAGAAGTTTTATCCCTGGATGAAGACCTTGTCCTGACAACAGGTGTCTGGTTCCCGCGAGCTTTACTTGTAGATATCAACCTCGGGCACCTTAATCTGGCGGAAGCAATTATGGATATGGCAAGCGGAGGACCAATTACAACACCTTCGTTGATGTCCCAGTTGGATCTGCCTACAGATGTAAATCACTCCTTGATTGAATTTTCATTAAACTTAAAATTGCAGGAAGATCCCCGCTTTGATGAAGTGGGTCCATCAGGAGAAGTTCTTTGGTTCCTTGAAAAGTTGGAACCTGAAAATGTTCGAACCGTTCCGGTATACCTCCAATATCGAGAAGAACCGATCGACAGGTCTTTATTTGACGTACAAATGCTGCGGGCTGAGAAGCAGATGGATGATGAGTTTTCACCTGTAGATTCATCCATCCCTCGGCAGGATGAAGTACAAGTGATCCTTACTTACCCTCATTGGCGTGCTGGAACCTTGCCATTATCAAATCGAACAGACCATTTATTCCCGACTTCTTTTGAATCTCCTCGAATTAAATTTCTTTTTGTGGACAATGATACAAAAACTCCAATTCCAGGTTGGGTGGTCCGACCGCATCACTATGTTGTAGGTTTACGCGATTGGTATATTGAGAACGGGGTTGTTCCTGGGAGCATTATTACCATTCATAAGGCAAATTCAGCTGGCGATGTGGTCGTGAGTTCCAATAAGCGACGACCGGTAAAAGAATGGGCGCGCACAGCGTTAGTTGCTGCAGATGGAATTGTAGTTTTGGCATTATTAAAACAACAGATCAATACAGTTTACGACGAAAGAATGACCACGATCATTCCCGACATTGATGCATTAGACCAGGTCTGGGCTCAAACCGGTAAACAATATATGAATTCCGAGCAATCAATTCTTAGGATTGCTAAAGAATTAACGAAGCTTAATCCTCAAGGACATTTTCATGCTCTTGAACTTTACTCTG
The DNA here is from genome assembly GCA_963827895.1 of uncultured Chloroflexia bacterium. Taxonomy (GTDB): domain Bacteria; phylum Chloroflexota; class Anaerolineae; order Anaerolineales; family Anaerolineaceae; genus PNON01. The sequence goes on along the minus strand of CAWHCY010000004.1, from coordinate 740,277 downwards.
CGGTAAATGTAATAAAACGGTGTCCTTTACAGCTAGTTTTCCACCACCTGGCTAATAATACTGCTTTCAGCCATGTTGGTGACATGTATTATCGATTAATAGACGCATCCGAGCAGGAGTAAACATGCCTGAGACGCACTCTTATAGTTTGGTCAAACCGACCACCAACACACCTTTCCATATTGATTTCGCCTGGTGGAAAGAACATGACAATAATTGGCATGTATTTTTACATGATTTTCTGTGTCTGGAACATCAAGCTGTTTTTTCAAATCAGGAAAGTGATTTGCTCATCGACTTTATCGACCCGGTGACTGCAGAAATTCACCAGGTGGACGGATTACAACAGAAACTGGTCACACACTGTTCCAAGCAGGAAGGATTTGTTTCTTCCAGTCACAGCCTGGTGGATAACGTTTTCCGTATCTTTCTTTCCAATGGGAACACACCACTCACACCCGACGAACTCGCAGAATTGGCTGGAAAATCTGGAGAGACTATCTTAAGGCTTCTTTCAGGCGCACGAATTTTTATGGGTATTCGTCCCTGTCATAAGTGATATCATTATATCCACGCCCTAGTAGCTCAATGGACAGAGCACCGGCCTTCTAAGCCGTTGGTTGAGAGTTCGAATCTCTCCTGGGGCGCTATTTTATGGGGAAATTAGCATCGCACTTATAAAACTCAATATTTGTTTACGTTGTTCTTATATTGTTGATGTAATATTAAGTGATGTATTATGAATTTCATAATATAGAAAATTGATATAGTAATCAACTAAGGGAAACTATGATAGAAATACAAATAATCAATCAACCTCTCCTCATGGCCTCGGATAATGATCCGAATCCATCTGATATGAATGGAAAAAATATTGTTAATTGGAAACATTCCTCTCACCCGCACACCTGGCATCCACCAACAGATCTATATGAGACTGAAGAACATTATATCGTTCGAGTGGAAGTGGCTGGAATGAATAAGGAAGAATTTTGTGTTAATCTCGAAGAGGATAGGTTGGATATCAGTGGCTCCAGACCGGATCTTCAGTTGAATCGAGCCTACCATCAAATGGAGATTCCATATGGAAACTTTAGATCAACCATAAAGCTACCGTCAGCTGTAGACGGTAGCCTGGTGACAGCAGAATATCATGATGGTTTCTTACTTGTTACTTTACCTAAAGCCTTTCCTACTATCATTGAAATCAAAGAAGAGTGAAAATGCCTGCATCAAAATGGTTGGACTTTGAAAAAGATATTGAATGGATAAAAAACGATGAACGTATCATGAATGATATGTATTTATTGCCTTTGCTTACCAAAGTGAATCCAAAACAGGAAGATGAAAACGCAAATCAGAAGGCGGAAGACGATCTACTTTCCAAATTACCTGATGAAATGCCAATCCTACCTTTGCGTGGTGTGGTTGTCTACCCCGAAACTACTGTACCGCTTACAATAGGACAGCCACGCTCGATCCGTTTGGTGGATGATGTGATCGCCAAAGACAGGATCATCGGTTTAGTTTCAACACGAGATCCGGAATTGGAAAATCCTGGACCTGAGGATTTGTTTACCATCGGAACCATAGCTGTAATAAATCGTTTATTTCGTGCACCGGATGGGACGATCAGGTTGTTGATCCAGGGAATAGCTCGCTTCAAATTAGGTGAATTCACCCAATTTGAACCATACTTTAAAGCTAAAATTCAATTGATTCCAGAAGTACAAGAAACCGGATTGGAAATCGACGCGCTTGCCAGAAATGCCCGGAACCAATTTGAGCATATCTCAGATCTCGTTCCTTCCATTCCGCGTGAACTTGTGGCCTCAATTTCCTCCCTGGAAGATCCTCTCCAAACAATATATACGATTGCAAATTTCCAGAGGATGGACCCCCAGGAATCGCAAGAGATTCTGGAACTTGATTCTGTCTCGAAAAAGCTTCATAAATTGGTTGGAATTCTGGCCCGGGAAGGTGAAGTTCTTGAACTGGGCCAAAAGATCCAAAATGAAGCTCGCTCTGAGATCGAAAAGATGCAGCGGGAATACTTCCTTCGGGAACAGCAGAAAGCAATCCAAAGAGAGTTGGGAGAAGGTGACGAACAATCCGCAGATATAGAGGAATTCCGTCGGAAATTGGAAGCGGCTAAAATGCCCGAAGAGGCAGAAAAACAGGCTAAACGTGAGTTAGAACGTCTATCACGTTTGCCATCTGCTGCAGCCGAATATGGTGTCATTCGCACCTATTTGGATTGGCTGGTATCTCTTCCATGGTCCACGGTTACAGACGATAACCTTGATATTTCGCATGCGCGACAGGTCCTTAATGATGACCATTATGGATTGTCTGATGTAAAGGAAAGAATACTGGAGTATCTGGCTGTCCGAAAACTTCGAAAAGAGCGGTTAGGAGAAGTCGATAAGAATAAAACAATAGACTATATCCGAAAAATGCGCGAAGGCGTGATTCTGTGCTTTGTAGGTCCGCCTGGAGTAGGTAAGACCTCGCTAGGTCAATCCATTGCACGCGCTTTGGGTCGAAAATTTATTCGTATTTCATTGGGTGGAGTAAGGGATGAGGCTGAGATCCGTGGACATCGAAGGACTTATATCGGTGCAATGCCTGGCCGTATCCTTCAGGCAATCCGCAGATCAGATTCCCGAAATCCTGTTTTCATGCTTGATGAAATAGACAAACTCACCTTTGATTTTCATGGAGATCCTGGTTCTGCCCTACTCGAAGTACTCGACCCGGAACAGAATTCTGAATTCAGAGATCATTACCTGGAAGTGGCTTATGATCTTTCGCAGGTGATGTTCATTACCACCGCCAATCAACTGGATACCATACCGGGACCACTATTGGATAGGATGGAAATCATCGACATATCAGGATATACCGAAGGCGAGAAATTGGAGATTGCCCGGAATTACCTTATTCCCAGGCAGCTTAGAGAGAACGGCTTGCGCGGGAAGGAAATCTCCTTTTCTGACGATGGGATCAAAGCCATCATTCAAAATTACACCAGGGAAGCAGGTGTCAGAAGCCTTGAACGAGAAATAGGCGCAGTGTGTCGGAAATTTGTAACCCGAATGAGTGAAGGACTTACCAAGAGTATAACAATCAACCCGAGGAACGTAAAAGATCTGTTGGGTAAACCAACTCATTATGGTTCACAAGAAATAGCTATGCGAACATCTTTACCGGGAGTGGCCACCGGTCTGGCTTGGACACCTGTCGGAGGAGAGATTTTATTTATCGAAGCAACCAAAATGGCTGGCGGAAAAGGTTTTCAAATCACAGGTTCTCTTGGTAATGTAATGCAAGAATCTGCCCGAGCAGCACTCTCTTATGTCCGGTCCAAGGCAGACCAACTTAAGATCCCTTCCGATTTTTTTGATACCCATGATATTCATTTGCATATACCGGCAGGAGCGCAGCCCAAAGACGGCCCTTCTGCTGGAGTTACGATGGCAACTGCCCTTGTATCCTTGATCACGGGAAAGCAGGTGGATCCATTGGTTGCAATGACTGGTGAGATCACACTTCGTGGGCTGGTTATGCCAGTAGGCGGAATCAAGGAAAAAGTATTAGCTGCTCACCGAGCAGGAATAAAAAAGATTATTCTTCCAAGACGAAACCAGGTTGATCTTGAAGAACTTCCGGAAGAAGTACTAAAATCAACCAAGTTCGTATTTGCAGACACAGTAGATGATGTTCTAAAATCGGCATTACTGAAGACAAAAGTTTCGAAAATAAAAACAAATTTGACTAAAGAAAGCGAATAACATGGTTGATAAGTCACGTCCTTGTATCTTCCTCATTGAAGACGATGAAACGATGATCGATCTATTGGTGATCTTATTGAATCTGGAAAATTTTATTACTGTAAAATTAGAACAAGAAGAAACGGATTTGATCATCTCACAAATTATGGATACTAAACCTGACTTAATTTTGATGGATATATTCCTCAATAAATTAAACGGATTGGATATACTTAAAGAGATCAGGTCGAAACCGGATCTTTCTAATACGAAGATCATCATTTCATCTGGATCTGATATGAAAGATTTTTGCTTATCCAATGGGGCTGATGGTTTTATTCTTAAACCTTATATGCCCGAAGAACTAATAAAAATGATCCAGGTTCAATTAGAGCAATAAGGAAAGTTACGTGAAAAAACAAATAACAAAAATTTCTTTTCAATGGTATAACGCTGATCTACATTTACACACACCAGCATCCCTTGATTATCAACAATCTGAATTAACATACATGGAAATTCTTCAGCGAGCAGAGGCCAAGGATATCCAATTACTGGCTTTTGCAGACCATAATACTGTTTCCGGTTATCGAAGGCTTCGTGAAGAAATTGACCAACTGGTTATGCTCGAAAAGTTGAATCGAATACTACCTGCAGAAAAAATAAAACTGGCAGAGTATCACCGCCTGACAGACAAAATATTAATCCTGCCGGGTTTTGAAATCACAGCAACTTTTGGATTTCATATCATCGGGTTATTCTCTCCTGATAAACCTGTGCGAGAAATTGAACATCTCCTGTCTGAATTTAAATATTCCTTCGGAATTGATCGACGAGGGTTCAGCCACCGTCGGTGCAACCTCTGATGTTCTCACGGTTTATCGAATGATCAAGCAGGCTGGTGGAATTACCATTGCTGCACATTCCAATTCTTCCAATGGGGTCGCGATGCGTGGATTTAATTTCGGTGGTCAGACAAAAATCGCCTATACGCAGGATGCTAATCTCGATGCTTTGGAAGTAACCGACCTGGATATTAAAGGACCTCGCGCCACAGCCTGGTTCTTTAATGGTACCAAGCCGGAATACCCTCGTCGAATGCATTGTATTCAGGGATCAGATTCCCACCGATTACTAACTGATCCATTGAAGCGGAAAAATCTCGGGATTGGAGAACGAACCACTGATTTTTATTTGCAGGAATTAAATTTCTCTGCAATTCAGGAATTACTACAAAGCAATGACTTCGCCCGCACTCGTCCGCATCGACAGCAGGAAGAACCAGTCTTTGATTTTATTCAAGCAGCCTTGGATGACGGACCAAACATTATCCAGGACTTCCATGAGTCAATGTCCGCAAAGGGTGGAAAACTTTATTCGATCGTTTCTGATATTTGTGGTTTTGCAAATACGAATGGCGGTACGCTGTATATTGGCATTAGTCATGATCTGCATAAACCCCCTGTTGGAGTCACTGATACCAAACAGGCAGCCATTACCCTTGAGAAAGAAATCAACAAATCAATCAGTCCTCCGTTACATTGTACGATCGATATAAATGAGTTTAAGGGGAAGAAGCTTCTGCGGGTACTGATCCCTCGGGGAGATGACCCTCCATATGCAGTTGATGATAACAAAATATATATTCGCGATGAAGCGGAAACTGGCGTTGCTGTCCGCGATGAAATTGTAAGCCTTGTATTACGAAAAGGGAATCTCACAAAACCGGAAATTACGCAAAGCCCAATACCCCATGAAAAAGAGCAAATGAACACCACGGAGCCTGCTGTAGAAAAAATTGATAGTGGTGAAGCTCCCCGAACTGGAGTCGAAGTCATGCCTTTGGATATCCGCAATGGTGTAAAGTATTATGCCATGCGAGATCTACGCAATGGGAACATGGTAAAAAATGTAACAAGGTCTTCAGCCAGACGTCTTTGGCATTATGCAATTGATAGATTTGAAGAATTGACAACCAAACCAGAACTCTCACGCATAGATTGGAATGGAGATTATGGTATTGTCTTGAGAAGTGATCAAAAGAAGGGATCGAATTTTGATTTGATCCTGAAGTCTGATACCGATATGCGCTATTACTTTGGTGTAACGCCCAATGGAATCCATGGAGAATGGAGAAAATTGACTGGCATGGAAGATTCGTAAATGCCGATCTTCTCTATTCGCGAATTCAAGTATCCAGATGATTATGACCAGGCAGTTGAAATCTGGAAAACCTCTGCTCCGGGTGTGAACTTCTCACGGTCAGATACACCTGCTGAAATTCAGAAAAAACTAAATTACTCACCGGAACTCTTCCTTGTAGCAGTTGTGAACGAAAAAGTGATTGGGACGGTGATCGGAGGATATGATGGTCGTCGCGGGATCATCTATCATTTGGCCGTCCAATCACATTTCCGAAAATCTGGTATCGGGAGAGCTCTGATGCATGAAGTCGAATCCAGACTGAAAGTAAAAGGCTGTTTAAAGAGCTATCTCATGATCACCAAAGAAAATCCATCGGTAATTGAATATTATCAAGAATTGGGTTGGAAATTAATGGATGTAAAGATCATGGGAAAGGAGTTCGATTGAAAGAATTGCGGTTTGCAATTGTAACTGTATCAGATAGATCTTCACGTGGAGAAAGGCCAGATGCATCTGGTCCTGCCCTGGTTGATTTTATTAAATCTAAAGGCGGAATGATCAGCTACCAAAGTATTATTCCTGACGATTTTGAACACATTAAGAGCGAATTGATAACTTTATCCGATAATCCGAACATCGATATTATCCTGACCACCGGTGGTACTGGAGTATCACCCAGGGATGTAACTCCTGAAGCCACTTTGTCTATTGCAGAGAAGCAGATTCCCGGAATTCACGAATACATCCGTTCCAAGAGTATGCAAATTACCGCTCATGCCATGTTATCTCGTGCCGTTGCAGTTATTCGGAAACAGACCATCATAATTAATCTGCCAGGAAGCCCAAAAGGTGCAGTTGAAAGCCTGGAATTCGTGCAGAATATTTTACCCCACACGGTGGCTCAGTTGAGAGGTTTGCCTACCGCCCAGGATCATAAACCACAGAATTGATCTAAAAAAAGAATCAATAATAAGTGAATGATTGGGCTTCATTAAGCATGAAGTCTTGTCACCCGTACCATGCTAGACTATAATCATCGGTTGGTATCGAAACTATAGCAAGAGGACAGATCAATGATTGATGTAAATGATTTAAGAAAAGGGATTACGTTTGTATTGGATGGGACGCTCTTTAAAGTCCTGGATTATTCACATAATAAGACCGGTCGCGGCAACGCCTCGATTAAAGTCAAAGCTCGAAATATCCGAACTGGTACCACTTTGGAAAAGACTTTCCAATCAGGAGACCGGGTTCAGGATGTAAGACTTGATTTTCATAATGTTCAGTATCTGTACACAGATGGTGAAACATATCACTTTATGGATCTGGAAACATATGAACAACCTGCCATAGGCTCAAAAGTAATCGGAGATTCAGCCGGTTTCCTGAAAGAGGGAATGGAAGTAAAACTCACATATTATGAAAATGAACCAATCGATATCGACCTGCCAACTTCCGTTGACTTAAAGGTCGTTTGGGCTGAAAATGCCGTCAAAGGTGATACTGCCACTGGTGTAACCAAGAAGGTCAAGACAGAATCCGGGTTGGAAGTAAGCTGCCCCTATTTTGTCGTTGAGGGAGATACTGTTCGGGTGGATACACGGACAGGTGGATATATCACCCGTGTTTAGCAGAACTTACCTGGAATAATTACTGATTGTCGTTTATCTATAACAACAGGGCAGGTGTAAACCTGCTCTGTATTAATATATATTCTGGATATTCAAACGGAAGGGAATGTGATGATCACTCACTTGCTTGTTGATCTGGATGACACATTGTTACAAAACTCCATGGAGATATTTGCCCCTCCATATTACAAAGCGTTATCCACACACTTGGCGGCATTCGTCGCTCCTGAAATTATGCTTCCAAAGCTTATTGAGGGAACAAATGCAATGTTGAAGAATACTGATCCTGCAATGACGCTTGAGCATGCTTTCGATAGAGTATTTTATCCGGGTATAGGTGTAAGCAAGGAAAAACTACACCCTTCCCTCATCCAGTTTTATGATGTGATTTTTCCAACTCTAGAAAAATATACTAAGCAAATTCCAGCGGCTATTGAAATGGTCAATCAAGCCCTTGAATTTGGATTGAAAATCGTTGTTGCCACAAACCCGCTTTTCCCACTTAAAGCTATCCAACAACGCTTAATATGGGCTGGATTAAGCCCAAAAGATATACCATACACATTAATTGCATGTTATGAGGATTTTCACTTTACCAAACCAAGTCCAGCTTACTATCAGGAAATTATTACCAATGTAAGTACAAAGGCAGTTGAGTGTGTCATGGTTGGTAATGACCTTGAAATGGATATCCTGCCAGCGTTAAGCCTGGGGATTCATTGTTTTCGGATCGAGAACAATGAAAAAAATAAGATCTTGAAGGCAGACTTCTCATCCGGGATGCATCAGCAGGTAATTCCGTGGATAAAACATTTGAATTCAAGGACTGAAACAGGCATTATATAAGAAATGTATAAGAAATTGAGATAATATTCAACAATATTCTACAATCTTATTTTTTGATTGGTATAATCAGAACAAAGTTGAAATGAAAGGTATCGTGGATACTGGAGGTATCTGTGAATTCTCGCAACCAATCTTACATTATTTATTTGCTGCTGTTCATTGCGATCATTGCAATGCTTTTTTACAGCTTCAGGCAGTCAAACACTGCTCAAGATGTACTTAATCTTAATCAGGTAGCATCAGACATCAGGGCTGGAAAAGTAACCCGGATCATAGCTGATGAAAATAGATTACGTGTTATTTATGCTGACGGAGAGAAAACATCCAATAAAGAAACAAATTCAACACTTGTTCAACAATTACTCGACCTTGGTGTAACCTCAGCTGAACTGGATCCTGCCAAGATCAAACTTGAAGTAAAACCACCCAGTGCATGGCTTGGAATAATAACTGCTCTGGGTTACATACTTCCATTTTTACTCCTCGCTGGCGTATTCTGGTTTATTTTCCGACAAGCACAAGGTAGTAACAATGCAGCCATGTCTTTTGGTAAATCAAGAGCTCGAATGTTTAGTGGTGATCAACCGACTGTGACCTTCGCAGATGTAGCTGGAGTGGAAGAGGCAAAAGAAGAATTAAAAGAAGTTGTCGAGTTTCTTCGAGAACCTCAAAAGTTCATTTCTTTGGGTGCCAGAATTCCAAAAGGAGTTCTGCTTGTTGGTCCTCCTGGAACTGGTAAGACACTTATCGCCAAAGCAGTATCCGGTGAGGCGGGCGTCCCGTTCTTCTCAATCAGTGGTTCTGAATTTGTTGAAATGTTTGTGGGTGTCGGTGCAAGTCGTGTTCGCGATTTATTTGAACAGGCAAAACGCCACTCCCCCTGTATTGTGTTCGTTGATGAGATCGATGCTGTCGGACGACAACGTGGATCTGGATTGGGCGGCAGTCATGATGAACGTGAACAGACCTTGAACCAAATGTTGGTTGAAATGGATGGTTTCGAAACTGATACAAATGTCATTATCATGGCAGCCACTAACCGTCCTGATATTTTGGATCCTGCTCTTCTTCGCCCTGGTCGTTTTGACCGCAGAGTAGTATTGGACCGCCCGGATGTTCGTGGTAGAGAGGCGATACTGAAAGTCCATGTAAAAGGAAAACCATTATCCCCGGATATAGACCTAGCTGTCCTTGCCAAAATGACTCCCGGATTTGTTGGTGCAGATCTTGAGAATATGGTTAATGAAGGTGCAATTCTGGCTGCCCGACGGAATAAAAAAGTCGTTGGACAACTTGAGTTTGAAGAAGCGATTGAACGAGTGATTGCCGGTCCTGAACGAAAGAGCCGTTTGATCACTCCAGATGAGAAAAAGATAGTAGCATACCATGAAGCTGGTCATGCTGTATTAATGAACGCACTCCAGGAAGCGAATCCAGTCCAAAAGATCACGATCATACCACGTGGTATGTACGGTGGGTTTACCCGGGCTTTACCAGAAGAGGACCTGACCCTGGTCTCCAGAAAGAAACTGATCAGTGAGATCATTGGATTGTTGGGTGGACGTGTCGCTGAAGAGCTTGTATTCGATGACATCACCTCAGGTGCCTCAAACGACATCGAAAGGGTAACACAGCTCGCCAGGAATATGGTCACCAGGCTGGGTATGAGCACAGAGTTGGGACCGATGGTTTATGGACAAAAAGAAGAAATGATATTCCTGGGTCGTGAAATCTCTGAACAACGTGATTATTCTGAAGCGATCGCAGAGAAAATTGACCAGGAAGTCCGAGATCTTGTAAATAGTGCATACAAGACAGCAAAAGAATTAATGTCCAAATATCGCAAGGAACTGGATGCTGTTGCCGGTCGTCTTTTGGAAGTGGAAACTTTAAATCGTGATGAATTTGAAGCGATCTTCCCTCCGCCAAATATGAAAAAGAGCGGAACACCTATAAGGGTATAATTTCCCAGGAACAAAAAAGGATTGACAGATGTCAATCCTTTTTTTCTGTCTCTAAACGAATTAATTCCCGCCGGAGAACTTTTCCAATAGTACTGCGCGGTAAAGTTTCGATAATCTTTATTTTAACCGGTACTTTATGCCTCGCCAAATTCTTCCTGCAATGATCCAACACTTCCTGTTCGGTCAATCTGGATTCAGGTTTCATCACAACCCAAACAATAACAACCTCCCCTAAAAAGTCATCCGGGATTCCTGCTGCTGCTGATTCTTTCACTCCGGGAAGAAGCGATATCACTTCTTCAACTTCCTGTGGCCAAACCTGCAAACCACCAACTTTGATCAAATCTTTTTTTCGTCCTTTAATGAAGTAATAACCATCATTGTCTTTCCAGGCAATATCTCCTGTGTATAACCATCCATTCTTTAAAGCTATTTCCGTCTCTTCCGGGTTCCCATAATATTCTTTCATGATCTGAGGGCCACGAATGACTAATTCACCCAATCTTCCAGTTACCACTTCCCGATTTCCATTTTCCAAGGAGACAAGGTGACATTCAACATCAGGTAAGGGTAATCCAATTGATCCAGTCTTATTTAATCCGGTAACAGGATTGCAATGAGTTGCTGTAGGTGCTTCTGACAAACCATAACCTTCAATGAGTGGCCCACTTATAAGTTGTTCAAAGTTGCTTTTAATTTCGGGATTTAATGAAGCTGATCCGGAGATACATATTTTGAGCGATTTTAAGTCACTCCTAAATGTATTCAATTCTGTGTGCTGCAAGATTGCATATAATTGACTGGGTACAGATGGAAAAATGGTGGGTTTAAACTTACGGATCGCCTTGAAAATCTTATGTACATCACCAGGATTATTGATCAAGATCATCGGGCAGCCCATAAGTATAGCCAATACCATTCCCAAAACCATTCCATAAACATGAAACAAGGGAATTGCCACAAGAAATGGATTCTTGACATCTTCCATTCCGTTTAACCATGCCCTAAACTGATACACATTAGCCACAACATTACAATGTAATCCAACTGCTGCCTTAGGTACTCCTGTGGTTCCTCCACTAAACTGTAATATAGCTGGCTGCTCGTGAGTAACATTGTTCTTTACCTTAAAACTATTTGTCCTTTGAATGGTCAATAAATTCTTAAATCTAATCGCATTCGGGTAATTAGGTTCAACTTTTTGAGCGTGGCTTCTAATTTCTGTTTCTACATCAGATAGAGAGAGGCTTTCATCCAAATCTGAATAGATAAAATTATGAATTGCAGTCGTATGATGGAGGTTCTCAGACATTTCAAGATGCGTTGATAATACGAACAATCCTGAAACACCGACTTTGTTGACCTGGTTTTGAATTTCCCGAAACTGGTAATTGGGATTAATTGCCACAACCACCCCGCCCATCTTCAAGATACCGAAGAATGAAAAAATAAACTGCGGGATGTTTGGGAGAAGAATGCCAATCCGGTCCCCTTTTATAAATCCAAGTGCGATTAGCCCGTCAGCAACGCGGTCTGTGATCTGATCAACCTGCCGAAAATTATATGACTGTGACTCATATTTAATACAAGTGAGATTGGGATATTTTTCTGCTGATTCGTATAATAGAACACCTAACGTGAATTTCGGATATTTTAAATGATTTGGAACGGAATTTGTTAAACCGGCAATATGATCTCGATCATTCATTTATGCTCAGCAGGGTATTGATTTTCTGGACCATTTTATCAACCATTTCCACTTCAGGCGAGAACCAAGATATTTGCGAGTCTTCAAGCTTAAACCAATTTGATTGTCTGCGCACATACTGCCTGGTCTTGCGCTTGATCAACATGATCGCCTCGTCAAGGGTGAGCCTGCCATTAATATAGTGAGTGATTTCATTATAACCAATTGCACTCATACCCGGTAAATTGGGTGTATATCCTTTTTGTAGTAATCCTTGTACTTCGTTCACTAATCCATCTTCCAGCATTTTTTCTATGCGCATGTCAATTCGCTTGTAAAGATCTTCTCGAGGCCAATGAATTCCAATTTGGATCAAGCGATACGGAGAAGTACCTTTATTCTTCAGTTCTGAAAACTTATGGCCTGTCATAAAAATGACTTCCAATGCTCGCACAACCCTGCGAATATTCCGCTTATCGATGGATAGTGCAGCTAATGGATCAAGTTTTTCCAGGTGCCGGAACAACTCAATATACCCCTTATCTTTCGATAACTTTTCAAGTACATTCCGCAAGCATCATCCGGCATCTGCTCAGGTATTTGCCAGGCTTCGGTGATTGAATAAATGTATTGACCTGTTCCTCCTACGAGGATTGGAATTTTTTCGTTTTTATGTAATTTAGCAATGATCTTCACACACATTTCCTGATAAACTGCGAGGCTGAGAGGTTTGTCAGGATCTGCTATATCGATCATATGGTGTGGAACCATCGCCAATTCTTCCAATGATGGCTTGGCTGTTCCAATATCCATCCCTCGATAGAATAATCTTGAGTCACATGAAATGATCTCGCCATTTATCCTTTTGGCAATTTGAATCGCGGCATCTGTTTTACCTGACGCAGTCGGACCCAGGAGAACTACGAGCGGTTTACTCTTCGAAATAGAGCGCATTTTGGAATACCTGGATGTCAATTTTTAAGTTTCCCGGTCTACCGGTAATAGCAACTACATCCACTCTCCATTCATCGACTTGTGGATCCAAATCAGCCAGATAATACTGTGCTGATTCAAGAATATGCTGTTGCTTTTTTGGGGTGACTGAGCCCTCAGGATTTCCCAGTGCATTCGATGATCTTGTTTTTACCTCGACGAATACCAGCTCAGTTCCATCTTGAGCAATAATATCGATTTCCCCGAACGGTGTCCGGTGATTTAAATCAATAATTTGATAACCCAATCCTTTTAGATGTTCTTTAGCAAGCTGCTCTCCCCATTTTCCTAATATTTGAGTATATCGGGTCACTTGATCATCTCCGTATATTTCATTTTACCTACCAATCGGTAATCATGGAAGGATTTATTGACGGATCACAATGAAAGGATTTATATGGGTTTTCCCCATTGATTATTCAATGATAAAATCAGGATAAGGGAAATTGCCATGCCATCAGCAGAGATAATAACCATCGGAACGGAAATTTTACTTGGAGAGATCCAGGATACAAATACTGCCTTTCTCGCACGTCAGTTAATGGCTAGCGGGATTGATCTTTTCCGGACACATACAGTAGGGGACAACCCGGGACGTATCGCTCAAACGATCAAGGATTCCCTCCAGAGAGCAGATATAGTGATCACAACTGGCGGGTTGGGACCAACTGTGGATGATCCAACACGTGAAGCAGTCGCCCTGGCAATAAATCAACCCCTTGAGTTTCGCCCTGAATTATGGAATGAAATTTGCCAATACTTCACCCGTATTGGAAGAGTCCCTACTGAAAATAATCGTCGCCAGGCTTATGTTCCAAAGTCTGCTGAATCCATCCATAATCCCGTTGGAACTGCTCCGGGATTTTTTGTGAAATTAGGAAATTCGATCATTCTAAGTGTTCCGGGTGTGCCGAAAGAAATGGAATATCTAACAAAGAACTTCATTCTTCCATTTCTGACACGGGAGTTTAATCATCACCAGGTGATTAAATCCAGGACAGTTCACGTTTCGGGGATGGGTGAATCGCAACTGGATATGATCATTGGTGAATATGAGAAGTTGTCCAATCCTACTGTTGGTTTGTTAGCCAAACCCGGTCAAATAGATATCCGGGTAGCTGCGAAAGCAGAAAATGAACAAATCGCATTGGAAATGATCGATAATGTTATTCACAAGCTTGAGTTTCTCCTAAAAGACAACATCTTCGGTTATGATGGCGATATCCTTATTGGTGTCTTAACATTAGAATTATCCCCAAAAAAGAGAATTGGTGTACTTGAATCGGGATTGGATGGGCAATTATCAGAAATTTTTCGATATAATCCAGACTTACAGATTAAATCGGAGATTTCCATAAACAACATTTCACCGAGTGAAAATAGGCTATTATTGATTAAAAAATGTACAGAATGGGATGTTCCATTTGTGATCAGCTCAATTTTTTCTCAGGAGAATGGTGTTTCAATCCTTGACTGTGAAATCCTGGATCAAGGTAATTTCACATCATTTAATAGAAAATTTGGTGGATCCCCTGAAAATGGAGCTCAATGGGCAATAAATATGACCCTGGATCTTACCCGCAGATATTTAATTAGACATGAATATAAGAAGGATTAATCGATGAAAAATGTAGATACCCTTTTCATAAATGCAATTGTTCTCACCATGGACGAAGAATACAATTTATTCCGAAAAGGTGCAGTAGCTGTTTCGGACGATAAAATAATCGCTGTTGGTACAGCTGAGTCGTTACAGAAGGAGTATTCCAGCAGCAATATCGTTGATTGTGATGATAAAGTTCTGATGCCTGGCCTTGTGAATGCACATACCCATGTTCCCATGACCCTTCTTCGTGGATTAGCCGACGACCTTCGATTGGACGTTTGGCTGATGGGATACATGATGCCAGTTGAAAGGGAATTTGTATCAACAGATTTTGTTACATTGGGAACTTCAATTGCATGTGCAGAAATGATCCGCAGTGGTGTTACGAGCTTTGCGGATATGTACTATTTTGAAGAGGATGTTGCCAGGGCTACCGCTGCTGCAGGGATGCGAGCTGTCTGTTCGCAAACGGTAATGAAATTTCCCACACCAGATGCCGGCTCTTTTGAAGAATCTCTTGAATACTCACGAGATTTTATCAAACGGTGGATCAATCATCCGTTGATCGTCCCATCCGTGGCTCCACATGCCCCATACACCTGTACACCTGAAATATTAAAGGCAACCGCTCAATTGGCAGTAGAATTTGATGTCCCATTGCATACTCACCTATCAGAAACTAATTTGGAAGTGGAAAACATGCGTAATGAGCATGGCATGCCTGTGATCCCGTATGTCAAGAAACAAGGTCTTTTTGAAGCAAAAGTACTGGCTGCGCATTGTGTTCACGTGGACGAAGGTGAAATGCGCACTATGCTTCATGCTGGGGCGGGAGTTGCTCATAATCCTTCTTCAAACTTAAAGCTTGCTTCCGGAGTAGCACCAATTAAAAAGATGCTCGATATTGGGTTAAATGTTGGCATCGGAACAGATGGACCTGCATCCAACAATGACCTCGACATGTTCGAGGAAATTCGCCTGGCTGCATTACTGGCAAAAGGTTTTGGAAACGACCCTACAGTCATGCCTGCCAAAACAATTCTCACCATGGCTACCAGGATAGGAGCAAAAGCATTACATATAGGATCCATCACGGGTTCGATCGAACCTGGGAAAAAAGCTGATTTAATTCTGCTGGATGTCTCCCCGGTTCACAACTCACCTAAATTTGAACGTGACCAAAATGGGATTTATGCGCAGATCATCTATGCTTCAAAAGCAAATGATGTCACAGACGTTATGGTGAATGGTAAATTCCTAATGCGTGACAAACAGTTGCTCACGTTAAATGAAAAGGATCTCCTGATTAATGCCCAGGAATATGCAAAAAAGATTGATTCATTCCTGTTTGTCAGAGAAAAATCCGTATTATCCAAATTGATAGCAATAGGAGGAGCTCTTGAACAGGAGAGCTTTGAAGTTCAATTAAAGGTTACCATCGATGATCCAAAAGTTATCCTGGATGCATTGAAAAATCCATTGATCGAGGTCATTCGAAAGAGGCATTACCATGAATACGATTCTTACTTCTTATTTACGGATGAAGAAAACAACCGGTTGAGATATCGTGAAGATGATTTTATTAATGCAGAAGGGGATGTTGAATCCGTCCGGTACCGCCTGACATTAATCGGCCCATCCACTGATCATCAAAATACTGAGGATATACTCCTTTCCAGAAGTCAGTATTTTGCACCGGCAGGGCAAAGCCTGCGTTTCTATCGTGAGTACTTTAAACCGTCCTCCGAATACGAGATTGAGAAAGATCGACAGAGATACCTGGTCAAGTTTCAGGACACAGAATTTTTTATTAATATCGACACCATCATAAAACCTGATCTTGGTATTTTCCTTGAAATAAAGAGTAGAACCTGGAGTCGCATGGATGCAGAGTTAAAATCAAAAAAAGTATCACAGTTATTATCTCTGTTAGTTCAAAAACCTGGTCATGTGGTGACACAAGATTATTTCGAATTACTCAGACATCAAAAATGAATCAAGTAATGAAAGAATTGCATATCCTCTATATTTCTGCTGAAGCCGATCCACTGGTTAAAATCGGGGGTTTAGGGGATGTAGCTGGTACATTGCCGATAGCAATTAATCAGATGGCCGGTAAATTGGATCAGAAATTTGAAGTCAGAGTGGCAATTCCGTACCATCAAACCATAAAAGACAGGCACTTTCCAATTACATCAATGGGCTCTTATCTGTTGGAGTCTGGTAAAGGGATTGAAGAAGTACAAGTTTATGAATTTAAATCAAATGGAACAGTCTACTACCTGCTTGATGGAAAACCGATACAAACATCACCAGTTCCTTATTCCAATGATCCAAAAGCTGATGCAGAAAAATATACTTTTTTTTCTTTAGCTGCGATCCATTTACCCGAATTCCTTAATTGGCCAATCAATATCCTTCATGCTAATGATTGGCATACAGCTTTATCTGTCTATGCCCTTAAGAAAATTGAAGGTCATCTAAATCCAAAAATCAAAACAATCCTGTCCCTCCATAATCTTCCGTTTATGGGTAATGGAATGGAAGAAACTGAGAAGGATTATGGAATACCAGAATATCTCCATCCCCATCTTCCGGGCTGGGCCAGGTTACTTCCTTTGCCAATGGGGCTGGCCGCAGCGGACCTGATAATTCCTGTCTCTCCTGGATATGCTAATGAAATTCAAACACCAGAATTCGGATGCGGGCTTGAGAATTTACTTGCTTTTCGAAAAAAACACATAGTCGGAATCCTAAATGGGATTGATACTTCCATCTGGAATTCCGGATCTGATACATTCATCCACGCGAATTTTGATTCCTCATCGATCCAATTGAAAGAAAAAAATAAAGCTTCTCTTCAAAAGCAATTATCCTTGAATATTGACCCAAAAATCCCTTTGCTGGCAATCATCAGCCGGTTGGATTACCAAAAGGGTATTGATCTATTGGTAGATGGATTATACAAACTTGCCAATGAGATTAAATGGCAATGCATTTTTCTGGGATCTGGCGATCCTTACCTTGAAATGCGAATCCGGAACCTCCAAAACGATAAAACAGATCAGGTACACTGTACTTTTGGCTATGATAATACTCTAGCTCATCAAATATATGCAGGAACTGATATATTCTTAATGCCATCTCGTTACGAACCATGTGGAATTTCTCAAATGATTTCCCAACGTTATGGTACCATTCCGATAGCGAGAGCCACGGGCGGCTTAATGGATACCATCATTAATACGACGGAAAAAAACCCGGGATCAGGCTACCTTTTCGAGGACTTGAATGCCACAGTATTCGCATCCAAACTGACAAGGGCGATATCAGATTACCAGAATAACTCGCTTTGGACATCGATGATACAAATAGCTATGAAAATGAATTTTTCCTGGGATATGTCTGCACAGAAATATATTGATGAATATCAATTTCTTATTGAGTAATACCTTTTAGCGTTTTTCTGGAGGAGCAATGAAGGTAAGGGCAATAATACTGGCTGGAGGAGAAGGGTCAAGACTAGGGGTCTTGACCGCAAAAAGAACAAAACCTGCTGTGGCTTTTGCTGGGAAATATCGGATAATCGATTTTACCCTTTCCAATTGTGTGAATTCTGGCATCTATGACGTGATGCTTATTGCTCAATATCGTCCCCACTCATTAATCGAACATATAGGGGCAGGTGGCCCATGGGATTTAAACCGGGATTTTTCAGGTGGAGTGCGAATCTTAACACCTTATAAAGCTCGCAGGAATTCCGACTGGTTTTTAGGAACTGCGGATGCTGTCCAACAAAACTACTCCTTCGTGAAACGAAATAATCCGGACATGATCCTGATCCTATCCGGAGACCATATTTATGCGATGGATTATGAGCCGTTAATAACATTCCACCTCGACCACAGAGCTGACCTGACAATGGCAACAATAAAAGTTCCCACGGAAGAGGCTTCACGATTTGGTATCGTCGAAGTCAATCAGGATTATCAGGTAGTAAAATTTGCTGAAAAACCTAAGATACCTCTCTCGAATATTGCAAATATGGGTGTATATTTATTCAATATTGAATCGCTCGATAAAGTATTGTGGGAAGATCACATAGATCCGAATTCCTCACACGATTTTGGAAAAGATGTGATTCCAAAAATGTTGGCGCAAAACTATAAGATCTTTGGATATCCATATTCAGGATATTGGGTGGATGTCGGAACAATCGAATCTTATTGGAAAGCACACATGGATTTGCTTATGACTCCCCCATCTATTGATCTTAGTAACAGAGACTGGGTTATCCACACTCGAACTGAAGAAAGACCTCCTGTTTTCTTATCTAAGGACCCAATAATTGAAAATAGTATGATTTCCGATGGGTGCCGAATAGAATCTGGGGTAGAAATTGTAAATTGCGTCTTATCACCTGGTGTAATTATTGAAAGTGGTGCAAAGTTGGTGAACTCAATTATTCTTACCGATGCCTGCATCGGGAAAAATGCACAAATATATAATTCGATTATTGATAAGAGAGTATGTGTTGGTGTTGGTGCGGTTATTGGTTCACTTTCAATTGAACAAAATCCGGAAATCACCATGGTAGGGAAGTCGAGTATTATTCCTGACTATTATTGTATTGAAGCTGGAGCATCCATCGATACAGATGTAAGAGTGCAGGATTATTCGATACCAACTGTAAAAAAAGGGGAATTTATCAAATCGAGGAAGTTGACAAATGAGTTTTAATCGTGCTTCAGGAATACTCTTACATCCAACCAGTCTTCCAAGTCCAGATGGAATTGGTGACCTTGGTCCGGAAGCTTTTCGCTGGGTTGATTTTTTAGCTGCCTGTGGATGTGGTCTTTGGCAAATTCTACCATTAGGACCTACAGGATATGGAGATTCTCCTTATCAATGCTTTTCTGCTTTCGCAGGAAATCCCTATTTGATCTCTCCGGTATTATTATTAAATGAAAAATTGTTAACTCTCGATGATCTCAAAGATCGTCCTGATTTTCCTCAAAATAGGGTGGATTTTGGAGCAGTCATCCAATGGAAGAAAACGATCCTTCATCGTTCATATATTAGGTTCAGTAATGGAAAAAACCCGGAAATTTCAATGGACTTTTTACGATTTCAGGAGAAGAGTTCATCCTGGCTCCAGGATTACAGTTCTTTTAGTGCTCTCAAGGATCTTAATAATGGCAGACCCTGGGTTGAGTGGGCTGCTGAACTCAGGACACGCCAACCCGATGTCCTTAACAAATTTCAAGACGAGAATCGAGACTTGATCACTGAGCTAATGTATTATCAGTTCTTATTTTTCAGGCAATGGACCCACCTTAAAGAATATGCAAATTTACGCAATATTAGAATAGTTGGTGATATTCCATTATTTATTTCTCACGACAGCGCAGATGCCTGGGTTTTACCCCATCTCTTCTTTTTAAATCCTGACGGATATCCAACTGCTGTTGCGGGCGTCCCGCCGGATTATTTCTCCCCTACCGGTCAACTTTGGGGAAATCCATTATATAACTGGGAAATCCATAAAAAATCCGGGTATTCCTGGTGGATCGATCGTATTGCTGCAAGCCTCCAAATGGTCGATATATTACGATTGGATCATTTTAGAGGTTTCTCGGAATACTGGGAAGTACCAGCAAATATGAATACAGCAGAAATTGGAGAATGGAAACAGGGTCCTGGTGCTGAACTGTTTGAATCAATCAAAAACAGCCTTGGAAGTCTCCCAATCATCGCCGAAGATCTTGGCAAGATCACCCCGGATGTCATTGCTCTGAGGGATCATTTCGATCTACCAGGGATGCGGATATTGCAATTCGCTTTTTCAGATGATGATAAGAATCTATTCCTCCCGCATAACTATTCAAAAAATACTGTTGCATATACTGGGTCACATGATAATGACACAACAATCGGATGGTTCAATTCTGCCCAAGAGAGAGAAAAACGATTTTGTACAGAATATTTAGCAAAGACTGGCGAGGATATCGCCTGGGATCTGATTCGCGTTATCTGGTCATCTGTTGCGAATTTCGCCATTGCTCCAATGCAGGATTTCTTACGGCTTGGTAATGAAGCCCGAATGAATTATCCTGGTCGCGAAGCAGGAAACTGGAATTGGCGGATGGATCTTCACTATCAGAATGGGTCATTGATCAAAGACCTTCATCGGTTAAATAGTGTTTACAGCCGTTTGAACATAACAAAATCTGATTAATAGCTAACCCATAGTAGACTCTCTTGAAACGATATAGATACCTGTAAGAATAATAAGTGCTCCCAATACCTTCAATGGTGTTGGTATTTCCCGGAAAATGATAATTGCAAGGATGGTTGAACCAACAGGTTCTCCCATTGTTGAAATTGCTACATAAGTTGCTGAAATATATTTTAATGACCAATTAAAGAGCGAATGACCGATTAATTGGGGGAAAATTGCCAGGAGTAATAACCATAAGTATGTTAATGGTTGATATTGATGGATTTCGGTTCTAGTAAATATTAATAATACGCATAAAAAGATAGCAGAAGTTGCGTATACTATAAATATGTAAGGGACAAGGGAGACTTGTTTTCGAACAGTTTTACCGATCATAAAATATCCCGCTGCTGTAAGTGCTCCAAGTAGCGCAAGAATGTTACCCAGTATCCGATTGCCAGCGATTTGCGTCATTTCAAAATTGCAGACTGGGTGAAGGATCGAGTTTGAGCAGTTCTCGCTAAACGCGATAATAATACCTCCTAGTAAAGTCAGAAAAATACCTATAAGGATGACTTTATCTACTTTTTCATGATAGAAAATGACCCCAAATAGCGTAACCCATATCGGTGTTGTGCAAACAATGACGACTGAACTGGCTATGGTCGTATACTCGAGCGAAGTAACCCAGGTAGCAAAATGTATCGCAAGAAATAAACCAGCCAATAACGATAACAAAAGATCCTTTTTGGATAGCTTCCTAATCTCCGGTAGGTGTCTGTATATTACAAACGGGATAAGTGGTATGGCGGAAAACATCATTCTGGCAGCAGCAATAACAAAGGAATTCACTTCTTTTTGGGCTAATCGTATGAATATTGCTGCAGCAGAAATACTAATTACCCCAAAAAACAATACGATGAGCTTAACACTCTTACTGTTTGATGCCATCTTCGATTTTTGCTCCAAGATATTATTGATTAAAGGTGTCAGGTATTTGACAGTTTCAACTTGACATCGCTTATGTGAAAAGTTACAATTAAATTTAAGAAAATCCAGCTTGTATTATAGAATATATGGAGGGAATCTCGTGTTCGAATTGCCAAAACTTGCTTATGCTTATGACAAATTAGAGCCCTACATTGATGCCAAAACTGTCGAAATTCATTATACCAAGCACCACGCAACTTACCTATCAAATTGCAACAAAGCATTGGAACCTTATCCGAAGTTCTTTGAAAAAACAATCCAATGGATATTATCAAACCTTGATCAAATCCCCGAAGATATCCGCACAATAGTAAAAAACAACGGTGGTGGATTTTATAACCATAACCTTTATTGGGAAAATATGACACCTGGCGGATCAAAAACGTTATCCGGAGACCTTTTACATAAGGTTGATTCAACTTTTGGCAGCCTGGCAAATCTAAAAACAGAAATCGAAAAAACAGGATTAGGACGATTAGGCAGTGGATACAGTTGGCTTAGTGTAAAGAAAGATGGAAACCTTGTCGTTCATTCAACGTTAAACCAAGATTGTCCATTATCTGAAGGCTTTACCCCGCTTATGGTTGTTGATGTTTGGGAACATGCGTATTACTTGAAATACCAGAACCGGCGAGCAGAGTATCTAACGAACTGGTGGAATCTAACCAATTGGGATATAGTTGCAGAAAGATATAACCTTTATTCAAAACTTGGAGGAACAAAATGACACATGTAATCACCCGTCTATGTCTACGAGATGCAGGCTGTCAGACTGTCTGTCCGGTTGAATGTATTGCACCTGGAAAACCAGAATCTGAATGGCCATTGTATTATATCGATCCAGACACATGCATCGATTGTGGCGCCTGTGTTCCAGAATGTCCGTACTCGGCTATTTTCCCTGAAGATGAAGTACCCACAGCCTATAAAGCCAAGGGCGGTGAACGCATCGCTGCTGTTGAAGGGACTGCTGGTTTCACTGAAGTATTCAATGGCAAAAACCATCATGGCGATGCTGTTGCACTAAAAGCGACCCGGACTCTAAAAGCTGGTGAAGTCCTTGATCTGACAAAAGATACACCCATTAACGCTGCTTATTTCAAGGATGGTCCAGGTTATAGCTCGATGTAATTATTTATAGATATGAAAAATAATAATAACCAGGGCAATTTTATTTGTCCTGGTTATTTGTTTTAAGAAGATTCCAACTAATCAGAAAGCTCTTCAGCTGCCAATGCAGCTCCAACAATCCCGGCGTTATTCAGAAACTCAGCTGTAACAATCCTTGACCTGACTGATAAAAACTGCTGGTACTTACCATACCGACTACTAACTCCTCCACCTAAGATGATCAGGTCAGGATTGATCAAAGAATCAACCATTTTTAGATATTCATTCAGTCGCTTGCCCCAATCTTTCCATGAAAGTTTCTTTTGCTGCCTCACACCTGCAGATGCTCGTTTCTCAGCATCCTTTCCATTCATTTCCAGGTGACCAAATTCCACATTAGGCATTAAATGACCATCAACAAATATTGCTGAACCAATTCCTGTCCCCAGTGTTAGTACGAGAATTACACCCTTATTTATCCCCTTCCCTGCTCCAAAACGCATCTCGGCTATTCCAGCAGCATCAGCATCATTTAATGCTTTCACAGGACAACCTGAGGCTTTACTAAAGATCTCTTCAATATTTGCGCCGATCCAGGATTTATGAATATTAGCTGCGGAATAACAAACTCCTTTTTTAACAATTGTAGGAAAACCAACTCCTATTTTCCCGTGCCAATCAAAATGCTTGACCATATCTGCAACGGCTTTCTCCATCGCCTCTGGTTTTGCTGGAGTTGGAGTGTCGATTCGATACCGGTCCTTAATAAATTCCCCTGTCTCTGTTCTGATGATTGCTCCTTTTATTCCTGAACCACCAACATCAATACCTAAAATATCCATAATTCCAATCTCCTATAAAAATAATTATTGACACTCATTCTTCAAATGTTCCTCAAAAGTTGTTGAGAAACTGTGTTTTCCAGATAAATCGCAGGCTGCCCTGAAGTAATAATAATTCGTGCTCTCAGGAAATGCAACCGAATTGAGAGCAGATAATCCCGGATTGCAAATTGGAGCAGGTGGAAAGCCGGAATTCTGGTAAGTATTATATCCTGAGTTTATTTGTAGGTCGGTTAATGATAACGGGTTCTTCCACCAGGTCCCTGACTCCTGAATAAAACCAATTGCATATTGAACAGTTGGGTCACTCTCCAATTTCATGCCTGCTGCCAACCGATTATAAAACACTGATGCGATAATTGGCCCTTCCTTGGCTAATATGGCCTCTTTTTCAACCATTGAAGCTAATATAACCGCCTGCTTAAGACTAAGACCATGTTTTTGATAAGCTTTTCGCATTTTTGGTGTAACTGTTTTGGTAAATTCTTCTAATGTCATCGATAAAAAGCCATCAATCGACAGTTTTTTATCAACTTTATACTGCCCGGGAAGCAACAAACCCTCCAATGATTTGAACCCTTGTAAGCCTTCCGGGAGGGTTATATTTCCATCAGGATGATGAACAATATTAATTAATTGTTCAGTTTGAAAAGGAAAATCATAAATATCCATAGCTCTGGCTATCTCTTCTACTCTCCATCCAGCAAGAATAGTAAACATTGTCAGATCCCCTGTGGATGAGTGGATCTTTTCTGCTATATCCATTGCATTGATACTGGAGGAGATATAAAATTCCCCGCTATTAATCAACCGGTCATACCCTTTATAGATCAAATAATCAACAAATGCATTGCTATTGGCAATATACCCTTCAGTCTCCAGACGAATTGCAATTTCTTGAGCACTCTCCTGTGGTTGGATACTAAATAACGATTGATCAGATTTGGCATTTAGAGGATTTAGGATGAGATCCTTGTTCATAAATAGATTAATACTAAGATTTATCTTCTTGATTGTGTTTAGTGATGGGTCGGGTAGTCCGAATTCGTTCTTCACTTCATTCAGGAAGATTATAGATGAGAGGTAAACAGTTGCCGAAACGCAAACCAACAAAATCATAGACAACAGCACCAGAAGCTGACTTTTTTTATGAGATCGGTTTGTCATATCTTTTTATCACTTTGATTAGAGATTGTATCCAAATAACGCTGAAGTAAGATTGTCGCTGCGAGGTTATCCAGATGGCCTCGGCGGTTTTTTCTATTTACACCCATTAATCGAGCTGTTTCCTTTGCTTCTTGGGTTGTACCGGCTTCGTCATAATAGACTATTGGTATCTGAAACTTAGCTTTTAGTCCCTCTCCGAATTTTACTGCTCTTCTACTGGATGTTGTAGCATTTCCATCTTCATCGTAAGCTTGTCCAATAACAACCAGGCTAACTTCATTTTGACTAATAATATTATTTATTGATATAAGATCATCCTCAAATGCCTTGTGGATAACGACTCCATAAGAACTCGCGAAGATCCGCTCAGGATCACTAAGTGCCAGACCAATTCTTTTTTCTCCAGGATCTATCGCAAGAATTCTCATATCTATTCTTCTACCTTAATACTTATTCTAAAAGGAATCCTTGGAATGTCCTGAATCCATCCAGGATGGATGGTAATGACATCAGGGGCATTTTGATGATATTGCTGATCCAATACTTGTATGACTTCATTTTTTGGTCTTCCTGACGATAATGCTATAATTTCATCCAAATTAATTGTCATTTTAATTATTCTGGATGCAGTCAAGCTGACATTAATGCTACCATCAGGACTCACCTTTTCGACGTTAATATTGGTAAGAGTAATTTCACTTGATGCAAAAAATTTTTCAGGAAGCAAAGCATCAAGATAAGGTTTGGAATATTCCGCAAATTTCTCCATAGGAATGATGATGCTCATGACCTTTGCTCTTACTGAAAGGCTTAATACATCAGTTGGAGTATCTCCCGGTGGAAAATAATCTTCAAGTAGAATTTTGGAGATTTTCAACGTCTCTGGTATAAAAACTTCATCCGGCGAGAGGGAATTTTGAATTTGCAATTTTGCACGATTTTTAAGTTCCTCTAAACACAGTTGACGAAGATTAGTCCGATCTGTTGTAGATGGGTACGATTTTCCGATATCAGATCCACCAAGAATCGCTTCAGAGTTCCTTGCAGCCAGGCGTAGACCGAATGGTCCCAGGATAGTAGTAATTTCGCCAACTTCTGCGTTACCGGTCTCACCTGCCTCCACAGATTCGACCCGTAAACTCAATTTACTACCAGGTCCTGCTTGAATTTCCCCTGATTCAATCGTGGTGTATTCCTTTTTCTCTTCCACTGAAGAACGCAGGGTCAAGCCTAATGGAATTAGGATTGACTCGCTCGTTAAATTAACAAAATCTATTTTCCCCTTAGCTTTTACTGATGGAACATTTATCGTGCCAGTGGCTTTGGTTGTCTGAAATACCTCCACTTCAATAATAGTAGGTGTCACAACCATGGGATTGGTTGCAAGAGGTATATTTGTACTATTAATTTGTAAAGGTATTTGGATGGTTTGGTTTCTTACTGGAACCTTGATCTTTATTTCAGCTGAAGGAATATAGAATACGGCCAGGATGATGATTGATACGATACCTATTACCAGGCTTACTCTTCTTGTCAATGACGTGATTTGGCTTTCCGTTATTCCATTCTTTTGAAACGATGAACGATTTTTTCTGGCCTGCCATACATTCTTATCAGATATATGATTAGTTCCCCATGGGAATCGCTGCGCAGAATCTAAATCATAAAAATGGTTGATTCCCACTTCTGTTAGTATGGAAGCCGCAGTAGAATTTTGAGTGACCACCCCACTTTCTTTCCCCTTTTGTTTTAATAACCGTTGAATAATAATTGCCTGTTTTTTATTCTGGAAAATTGATGATCCGGTTAGGTCGATTAATAAGACAGATCCGGCTTTCGAATGTATCAGCTTTTCTTTTATGGAAAAGAGATTGTCAAATGCCTCAATTCGAATTAACTGGAGCCTCATAATAATATTAATTATACTTGAATGAGGAATTTATCCACTTCTCTCAGTTCAAGAATTAATTCTGATTTCCAAAAATGCTTATTGAAATCCTGGTTATTTTAATTATTAGGCTCTAACCATTAAATAATGTCACTAATTAATCGAGAAAGGGAACCCTGTTTAATATGAATTCTTATGATCCTGCGACCTCTTGCTATGAGAGATTCATAATCTCCAAGGGCCTGTGCGCGTTCGAGAATACCGAAATTGAGATCATCGTATTTTAAATCGATAATCGGATCTCTGGTAAATTGAATGAACAATCCATTACTGGCTCCTCCCTTATGGATTTGTCCGGTAGAATGTAAGAACCGTGGGCCAAAACCTCTCGTTGTAGCAAAACTGGTTTTTAGTTGAATGTATTTTCGAAGTCTATTCAATGCATTAACATTTTGTTTCTCAGAAGGTAAATATGCATTTAATGCGACATAATCGCCTTTTTGTCCTGAGGCGATAAACGTAACCACTATATCCCGTATGGATTTAAGTTCGGAAAGTTTATATGTTTCAGCGGCATAGACTTTGACATTCTCATCTTCCCAAACTACAGGTGGTTCGATTAATCTACCCTTATCTTTAAAATCATCCATTTTATTTTTTGTTCGGTTCTTATTATCTTGAACATCCGGTTGGTCAAACGCATTTACCCGTAACACCGAACACGCAACCGCAATGGCAAATTCCCATCTAAAAAACTCTTGAAATAAATCTTCTTTTTGGTTTAATGTGAAAACAATTACAGGTTGCTTTGCTCGCAAAAGCTTCTGAACCTGCTTATCAAATGATCCGGTTAACCTCAAATAGACAGTTACCCGATCATTTCCCGAGTATTTTGCTGGTAGTGAAAAATCCTCCACAACCGGTAGAATACCCAACCCTGATTTCCCACTGCTTTCAGCAATGAGTTGTTCAAGCCAATTACCAAATGGACGAATCTCAGAGTCAGTTAGTATGCTTACTTTGTCTCGTCCAGAGATCGCTGCCTGACCCATGATCGCTCCCAGAACGAGTCCGGGATTCCTGCCAATAGGGTCTGAGATATTACATTGAGCAGACATTTCCGCCGACTTATTCAACAGATCATCTAAATTAATTCCAAGTAAACCTGCTGGAACTAGTCCAAAGGCCGTCAAAACTGAATACCTTCCACCAACATCCGGATCTGCAAGGAAAATCTTTCTAAAATTCCTGGACAAGGCAGTCTGTTCCAGTGGAGATCCTGGATCAGTTATTGCAATAAAGTGGTTGCCAAAATTATGGCTAAATTCCTTTATATATCTCTCCCAGAAGTATTCTAAAAGTGCGGATACTTCACTTGTTCCACCTGATTTTGAAGAAACGATAAAAAGACTTGAACTAAGTTGAATATTCTTTGACAATGATCTTATCTGATCTGGATCTGTAGAATTGATAATTGTCATTTCTAGTCCGGTTTTTGAGCCGTATACTAATTGAAATACCTCTGGAGCAAGAGAAGATCCTCCCATCCCCAAAAGAAATATATGCTTAATACCAGAAGATAAAATTTCCGCTCGGAATTTCCCAATATCTGCAATAAGCTTTTTAGAGCTTAAAGGAAGATCCAGCCAACCCAGTCTATGTTTTATTTCATAAGCTGCATTAGCGTCATCGGTCCAAATTGATGAATCGTGTTCATGAATCCGCTCAATAACATGATTTGAACCGAGGAGTTCAACCCGAAGTTTCACTTCTTCTCTAATGCTTCCCAAGCGGGATTGCAATTGCTTACGTTTCGTCTCAATCCCAGCAATCAATTCATTATATGAATCTGAAAAGATCTTTACCCCTTCTTTTTCCAATTCATTGCCCACTGACTCAAGCGAGACACCTATCGTTTCTAATTCCTTAACTAATTTATGCGCTTCTACTACATCTTTTGTGATCGTGATTTTAATATTGCCATGGTCAAGAACTTTTATAAGGGTGGCTGGCGGCACTGTATTAACTGTTGCTTTTCCGATTAACTCATCAACATATAGAACATCACTATATGCCGAATTTTTCGTACCTGTGCTTGCCCATAATGGTCGTTGCACCTGTGCGCCAAAACTCTTAATTGATTCGAATCGCGCAGATGTGAATTCTTTTGTAAATACTTCATAGGCTATCCTGGCATTTGCAATAGCTGCCTTACCCATGAAACCGGCTAACATTTTTGCTTCTGATGGGCGTGTTGAGGACATTTCTTGAAGCCTTTGATCAACCTTAGTATCCACTCTCGATATGAAGAAGGAGGCAACTGAAGCAATATGATCTATAGGATTTCCATCTTTGATGCGTTTTTCCAAACCCGTGAAGTACGCATCAATTACTTTTTGGTAACGTGAAATGGTAAATATCAAAGTTACGTTGACATTGATTCCCTCCCTGATCAATTGTTGAATAGTTATTAACCCTTCAATTGTGGCAGGAATTTTTACCATAATATTAGGACGATTATATGATTTCCATATCATCCTAGCTTCTTCAATCATTTTTTGCGAATCATGAGCTAAAAGGGGGTTTACTTCAATACTTACATACCCATCTTTCATTTTTAATTGCTGATATAAGGGTAAAAATACATCGGCAGCTTTTTGAATATCTTCCTTGGTTAATTGATTATAGATGCTGATCGAGCTGCAACCTGCGAGAGCCATTGGTAATATTGCATCATCATAATCAGCCGTTCGGCTGATAGCTTGATTAAAAATACTGGGGTTGGAGGTAACGCCATTGACTTGGCCATCAGCGACCATATTGCCCAATGTTCCATTAGTTAATGTGCTGCGTTGAATATTGTCATACCAGATGGATTGCCCCAACGAAAATAATTGTTGACTTTTATTCATTTTTACTCTCTAAATATTTTGATTCTATGGCTTTAATTTTATTTACTCTTCTAATATAATTATCACCTTCGATAAATCTGGCGAATAGGAAAGCTTTTACTATATCCTTAGCCAGTTCAGGACCTATTATCCTTCCCCCCATACAAAGTACATTCATACCATCATGTTCCACACCCTGATGTGCGGAATAAGTATCATGACACACAGAAGCATATATTCCGGAAATCTTATTGGCTGCTATACACACACCAACACCCGATCCACATAATAAGATACCCCGATCTGCAGACTCGGATATGATCGCTTCTCCGACTTTCTGCGCATAATCAGGATAATCAGCTTTCACCTCTTCATATACTCCTAAATCCAAAACCTCATGACCACAAGATCTAACTGTTTCCACAACAACATTTTTTAAAGAGAAACCAGCATGGTCTGTTCCGATAGCTACGCGCATTTTTTCACCGTAATCCTTCAAGCAGCTTCTCAGACCTGATTAGAACATTTTCAATTGTAAATCCATAATTGGTGAATATTTCTTTGGCGGGTGCTGAAGCGCCATATCCTTCAATCGTAATTGTATCGCCCTTATCCCCTACCCATTCAAGCCAACCTTGAGCTGATCCAGCTTCTACAGCTAACCTTGCTTTTATTCCTTTTGGCAATACTGCTTCCCGATATTCAGGGGACTGCTTGCGGAATAACTCCCAACTAGGGAATGAAATTAATCGAACGTTTATTCCTTTTTGAGTAAGTTTTTCCCCTGCTTCAAGTATTAAAGAAACCTCAGACCCTGTCGCCATTAAGATAATATCCGGTCTCTTGGTACCCAGATCGCATAAAACATATGCTCCTTTTTCGAGTCCTGCTGCTGGTGAATAGATCTGCCTGTTCAATGTAGGCACAGCTTGCCTGGATAAAATGATCGCACATGCACTTTGCGGATTAGAAATGACATATTTCCAGGCGGCGACTACTTCATTCGCATCTGCGGGTCTAATAACTGTCATATTTGGAATAGCCCTTAAAGACGCCAAATGTTCAATTGGTTGATGTGTGGGTCCATCTTCACCCAGGCCAATTGAGTCATGTGTATAGACCCAAATAGATGATAGATGTGATAGAGCAGATAATCTTACAGCCGGCCGCATATAGTCCGAAAAAACAAGGAATGTTGCCCCGAACGGACGAACCCCTCCATGATAAGCTAAACCATTAACAATGGATCCCATTCCATTTTCACGAACTCCAAAATGGAAGTTTCTTCCCATGGGGCTAGTAGATTGGAAATCAGGTGATTGTTTAATCAGGGTATTCGTCGATGGTGCCAAATCTGCTGATCCACCTATTAGTTCCGGAACATTTTTTGCCAGAGCATTGATCACCTGACCCGAAGATGCTCTGGTTGCCATTCCTTTTTGATCTTCTGGAAAAACCGGCAAGTCTGCTTGCCAATTATCCTGCAATCTTCCAGCGATCCTTCGATCGAATTCTTCCCAGGATTCTTGATACCTGTTCTTATATTCCAGCAACTGTTTATTCCATTCGGATTCAGCAACTTTACCTGTATTTAAAGCTTTTCGGTATAAGGTAAGAATGTCTTCAGGTATATAGAATTTAGGTTCGATCGGCCAGCCTGCATTCTTTTTGGCTAAATCAAGCTCTTCGTTTCCCGGCGGTTCTCCATGAGCTTTTGCCGTATCCTGGCGGGTTGGTAAACCAAATCCAATATGTGTTCGACAAATAATCAAACTTGGCCGTGGATCTTCCTTGGCTTGAATTATTGCATTATCTATTGCTTCAATATCATTACCATCGTCAACATGCAAAACCTGCCATTCATACGCAGCAAACCTTGCTGCACGGTTTTCGGTAAAAGCCAGGTCCGTTGATCCTTCTATCGATATCCGGTTATCATCATATAAGTAAATAAGTTTTCCAAGTTTGAGATGGCCTGCCAGAGAAGCTGCTTCAGATGAAACACCTTCCATGAGATCGCCATCTGTAACAATTGCATATACGAAGTGATCGACTATTTTAATGTCTGGTCGATTAAAAACCTCTGCAAGATGAGACTCAGCAATTGCCATCCCCACACCATTTGCAAAACCCTGCCCAAGTGGTCCAGTTGTAGTTTCTACTCCAGGAGTTAGTCCATATTCCGGGTGTCCCGGTGTAAGAGATTTCCATTGCCTAAAACGTTTCAGTTCTTCAAGGGAGAGATCATATCCGGTCAAGTGTAACAATGCGTATAAAAGCATGGAACCGTGTCCACCAGAAAGGATGAAACGGTCCCGGTCAAACCACTTTGGATTAGCTGGATTATGTTTTAGGTGCCTGGTCCAAATGGTATAAGCCATAACGGCTGCTCCCATTGGTAAACCCGGGTGACCCGAATTTGCCTTTTGAACACCATCAACCGCCAGGAATCGGAGTGTATAGATTGCTTTATTGTAAATTTCCCGCTCATTTAGCATGATGACCTCGATAATTTCAATTTTCTTTAATTTTACCATGCTATAAAATCAAAAGGACCACCTGGAGATTATTCAAAATGTAATATTTCAAAAAATAAAATGAGCCTTTCGGCTCATGTTTTAGAAAACTATACATTCGGTGGATAATCTATTTCAGTTAGTAATTTTGTAATTTGTATTTCGTTCGCCGGGTCGTCAAAAGTAATAGTTACTATTTTAGAATTTTGGTCCCCTTCCACTGATTTCACACCAGCAATCTCGCCAACTTCCGTCTTTATTGTATGAATACAATGACCGCAAGAAATGTTTGGTATTGTGTATGTTATAGTTTGCATTATCTATTCCTCATTCAATAAAATAATTCTACATCCCCATTCCATCTTCTGGAATATACAGGCTTATACAATCTGTCCATGCTTGACATACACATTATTCGATCTTACACTAATTATAATTATCAAGAAGGAATAATTATGAAACAAATAAATCCTCCAGGTTTAAAACCTTTATCGGGGAAGACGGTACTTATCACTGGATCCGCCAGACGTATTGGCCGAAGTCTTGCTTTAACCGTGGCTCACGCTGGTGGAAATGTCGTTATACATCATGGTCATTCACCTAAATTGGCACAACAAACCCTTACAGAAATAAATGCCTTGGGAGCAGTCGCCCATATCATAGCTGCTGATCTTTCTGACCCAAATCAAGCAGCGGAACTCTTTTATAGAGCCAGTGCATATGGTCCTATATTTGCTTTGGTCAATAATGCAGCTATTTTTGAACCGGTTTCTTTTCTTACAACGACGATCGAAGATTGGCAAAAGCACATAAATATAAATCTAACAGCACCGATGTTAATCTCACAAGCCATGGCACGGGAGACACCAGAAAAAGAGAAAGCCAGAATAGTAAATATTCTGGATTGGCGGGCTTTACGTCCGGGGGTGGAACACTTTCCCTATACGATTTCTAAATCGGCATTGGTTGCCATGACCCAATCCCTGGCCATTTCACTAGCACCACGAATAATTGTAAATGGCCTGGCTTTAGGCGCCGTCCTACCTCCTGTTGATCAACCCAAGCAACCAGATTTGATAAAAAATGTTCCTGTCAAACGTTGGGCAACTCTTGAGGAGGTCGGTGAAGCCTTGTTATTTCTACTTACCGGGCCAGAATATATTACCGGAGAAATAATTCATATTGATGGGGGAAGGCACCTTATCTAAAAGAATGGAGAATTAATGGATCAAATCATTATTAAAGATATACTCGCCAGGGGAATAATCGGGGTAAATGATTCTGAACGGCTGCATCCCCAGGATATTTTGGTTAATGTTGTGATATTTACGGATACGACAAAAGCAGGTCTTAGTGACAATATAAATGATAGTGTAAATTACAGGACCATTACAAAACAAGTAATTTCCCTGGCAGAAACAGCTCAACGCTTGACAGTAGAAGCATTGGCAAATGATATAGCATTGCTTATATTAACTGTTCCACTTGTTAAAGGGGTCCGTGTACGGGTTGAAAAACCAGGGGCTGTCAGGTTTGCAAAATCTGTAGGTGTAGAGATCGAACGGTGGCTAAAAGAGTGACATTAGCGCAAAGCCGAGATGTGATATTACTGATCGGATCCAACATTGATCCAATCAGTAATATAAAACGGGCGATCAAAGAAATTAGCAGCGTAATTCAAATAAATAATCAGTCCTCTTTATGGGAAACCATGCCGATCGGTACAGAGGGTAATAATTTCTTTAATCTGGCCCTCTCAGTATCTACATCCTTGGATTTAGATCAGCTTAAATACGAAGTATTACGCAAAATCGAAGTTCATCTTGGTCGAAAAAGGGTTTCAGATAAATATGCTCCTCGCACCTTAGACATCGACATAATTCTTGATGGCGATATGATCGTTGATATTAATATTTGGCAGTTTGCATATATCGCTGTGCCCGTCGCTGAATTGGTTCCAGGACTTATCCGTATAGATACGAAACAAAATTTGGGCGAAGTCGCTGCAATATTAATAAAAAAAGCTGGATCAAAAAGCATCCAGCTAAAATTCTTCTTTAAACATCTCTATATATGCAACGGTTCGGCAGCCCTTGAAATATTATCAAGGAATTCCATTCTGGTCGCCATGTTAGTTCTAAAGTATCCGTGTACTGCAGATGTAGTCATTCTGGCATCGTGCTTTTTTACGCCTCGCATCATCGAACAAAGATGCAGAGCTTCAACTACTACAGCCACACCCCGAGGCTTAAGTAGTTCATTAATAAAATCTGCTATCTGACTCGTCATTCGTTCCTGAACTTGAAGACGTCTTGCGAACATTTCGATAACCCTGGGAATTTTCGAAAGTCCGATTACTTTTCCATCGGGAATATAAGCGACATGCGCTCTACCTATGAATGGCAACATATGGTGTTCACATAAGCTATAAAATTCAATATCACGAACAATGACCATCT
This sequence comes from uncultured Chloroflexia bacterium, assembly GCA_963827895.1. Classification (GTDB taxonomy): domain Bacteria; phylum Chloroflexota; class Anaerolineae; order Anaerolineales; family Anaerolineaceae; genus PNON01. The sequence goes on along the minus strand of CAWHCY010000004.1, from coordinate 705,549 downwards.
GGTCATATTCCACATCGAAAATGGCATTGTTCACCATCCCTACTGGATCCATGCGGTATCCTCCCAGTAGTTCGATGTACATGCGCGAAACCCGCTCAGGGGTATTGAGTAATCCATCACGACCTGCATTCTCTCCAAAGGCCTCCAGCATTGATTTAACTGACGCTTTAATCCGCTCCTGATCTATTCCATCACCTGGAAGTAACTGCGCCGCCTTTAATACATTATCTGTGTCACCAAACATGTCTGCCTCTAAAAAACTATCTATTATTCGTTATATGGGCAGAAACCTCTGCCCATATAACATTCATTATCTTTAATATGCAATTTTTCAATATGACTTTAAGAATTATCCAACTTCCGGAACGATCAAACCGTATGTTCCATCACGTCGATGATATAAAACACTAATGCTATTAGTACTCATATTGTAGAAAACAAAAAAATCTTCGTGCCCTAACAAGGTCATTTGTTCAATGGCTTCCATCTCATCCATGGGTACCATATGGAATGCTTTGCGACGCATGATCACCGGTTTTTCTTGAACTTCAATTACTTCTGGTGCAATTTCATTCACCTCTGCCGCTGATCGACCATCTCCACGACCTTTAAAATGTTTCCCCTTATACCGTTCAATTTGCCTTTGCATTTTTTCAAGGGCGGTATCGTAAGCTTCAAATATATCATCCGCCCTTTCTTCAGTTCGTAAAATAAACCCTTTACCACGGATGGTAATTTGAGCTACCTGCCTGTCAGCAGCGCTTCGTGCAGATTTTGAAAACGCCAGATCGACTTTTACTTCATCCATATTTGTAAGCATTCGGTCAAACTTTACAGCCTTTTTTTCAACATATTCTTTTATGCGATCTGTAATTTCCATATTCTTGCCAAATATTTCCATTTTTGTGGTCATATTACCTCCTGTTTGTTTTATTATGACAATTTTCGCTTATATTGAAATAAACTTCAAGTAAATTTTTTACCTATCATTGTACGAGCCACTGATAAACCATATACATTTCTTGCACCCGCTTTTTTTAGTTCAAACGCACAGGCGTCCATGGTTGATCCTGTAGTGATCACATCATCTATAATTAAGATATTCTTTTCGTGTACAAAGGCAGGGTTGGCAGAGAAAGCATCTTTTACGTTTTGTTTGCGTTCCTCTGCTTTAAATTCAATTTGTGTTACTGTCTCTTTTCTCCGCAGAATAGCTTTTGAGCTAAAAGGAATATCCAAAATGAGTGCCATTGGAAAAGCAATCAATGCCGACTGGTTATATCCCCTTTCTCTTCGTCGTTTCTTTCCCAAAGGAACTGGAAGAACAAGGTCAATATCCCATTTATTATTTGATAATTGATCTGCACACTTTTGTCCTAAGATTTCCCCCACACCAAGATCATTATTGTATTTCAACCTATGTAATGCATTTCTAATCTCGCCCTGGTATAGATAGAGAGACCTTAATTGAGTGTAACTGGGGCGATCATTTAAGCATTTTTCACAGATCTCCCCCTTCTCTATTGGATAGCCACAAATCTGGCAAATTGTATTTTGCAATGAGATTAATTGATGGTCACAGGATGAGCACCATCGTTCGCCAATTTTTCCACATCCACTGCATGTTGGTGGAAATATCCAATCAACTACTTCCCAAAAAAGATGGTAATAAAAATAGGTGAAGCGTTTCATCGGTTCACCTTCATAATGGAATAATGATACTAATTATTTGAACATTCCGCCAAGAGCTGAATGCATGAGCTTCATAGCTGCCGGGGTCAACAAAACGATCATCAATGATGGGAAAATTAGAAGACCCATTGGGATCAGCATTTTAATTGGCGCCTTTGCAGCCTCTTCTTCTGCATATTGGCGGCGTTTGATACGCATTTGATCCGATTGAATACGCAGGACTTTAGCCATGCTAACGCCTAATTGTTCACTCTGAATAACAGCAGCTACAAAACTGGTCATTTCAGAAATTCCAATCCTTTCGGCCATATCCCGCATTGCTTCGCGCCTCAGTTTGCCAAGTTGAATTTCACGGATCACCCTTCCAAAAGAAAGAGATAATTCATTGGTCCATTTCTCGGCTACTTTTGCCATCGCTGCATCAAATCCAAGGCCTGCTTCGACACAAATAGTTAACAAATCCAATGCATCCGGTAATCCCAGACGAACTTCTTTCTGTCTTTTACCGATTTTACTTTGCAACCATAATTGTGGAAAATAAAAACCGATCACCGAAAATGCGACCACGAGTAAAGTAATTCTACCAAGAGGCCATTTTGAATGAGCTACTGAAAACACAAGGATCAGCAATCCACCGAATAATGCAGCACCACCAAATTGAAGAAGTAAAACCATGCTGGGTTCCATTCTTCCGGGATTTCCAGCAAGCTCAAGCTTTTTTTGAGTATTTTGCAGAGCATTTTGTGGTGTGAAACGTGTTGCTATTTCTCCCATTTTTCTTGCTAGCGGTATGATAATACGCTCTGAAAACGGCTGTGCCATTTCTAGGTCTTCAAGATTAACTGTTCCATCCAGGGCAGAAAAGTCCTGGAGGCGGCGTTCGAGAATATTATCGGTACTAGGAGTACGTACACCAATTACAATTAATACAATTGCTCCAATTATTACGAGCACTCCAATTCCAATTAGAATTCCCATATTTCGCTTACCTCCTTCCGATAAAAGTACTATACCTCAATCGTTGCTATCTTTGTCATTACGAAATATCCGCTGATGATCATTAACCCGCCGACCCCAAGTGCAATATAACCGCAAGGAAAACTCTCAGGTTTGAAAAATTCCATCATATATTCCCTATTCAAGAAATACAGAATGGCAATAACGATAACAGGCATGAGGGAGAGAAATTTTCCAGAGTACATCACCTGGGATGTTAATACCCGTATTTCACCTTTGATCCTAATTCTTTCTCGAATTGTATGCGAAATGGTATCCAGGATCTCTGCCAGGTTTCCACCTACTTCCCTTTGAACATTCATGGCAGTTACAACGAGATCAAGGTCTTCACTTGGAATTCTTCTACATAGATTATCCAACGCTTTTTCAGTTTGAACGCCCAACTGAATTTCTTGAACAACACGGTGAAATTCATCAGAAATTGGTGCAGGCAGTTCGCGGCTGATAGCCTCCATAGCTTGAAGATTTGAATATCCTGCCCTTAATCCGTTCACCATTAAATTAAGCATATCTGGTAATTGTGAGTCAAATCTGATCAAACGTCGTGATTGCTCTCTTTTAACATACATCCTGGGAAGGAAAGCTCCTAATACCGCCCCAATTATTGCCACCACCCAGACTTTTCCACCCAGCATGAAAGCCACTAAACCTACCAGGAAAGCCGCAATGACCATGATTCCAATATATTCACCTGGCTTCAGTTTTAAGTCTGCCCTGGCTAATTCCTTGGCGATGCGGTCTCCCCAGGAAGATTTTTCAACCTGTTTTGTAATCCATTCAGTTAATGGCGCTTCTTTGACGGCTTCTGTTATTTGTGTGTATTGTTGTTCATTTTCAATGTAACGACCCAGGCGTTCTTCGACCAGGGTTCGGCCGCTGGAAATGGATATTACAACGCCGATAACTAATAGAATCAACGCTGCACCGCTTCCAATCATCAATAATAATGTTAGAGCATCCATAGCTTTAGCCTTTGATAATATTCTCAGAAAATCCTGAGATTATTTCCTTGTACCTGCACCAATACCAAAGATCTGAGGAGGAAGGCGAATTCCAGTTGCTTCAATTTTGTCCATGAACTTTGGTCGCAATCCGGTCGGTTTTAATCTTCCAACAACCCGGCCATTGTCATAACCAGCCAAATCAAAAGCGAAGATATCCATTGTTGTTATGACTTCACCTTCCATGCCACAGACTTCGGTAATACTCGTGATCTTCCTGGTCCCATCCCGCATCCTATCTTGATGGATGACCATATCAACAGCAGATGATACCTGTTCCCTGATTGCCCGAACTGGAAGGTCCATACCAGCCATCAACACCATGGTTTCAAGACGGGCAAGTGTATCCCGGGGGCTGTTGGAGTGCAAAGTGGTCATGGATCCATCATGACCTGTATTCATTGCCTGCAGCATATCAATGGCAGCTTCATCACGGATCTCTCCTACAACAATTCGGTCCGGTCGCATTCGAAGGGCATTGATCACAAGTGCTCGAATTGTTACTTCTCCTTTACCTTCAATATTGGATGGTCGTGATTCGAGTGTGACTACATGTTCCTGCCGAAGTTGTAATTCTGCTGCATTTTCAATTGTTATGATCCGCTCATCGCTTGGAATAAAACCAGAAAGAATATTTAATAGAGTAGTTTTACCAGAACCGGTACCACCAGATATAACTATATTAAGTCTGGATTCTACACATGCTTTCATGAATTGAACTGATTCAATAGTAGCAGAACCAAATTGGACCAATTGTTCAATTGTGATTGGATTTTTGGCAAACTTTCGGATGGTCAGTACTGGGCCGATAAGGGAAATGGGAGGGATAACTGCATTTACACGGGAACCATCAGGTAAACGGGCGTCAACATATGGGCTGGATTCATCGATTCTACGTCCCAACGGAGCTACGATTCTATCAATAATCCTCATCACATGCTCATTACTTTCAAAACTATTTGAAACCCGGAGAATTTTACCTGCGCGCTCAATATATAGCTTCTTCGCTCCGTTGACCATAATTTCCGTAATCGTTGAATCTTCCAAAAGAATTTGAAGTGGTCCAAAGCCGAGGATTTCTGCAGTTATTTGTTCAAATAATTTTATTTTTTCGGGTTTGGATAGAATAATATTTTCCTCACCCAATATTTGTTCGAACAATGTCCAAATTGTTTTCTTAACTTCTTCAACTTTAGTAACGTCTGTATTTGGATCCATCTCACCCAGTAACTTATTCTGCACACGGGTTTTTAAATCGATCAGTGTATCAGAATTACCAGCGGCAATAAATGGTGCAACACGCCTCGCACCCAGAGGGGATGTCGCTGGTTTCTCCCCTGTTTGCCGCAGGGTATCTGTTGAGGTTGTTCCTTGACCCGAATTTAATCTTTCTAATATCGAGGGCATAATGGTTACTCCAATTTATTTCCGTAACGAACGCTCAAAATCACTTGAGTCGGATTTATTTATCTTTTCTTTTATTGTTTCAACGAGACCACTAATGGCTTTTCCAATTGGTTGGATTTTGTTATCAACCATGAAGGGAACACCACTATTTACAGAATTGACTACTATTTTTTCTTCTAACGGGATAACAGCAACTATTTCTTGTTTTAAGCTTTCACCTACACGTTCTGGTAAAAGAGATATTCTTTTATCATTCTTATTCATTATACAGATAACACGTGCTCTTCCAATTTGGAATTGATCGATAAGGGTAAGAAATGATTTAGCATTTTTTATTGCTGGGATTTCCTGTGTAACAACCAATACGATCACATCTGAGGCATCCAAGGCTGAAATAACTGTTTCTGTGAGGTGGGTTTCAGTATCAATAACAATGTAATTATAAATCGTTTTTAGGAACTTTATCACATGGATAAATTGTTCCGGGTTAACCTGTTCCGCCATTTCAGGCCTTGGTGGGGCAGCGAGAATATGAACACCGGATTTTTCATGAAGAATCAGCACTTCATCGATTATTTCCGGATCGAGTTCACCAGCCCGCGGGGTTAGATCAAGAATTGTATTTCGAGGTTGTTCATTGTGAAAAACAGCTACGTCGCCATATTGTAAATTACCGTCCACAATGACTACTTTTGATTCAGGACCTTGTAAAGCAACTGCTAAGTTGGTTGCTATCGTAGTTGTTCCGACCCCCCCTTTAGGGCCATAAACTGTTATCACTTTCCCGTGTGTTAGTGTTGCTCCAAACTTGCCTCCACTACCCGATTGAAGTTTTTGGACCAGGGCAATTTTGGCTTTCTCTTCGGCAGCCATTTTTCCGACCTGGTGAATTGTGCTGATCAATTCGTCGACTGTTGGCGGTTTTGATAGGAAAGCTCTCGCGCCAGCCATCATGGCTCGTTGCATATATTTGGGATCATTTTGGACAGATAAAATAACTATTTGGGTAAATGGAATTTTCTTACGGATCGCCTCAGTTGCCTGAATTCCATCCATATCAGGCATGTTTATATCCATTAATATGACATCAGGTTGCGTTTCGCTGGCTAGGTCCAGACCTTCTACTCCAGATCTTGCAGCACCAACAACCTCTACGTCACTTTCGAATTGTAATAATTTCCGGATGTTCTCCCTTGTTTCTGGATTATCATCCACTATTAAAATCCGGATTTTATCGCCGTCAACCATAAAGTAACTCCATAACGTCTAAAATATAAATATCATTTAATATGCCAAAAGCCTGCTATAAACAGGCTTTTCTATAATGACAATCCCCTTTATTTTCAATAAAACCCTTGTCATATTTTATTTAGGCGTTGGAGCCACGCCAATATTAACATTTGGCAAATTTAATGAGCTTACAACTGGTTCAAACCCGTAAGGTTGCTTGGCTGGTAAGGGGATGCTATAAGTATCCATCGTATATTGTAATGTGACCGCATCAGTCTTGATCCGTTGTTCATCACCTGCCCCGCGCAAAGCCAGGTTCATTTCAACTCCGCTATACATCAAATAATTCAATGTAACTGCATCCTGTGGAGTAACCACTAATGAAATCATAAGTGGTTTTTTGGGTTCAACAGGTGCTTGTTGTTGATTCCCGGGTGCAGGTGTAGGAGTTACTGCAGTTTGCGCAGCAACAGATGGCTGGGTAAGTGGAAATTCACCAACATGCAGAACTATTACATCCTGGAGAATGGTCTGGCTGACAATTCTAGGTCTTTGAGGTTCAGATGGAATTAAATATACTGGTTGGGCAAGCGTTTGATCCTGTTCAGCTCGTCCCTGGACTGCGTCAAGCCCTAATGCTTTCGTAATTGCCACAAGGGATGGACTATCCGGGCTTCCAGGTGGGGGAACAACACCAGCAGTGACATTCGGTAATTTGGTCTGAAAACTGCTATCCATGTCTACAAACATCATGGTCGCAATAACGTTTACATGATCACCTGGTTGAGCACCATATCCAATACTTGATAATGGGCTTATGATCGGAATCGATACAGCTACCATCCCATCAGGTATTTGGAAAGAAGCTAGAGACCCTTCCGCACTATCAGAGATCAAACTGCTTGTGATAGGTACTTTTGCCTCGAGATCCATTTTTGCCCTTTTACCGATTAGTTCATTGACATCACTATAAAATACGCCAGGAACTAATAGTTTTTTAGGGTACGGGACGGACGTAAGAACGTCAGCTGTAAGGACAGTCCCATATGGGATCGGTTGAATACTGACCACAATATTCGACATTTCTTCGGCAGGTGCGGGAGTGGTAACCGCAGCTTTTTGGCCTTGAGTTCTCGGTCGAAGCACTAAAAGATAAACAGCCGCAACCCCCAAAATTAATAACAAAGCGATATATATGAAAATCCGCCCTCTTTGCTTAGATCCTTGTGCCATAAAAGCCTCCCATCACCTACTAAAAATTCCTCAATATTGCAATCATACGCAAACTCGTTTTAAAAGTCAAGTTTCGGAACATATATTAACAGATGCAAGCATCTTGCCAATTGAGAATATTGGTTGGTTACGTAAAAGACCCTGCCTTTCAGCAGGGTCTTTCAGGTAAGACCAATTATGAATTGCGTACTACAAAAAAGTTCTGTTTACAGACCACTAACGATGCTGCTGAAAATGTTACCAATGGCGGGTCCTAACAGGGCTAAAATAACAATTACAACCACTGCAACTAAAACAAGAATTAACGCGTATTCAACAAGGCCCTGACCTTTTTCCTTCTGTTCGATCATCATAGTTTTCACCTCCTTCCGATTCATAAAATGTTTTGTTTCAATAAACTCATTATAAGTGAATATTGTCGCAATACAACCTTCATACATTACAGAAACCTTACAGAAGAAGGAGGTATTCACCCAGCGAGGAATTGCAATATTCATACCTTATTGAAACTAATTAATAAAGTATACGTACATATTGTTAGAACTGTCAATTATTACTATAATGTTAGAATACAAGCACCAATATCAGCTAATGAAATGCTAGAGGAGGATAAATGAGCGACATGTTCGACAAAGTCACATCTCAACAGGATATTATTAAGAAATTATTAAGCAAAATTCCGGGATTTAGCGGATATATTGAACGAGAAAATCGGCGTTCTTCAGATAAAATCCTAAGAGATACTGTTTCTGCCAGACTTGAAGATGTTTGGAAACGGATATCCAGTCTTCAAAGGGATCTGCTTAACCAGGGTGAGATTCGGGTCATCGATGATCTTGAAGCTGCCGCAATAAAATTCCGCCAGGTGATCGATCGAATTAAGAAAGCATCCTACGGATATAGCGGGTTCTTTGATGCCGTCAAGATAAATGAAAAGGAACTGGCACTGATCTATCAATATGACCTTTCTATGATGGATCAAGTGGATATAGCAAACAAAGCTGTTGATACGGTGGAGACTTCCATTGGAACAGATGGTTTACCAGCCGCGATCAGAAACCTGGTTTCTGTTGCTGATCAATGTGTTATCGCTTTTGATAAACGAGCCGAAGTAATTACCGGCATGAACGCTGTATCATAAGATCAATTTTGGAATACGGAGAATAGGACATGGCAAGAATATTTGATGTTGTTGAATATGCAAGTGAGATGAACGATGAAATTGTTCATCGCTTTCCTGAAGTTGGTGTTGCAGACCTGCGTATTGGTTCACAAATAATCGTTCGCGAATCTCAACAGGTTGTGTTTTTCCGGGATGGTAAAGCTCTGGATACATTTGGTCCTGGCCGACACACGATCATAACCGCCAACATTCCAAAACTGATAGATTTTGTAGGAAAAGCTTTTAATGACCGCACTCCATTCACTGCTGAGGTTTACTACGTTTCAATGCGTGAATTTGCAGACCGAAAATGGGGTACTCCTCAGCCAATCATAGTCCGGAACCCGGGTATGGGATTAGGAGTTGCCTTATTGCAAGGTTTTGGATCATATAGTTTACAGGTCAAAGACCCACAACAATTCGTTGTCCAAATTTGTGGCGCACAGGGTGTCTACCGAATGGCAGATATTGAGAATCGGCTGCGCACCATGCTTCTTTCCAAGCTGCAAGATCTACTGGGAGAGACAGCCGGGAAAAACTCTGTCGTCGAAATGATAGGGCTGACTGAAGAACTAGGAGCCGGGGTAAGAGCGAAAGCACAAGATGACTTTGCTGCCATCGGCTTGACCCTAAAATCATTCTACATTGGAAATCTAAAGCCATCCGAGAAATCTGCCGAAGAACTGCGGGCAATGGGCATGCTGGATATGCAAACATATACCCAATTACAAGCTGCAGATGCCATGCGTGATGCTGCCCAAAACCCAAGTGGTGGTGCAGGTTTAACTGCAGGAATTGGCGCTGGTATGGGAATTGGAAACGTTCTCAGCCAATCTCTTCAAGGAGTGGGAACTGCCAATTCATCCAAACAAAATGGGATGAATGGAGTTACTAATGGAATTCCTGATGTAATGACCCCTTCTGAGGCAGCTGGTATTCTAAAAGTTTCCGAAGAAGATGTTTTAGCTGCCATAACTGCTGGAGATTTAAAAGCCCGCAAGATTGGCTCTGCATATCGTATCAGCCGCGAAGCCGTTGAATCCTTCTTGAAGGGGTAGAAAAAATACTCAATCATAAACAGTACTGGAAAGGATTTTCCGGTACTGTTTTTTTATGCACTTTCATTAGCAAATTTGGCTTGACAAAAATAATGCATGATAAAATACAACTATATGAACGTTAATCCTGACAGGTAGGAGTGTGGATGAAACTTCACGAATATCAGTCCAAGCAGATTTTATCGCGTCATAACGTCCAAATACCCAGGGGGAGTGTTGCGCAAACAGCATATGAAGCAAAGCAAATAACAGAAGAATTAGGTTCAAGGGTGGTTATTAAAGCCCAGGTGTTAGTCGGCGGGAGGGGAAAAGCCGGTGGAATAAGGGTGGCCAACAATCCAAAAGAAGCTGAAGACCTGGCAACATCCATATTAAGTATGGATATTAAAGGATTGCCAGTTCGAAAAGTTTTAGTGGATGAAGCCATTACTTACGATCATGAAATTTATCTTGGAATAACGAACAGTAGAATAACAGGCACGCCAGTTATGATTGCATCCGGATCAGGTGGCGTGGATATTGAAGAAATTGCCCGAAATTCACCCGAAAAAATAATAAGTGTTTTCATTCACCCATTACTGGGTTTAAGGGACTATCAAACCAGGGACCTGGCTAGTGGAATTGATCTTCCTCATCAGTACTGGAAACAATTCCAGGAAATTTGTTTGGGATTATGGTTGGTATTTCATGATCTTGATGCAACACTTGCCGAGATTAATCCATTAGTAATCTCTTCTGATTCTAAACTTGTTGCCCTGGATGCAAAAATAAATATTGATGACAACGCTTTGTACAGGCATAACGATCTGAGTGAATTAAGGGATTTGGATGTAGAAGATCATTCAGAAATTGAAGCCAGAAAATATGGATTGTCTTATATCAAGTTAGATGGAAAGATTGGCTGTCTGGTAAATGGTGCTGGATTATCCATGACCTTAATGGACATGATCAAATACTATGGTGGCACTCCTGCCAATTTTCTGGACATCGGTGGTGGAGCAAGTTCAGAAAAGGTATCTGCAGCAATGCGAATCCTGATCAATGATCCTTCGATCAATACTATTTTGATCAATGTCTATGGAGGAATAACAAGATGCGATGAGGTGGCAATAGGAATCCTTCATGCATTACAATCCCAACCAAAGAATATCCCAATTGTTGCCAGACTGGTTGGAACCAACGCAATGGCCGGTAAAAAGTTGTTGAACGATGCAAACATACTGACTTTGGGTACGTTGACTGAAGCTGCAAAAAAAGCAGTCGAAACCTCAATCGGGAGGGTGGAATGAGTATCTTGATCAATAAAAATACAAAGATAGTCATTCAAGGCATTACTGGAGAGGAAGGATTATTCCATGCTGCCCAAATGCATGATTATGGATCAAACGTCGTTGCAGGGACGTCTCCCGGAAAAGGTGGCGAGTGGGTACTGAATGGAAAGCTTCCTGTATTTGATTCTATGCGGTTAGCTATTGATGCAACTGGTGCAAATACCTCAGTTGTTTTTGTTCCTGCACGGCACGCTTTAGATGCCTTACTTGAAGCAATTGATTCTGGAATTCCTTTGGTCATTTGTATTACCGAAGGGATTCCAGTTCAAGATATGATGAAAGTTAAATATTATGGTGATCAGAAGGGTACCCGGATCATTGGTCCCAATTGTCCAGGGGTTTTGTCTCCGGGTGAGTGTAAAGCAGGAATCATCCCCGGAAAAATTAAAAGGACTGGAAATATTGGTGTAGTATCCCGCTCCGGGACCTTGACTTATGAAGTACTAAACTCCCTGGATGACAACGGTATGGGAACCAGTACATGTGTCGGAATTGGTGGTGACCCGATCCTGGGCTCTAACTTTATCCAAATATTGGGATTGTTTGAAGAAGATCCGCGTACTGAGAGAATAATAATCATTGGTGAAATTGGCGGAACTGATGAGGAGCAAGCTGCTGAATTTATTGCTAATTCTGTAACCAAACCCGTTTTCGGTATGATAGCGGGTGTTTCTGCTCCTCCTGGAAAAAGAATGGGACATGCGGGCGCAATTATCGAAGGTCTCGATGGAAAAGCATTATCAAAAATAATTGCCCTCGAAAATGTCGGTGTGAAAATAGCGCACGACCCTGATGAACTCGTTGCCTTCTTAAAGTAAAAAGAGCGCACTATGTGCGCCCTTCTAAGTTTTGTAAAATTACTATTTCATGCGAGGATCTATGTAGCGTACCGCATCACCCACGGTCTTTATTGTGCGGGCATCATCATCACCAATATTTAAGTTAAATTTCTCGCAAAATCCATCAATTAGAAAAAACTGGTCCATGGAATCTGCTTTTAAATCCTCAATGAATTTCGTTTCTAATGTTATATCTTTCGCATCAATCTTCATAACTTCTGCGATAACCTCTTTTACGCCTTCAAACGAACTAGTCATTACCAACCTCCAGTTAAACGAATGTTATCACTTTGAATGAATTTTATCTTTCCTCGCAATTCTGTCAAGTAAGTTATAGAATAATTGACACAGGATATTGTAAAGGTTAAGATTATTCACATAAAGGAACACCAATAAGACATGAAAGATACCAGGGTTATTAAAAGAAAATCTGATCATATCCAGATAAACCTAAGGAAAGATGTAAGTTCAGACCTTACTTCTGGATTGGAACATTATCATTTTATACATAATGCGCTACCTGAAATTAATCTACAAGAAATTGATCTTTCCACAAAGTTCCTTTCAAAAACATTAAATATTCCCCTGCTTATTTCATCAATGACCGGTGGCACTGAAGAAGGTCAAAAGATAAACCGTACCCTGGCAAATGCTGCTGCTCACTTTGGTATTGCGATGGGGGTTGGATCACAACGAGCAGCGATTGACAACCCCGAAGCGATGGATACATTTCGAGTGCGGGATATTGCTCCAGATATATTATTATTTGCTAATCTCGGAGCGGTTCAACTTAATTATGGGTTTTCAATAGACCAGTGTCGGAGAGTGGTCGATTCTGTAAGAGCGGATGCCTTGATCCTTCATCTGAATCCCCTTCAGGAGGCGCTCCAGCCAGAAGGAGAAACTAACTTCGCCGGACTATTATCAAAGATCGAATTGATCTGTAAACATCTTGGAAAACCTGTGATCGTAAAAGAAGTTGGCTGGGGAATCTCCGAATCAGTTGCAATTCAACTCATTAATGCCGGAGTAAGTGCAATTGATGTAGCCGGCGCTGGAGGTACCTCATGGTCGCAAGTGGAAATGCATCGATCCGATTCGAAATCACTTCAACATATAGCTGCTGATTTTAAATCCTGGGGAATTCCGACCAGTGAAGCAGTCAGGTTAGTTCACAGTAGCCATCCAAAACTCCCAATTATTGCTTCGGGTGGAATAAGAACCGGGTTGGATGTTGCAAAATGTATCGCCCTGGGTGCAAACTTGGGTGGAATAGCTGGTCCATTACTTCGCGCAGCATCCGTATCAGATGAAGAATTGCATTCTATGATTGGTGAGATAAAGACCGAGTTAGCAATTACAATGTTTGGTGTCGGTGCTCCAAATATATCTGCATTACAAAAAGTTCCGATCATTTTTGGTTGAAATTCGAGAAAAACATGGAAGCCTTTTTTGTTAAGCATCCCCTTGTTGCAGATATTCTTGCACAGGTAGAGACTCACTGTTATTCTGCCATCCAGGAACAATTTTCTCCGGAGACTCAACTCCTCAAGGAAATGTTGAAATATCACCTCGGGTTTGATGATACTTCAACTACAAAGAAGGGAAAACGAATTAGACCCCTACTAGTCTGCCTGACAGCACATTTATGCGGCGAAAATTGGCATAGTGTACTTCCGGCAGCAGTATCCATTGAGTTGATCCACAATTTTTCCTTGATCCATGATGATATTCAGGATCAAAGCCTGACCCGTCATGATAAAGATACACTTTGGGTAAAATATGGATCTGCCCAGGCGATCAATGCTGGTGATGCATTATTTAGTTTGGCTTTGAATGAAATATGGAAACTAACGAAATCTTTTCCGATCGAGGTGGTTTCTGAATGCAGTCAGATCCTTACCTCCACATGTATAAAACTTACCGAAGGTCAATACCTTGACATTGGCTTTGAAAGTCGGGCCAATGTTACTCAGGAAGAATACCAATATATGGTCGAAGGTAAGACAACTGCATTAATCGCGGCTTGCACTCGACTTGGAGCTCTGCTTGGGACTGGTGATCGCAAGACGATCGATAATTTCGAATTATTTGGAAAATATCTCGGGTTGGCCTTCCAGATCATTGATGATTATCTGGGAATTTGGGGTGATACTGCGCGACTGGGTAAATCAACCAGTAGTGACCTGGTATCCGGAAAAATGACTTATCCGGTTGTCCTGGCTTTAACAAATAGTCAGGACTTTGCTAATCGATTTAAAATCGGAAAAATACAAACAGAAGAAATTCCATCAATATTGGATATGTTGGAACAATCTGGAATATCTGAAAAAACGGTCAACCAGGCGGATGATTACACGAAAAAAGCAATTTCATATTTGGAATCAGCAGCAGGGACTCATCCGGATATTCAGGTTTTATTAGACCTAACCCACTGGCTTCTAAGGCGGGAAGTATAAAAGGTTTAAAAGATGTCCTTGACAACCAGGGGTGGCATTCATATAATCCATTCACTATTGCGGGTGTCGCCAAGTGGTAAGGCAGTACCTTCCCAAGGTACCATTCGTGAGTTCGAATCTCATCACCCGCTCTTTAGTTTCTCGAAATTCCATTCGCGAACCCCATCGAGGGCTGAAATTCGAACCTCATCACCCGCACTTGGAATACTCGAAATTTCCATTCGTGAGCCCCATCGAGGGATAAAATTCGAATCTCATCACCCGCTCTTTAGTTTCTCGAAATTTCCATTCGCGAACCCCATCGAGGGCTGAAATTCGAACCTCATCACCCGCACTTGGAATACTCGAAATTTCCATTCGTGAGCCCCATCGAGGGATAAAGTTGGAATCTTATTAACCGCTGTTTCCTTTATAATCTATAAGAATATGAAACTCTCAGTCGGTCTACGGTTATTTATATTATTCTTAATTCTTTCCCTCTCCGACTGTACTACACCACCAAAATCCCAATTAACTAGAGGCGAAAAGGTCTGGAAAGAAGCAGATATAAATAACTATCAGATTTCTGTTCAGGTCGTTCAAAGTATCTGGCATCTACAAGTTTACAATTTGACTATCGAAAATGGTCTGGTTATCGAATTCAAACGCAAGCTGTATCCCCGCGCCATATGAGGGGAAAGAATGCACAATAATATCTTTTGATCCGGATGAATTCACAATTCCCGCTTTATTTTCCATGGCCGAACTTCAGAGTAAAAGTCAACCATCAAAATGGTTGAAAGTAACTTATGACCCGGATTATGGATTTCCCGATATGATTTCCTTTAATGATCCGGATATCCTCGACGAAGACTGGTCTTATCAAGTGATTTCGTTTACAGAGATTGATTGATTCTGCCTTGCGTTAATAGATTCTTCATCATTATCCTTCTACCTCTGTCTTTACTTGCACAATCGCATCAATAAAATCTTCAACGGTGAGGGGAAGATTCTTAAGGTTTAATTTTTGAGATAATCGAACAATCTGAGGGGCAAACAGCCCCCACTCATCCAATAAATAAGATCCGAATACTTCCTGTGGTAATCCATCTGTTACAATTCGACCATTTTTCATTACAATGATCCGCTCTACCGTTTCAGCTGCGAAATCCATATCATGGGTGATCATGAGGACTGTTTTCTTCTTTTCTTTCATTTCCGCAAGAACTCGTTTAACGTGTTGAACTTCTCTGTTATCCATACCCATAGTCGGCTCATCGAAAACACATATGGGGGTATCCATGGCTAATGCTGAAGCGAGAGTAACCAGTTTCCTTTGAGAGTATCCCAAATCATGTGGGTTTGTTTCAGCATAAGGCGACAAACCTAAGTCCATAAGGACCTTATGGACTAATTCTTCCACTTTATCTGGCTGATATCCCAAATTACGTGGACCGAATTTTACTTCATCGATCACACGCCTGTGGAATAACTGATCATCCGGGTTTTGAAAAACACAGCCGATAAAATGTGAAAGACTTGCAGTACTGCTCCCTTTGGTATCATTTTCTCCAATTAGAATTTTCCCTGTTTGTGGATGAAGAATACCGTTTAGGCATCTTGCAAGGGTCGTTTTTCCGCATCCATTACTACCAACCAAAGCAAGGACGGTCCCACTGGGGATATCTAAATTGATATCAGACAATACCTGGTGTGTTTTATCATAGCTAAAATTAACATTTTGGATTTCAATTTTCATGGTTTTTATCTAATATTCTTCCAAATAGTTGGACCGCTAACTGAAGGCTGACAGGAAGTGGATACTCTTCGGATATGATCTTTTTATTCACGGCAAGATCTGCTGCCTCTGTATATCTCGTTCGACCGGTTCCATTTTGAACTAACCTGGTTAATGTTAAAACTTCTTGAGCTTTTCCATTGAATATTATTTCCCCGCTTTCCAATGCGATCACTCGATCTGCATATTGTCCGATCCACTCAAGGTTATGTTCAGTAACGATGACTGTCTTTCCTTCTTTCGCGAGATTCTGAATAATAGCAAAAACATCCTTGCAACCACTAGGGTCAAGCATTGTGGTTGGTTCATCGAATACAAGAATTTGTGGATCCATTGCAAGAATTGATGCGATTGCTAATCTCTGCTGTTCCCCACCCGAAAGAGTAAATGGGGATCGATCTGCTAATTGGGAGATACCCGTCAATAAAAGTGCTTTATTAATTCGATCAGGCATCTCAACGGCAGGAATTCCAGTGTTTTCCAAACCAAAAGCAACTTCTTCGAATACAGTATGGCGCATATGTGATAACTGGGTGGCCGGGTTTTGCAGTACAAATCCAACATTCCGAGCTGATATATATGTTCCTGATGAATCTGAGTTGTTATCTGGAATTAGAATTTCCCCCCTCATACTTCCATGAAAGAATCCGGGGATTAATCCTGCAATCGCATTGCATAGAGTGGATTTTCCGGAATTATTTGGTCCAACCACTGCCAGAAATTCACCTTCACTAATATCAAAGGATACATTCCTGAGTGCTGGCTTGTCCCCACCGGGATAAGTAAATGAAAAATCATTAAATTGGAATAATTTATTATTCGGCATTATTTTTTTAGGAGTCGCTCTGTGACTACGAATAGCACCAGACCTATATTACTTAGAATAAATATTGTTCGCAGAATTCTCTGAAATCGGGAATCTGGTAATTGATATAAACTGGTCCTATTCCCGGAGACATTAAATCCACGGGTTTCAAGGGCAATTGCTCGATCTTCAGATTCCAGAAACACTCCAAGAACAAGCGGGGCAACCAACGGAAACAGAGCCTTAATCCTATTTAGTATGGTGCCTTCCGTTTTCATCCCCCGCGATTGCTGTGCTTGACTGATTGTCGCCACCTTGGCAGTTATCTGTGGAAGTAGAAGTAGAGGGCTACTTAATAGATAAACCAGGCCGGATGGCATACCTGATTGGGAAAATGCTCGGGTGAGATTAGCCAGGCTGGTGGAGAATAAAACAAGGAGGGATGAGAAAAGGAAAACCATTACCTTGATGACAATCAGCAAGGCAAATTCCAACCCTTCCTTACCCATATGGAGAGGACCCAGAGAAAATAATAATGTTGTGTTACCGGGATTAAATAAACCGTGGATCAAGGTCAACATAAGAAACAAGGGAAAAATCATTTTAAGACTCGTCCATACTAAAGGACGTAGTAAGCCTGTCCAGGCTGCCAGGAGCAGAATGAACAGGCCTGTAATGATTACGCACCAAATTCCATCAACTCCCAGGAAAATGACACATGATATCGTTAGCAGTCCACTCAGTTTTGTAAATGGGTGCAAGTCATAAAGCATCCCTTTTCCGGGAATATAGAAGCTGTGTGATTGGAACATATTTAGTAGAGGCTATATTACCTGTTCCGCTCGTGGAAAACGAGCGACAAAGCGCTTGGGCAATCCTTTTACGATTCCCCAGGCAATAAGGGCAGTCACTACCTTATCAACCAGATTAGAAGTGATCACCTGGATGATGACTGCTCCAAAAAGGTCTCGTCCAAGAGCAAGAAAGTAAGCAGTGATGAAGTCCGCACCGCTACCGGTGAGACCACCAAACATGTATAACCGAATGGGAACAGCAATTATCGATAGAGCTATGGAAATGATCACACCGCTGATCAAAGCTTTCCACCAGGTTTTAAATAAACCAAATTTTGCGCACAACCCGGCAGCAATTCCTATCATCATAGCTACAGGTGCAAAAGCAGCAGAAACCGGGTCAGAAATAATTCCCCAGAGCAAATTCGTGATCAAACCAGTCAGACCACCCGCCCATGGACCGGCAAGTATACCAACCAGCACGGTGCCGATTGAATCCAGGAAAATTGGCAGCTTTAACATCGAAACAACTTGTCCTAAAACCATATTTAATACAATTGCTGCAGCCATCAAAGCGATGGTCATGGTTGAAAAATCTTTTTTTAATCTTTCCATGAGTGACATAATAATTCTCCTTTATATATTATTAATGATCTCAAGTTCTGGATACCCTGTCTGGTCATCGAATGCGCGAAGAAAACGAAATTCAGGTAATTCCAACAGAATAATTTCAGCTGTTGTATAAATTTCATTCCCTTCAAGTAAATGAGCACCAAAAGTCTGACCTTGCCCATCAGAAATGGAGATATGGTAATGGGATCCATGAATGGATAGAACTCCAGTTAATGATACAATTTCAAAAAAACCTGTCATTGTTATGCCGTTCTCCTGGTTGGCAAAACGTAGAGTGGCTTTTCGTAAACTTCCTACACACGTGAGAATACAGGCTGCCTTTATTTGATTTGAAATAACAAAAGCATCCATTTCTTTTATTAAGTCTTGTCCCGGGTGCAGACGTAGGGCGTAGGGATGCATTTGACCGCTCCTAAATGGAGATAACCTTTTGGGATGTAAATTGGGCTTCGATAATATCAGTCATCCCGCCTACTATGCCAATCTGAACTTGATCAGTCAGGTTGAAGTAACCCAGACATGTACTGCATAAGATCAGCCGGACACCTTTCGTCTCCAATGATCTGAGTACATCAATAACTGGAGATCCCTTTACAGTCAATTTCACACCATCTGTGTAGAAGCAAATGGCTGCTGGTAGTGTATTGCTTTCATCTAGCAATTTTAAATAGGTTTGGATCAACTTTTGTTGAAGCGCTGGTTCCGCATCCCCCATACCATTTCGTGTTACGAGAATTACTGTTTCTGAAGCTGGAACTGTCATAATATCCTCCTGAAAATTGGATTGTCGCGTTGTTTGACGTGGAAGAACCAAAAACCGCCGCTTGCACAGGCAGGCGGCGGTCCAGAAGGATCACAACGGTTCAGCGTGAAGAAATCATTCCACCACGCTCCTGTATGTGCAAACTGCACATTGGGTACATTCCAGTACCCTTTTTCATTGCTCAAGTGTGGTGAAATAAAGAATTCATTTTCATTTCCTTTGCCTATATTATACTAAGGATATTAAAGTAATCAACTTGAAAATCGATCAAATTAATAAAGAAGTATCCTTGAAACCACAAAATAGATTGAATTGAAAAAATTACAAAAAATATATTTATACCAGAACTCGATTTTACCTATATAATAGACACTATGGCATCACATTTCATCGTTGAATGTCTGGATTGTGGATATTCCACACCGTATTTTCCTACGTCTGTTTCTTGCCCCCGCTGCGGAAGTGGTTGGCGCGAAGCTGTTTACGACTATGCAAACTTGGCATTAACATTACCCTTGCAATTACCGGGGAGGCCATTTGATGTTTGGCGCTATAAAGAATTATTGCCCATCCGCGACCATGTTCATGATTTGTCGCTAGGTGAGGGCGGAACTCCACTGATAAAAGCAATCAATCTGGGCACGATGCTGCAGTGCCCTAACATATTTATCAAAGATGAACGCCAGAATCCAACATCTTCATTTAAAGATCGTCAGGCCGCTGTTACCATAGCAGCTCTGATAGAATCCGGAATCAATGAAATGGTTACGGCTTCCTCCGGGAATATTTCCCTTGCCTATTCAGCATACGCAGCCAGGGCAGGAATAAAACTATGGTCTTTCTTGTCAAGCCGGGTTCCGGTATCCAAGATCAATGAAATGTTACTTTATGGCAGCCGGGTGATTACTGTCACAGGGACCTACGAAAAGACAAAACAGGTAGCTCTCGAATTTGCGCGTCAGCGTAATATATTTATGGATCAATCGACTCAGACGGTACCATCTGTAGAAGCGATGAAAACCATAGCATTCGAAATAACTGAGCAATTAACCGCCCATATGGGTACACCTCCTGGTAAAAATAAAACAAAACCACCCTTCCCCTGGCGAGCCCCAGATTGGTATCTTCAGGCAGTGAGTATCGGATTGGGTCCCCTTGGCGTTCTTAAGGGATTCTCAGAGTTACGGTTAATGGGGCTAATAGAGCGAGTGCCGCTAATGGGGATCATTCAACCAGAAGGTAGTTCAGCCATGGTAAATGCCTGGACTCAAGGATTGGATGTAGCGGAACCATTGGATGGTATCAACACCGATGTTGAAAATCTCTGCTCATTAGATCCGGGTCGTACATATACACTTCTTGCCCGCAGAATAGAACAGGAATCCGGTGGGAAGTTCGAATCTGTCACGGATAAGGAAACTTATAAAGCCATGCAGTTACTTGCCCGCATGGAAGGAATTTCCGCTGAACCTGCGGCAGCAGTATCCTTTGCTGGCTTGATTAAATTATGTAACCAGGGTTTGATCAAAGAAAAGGACGTGGTCGTCGTAAATTGTACTGGTCACACAGCCAATGCTAACATGCCAAATGTCCATCAGCGTTTTGAAATGACCAGTAATTCAATTCCGAATGAATTTTCAGAAGACGGAATTCTGGCAACACTTACCCAGTATGATTTCACACAATTTTCCAGGGTCCTAGTTGCTCATTCTGATGATAGTTTTAGGTCAATCCTGATTAGTTATGTTCAACTGCATGGTGCTGTGAATGTGATCGAAGCGAAAGATGCTCAACAGACGACATTGCTTATGCAATCAGAATCGCCAGACCTGCTGCTTCTCGACTTTTACCATACAGAATTTAATGGCCTGGGAATATTGGATTCCTTGTTTAAGAATGGAAATAACCATATTATCCCGGTAATTTGCCTGACTATATCTGATTTCACAGAAGATGAACGGGCGTTTCTTCAAAACCATTTTACAGTTACAACCAGAACCCAAGATATGATGATCGCAACTTCCCCATTGAGCGATCAAAAAACTTCTGTAGATATTGAATAATGAAGGATAAGGCTACCAGAAATATACGTTATAATACAAATTATCAACCTGGAGTGAGTTTTGGATTAAGCGCACGGCTCTGATGTAAAGTACAGAGTGACGAGGATGAGGGTTCTCCACCGCGAGGTGGAGTTAACCGGTACACCGGGAAAATCGAAAGATCAGCGGATGCCCTCTGGAGGAAACTCCACCAACCCCCAGGAAATCAAATCAGACTGCATTATTGCAGACATTGTTTTTCTTCGTTGAATTAATACGAGGAAAATATGACATTGGAGGTTAAATGTGCGGCATTGTTGGATATATTGGAAGTAAGGACGCAACAGGGATCATTCTCAATGGTCTCAAGAAACTGGAATACAGGGGTTATGATTCTGCAGGGATCGCTGTCTATGAAGACGGAAAAATTGCAGTCAGGCGCGATGCAGGGAAACTGGATAGACTGGTCGAAAAGGTGAGACTGGACCCGATTCACGGGACAATAGGCATAGGTCATACACGTTGGGCGACCCATGGTGTGCCCAATGAACAGAATGCCCACCCCCATCTCAGCAGCAGCAGGAATGTTGTCATTGTACACAATGGTATTGTGGAAAATTTTCGTGCATTAAAAAACGAATTATTACAGCAGGGTGTGACTTTCAAGAGCGAAACAGACACCGAAGTGATCGTCCAACTGGTGGAATGGTATTACCGTGAGACCGAATCTCTCGATGAAGCTGTTACAAAAACCCTGATGCGGCTGAAAGGCGCACATGGAATAGTAGTTATGTCTGCCTGGGAACCGGATAAGATCATCGCCGCAAGAATCGGTAATGCCGGAGGAGTGGTGGTTGGTCTGGGGGATGGCGAGAACTTTATTGCATCAGATATCCCTGCCATTCTGGAACACACCCGTAAAATGATCTTTCTTGAAAGCGGCCAGATGGCAATTGTAAAAAACTCTTCAGTCGAGGTAATGACTCTGGAAGGGAAGACTATCCACCCACAGGTTAACATCATTGGTTGGGACCCGGTAGCCGCTGAGAAGGGTGAATATAGACACTTCATGCAAAAGGAAATATTTGAACAGGTACGCTCGCTTACCGATACATTGGCTGGCAGAGTAGATTTTGAAGAGGGCAGGATTTACCTGGAAGAACTCCATCTGACTGCTGAGTTGGTAAAAAAGATCAAGCGTATTTACATCACCGCCTGTGGTACAGCTTCACATGCCGGAATGGTAGGCAAAATACTGATCGAAAAAATAGCCAGGATCCCGGTTGAAGTAAGGATCGCATCTGAATTTCGCTATGAAGATCCCATCCTGGATGCAGACACAATCGTCCTGGCGATCAGTCAGTCCGGCGAAACTGCCGATACCCTGGCTGCCATGGAACAAGCTCATAAATCTGGTAGTTTAACGTGGTCTATTGTGAATGCGATCGGGTCACAGGCTATGCGCATCGCAGATGGAAGTATCTCCATGCAAGCCGGACCAGAGATCGGTGTCGCCAGTACAAAAGCTTTCACTGCTCCACTGGTGGACCTGTACATGCTGGCAGTTCTTCTGGCAGATTTAAAAGGATTGCTTTCCCCGGAACAGCGGAAAAACCTGGTTGAAGATTTGCGCTTAATTCCAGACCTGGTCGGGCAATGCCTGGACAGGGAGGATCAGACGATCAATGCTGCCATGGCTATCCGGAATGTAAATACCGCATTCTACCTGGGACGCGGGATCAACATGCCGATTGCATTTGAAGGTGCCTTGAAGCTAAAGGAAATTTCTTATATCCATGCAGAAGGTTACCCAGCTGGAGAAATGAAACATGGTCCCATTGCATTGATCGATAAGGAAATGCCTGTGATCGTTATCGCCCCGGACGACCCCTGGTATGAGAAGATGATCAGCCAGATCGAACAGGTCAAAGCTCGCGGAGGTCGTGTAATCGCAGTAGCTACTGACGGGGATGAAAAGATCAAATCCCTGGCGGATATCGTATTGTGGATTCCAAAGGTCCCCTGGATGTTAAGCCCGGTGGTGACCGTTATCCCGTTACAGTTACTGGCTTACCATATCGCAACTCTTCGCGGACTGGATGTAGATCAACCTCGTAACCTGGCGAAATCTGTCACCGTCGAGTAAAGCAATAATCTTTACCTGCTAAATGGTTTTCTACTGGATTTTTTGGACCATTTATTTGGGCTGGAGGATCCAGTTTTATTTTGCATTTGCCTTGGTCGGGCAGGTTCTCTGTCGATCATTGTGAAGCTGGGATGGAAATTGGCCTGGTAAAAATCGTCCAGTAGCATGGCCAGTAGGTCTTTTTCATCTTCGTTTGTTCCAAGTTCACCTGAAAGGTGGGCAAAGCGATGCATGCGTTCTGTCTGTAATTTATCGCGGCTGCGAAGTTGTGATTCAAGCAGGGCAATAACCCGCTCACCAACGATACCCTCAACTTCAGCATCGTCCGGTAAGGGTCGTTCCTGCAAATTGATCTGATAGGTCTTGGCAATCCGCATTAAGTTAGCTTTTTCAAGTGTAGTAACCAGTGATATTGCTGTTCCGCTGGCTCCTGCCCGACCTGTTCTGCCTGCACGGTGGATGTATGCTTCCTGATCTTCAGGCGGTTCATACTGGATGACATGCGTGAGCTCAGGTAAATCGATTCCACGGGCTGCCACATCCGTTGCCACAAGGAATCGTAGAGTACCCTGGCGGATACGCTCCATTACTTTTTCACGAGCAGTTTGTGAAAGGTCAGAGGTCAGGTCATCGGCATCATACCCGAAACGCTGCAAGACCGTGGTCACATATTCCACTCGCACTTTGGTATTGCAGAAGATCAACGCGGAAAGGGGATTCTCCACCTCAATGATTCTTACCAGCGAACGGTCTTTATCCATCCCCGGGACGGAATAATAGACATGTTCGACTTCCGAAACATGGATATGGTCGCTGCTCAAGTTGAGAAAACCAGGCGATTGCATGAATTGAGCTGATAGCCTGATCACCTGAGGTGGAAATGTCGCCGAAAACATATAACTGCTGATGTGTCTTTGTGGAAGGTAGGATTGCACCCGCCGCATATCGGGGTAGAAACCCATCGATAACATACGGTCTGCTTCATCAAAAATGAGCATTTTCAGGTTATCAAGGCTGAAAGACTTCCGCATGAGATGATCCAAAATTCGGCCAGGGGTTCCGACGACCAGGTGAACACCTGATTCAAATGCCTGGAATTGGTCGCGGTAACCGACTCCACCATATATGGCAATGGATCGAAATCCGGATGAAGCGAAAAGGATTTTTGCTTCCTTTTCGACCTGCACTGCAAGTTCACGGGTTGGTACAAGGACAAGTGCTTGTGTCTTGCTCTCCAATGGATTGAGCAATTCCATCATGGGCAGCAGATAAGCCCCGGTTTTTCCGCTGCCTGTCCTGGATTGGATCATCATATCTTTATGGGAGAAGAGGTAAGGTATGGCTTTCGCCTGAACAGGTGTTAGTTCGTTCCATCCTGCACGGCTTATTCCTTCCTGTAATTTTGGGGGTAGGTCAGTTATGGTTGCTTCCGGTAATTCTGGTTCCTGCTTCCCTGTTTCTTCTGGAATATCCAAATTCTGATTAATACTCAAGGTTTTTTATCTCCATCTGTCAAGAAAACACAATTTCCTGCTAAAAAATGATCAATATATGAATTGTAATGCTAAAGCAACAATCCGGGGATTTTTTTCGAAGGCAGTGAATTAATAGTTCACCCGGGTTCCAGCATATACAAAGACCTTTTATTATTACTTTTGCGGGTTAGTATGAAAGAAGAAAATCATGGCTTTAGCTAAAGTATTTATAATTCGTGACAAAGGGAAAAATTTGATTAACAATAAGCTTCATAAACTATTTACCATAAGTATCATTCCGGTATTGATCCTTTCTGCCTGTTCTACCACAATGCCAACAAACAATACTGTTGCAAATGATCCAAAACTCGTTCCAACTGAAATGAGCTTACCGACTTTCACTCAGGTAGAACCTGCTTTACCAACAATCCAACCAGCAGCACAAACTCCCTTGTCAACTGTGTTGCCTCAACCAACAGAAACACCAAAACCTCATACTGCAAGTCTTCCTGATCCAGCAGATTACCAGTGGCAGCTCTTCCTCAGTGGTTTGCGTCGGCCGGTAGATCTCGCAGGGCCACAGGACATTCCCGGTAAATTATTTGTTTTAGAACAGGCAGGTGTGATTCGTAACATTCAAGATGGCGTACTACTACCTGAACCATTTCTGGATATCCGTGACCGGATTGGCAGCGGGGGAAATGAGCAGGGATTACTCGGAATTGCTTTCCACCCTCAATTTATAAAAAATGGATATTTCTACGTGAATTACACCGACAAACAGGGTAATACAGTGATCGCCAGGTTTTCAGCGATCCAGGATAACAATCCGAATCAGCAAGCAGATCCTGCCAGTGAGAGCATACTCCTGCAAGTTGATCAACCCCAGGCGAACCATAATGGGGGTCAACTGGTTTTCGGCCCAGATGGATACCTGTGGATAGGATTAGGAGATGGCGGCGGCCAGGGAGATCCAAATGGTAATGGCCAGTCAAGTCAAACATTATTGGGAAAAATTCTACGAATAGATGTTGATCATGGTTCTCCATATGTAATACCACCTGATAATCCTTATGCAAACGGGGGTGGTTTACCAGAGATATGGGCGATCGGTTTGCGTAATCCCTGGCGTTTCTCTTTCGATAGGTTAACAGGTGATCTATTTATCGGTGATGTAGGACAAAACGCATGGGAAGAAATTGACCACCTTCCTGCCGGCTATGTTTCAACACCTGTCAATTTTGGCTGGAACAGGCGGGAGGGTTCCCATCCCTATTCCGATCAGTCAAATGCTAATACCACCGGATTGACAGAGCCAATATTCGATTATGGCCATGATTCGGGTTGTTCTGTAACCGGCGGGTTTGTATACCGCGGAAAAGACTTACCTGGCTTTCAAGGGGTGTATCTATTTGGAGATTATTGCAGCGGATCGGTATGGGGGGCTGTCCCGAACGGGCAAGACTCATGGGATACCAGAATTTTATTCTCGACAGGATACCAGATCGCTTCATTCGGAGAAGATCAAAATGGGGAGATCTACCTGCTGGATCTAAATGGCAGCATATACCGCTTGGAAAAGAATTGAGATTCAAAACCGGGGAAGAGAGTGCCTTCTCCGGTGAATAGCTGAACCAAAAATCAAATTATCCGATAAGGAAACCGATACCCACGAGAACAGGTGTTATGAGGGTTATTAATACATTCTGTCCCATAAAAGGGATTAGCTTTTGAATCTCATCCGGGTTATTATAGACTCCTTTCACAACCGGGATGGTCAGGATGAGGGATAGAAGCCCAAGCAACGTCCATAACGGAAATATGCCTGTTGCTACACCCACAATGATCGTTACATAAGTCAGAGCCATAAAAATTCCGTAGATAACTGCACTTTTCTTGCGCCCGATAAGGATCGGATAATGCAAACGTCCGATGGATTTATCCGGTTCAACATCCGGGAATTGGTTGAGCAGTAACAAATTACTGACAAGGAAGAATGGGATAAACGAGGCGAGGATGAGGGCAGCACTATAATCTCCCGATAAAGCCAACCCTGATCCAACGACCATGAGCGATCCAAAACCAATTCCGGGTGCAATCAAGCACAGGAATGGAATTCGGTTGAGCCAAACGGTGTAAGTGATTATGATCACCAGGCCTAACAATCCCAATGGTAGGAGCTGCCTGGTCGAGGTGACCATAAAATATATTCCAATAAAAATCACCACTGCCGCAGAAATAATTCCTTCCACCAATGCAATTCGAGCTTTATCAGGTGAAGCAGGCAGTGCTCCACTGCCGCCGCTGAAAGGCGTTTTCATTGTTTTAAAATCCAATCCTGATTTAAAGTCAAAATATTCATTAAATGTATTTACACTGATATGGGCTGCAATTGCCCCAATAACAACTAGAAAAATCTTTAAAAAGGATAGTGAGGATGGGGACTGATAAGCAACAATACTGATCGCAAGAAAGGCACAAACCGGGGCAAGGATGAGAAAAGGTGGACGCATAGGTCCAAGAATAGGGTTGGGTTTTTGCATGAATAATTCCTTTTATATGCGAGAATGACGATTTTTCGCTCGAATTATAACAATAATTCCCGATTATTGTGGATTTAACAATGAAAACCTGCAAGTGGATATTTGGCTGAAATCATCCCTGATTCTCCGGGTCTGTTCACATTTCCAACCCGTCAGTTGTTCAACCAGGACCAGATCCACTTTACATAGATCAGGTTGTTTGACTGCCAGATCAAGATAGGGGCAATTCCTGAAGTAAATAACCGGGTGATCTGAACGTGCTTCCCAAATTGCCTGGTAACCTAACTTGCTTAAATATTGGACTACCATTCCCAGTTGTTGTGAACCAATTGAAGAATGATCATGAAAACCATCAGCTAACCCGTTTGCAATATCTTGTTTACCTTTTAACCCGTTGGCAGGTTGATTAAGGAGGATATTAGCACAAATCCCTGCCAGCAAAGTGTAGCCAGAATTTGGGTCAGCTCTCGATGTGGTGTACAGATATCCTGGTCTTCCTGCTCCAAAATCCAGATGCTTTATCCTACGGGAAACGATCCCGACTTTCAACATATTTTTTAAATGATAACGAATATCCGCTTTTGTTAATAATAACGCACTGGATATCTCAGTAGAGCTTGCTGGAGGATGATCTTGTAAATATTCCAGAATTTTATCGGCGGTTGAAATATTCATAGAATAATTATAGCTTAATTTAGCAAAACATTTTTTACTTAATTATTCCTTGACACATGGTTAGCCTTTGATACAATGGAATGGACATTCATTTTATTCCATGAAATGAGAGACTATGACCGATGATCTGAATACCCCCGGTGTTGAAATCCCAGCAGAATTAAAAAGCACTGTCACAATCACAACCATTGATCGAATTTATAACTGGAGTCGCAGAAACTCGCTCTGGCCATTGATGTCTGGATTGGCATGCTGCGCGATTGAGATGATCTGTGCCGCAGCCAGCCGGTATGATTTCTCCCGCTTCGGGATGGAAGTCATGCGCCCGAGTCCACGCCAGGCAGACTTTATGATGATATCTGGTACAGTAACCAAGAAAATGGTGCCCCAGCTTGTGCGGCTTTATAACCAGATGGCTGAACCAAAATATGTCGTCGCGATGGGTGCCTGCGCTTCAGGTGGAGGACCTTTTAAGGAAGGCTACAGTGTGGTTCCTGGAATTGACAAATTCTTACCAGTGGATGTTTATATCCCCGGCTGCCCACCAACCCCCCAGGCTTTGCTGAATGGGTTGATCACCCTCCAAAAAGTCATCGACAAGCAGACCATAAAAAAGGATGCCTCCTGGTATGGTAAAGGGTCATCCCAACCGATTCCCATACCCATTTTAGGTCCGGATTTGATCGACCTTCGTAAATTTGATCTTATTAAGAAATCTGCCGAGCCAAAAGAAGAAGTTGTTGTCATTCCAGGGGAGGAAACAAATGAGTGATGAAATTGTGCAAACTCAAACTGAGGTTGTTGCAGAAATTCTTCCGGAATGGTTTATCGCTGAAGACCGTCCAGGATACGAAGGTTTTATAGTTCCCTCCGATCGGAATGTGGAAGCAGCCCAATATTTATTGCGGGAAAAAAGGTTTGATTTTCTCGCCTCCTTAACTGCTGCGGATTATTTCCCTGAGGATCGCCTTGAAGTCATCTATCACTTCAAACGCAGTACCGGGGGAGCGCCCCTAACTTTGAAATGCATCCTGGGACGCGAAAATAGTGAAATCCAATCGCTGGTAAGTGTCTACCCTGGTGCTGAACTGCAGGAAAGGGAAGTCTGGGATTTATTTGGCATCAAGTTTAGCGGTCATCCGGATCTGCGTAGAATACTTACCTGGGAAGGCTTTGGTGGACACCCATTACGAAAAGATTGGAAAGAGCCATTCTTTGAGGAAGAAGTTAAACCATTTAAGAGCCGCTGGCCTGGGGGAGAGTTCTCAAGGGCAGAAGAACATAACCCGCTGAATGATAATCTGTCTTTCCCGACAGGGTTCGATCCTGAGAAGTGGATTCCGGATGGAGAATCAACTCTTTATAAGAGCATGGAGCAAGAACCAATAGTAGACGAAGATGGCTTCCGCTCCGAGCAGATCATAGTAAATCTTGGTCCACAACATCCATCCACCCATGGTGTTTTCAGGATGGCCGCACTTCTCGATGGCGAGACAATTGTGAACCTGAAACCGGTCATGGGCTACCTGCATCGAAATCATGAAAAGATTGGCGAAAGGAACACCTACCTGCAGAATATGCCTTTCACCGACCGTCTGGATTACATCTGCTCAATGACCAATAATTTTGCTTATGCCCTGGCCGTTGAGAAGCTGATGAATATCAAACCTCCCGAACGGGCGGAGTATATTCGGGTGATCATGGCTGAGTTAACCCGTATCAATAATCATTTGATCGCAGTTGGTTTCCTTCTGAACGATCTTGGCGCATTCTTTACACCAGTCCTTTACGCACTTGAAGAACGTGAATTGATCATGGATGTCTTTGAAGCCGTCGCAGGTTCCCGAATGATGTGCAATTATTTTCGGTTTGGTGGAGTAGCCAGGGATTTTCCGGAAGGTGTGCTTGAAAAGATAAAGGAATTCGTGGATCGAATTCCACGAAAGATCGACGAATTGGATTATTACCTGACTCAAAGCGAGATCATTCGCTTCAGAACAGAAGGTGTGGGTATTCTAACACCCCAACAAGCAATAGCGAACAGCGCAACCGGTCCACTGTTGAGGGCATCAGGCATTCCATATGACCTGCGTCGTGCGGATCCATACAGTATTTATGACAGGTTTGAATTTGATGTTTGCGTTCAGTACCATGGTGATATTTACGACCGTTATCTGTTGCGGTTGGACGAGATCCGCCAAAGCATTCGGATCCTCAAACAGGCTCTGCGAGATATACCCGAAGGACCGATCCTGACCGGCAAACCCCAATATATGGTGCGTGTACCTGCCGGTGAAACATACAGCCGTACAGAAAGCCCCAAGGGTGAGTTAGGTTTTTATGTCGTTTCCAATGGAAAACCGAATCCTGCCAGGTATCACGTCCGGGCACCAACCTTTATTAACTTAACCAGTTTACCTGGAATGTGTAAAGGGAATAAAGTAGCTGATGTCGTTTGTATTCTTGGTTCCATCGATATCGTCCTCGGCGAAGTGGACCGGTAAAAGGGTATAGGGAGATAACATGTATGGATTAGGAATTCTCAAAGGTTTGGTTGTAACCATCCAACACTTTTTTATGACTTATATCGATGATATCCGGTGGGGAAAGAAGCGCTATGGCACCACTGAAGGAATTGCTCACCGAATGAATTCAGATACAGCCGGTATTTTCACCATTCAATATCCTGAAGAGAAAATGCCTGTCCCTGAAGAGTTTCGTTACATACCATTTCTTGTATATGAAACTGGTGAAAATGGTGAACGCAATATGCGTTGTACCTCTTGTGGTATTTGTGCCAAGGTCTGCCCACCTCAATGCATCTGGATCGTCAGGTCAACTGATCCGGTCACCGGAAAACCAATTCCATCACCCAAAGAATTTGTGATCGATGTGGATATTTGCATGAATTGTGGAATGTGTGCTGAATATTGCCCATTTGATGCGATCAAAATGGATCATGATTACGAAATTGCTTCACTTGAACGGATGGAGCATCATGCTTATCGTCTTGATAAGTTGGCAAAATCAGTCGAATACTATGCTTCCATTCGCCCGGCTAATTTCAAGGCAGAAGAAGAAGCGAAAGCTGCCAAAGCAGCTGCAAAACTGACTGCGCAGGCAACCTAATTCATGTACAACGACGATACTGAAATTCTATTTCCGTCCAGGGTAATTCCTAGCATGCGGTCTCTGCGTGGTGGAGATTGGAATCACCTCGTCGACAAAGTGATTCCAACCGACCAATCCAGTCATGAACACCTGGCATTTGTATTAATGATGATCAAATTGGGTGGATGTTCCACATGCAATGCTGATTCTTTCCGGGGTATGCGTGGCTGTACCCAATGCTCAAAACAGACCATCAAACGCTTCCGCGGCGATGATGAGGAGTTGCTTCGCCTTTATAATGAAGCCCTCAATGAAGTGATCGAATTCTTCCCCGAGAATAATTAACTTATTTGTAGTTTGAAAGGAAATTTCTTAATGGCAAATTCATCAATTAATGAGCAGGTAATTTTGGCTGCTCTTTCAAAAGTTCAAGATCCAGAAATACATAAGGATCTGGTCAGTCTGAATATGGTGAAAGATATTCAGATAAATGGAAATAACGTCAGCCTTTCTGTAATTCTCACTACGCCAGCCTGTCCGTTAAAAACCAGGATCGAAAATGATGTGCGCAATGCGCTTCAGGCAATTCCGGGAATCGGAGAGATAAAAATAAATATGGGTGCAAATGTCTCAGATGACGGCCGCAGCCGTGGAATGATGAATCTGCCCGTTAAAAATGCGATCGCTGTTGGAGCAGGCAAAGGTGGTGTGGGTAAGAGCACAGTTGCGGTTAATTTGGCTGTCTCACTCGCCTGCTCGGGTGCAAAAGTCGGATTAATGGATGCTGA
This sequence comes from uncultured Chloroflexia bacterium, assembly GCA_963827895.1. Taxonomy (GTDB): domain Bacteria; phylum Chloroflexota; class Anaerolineae; order Anaerolineales; family Anaerolineaceae; genus PNON01. The sequence goes on along the minus strand of CAWHCY010000004.1, from coordinate 673,568 downwards.
TATATATGGTCCAAACATCCCAACCATGATGGGAATCAAATCTTTGCCTCAAGCGAACGGAGACAGAATCACCCCGGCAGAAGCTTTTGGGGTAAAGGTGATATCCATTGGTTTAATGGTAAAACCCGGACAGGCATTGGTTTGGCGTGGACCTATGCTGCATTCGGCTATTCGTCAATTCCTGGGAGATGTGGACTGGGGTAATTTGGATTACCTGGTGATCGATCTACCACCAGGAACCGGTGATGCCCAGCTTAGTCTTGCACAATCCATCCCATTGACTGGTGCAGTCATTGTGACCTTACCCCAGGAAGTCTCTTTGGAAGATGCCAGCCGGGCTGTAGCCATGTTCAGGGCGATGAATGTTCCATTGCTGGGTGTGGTGGAAAATATGAGTTATCTTGAGCTTCCTGATGGATCTCGTTTGGAAGTATTTGGTAAAGGTGGTGGAGCCAAGCTCGCCAAGACAGCTGGAATTCCATTCCTGGGCTCCATTCCCATGCAAACAGATATCAGTGCTGGCGGCGATTCAGGTCAACCTATCGTAGTTTCAGCTCCGGAATCACCAGCCGGCAAGGCACTCAGCGAGATTAGTCAGTCAATTGCAGCCCAGATAAGCATGGCAGCCATTAATAATGAAAACGCAGTCACACCGGACCCGCTATAACGGGCATGTTATAATCCCATGATGGAATCAAATATTGTTAGCGTTCGCTTTAATCCAGTTGGAAAGGCATATCATTTCGATGCCTCGAAAATTGTTGATATTCGTAAAGGGGATTATGTAATTGTGGAGACTTCCCGTGGATGGCAGTTGGGCCAGGTAATTGAATTTCCGGTAAAACCCATCCAACAACCAGAAGGCTCCTTAAAATCGATTGACCGCAAAGCAACCCCGCGCGACCTGGTTATGCGCCAAACGTGGCAGCAAAAAGAAGCTGAAGTTGTTCTCAAAGCTCGTGAACGGGTAAGTGAACTCAAATTGCGTGGGATCAAGATTATCATGTCTGAATATAGCTTTGATGGCAGCCGGTTATCCATCTCATTCAGCACAGAAAGTGAAGAGAAAGCAGAATTAAAATCAATGCGGCAGGATATGCAAAAAGCGTTTGCTCCTGCACAAGTGGAATTGAGACAGATTGGTCCACGGGATGTGGCAAAGATCTTTAATGGTATCGGTGCGTGCGGCCTGGAAAAACGATGCTGTGCCGGTTTTCTTACCGAGTTTAGTTCCATATCGATCCGAATGGCTAAGGAACAGGGAATATCCCTCGCACCTTCAGAGATCACTGGTATGTGCGGCCGTTTGAGGTGTTGCTTGATCTATGAATATGATCAGTATTGCGCGATGCGGCAGGAATTACCAAAGAAGAATAAACGTGTAATGACCCCAATAGGCGAAGGTAAGGTTGTGGATATTGTCACACTCCGGCAAAGGGTTATTGTTGAACTTCCTGATGTAGGCCGGCGCGAGTTCCCCAAGGAAGAAATAACGGTATTGGATGATGTTGCGGGAGCTTCCATACAACCTTCGGTGCCTGCGGCTCCTCCCGTTGTCCAGAACCAAAATAATCATCGCCCTGGTGGCGGTCAAAATAATTACCGAAAAGATCACAAGAAACCAAATAATACTCACTGATGAAGATTCTCTCCCCCGAAGATTGGAACACTCCCCGGAAAATCCTGGTGATCCTTGCTCACCCGGATGATCCGGAGTTTTTTTGCGGAGGTACTCTGGCACGCTGGATTGACGCCGGGCATGAGGTATCTTATCTTCTGCTTACCAGGGGGGATAAGGGATCAGATGATCCTTTACTCTCTCCAGAGAGATTGATGTCCATTCGGATGGAAGAACAAAAAGCGGCGGGATCCGTGCTTGGAGTACAAGAGATCACATTTTTAGAATACCCGGATGGATTTGTTATTCCGGACCTGGAAATGAGAAAAGAGATCGTTCGACACATCCGCCGGTATAAGCCGGATATCATTGTTACCAGTGATCCTACTAATTTCTATATCCGCGGTATGTATATCAACCATCCTGACCACCGCGCCGCGGGACTTGTTACCCTTGATGCTGTTTTCCCTGCATCAGGAAATCTCTTCTATTATCCTGAATTACTTAAAGAGGGTCTTCAACCTCATTCACCTGCTGAAGTGTGGATCTCATTAACTCATGAGGCGACAGTTACGATCGATGTGACCCCATTCTGGTCAATAAAAGTCAATGCACTTCTACAGCAAAAGAGCCAGGTTGGGGATCCAGAACAGTTTAGAATACAAATGGCCGAGCGCCGAACCGAAGATAGTACTGATGATGATCCAAGATTCGTGGAAGGATTTCGACGATTGTTAAAAAGGTGATAATGATGGAAATCCAAAAGTTGGCTTCGACAAATTTTCCTTTAACCCAAAGTATACGACGGGACTTGCATCGTCATCCTGAGTTGGGTTTTCAGGAATTTCGTACCGCATCGATCATTTCCAGTTATTTGAATGGTTACGGATTCAGCGTGACGGAAAAAGTAGGTAAAACCGGTGTCATGGGAGTATTGGATACTAGCCGCCCTGGGAAATCATTGCTCATGCGTTTTGATATGGATGCTTTACCAATTCAGGAAGAAAATAATAACGATTATTCGTCACAGAATCCGGGTGTCATGCATGCCTGCGGCCATGATGGTCACGTAGCAGTCGGATTGACTGTAGCCAAGATCCTTTCTGAAAATGTTGATTCGCTGAATGGAAAGTTTATTATTGTTTTTCAACCTGCAGAAGAAGGATTGGGTGGGGCAGAATCCATGCTGGCTGAGCATATCCTTGAGAATCAAAAACCTGATGCTGCTCTCGCATTTCACTTGTGGAATGAAAAACCGATCGGCTGGTTGGGTATCAACCCAGGACCTTTAATGGCAGGAGCCGACCTGGTAAAGATCACAATTACAGGAAAAGGCGGACATGGTGCCATTCCTCAAGAAGCAATTGACCCCGTTATTGCAGCTGCCCATGTATTGATCGGATTACAAACAATCGTGGCCAGAAATATCTCTCCTCTGGATTCAGCAGTAGTGAGTATTACGGAATTTCACGCGGGAGATGCTCACAATATCATCCCCTCTCAAGCCGTTCTGCAGGGATCGGTACGCAGCTTTTCAAAATCCACACGGGATCTGGTCATTTCCAGAATGCAACAAATATCGGAATCGGTAGCAGCGGGGATGGGTTGTACCTCAGATCTTACAATTGCTTCATTAACACCACCCGTGATTAATTCTCCAATAATCGCAGATCTTGTAACTGTAACTGCTCAGAAAGTCCTGCCAAGTCTGGCGATTGATAGATCATATCAAGTTATGGTCTCTGATGACATGGCATTATTTCTCGAAAAAATCCCCGGATGTTATATCCTTGTAGGGTCCGCCGACAAAGAAAATGGACTGATCGAGCATCACCATAATTCAAAATTTGATTTCTCTGAATCAGCAATGGAATCTGCTGTCATTCTATTGACTGGCTTTGCAGAAAATTATCTTAATCCTAATTAAATATCTCCAGCAGCATCAAATTTTAATAGAATAATCCTTGAACTTCGGTGCCAGTTGTGCTACACTTATATCATCCGAATAATCTGATTAATCATATTTATTAGGTATTCAAAATGAAGTATATATCAACTAACCCTCAACGTCTCTCCATTTTTATGCAATATCTGAGTACATTATCTGATTCTAGTGGATCCAAAATCCCATCGCTGATCGAATTAAGTCAGGTCCTTGGTGTAAGTGTTGCTTCTTTACGAGAACAGATGGAAGTAGCCAGGATCATGGGGCTGATAGAAGTCAAACCGCGGACTGGTATCCAGAAGGTCCCTTATTCATTTTCAAAGTCCATCCTGGTCAACCTATCATATGTTCTTGTAAATGATCCTTCAGCATTTGATGCATACTCCGATCTACGAAAACATATTGAGTCAGCTTACTGGAAAGAAGCTGTAAGTCTCCTCAATTCAGACGATGTGGATGGATTATTCACCATTATCAATGTTGCATTCAATAAGCTTCACGCCAAACCTCCGCAAATTCCGCATGAAGAACACAAACAATTCCATCTTTCAATGTACAAAAACCTTAATAATATTTTCGTTACAGGTATATTAGAAGCATACTGGCAAGCTTACGAAGATGTAGGGCTGGATGTTTACACAGATATTCAATATCTTGAACAGGTTTGGTTGTATCATCAAAAAACTGTTGAAGCGATTGCCAAAGGTGAACTGGATTCCGGTTATAAGTCTTTCGCAGAGCACATGGAAATGATATCTAAACGCAATGCAAAACCAAGAATAAGTCGTTTCGAATAACTTTGGTCGATGCTTTTCAGGAGAGATTAAATGGATATACGTGATCATTCGGAAGCTGATCTACAAAAAGTGAATGATTTTTGCATTACTTTTGCGACAGTTAATGGTTCAGGCAGTCAAACTGCAAATATTACTATTATGCGGGCATTATTTAAAATGGGTATTCCTGTATCTGGAAAAAATAAGTTCCCATCCAATATTCAGGGGTTACCCACCTGGTACAGTATTCGCGTGAGTAAAGATGGTTACCTTGGTCGTCTTGAAGATGATGATATTTTGATTTGTATGAACCAGTCGTCCTTTGTTAATGACTTGGAATATATTTGCCCGGGTGGTGTTTTATTTTATGCAGATGATATAAAGTTTCCAATCGAACGGACAGATATTACCACCTACCCAATGCCGGTAAAAAAACTTGCCCGGGAAGCAGATGTATCTCCTGCGCTCAGGGACTATATTGCGAATATGGTATATGTGGGGGTCGTAGCCAAGATTCTCGGAATTGATATGGATGCAATCCATGAAGCCCTCAATTTTCATTTTAAAGGGAAGCAAAAAGCAGTTGATTCCAATTTCAATGTAGTCCAGGCTGCTTACAATTGGGCAGGAGAAAATTTAAATAAAACTGATCACTATAGTGTTAAAAAAATGAAGCCTCTGGATGGTTATATCATGACGGATGGCAATACGGCTGCTGCCCTGGGATCAATTTTTGGTGGCGTTCAATTTAGCGCCTGGTATCCGATCACCCCGGCATCATCACTACCAGAATCATTAATTGAATATCTTCCCCAGTTTCGTAAAGACCCCGAAACCGGTAAGAATACTTATGCTGTGATTCAGGCAGAGGATGAATTGGCAGCAATCGGTATGACGATTGGTGCCGGATTTGCCGGGTTAAGATCAATGACAGCGACATCTGGTCCGGGATTAAGTCTGATGACAGAATATGCCGGTTTAGCATACTATGCTGAAGTTCCCATTGTCATTTGGGACGTCCAACGGGTAGGTCCCAGTACCGGGTTACCCACAAGAACAGCTCAAAGCGATATGAACATGGCATATTTCCTCGGGCACGGAGATACACAGAACGTAATTTTGATTCCCGGGTCAGTGAGTGAATGCTTTGAATTTGGCTGGAAATCATTCGATTTGGCTGAGCGCCTCCAGACCCCGATCTTTGTCATGTCAGACTTGGATTTTGGAATGAATCAGTGGATGACCAAGAAATTTGAATATCCTGATGTGCCAATGGATAGGGGAAAGATACTTTGGGAGGAAGATATCGAAAAATTAAAAGGTGAATGGGGAAGATATGTCGATGTCGATGGTGATGGGATTCCATATCGTACTGTTCCAGGTAATTTACACCCGTTAAGCGCATACCTTGCCCGGGGTACTGGCCACGATGATTATGCCCATTACAGTGAAGAGCCTGAAATTTGGGAAGCAGGAATGAATCGTCTATGTAAGAAATTTGACACTGCTAGAAATTTGGTTCCCGGTCCAGTATTTGATCTTGAACCTGGTGTCAAACTGGGGATTATCGCTTATGGATCAACAGATCCAGCAGTGGAAGAAGCTCGCGCAAAATGTAAACAAAAAGGGATCAAATTGGATTATATGCGGCTTCGTGCTGTCCCATTCAATAATGAAGTTAAGGAATTTATTCAAAATCATGACAAGACTTACGTGGTAGAAGTCAACCGCGATGGTCAGATGCATCAAATCCTTCAATTAGAGTTTCCAGCCAAAGCTGCATCATTGATTTCGATTGCACACAGTGATGGACTACCCCTTTCAGCACGTTGGATAACAAATAAGATCAGTGATCTGGAGGTCAAATAATGGTAGCTCAAACCGTAGTCGAATACACAAAAAATGATTACAGGGGAATTCCATCCACACTCTGCCAAGGTTGTGGTCATAATTCCATCTCCAGCCAGATCATCAGTGCTTGCTTCGAATTGGGTCTAAAACCAGAGAAGATCATCAAATTCAGCGGAATTGGCTGTTCAAGCAAAAGCCCGACATATTTCCTCAATCGTTCATTTGGATTTAACGGGCTGCACGGCCGTATGCCATCGCTGGCACTTGGTGCAATGTTTGGCGATACCAGCCTGAAAGGCATTGGCATAAGTGGGGATGGAGATACTGCCAGTATTGGGATGGGACAATTCAAGCATTTGGTACGTCGGAATATGCGGATGGTTTATATAGTTGAGAATAATGGTGTTTATGGTTTAACAAAAGGACAATTTTCAGCGACAGCTGAAAAAGGTCTGATCCTGAAAAAACAGGGAACAAATCCATATCTTCCCGTGGATATCGCCATGGAAGCACTTGTCTCAAATGCCACCTTTGTTGCACGTTCTTTTGCGGGTGATCCAAAGCAGGTGAAAGAATTGATCAAAGCTGCTTTTAGTCATAATGGTATTGCTGTGATCGATATCATCAGCCCTTGTGTGACTTTTAACAATCAGGAAGGCACCATCCACTCATATACCTGGGGAAAGGATCATGAAGCTCCTCTCCACGAAATCTCATTTATTCCACCACGAGATGAGATTATGGTCGAAGATTTCGAAGAAGGCACGATTCGGGAAGTGACCATGCATGATGGCTCCCTGGTGTTATTAAAAAAATTGGATACTGATTACGATCCAACTGATCGTTGGCAGGCATTACGAATACTTGAAGAGGCTCAACGCAATAACTGGCTTGTAACCGGGCTGCTATATATCAACCCAGATATCCCATCTCTTGTGGATATCTATAATCTTCCAGATCAGCCATTGAACCGTATGCAACAAGTTCAGCTTCGCCCAGAAAAGAATAAAATTGATGAAGTAAATGCTATGATGTTTTAAACATCCAATTGTGAGTAAATAGTTTACAGAAAAACCATATCTAAAGTCAATTGATTAAAATTGTATAATAAAAATCAGGCATTGTTTTTTCCTGAATGTTATAATAATAATCCATTGACTTTTGTTTATTTCTATTCGAAAGGTGACCGGTGGCTATGGAAATTACCCAGAAACAATACAAACATTGTAATCTCATAAAAATTACTGGCAGGATGGATAGTCTTACAGCACCAACTGTTGCAGAAGCATTAAAATCAATAATGGAATTTGGGAAATACAAAATTGTCATTGACTGTACCGGGTTGGAATTTGTTTCAAGCGCCGGGCTGTGGGTTCTGGTAAATACCCAAAAATCTTGTAAACGGTACAATCGAGGGGAAGTCATTCTTGCTGGCGTTGCCGATAGGATCAGGTCATCATTGGATCTCGCGGGTTTTATTCCATATTTTAAGATAATGGATGATCCAACTGAGGCTGTTGGTTCTTTTTAATTTGATCTTTTCTCCAGTATTACATGACGCTCTATTCGGCTACTTACGAGAACTTGGCGAAGATTGATCAACAGGTTCGAATTGCGGCGATCGCAGCTGGCCTTTCCGAAGATGATGCTTATTCTGTCGAATTAGCAGTAGATGAAGCCTGTACAAATATTATTGACCATTCATATGGGGGCGAGGGATTGGGGGAAATTGATTGCGTTTGCCAAACCCTGACCGATGGATTGAAAATAATTATTTATGACACGGGTTGTTTTTTTAATCCAGAAGGAATACCAACACCTGACGTGCATCAACCGCTGACAAAACGCACAGAAGGTGGGTTGGGATTATTTTTCATGCGTTCTTTAATGGATGAGGTAATTTTTGACCCTTGCAAAGATAATGGCACATCCCTGACAATGATCAAACGAAAACAAATAAGTAAGCGGGGCTAATGTCTTCGGATCATGATATTCATTCCTGGCGTAATTTTCTTCATTTGGGAGAAGAGATTCTACAACTAACAAATGTAGAAGATCAAGCAGAAGCCATCTGTCAACATATCCAAAAAGATAATATTTATCAGGGTGATATTTGGCTTAGTGAAAATATATCCCGAATTCCTGGGCTGCATAATCTATCTACGTTTTCATCTTCCCCGCAATCACTGTTGATGCAGAGAGCTCTTGAAACGCGAAAAATCTGCAATATCGGCAAATCTGGAAATCCAAAAATTTATGCCCACAGTGAAACCGTCTACACTATCGCATACCCATTAGTTGTTCAGAATTCTATTTTAGGGGTTATCCAGGTAATAAGAACTGACAGTCAGCCAATGACTGAAGATGAGATCGAGTATTTTGAGGGGATGTGCGCAAATGCCGCAAATGCCTTGCATATTAATCACCAAACCATTATTAAGAATTGGAGATACGAACAACTTTCCCTTGTGAGATCGGTTAGTTCGAAAATTGCAAACAGTCAGAGCTTAACTGATCTTCCTCAACAGGTGACAAAGCTCATTTTGGATGCATTTCATTATTACGCTGTTTCAGTTTTTACAATAGAACCAACCACAAATAAATTAATATTTCAAGCGTGCAGCTCCCCGGTATTGGATGATTCCGAAGACAAGCTGGACTTTGGTGCTAATCTTGATCAAGGATTAGCTGCAACTGTCGCAAAAGAGGGTGGAGAAATTCTTTCGAATGATGTCTCCCGTGATCCACGCTACAAATTTGTCAAACAACTTCCTCTTACAAAAGCAGAAGCTGTTTTTCCACTAAAAGTAGAAGATAGGATCCTGGGTGTTTTAGATATTCAGTCAGAGTTTATTTATGCATTCCATGAAATGGATATGAATGTTCTGCGCTCTCTGGCAGATAATATTGCTCTTGCTTTGGAAGGCGTAAGACTTTATGATGGTTTACAGCGTAGGGTGGAGGAATTGGCAACTGTTGCAGAAGTGGGTCGGGCTTTATCATCCATATTGGATTCCTCCAATTTGCTCCAGCAAGTCGTAGAAATAATTTATGAGAAATTCCACTACCCGTTTGTTCATTTATTCCTCGTTCAAGGAGACCAGGACAATATTGTTTACCAGGCAGGAGCGGGGGAACGTAGTAAGGAATTAAATAATAATGGATTGGTTTATTCGATAAATGATAAAAATGGGATCATCCCCTGGGTCGCCCGGAATGGAAAGACTCTGATCGCAAATGATGTTGACCATGAAAAGATTTATCGTCCATCAAAAATCAATCCGTCAGGTACTTCCTCTGAAATGGCTGTTGCTTTAATATTTGCGAATGAAGTTCTTGGTGTTCTTGATATTCAAAGCGACCAAATCAACAGTTTTGATGACGAGGATAAATTCCTCTTTGAAGCGCTTGCAGATTCAATTGCTATTGCTATTCGAAATGCCAAACTATTTAGTTCCGAAAAATGGAGGCGGCAGGCTTCTGATAGTTTGCGAGGTGTAGCTGGTCTTCTTTCATCTAATATGGAATTAAACCACCTGCTGGATATAATTCTAATAGAAATTGAAAAGATTTTACCATGTAGTGCATCTGCAATCTGGTTGGTAAATGATATAAATATCCATGATTTTGACCAGACAAACAGTCTGAACCTGGCTGCTGTGCATGGAATTGACGCAGCCTTAGTACGAGAAACTTATAACAATAATCCTGAATCTTCACTTTGGTTAAATAAGGTATTAAAGAGTGATGATCCAGTGATCCGAACTGAAAATGACCAGATGGATCCGTTGGGCTGGAGCAAAGGTTACATCAATGAATATTCAGCTATTGCTGCTCCGCTTAAAGTTGGCAATCAATCTCAAGGAATTTTAGTCCTGGTAAATAAGTCATCCGGGCGATATGGGATTGAATCTACCTTAATGACATCGACATTTGCTGCCTATGCTGCGGTTGCCATCCAAAACGCCAGGTTATATGCAACTGCCCAGGAGCAAGCCTGGGTTTCAACGGTATTACTTCAAGTAGCAGAAGCAACACAATCACTTACCTCCATTGAAGAATTAATAAATGCAGTGGTAAGACTTACGCCCATGTTGGTTGGAATCAAAGGATGTAGTGTATTCCTTTGGGAATCCGGCATTGGAAAATTCACTTTGAGTGGTACTCATGGAATGCATTGTGAGCGGATTGATAACGATACTATATATATCGTCCGACCTGGAGAATCTCCTGCTTTAGATCAAATGGCGGAATTAAAAATCCCTATATTTATAGATAAACTTGATGAGAGCATTCCGTTCCTCAGCATTGATGAAGGTTCAATTGATGATGTTAAGATCGTACTGCTGCCTCTAATATCAAGAGGAAGTATTCTTGGTGCTTGCCTTGTTGCCTATTCCAAACCTGATAAATCAAATCAACTGGATCCTGTGGAAAATGAAAGGCTGGCCATTATTCAGGGAATTGCCCATCAAACGGCAATCGCGATTGAAAATATAAAGTTACTGGAGACCCAACAACAGGAAACTTATATTTCTGCAGCACTCCTGCAAGTAGCTCAGACAGTCGTGACCCATAATGAGATGAAAGACCTCTTTGCGTCCATCGTCCAGATAACCCCGATCCTGGTTGGTTCGGAGATTTGCCTTATTTACTTATGGGATGAAGTCAGGAAGATATATACATTAGCCGATTCAAACGGTATTAAAAAGCAGATCCTGGAGAAATCAAACCAGATTGAATTCCTGCCAGGGCAATTCCCGCTTCTTGACCTCATTCGCAAACAAGATCAATTAAGTGTTCTCCCAATCTGTGTTACCAATCCGGATGATCCCCTATGTTGGGCTGACATTGACCTTCCTGAAGGGGCTTTATCCTTTGATTTTGAGTTGAATAATGATCCTTTATTGGTCGGAATGCCTTTGTCGGTAAAAGGCGAAGTATATGGTATTCTTCTGGTGAAAGACCCGGGTACTGAAAAAATGTACCTAACAAAAAGACTGGAGATATTGACGGGTATTGCTCAACAAACAGCCCTGGCCATTCAAAATGACCGGCTTGAAAATCTGGCGGATGCTCAGGAACGCCTTGAAAGAGAATTCCAGATTGCACGTGAAATTCAAAAAACTTTTTTACCTTCAGAAATGCCAGTTCGCAAAGAGTGGAAATTGGATGTACGTTGGCGGCCAGCAAGGGAAGTTGGCGGTGACTTCTACGATGTCTTTGAATTACCTGATAACCGTTTAGCCATGCTGGTTGCTGATGTCACCGACAAGGGGATGTCTGCTGCCTTATATATGACTGTAACCCGAACACTTTTACGTACAGTTGCTCAACAATTCAAAACTCCTGCAGAAATCCTTAGCAATGTAAATAAACTACTTTTACGGGATACGCCGCATGGCATGTTCATAACAGCTTTTCTCGGAATTATTGATCTTCGAAGTGGTGAACTAACTTATGCCAACGCCGGCCATAATTTACCTATATGTAAGCATCCATCCGCGCCTCTCGAGAAACTCCAAAAGGGCAGTATGCCATTGGGTATAATGGAAAAGTTATCGTTGAAAAACAATCTAATAAAGCTTGAACCAGGAGACTTCTCTGATATTATTTACTGATGGTGTGACTGAAGCTTACACTGCAACTGATTTTTTTGGAGATCAACGTCTGGAAGACGCAATCCGACAGGCAAAAAACCAGGAACCGGTAACGATCTTAGATTCAATTGATAATGCTTTGGTTCAATTCCAGGAATCAGATATCCCATCAGATGATGTCACCTTGCTTGTGATACATCATAAAGAAAAGACTAAATAGTTTATCTAGTATCCAAAAGCAATTTTTATTCTCCCAGTCAAAGTCAATAATCTCTCCAAATTCATTAAGACAATTTAAGCAAATTCGAAAATTCCATATTCGATTCGCTCAAAACCATGGTTAGTCAATGAATGGGCTATTGTTCCGTGGTCATTATTCAATTTTAAAAATTATCTTACTCTTGTGAAATTACTATCATCGGGGATCCTAGAAAACATATTGGAAATTGCTTATTGTCTTTTAAAATTGGTGTGATATAATTTTTAAATCCTAATACAGTGGTTTATACAATAAAACCAAAGAGTTCAGACATGCTTGATGATGACCGTTACATTATCGATATTCTGAATGTTGCATTGGATGTCATCGATACGATGGCTTCAGGACAAGAAGAATTTTTTTCCCCATCAGCTCTAGCTCGTCAATTTAATATGAACCGCAGCCGCATGTTCCGGATATTTAAAACTCTTGAGCGGCGTGGTTTTGTTGCCTTTGACCCAAAAACTGAGACATATCATTTAGGTCAAAAATTTCTATCTATAGGGCAAAGCATTCGTTCACGGATAAGTTTACGTAGTGAGGCTGAAGAAGTTCTCAAGAACTTGGCAGCTGAAACAGGTGACTGTGCTTACTTGATCATTTTATCAGGGACTTCTGCTATAGTTGTTGATCGTTACCTGGGTGATAATATGCTCCAGTTATCTGCACCGATCGGATCTGTCCTTCCTATAAATACTGGTGCTGCACCAAAGATTCTACTTGCATACAAACCTGAAGATCAGCTTAACCAAATTTTAAACGAAATTTCATTTTCTTCTTATACACCAAAAACAATTACTGATAAGGATGAATTTCGTAAAATACTTTCCGAAATCCGGAAACAAGGATTTGCTGAAGATGACGAAGATTTTGAAATCGGGGCTTATGCTTTTGGAGCTCCGGTTTTTAATCATGAAGGGAACATTGTTGCAGGAATTTCAATTTCTACACCAACTGCCCGTTGTTCTCCAAAAAGGCGCGAGGAGCTTATTCACATTGTCTGTGATGCCGGAAAAAAGTTATCTAAAAAACTTGGGTATCAGCCAGATTTAATCCATAGGAGTTAATAATGTCACAGATTGGTATGAGTCTTCAAAGTGATGAAAACCGCCACATGTTCGAAGACGAGGCGGTTAGGATCGTAAATCTGGCTTCTGCAAAAGGGCTTACCTTACGGGTATTGGGTTCTCTTGCCTTTCACATTCATTGCCAGAAGTATGATCACCTTCAAAAACAATTAGGTCGTGCTTACACAGATATTGATTTTGCGGGGTATAGCGATGAAGCGTCAACAATTGGTACCTTTTTAGTAAGTTTGGGATACCATGAAGATTTAAATGTAAATGTCCTTTATGGCGGTGAACGCCTGATCTATAATCACCCAACAACTGAAATGCACATTGATATTTTTTTTGATAGGTTAAATTTTTGCCATGAGATCAACTGGGTTGGGCGCCTTGGTGTAGATTCACCTACCATACCTCTTGCTGAGATGCTTTTAGAGAAGATGCAGATCGTCAAAATTAACGAAAAAGATATCATCGATACTTTAATGCTGCTTCTTGAGCATCCATTGGGTGATAAAGATAAAGAGACGATCAATATCGCCAGGATAAGTAAACTATGCGCAAAAGATTGGGGACTGTGGCGTACAATCACAATGAATTTACATAAAGTTTCAGAATTGGGCCGTAGTTATCCTCAATTAAGCGATTTGGAGAAAATTACCTTAGAAAAACAGGTTGTTATAGCCATTGCTAAGATTAATGAAGAAAGTAAAACATTAGCTTGGAAACTGCGAGCCAAAATAGGAGATAGGGTCAAGTGGTATCAGGAAGTTGATGAAATTTAATAATTATTTTTCTCTGGAGGAATAGATGGCTTTTTGGAATAAGAATAGCAATTCACGTCGGTTTCGCTTATTTTTTGCCACTGACGTACACGGATCAGAACCAACATTTCGAAAATTCATTAATGCGGGTAAGTTCTATAACGTCGATGCATTGGTCTTGGGAGGAGATATTACTGGGAAAATGCTGGTTCCAATCATTGCATTGGGTAATAATTCTTACCGGGCAACACTCCAAAGTGAACATTACAACCTGACAAAAGACGACCTTCCAGATTTTAATTCCAGGCTCGCAAAGCTTGGATTCTACAGCAGCGAGATGAGTGAGCGGGAATACACTGACTTGGCTGCGAATCCAGAATTGGTAAATCGACTATACCTTGATAAAGCAAATGAAAGGCTAATAGCCTGGATACAATGGGCGGAAGAAAAACTGATAGGTACAAACCTTCGTTGTTATGTCACTGGTGGAAATGATGATGCCAACGAGATAGTTGATACATTAAATAAGGCAGTTAAAGAACGGGTTGTCGCTTGTGAGGAAAGAATTGTCTCATTAAATGATGAAGGACATTCGATGGTCAGCCTCGGTTATAGCAATCCAACACCATGGAATACACCGCGGGAGATACAAGAAGCTGAATTGACAAAAAGAATTGAAGCCTCTTTTCAAGGAGTGGAAAATTGCGATAAGGTCATCTTTAATATGCATGTACCTCCAGTGGATAGCACCTTGGACACCTGCCCGAAATTGGATACTTCTACCGATCCCCCCACTGTGATCACATCTGGTGGCGAGCCGGTGCTTTTTGGAGCTGGTAGTCAAGCTGTACGGGATGCAATTGAACATTACCAGCCCTTGCTATCTCTCCATGGGCATATTCACGAGTCTCGCAATGTAGCCAAGATCGGGAGGACCACTGCAGTCAATCCTGGCAGCGAATACGGTGAAGGGGTTTTACGCGGCATAATTATTTCGATCGCTGGAAATAAAGTTGAAAGCACCCAAATGACATCCGGGTAAATTATGACCAATTATTTTGACCTAAGTCAACCGATTGAATATGGGATGACCCTTTTCCCTGGTGATCCTGAATTTAACACAACTCTTGCTCCAGGTGTCACTGCACCTTGGCAGGTCACTGAATTACATCTTGGCACCCATACCGGTACACATATTGATAGCGTATCCCATTTGGTGCCAGGAGGGAAAACAGTTGATCAATATCCACTTGCACGTTTTATTCTCCCTGGGATCATCATTCCACTGACAGGATTAAGTGATGATCAGGAAATTTCTGAAGATCAAATCTTGAGATGGCTTACAAATCTGCCAGAAGGAGGTGCAGTTATTATACAAACAGGATGGGATCAGTTTTGGAAGACAGATCGTTACATGCGTCATCCATATTTATCACATGATGCTGCTACACATATTGTCAAAACTGGTGCGAACCTGGTCGGGATAGATGCATTAAACGTTGATTCCACTGCTACGGCAACTGATCATGTTCATCATATCCTTTTAGAGAAAGACATACTAATTGTAGAAAACCTTGCCAATCTTGGTAACCTGGAACCTGGTATAGTTTACCAGTTTTCCTTCCTGCCATTACGGTTGAAAGGATTGGATGGTTCTCCAATTCGTGCCGTGGCTTGGTAAATAAATCCAACCTTTTATTCTATAGAGGAGATAAAAGCAATGACAACTACTGACGAGGTAAAAAAACCAGAGGTTTTTGTCCGAAAGGCCAGCGGTCTAGTTCGTACTGCAGGTATTTGGGACGTACTGGCATATAACATTAACTTCACCAGCATCGGTCTCTTATTAATCTTCCTGATCATGCTTGGACCAGCATTTTATCCAGGTATCAGCATGGCAACCAGTGCAATCATTTGCACCGTCCTTCTCATTCCCCTGTCCTTGGTATTCGGCTACCTGTCCTCCACCATGCCTCGCTCCGGTGGAGATTACGTTTACGTAAGCCGGGTGATGGGTCCTGCCTGGGGAATGATGTCAAATTTCAACAATACTATTTGGTGGTTCTTCTATGGAGGTGTACCTTCAGCTTTTCTCGCCAAATATGGATTGGCTCCCTTCTTCCGCACAATGGGTATTTTTACCAACAATATGAATTTGATCGGTGTGGGAAACTGGTTTGCTAGTCCCCTTGGTATGTTTATTTTTGGCGTCCTCTTGATCTCCTTGTTGGTGTATGCATTTTCCCGTGGAATGCGAGGTTTCTTCAGGATCCAAAATATTTTGATCATCTTTGCCATTATAAGCACCGTCCTAAGTGCATTAGTCTTTGTTGGGAAGAACCAGGCGGACGTAATGGCAGCATTTAATACCTTCATTGGGCCGTTATCTGGTAAATCGGATGTTGCTCAATATGTATTGACCGCTGCAAAAGATCTGGGGTATGTAGTGGAACCATTCTCATTGAAGAATACCCTGCTGCCAATGACCTGGATCTACCTGAACCTTTCCTTTATGTCTTCTTCTGCGTATATCGGTAGTGAGGTAAAGGATGCCCGCCGCCTGCAGCTTTGGGCTATGCCGGTAACATTGCTGGTTGTGGGTCTGGGTGTCTTAATTACTGTCATCCTGGTGGGTAATGCTGCAGGATACAACTTTTTAGGATCACTCACCAATGTGGATCCAGCAGAACTTGGATTGAGTTCAACTCCGTTATATACAGAACTTGCCTCCTATTTGAGTAATAATATCGTCATCGCCTTTTTGATCACATTTGGGTTCATTTTCTGGAGTTATGCCTGGCTTCCAGGGCAGATCATTAATGGGTCCCGAAATATCCTCGCTTATTCCATAGATGGTCTTTTCCCTGCCTGGTTCCGACAGGTTCATCCTAAGCTGCACACCCCGGTTCCTGCGCTGGTAACCATGGGTTCAATGAGCATCATAGCTCTAGCGATCTATGTATTTACACCCCTCTTCGCGACGCTGGTTGGGATTTTCGGATTCATCCTCAGCTTTGGCATGGTATCCATAGCAGCAATATTGCTGCCTTACCGGTTGCCAGACGTGTTTGAAACTTCTGCTGTAAAGCAACGCATAGGAAAATTACCAGTTATTACACTTATTGGTATTCTCAGTCTGCTTTCTTGTATCTTTATGGCAGTAGTATTTGTCTTGGATCCACTATCAGGGATGACTCCTTTCATGATCGGTTTCAATGTGGTCATCTTCCTTAGTGGTTTGGTTGTTTATTATGTCGCGAAATGGATCCAGGCAAGACGCGGTGTTGACGTTTCAGTGAGTTATAAGGAAATTCCAAAAGAATAGCCTTCCTATCTGCTGTTCAAAATATGGGCGTGATCCTCCTCACCTGCATAGGGAAAAGGATCACGCTCAACCAAGGAAGTTAAAAGAAAACTGGTTCAAAATCGATAAATTTTTGCTAATAAACCAAACACATTGGAATTAGAATCTGAAAGATTTGGTAGTTGATTAATTTTTGTTAAGTGATACAATGTTATAGAATAAAACATTGATTTATACAGTAAAACCATAATTTAATATATTTATACAGCTCAGTTGGAAAGAAAATGTTCCATGGACAATTTTCGGGTTGCGCTGGCACAATTAAAGCCACTGTTATTTGATAAAGAGTTCAACCTATCAAAAGCTGAAAAGTATATTAAATTAGCAGCCACTGGGGGTGCAGCTGCAATTATTTTCCCTGAACTATACCTAACTGGATACAGTCTGGATAAAAAAACGGTCGAAATGGCCGAAAGTGTTGATGGTCCATCAATTAGACGTATTATTGCTCTGGCAGAACGATACAAGATTGCGGTCCTTATGGGTTTTCCTGAAACTTGCCAAGAAGACAATCATACATATGATTCTATGTTTGTCATTGACCATAAGGGTCATTTCTGTGGTTCATACCGTAAAACACATCTTTTCCAAGCAGAAAAAAGATGGTTCCATCCTGGCAAGAATTTTTCAGTCATAGATTTTGGATTGGGTCCAGTGGGTCTATTGATCTGTTATGATCTGGAATTCCCTGAAACAGCTCGAATATTAGCATTAAAAGGTGCTAAGTGGATCGCCACTTCCACTGGAAATATGGTTCCAAACCAGCATCTTCAAGAAATTTATATCCAAACCCGGGCAGCAGAGAATCGGCTTTGGGTTGCAGCTGCAAATAGGGTTGGGCAGGAAGGTAATCTATCTTTCTTTGGGGGAAGTGCAGTGGCAGATCCGCATGGAAATCTTATTGCTCAAGCAAAAGATGGGGAAGAATTACTATTGGTCGATATTGATTTGGCTAATGCTTCACAGGCTTGTATAAATGCTGACTATCTTGCAGACCGTCGACCAGATATCTACAACCCGATATTAAATAAATTGGAGACTGAATGATACCTGATTTTATTTTTTCTATACCAACACAAATTCAATTTGGTTCAGGTGTGACCAAGCAGATTGGTTCTGTATTAAGTAATCTAATAAAATCCAGAGGAGAAACATCAAAAACAGGAGGACTAGTAGTTTTAGATCCTGGTTTAAAAGATGCGCCTTGGTTGATGGAAATATTTGCTTCCATTCGTGAAGCCGGTTTGCATTACGTGATTTTTGATGAAGTTAAACCCAATCCACGGGATGAAGATGTTGTTCATGCCGCAACGATATTAAAGGAAAATAAACTTGAAGTGGTAATTGCGATTGGTGGGGGTAGTACAATAGACACAGCCAAAATGTCTGCTCTCCTAGCCACTTATGGTGGGAAAGTGAGTGATTATGCGGGTTGGGCAAAGGTACCGGGTCCTATATTACCTATGGTAATGATCCCAACCACCGCAGGCAGCGGAAGTGAAGTTACATGCTGGGCAGTGATTACTGATACTCTTTCTCATAATAAATTAGCAATTGGCGATCTACACCTTGCTCCCTCTGTGGCATTGGTCGATCCTTTATTGACTGTCTCATTACCAACAAAATTAACAGCGGCCACAGGAATGGATGTTCTTACTCATTCCATTGAAGCATATCTCAGTACATTATCGAGCCCAATAAATGATGTGCTTGCCCTCGAATCGATACGATTGGTAGCTGCCAACCTTAAAAGAGTTGTGACCAAAGGCGATGATATAGACGGACGAGAAGGAATGATGTTAGCATCCACCCTTGGAGGAATTGCGATTAATAATGCTGATGTAGCTGGTGTCCATTGCCTTTCAGAAGGTATGGGAAGCCTTTATGACGCTCCGCATGGTTTACTCAATGCAATTCTTTTACCGTATTTTATGATGTTTTGGCAAAAAGGAAGCGAGGAGAGGTTTATTCAAATCGCAAAAGCATTTAACGCAGCTCCAATTCCCGAAGAAGCTGTTAATCAAGTAATAGCTTTGAACCAAAGTCTTAATTTCCCGACACTTGTAGATATTGGTGTAAAGAAGCAGGATTTAAACAAACTTGCGAAAATTGCGGCTTCGAATGTGTCAAACTCAAGTAACCCAATTCCCATGGTAGCTGCTGATTATCTAGGAATTCTGAATCAAGCTATGACAGGACTAATATAAAGAGCCAAATGAAGAAATGCTTGTATAGAATAGAGTTTTTGATCATATCTCTTACAAAAAGCCTTAGCTATTTATTTGGCATCGAAACATAGGTTATTGCTCGGATCCTTATTGTCAATACGCTTTGACATCATTGATGGATTAACAAAAGTACCACAACAAAGCTAATGCGAGTGGTTCAAGGAAATGAGGCCGAGTAATATCAAGGAGGTGCGTCTCAAAAATAAATTTAATGCAGTAATTATATTGTCGTCATTCAAGTTTGTATTGTTATTTTAATCCACAACCTCTGGGTATCCCCAGAACTATTCTTTGGAGGAAACAATGGAACAAAAACCAAAAGATGGAGAGCGTGAATTTTCAGGACGTGGAATGGCGTCCATATTTGGCGCTCCAATTTCATGGATCGCCCTTTTTGGTGCACTAATGGGTGCTCTCAGCATTGTGCCAATGATTTTCTATCCATTCGGAGGAGGTTTCGCCTCTGCTGGTATGCTTGTATTTGGTCCAATGGCTGGCTTGATCCTCGGACCTTGGGCTGGCGCTGTGGCAGGTTTAGTTGGTGGGTTGATCGGCATGTTTATTTCCCCAGGATCTTACCCTTTGGGTTTGATCGATGTCATGCTCTCAGGCGTATTACTTCCCATTTTCTGGGGCTTGGCTAAACCACATTACCGAAAGTATTACATTCCTTTTACCCTGCTCTGGATTGTTTATTACTTCCTGGTTCCTTATTATATTCCCGGGGAAGCAGGTGGCTTCGGTGGTGTTCGACAACCTATGTATTTCTTATCTTTCATTTGGGGACCAGTTGGGTTGGTTTTTGTAATACTGATGCAAAAGACATTGTTGAAATGGATGAAAGCCGCAAATACTGGAAAGCGATTGCTTGGCTATATCCTGTATATGGTCGGACCAACCTCCGCTTGGTTACTCCCCTGGATTGGTGTCTACTTCCTGGCGTTGAAGTACCCTGCACCCACCGCTGAATTAAACAACTGGGTAGCATGGTATTTCTACATCTTACCGATTTCTGTTGCCACTGGTGTTGTCGCTATGCTGCTTATTCAAGCACTTGATAAAAGCGGCTTACGACGTATCTCTGGTAGTATTTTAGACACAAACACAGATTAGTTTAGGAGGAATACTATGGCTAACGAAACAAAATCTAGTCGGGGTTCAACAAAAGACTGGGGGACAGCGATTGGAATTCTAATTGCTGCAATCGGTCTGCTCAGTTTGATCAGTAGTATTTGGACCCCTGACGCAGCATCGTCCGCAGCGACAGGTTTCCTGGGGAAGGATAGTATTGTTCCATCTGCTATCATCCTTGGTGTAGGATTGGTAATTGCCGTCGGCGCTCGTCTAATGAAACCGAAGGCGTAATTGTTAATTACCCCCATAGCTTCAATGAAGCTATGGGGGAGTTTGCAAACTTGAACACTTGTGTTGGATGAGCCCGAATAAATGAGCTTAGAAAAAGGTCATATGTCTGAACCAATAATAAAAATAGAAAATCTCTCTTATACTTATCCCAGTGAGACTAAAGCCTTGTCAGATATTTCATTGGAAATATATCCGGGCGAATACCTGGCGATTGTTGGAGCCAACGGCGCAGGTAAAACCACTCTGTGTATGTTCTTGAATGGAGTCATTCCGAATGTTGTTGGAGGACGAGTCTCTGGATCAGTGAATGTATGCGGTATGGATACTTTTGAACACCATGTCTATGATATTGCACAGAACGTTGGCTTAGTACTTCAAGACCCTGAATCACAATTATTTTCTGCAGATGTTCGGTCAGAGATAGCATTTGCAGCAGAAAACCGTGGGGTTCCTCGCGATGAAATAATTAAACGAATGCGGGAAGCTCTAAAGATCGTCCGGTTGGAAGAATTAGCTTCACGACTTTCAGATGAACTTTCCGGTGGACAGAAGCAACGACTCGCTATTGCGGCAAACCTCATAGTCCGGCCCAAGATTTTAGTGGCAGATGAACCAACATCCCAGCTTGATCCAATTGGTAAGGGAGAGGTGTTTGCGACTTTATCGTCCTTGAATAAGGATTTTGGGATGACGGTTGTGATTGCAAGTCATGATGTTGATGAAATTGAAAAATATGCTGATCGGGTCATTGTTCTTGATCACGGTAGTATCATACTCCAAGGTCCACCGGATAAGGTCTTTCGCGAGGTGGAAATATTAGACCGTATGTATGTTCATGTTCCAGACCTGGCTCGACTTGGAAAATCTCTCAATATTGATGGGAACAACGCCCTCAGTCTGGATGTTCCAACTGCTGCAGCACAAATCAAGACATGGCTCGGACAAGGAAAATCAACCTTAGGAAAAGGATTTGTGGAGCCATCTCCTATTTCCCAGACAACTGGTAATTCCGGATCAATTAAAGATGTGGCCGTTGAGGTCAAAAACCTTACCTATACTTATCCGGGTACAAGTTCTCCTGCCATTTCCAATATGACCTTTTCCATTCCGAAAGGACAGTTTGTAGGGATTATCGGGCAGAATGGTGGCGGAAAAACAACAATAATGAAATGCCTGGTAGGTTTGTTAAAACCCTCCTGTGGAGAAATCTTCCTGGATAACAAACCACTCTCTGGGCAAAAGGTCGGAGAAATCGCAACACAGATAGGCTTAATCCTTCAAAACCCAGATACACAGTTATTTTGCATGTCTGTAGAAGAAGAAATCCGCTTTGGACTTGAAAACCTGAAGTTGGATCCGCAGGAAATTGAAAAACGCACCGAAGAATCCTTGAAGATAACGGGGTTGAGCAATTATCGAACTTTGTATCCATTCAAACTTAGTTTGGGTGACCGCCGTAAGGTGGCTGTTGCTTCAATCGTTGCTATGCGCCCGCAGGTCTTAATATTTGATGAACCCCTGACTGGGCAGGATTATAAAGGACGTTATGAGCTGGTAAACCTGGCAGCTGAATTACAGCAGGCCGGTCATACAGTAATTATGATCTCTCATGACATGGAATTGGTCGCCAAATACACGGAACGAACTTTGGTAGTAGGCAAGGGAGAGCTTCTACTTGACGCACCAACACGAGATGTATTCGACCATGTTTCCCTTTTACGAGAAACTTATATCGATCCTCCGGAAATAATTCGGCTTGCACAGGAGTTGCGCGTGTGTGGGTTACCGTCAGGGTTACTCTCCATAGAACATGTAACAGAAGAAATTAATAATCTAAAAATTTCAGCTGTTGCTGGTGAAAGGTAAAATTTTCCATGGAAGCATTACATTTAGCTCAATTAGATACTGTTATCCACCGCCTAAATCCTTTGACTAAACTATTTATCATGTTGCTCTATTGGATCACAGCGCTATTTACTTTCAATATACCCGTCCTTTTAGTAATGATTTTCCTCGCATTGATCCTGTACCCGATATCACATATCCCGCTCAGAATTCTACGAGTAATCCTAACCATCATGGCAGCGATATTTGTGATCTTTATTGTCATCAACGGCTTCATGTTTTATGGCGGAAAAACTCCTCTATTTTTCTTATACAAATGGCCATTCACGTTGGAAGGGATGATTTTCGGTTTTGCAGTTTGCCTCAAAATTCTAAGTGTTGTCATGATGATTCCCCTACTTACCAGCACCACGACCTTACCGAAATTGATGGCCGGACTCGCAGCTATAAAATTACCATATAAATTCATCTTCACTTTTGGCGTTGCTATGCGCTTGGTACCTCTGGTAACCAGCACATATTTTGATATTATGGCTTCACAGCGTCTACGCGGACACGATATTAAAGAGATGAATTATTTTAAACGGTTGATCAAAGGATATGTTCCACTATTCATACCACTTGTGCTAACACTCTTGAGGCGAACGGCTGATATGGACGTTGCCATTGAATCACGTGGTTTTGGTGCTCCAGTAAAACGAACTTACCTTGAGGAAATTCGACCCAGATTTCCAGATTTTGTAGCAGTTGGAATATCATTAGTTGTATTTTCTGGTATTTTCTATTACTTGTTTACAAATCATCTTTCGCAGATGGGATCGATTATTTCATTTTAACAAAACAATTATTCAATAATCTTGTAACCAATCCTACATAAGAAACCTGGATTTTTATCTCAACAAATACAGTTAATAAGGAGATTCAAAGATGATAACTGAACAAAAAACAGTAGTAAATTCCTGGAATGAGTGGAGCCCTCTTAAGCATGTCATTGTTGGTCGTGCGGATGGCACCGTCATCCAAGCCCCTGAGCCAGCATGCGTACGTGATTTCCCTAAAAATGGTTTCCCTAAAGGGACATACGGACTGATGCCGAAGGAGATGGAAGTCAAAGCCAATGAGCAGTTGGATAACTTTGCCAAATTACTCAAAGATAGAGGAATTAAAGTTGACCGCCCAACTCCGATTGATTTTACCCAAAAAGTTCAAACTCCTGATTGGAAACAGGATTCGATGTTCGGAGTCATGCCTCCACGTGATATTTTATTGACCGTGGGTAATGAAATCCTCGAAGCGACCATGTCCCAACGCAGCCGCTGGTTTGAATTTATTTGCTACCGCCCGTTGCTAAATCGCTATTTTCTTGAAGACCCGAAATTCCGTTATGAGGCTGCACCAAAACCAAGGTTGACAGACAGAACCTATAAACTCGGATTCTGGGATGAAGTTGAAACCAAAACCGAAGAAGAACAAATTGAGCAATACACTATGAAGAAACAGTGGGCGCTCACTGAAGAAGAACCACTTTTTGACGCTGCTGATATTGGTCGTTTTGGTAAAGACCTGTTTGTACAAAGGTCAACTTGCACCAATGCTTCAGGCTTATCCTGGTTGCAAAGACATTTCCCTAATCACCGCGTCCATGAAGTAATGTTCAAGGAAGCGCATCCTATGCATATAGATGCAACTTTTATCCCTGTCCGACCTGGATTAGCAATAAGCAACCGGCAGAGAGTTCCACTCACAAAGGAAATGACAGAATTATTCAAGAAAAATGATTGGGAAATTGTTGAATGCGCAACTCCTGCTCATTCCGAAAAAGCGCCGCTCTCTTTCTGCAGCGTCTGGCTTTCTATGAATGTCCTGGTTCTGGATCCGAAAACAATCTGTGTGGAAGCATCAGAAACTGCTCAAATGGAACAATTTGACAAATTAGGGTTCAACGTAATACCAGTACCTTTCTTTGATGTTTCCGCTTTCGGTGGTGGGTTACATTGCGCGACTGCGGATGTTTACCGTGAAGGTCCTTTAGAGGATTACTTCCCCAAACAAATAAGTGGCTATTAGATCGGATTGGGTATTTTCGAAAATGATCTTTAACATATAGTAATTGAGTCCTCTAATTTCAGACCCATTTCACTTGTAACGATGGGTAACATAGAGAAAGGAAATTATTATGGCATTCAACCTAAAAAATCGGCACTTTCTTAAAGAACTGGATTTCACACCCCAGGAGCTTCAATTCTTATTGAAACTCTCAGCTGATCTAAAAGCTGCCAAGTATGCTGGTATTGAAGAACAGCGCCTCAAAGGGAAGAATATTGCCCTCATCTTCGAAAAAGCTTCTACTCGCACAAGATGTGCATTCGAAGTGGCTGCTTATGATCAGGGTGCCCATGTCACATATCTGGATCCGACTGGATCACAATTAGGGAATAAAGAGTCATTGAAGGATACTGCCAGGGTTCTGGGAAGAATGTATGATGGTATCGAATATCGTGGATTTGGACAAGCACGCGTAGAAGAGCTTGCGAAATACGCCGGCGTCCCGGTCTGGAATGGGTTGACGAATGAATTCCACCCCACCCAAATCCTAGCTGACCTACTAACCATGATTGAACACAGCGATAAACCCCTACGCCAGATGAAACTCGCTTACCTGGGCGACGCCCGCTATAACATGGGAAACTCATTACTGATCGGTGCAGCCAAGATGGGCATGGATTTCCGCATAGTAGCTCCGAAATCTGTGCAACCAGATCCATCTTTGGTGAAGACAGCAAAGGATATCGCGAAGGAAACTGGTGCAAAGATCACATTGACAGAGGATGTGGACAGTGGCGTAAAAGATTGCGACTTTATTGAAACCGATGTCTGGGTTTCAATGGGTGAAGCAGCTAATGTTTGGGAAGAACGTATTAAACTGCTTTCACCGTACCAGGTAAATGCTGCCGTAATGAAAAAAACCGGCAATCCACAGGTAAAATTCCTGCATTGTCTACCAGCTTTCCATAATAGAGAGACTAAGATCGGAGAAGAGATCTTCCAAAAATTCGGGCTTGAATCGATGGAAGTATCAGAGGAGGTTTTTGAATCTTCTGCTTCGGTTGCATTTGACGAAGCTGAAAATAGAGTCCATACGATCAAGGCAGTCATGGTAGCCACTTTGGGCTGCTGATTTAAAACACCTAAATTGCGAATTAATCTAAATCAACAAATATAAATTAATTGGAGGAATAAATGAATAAAAGAAGAGTGATCATTATCGGCGCGGCTGGAAGAGATTTCCACAACTTCAATACTCATTATCGGAACAATGATGCTTTTGAAGTGGTTGCGTTCACTGCTGCCCAAATTCCAGATATCGCCGGACGGTCCTACCCCACCGAACTGGCTGGTAACCTATATCCAAAAGGTATTCCCATTTATGATGAGAAGGATCTTCCAAAACTGATCAAAGATCTGAAAGCTGACGAGTGTGTCTTCTCATACAGTGATGTCACATACCAGAAGGTGATGGCTACTGGGGCTATCGTTGAAGCCGCTGGTGCTACTTTCACCATGTTGGGACCAAAAGATACACAATTAAAGAGCACCAAACCTGTCATTTCCGTTTGTGCTGTTCGCACAGGCTGTGGTAAAAGCCAGACTTCACGCCGTGTAATTGAGATTTTGATGGCTAAAGGACTAAAAGTCGTCGCTGTCCGCCACCCCATGCCATATGGAGACCTGGTTGCACAGAAAGTACAGCGCTACGCCGAGATTTCTGACCTTGCCAAGAACAACTGCACCGTTGAAGAGATGGAAGAATACGAACCTCATGTCGCCCGTGGTAATGTCATTTATGCCGGTGTTGATTATGAAGCTATTCTTAGAGCCGCAGAAAAAGACCCGAAGGGATGTGATGTGATCTTATGGGATGGCGGTAATAACGACTTCTCATTCTATACTCCTGATCTACAGATCACGGTTGTGGATCCTCACCGTCCCGGCCATGAACTTACTTACTACCCCGGAGAAATTTCCTTGAGGATGGCTGATGTGGTTGTGATCAACAAGATGGACAGTGCAGACGCAGCCGGTATCCAAACAGTCCGCAAGAACATCGCAGCAGTGAATCCGAATGCGACAGTGATTGACGCTGCCTCCACCCTCGATGTGGATAACCCAGAAATAATCAAGGGAAAACGGGTTCTGGCTATTGAAGATGGTCCAACACTCACCCACGGAGAGATGACGATCGGAGCTGCAGTTGTGGCAGCCCAGAAGTTCGGCGCAGCATCATTTGTTGACCCCCGTCCATATACTGTTGGAAGACTCAAAGAAACCTTCGCTACATACCCCAAAATCGGCATTCTTTTACCGGCCATGGGTTATGGTGAGCAGCAGTTGAAAGATCTTGAAACAACCATCAATAATACAGATTGTGATTCTGTCGTTATTGGTACACCTATTGACTTGAGTCGTATTATCAATATCAAAAAACCATATACTCGTGTCTTCTATAATTTGCAGGAGATCGGTCGACCCAACTTCGA
The DNA here is from genome assembly GCA_963827895.1 of uncultured Chloroflexia bacterium. Taxonomy (GTDB): domain Bacteria; phylum Chloroflexota; class Anaerolineae; order Anaerolineales; family Anaerolineaceae; genus PNON01. The sequence goes on along the minus strand of CAWHCY010000004.1, from coordinate 646,348 downwards.
TGGTGTTCTCGGAGATTTTGTAAAGAAATTCAAACTCGGCTAAATCTAATAGAGCCTCTCTATGTAATAACATAGAGAGGCTTTTATTATTTAAAAGCTATAAAATAAGTACTAACGAAAGATGCTGGGGTAATTATAATGTAATCGAAGTGATCCAATATTTCGAGGTATGGATTTGGTAATAAAGGATTGCAAAGTTAATCAGGCTCTCCCACTGTATGAAGTAAAGCAAAATTTGGCAGCCGCATTTTATTGACGGGGAAGCCGGATATGAGGATCACTTGTTGGTCCTTTTCTTCTGGCGCAATTTTTATGATGGCGTCATCTACGATCCTGATCATTGATTCTACGGAGTCTGCATGAGGAACCAGTTGTGGTGTTACTCCCCAATACAATGACATTTTATGATATGAGGATTCCAGCGGGGTGAAAGCTAGTATTGATACACCCGGTTTTGCTTTTGACATTAATAATGCTGTTCTACCTGTATGTGTGAATATGGCAATCGAAGAGACGTTCCTATCTTGAGCTAATTCACGCGCAGCTCTTGTCATCGCAACGGCATCATCGGTGCTGTCTATTTGCGGTAAGTCGGTACAAATGGTCCAGTCTGCATAATTTAATTCGGCTTCCTTTACGATGGAATCCATGACTTTAATACTCTCGATGGGATAACTGCCACTGGCTGTCTCCCCAGATAACATGACCGCATCCGTCCCATCAAATATTGCGTTCGCAACATCTGTTGCTTCCGCCCTTGTGGGTCGCGGATTATGGATCATGGAATCCAGCATTTGGGTGGCCGTGATCACAGGTTTTGAATATATATTGGCTTCCCTGATAATTTTCTTTTGTGCGATCGGTACATAAGATGGTGATAATTCCACCCCGAGATCTCCCCGTGCAACCATTACGCCATCAGCCTCCACGACAATTGATGTGAGATTCACCAGTGCTTCAGGCCGCTCCAATTTTGCGATTATCGGTATACCGGTCCGATCAGGTGCATAGGCCAAAATTTCATTGCGGACAGCCAGTATATCGTCAACGGTCCGCACAAATGAAACAGCAATGATATCGACCCCGTTGTCGAGCCCAAAATGCAAGTCCAACCGATCCTTTTCTGTAAACCCTGGAATATCCAGTTGAACTCCTGGCAGGTTAAATCCTTTATGGGAAGAAAGAGTTCCTCCTAAATTTACAATAATAGTCACGCGATCAGTGTGGATTTCCTTGTAAACTAAACTCAATATTTCCATCATCCAATAATATCTTCATGCCGACTTTTAGTTGCCGGAGAAGGTCTGGAATGGGAATATAAATCCATTTATTTGTGTTTTCCGGCAATGGCTTTATCACTTCTATGGTTTCTGAAAAATAAACATCAAGCATTTGACCAGTAGATATTTCCATGGAATCGCCTGGAATCACTCCTATTCGGATCTTGGGACCTTGAAGGTCCTGCAGGATCGCAATCGCCTTACCCATGTCCTTAGAAACCTGGCGTATCATTTTAATCGTACTTAAATGATTTTCATAGGACCCGTGTGAGAAATTTAACCTGGCAACGTCCAGGCCGGCATCCACCATGGAGGCAAAAATCTTCTCATCCTGAGATGAGGGACCAACTGTAGCAACTATCTTCGCTTTTCGATTCATAGGTTAAATATAATTCAATTTTCCAGCTTGGAGTAGTAAATCGGATCTGAAATCCGGATGTGCGATTGAAATGAGTGCTTGCGCCCTTTGACGGATACTCTTCCCGTAAAGATCGACCATACCGTATTCTGTAGCAATATAGTGGACATGATTACGCGAAGTGACAACACCGGCACCTTCTTTCAGCATAGGAACAATTTTGGATATTATACTTCCTGAGGATATTCGGGCAGAACTTGGCAAAGCGATAACAGGTAATCCACCTTCTGAGAGGGATGCCCCATAAATGAAATCCATTTGTCCACCCACACCACTGTAAAATTTGGGCCCGATCGAATCGGCACATACCTGGCCGGTGAGATCAACCTCGATGGCAGAATTTATGGCAACCATATTATTATTTTTTGCCACGATAAAGGGGTTGTTGACATACTCAGTGGGCAGCAATTCGATTAGAGTATTGTTATCCACCCATCTGTACAGGTCACGGGAACCAATGATAAAACCGGCGACGATCTTTCCTTTATGGATGGATTTTTTACCATTTGTCACAATACCCAGGTTGACGAGTTCCATAATTCCATCAGAAAACAGTTCAGAATGGACTCCCAGGTCCTTTTTATGTCGGAGAAATTTGAGAACTGCCTCCGGGATCCCGCCAATTCCGAGCTGCAATGTAGCCCCATCTGGAATTCTTTCTGCGATATGTTCAGCTATTTTTCCGACTATATCGTCCCCGCAATCATTTTTCATCGGAAGTTCTGCCAGCGGGTAATCTACCTCTACTATATAATCCAAATCATCGATATGGATGAGGGTATCACCCAAAGTATGGGGCATTTGCTGGTTCACTTCAGCAATTATGATCCTAGCGGATTCAGCCGATGTTTTTGTTAATCCTGCTTCAATTCCAAAGGTACAAAATCCTTTCTCATCAGGAGGGGAAAGATGAACCAGGGCAGCATCCAACGGTAAAATCCCGTTTTTAAAAAGCAGAGGAAGTTCCGACAACAGGACCGGCGTATAATCTGCACGTCCTTCTTGTACAGCTTTGCGGACATTGTGACTGATGAATAGCGTATTCACCCGAAGATGACCTTCCATATTCGGGCTTACATAATCTGAATTTCCAACAGTCAATGGCTGGCAAATTTCAACATTCTGTAATTCAGGGGCATATTCCACTAGCGCTTGAACCAGAACCTGGGGAACTGAACAGTTTCCAGTTAGATAAACTCTTTGATTAGATTTAATTGCACGGACAGCTGTTGCGGCGTTTACAATTTTGTATTGATATTTTTCTTTCCAGCTCATTCAGCAAAGTCCTCAATGGTTTGATTTTATTTCATCGTGAGGACTTCGCGAATTATTGGCAAAGCCCAATCGATTGTCGCTTTATCTATCACAAGTGGAGGCATAAACCGGATTGTATTTTGATGAGTATCTTTTGCCAGAATGCCTTTCTTTTCCAGGGTTTCACAAAATCTTCTTGCACCCCCGGCTTCTGGCTTTAATTCAACCCCTATTAATAGTCCTTTGCCACGAACTTCTTTAATATTTGGGCTGTTGATCTCACTGAGTTGTTCCAGGAAATATTCCCCCAGGTTGTTTGCATTCTCAATTAATTTTTCATCCACGATCACTTTAAGGGCTTCCCTGGCGACTGCCGCAGCCAAAGGATTTCCTCCAAAGGTGGACCCATGCTCTCCAGGGGTGAAGAGGGACAGGATTTCCCGATTTGCTAATACTGCAGAAATAGGATAAAAACCTCCACCTAAAGCTTTGCCTATTGTGATGATATCCGGATGAACACTCTCGTGATCGCAGGCGAATATTTTCCCGGTTCGTCCCAACCCTGTTTGGATCTCATCCGCCATAAAAAGGACATTGTTCTTTTTGCATAATTCGCTTACTTTTTTCAGATAGCCCGCTGGCGGGATAATAACCCCTGCTTCTCCCTGGATGGGTTCAATAAATACAGCGGCAGTTTTTGGGTTGATCGCTTTTTCAATGGCATCGGCATCTCCATAGGGTACTGTAATAAACCCCGTAGTAAATGGTCCAAAATCGTCTTTATATTGAGGTTCCGTTGAAAATGAAATGGCGGAAATGGTTCGTCCGTGGAAGTTACCGGTTGCTGTAATGATCTCAGCCATATATTTTGGTACTTTCTTGACTTTGTACGCCCATTTACGAGCCAGCTTCAATGCAGTTTCAACTGCTTCTGCCCCAGAGTTCATCGGAAGGGACATTTCATACCCGGTGAATTCCGAGAGTTCTTTATAAAAAAAAGGAAGCTGGTCATTGCGGAAAGCCCTGGAGGTCAGGGTAACTTTTTTTGCCTGTTCAATAAAAACGTTCAGAATTCGCGGATGCACATGCCCCTGGTTGACAGCTGAATATGCGCTCAGGCAGTCAAGGTATTTTTTTCCATTGACATCATAAACCCACACTCCTTCGGCACGAGAAATCACTACATCTAGTGGATGGTAATTATGAGCCCCGTATTGTTCTTCAATTTCAATAAATTCTGATATTTTCATTAACCAAATACTCCAAGTTGAGTAATCCTAAATTTGAGGTGCATACAAAAATAATCTACAATCTGATCAGATATGGTAATAATTACAAAGTAATTTATAGTCTTGTTTGTGATCTACCGCTTTAGCATTCGAAGTATATCATATCGAGAAATGGGTAAGCCCCGGAAATTCCGAAAGCCTAAACATCCAATTATGATTCGATATGTGCATAATCTTCCGGAGTATCCAGATCCGCCAAGATGGTCGCTGTCTCTACTACTACATATCGAATCTCATGCTCATTGATCCTGATAAAATCCCGCATGGTCTGATGCGAATCTAGGCTATTCAGGTTATCCCATAATATTGCAGGTATCACCCAGGGATGCCCGCGATGCATTTGATAACTGGGAATGCACAGCGAATCAGAGTTTAGATACCATTCATCCACGAGTAATTTGACTGTTGTTTCCATCATCTGTGGCTGATCAGCCAGGACCATGAGAATAGCATCCACCCTGTTCCGTAAAGCTTTCAACCCTGTACTCAACGAGGTGACCATATCTCCATTAGCAAAATCGGGGTTGTAAATGATCTGTACCGGTTTTGATTTGAGAGTTGATGCAATTTGTTCTGCGTCCCGTCCGGTCACGACGACAATTTCTGTAATTCTGGATAGAATCAAAGTATCCACTACCGTTTCTATCACTGTCTTTCCCTTCCAGGGAAGAAGCAGCTTCTGCACTCCCATGCGGCTGGATAATCCAGCAGCAAGGACAACCGCACCAATTTTTAATGGTTTATTTTGCAGCAAGGTTACACCTCTCCAGGTCTTCGGGTGTATCTATATCCATCAATAACCTCGTATCCAGCCATGGCAGCCAGGTATGCTCAAAATGACCCATGATCGTCCTCCCGCCTGTATCACCTTCCATCAAGGATAGTTCATCAAAGGTCATCCGGTCAAACAACACAGGATTGGAACGCTGGTCATTTACCATCGGGAGCAATAATTGGCATCATGCTCGTCATATGTTGGTTTATCAGCTTTTCCAATAATTCCACCGATACAAATGGTTGATCAACAAGCATGAAAACAGCCGCTCCGCACCTGTCTCCTAATTTTTTCAATCCTGTCCGGATGGAAGAGCTTTGCCCGGATTTCCACTCTGAATTTACCACTATCTCGATATTCATCCCTGCCAATTTGGGAATAGACCTGGTCTGAGTGATATCCTGTTACAACGATCACAGGGTCGTATCCCGCCTTTGCTGCCGTCTTTACTGCCCTTTCAATAAGAGTTTCTCCCTGAAATTCTACAAGTGGTTTGGGTTTTCCCTCCATCCGCGATGATCCACCTGCAGCAAGAATGATCGCTGCTACATGCTCAATTCTGGCAAAGACGACCGGTTCCAGATGTTGATATCCAACTGCGGTTATGAGCACCTGATCGTATATATCTTTACAATAATTGGCTATGCGCATTGTCTCGGGAAGTATCAAGCCATCTTCTGCCTGGTTCAATACCAGGATCCGTTTCGCCTTTTCTGGAATTCCTTTCAATCCGCCTTTCGGATGACAAAGGACTCTTTCTAATCCTTCAACTGTGATAACTTCCCCTTCTTTCATTTTTCCCAGCTTGCCAAACACTTCCGGCCGGAAGACGGTATCTGAACTCAATGGCTTTCCTAAAGCTGACATGCCTGCTAATACTATAACTGCATCCACCCATTCAGGGATCACCGGCTCATGCTCCGCTGGCGCTTTCAACGGAAGCATTCGCGATCCATCAGCTTCTATGAGGATCGAAAATTGGTGTTCGATGGATTGCTCACAAAGAAAACTTGATATTTTCAGGTGATAACCCGTCCAGTCTGTGGCCATCGATCACTGGACCTGTGATGCTAACTATCCTTGGTAGATTTCCCCAACTGATTCGTTCTAATTCTGTTATAGATGAGACAAAGAATTGTTGTTCAGCTTTTTCGATCTGGTCCAATCCGAGGTGAGTGGTCGTGGTAATAACAACATTCTTCTTGAAACTTTCCGCTAAACGCCAGATGGTGGAAGTCTTACCACCTGCTCCTACAACAGCCACCCGGCATGGTTCATGAAGCCGCATGACATCATGAAGCTTCATTTTCGCCACAAAGAAGGAGGTTTCTTAATGTCTTATCGGATAGTAATACCTCAAGAACTCCGCCACCGATTGCCAAAGATTTTTCGGAGATCATACTGGTTAATTCCGGGTTATTTCGTGGATCAAGATCGCCAATTTTCATTCCCGACCGAACGCTGGTTCCATTGCGTAATAATCCCCGAATAATCCCTGGAAACTTCGCCTTTATTGATATGCCTTCAACCTCCCCGATTAGTTGATCAGTCTGAACCTGGTCGGTAATTGTAGTAAAAGTTCTCAAAGTCCCATCTGTAGGAGCTCGTAATACCCGGTCATTTGAATATTGATTGACTTGTTCAGGTATACCAGTGTCCGGTTCGGTTGCACCGGACCAGATCACCCGTCCCATTTTGGGTCCCCGATTGGTTTCAATAACCGCCCGGCTGTCTTTGCCGGCATAAAAACCAGGTCCCAACCCAATGACAATTGTTGATAGTATTGAGGGGCTGCTGTCTGCTTTTTTCAGCATTCGTCCATCAACGATTACTGTCGGCTGCATTAGTTGTGTTTGGGTTAAATCAGGGTCTACCATCACTGGAATCTCGTGCGCCGCCATGATTTGCCATGCTTCCTCAATTTTTTCTGCTCGCCTTGCGGTCACTCCCTCAACCGTAATGGTACCTTCATGAATGGCAGAGGAAAAACTAACCAAACGGCGAACACTCAGAGGTTCTGGTAGTTCAGATATAAGGCAAGCGATGCCACAGCGCATTAGTTTATAAGCTACTCCGCTGGCAAGATCTCCGCCCCCGCGAATCAGAACGAATGATTTGACATCATGTGTGGCTATAAGTTTCCCAACCCTTCCAGTACCCTTTCCGGGGTTAATGGGAAATCATCGAACCAGACTCCAGTCGCCGCATGGATTGCTGCGGTCAATGCCGGTACAAATGGCAGGTATGGCATTTCTCCCATTCCGCGAGCTCCCCATGGTCCACGGGGATCAGGTGTTTCCATGATCACCGATTGGATCGTATCTGGAATATCCAAAACGGTCGGAATCAGGTAAGTTGATAAAGTTGAGGTAAGGACTTTTCCATTCTTCTGAATGAAATTTTCCAACACTCCATAGCCAGCTGCTTGTACGACCGCTCCTTCAATCTGCCCACGCACTAATTCAGGGTTAATGGCTTTACCAACCTCATCAACGCAGATTACATTGCGGATACTTAACTGACCAGTTTCTGTATCAACTTCAACATCAACAACTTCGGCTACATATCCATATGAAAAGTTCGGTTCACATTTACCGGTTTCCGGATCAAAGGGTGTTGTTTTTGGAGGAATATATGTATATGTTGCTATTGCCGGGCGTTCTTCGTTCTTCCATTTTTCCAAAGCCAGTTCCGCAGCTCCCTGGATCGAATTGCCGGCCATAAAGGTCATTCTTGAAGCCGACACTGAACCTGAGTTCCCAGACGTCGCAGTATCTGCCATATCCAACTCAACCTTATCAAAAGGTACCCTGCACGCTTCAGCAGTCATCTGGGCAAATACAGTATGGCTGCCTTGCCCAACATCAGCGCCTGCATGATGCAATATTACCTTTTCAATTTCATCTTTACCTCTGAGTTCGATGATAGCTGTACATTTTTCTGGCGCTCCAAAGGAAAATCCGACATTTTTATAGGAACAGGCAAATCCTAAACCTCGTTTTAGCACACCTTTGGTAGAAATGGATTGCCCATCCTTGCGTTGCCAGCCGGTTTTAGTATTTATCCAATTACCGGTCACTGCACATTTTTCAACTACCTTATCCAGAGTGACCCCTGGAGGAAGTGGAGTTCCGACGGATAGTAATGATCCTTCCTTTACAACATTCCGCATCCGCAGCTCTACTGGATCCATTCCCAATTTCTCAGCGAGTTTGTTCATCTGGGTTTCAGCTTCAAAAGCTCCCTGAGGTCCGCCAAAACCACGGAATGCTCCATTGGGCAGGTTATTGGTATAAACAGCATAAGAATCCACTTTAACATTTGGAATGTCGTATGGACCTGTGCACATTAATGTGGCGTTGCCCATCACTTTCGTGGAAGTATAAATATAAGCTCCACCATCGGCCACCAATGCGACCTGGGCAGCAATTACTTTACCTTCTTTTGTCGCTCCCCATTTCGCCTTTAATATGTAAGGGTGGCGTTTATGGTGTCCAACGATCGATTCTTCTCGGCTCCAAATGATCTTAACTGGTCTGTTAATGCCGCGTTGTTCCAATCGCCACGCTGCTAATGCCAGGACGATCTGGATAGACATATCCTCACGTCCGCCAAAGGCACCACCAATTGCAGGGTAAATGACTCTGATCTTATCAAGGGGAAGATTCAAAGAATGTGCGATCTGTTCCTGGTCTTCGTGGGTCCACTGCCCGCCAACGATCACTGTAACGCGTCCCTCTTCATCAATGTAACTCACTCCTGCTTCGGGCTGGAGGTAGGCATGTTCTTGAGCGGGGGTATGATATTCTCCTTCTACAATGACATCTGCGTCCCGAAAAGCAGAATCTGTGTCACCTTTGCGGATCCGGTAATGTCCGAACACATTGGATCCACGGTCAGGGTGAAGCACCACAGCATTATCTCCCATGGCTAAAACCGGATCGGTTACAACCGGCAGGTCTTCATATTCTACCTGTATCAATTTCACAGCATGGTCTGCTATTTTTTCACTTTCAGCGATAACGCAGGCTATTTGATCACCAATGAATCTTACCCGGTCAGCAAATTCGCGATTCGATCCCGGTCCGCAGAAAACCGGTTGATCTGGTGAGATCAACCCATATACGTTGTTGGGAACATCTTTGGCCGTGAAAACAGCAATAACCCCGGGATACTTTTCTGCTTGAGTTATGTCAATTTTCCGGATAATGGCATGCGCTTTTCCAGAAAACAGTATCTTCATATACGCTTGGCCAGGAAAATTGAAATCTCCTGGATACATGGCTGAGCCTATTACTTTGCTTAATGCATCAACCCGAGTGATTGATTCGCCGACTATGCCCACTTTACCTCCACATCATCATTATCTTGGCTCTTTTAGAAGAACCAGTCGTTCTTCTTCTTCTTTTTCAATGGAGCTATATCTGGGGGAATATACCTCCTGGGACCAAAGAGTCCGTTTAAAAAATAAGTGATCATCAAAAATATTGCATATACAATAAATGAAAGGATTAGGGTCACCCCCACCTTTACAAGGATGTAAGGATCAAAATTTCGGTAATAGATTAGGAATTCCGGGGGGATGGGATACCAGCCTTTTTGTCCATTCAATTCAAGTAACCTCAAGGTTGCAACGTACGACAAGGCCGGAATCAGTATGATCATGATGAATCCAATTCCTCGCCACACCGGGTGCACAGGCATGGCTGTACCCCTTGAAGGTGGTTTTTCTGAAAACATATTGTTCTTATTCATAAAACCGCCTCTCCTGTTTTTTCGATGGCAGTTATGATCTTGTAGTAGCCAGTACACCGGCACAGGTTACCGGTGATGGCCTGTTTAATTTGATCCCGATCAGGGTGTTCTTTCTCTTCAAGCAGCTTCACCGCTGACATAATAAACCCCGGGGTACAGTACCCGCATTGCACTGCACCCTCGTTAATGAAGGATTGCTGCACCGGATGGACCTTATCTTCGGTGCCGATTCCTTCAATTGTGGTAATTTCAGCCTGATGGGCACGCTCAGCAGGAACCAGGCAGCTCATCACTGCTATACCGTCCAGGAAAACTGTACATGCTCCGCATTCGCCTTCTGCACAGCCTTCTTTTACCCCCGTCAGCATCGCATTGTTTCGTAACAAATTCAACAGAGTCTGATCTGATCCACCAATAAGCCCCTGACTTTTTCCATTAATGATGGCGGTTATTTTTGAAGTATCCAGAATTGTGTACGAATTAGGCATTTCAACTGCTTTGGTCTGTTTACCCCATAAGAGTACCGGTTTACTCGGCAAGTTTTCTCTTTCTTTCCCATCTCGAATTGCCAGTAATGCTCTTTTACACATTACTCCAACAATTTTCTGCCTGTACCTGGCGGAACTGCGGATATCATCGATTGGCTTCGCTGCTTCCGAAGCAGCTTTAGCAAGAGCTTCCAAATCCATTTCTTTATCAATATTCTTGCCTACCAGAAACTTTTCAGCTTCCAAAGCGTGAATTATAGTTGGCGCGACAGCCCCAAGTGTGATGGCTGAATGTGTGATTACTTTTCCATCCAGAGTGAGTACCATCGCCAGGTTAAGGACTGAGATCGCTTGTGCTTTTCTTAAGGCAAATTTGATAAAAATGCCCCTCTGGTTACTTTTCATTGCCGGAAAACTGATATCTATCACCATCTCATCCGGTTTTAAAACTGTCTTTCGGACACCAGAATAGAAATCTGTGAGCAGTACTTCGCGCTCTCCATGAACGCATTTACATTTGACCTTTGCTCCCATTGCAATAAGGGGAGTGATCGTATCATTTGCCGGGGAAGCTGTGATCAGGTTACCTGCGATCGTTCCGCGGTTTCTAATTTGTGGCGATCCAACATTCCAGGCAGCTAATACCAACGGCAATGCTTTTTCATTTAATAATGATGAGGAAACTACCTGATTATGGGTCACACCCGCTCCGATATGGATCGCACCCTTATCATCCAGGAATATCTCTGAGAAACCTGGTAACCGACTGACATCGATCACTGTTTCTATATCCTTTCGTTGTTCCCTTTCTATCTCAAGGATGAGATCGGTACCTCCAGCAATGATTCTTGCTTTTCCAGGGTTTTCAGACAGGCACTTAATTGCTTCTTCAATGGATGCTGGGATGATATATTTCTGCCACATATTTCCTCCGGAAGTTATTTTCCTGATTTCATTGTCATTCGTAAACCGCTTGCGTCATTGCGAAGCATAAGTACTTCCGCTAATATACTGACTGCAATCTCTTCGGGTGTTTCAGCTTTCAATTCCAATCCGATTGGGCTGACCACTTTATCCAATTTCTCTTCTAAAATTCCAGCTCCGACCAGGTTCTTACGGGTTGCCAGCCAGCGTTTCTTTGAGCCGATGATCCCAATAAAAGCTGCAGACGTATCAAGCAGAGCAGGTAAACCGGGAGTATCAATAGGTACTCCCCGTGTAGTAAGGACGAGGTAGCTTTGGCTGCTAATTTTGACCTTTTTTGGAATATCCGCCATGGAACAACAGACATATTCATCTGCTTCAGGAACAATCGAGGGGTTGCAAAACTCTTCCCGGTCATCAGACACTATTACGCGAAACCCAAGCCATTTTGCCAGATGCGTGACTGCCTTACCGACATGACCGGCACCTATAACCAGTACCATGGGTTGTGCTAAGATAGGTTCCACAAAAAACTCCACCTGGCCGCCGCAAATTCCAGGATCTCCCTGGGAAGGGTCAACCATATTGTAGCTTAATCGACGAGTTTTTCCATCCAGTATAGATTGTTTGGCTTCCTTAATAACCCGGTTTTCAATTTCACCACCACCCACTGAACCAATAAATTCACCTGTTTCTTTGACCAGCATTTTACTGCCGGTATGCCGGGGAACAGAGCCATGGCTTTCGATGATGGTGCATAAAGCACCAGACTCACCTTTCTTATGCATTTCAAGAACTGACTGATAAATATTCACTTACTCCTCCAAAAGACCCAAAACTACCGGTAAAAGTTGCTTCTTTCGGGAGACAACTCCTTCTGCCATTCTGGTTCCATCAGGTTGGGGAGGATAAGGTAGACCATCCAATATGGGAGGTACATCGGAGTAAAGTAACCTGCTGCTACCGCGAACGACATCAGTGACCATTAACATTGCAAAATCCAATCCTTTACGGTTTTTTAAATCCGCCAGGGCAATATTAAGGCTATTCCTGTGATCTTCAATCTCCACCAGATCACTGACTTCCGCCTGGGCAATTGCAAACTCGAAACCACCTGCCTGGTAGATCTTCATATCGTTGGTCACTATTTCGTCTGGTGTCCGTGAAGCGAATCCAGCTCCAGCTGATAATATTTTCTGACCGAAGCTCTGGATATTCTCACCAAATAGTACCGAACCTACGGAAAAAGCCCAACGACTGATCCGATCCGCAGCCGTCTTATCTCTCCCGGTTGTCGTTGGTGAGGTGAGAATCAATGTATCTGACAATAATCCAGCTAAAAGTATTCCAGCAATCGCCGGGGGTAAGCTAAGACCCGATTCTTCCACGCGTTCAGAGACCAGGGTACTCGTACTGCCAACAACATCCACACTGAAACGTATAGGAATATGCGTCGATGGATTACCCAACCGGTGATGGTCTAGGATTTCTATCAATTCTGCTTCTTCCAATGAACCAAGTGCCTGGTGGGCTTCATTGTGATCCACCATGATGATCTTTAATCTGGGTGGGTTTAAAATATCCCGTTGCCGACATAATCCGGCATAATTACCGGCTTCATCGATCGCTAAAAATTCATCGCGCTCTTCTCGTAAAATTCGGTTCAAGCTGTCGCGGATTCTGCTACTGGCCTGAAAACAGGACACCTTTTGCTCAGCCACTTCACTACATGGGATCTCCATCAAATCACTTATTTTAAGATCCCTCTTTCGTTGAGTCACTCCAAGTTCTCGCAATAGGAATTGGAAAAGCGATCCGGATGTGATCAGTCCAAAAATTGTGCCATCACTATTCAAGACAGGCGTCACTCCGCCTGTCCGGCTGGCAATGACCCAGGCATCACTTAATGGTTGTTCGGGCTGTACAGTATCCAATCGACGCATCACCGATGAGAACTTGGGAGAAGCATCAGTCAATAATAATGGAGCTTCAAGCCCAAGGTGTTTTAGGACCCAGGCAGTCTGTGGATTGACTGCACCCGCCCTAGCAGCAACTGAATTCATACCATCGCGTTCTCGAAGCAGCCAGGCATAACCAATCGCTGATGCGATAGAATCAGTGTCCGGGTTAACGTGGCCAATTACATAAACTTGATCCGAATTCATTTGTCCAGGTTCTTTCTTCTTACTTTTTTATTGCTTTCCAAACACGTTCCGGTGTTGCTGGAATTTCATCCAGATTTGCTCCACAGGCATCGAGTATGGCGTTTCCAACAGCCGGTGCTACACCATCCATGGGAATCTCTGCAACAGCTTTGACGCCGAATGGATGAGAAGGTTCAAATGTCTCAATAAAAAGGGTTTCCAACTCCGGCATTTCATTTGACCTGAAGATATGGTAATCGTTCCAATTTTTTTGAAGTGCTTCACCCTTGTCGGAATAGGTCAATTCTTCTGTAAGTGCGTATCCTAGCGCCTGAGTCATCCCACCTTCAATTTGTCCGGATGCAGTCACTGGATTGATGATCACACCCGAATCAACTGCCATGACCAGCCTTTCCACTTTTACCTGGCCTGTTTGTGTATCCACCAATACTTCTGCGAATTGAGCGGCAAATGGAGGTGGTGATACAGGGGAAGCATAGGAAGCCACGCCCATGATCTGTTCCTGGTTTTCATGGTGTAAAGAGTTATACGCGATCTCCTTCATGGTAATTCTTCTACCATCAGGTGATATTGCGCATGAATCTGCTAATTTCACCGATTCAGGAGTGATCACTTTTGAGGCATCCTGTTTGTTCAGCATTTCAGCCGCGCGAGTTCTGATCCGTTCAGCTACTTTCCTCGCTGCTAAAACTGCTGCTGTCCCCGATATATAGGTCGTACTGGATGCATAAGCACCTTTATCAAATGGTGTGAAATCTGTGTCAGAAGAATAGACGATCAGATCATCCACAGGTACTCCCAAAACTTCTGCCGCCATCTGTGCAAGAACTGTATCGGATCCAGTACCCAGGTCTGTAGCTCCTATCAGCAGATTGAAAGAACCGTCATCATTCATCTTGATCGATGCACCACCCATATCGATATAAGGAATTGCTGTACCTTGCATCACTGTGGCAATTCCTATTCCTCGTCGTAAATGCGGGTTGCCTGCCACCTTATGCCAATCCATGTTGTCATATTTCGAATCCCATCCAATTACAGCTTTCCCCTGCTTTACACAATCTTCCAACCCTACCGTATTCACGATCTCGGGACGTGGTTCGCGTCCTTCACTCCAGGCTTTGCTGAAGGGATGCAGTTCTCCTGGTCTGAGGACGTTCTTCAACCTGAACTCGATCGAATCCATCCCCAGCTTTCGAGCAATGATTTCCATATGCCTTTCCACCGGCCAGTACCCCTGAGGAACGCCATATCCACGAAAGGCTCCAGCAGGAGGTGTGTTGGTATAAACCACATCTGCATAGAAACGAATATTTGGGTTATTGCGGTATTTCCCATCTCCGACATATAACGCCATTGATTTGTGCCCGGTATTTCCCGTGACTGTCAATCCGTGGCAGCCATACGCACCCGTATCTGATAGTGCAAACATTTCATTGGCTGTGATCGTCCCATCTTTCTTGACACCCGTCTTGAGATGAACTTTCATCGGGTGCCTGGAACGGGCAGATGTGAATTCTTCTTCACGGGTATATTCGTAATAGACCGGTCTGCCTGTGGCAATCGTCAGGTGTGCAGCAACGTCTTCGATGAGGATCTCCTGCTTTCCACCAAATCCTCCGCCAATGCGGGGTTTGATGACCCGGATGCGTTTCACCGGCAGCCCAAGAACAGGAGCCAGCACCCGGCGTACATGAAATGGTACCTGGGTACTGGTGCGTAATACCAGACGATCATCTTCATCCCAGTAACTAATGGTAATATGTGGTTCGATATGCGCCTGCTGAACTTTGGGTACTTTATAATCACCCTCTATGATCAGGTCAGCTTCTGCGAATCCTTTTTCAAGGTCACCGACGTCAATCCGGATCTCGGCTGCCAAATTTCTCTTAGGGTTTGAGTCAGCAAAATTAATATATTCTTTTTCGTCGTGCAATATGGGTGCGTTGGCTGCCATTGAGAGAGAACTATCCAGGATGGCAGGCAATTCTTCATAATCCACTTTGATCAATTTGATTGCCTGTTCAGCAATTTCAAGTGTCTCGGCGGCAACAAATGCAACCCTGTCACCCACAAAACGAACCTTATTGTCCAGTGAAAATGTATCCAGCGGACCAGGGATCGGGTCGGATTGTCCGGCAGTTGAATAGACCACCCGTGGAATATCCTGCCAGGTGAGTACTGCTGCCACTCCTTTCAGTGCTTTAGCGGCAGTTGTATCGATATTCTTGATCTTTGCATGCGCCAGTGGACTGTGCAATACTTTTGCATACAACATTCCACGCAACTCGATATCCCCGGTATAAGCAGGTTTGCCCTGCACCAGTTTTATCGCATCAACTTTGATTTCCGGTTTACCAACTGTGGTAAAAGTCTTTGTTTGGGGAGTGGTCCAGACTTTTGGAAACACACTGGTTTGCGTTTGAGTGGTCACTCCTTCTTCAGGACGGCTTTGATCGATTCTCTCTGGAGCAATATAAATATCAGGTTGATCTCCAATCGGGTAGATGGGTTCCAACACTTCCCCGCGAAGATAGGCTGCTGCTCTTTGGACCGCCTGGACAGGTTTCAGGTATCCTGTACAACGGCATAAAACACCTGAAAGAACATCCCGGATTTCATCTTCGGCAGGATTCAGATTTTTCTCAAGCAAGGAGGTGGCAGCCAGCACCTGGGCGGGTGTGCAAAAACCGCATTGAATTGCACCAGTCTCAACAAATGCTTTTTGAACGGCTGACAAACCATCATTCTTCTTCCAACCCTTGTTGGGATACATACCGATCCCCTCAATGGTACGGATGCTGTGGCCTTCTGCCTGCGCTGCCAGGATGAGGCATGAATTTACCGGGCGGTCATCCATTAATACGGCACAGGCACCACATTGGCCATCTTCGCAGCCATGTTTTGCACCAAAATAACCATTTGTCCGCAATACTGTTTGTAGCGTCTCGCCCGGATTGGCTGAGACCTGCAGGGTCTTACCGTTAATATTGATTTTGAGGTTCATTTCACCTCCATTGCCATCTTATCCAGGCATCTTTTCACTAATACACCAGCGATACCTTCCCGATAAGTACTGCTGGCATGAATATCATTGCTGTCTGCAAAAGCATTCCTGGCAGCCAGGTCGGCACCAATTGCAGAAGTTCCATCCATTGCGGCTACAGGGAGTTCACCGAAGCCAAAAACATTCACCCGGGTTCTTCCATTCGGCCATTGTGCCATGGATACCCCGGCAATCGGGTAATCGGCTGGTGATTTGGTTATGGTTTCAAATGCGACCTTGACTGATGTGTTGATGTTGACTGTGGTGATCAACTTGCCCGTAAGGTTTTGTTTCCTTAACGGAAGGAATTCACTGATTGTGATTTTCTCTGTTCCCGGTTGGATTTCTATCTGGGCATTCAAGGCTAATAATAATGAAAGCAGTATGGATTTCCCGTCTCCTCCAGCAATACACCCACCAACAGTGCTCATTTGGCGAAGGTTGTAGCTGGTTTCTTTTTTGCATGCTTCTTTGAGTATTTCAGGTACATCCGGGTGATCGATCAATTCCTGAAGATTAACTCCTGCTCCCAACCGCAGAGTATTTCCATCCAATTGGATGGATTTCAATGGCAATGACTGGATATCAACGACGGCGAAGTCTGCATCTGTTTTCCGGTTGAGCAGCGTTCCGCCAGCTAATGGAACAGTCACTGGTGTTTTCCGGGCTAATAATTCCAGGGCAGATTCCAACGTCGATGGTCTGTTATATTCCGTGATCATACTGTCCTTTCCATTTCCGGGTAGATTTTCCAACCCATCTTTTCAAGTTCACTGGAATTCATCGTTTCACCGGGCATATTGACAACGGTGATCTCACCTGTCACAAGGATATCACCATCTGGTCCGATGATTTCACCTGTTGCCTGTCCGACCCTGCCATTATCCTTGATCCGATGCCCGGTCAGTTTAAGTGGCGTATTAACAGCAACCGGTTTTTTGTAACGGATCTTTAACTCGGCGGTTACCATGAACCGGGGCGGATCACCTTCCATAAATACGCGTCCCATGACTTCATCCAGCATTGAAGCGATGATTCCGCCATGTACCACTCCGGGATATCCCTGGTAATGGTCTGTGAGTGTATGATGTGCCTCAACCTCTCCGGGAGCGATGGTGTAGAAATGCATATGCAGGCCGGAAGGGTTTTCCACTCCACACACAAAACATTCACGAGATGTAGCCTGTTTTGTTTTTGTCATTCAGTTAATTCTGTGCAAAAGTATCGATCAGCAATTTCACATCGCCGCCGACTGGATATAATATAGGGCAGGTGCAGCCATTGTTCACATATTCATGGACCTTGGCCCGTGCTTCTTCGGGTGTACCAGAAGCAGTGATCCGTAGGATTAATTCTTCTGGAACAAGATGTTTGGCTTTCATAATTTGTTCATGAGTAGCCGGCCAGCCCATAATGGATTGGATTTCTGCAACAACGTCCATTGAAACGCCTGAGGCCTTTGCTATGTGCGGTTGTTGGGCCAGGTACTGGGTCAACAATTCACGGGTCGTATCAATTGCCTTATCGTGATCCAGATCCACAGAACAGACGACCAGTTGCGGGCGGTCAATATCGTCCAACTTTCGACCTGCTTTTTTTGCTCCTGCTGACAACAAATCCAATGCTTTATAGTTGTATTCTGGTGGAACACAATAGTTAAGCACCGCTCCATCTGCAATCTCGCCGGTCATTTCCATCATCTGATCGCCGGTAGCGCCGATCATGATTGGAACATTACGGGGTTCACGCCTCCCATGGACAACATCCAGTTCAATTCCATCCACGTGCACAAATTCACCATGGAAAGTGACCCGTTCCATATTAAGCAGCCGTTTCATGATCAATACGGTTTCTTTCATCGCTGTGAGTGGTTTGGTGCGGTTAATGCCAACATTTTTCGCTAGCGGGTCCCACCAGGCACCAATTCCGCAGATGATCCTGTTTGGTGCAAGGTCATCCAATGTAAGGAACGTTGCGGCCAACAATCCGATATTCCTGGTCCAGTTATTGATAACACCTGATCCTACCTTTAATTTATCTGTGACCGCTGCGTACGCTGCCATGGGGACGATGGCATCCCGCACCAACCGGCTTTCCGCCTGCCAGACTGCTTCAAATCCACGCTTCTCAGCGTACTTTACATATTCCAGACCATCACGAAGGTCATGAGAGTCTTGAAGATAAAGCGCCATTCTCTGTTTCATAATTTCCTCCATTAATGAATTGAATTGCTGGTGATTTTCAGACCCGGAATATCCTTTTCGAGACTCCGGAGGATTTCCAGGTCTTCTGGTAAGTCTAGATCTAATTCAAGGGAAGGGATGGAGCAAATTTCCAACCTTGCGCCGGCTTTTTTTGCTTTTTCACAATGCTTTTGGAATGACCCTGGACCGAAGGAATAGTCGAATAAACCGGATGGGCTGAGAAGCAAGGCATTCGTTCCCGAATGGTGCCTATCCGGGGCGATGACCACCACCGGTGGGTTGATAGCCAGGGCAATCAGTGCCTCTATATCGGCTGGCTGCATCAGGGGTAGATCTGCCGGCAAAATGAGCACGCCGCGCGTGGCATATGCCTGCGCAATCACCGTCGCCCTTCGCAATGCTGTATTCAGTAGCGGAGCACCATCTTCCTGTACAGTCTTGGCTCCCATTTCCCGCGCAATGGTAAGCACCGCATGGTCGCGGCTGACTACAAGTGTGTTGCTGATTTCATTAACTTGATTTAATACATCAAGGGTGTGACCCAGGAGTGAGATGTTCAACTCCGATCGTTCGTCGTCTGATAACACCCCGGAAAGCCTTGATTTTCCGTGGCGTAATGGTTTCACTGGTACGATCGCCCACATACTCATGAATTATTTCTCCTCCTTTAGCATTTGTCGGCCCAACGACAGTACATCTTCCGCTAACCGTACCCTGTCTCTGGTGGAGAGCATCATCGTCTCTACTGCTTTACAAATTATACCCCAGCGCTCGATCTCGTGATTCAATTCCATTGTCTACAATATCCAACACGTAGCCATTCAAAATGGATTCTCCATGGTAGAACTTTGCAGCAAAGTCTGCTGAAGGATCCTTACCTTCCAATTCCTTGATCATTTTTGCAAGCGGTCCTTTCACGGCCTGCCCGCCGATGATCGGGCTGACAGCCAGGACTTGCTTCTCTAGCAATAACTGCTGTACTCCGACCAGCTTGAGGATCGGATCAATGCTGACATAAGGGTTTGAAGGACAGATCACAACCAGATCGGAAGTCATGATCGATTCCAGCACCCCCGGTGCAGGTTTGGCGTGCTCGATGCCTTCGAATTCGATTTTTATAACCTTAGGTTCCCAGTGATATTTGACAAAATATTCCTGAAAATCCAATTTTCGCCCGGTGGTATCATAAATCTTGGTAGATACCTTATCATCTGTCATCGGGATGACAGTATGAAGAATACCCCATTTCTCACTAAATAACCGTGTAATTTCACTTAAAGGAAGTCCATTTTCTAGTAGCCTGGATCGTTCAATATGGGTGGCAAGGTCTTTATCTCCGAGGTTGAACCAGGCAGGAGCTCCCAGCTTTTTTAATTGATTTAATGTGTTCCAGGATTCATCTTTTAACCCCCAACCAGTGACCCGGTTGGCAACACCTGCCAGTGTATAACATACTGTGTCCAGATCTGGTGAAATTGCCAGACCACCGAACCTAAAATCATCCCCGGTATTGACAATGATGGTCAAATCGTCCGGTTCAAGGACCCTTGCCAATCCCTCCACCAGTTTAGCTCCACCAACACCGCCAGCGAGTGCAACTACCTTCAATTTCTCATCCTATCGAAACAGGTCCAGGTCTTTGGGGCGTATAAGCTCAGAAATTCCCGAATCCCTCAATGGATAAGGGAAACCTCTTACATGCACTGCCGGAATTCCTTCACTGGCTTGTCCCATCACCAGCGAGGCTGCAGCAGCCATCTCATCCGCCGCACCTACCTGGGTGATCTTCAACTTGAAACCGAACAAGTCCTCTCTCCCACGCAGGTCGACAAGCCCGGGAACACCGCTCATCCCGATGGCTGTACCGACTGTACCCGACCTCCATGCTCTGCCGTGTGAATCGATGATCAATATACCAATTTCCAGACCAGTTGACATTCTAAAGAAATCCCTCATTTTCTCTGCAGAAAGGTCAGGGTCAACAGGCAATAAAAGCACCCAATCATCCGCATTTCCCCAGGACCCTTCCACATTGGAATGATCGATACCCGCATTGGCACATACAAAACCCAGTTTATGTTCCACGATGATCGTGCCGGGTCGTTTACGCATCACCCTTTTACTCTCACGCAGAACGAGTTCCACGAACCGTGGATCTTTTTCCGATGCTTGTGCCAGGTTGATTGCCCGTTTGCTGGGTTTGACTGTAGTCAGGTTGACCAGCCTGTTTTCGCTTTTAGAAACGATCTTCTGTGCCACCACCAGAATATCACCGTTTTGTAATAAGATATGGTTCTCGGTCAGGCTGGTTAATAGTATTTGAACTAGTTGATCGCCGGGTTTGATCAACGGTATTTTTTGCAGTGGTGTAAGGGTTAATGCCATTCAATACTCATCCTGTGACTATTTTTTGTGTTGGATCATTTTCCGGGAACTCCGGTGATCTTGATTCCAGCGGATTGTACGCCAAACTGTTTGTTGATGCCGATCAATATGGATGTCAGCCCTTCCTGCACGACTGAATTCTCCAAAGGACCTGCATCCCAACCGACCATGCCGGCTTCTTCAACCAGCTTCACCACAATTCCACGTGCCTCTTTATCTGTACCGGTTATCAGAACATCGCAGGTGATCTCTTCATCATTGAGCAGGTGTTCATAGGATATGTTCTGGAAAGCTGAGACGATCCGCACTTCTTCACCTAATACCTGTCTCGCTTCGAGTGCTGCAGAACCGGCTGGCGGCATTTGCACTTTGGTCACCTTGGGTGGAACCAGGGGCACCGAAACATCGATCAGGATCTTTCCTTTCAATTCCTCTTTCAGTCCTTCAAGTGTAGGAATATGGGCAGCAAATGGAACGGTGATCACTACCAGGTCAGCCAGTCTGGCTGCATCCTGGTTCACCATACCTTCCACTTTTACCCCACCTTTAAATAGCTGGTTGAGGTCATCCGCAGCAGAGAGAGCTTTCTCCAGCACCCGGGAGCCGATGATCAAACGGTATCCAGCTTTTGCCCACCGGTAAGCCAGGCCTTTGCCTTCCTTGCCTGTGCCTCCGGCGATGGCAATGGTATGTATGGTCGTGGTTGCTTCATCAGTCATTACTTTTTCCCTCACTCAATAAATCAATTAAATCGTTTTTGATAACGTTCCCAGGTTTTACGGGAGAGCTCCCGGCCTTTGGCGGCGATTTCCTTTTCATCTGCCACAAGCACCACCCTATCCTTCATCAAAACTTTCCCCGCAGCGACGGTGGTGGTCACATCTGCGTTGCTGAAGCCGAAAATGATGTGCCACGGCAGGTTGCCTGCTGTCATCTCGGTGTATGGATGGTAATCGACAAACATCAGATCGGCAAATGCCCCGGGTGCCAGTACCCCGATGGGTGCTTTGGGGAAGAACATATTCGCCAGATGGGCATTGTTCGTCACAGCCAGTTTGACCACATCGTACCCGCCCATTCGGCGTGGATCACGGTTCCAGAGTTTATGCGCCAGGTAGGCTGTCTTCCATTCGTCCCACATGGCATTCGAGAAGCCGTCATTCCCCAGGCAGACGTTCACACCGGCCCGCAGGAAGGCTTCGATATTCCCCAACCCCACCCCGTTGTTCATGTTCGAACGCGGCTGGTGAGTGACCCAGGTTTTCGTCCGTGCCAGGATTTCCACTTCCCTGGCGTCAATATGCACTGCATGCACAGCAATGCTTTTCGGTCCTAATATGCCGAACTTCTCCAACCGGTCAACCACCCGTGTGCCTGATTTTGCCATACTATCGTATTCGTCCACCTCATGTTCAGCCACATGGATATGGAATCCTGTTTCATCACCCACTGCCTTGCGGCAGTTGGCCAGGGTCTCATCCGAGACGGTCAGGCTGGCGTGGATGCCAAAGGAGGCAGCCAGCAGATCATTGGGCGTTTTCTTTAGCCGGTTGATAAAGCGTTTATTCTCGCCAATACCCTGATGAGAACGTTCCATTCCATCCCGGTCGGTCACTTCATAGCAGCATGAGACCCTCACCCCCATCTCCACCGCTGCTTTGGCAATTTGATCCAGCGACCCTTCGATCGCACACGGTGAAGCATGATGGTCGATCAGGGTGGTTGTCCCATGTTTGATCGCATCCAGCAGGCAAACCTGCGTGGAGTTGTACACATCTTCTGCCACCAGCGATTTGTCCAGCGGCCACCACAGTTTTTCCAGGATCTCGGGGAAATCTTTTGCTGGAGCACCCGGAATGGCCATGCCACGCGCGTATGCCCCATAAAAATGCGTGTGGGCACAGATATTTCCCGGCATCACGTACTGCCCTTTAGCGTCCAGCCGTTCCTCTTTGGGATGCTTCTCGACCAGGGTCTTGGTTGGACCCATCTCAACGATGCGGTCTTTCTGGATCAATAATCCCCAGTTTTCGAGGATCCGGTTGGGCTCTTCCCAGGTGATCAAATTTCCGTTCGTGATCAGCATATTCTATTCCTCCCGCTCAATCAAAAACCGCTGGTAATGAAGGATCGCAAAAATGCCTGTATGCTTCAATTATATAATTTTCTTTAGTGCGATTGGTGGAAAGGGGCGGCAGAGTTTCCAGGGGATAATACTTCACCTCAGGTGTTTCATGGCTGATCCGTAGCTCACCGTGTAAATAATCGCACAGGAAAAGCAGCTTGTAAGAATGAAATACCTCAATGGGTTCACGGTTGCGGTTGGCTTCGTATACCCCCACGATCTTGCGGGCTGCCACGGTGAGGCCGGTTTCTTCCAGAACTTCCCGCTCCACCATATGGGATGGAGCCTCGTTCACATCCGCCCATCCCCCGGGGAGCGACCATAATCCGTCCGTGACCTCTTTGACCAGCAGCACCTGTCCGTTCATGAAGACTGCACCGCGTACATCCAGTTTGGGAGTGACGTATCCAGCCTGTGCACCCAGGGCGACTTTGACATCCTCTTCCGGGATATCAGAGTGGCTGCTGATCATTTCGGCCGCCATTTCGACCAACCGCTGGTATCGCAGGCGGTCAAACTCGTTCTCCGAGTAAAGCAAACCGACTCCCCCAATAGCATGGAGCTCTCTTGCCCAGCGCAGCCAGTTCGGAACATCTTTTTCTTCGCTCATGGGATCAGACTGGTGCGAATTTTTCCTGATGGATGTGCCTGGCAACCAATTCCTGATCCACAGGCAGATTATCCACCCGATAACCGGTGGCATTGTAGATGGCATTGGTAATGGCCGGCGTTGTCGGGATGCTGACGATCTCGCCCACACCTTTTCCGCCGAACGGTCCGGTGGACACCTTATGCTCCACGATGAAGGAGATGACCTCAGGTGTATGCACGATGGACGGTATGCGGTAGCGTGCCATCCGGTCGGTGATCACCTTTCCTTCTTTAGTGAGGAAACGCTTCCGTCAAAGCATTGCCGATCCCCATCACGGCGCCACCTTCCACCTGGACGGCCAGTCCCAGCGGGTTGATGGCTGCACCCACATCGTTTGCTGCGATAATTGTCAGCACCTTCACCTCGCCGGTGTTGCTGTCCACTTCCACCTCAACGGCCTGTGCCGCAAAGGAGAAGGCGAAGTGCATATCGCCGCCCTGTCCAAGCGGCTTGGTGGCTGGTGCTGTGTAGATATAGCGTACTTTGGGCTCACGGTGGATGCTCTTGAACTCCTTATAAACGTCCGCGAAGGTCATGTTTCGCCCGCAGACTGTTACCTGCCCGCCAGCGATCTCGATCTGGTCCGGGGCACAATCGTTCTTCTCCGCCAGTACCCCCCGCACTGCTTCCTTAAATGCTTTGGCGGCATACAACCCGGCATTCCCAGTAACAAATGTCTGCCGTGAAGCCGTAGTCGGACCGCCGTCCGGGGTCAGGTCAGTATCCGATAGTAATACATTCACCTTCTCCGCCGGGAGTTCCAGCTCTTCTGCGACGATCAGCCGTAGCACGGTGCATAAACCCTGTCCCAATTCTGCCGAGGAGGTGCGCACTTCCACCGAACCGTCGGCATAGAGTTCCACATCCGCCCCTGATTCATCCGGAGCGCCGCCTCCCAATCCGGTATTCTTGAACGCAGCCGAGAAACCCCAGGCGCGGATCTTCGTCGGGTCCTCCGGGGAGATACGCGGTTCGAACGGGTTCCCTTCCACCCGTTTATGAAGTTCGGTTTCCACTTTCTCAATACATTCCAGCAAGCCCACACTGTCGCGCAGCACCTGTCCAGTTCCGGTGGTACTGCCTACACGCAGGGCATTCATTTTTCTCAATTCGATCCGGTCCATACCCAGCTTCTCAGCCAGCATGTCCATGGTACTTTCAACAGCAAATGCCGATTGCGTCACGCCAAATCCGCGGAACGCACCCGCAGGCGGATTATTGGTGTACATCGCATAGCAATCTGCCTTGGCATGGTCTGATTCATACGGTCCGATCGAATGTGTTGTCGCCCGGGTCATTACTTTTTCACCCAGCGAAGCATACGCTCCGGTATCGCCGTAGAGCTCAGTCTCGACCGCCACCAGCCTGCCGTCTTTCTTCGCTCCGATCTTGACTTTGATCTGGGTGGCATGCCGCTTGGGATGCACCAGCAGGCTCTCATGCCGGTCATACAATACTTTCACCGGATGTTGGGTTCTCTCTGCCAGCAACGCCGCGTGGATCTGCCCCATGATGTCTTCCTTGCCGCCAAACCCGCCGCCGATCAGCATGCCGATGATGTGCACCCGTTCCTCCGGCCAACCCAGTGCAGCTGCCACCTGCTTGCGGTCGGAGTATGGGATCTGCGAACCGACATAGATCTCCATGCGGCCGTCTTTGTTCACCTGCGCAATACTGCACTCCGGCTCGATGAACGCGTGGTCGGTGCTGGCTGTGTGGTAGGTATGCTCGACAATGACATCCGCATTGGCAAATCCGGTTTCCACATCGCCTTTGCGCAGTTTGATGTGTTTCAACAGGTTGCCGGTCTCGTGTAGCTGCACTGCGCCCGGCTCGCGCGCCTTGACCGGATCATCGATCACGTGCTGTTCGTCATAAACCACTTCGATCAGCTTCAAGGCGGCATCGGCAATGTCCTTGGTATCGGCAGCCACGATCGCCACCGCATCGCCAACATAGCGTACCCTTTCGCCCACCCCTACCAGGATCGGCCAGTCATTCACCACCAGGCCGTGGTTTTTGGCGTGTTTCAAATCCGCAGCAGTCATCACCGCCCGAACACCGGGTAAACTCACTGCCCGGGAAATATCGATGCTTTTCACAAAGGCATGCGGTACATAGGTGCGTTTGGTACGCCCGACCAGCATGCCGTCGAAGACCAGGTCATCGCTGAACTTGGCTTCCCCGGTCACCTTGATGATCGCTTCAGGCCGGTTGGCATTGCGTCCCACCACCCGTTTGGCGTGGATGCTCTCCGCAATCTCGCGTTGATGGATGCCGCCTTCGCCGCGCATGACTGCCCCGGCTTCGGTGACCGCCTCCGAGATGGCTGAATATCCTGCACAGCGGCACAGTGTATCTTTGAGCGCCCACTTGATATCCTCTTTCGACGGATCTGGGTTCGCCAGCAATAACCCGTAGGAAGTCATGATCTGCCCGGGGATGCAGAAACCGCATTGCACCGCACCCTTGGCAATAAAAGTTTCCTGCAGGGGATGCAGGTGTCCCTGTTTCTTTTCTGCTTCCGGCGCTTTTTCCGCCAGTCCTTCAATGGTCAGCACTTCGTGCCCGCTGGCTTTGATAGCCGGATAGGAGCATGAAAGCACCGGGCTGCCGTCCAGCAGCACCGTGCAGGCGCCGCATTCGGCTTCACCGCACCCGATCTTGGTCCCCGTTAATCCCAGGCGATAGCGCAGCAAGTCTGCCAGCATCTCGCCCGGAAGTTCTTCCAATGTATGTTCATTACCATTCACTTTGATGTGTATCATATCTGCCTCCTACCAGTAAGTGATTGCTGCGCCCGATGATAGGCAGTCGTCAGGACGCGTTCAAGTAATACTTCCGCGAGGTGATCCCGGTATCCGGAAGTTGCCCGCAATGGGCTGCTGCGGAACTGGATGCAGTCGTGCAAAATGCACTTCGCCTGGTCCAGTGTTTCCGCATTCAATTCCCTGCCAGCCAGGTAGGCATCCACATTCTCAGCCTGTTTGGGCACTGGTCCAGCCGGGCCAACCGCCAGCCTCGAGCGTGAGATCAGTTTATCCTGCACTTCCAGCCAGATGGCCATGTTGATGATCGATAACGCCACACCCTGCGGACGCATCACCCGCGAAAAGGCCGAAGCCTGTCCCCGCTGCTGCAGGGCAACATCAAACCCCACGATGATCTCTTTACCCGGTATGAGGGTACTGATGCCCACGCCTTTATAGAGCTGGGAAATGGGTACCCGCCGCGTGCCAGCCGTGGATGCAACCTCAGCCTGTGCGTCCAATGCCAGCAGTGAGATGGCTCCGTCACCGGCCGGCAGGGCATGCCCCACGTTGCCGCCCAGCGTACCGACCGCCCGCACCTGCGGACCGCCGATCTGCCCGGTGGATTCCGCCAACGCCAGCGCATGCTGCCGTACGAGAGGGGAATCGGTCACCTGTTTCAGCGGAACCGCCGCGCCAATGAACAGACGTTCACCTCGGATCTCGATCAGGTTGAGCTCCGGGATGCGCGTAACATCGATCAGCGTCTCCACCGGGGCGCGGTGCTCCTGCTGAAGTTCCAATAGGAGGTCTGTCCCGCCGGAAACGATCTGGCAGGATGTATCATGGGATTGCATCAATTGAAATGCGATGGGAAGAGAAGTTGGAAGAAGGTAATTTTTCCAGGTAGGCATAGGATCGGTGGATGTGATCAGGCGGCACTTTTCGACGGGCCCACATCCGGTCCGACGCCGTCACCCGGATTCCGGGCGGCGACCACCGAATCCATTGATTTAATTATAGCACATCCACCCGGAATGTCATCAGCGATAAAGTATGCAATTGCTGGGTCAGTTTCATTGTGAATAGAGGTCAGAGTCATGTTGTGTTAAGTCATTTATATTAACTCTCAACCCAACCTACGAGATTGTAATGGGTTAATTTGTATATAATTAATCGACAAAAACTAATTAAGTGATGATTAATGTGGTCTGTAAATTTCGGTTATGGTGAAGGTAACCCTTTGCAGCCACTCATCAACCGCAAGTGAGAAAAAAGGAGGAAAACATGGATGGCAATTTAATACCCAGAAAAATTGTTTTTATCACGGCAATTCTCTCAAGTATATTTGGCGGGCTATATCTTCTGGGTTTGGTAGGCAAGATCATTGTGGATGGTTCTGTCCACTCGATTTCTTCTCCCGGGGTTCAAACCCTGTCGGCCAGTATTGCCATTTTACTTGATCTCAACCTATTGATCCTTTTCACTGCCCTGCGCCGGATAATTCCGGAGAAAAAGGGTATCTTTGCGGACCTTGCCGTGGTATTCATGGCACTGGTCTGTGTCACCAGCACTATAAACTGGTTCGTCCAACTTGCAATTCTGCCATCAATTACCGCGAGTAGCGACTCAACCCTGGTTGCCTTGCTGGATGGCCACAATCAATCGTCGCTGATGTATGCCATCGAACACCTGGGTTGGGGTATATTTTATGGTTTGGCAACGATTTTTATGGGGATTTCTTTTTCTGGAAGCAGGCGGGAAAGCTGGCTGCGTTGGCTCCTTGTCGCTGGAGGCGCTTTGAGTATCATTCATATGTTTGGGATACTTTTTGCCAATCAGTCAATCACTGATCTTGGATATATCGCCTGGGGTATTTTCCTGCCAGCCACCACGGTCCTACTGGCGATTCGTTATAAAAGACAGTAGATGTAGGTTGGGTTGAGCGGTTTTTGTGAAACCCAACAAACCAGCGACCTATCGGTCAAAGACACGCGTGCAGAGGGGTCCCACTACGCTGCGCTTCGGGGATAATAACACCGGCGCGAACGGAGTGTTGCAAGACCTCAATGAGCATGTTGCTTATTTAGACAAACAGATCGAAAACCTCCTGAAAGAGATCCACGACCACGTTGATAAAAATCCTGATTTGAAACAGCAAAGAGATTTGCTAGTCACCATTCCCGGGATTGCTGAATTGACTGCAGCCAGATTGTTAGGGGAAATCAGGAGCATCAGTGAATTTGAGAACGCTCCGCAACTGGCTGCCTATGCCGGGCTAACCCCAAATCAGCGTATTTCCGGTTCTTCTGTTCGAGGAAAATCCCGTATTTCAAAAACTGGTAATGCCAACCTGCGTACCTTTATTTATATGCCCGCCATCGTTGCCTGGAAGCATAATCCCATCATTCATGATTTTTGTGAAAGATTGAAAAACAATGATCTGAAAAACATGGAAATCGTTGTTGCTGCTATGAGAAAAATGCTCCACCTGGTTTTTGGTATTCTCAGTCTGGGAAACCTTTTGATCCCCTTTTCCTGAATCACCAAGGAAATACTCATTGACATTTAAGACGGTATCTACGCACTTCAACTTACTTCAATTCACAACTGGATTGTACTACTCTATTCTGGGAACCAGTGATATATAAAGTATCAGGTAGGAGATCTGTAGATGGATCAAAGTAGTTGCGGATGATCATCCGGAAATTATTTACAGGTGTAATTGTGGGGTAAGGAGGAGTGATCAATTTACCAGGCAGGTAATATGCGCTAAATATCTTATGAATTTCCAGATCATGGGTTAATTTATGTATTCCATGATCACCCTGGATGATGATCACTGGCGGTACTTTTGATTGGGAGAGCAGTATATCCACCAGTTCCAGAACCCGTTTATTCAGATACTTAACTGCATCTACATAAAGCACTTTTTCATCTCTTGTATCCAGCGGGTAACGGAAAGTGCCATCCACGCGAAAAGCATATGGGACATGGGGGGCAATGATATGAGCATAAACAAGATAATTTCCTGGTTTTTGAGGGAATTTTGATACAGAATCAAACATATACAGGTTCTGGTTGTACCAAAAGCTGGCATTATTGTAGTACGCATTTTTTACATCATTGTCGATCAGCCAATATGGGAGGTGTAAGAAAATTAGCGGATTATTCTTATAGCTCTCGGCAAGTACATGGAAAATGGTTGTATTTAAATACAGGTTTAAAAATTGTTTTCTATCCAGATCATCTTTCCCGGTACTATCCATGGAATAATTCAGGTAAATGTCAGACTTTTCAATATACATGTAGGGTGAGAATGCTCTTCCAGTGACGAATTGGTATCCAAAGTGGGAAAAGAATGGTTGCACTTTATTATTTTTGATTATGCTGATATTCTCGGCGGATAGGTTTGCCGTATCATCATCGCTATTATTACGCCATCCCTCTTTTAGATATTCAGAATTTAATACTGAAGCGATAGTTTTCGCTGTAGTATCGTAGTTTGAATAAGCACAATCCGGCAAATAAAATCCACGCTTTTTCAATTCATTCAGGAAATCAGAATTGTCATATCCCAACAATTCTTCCAGGACATCGTTCCGCGTATAAGAATCCAAGACAATATAATAAATATCTGGATGTGCAGAGCTGTCGGCTTTAATCGGAACCGAGGTTGCCTGTCCGCTGTTTATTTGACGATTCGCCTGGAATTCGAAAGAAAAGACAGGAATGATGTTAACTAGTAGTAAGGCCAAGACTGCAAAGTTCAACCCGACAAGAAGCGAAAAATCGACCTGCTGTATTCTAAAAATGAAGAAACTCACAAGAATAAAAAGTAAGGTCCAGAGAGCAAATAGTTTTACGAAGCCGATCTCTACCCCTAAAATCACCTGATTTCCAATAATGTTGTAAATATGACCAAAAGAATAGAGAAAGATATATGTTGCAATGGAAAGTAATGCGGTTTTGGAAGGGGATCTGGTAATTAACAACCAAAATCCGAAAATGATTAAATTAATGATGAAAGTCATTAATAAAATCTGGAGAACATAATCGGCTTGAACTTCCCCTATGTTGTTGTTCCAAAGGGCAATGATGGAAAAAATTCCCGCCAGACAGGATAAGCTAACAGAGGCAATTAGATATAATGGAGATTTCATGATTGATGAAATTGATGATTTCATATTATTTGAAATTATAACCGACTTCAATCGCACAGGTATGTTGAGTTAACAAAAAACGGGCATGGAAAATGCCCGTTCCACAATGATCAGGTGAACAGTTTCGCAGTGAACGCTGAGGATAATTACTGGCGCTGTTTCGCCGGTTGTGGAGGAGGCAGCATTTGTTCGCGCAGGTGTTATTATCCCCGAAGCGCAGCGTAGTGGGACCCCACCGCGCGTCGGAGCGAAGCGGAGATCCCGTTGGTTTGTCCGGGGCCAGTCTTTGATCGAAGGTTTCTATTTTTGTATACTTTAAAACAACAAAAATGGGATTGGGAGTTACTCCAATCCCTTCATTCGTCTGGATTTTTTTAGTTCAACAACGAAGCCATCTGCCGGTTGATCATTTCTGCCGCACTTTTTGGATTCAGAAGGAACATGAAATCCAGCAGACGCAATAGTTGGGTTTCTCACCTTGCCGCTTCGACCGCTGCCTTCTCATCCACCTGGACAAAGTCCGGCAGGACAGATTCTGCATTGCGGATAGAGGGGATGAATAAGCCCACCACTCCCACCAGGGCCATGGCTATACCGCAAATGATCTGCAATAGACCCATACCCGCCCCCGGGCCGGTGCCCACCAGCCAGCCAAACATGGATGACAGTGGTGAAGCCGTCCGCATGGCAGGCTCCAGCACAAAGTCAGCCAGTGTGCCGCCAATAATGGGCGAGATCGGGTTGGCAAACCAGGCGATCAACCGCCGGGCAGAAAATACCCGCCCCTGCAGATCCGGCGCCACCTTGGACTGCCAGATGGCCTGGTTGGAACTGTTGATCAGCGGCATGGATAATCCACCCAGCACCATCCCTGCGATCCAGATCGGCAATCCAAAATTCAACCCCAGGATGGCTGTGCCGATCAACCCGCAGTACGTCCAGCCCCACAGGACTCCATTCGTTTGGCGTTTGAATCCACCCCAGGCGCTCATCACCACCCCGCCCAGCACCATCCCGATCGCCCCGGCTGACTGCACCGTGCCAAATAGGAGGCTGTTCTGGTTGGTCTTGGCCAGGATCATCGGAGGAATTACTGTGTATGAGATCCCCGCGAAGAGATTGCCAAAGAAGAAGATGAGCTGTAAACCCAGCAGACTCGGCCGGTCAAAAATATATTTGAAGCCATAGGCTGCCTCCTTGAGGAAATTACCCTGAGCCTGCTTACCTTCCTCTGTCTGCATTGGCTGCGGAATATGGACGACCATCAGGGTGATAATGGCGAAGAAGAAAGTGACCACATCGATCGCCAACAAACCGCTTAATCCAATGAGTGGCAATAGCGCTCCGGCGAACAATGGGGCGATCACACCCGGCCCGGCTTCGATCAAGGACATCATCCCGTTCGCCCGGCCCAACTGTTCCTTGGGGATCATTGTACTGATAGCAGCCGAATACGCCGGCCACTGAAAAGCGTTGCCGATCCCGTTCACTGCGGCAGCTACATACAGGTGCCAGAATTCCAGCCGACCCAGTGTGATCAACAAAAAAATACCGCTGGTGGCGATTACCGCAGCCAGGTCGCTGACCATCATCATGAGCTTGCGGCTGTAGCGGTCCACCATCACCCCGGCAATGGGTGAGATGATCAAAAATGGCGTGATGAAGAATACCTGCATGAAAGCCATGGCAGTGGCACTTTGGGTTTGTTGGTACATCCACAATGTCAGCCCAAATTGTGACATGGAGGATGCCAATACTGAAGTGATCTGGCCGATCCAGACAATGATAAAAGCAGTCATTCCCGCAGGTGTTTTTTTATTCATAAAATCCCCTGAAAAGCTTGTAAATCTGACCTAATTAATGGATGTAAATGGTTGAGTAATACCTTGATAAGTAACCCACCAAATCAGATACCCCGATATTATATCCCATGATTTGGACTGTGGAAATCCTGGAACGACACGATTATAAAAGGCAGACATATCATGCCCGAAGGGTACATAGGTCGGCAACATTAGGCAGACACGCGGGTCTGCAACATTAGGCAGACACGCGGGTCTGCAACAACGGGAAATCCATAAGGCGGGCATACAGGGCGGACACACAGGTCCGCCACTGCACCAACGATATATGTCTTCATTTGTGACTCAGGGCACATCCCAAAAAAACTTCGACATGTTATATTCTTCAAGGGCGTATTGCCAAATTTTAATATTAATAATTGAACTCATGGAGGAATGATGCAAATAGTAACCGATCAGGGAATGGATCTATCACCAGAACAATCTGAGGGGTTAAATATCCCCTATGTCCCTTTACGAATAACTTTGGATGGTAAGACTTTTATTGGCGCAGAAGATATTGATTATGTAACTTTTTATAAGATGTTACAAGAAACGAAATCCTTCCCTACTACATCACAACCTTCACCAGGTGACTTTGCTGATAAGTATCGCCAGCTCGCAAAAGATGACCCCGATATTCTCTCCATTCACATATCCTCAGGGTTGAGCGGAACAGTAAACTCTGCCCGCCTGGGCGCTGAAATGGTTCCCGAAGCCAATGTTACTGTCATCGATTCAAAAACGCTCTCCTGCCCGTTTGGATGGCAGGTACAAGCCGCTGCAAAAGCTTTGCAGGCTGGATGGTACCTGGGGGATATCCTCAAATTTTTGGATCAGATCAGGGTAAAGACTGAAACAATGTTTACTCTGGCTGACTTGAAATACCTCATTCATGGCGGACGGATCAGCCACATTAAGGGTTTGATGGGCTCCGTTCTGAATATTAAGCCTGTGATCGGTGTGGCGTCAAAATCTGACGGCAAGTACTATCCACTCGCCCAGGAATTTTCATTCAAGAAAGCCATTCAGAAAATTGCCGCACTTGTTTCGGATAAATTTCCCCGGGAGACAGTCTTACGGGTTCAATTGATGCACGGGGACAATCCATCAGGGGTTGAATTGTTGAAGGAACAGCTTTTATTGAAAAATGAATGTGTCTTTGAAAGCGTTGTTCCGGTGGCACCTCTGCTGGGCGCCCATACCGGACCCAGTGTTGTAGGAATCAGCGTTGCTCCATTGGAAATATTTTTGCATCCGGATCTGAATCTTATTCCTTCAGTGGCTGTTGTTGCGTGAAAGCGCCATCACTGATAGGTGCGAGTGTTCATTTTTAGAACAATATTGTGATCCATATAACTTTTATCCTGCATCCCCGAAAAGTAAATTTCGGGGATGTGTGTTTTTTTATTGCCGGTAGCCTTTGATTTTATCCTTTTCCATTGTTAATGAAACATTATTTTAACTGCATCAAAGAAACCGGGTAATCTGTATAATACAAGTGAAGGAATAATCAAATTCAACGGAGGGGATGCGATGATTAAAAAAGATACATTGACGAAAGTGTTAGCAGTGATTGGGATCTGCCTGGTGTGGTTACCAATTTTTGGTACGATTATGACTTCGATTTTTGGCACCATCGGATCCGGAAGATTTCGGTTTGATTATTTACTGCCGGCAGAGCTTGGCCTTTCCTTCCTGGTTGGAGGATTACTATTAATATGGGCAGCTATAAGGGCAAAAATCATGCGTAAGCAGATAATCTGGGGCTTGGTTATCCCAATTGCCCTATTAATCGGCAGTCAGTTACTTGCGGTACTAACCGGTCTCGCTTCCGGTGAATACGACGCTGTCGGGTGGAGATGGTTGGTGGTGATCGTCCCTCTCATTGGCTATTCTCTAGGGATCATCGTTGAGGGGGTGTTTGGATTAAAATTATTAGGTCAAATAAATAGGATCAAATCAGTAGGAGATAACCTTAATGATCAACAGCATTAATGATTGCACCACTCTGAATAACGGACTAAAAATGCCATGGCTTGGATTTGGAGTATTCAAGGTTCCCGAAGGTGAAGAAGTTGAAGATGCGGTTAAATTGGCGTTGAAAGCCGGATATCGCCATATAGATACAGCCGCCCTTTATGGAAATGAGCGTGGTGTTGGCAAAGCCATCCGGGCAAGCGGCATCCCCCGGGAGAAGATTTTCCTGACCACGAAAGTTTGGAATGATGATCAACGCAAGCAACGCATCCATGAAGCCTTCGATGAAAGCCTTGACCGCCTGGATACAAAGTATGTTGACCTTTACCTGATTCATTGGCCGGTGAAAGGTTATTATCAGAAAACCTGGAAAAGTATGGAAGAGATCTACAAAAGTGGTCGCGCCAAGGCAGTTGGTGTAAGTAATTTTCTGGTCCATCATCTTGAAGATATTTTAAATGATTGCGAGATCTCACCCGCTGTGAACCAGGTGGAATTCCATCCATTTCTCCTCCAACCAGACCTTTTGAATTTTTGCCAGAGCAAGAACATCCAGGTGGAAGCATGGTCACCATTAATGAAAGGCAGGTTCGTAGCAGTACATGAATTTGAGCTATTGGCCACAAAATACCATAAAACTGCTGCGCAGATAATCCTGCGCTGGGATCTACAACACCAGGTAGTCACAATCCCTAAATCAACACATTCACAACGAATTACAGAGAATGCAGCTATCTTTGATTTTGAGCTAACCGCAGAAGATATGCTGAAAATCGATCAACTGGACAAAGATCAACGAACAGGACCCGACCCGGATTATGTCGATTTTTAACTGATCTACTCCGGAAGGGATCAAACTGTAGGATTTGGATAGAGTAGGTTACTCACATCTGTGCAAGCCTGGTCGTTCGTTTGGCCAATTCCCGAATGGATAATTTTTCTTTTCCTTTGATATAGGTTTCCAGAAGATCACCCAGCGGCTCAGCCCATTCGCGCGGAACATCCCTGATCACACCCAACACATTGCCAACCAGGCCACCATTACAGTCAACATCCAGGCCGGCTTTCGCCAGTAACGACATGGATTCAGTAAAATCTCCACGCCCGTACCATAATGCCAGCAGGTCAGCGGCCAGGTTTGGATAAGCATGGATCCAGTTATACCGCTCAAAATGCTTGTCCAATAATTTCCATGCATGTGCCGCATCATCTGTGCTTTTGAGTACATCAAAACAGAATTGCAACTTGGCAGCGTATTCACTCTTTGGTGGAATATAACGAACCCCTTCTAATACGATCTTTCGGGGATCGTCCATCACAAACGCCAACGAAGTGATCACGGCTGCGTAGATCTCACCGTAGACCCCGTTGCGGGCATGCGAAATCACCGCGTCGATATGAGCCAGGCGGGCGGCTTCCATCGGGTCGCCGGGTGCCAGCATACCGCACACCATCCCGCGCATCTGCGCACCAATCCAATCGCAATATGGATTTAGGAAAGTACCTGATTCGGGTGGATAGATGCCCAGGTTCAGGTTGCGTAAAGCAGTCCCTTCAGCGGATACTCCGTAAGGCAGTTTCTTTACCCATTCATCTCCCAGTACATCGGATGTAATGCCTTTACCCATCTTTTCATATACATCCAGCAGCAGCAGTTCATATACAACATCGTCATTGGTGGTCTCCGGTGGAATGAGATAGCCGCGAACATCACCGTACACCTGGTGTATGCGCTCCCCGGTGTAGCCTTCAATCGCCGTCCCAAAGGACCCGCCTGCCATCTGACCCATCCACCCCTGATATATGCGTTCAGCATACTCATCCTTCCAGCCGGAAAGCGGTTTGTATCCGGCTGATGCAGGCATGGCAGCTTTTACATCCTCCCAGGAGGCAGGATGCTCATAGCTGTGGTAAGGATGGCCTGGAATCTTTGGTGCTTCTTTCAGCACCTTCATGATACGCGCTGAAAGTACACGCAATTCTTCCATGCGGCCCTCGGCTTCAAGTATCTTCCCTTCGGGAAGGAGAGGCTCCGCTTCGCTAACATCGTACCCCTGATTAGCCCAATCCTGCACCATGCTGAGGAAAAATGAATCAGGCGCAAGAGAACCCGGTACACGCACATTCCAATGCCAGCGCAGAAGGCCGTCTCCATGGGGAAAATCACCCACGTGTTCCCAGTGTGATGCTTCTTTACGGCGGTCCACCGGAACTGCTGCATCGCGGTATTCTTTTTCCAATTGCCATGCTTTTTTTGTCATGAGATTACTCCATCAGTGATTTGTTTTTTCTTCAAACGAATAGAATATACGAATAAAGCGATCAAGGTAGCGACATATGGAACCATTTCAGTGAATTGCGGTGGCATGGACTGCTGCATGAATAATCCCAATCCATCAGTGAACCCGAATATAAGCGATATTAATGCTATGCCGGTCGGGCTGCCTGAAACCAGGATCACTGCCGCCAGGGAGATCCAACCCTTTCCAGCAGACATGCCTTCAGTAAACCCGGTGACAACACCCAGGGAAAGGAAAGACCCCGCCAAACCGCATAACACACCGCAAACGATCAACGAGGTGATACGAATCCGATTGGCGGATACACCGCTGGTATCCAGACAGGTACGGTTATAACCGGCAGCCCGCAACCGTAATCCAAAACGTGTTTTGAAGACCAGATAGTATACAGCGAAGACTGCCAGTACAGTCAGGTAGACCACAAGGTTATGACCGCTTAATATTTCACCAATAATTGGGATATTTTGTATGAAAGGGATGTCCACTTTCGGAATAGAGACGATATCCACGCTGGCAAACATGCCCTTGACCTTGAAGATCTGCCTCAACATATAAGTAGTGGATCCGAGCGCGAGTAAGTTCAATCCAATACCGGTAATGAACTCATCCATCTTCAGGACGACCGCGAATAGAATGAATATCAACGCCATCAGGATGGAACCCAGTATGGCAAAAAGGATACCGATCACCCAGGAGTGAAAATAAGTATGAACCCTAAAACGGCAAAGAACGCGCCTCCGAGCATCATACCTTCCATGGCGATATTGAAAATCCCGGCATAAAACGTCAGCGAACCACCAAGTGCGGCTAGTAATATTGGTGTGGCAGAGGATAGCATGCCATTGATCAATCCAATGATAATTTTCATCAGGCCCTGCCTTTCATTTTCCGCCTGGCTTCCATTCGGGCGAATAACCCTTCAAAGTAGCCGCGTCCGGCGACGACGATCAACACAATGATTGCCTGCAGCACTTTGATCAATTCACGCGGGACCTCAACCTGCAGTTCCATACCCAACGCACCTGTCTGCAGGATCGCAAAGAACAAGCCGAAGACCAGTGTCAGAAATACACCACTGTTGGCAACCATCGCGATCATAATGCCATCCCAGGCGTAATTGCCACCAATATCCTTGATGAACCGGTGCGGACCGGACATGATCACCAATCCTCCTGCCAGCCCAGCCAGTGCGCCGGTGAGCAGCATTACTGCCAGGTAATTCTTCTTTACATTTACTCCGCCCAACCTGCTGAACAGGCTGTTTTGGCCTGAAATACGCCACTCGTACCCGGAGGTTGTCCTGTTCACAATGAACCAAATGATGATAAAAGCCAGGATCATTACAATGACATTTGATCCAAAAGAGCCCCATTCAGGCATCCAACCACTTTTGGCAATGAGAGGGGTCTGGGGGTGATTGGCATTTTTTTCAAAGAGCGGGTAGCTAATTGCCCACAAAGTAAAAGATTCACCGATCATATTTAACATCAGAGTTGTGATGAACTCGCTCATATTGAAGAAATGCTTGCAAAGGGCTGCTATCCCGGACCAAAGCGCTCCACCCAACATCGCCAATAATAGAAGTAGGGGGATCATTAATACTGGCGGTAGGTTTAAGTACAATCCGCCAACTGTCGCGAAGAGTGCACCCATAACAAGCTGACCGGGCTGCCCCAGGTTGATTGGGCCGGAGGCAAACGCAACCGTTGCTGAAAGTCCCGTCAGTATCAGGGGAACTGATTTGTTTAATGTATAGGCTATTTTGCTGGGAGAACCCAGAGAGTAAGCAAACAACTGATAATAGGCTTCCAAAGGGTTTTTACCCTGGAATACCATGACAAGAGCTCCCAAAATAAATGCCAAAAGAATTCCGACCACGTTGATGAGGATCTTACGCTTCATTGGCCATACCCTCCAGCATCAGGTATCCGACTTCGGTCACATTGGTATCTTCTGTAATCAGGTCAGCCACGATCTTACCGCGATGCATCACGAGTAGACGGTCCGAAAGACGGAACAATTCTTCAAGGTCCGCTGAGATCAGCAGCATACCGCGATTTTGAGCGCGCATGGCAATGATCTTTTTATGTACATATTCGATCGACCCCACATCCAGACCGCGGGTGGGTTGATCCAACAGTATGAACGGTGCTTCCAGCATCAGCTCGCGGCCGAGGATGACTTTTTGCTGATTCCCGCCGGAGAGAGATTTGAATGCTGCCTGGCCGGACGTCATCTGTACATCGAACATTTCTCGCACCTCCCCCGTGAACTGTTCCGCCTGCCGGTAGTTCAACACACTGCCGCCAAAATTGGTGAATCGTTTATTCAACCGGTGATGGGTCATGATGACATTCTCAGTGATCTTGGCTGGTACACATGCGCCCATATTTGCCCGATCCTGAGTAACAAAAGCAATCCGCCTGCGCTTATCCAGTATCGGCAGAGAGGTGATATCCATACCCTGGGCACTGATCACACCTGATTGCGGTTTTAGTAATCCCATGACCACATTGACAAGCTCAAGTTGGCCATTCCCTTCCACCCCGGCTACACCGACAATTTCGCCGGCTTTTACCTTTAAGCTGATATTTTGCAGGCGTGGTTTTTTATTGGAGTCGGTATAATTCAGATCCTTGATCTCAAAGATTACATCGCCTGATTTATGCTCATCCCGGATGGATTCAAAGATCACCTCCCGACCCACCATCATCTGAGCCAGGCCAGCTTTGGTGGCTTTCGCCGTTTCGATTGTCCCAACTTTATGACCTTTACGTAAAACGGTAACCCGGTCTGAAAGTTCAAGCACCTCGTCCAGGTGGTGGGAGATGAACATGATGGTATGTCCGTCATCGCGCAGGCGTTTCAATTCACCAAATAACTGCGGAACCTCCTGCGGTGTAAGCACCGAAGTCGGTTCATCCATGATCAAAACTGATACATTACGGAATAATAGCTTAAGTATTTCGACTTTCTGTCGAGCAGCAACCGATAAATCAGCTACCTTGGCATCCGGATCCAGGTTTAGATGAAACTCTTCAATCTTAGCTTTCACCTGCGCCCGGGCT
Organism: uncultured Chloroflexia bacterium; assembly: GCA_963827895.1. Classification (GTDB taxonomy): domain Bacteria; phylum Chloroflexota; class Anaerolineae; order Anaerolineales; family Anaerolineaceae; genus PNON01. The sequence continues at coordinate 606,486 of CAWHCY010000004.1, read as the reverse complement.
AATTTCATATTAAGGTGATCCAGTAATTTTACAGGTTCTTTCCCAAGAACCACATTCTCCCAAATTGTGTATTCTGAGATCAATAAGATTTCCTGATGTACCATACCTATTCCAGCCGCAATTGCCTCACCGGGATCATTGAACCTGACTTTTTCACCTTTAAAAATGATCTCGCCTTTATCCGCTGGTTGCATTCCATACAATATCTTCATCAGGGTGGATTTGCCCGCCCCGTTCTCTCCCACGATGGCATGGATCTCTCCTTCCCGGAAAGTCAGGCTGACATCATCCAGCGCCACCAGGTTTGGAGGAAAGATCTTGAAAATGCCATTCATTTCGATGATATCGCTCAACGATACCTACCTTTCAATGGGTTGGGATGCCGGATTCCTCCGGCATCCCAGTCAACGATCTATTGCTGTGGAACGTAAATTTCGACTTTTGTTTCACCACTGATGATCTTCTGGCGAATATCGTTGACTTTGTCGATGATATTCTGTGGGACAATACCACCGTTATCATCGAAGACTACATCAATACTTCCGGAAGATAGACCAGCGTTGATTACCTGTCCGGGAACAAAGGTTCCATCTTTTATAGTTTTGAAGACGGTGATAATGGATTTCCCAATGTCTTTTATGTCCGAGCAGGTCACATGGCCCGGAGCGAGAGCGTTCTGATTGGTGTCTACACCGATGGAGTAGAGGTTGCGTTCCTCAGATGCCTGGAGCACACCCAATCCAGCCCCGGCAGCGATCTGGAAAACTATATCAGCACCCATATCATAGAGTTGCAAAGTAGCCTGTTTGCCTTTGGCGGTATCAACCCAGTCACCCAGGTACTTTTTTTCCATCACGATGGCGGGGTCCACAGACTTGGCACCATTTTCATAAGCGAACATAAAGGCGTCAATGACCGGATCCTGGTCGCCACCGACTGATCCAATGATCTTGTCAGCATTGATATTGGGGATCGCAGTATCGATGGTCATCATACCTGCAACAACACCAGCCAGGTAAGCGCTTTCCTCTTCAATATAATCCACAGAAGTGATGGTGTTCTTGCTGTTTTGAACCGTCGTATCGAGGTTGACGAAGATCTTATTCGGATTTTTATCAGCATACTCCTTAAGTAAATCTTCATAGCCATAGGAGATAACAAAGATCACATCCGCATAATTGACAGCGGCTTCGAGACCCGGTTCGTATTGTGCAGCATCGTAACCATCTTCAATGGTGCGTGTTTCGAGACCGTAATCTGCTTTTATGGTATCCATTCCTTTTTGGCCGGAATCATAGAAAGCATTATCACCCAATGCACCATTGATGAGGTAGACGACCTTGGTCGTATCAATAGCTGGAGCGGCGGGGGCAGCAGGCTCAGCAGGAGCGGCCGGGGCAGCCGGAGCAGCCGGAGTGGTTGGTTTTGGCGCGCAGCCAGCGAACACAAAAGTTAGGATGGTCAATACTGAGATTAACACGAAAAGCTTTTTCATTAATTTTCTCCTCAAATTATATTTATTTTGAAATTCCTGATAAAACGGGCAAAATCTCTTTTACCACCTCCTTCATCTTGATAAATTCCCATTTTGTTGATGTTGGGCTTGAAGAAAAATCTCGACTTCATCCCTGGTTGGAATTGATGTTTGTGCTCCCAGCTTCGTGACAGCAATCGCGGAGGCTGCACAGGCATATTCCAACGCTTTGGTTGATGAATTACCTTCAGTTATCGATGCTGCGTAACCACCCACAAAAGTATCACCTGCTGCTGTGGTATCAACAACAGGGACTTTATAACCAGGATGATAAATAAATCCTTTATTATCCAGTAAAATCGCACCATTTTCACCGAGTGTGATGATCACAGTTTTTACACCTGATTGCAATATTTTTCCGGCCGATTCTTTCGCAGAATCCAAACCGTTGATCGAATTTCCTGTTAAAGCAGCAGCTTCTGCCTCATTTACAACCAGGGTCTCCAATGCAGCCAGAATATCCATTGGGATGGGATACATGGGTGCTGGATTAAGAAGGACGGGGATTTCCAATAGCTGGCAATTATTAATGATGGAATGAACAGTAGCTAATGGAATTTCATGCTGCAATATGACTAAATCCGATCTTGCGAGTAGACTCCATTTTTGCTCAACAAGGTCATAAGTAACACTGCCATTGGCACCGGGGATGATTATGATGCGATTCTCACCGCCCTCTTCAACAATGATCGTTGCTGTGCCAGTGGATATGCCACTTAATTTGGATACTCCATTCACGTCCACGTTGGCATTTCTTAACGATTCCAACATTATTTCGCCAAAGGCGTCATCCCCGACACATCCGATCATGTGGGTATTTGCCCCGGACCGACTCGCTGCAACTGCCTGATTGGCACCTTTACCCCCAGGGATCAAATGAAATTCGCTACCTGCCAGCGTTTCACCGGCTTGCGGGAGACGGGTTGTTCGCACGACCAGATCCATATTCAAACTGCCAATCACGAAAATTTCAGCTTTCATCGGATGCTCCGCGTAGATTGGCGCTTGACCAGTATATTGGGAAGAATTGTTCGCCTGGGTGGTATGTTGGGCTGTTCAATCCGTTCCAACAAGAATTTAATGGCTGTTTCAGCTAGTCTTTCAATTGGTTGGGCAATGGTTGTCAGGGTGGGCTGTATATATGAGGCGATTTCAATATCGTCATGGCCGATTAACGAAATATCTTCTGGTACAGACAAGCCAGCTTCCCTGATAGCTCTTAATGCACCAATCGCCATCAGATCATTGCAAGCAAATATCGCGGTTGGATGCGCTTTTTGAAGTAATTGGCGAGTGCCCGTATATCCAGATCCTGAATGAAAATCACCAGTCACTTCCAATTCAGGGTCCACTTTGATACCTGCTTCGGTTAGAGCTTTTTTATATCCAGTCACCCTTTGCGCGCTGGGATTCACATTTGATGGCCCACGGATTATCCCTATTCGTTTATGACCGTTTTCCAATAAGTAACGGGTCGCCAGATAGCCGCTCAAATGATTATCAGTGATAACAGCGTCCACCTCCAAATGCTCCAGGATCCGGTCAACCACAACTACAGGAAATTGACGGCTGACCAATTCAAGGAGAGATTGCTTATCATCTCCCGCTGCCATAAAAATAATGCCATCCACCTGTTTATTGAGAAGAACATCTGTGTAGCGACGTTCTTTTTCCAGGTCGCCATTTGTGTTGCATAAAATTAGGGAATATGATTTTTGAAAAGCCGCCTCTTCAAGGTATCGTGCGCTTTCGGCGAAAAAAGGATTGGCAGAGTCGGGAAGGATCAATCCTATAGTTTTGGTTTCACCTCTGCGGAGTGATCTGGCAAGAATGTTTGGCCGGTAATTCAAGTCTTGCATCGCCTGGCGAACCCTTAACTCCGTCTCTGGTGCAACAAAACGGGTCTTGTTTACCACATGAGAGACTGTGGTGACTGAAACTCCTGCCTTTTCTGCAACACCACGAATGTTGGCCATGAATTTTCCTGCATTACCGGAAATTAGGAAAACGATTGCGCAAACGTTTTCGTCACCATAATAGCACTTTCAATATTGTGAGTCAATACCTAATTTTTGGATATTTTAAAGGCTCGTTTTAATAGCTGTATATAAAGAAACCATTTATATGCATTGACACAACAACAACAATCCAGTATAAAACTTTTATGAGACATAAACTCAGCTTGATATTTGTTATTCCCTGTGCCCTGATAATCACCGCATGTAGTAATAATTTTCCGGGGTCATTATTTGCGACTAAAACGCCGCTACCCAGCGCAACACCTACTGCTACCCTAACCCCGACAAATACACCTCTTCCAACGGCTACTCCTACCCCTCTTCCGGCAACCAGAATATTATCCGGAGATCAGGCATACAAAGATGGAGATTACGATGCGGCGCTTTCCGCCTATCAACTGGCATCTGATATAACCAGTGATCCCGATATCAAAGCTGCAGCATTAACGAAAATAGGGCGAATTTACTACCAACAGAAGCAAGTGCAGAAGGCTCTGGATACCCTGCGTCAGGTCGCTGAGAATTACAGCTCACCTGATTCACTTTCGATGGCTTATATTTACCTGGCGGAAATTTACACATTTCTACAACGTCCTGCTGAATCTGCTGCAGCATATCAATCATATCTGGATCTTAAACCCGGAATACTGGATAGTTACTTTCTCGAAAAAAAGGGAGATGTCTTAACCAACAATAGTCAATTCGCTGAAGCGAATATCGCCTATGAAGCTGCCATTCAAAACAGCCCTGTCTCTCCTACTACCAACCTTGACCTGAAAATAAGCAGCAATCTGGTCAGCCTGGGTGATGTCGATACAGCCATTCAGCGTTATATCTTTATCCAGAATTCCACTTCTAATGAATATGTCAAAGCCCAGGCAGAATTTTTGATCGGACAGATCTACCTAAATAAAGGGGATACTGTAACAGCCTACGAGCACTTTCAAAACAATGTGAACAATTATCCGCGTTCTTTTGATTCATATTCCGCACTTTCAGCCCTGGTGAACGCAGGAGAAACCGTTAATAACCTCAATCGTGGCATTGTGGATTACTTCGCCGGGCAGTATGAAGTCTCAATAAAGGCTCTGGATGAATACGAAGCTGAATTCAGTATCCATGATGGGACGAGTCATTACTACAAAGCTCTAGCCTATACTGCCCTGCAGGATTATCCAAATGCCCAGATTGAATGGAACAAACTGATCGATGATCATCCAGGTGACCGTTTTTGGTCAACTGCTTTTGACGAAAAAGCTTACACCCTCTGGTTATATCAGGATAGATATGAAGAAGCTGCCCAAACCTTGCTTGATTTTGTTTCACAGGCACCTCAAGATCCCCAGGCATCAGGATTCCTCTTCGAAGCCGGCCGGATCTACGAGCGTGCCAATCAGCTTGACCTGGCAGCTTCAACCTGGGAACGCCTTGCAACTGAATACCCGTCTGCGGAGCAGTCTTATTCAGGTATCTACCTTTCGGGAATTACCCACTTCAGGCAACAGAATTATGAAGCCGCTCTGAGTTCTTTTCAACGGGCACTGTTATTAGCCTCCAACCCTCTGGATACATCTTCTGCATATCTGTGGCTTGGAAAAACACAACTTGTAATGAACGACCCAGCTTCTGCGCAAACCTCCTGGCAGCAAGCAGTTCAAAAAGATCCAACCGGTTATTATAGCGAACGTGCCCGCGATCTTCTTATCAATCGGGCACCTTTCACTGCCTGCCCGGTGTTTGACCTGGCTGTCGACCTTGAATCAGAGAAAAATGAAGCCATCTCATGGGTGCGCAAAACGTTTAATCTGGCAGATGATGTGGACCTGGTAAATCTAAATAGCCTGACCCAGGATCCCCGCTTCATTCGTGGAAATGAATACTGGCGGTTGGGGTTGTATGAAGAAGGCCGGGCAGAGTTTGAAGAATTGCGCCTTTCCAGGGAACTGGATGTCGTCGACACATTCCGACTAACAAAATTTTTCCTGGACATCGGTTTATACCGTTCAGCTGTCTTTTCCGCCCGGCAAGTACTCACTTTGGCAGGGTTTGGATGATACAACCACATTCAATGCTCCACTCTATTTCAACCATGTCCGCTTCGGGGCATATTATCGTGAGATGGTGATGCAGTCTGCTCAGGAAGAAGGATTGGATCCCCTCATGTTATTAAGCCTGATTCGTCAGGAAAGTCTTTTTGAAGGATTCATTCAATCTTCAGCAGGTGCTAAAGGATTGATGCAGCTCATCCCGGATACCGCCCGTCAAACATCGGCAAATATGGGTTGGCCAGAGGTGTATGCATGACGATGATATTTATCGTCCATTTGTAAATATTCGTTTGGGTAGTCATTACCTGCGGCAACAGATAGACTTTCTAGGGTGGAGATATATATGCAGCACTGGCTGGATACAATGCCGGACCAGGCAACGCACAAATTTGGCGAGATCTTTCTACCGGCGATCCGGATCTGTTCCTTGAAATTGTCCGCTACAAAGAAACCCGACAGTATATTCGCAGTATTGTTGAGCTTTATAACATCTACCGAATGTTCTACTGCCGGGCTCAATAATTTTAGCTTACTAACATTTGGATTGGTGTTTCAATCACCTGTTTGATAACCTGCATAAATTTTGCAGCTTCGACGCCATCAGTTACACGATGATCAGCTGAGATGGTAATTTTCATCCTTTTTCCTGTCGAAACGACTCCATTTTTAAGGACGACCACATCACGGGCGGAAGCCACTGCCAGGATGGCAGATTCGGGCGGGTTAATAATTGCAGCAAAATTTTCAACATCAAACATGCCCAGGTTGGAAATTGAGAAGGTTGACCCTTCTATATCCTCAGTTTTTACCTTGCCGCTTCTTACCCGGTTAGCCATTTCTTTTACTTCACTATTGATCTCTCGCAAGTCTTTTATATCAGCATCCCTGACCACGATTGTCAATAAACCGCCATCCACAGATACAGCTACACCAATGTGAATATGCCCATGTTGGATGATCTCATTACCGGTTATGGATGAATTTAAATTTGGATACTGACGGAGAGCCAAACCAACTGCCTTGATGATGAAATCATTCACTGAGATCTTCTGTTCATCTGGTAATATTGAATTCAGCTGGCTGCGAAGATCGAGCATCCTGTCGACATCAATATCTGTGGTCAGGTAGAAATGTGGCACGGTTTGTTTTGAATCCAGCATTCGCCTTCCAATGGCAGAACGAAGTTTGCTGATTGGTATACGCTTATCCTCAGGAATCGATCCTGACCAGGCGGTTTTATTGATTGAAAATGATGAAACATTCTTACCTTGATCTTGTGATGTTGATTTTATTGCAAGTTCAACATCTTTCCGAACAATTCTCCCGGAGGGTCCGGTACCGATCACACTAGAAAGATCGATGTTCTGTTCTTTGGCTAAATGACGGGCAAGCGGGGAAGCTGCGACGGTTCCTGCTGATGATGGCATTGAGGTTGATGATGGAACCGTTGTCTCTTTTTCAGCTTTTACTTCTGGAGTTTCTTCAGCGACTTTGACTTTTACTTCAGGAATTTCATCAGCTACTTTGGCAATTATTTTTATTGGACTCTCTACCTTTTCACCAGCGGCGCCGATTATGGCAATTGGCGAACCGATTGGAACGCTGGTACCTTCCTCCACAACCAATTGCAGGACTACACCACTATAAGGTGACTCGACTTCAACTGTCGCTTTATCAGTCTCAATCTCCGCCAGAACCTGACCTTTTTCGACCGGGTCATTCACTTTTTTCAACCAGCGCACGAGGTTTCCCTCTGCCATATCAAAACCAAGTTTAGGCATGGATACAGTGTCAGCCATTACAATACCTCCTTTACCGCCCGAACGACATCCGCAACCTGGGGCAAAGCTGATTGTTCCAATGCTTTGCTGTAAGGAAGTGGTACTTCTGCCTGGGCAACCCTCTTAATGGGTGCATCAATATAATCAAAGGCCTGCTCATATATCCTTGCCGCAACTTCTGCTCCAACGCCAAAGGACTTCCAACCTTCTTCTGCCACAACTGCCCGGTTGGTCTTCTTGAAAGATGTAATAACGGGTTCCATATCCAATGGACGCAGGCTTCGTAGATCCACCACCTCAGCTTCGATCCCTTCCTTGGCCAGCTCGTCAGCAGCTTTTAGCGATACTTCCAACATCTTGCTGTATGTGATGATGGTAACATCCTTCCCCTCACGCTGCACTTTCGACTTGCCGATGGGAACTGTGTAATCGCCATCGGGGACTTCACCTTTTGACTGATAAAGAGTGGCATGTTCAATGAAAAGGATGGGGTTATTGGACCTGATGGCTGATTTCAGCAATCCTTTGGCATCTGCTGGTGTCCCGGGAGCCACTACTGTAAGACCGGGAAAGTGTGCGAAGATCGCATCAGGTGTCTGCGAATGAGTTGCCCCTAGCTGCCTGCCACCGCCACTTACAGTCCGGATCACCATGGGAAGGACCATTTGCCCTCCGAACATATAATGAAGTTTGGCAGCTTCATTTACAATATGATCCATTGCTGCAAATGCGAAATTGATGGTCATTAACTCTGCAACCGGACGCAGACCAGTCAATGCTGCTCCTATTGCTCCACCGATGATGGCACTTTCTGAAATGGGTGTGTCTTTTACCCGATCAGCGCCAAAGTGATCATAAAATCCTTTGGTAACCGCATAAGTTCCACCCCACACCCCCACCTCTTCCCCCATAATAAAGACCTTTGGATCCCGTTCCATCTCTTCCCATAAGGCTTGCGATATCGCTTCACGCATGGTTATCCTGGCCATATCTTAAGCCCTCGTTTCTTCATAATATATATTCTTAAATAGATCTTCTGTCGCTGGAAAAGGACTGGCTTCAGCAAACTCAATCGCATTATCCACCTCTGAAAATGCCAGTTTATGCTGTTCTGCGAGTTCTTCTACCGATACGATATTATTCTTTTCAAGAAATTTCTGATAAATACCTATCGGGTCGTTTTCCTGCCAGCGATGGACTTCGTCCTGGTGGCGGTAACGCTCAGGATCACCCATGGAGTGACCTCGGAATCGGTAGGTTAACACTTCCAGGAAATATGGTCCTTTACCTTCGCGTACCTGTGGAAGGATTTTTTCTGCTGCCTTGCGAACAGCCAGGATATCCATTCCATCCACCTGGGAGGCAGGTATGCCATACCCCTTGGCTTTTAGGCTGATATTTGATACAGCGGAAGCACGGTCAACAGATGTGCCCATACCATATTGGTTATTCTCACAAACCCAAAGGACTGGAAGGTCCCAGACTTTGGAGAGATTTAGTGCCTCATGGAAGAATCCGATATTTGAAGCTCCATCGCCGAAAAAGCAGATCGTGGCAGCTTTATTGTGCTGATATTTATCACCAAGGGCCAGACCTGAAGCAAGGGGAAGGTGAGAGCCTACAATGGCATGTCCACCGTAGAAATTCTTACTTACATCTGCCATATGCATCGACCCGCCCCGCCCTTTGGAACAACCCGTTTCTTTGCCTAAAAGTTCAGCCATTACCTCATTGGCAGAAAGACCGCAGTTAATGGCAATACCATGATCCCGATATGCTGTAATAACACGGTCTTCAGGAATCCTGGCTGAGATGATTCCCGTACTGACTGCTTCCTGCCCAATATAAAGGTGTAAAAAACCGCCAATTTTTCCCTGCTGGTAAAGTTCTGCTGCTTTTTCTTCAAGCCGGCGGATAACCACCATCTCATGGTAAAGTTTTATATACTCTTGTTTTTCCACAATACATCCTTCAATCTAGTGATAATTCCTTGAGAAATTGTATCACCCAAGAAGATCGATATTCAACTTCATCTTATATGATGATTATACATAGGTTGTTCATTAACCTATAATTATAAATTTTCCTTTTCCAAACGAAGAATACCTCACCTTAAGAAATCTTCCGGGGAGGTATTCTTTCAGCTACACTCAATGAACTCAGGCTGGAACTGGTATTTGCGGCAAGTGGCTTCGTATCTCGTGTGTATCAAAAATTGACTGGGTATCATCCAATCTTCCCTGCAAATATGCATCATACGAGCTCAAATCAAAATTACCATGACCGGAAAGGTTGAACAGGATGACACGCTTCTCACCTTTCGCTTTAGCATCCATGGCCTCAATAATTGCCCCGCGAATGGCATGGGCTGATTCCGGTGCTGGAACCAATCCCTCTGTTCGAGCAAACAACAAAGCTGCTTCAAAAGTGGCGAGCTGTGGTACAGCAATCGCTTCGATCATACCTGCATCAAATAGAGCAGATAATTGGGGAGCCATTCCGTGATAACGCAATCCACCAGCATGGATCGAGGCAGGCACAAAATCATGACCAAGAGTATACATTTTTACAACAGGAGCCATCTTTGCCATATCACCATAATCAAAATCATAGACACCGGCTGTCAGTGAAGGGGCAGCAGTCGGCTCCACAGCCAGTAGCCGTGTTCGTTGACCATCCTTTAGATTCTGACGGATGAATGGGAATGCGATACCAGAAAAATTCGATCCACCACCGACACATCCGATCACCACATCCGGGTACTCTCCAGCCATATCCATCTGCTTTAATGCTTCTTCACCAATCACGGTCTGGTGCAAAAGAACATGATTAAGGACTGATCCCAAACCATATTTCTTTGTGCCATTTGAATTTACTGCAACTTCAACTGCTTCTGATATGGCTATTCCCAAAGTTCCCGGGTGATTTGCATTTTCTGCCAATACTTTCTGGCCGCTCGCTGTTCGATCTGTAGGACTGGAAAATACCTGGGCACCATAGGTTTCCATTACCATACGCCGGTAAGGTTTTTGATCATATGAAACACGTACCATATAAACTTCCAAACCAAGACCAAACATAGCGCATGCCATAGAAAGGGCTGTACCCCATTGACCAGCACCGGTTTCTGTTGTCATGGCATGGGTCCCAGAGATCTTATTGTAATAAGTTTGTGCTACTGCGCTATTGGATTTATGTGATCCGGAAGGCGAAACACCTTCCATTTTGTAATAGATATGGGCAGGAGTGCCGAGCGCTTTCTCCAGTCGAACGGCTCGTAATAGTGGAGTTGGCCGCCAAAGTTTGTAGATCTCACGAACTTCCTCCGGTATATCCACATACCGATCCTGCGAGATTTCCTGCTCAATGAGCGGCATGGGGAATATTACTGACAAAAATTCCGGTGTTACCGGTTCGAGTGTACCGGGGTGAAGGACCGGAGTTGCTGGAACAGGAGAATCTGCTGCAATGTTGTACCAGCGTTTTGGGAGATCAGATTCAGATAGGGTAAAACGGGTTGGTGTGTTCATAGATGCCTCCAAATATGATAATAATGAACGGCGCGTCTCCAGATATGGGGACGAACGCGCCAGGCATCCGTGGTACCACCCCGGTTAGGCTGAGAAAACAAAAATCCGCCTGATGCGACGGATAGGATGAAAGCCAGCCTCACTCATTTCAGGTACGGCGATATTCTGCTTATACCTTTTACCCAGATAACGGTGGTATTTCCGGCTCAGGTTAATGGATAATTATCGTTCGCCCTGCAGCTCCAAGGTCCATTCGATCTCCGCGTGCGGGCAGCTTCTCAATTTTCGCTGCTCCCTGTACCGCCGTTTAGCGATGTACTCGTCCTCTTCAAAGCTTTTATTGTTTTGATTATTATAAATAGTAAATATTTATTGTCAATAGGGAAAATCAGGCTTTGGATATTTTGATCAATTTACCTTCTACCCACGGGCGATCATATACCCACCACCCAGTAAAGCCAGAACACCAATGATCCGGGAAAGTGTTACCGGATGAACCGGTACACCCAACCATCCGAAATGATCAATGATCACACCCATTACCAATTGGCCGGTTATGATCAGTGTGACCATCATAGTTGAACCGAGTTTGGGGAGGGTAATATTAATTGTCTGGTAAAGGATGACTCCGAATACTCCCGCTCCGAGCATATACCATGGCAGAGTGTTCCAATTCCGGATCTTTTCTCCTCCAAGAAGAACCAATAATACGCCGGAAAGGATCATTCCACTTAAATGGATGATAAAACTGCTGGCCGTTCCCCCTACTTTTTGTCCCATCGCTCCCGCAATGGGAGATTGAATCCCAACCGATACCCCACCAATTAATCCTACAATGATGACCCATAAATCTTTGAGCATTCAGTCCTCCATCTCTACCAAATCTTCACCTACTGATAATTCCATTATATATCAAGCAATAATCAAAAAGGGATGCCGGAAAACTCCGACATCCCAATTACTATTGTTCAACAAGGAAATTACTTCCTTGTTTGAAGTCTCACTTATTTGCTATATTTTATTGCTGCCTGTGCTGCGGCAAGACGCGCAATCGGAATGCGGAATGGTGAGCAGCTGACATAGTTGTTGCCGATCATATGGCAGAATTCAATGGAGGAGGGATCGCCACCATGTTCACCACAGATACCCACTTCGAGGTCCGGGCGGGTCGAACGGCCATCATCCACAGCCATCTTCATCAAACGGCCAACGCCATCCCGATCCAACTGCTGGAACGGATTCTTGGGGAGAATACCCTGTTCGACATAGGTGATCAGGAAGTTTCTTTCGGCATCGTCACGGCTGTAACCAAAGGTCATCTGGGTCAAGTCATTGGTACCGAAGGAGAAGAACTCGGCATAACCGGCAATTTCTGCGGCTGTCACTGCGGCACGCGGGATCTCGATCATGGTACCGAATTTATAGGAGAAAGTCACCTTTTTCTCAGCCATTACCTGTTTGGCTATGCGCTCCAAACGGGGCTGGATCCACTTCAATTCATTGACATGTCCGGTTAATGGGATCATGACTTCCGGTTTTGGTTTGAAACCATCAATGGCAGCATTCGCAGCAGCTTCAAAGATGGCACGCACCTGCATTTCAACGATCTCGGGCATAACAATGCTTAACCGTACACCGCGTAAACCCATCATCGGGTTGCTTTCGTGCATGGTTTCAACTGCGGTGAAAAGTTTCTCCAGATCGGCAATTTCCTTGGTATCGCCTTTTCCAACTGCATACTGGGAGAGATTTTCGATCCGTTTCGCGACGATCTTCTCGGCCAATTCTTCACCACCGGGCAGGAACTCATGCAATGGTGGGTCAATGAGACGAATGATGACAGGATAACCGTTTTTATCCTTGTCATTATCGATCATAGCGCGGAATAAACCTTCGAAATCAGCACGTTGTGATGGAAGCAATTCGTTCAATGCTTCGGTACGGGCTTCACTGGTTTCAGCCAGGATCATACGCTGAACGATAGGTAACCGTTCGGTTTCAAAGAACATGTGCTCTGTGCGGCACAAGCCAATACCTACCGCCCCATAAGAACGGGCGCGTTGGGCATCTTTCGGGTAATCAGCATTCGCCCACACCTGAAGACCGCGTGTTGGTGAACCCTTGGGACCTTTCCGCATCCCTTCTTTGGCACATATATCATCTGCCCATTTGAGGAGGGTAAGTAAATCTTTCTGTTCATCGAGGGAAGGTGCTACTACTGGAACTTTTCCCAGAAATACTTCACCGGTGGTTCCATCGACTGAGATCCATTCACCTTCTTTGACTGTAACGTCGTTTGCAACCATCAAGTGTTTGTCCATATCGATCTTGACTGAGGAAGCACCAACGATACAAGGAACTCCAAACTGGCGGGCAACAACTGCAGCATGAGAAGTAGCTCCACCTTCACTGGTAAGAATACCTTTTGAAGCCAGCATGCCATGTACATCATCCGGTTTGGTGAAAGGACGGACCATGATAACATCCTGTTTATTCTCTTTTGCCATACGTTCAGCCGTATCAGCCGTGAAATAAATTTGACCGACTGCAGCTCCAGGAGAAGCATTAACTCCTGACGCATAATAATGTCCGTCGGTCTTGGCAACCTTGATCGCCTTAGGATCGAACTGCGGGTGTAAAAGAGTATCGACGTTTTCAGGTGTAACACGGTTTACTGCTTCTTCCTTGGTGATCAATCCTTCATTCACCATATCCACAGCCATCTTCACTGCGGCTTTTGCAGTACGCTTACCATTACGGGTCTGAAGCATCCACAGTTTTTTATTCTCAATCGTAAATTCAACGTCCTGCATATCCTTGTAATGCTTTTCAAGCATATCGGTGATATCCATGAACTGTTTGTAGGCATCGGGAAGATCTTTTTTGAGATTAACGATTTTTTCGGTATTACGAATACCAGCAACAACATCTTCGCCCTGTGCGTTCAACAGGTAATCCCCAAACATGACATCGTCACCAGTTTGCGGGTCACGGGTAAAGGCAACACCGGTTCCAGATTCCCAACCCATATTACCAAATACCATGGTTACAATATTGACTGCAGTGCCCAGATCATCCGGTATATTAGTAGCACGGCGGTAATCAACTGCCCGCTTGCCATTCCAGCTCTTAAAAACAGCTTCAGTTGCCAGTTCCAGTTGTTTTACAGGATCCTGTGGGAAAGCAAAACCATTGGTTATAGTTACTTCTTTAAATTTCTCAGTGAGAATTTTTAGATCAGCAGCCGTCAGGTCAGTGTCGTTTTTTGCACCTTTTTGGTGTTTGTAAGCTTCCAAAACATCTTCAAATGCCTCATCTGGCATCCCAAGGACAACAGAACCGAACATCTGGATCAATCGACGATATGAATCGTAGACAAAGCGTTCGTTTCCGGTCAACTTGACCATGCCTTTTGCGGTTTTGTCGTTTAAACCTATATTTAATACGGTATCCATCATCCCCGGCATGGAGAACTTTGCCCCAGAACGACATGAAACCAACAAAGGATTGGCAGGATTACCAAATTTCTTGCCAGAAGCAACCTCTACCTTTTTCAAGGATTGCATCACCTGATTCCACATGCCAGCCGGGAACTTTCCTTCAGCCTGGTATGCATTACAAGCTTCTGTGGTGATCGTGAAAAATGGAGGCACAGGTAAATGTATGCGAGTCATTTCTGCCAGGTTGGCACCTTTACCGCCCATTAATCCTCGTACTTTATCCCAATCGCCTTTTACATATTTTTCAGCTTGTTCTACTTCATTGAATAAATAAACCCACTTTTTAGCCATACAACCTCCCAATGATTTAAAGATATGGAATTAACCTGTTCATTCAGGATAATTAAAAAATTTTTAAACTAAATTTGGATTTTACCATAAAATGACTATACAATTATGAGGAAATGAAAGAATTCCGATTTGTTAATTATTTTGTATGAACAACTACTTCATTTATGTGATAATTTAGTGTATGATTTGTTAAGTAAATGTAAACTCCCTAGTCATCAGTATGGGTAATAATTAAGGAGACAAATTTATTCCCGGAGGTAGTATGAAGGTTTTGGTCATTGATGATGACCCTGCAATGACAGAACTATTAGCTTTACTTCTTCGACCCGCTACTCAGCAGGTGATTACCGCTAATTCTGGTTCTGAAGGTGTATTATTAGCAAAAAACGAATCCCCTGATGTCATTATCCTTGATTTGATGATGCCTGAGATGGATGGTTATCAAGTATGTAATGCCATTCGCCCATTTAGTTCTGTGCCTATTTTGATCCTTTCAGCATTAGATATGCCTGGAATGGTTTCGAAAGCATTGGATGCGGGCGCTGATGATTATTTAATCAAACCAGTTGCCAGTAGTATCCTGATTGCACATCTTAATAATCTGGTTCGCCGTGCTAATGCACCCATTATGAATGGTTCATTGTCTCAAGGACTTTGAAATTACACCTATAAGGAAAACATAGTGCAGACCTGTTCGCGATGTTACACACAATCATCAGATAATGCAATTTTCTGTACCGGCTGTCAGAGTGACCTGCGTGAATTTTCATCAACCGCAATAGCGATTAAAGAATTCCAGAATAACCCAAGAGTCGAATTAGTTCGTATCAGTGTCTATCAGGATGCATGCCCGGAATGCCATTCCCACCAGGGTACTTATCCAAAAAATGCCGTCCCCCGGTTGCCCCATTCAGGGTGTTCGCATAATGATGGTTGTCGCTGTTTCTATGAACCTTTCCTGGATGTTTTATATCCTTAACCTATTTTCTTAATCATTTCCCCAATTTTTACTATTGCATCGTTTCGAGATTTAATCGAGCCAGCAGCCTGCTCTTCTTTTAATAAATCCAAGCATTTTCCAATTATTTCACCTGGGGCTAATTGAAATTCTGCGGCAATCTCATCCCCATTAAGTAGTGGTATGGGTTCAACGATTTCAGATTTCTTATTCCACCATGCTTCCCACAAAAATTCTATTTTTTCGAGAATCAACTTCCATTTTTTAGGACTAAGATCCAGTTTGTGAGAAGCCAAATAATTTCCTAAATAAAGTAATGTGGCTGCTATACCTGCCGATCCACTTGCCTTAAAAAATAAGTACGCATCCCTCCTGGTAATCGGATCATCACCATTAATTATTTTCTCCAGCGAACTGTAGAAGGATGTGAGAATAGTTATAAAATGGGTTTCCTCACGGCTTAAATTCATATCCTTGATATTTCTTAAAACCAATTCTTTCAGACCTGTGGAAGATTTTTGGATTAAAAACAGTAAATTACCGACATGCAATAATTGGTTTATATTTCTATCGGGTGTGAACTTTTGAACCAAGTAAGTTTCAAGTTCCAGGCGATATTGATCCAGAACCGAACCAGCCATGCCATAGAGTAACGATCCATTATCAGTATTGCCAATTTTTCGGGTGATCGTATTTATTAATTGAACAATTTCCCCTGAACTCGAGAAATCCGTTTTAGTTTGATAAATATCACCAGGTTGTTTTAAATCATCGTTTATTATGGGGCCATTCCTCGGGAAGAGAATTGGAAATACACCCAACCAGTCAAGCGCCCGGAATGCAATCGGTATTTTGTCGAGAGCAGCAATCTTGAATAACTCATCCCTTTTTCTTTCAGCAGATGAGAATTCGAGTAGTGGTACCCCAATTTTTAATAACTTTCTGGTTTCTTCAGCAATCTTATAATTGCCTTCTGCAGCAAAACGGATAGCTCTCAATACCCGAATCGGGTCATCAGTTATTGAACTTGGACAACATGCCTTAATAATTTTATCCCGCAAGTCTTGTGCTCCACCCAGGGGATCTATTAATTTTTGTGGATCATTTATATTGACAGCCATGGCATTGATCGTAAAATCTCTTCCCAATAAATCGGAATCGATCGTGTTGCCGCGGATCCTGGAAAAATCCAAATATTGAATGTCTTCACCCTGGTTTGTAAAAATTAGTCTGTATGCTTCTCTATCTGCATCAAGGGGATAGAAATCTGTATGTAATTCATGGCTGACTTTTCGGGCTAACTTTTCAACATTGGAGGCAACTGCAAAATCCAGGTCATTTGCCTGCTGGTTTAATAACGCATTTCGGACAGCTCCGCCAACAAGGTACACCCCTGTCTCTGCTGCGAGAATTTCCTGGATTTTATAAAAAAGTGGCTGGAAAGTCATAGTTTTCGTTAAAGGTATATAGGCAATAATAAAGCGTTCTTTTCCGCGAATAGATTTTGCGGCCCGGGAAACCTGTTCAGGGGAACCACCCTGACAGATGATGCTAGGTCCAATTCTGGCAATCCACCTGCCTGAGAAGGGGTTGAACGAATCCAGGGGATTGATCATTATCTCGTAATTAATCTTCCGGTCGGTATTTTTCCAGATCCACTACACCAATAAAAGGTAAGTTTCTATAATATTCATCAATATCCAATCCGTATCCGAATACGAATTTATTAGGAATAACGAAACCGGTGTATTTGAGAGGAACTTCTTCTTCACGCCGCTCTGCTTTATCCAACAACGTACAAACAACGAGACTTTTAGGATGGCGGGTTGTAAGGATCTCCAACACAGATGCGATCGTACGGCCGCTATCCACAATATCCTCAACGAGGATTACGTTCTTTCCCTCAAGACTGGTATTCAAGTCGAATGTAATTCGAACATTTCCTGAGGATTCTCTTGCCCCGGTTCCATAAGAAGATACCGCCATGAAATCCACTGACAGGTGCAGATCAATTTGGCGCATCAGGTCAGTCAAGAAAAGTACTCCACCACGGAGAATACAGATCAGCAGAACCTCTTCTCCTTTATAATCGCGGGTAATTTCCTGTCCAAGTTCCGCGATCCGGTTTTGGAGCTGCTCACTCGTAACGAGTATTTCAGCAAGGAATGCTTTATAATCCTGCATTTTTCACCTAGATTTAATTAACGACCAGGGACTTCATGATGTTTACGACATCTGGCTTCATAAAGTTCAGAAGCACCAACAATGACAACCGGATCATAATAATTTGCAGGTTTACCATTTACCAATCTCTGGGTTCGGGAGGCTGGTTCGCCGCAAGTCATGCAGATCGCCTGTAATTTATCCACCTTTTCTGCGCTTGCCATCAAAACCGGCATTGATCCAAATGGTTCACCACGAAAATCTGAATCCAAACCTGCTACAATAACCCGGAGATCCCTATCTGCAAGTTCTCTGACAAGATTTACTATCTCAGGGTCGAAAAACTGGGCTTCGTCTATTGCTACTACAGTCGTATCTGCTTTAAGGTGGTTTAGAATTTCTCTGACTTTATTAACCGGAACAGCATCATATTCAGAGCCCGCATGAGATTTTACCTTTTCAACAGCATAACGGTTATCTATTGCTGGTTTGAATACCTGAACTTTCTGCCTGGCAATTGTAGCCCTGCGTAGACGACGTATTAATTCGTCCGTTTTTCCACTGAACATAGAACCACAAATTACTTCCACTATTCCGGTATGATGGATCATAACCTCACCTTTTAATAAAATATTACAACAGGCAGATGCTAATGCATCTGCCTGTTAAGTGTACATGAATTTAATGGTTACAACAATATCAGATAGCGATCTCTTCAGCCGCTGCCGGAACTTCATAACCCATTGATCGGAGTTTTTTCTTTGAATCGATCAGTGATTTTCGTCCAAATCCTTCGATTGCCAAAACTGCAGCTTCACCTTCACCCAACTTGGCAATAAACTGCCCAAAGTTTGTGATCTCAGCTTTTTCAAGTGCAGCAATTGCGCGAGCGGTTAACTCAAGTTCGACGATTGGTCTTTCTGGAGATGTACGTTCGCTTTCGCGTGAAGTCTTCTGATCGGCGAAACTTTGGCGTGCCTGTAATTTCTTATAGAAGCGATCCACCTGTCCCTCTATATCGATCAAACGTTGTTGTTGACCGGTAAAGAATGGGTGACATTTGGAACAAACTTCCGTGTGAATAATCTTTTTTGTAGAACCGGTTGTCCATGTATTGCCACAAGCACAAATAACCTGGGCATCTGGAAAATAGTTTGGATGGATGTCTTTTTTCATTTCTGTCTTTCAATCCTCTCCCCGCAGGGAAATCAGGAAGCTAGTCCTGCGGCTGTGTAACAATGCTTACGCGTTTTCTTCCATCAGGTAAAGTCTGGAATTCAACAATTCCGGGAGCTGTTGCGAATAGAGTATCATCTTTGCCCACACCAATATTTAATCCCGGTTTGATATGAGTACCACGCTGGCGAACAATAATATTTCCGGAAAGAACAATTTCACCGGCATATTTTTTTACGCCCAGTCTTTGAGCATTACTATCTCGACCGTTGCGGGATGAACCGCCACCTTTTTTATGTGCCATTTGTCTTACTCCACAGAAATTGATTCGATCAGTAAACGTGTATATTTTTGGCGATGCCCGGTTTTCACGCGAATGCGTTTTTTAGGGCGGTATTTAAATATGACCACTTTAGGACCTTTAAAATGTTCTGCCACATTTGCTTTTATGGATACATTTTTTAAATATGGGGTTCCAACAGAGATCTTATCTTCATCCACCAACATTAAAACGTTTTCAAGAACTAATTTCGTTCCTTCTTCGACTGGCAGAAGATCAACTTCGATCATGCTGCCCTCGACGGCTTTAAATTGTTTGCCGCCACTTTCAACGATAGCGTACTTCATTCCATTTTCTCCAATCTTCACTTCGCCATAATCCACGCGATTCTCGCCCGTTTATGGGGAAGTTGGGGATACATATATGTACCCTAGCAAACCAGCCAGGGCACGGTGTTGTCTATTATAAAGCATCCCATTCGAAATTGTCAACATCAATATGGTGGCTATATCAGGTTTGAGGTGGAATTCTTATGATCCAGTAAACGAGATTATTCCGTTATACTTGATATCATGAGTTTAGTCCACACTGAAACAATTCGTTTGAAATTGCCTTGTGCTATTGGAGTGATCTCAGACACTCATATTTCGGGGAAGTCGAACCAATTGAATCCAAACATTAGTCAAATCTTTCGCCGCGAAAAAGTACAAATTATCCTTCACCTTGGTGATATCACAGATCTCAGAATTATTTCTGACCTAAATCAACTTGCTAAAGTTTTTGTGGTCAGAGGAAACCGCGATTTTGCCCTATGGACCAAAATGCCTTTTGCTACTGAGTTGAATATCGAAGGTATTAAGATCGGTCTTACACACGGTCACGGTCTACTGCCAGAGTATCTACTAGGAAAAATCATTTACCTGACAGCAGGCTTCCGTTTTAATAGATACCGTCGATTGCTCGATTCGCTTTTCCCGGAAGCAAGAGTCAGGTTATTTGGGCATACACATTCAGCTTTTGTCCGCTGGATTGATGGTGTTCTATATTTTAATCCTGGGGCAGCTTGCACAAAATCTCCACACGATCCACACCCATCAATTGGAATCCTTCGCCTGGAGAGTCTATGAGAATATCCAGGCAAAGGTCATGCTCCTGTAATACCTTTTACTTTGGTTTCCGTAATTCTTCCAATGCTTCTTCTACACCTTTTTGCTCAGCTTTGAGATCTGTGAGGTATTCTTCTAACATCTCAATTTTCTCTTCGCGGGTATAGAACTGGCGTTCAAAACCTTCTTCGCCACAATCGCAATCACCACCATGGTGGTGTCCATGACAACCACAAGAGCATGCCTCAGAACCACAATCGCATTCCTCATCCTCGTAATTGAATGCTTCTTCTTTCATTTTTTTCTTATCTTTTTTAGACATTTTAGTCCTCCGAATTTCATAAGTATATCACCCGCATATTTTATTATTGTTAGAAATCTAATAGAAATGCCTTAATAAGTCAGGCATCTGGCAAAATATCCATAATAACACTACAAGATTCTTAAAATATTGACCAATAAACAGATTCGGCTTGCGTTCGTTTTTTTGTAAGTGTAGAATATTGAAGGAGATAATATCAGATCAGGTATTATTTCAATTTCTCTTTTCAACCTTAAGGAGGTTATGATGAGATCAAAGTTGTATATCGTAATGGCTGTTATTATGGTTGCTGTTATGGCATTATCTGCCTGTACACCAGCTCCTACTGCAGCTCCTGAACCACCGGTTGCTCCTGCAGCACCAACCGCAGTTCCACCAACTGCAGTTCCACCAACTGCAGTACCAGAACCAACAGCCATCCCTTATGTTTCTTGTGGCACAGCAGATAAACCCTGCGTGATCACATTCGTCCCATCCGGCGAAGCTGGCAAGATCACTCTTGCCGGTCAAGGTATTGCTGATTGGCTAAACAAAGAAACTGGATTAAGCTTCCAGATCGAAGTGGGAACCAGTTTCGCTGCGTCAATTGAAGCTTTGGGTGCTCAGAAGGCACAGATCGGTTTCTTGAATACCTTCTCTGTTCTACTTGCTGATGCCAAGTATGGTATTGACCCGGCACTTGCATCCGTCCGCAAACTTGCGGTAAACGAATTGAGCCCTGACAAGGATCTCGCTGGAACCATGCAGCCATATTATCGTGGTCAATTTATTACCCAGGCGGACTCAGGAATTACCAAACTGGCTGATTTGAAAGGCAAGATCTTTCTGCTTTGTTGATCCTAACTCCACTTCTGGTTATATTGTTCCTAATATTATCCTCAAAGCCAATGGGATCGATGCTGAAGCTGGGGATGTTACAGCCACGAACGCCGGTTCTCATCCTAACGTTGGTATTGCAGTTTATAAAGGCGACTGTGACGCCGGGGTAACCTATATCGATATCCGCACCGATGCTTCCGCCGACCTCGCTGCGACCTATCCTGATATCATGGAAAAGGTAGTTGTATTCTATGATACTGACCCGATCCCCAATGATGGTATTCAATTTGTACCGAACTTTGATCCCACTCTGAGAAAGACTATTGTCGATGCTTTCTTGAAACTCGCTCA
The DNA here is from genome assembly GCA_963827895.1 of uncultured Chloroflexia bacterium. Classification (GTDB taxonomy): domain Bacteria; phylum Chloroflexota; class Anaerolineae; order Anaerolineales; family Anaerolineaceae; genus PNON01. Next base: position 584,609 of record CAWHCY010000004.1, on the reverse strand, counting down.
GGACGAAGCTGGAAAACAACTGTTGAAGGATCTATATAATATCAACGGTCTGGTAGAAATTAAACCTGATTTCTATGATGCATTTGCTGCAACTATGAAGGCCGCTGGAGTCGATCCTGCTTCATTGGTAAAGTAATGTAATAGAGACTGGCAGGTCGAAAGACCTGCCAGTTTTTTGTTTAATTGGAATTATTCGGTTTATTGTATATAATATAGACCTAATCTTATTCCATGGTTGGGAACCCATATGTTAAAAATTGAAAATCTTTGTAAAACTTATCCAAATGGGACACAAGCATTAAATGGTGTAAGCTTTGAAGTTCAAGAGGGTGAATTCCTGGCTGTAATTGGCTTAAGTGGTTCAGGAAAATCCACCTTGCTTCGATGCATTAACCGGTTGATCGAACCCACATCAGGGAAGATTACCTGGAATGATATTGATATCACAGCTGCTACTGGAAACGAGATCCGCAATATACGGCGGCAAATCGGTATGATATTCCAACAATTTAACCTGGTCAAAAGATCCTCAGTCAAAACCAATGTTCTGACAGGAAGACTTGGGTATGTTTCAACCTTTCCAAGTTTATTTCACGTCTTTTCAAAAGAAGATCACGAAAGAGTTAGAAAGAACTTGGAGATGGTTGGGCTGGAAGAAAAAATTGATGTTCGTGCCGATTCACTGTCCGGTGGACAGCAGCAGCGTGTCGGAATTGCACGAGCATTAATGCAGGAGCCGAAACTTATTCTAGCGGATGAACCGGTTGCATCTCTGGATCCAGTCCTGGCACATTCAATTCTTAAATACCTTGAAAAGTTGAACAAGGAATACGGGATGACTGTCATTTGCAGCCTGCACTTCCTTGATCTAGTCCATCGCTATGCAACCAGAGCTATAGCTTTAAAAGATGGTTATTTAGTATTTGAGGGATTACCAAAAGAAATTGATGATGTCCAGTTTAAGCAGATATATGGAAAAGATGCAGAAAGAATTGAAGTAATTTGATATCTCAAAAATTTAATGAAATGAGATAAGAATAATGAATTCCGAAATCTTCACTGAAACCTAAATCGAATTTTGTTAAGACCCTTGCTCCGTATCTTTCCATTATAGTTCCAGGGTCCAGTCAGATCATCCAAAAAAGGACCTGGCGGGGAACGATTATTCTTATTTTTTCCTTGGTCCTTGGCTTTTTAGTAAACTGGGCGTATGTAAATTACGAGATCGGGAAAATCCAAATCAGTGAAGGAATTTCCTTCAATTGGTTACTTATCCCATTATTTTCATTTTATATTTGGAACATATTTGATGCATTTTTATTCTCGAAAAATAAAAGATCATCGGTATTAATTGCCTTTTTGGCTACTGCAACCATTCTTTATATAATTGGTTGGTCTGTTACCGGGGTGAAACTTGATCGTCTCGTTACCCGGTTCAATGATGCAAAAGTCGTTATGACAAAGCTTGTAAATCCAGATTTTTTTTCGACCACTGAAGGCGACAAAGTAGTCGTATGTGGATGGAAATGTTTATGGAATTACACATCAGCAAAAATTTCTGGCAAGGAAGCCCCAAATGTCTATGTAAGCTCTAATGTGGGCCAGATCTTTGGACAAGAAGGAACGGTCACAGCATCATCATGGTCCGTTCTGTTTGGGAAAGCGACAAAAAACCAACGCATACCCGGATTTGAAACCGGAAAACTGATAGAGACAATCGCTATTGGATTAATGGCTACACTATTTTCTACGCTCCTGGCATTTCCTATCAGCTTCTTTGCTGCCCATAATATTATGGAGAGAGTGCCGGGTGGTAGAGTGATTTACTACATTTCTCGGACAATACTCAATATTGTTCGTGCTGTAGATACTGTTGTTTGGGGTTTAATCATAATTGTTTGGGTGGGGTTAGGCTCTTTTGCTGGAGTAATTGCGCTTACGATTCACTCCATTGCTGCCTTGGCAAAACTTTTGTCTGAAGAAATCGAACATATTGATCCAGGACCGGTTGAAGCAGTCGAGGCATCTGGAGGAAATTTCTTCCAGGTTATTCGTTTTGCAGTCGTTCCCCAGGTCATCCCGTCTTTTCTCTCCTATACGCTCCTGCGATGGGATATCAATATGCGTTCAGCTACGGTTATCGGTTTTGTGGCTGGTGGTGGAATTGGCTTCTTTGTTCTCGAAACTATTCGAATGGGTGGTTATCAACAATATGCAGCCGCGTTATGGGCAGTTGCAGTAGTGATCATTATTGTAGATTATATTAGCAGTCGGTGGCGATTTAATATCCTTAAAGACCAACCAAAGGCAGTTGATAAAATTCCAACGTGGAAAAAAGTACGTAACATAATCTATATCCTCCTCGGCGTCGTAGTATTTCTTTATTGTTGGGAAATCACCAAGATCAATCTTAAAAACCTCTTTGATCCAGGGCCAACTTTTGGAAGATTACTGAAGGATTTTATTAGTATTGATCTGAGCATAAAAGTAGTAAACAATGTAGTCAGGGAATTGATCATTACCACAATGCAAGCTTTTATGGCGACAACATTGGGAGGATTATTAGCAATTCCGTTCAGCTTCCTCGCTGCTAAAAACCTCACGGGTAAAAGTGTATTTTCAGCCTGGATTTTCTACCTTACCCGATCGGTGTTCAATGTACTCAGGTCTATCGAGGCACTACTCTATGTTGCAATTTTTGTATTCTGGGTCGGTATTGGACCTTTTGCTGGTATGCTGGCTCTTTCCATCACCACATATGCATTAATGGGGAAACTCTTCTCTGAAGCCATTGAAAACATCGATACTGGGACTATTGAAGCGGTTACATCTACTGGTGCAAACAAGATCCAATCGATCATGTATGCAGTTGTTCCTCAAATTGTTCCACCATTTTTATCTTACCTGATTTATCAATGGGATATAAATATCCGCATGGCCACCATTATTGGTTTTGCTGGTGGTGGTGGAATTGGGTTAATGCTTTCAACCTTCTTTGGTAGTTTACAATATCATAAGGCTGGAACAGTAATCCTGGCGATTGTAATTATTGTGGCAATGATGGATCTTGCCAGCGCCAAGCTCAGACAGAAGTTCATTTGATCACCCCTTTTACATTATGATGGTATGGGAATGTTGATATTCTTGAAATATCGATCTTTTCAAGTCCTAATTATCCTCATTAGTGTACTTATGTAGTAGTATCGTTCAATTCCAGTGCAATTTTGCGGTAGAATTGAATAAACTATGAAGAAATCATTAATTTATTTATTATTGGTCGGATTTTTACCAGCATGTAATTTTCCTTTACGTGGGCCAATTACTGCCACGCCTAATATAACTCAGGCATATGAGACTATTCAAGCCGAGATACTTACCATGCAGCCACTCCAAACTGGAGCGGCATTGGGAACTCCATTCCCCACATCTGTAACACCAAGTCCTGCTACAGCAATACCGACTAAGGTTTCACAGACACCACGTCCATCCATCCCCGCCCCAACAGCAGTTTGTGACCGGGTTCAACCAGGTAATCCGATCGATGTGACAATTCCCGATGATACGATCATTCCCCCAGGGGAATCCTTTGTAAAAATATGGCGCCTGCTTAATGCCGGCAATTGTAGCTGGACAACAGGATATACTCTAGTTTGGTTTTCGGGTGAACAGCTTTCCAGTGAAAGAGCATATTCACTGGAGCACTCTGTTTCCTCTGGAAGTTCAGTAGACATTTCCGTCGAAATGACTGCTCCAAATATTCCGGGTACATATCAGAGCAATTGGAAATTGCAAAATAGCAGCGGACAGCTATTTGGTATCGGACCAGCTGGTAATTTGCCTTTCTGGGTAAGAATTGTCGTTCCTAGTGTTGTAACACCAACATCCACACCCACCCCTTCAGCTACCCCAATTCCTGCAATTCTGAGTAGTGGAACGTTACAAGTTGGTGATGGAAATGGAGTAATTCTGACTGGAATCACCCTGGGAAACGATCAAAACTCGGATATAAAATTTTCAAATGGTCAGATCACTTCATTGAATAGTACAAGGTTTAGTTCCCCGTTGACGAGTCTGCCAGATTATAATTCCTGTGTAAATTTGTTAAAAACTGAAGTTACCCTTCAGATTAATAATGATACTAAATTTAAATATTACTGCTTTAAAGATAATTCCAACCATAACGGATGGATTCAGATCCTTGGTTCTGACGGACAGAACCTGGATTTAGAAATATTGACATGGAGTAATTAATGGGGTCACTTTATCTGGTAGCCACTCCGATTGGTAATTTGCAAGACATAACATTCAGGGCAATCGAAGTCCTTAAATCAGTGGATCTGATTGCGGCAGAAGATACCCGCCAAACGATGAATTTGTTATCCCATTTTGACATCCATACGAAATTAACCAGCTACCACGAGTATAACAAAGAGACAAAAACTAACTCCCTGGTTGAATACATGGTGGATCACGATCTGGCGATTGTGTCTGATGCTGGTACACCGGCCTTGAATGATCCCGGTTACGAGATCGTTAAAGAAGCTGTACTCAGGGGAATTCGTGTCATTCCCATTCCGGGACCTTCAGCACCTCTTGCTGCCTTGACGGCTTCCGGTCTGCCTACAGATCGATTTTTATATGTTGGATACCTGCCTCGCAAGCATACGGAAAGACTGAAGTTACTACACGAAATAGAAACCCACCCTTATACATTGGTGATGCTAGAGACTCCACATCGCCTGGTGGATGCTTTAGTGGATTTACGTCAAGCACTGGGTAATCGAAAAATTGTACTTTGTCGGGAAATGACCAAGAAGTTTGAAGAATTTATCCGCTTGGATCTGGAAGGGGCTGACGAATACTTTCTTACCCATGAGCCGAGAGGAGAATTCACATTGATCGTTGAGGGAGTTACCAATACGGATCAAGATCTCTGGCCCCAGGAAGAAGTAGAAGGTGAAGTCCGCCGGCGAATGGAAGAACCTTTCCAGGCACGAATACTTGCCAAAGAGGTGGCAGCCCTTTCCGGGTGGAACAGTAAGGATGTTTACACAATTATTTATGAAAATAGAAAGTGATACGGAGCAATTATGAACCTGGATGATCTAAAGGAAATGCGTCGAATTGATTCTATGAATATGATTGGTGATATCGATGGTCTTCCTGACCAGATAGAGACTGCAATTCAGATAGCAAAAATAAATACCCTCCCCAACTGGACAGGTTTTGAGAATATTCTTATATCCGGTATGGGTGGTTCTGCTATTGCAGGAGATCTATTGGCAGCTTATTTAGCCAAAAGCTGCCCTTTGCCAATCCTTTCACACCGAGATTATGGTATCCCAGCGTGGGTTTCTGCTGAAAAAACACTGGTGATCGCCTGTTCCCATTCAGGAAATACGGAAGAGACGCTTTCCACTTTTGAATCTGCGAAATCGTTAGGGTGCAGGATCGTGGCGGTTACCACAGGTGGTAAATTGGTCGCAGCTACAAAAGCTGCCGGTTTTCCTGTTTGGATATTTAACCATTCAGGGCAGCCCCGTTCTGCCGTTGGTTTTGGTTTTGTCCTTCTTATATCCATTCTTTCCAAACTCGGATTGATCCCCAATCCGGAAAAGGATTTAGTGGATGCCGTATCTTTGATGCGGAAAGAACTAGTAAAATATCAGCCTTCCAGTCTTGTGAATCAGAATCCCGCCAAAAGGTTGGCCGGGCAATTTGTCGGGCGAAACATTACAATAATTGGCTCAGGTCTTCTTGCTCCACTGGGTCGAAGATGGAAAGGCCAGATCAATGAACTGGCAAAGGCGATTGCTACCTTTGATACATTACCTGAAGCGGACCACAACAGCATGGCCGGCACGACAAATCCTGATGAAGTACTTGTCAAGAATTTTGCGCTATTTTTACATTGTGGTTCAGATCACCCCAGGAATAGCAAGAGAGCAAAGCTTACCCGGGATGCATATATGGTCAATGGTATAAACACAGACTCATATACAGCGGCAGGTAATACACCCATGGAGCAATTGTGGACAACACTGCATATGGGCGATTATGTGGCCTACTATCTGGCAATGTTATATGAGATCGATCCAACTCCAATCGATGCAATTCAACATTTCAAGGTGGAACTGGGGTAGCTTCATTCACCAAAATTTAGCTGCCTGAATATTGAATTTTATCCTTCCTGTGGTATAATTTTGACCGCAATAGGGGAGAGGTCGCATAGTTTGGCCTAGTGCGCTCGCTTGGAAAGCGGGTATACCAAAAGTATCGTGGGTTCGAATCCCACCCTCTCCGCTGAAACCTGGTCTTTATGGATCGGGTTTTTTTTATCCAGTATTTGTACTTGATGAATTAACATCAATAATTGTATATTTTATCGAGTAATAATAGGATCGGAATTACAAATTCCTTAACTTGAGTAATATGTAATTGTTTGAACGCAATTTGTGATACCGAATAAGTTAGAACAATCAGGTAAAGAATATATATCTCTCATACTGAATGATCAAATAACTTGTTAGCTTACTTCCTGGAAAATTAGGTAGATAAAATTTACAAAATTAGCTTGAAAATAACTCGCTTCCTGAGATAGGAGCTTGGAGCATCTCAGGAAGCATTAATTAAATTTTGTGTATTTTATTCAAACTGGTAATCAGTTGATTCAGATTGAAGATTGTCTGCTCAATTAATAATCTCCTCCTCCATATTTCCCATCAGGAGTGATCACAAACCAGACGCTGCCCACGTTCTGACCAGTTACATCACCTGCTTTGGTGTCTTTTACATAGTAGTAGAGGGGCCAACCATTGTAAGTAACCTGCATGGATCCATCTGTCCGTTTGGTGGTACCAAGTTTTGAATCATCGACATCAGTACCGGGGATTGGAGATCCAGTAGTAAGTAGTGGAGGCCAGGCAGTAGCACATTTATCATAACAATTGGATGTATTCGGAGTATCTTTGGTGTACAGATACAGAGTCATATTCTTTGCATCCACAAGGAAGGAACCCAGCATATCATTCTTTCCAACCATGACGGTAGTGCCGCCTTCAGGTAATGCTGCTACAGGTTCTACCATCTCACCTGCAGGGGTAATTACAAACCAAACCTCTCCTACATTCTGACCTGTAACATCACCCGGTTTGGTATCTTTGGCAAAGTAATACAAAGGCCAGCCATTATACGTAACCTGCATGGAACCGTCTGTTCGCTTGGTGGTACCAAGTCTGGAAGCATCTACTCCGTCTTTGGCGACTGCTGCACCAGTGGTCAGCAGAGGAGGCCAAGCGGTTGCACATTTATCATAGCAATTCGATGTGTTAGGGGTATCTTTGGTGTAGAGATACAAGGTCATATTTTTATCATCCACCAGGAAAGAACCGAGTGCATCATTCTTTCCAACCATGATGGATGGCCCATCTGGTAGTGCTGCAGCAGGCTTAACCATTTCTCCCGTTGGATCAACGACGAACCAGACCTCACCTACGTTCTGACCTACTACATCACCTGCTTTTGCATCCTTGATATAGTAGTAAAGCGGCCAGCCATTATAAGTAACCTGTTCGCTGCCATCTTTTCGCGTTGTGGTACCTACTTTGGAGCCATCTACGCCAGTGCCTGCAACAGGAGCACCTTTGGTAAGCAATGGAGGCCATGCTGTTGCGCACTTATCGTAACAATTTGAGGTATTTGGTGTATCCTTGGTGAAAAGATACAAGGTCATGTTCTTATCATCCACCAGGAAAGAACCCAAAGTATCATTTTTACCCAACATGATGGAAGCGGGAGCAGATGCACCTGTTACTGGAATGACTGCTGGTGGTGCATAAGTTGAGGGCATGGTTGTCGGAACAGCAACCGGACTGCATGCGCTTATCAATAACACTAAAACAACCAATGTTGTACCAATAAAATATGTTTTTTTCATTTTTCTCTCCTTTGAGGCGTTTATTGTGCCTTCAATAGAGAGTACGCTGGTAAAAATTGTTTTGGATTTATTAAATATTAATTTTGAATTAGAAAATCCCTTCTGGTTAATTCAGCAAAGATGATTTTAGAAATCCACTTTAAATATTCTTTGCCCTGTGGGCTGGGGGCTTCCACCAGCAGGTTCGATGGTGACGCCTATCCCGTTGTAATTAACCAGGCTTCCAGGTGAAGTCACCGTTGCAGAGGCATAAGGTAGACCAGGCTCCGCATTGAATATTCCACCGCTTGTGCGTTTCCCCTGCGGATCAATTAGCCAGATCTGGTAGGTTTGATCTGATTTTAATACAGGCAGATTCCAGGTTATGATGACTGCAACATTTTGTTCCTTGGCCAGCAATAATGTACCGGATAAATTGTCTGCATTAATTGGTATGGCTATTGTTTCTGGATAGGACATCGCTGCCAAAGCTATCTGGCTCGTTTCTGCCTGTTGCGCTAATTTGGATTGTTGCTGGACGAGTTTTTGTGTCTGAAAAATGGAAAAAATACTCAAGGCTAATAGGACAATCATTGCAAATCCAATAGAGACTTGAGTAAATGACCACGAGAATTTTAGCCTTGAGGTTTTGTGTGCACTTGGTAGATGTGCCTGCAGGTTTCTTCTCAACATAGTGGAAGGTTGTTGTGACGGGACAGCAAGCAAAAGTCGTTCACTTAATAATGCATAACTTGACAATTCTGTTTGACAAACTTCACAGGTTAATAAGTGAGATTCCAGAGCTGCAATCTCACCTGAATCCAAAGCGCCAATAGCATAGGCTGGAATATCACCAATGAAGGGATCTGTATTTTTCATTTTTTACTCTGTAAATGCATACGTCACCTATAATGAAATCGGATTTATTTTTCTTCCATTGCCTGACGCAACTGTTCCATTGCGCTTCGCAGTCTGGTTTTTACTGTTCCTAGCGGCCAACCCAGGGTCTCAGAAATTTCTGTTTGGCTCATACCCTGGTAATAGGCCAATTCAATCACTTTTCGTTGGTCTTCTGGCAAAGCCTGGACTGTGAAATACATACTGCGCCACCGGTTTTCTTCGGAATTCGTTGCAGGGTCGGGAATATTTGGCCAAACATCATCAGGATCGACAGAATCAGATAAATTGAGACGGCGGGATTCTAATCGTAAGCGATCAAGGGCTGTTCGCCGGGTAATTGTTAAAAGCCAAATTATTAAGGAACCCCGATCAGCGAGAAATTGTCTTGCCCGTCCCCATAGCTTTAAGAATGTATCCTGCGTTGCTTCTTCAGCAAGCATGGGATCATGTAAAATCCGTAAGGAAAGAGCATAGATATGACGCGAATGACGATCATATAAAGCCAAAAATGCGGCTTCATCGCCTTTTACCACCCTTTCAACCAATTGATTATCTTCAAGTGTTGCCACTTTATCATTGTACTAAACTTACGCATCTTTGCCACTTAATATAAATACCAATTTTGATCATTACAAATCAGAAGAGATTCATATATGAGGTTAATCCCTTTAAAACGCTCTGCAATGATTGACTATCGATAAATTGGGGTTTATGCTAAATAGAAAATACTATATGATGCTTACTATGATATGACTAAAACCAGACATAACACCCTGATTACCATAAGTATATTTATTCTTCTGACAGTTTTATTAAGTCTGTTGTTTTTATCTTCCAATGCAACTCGTAAATCTGAAGCGGACACCAAATTATATCCAACCCCATTTACGGTTTTGGTGAAAGCTTCTCATTCCGCATCTCCTGCTACAACACTGACTCCAACAATAATTAATACAGATACTCCGACTGTTCCTACAACATCAATAACTCGCTCCTCCCCTTATCCTGCAATAAATTTTAAGAAGGGACCTTATCTACTTTACACAGGCGACAATACCCGGATGGATGTAGTATGGCAACTGGATAATACGGAGAATTCGACTATAGAATGGGGCAACACCGATCAGTATCTACTTGGAACCGCGACAACTATAGAGTATGGTACCAACCACATGCACCGGTTTTCCATATCAAACCTGACCCCTGGTACTAAGTATTTTTATCAAGTAATTATTGGGGAAGAAGAATCATCGGGAACATTTATGACTGCTCCCGATGCAGAAGCTAAAGACCTGAAATTCTTTGCCTTTGGCGATACTCGGGATGGTACCGAGATCCACGATAGTATTGACGGCCAGATCATGGCAGCATATAAGGATGATCCGGCTTTTCAGACCTTCATCCTCTCCCCCGGGGATATTGTGTCTGAAGGTGACCTGGATTGGATGTGGGATCGCCAACTATTCGATTCGAAATTCAAGAATATACGCGAAGTATTCGCAAATTTATCTTACCTTCCAGTCATGGGTAATCATGAAGGGAGCGGTTCGTTATTTAAGCAATATTTCCCCATGCCATTCGTCGCACAGCGATACTGGTCTTTTGATTATGGATCAGCCCACATCGTGATGCTCGATCAATATTCTCCGTATAAAGAAGGGACCGATCAGTACAATTGGCTCAAAACGGATCTGAGTCTAAGTAAGAAAACCTGGAAGTTCATCCTGTTGCATGAACCCGGATGGTCTGCCAGTGATAACAATATGACAGTGCAGCGGGATATATTACCTTTAGTAGAACAATATGGAGTATCCATCATTTTTGGAGGACACAATCATTACTATGCACGGTCAGAAGTGGGTGGCGTGATACACCTCACAGTTGGGGGTGGAGGCGCTCCGCTTTATGGGCCTAATCCTAATGCTTTACATGTCGTCACTACCAGCAGGGTACACAGTTTTGTTGAGATCGAAATCCAAGGAAATACATTAACTGGAATTGCTTATGATTTGGATGGAATAATAATTGATCAGTTTTCCATCAGTAGGTAATTAAGCAACAAGAAACTCAGCCTGTAACCTCAATCAATGAATTAATGATGTGTTGTCAACCGGAGGTAATATCCTCCTGAAGGAGATGCCTAACTCCACGGATTTGGAAAGAAATCTGCTTCCAGCATGGCGCAAAGTGCATGATATACGGGTAAATGTAATTCCTGGATTCTGAACGTCTGAGTACCAGGTACACAGATTGCCACATCGCAAAGTTTCTTCAATTCTCCGCCATCTTGACCTGTCAAACCAATGGATTTCATACCAATTGCACGGGATATTTTTACCGCATTGAGCACATTCTTAGAATTTCCGGTGGTACTAATCGCCAAGAGGATATCTTGCTCCAGACCTAGTGCATACACCTGTTGAGCGAAAACTGTGTCAGGAGACACATCATTGGAAAAAGCAGTAGAAAACGCTGATTGTCCAGTCAATGAAATGGCAGGTAATGCTTCTTGGATTTTTTTGCCTAATTCCAGACCATCTTTTGGAAACAGGTTCACTAGTTTATTCAAAAATAGTTCATTGACTCGTCTTTGTTGTAGAAAACCTTTAAGCAATTCGCCGACAATATGTTCAGAATCCGCAGCACTACCTCCATTACCACAAATCAATAATTTACCTTTGTGGTTGTAACAATCCCTCATGAGTTGATATGACAGCAGGATATCTTCTTTACACTCTATTAGAACAGGATAGTTTATTAAAAGATCTTTATATATATTTTCAACTTGCGGTTTCCATTCCAATTTTTAAACCTCCAGTGAGTACGCAGCAATTCCTAATGCAGCCGCGTCACCTAACTTATCGCCTAAACCAGCAGGAAGGATCTTGCACCGGTTTGAAGAAATTGATAGAGCTTCTTTCTTTATTACTTCCAGCGCAGAAGGAAGTAATAATTCTTTTTGATGGATGAAAATGCTGCCGATGATGATCGCTTCCGGATTCAAAATATCGATTAATATCGCGATTCCCTTCCCAAGATAACGCCCGGAAATTTGAAATATCTCCTGTGCCAGAGGATCACCTTTTTCTGCAAATTCGCCAATTGTTTTTGCGGAGATCGATTGGAGTGCATTTATATCCGGGCAGAAAGCTACTGATCGGCCCAATTGAATTTGCTCTAGAGCTTTCATTCTTCCTAGCTGGGCAATTCCACCACCGCTGCAGTAACCTTCAAACGAGCCAGCTTTTCCATAACCGACTGGTCCTGTATTCTCTATGCGAATATGCCCAATTTCACCTGCCATATCATTAGTACCACTATATAAAGCCCCATTTAATATCAGTCCAGCACCCATCCCTGTTCCAAAGGTCAAGAACACCAAGTTTCGCATCCCCCTGCCCGCACCCCATTTCAATTCTGCAATGGCACAGGCATTGGCATCATTTTGAATTACAGGACGTTTACCAAGTTCTTTCTCCATTATGTCGGAGATTCGAATATCGTTCCAGCCAGGCAAGTTTGGGGGAGATAGAATTATTCCATTTTGAGAATCCAATGGACCGCCGCAACTAATACCTACAGCTTGTACCTGATTGATGTCCAGGTTATGTTTTTCGAGTACCTTCTTTACTGTTTCTAAAAATATTTTGATCGTCGTATTGGGATCATTGATTGGTGTGGGAAAAACAATTTTCTCTGTAATAAAATAATCATCGATGAATTTGGATTTGCGAGTTCCAGATTCCTTCGAAGTAGTCCCACCCAGAATAACTGAACACTTGGTGCCACCAATATCAATACCGATTAAATTAGTCATTTTGATAATAGTTTGCTAACGAAGGTATATGTTTTTGATATTCATTCAACCATTGCTTATATTTCTGTAAACCGAATGGAGGATTGCCCTTTAGATAATGGTTCGAATAGTGCTTTCCATCGATCTCCCAGTGAAGAAGATAAAAAGATTGCTTACTTCGAATGGAGGGGAAATCCCCGAGCGATGTCACTACATCAGCGTCAGCAAATTTCTTTCCGCGTATTTCAATTTTGCCGGAATTGATTTCTTCAACTTCGTAAGCTATTTCCACATTATGATTAGTATCATTCACAACAACCAGCTCCTGCTTCCAGTTATCCGTCTCCTTCAACATCAAACATATATCTTGCTGGGAAGTTTTAATATATTCATAAGCCAGTTTTTTCTGCAGGAAGTAATCCACGACAGCATCTGAAAACTGAGGCCACCCGTCAATTAAATTCCACCAAATGATCCCGGTTTTTCGCCATTTGTTATATCGAAACATTTCTATAAAATATTTAACTGCTTCAGCTTGGGTGATCTGGCTGGCAAAAGAGAAATCTTCCAATTCTTCTGGGGTATGCTGAAACATCTCAGCAATTTGATTCGCCATCAAATTGATCCTGTACGTATACAATCCGCTGCCTGGTACTGGTGCAGTGGAATGCAGTTCCCACTCAGGATTATCCTTGTATGGCCACAAATTTGTCGGGGTAATAAATTTCTTGATGGAGTTCACCGATGGGCATCCATGGTACCCAATTTCACTGACAAAATGACAAAATGCATGATTGTAAAAGTCACTCTTATAATAATCACGCGGCCCCCATAGATGGTCTTCTACCAGGAACCTTCCGCCAAATTCGTAGCTTTGTTGGTCGAAATAAGGAGAAGATGGCAAATAAGAACGCAAAGGATCTTCCTGTCGAACGATACCTGGCAGGACAGTACGGGTCAATTTGTTTTCATTCGGATTGGATTTTGGTTCAAACAAATAGGTTTCATCACATTCGTTATCTCCGGCCCACAAAGCAAGGCAAGGATGTTGTCGAAGTCGCTTAATAACTTTCTGTGCCTCTTCTGTCAAGCAATTCTGAAACTGCTCATCCTGTGGATACACAGCACAAGCCATCGCAAAATCCTGCCAGACCATTATTCCATGTTGGTCGCAAAGATCAAAAAACAGGTCATCTTCATATACATTTCCACCCCAACACCGGACCATATTGCAGCCAATATCATCCAGGAGTGGAAATACTTGTTTAATCCGATCACGATCTTTGGAGTGAAAGATGTCCATCGGCACCCAATTTGTGCCTTTGATAAAGACTTTCTCATCGTTCACCACAAAGCAGAACTCAGATTCTTTTTCATTACCGGGGACATTTTTCCGCTCCAGTCTTATAGTCCGTATACCAAAGGTAAAAGTTACTTCATCAATAGGAAGTCCATCATGTTCAAGACGAACGGAGACCTGGTATAAGTTCGGATCCCCTCTGCCTTTCGACCACCAAAGTAGAGGTTGATCAATATCAAGTATTACTTGTCCAGCAGAAAAGTATATTCTTTTCCGTTCATTAAAATGGCTGTCTCCACACTTTCCATCAATAAGTATTTCCCAAACTCCATTGCTGATATCCTCAACATCAGAGTTAAATGACAATCGTAGGCGAGCTGCTTTTTTATCCTCAGAAATATTGATCGTTTGGATAAAAACATCTTTCAGCTTTTGTTTGGGGTAATATACCAGACGAACGTCTCTCCAAATCCCTGCGGATAGAACACGCGGGGTTATATCCCATCCATACATATGAGGAGCTTTTCTAACGTACAAACCTTCATAATTAATCTGGTAGGCAGAAACCAACGGGGGATATGGATATTTTTGAGCCTGTTTGATCGCCGATTTGATATGAACAACGAGCTCATTTTCTTTCTTTAATTCATTCTTTAGCGGGATCTCATGCTCAACCAGCATGTTGTCACAGCTGCCTACAAGGATATCCATTGACGAAGATATCTGCAAAACAGTCCAAGCCATCAAAAATTAGTACTGGATCAGCGTCCTCCAGTGGTTCGGAAGTGAAATGCCGGTAGTACCAGATATCGCAGTTTTCATATTTCTGGGTTTCAAGAATGTTTAATCCAAAATACAGGTCAGGGAGTATACCAGCCTGTATCAGGCTTAATTCAAAATTTCCCGGAACTACTGCATCGATCGATCTCAGACCAGAAGACTCGATCTCTTTGATCGTATTCAAAGTGGGAAGATCGTTATTGTTACTGAAAACCAGCTTCCAATCACCGTTCAGATCTTCCTTGGGATAGTTAGTACCATAATTCATAACTCTGATCTCCTGTCTGGTCTTGTCGAAAATCAATACCTTAAGAGTAGTCTACTCTCTCGAATAAATATACAGAATCTACGGAGGTTAGTCAACCTGAAATGGCACATCTCAAAAGAGGATTAATAATATCTTGTGATGATAGTTAATGCGATAGAATCAAGTAATAAAAATGAATCTATACTAATGAAGTTATGAAATGTGATAAAAAAAAGACCGTCTTTCAACCGGTCTTTGCCTGTGCCCCTCGCGCAGCATCCTGTGGACAAGGCGTTTCCTTACTCAAACATAAAATCCAATATGTCCATTTCCAGAAAAGAAATCATCACAAAAATAGTTAATAAATAATACCTCCCATTCCTCCGCGTATGTTTGCACTATAATTATTCAATGGGCGATAAGGATGATGGCAGCGGCGGGGAAAAGGGAGATTTAATGAAGGGGTCAAAAATACTTCGAAGAGTAATAATATTATTCCTCCTCACTTGTTTGGCGATAATTGGAATTTATTATTGGGGGTATCCACTATATCGTCTAGCACGGATAAACACGGTTGTATTACCGCAATTAGAATCTGCATATGGGGGAATCAATTCAGTTATCTCCCCTAATGGAAAATGGGGGATCGGTTTTCAGGATATAAATAACGAGAATGGCGAGATAGAGGGTAAAGTTTTAACATTTACCTCTATAGATTCACCTGGAGATATAACCAATTTTAATATTCCATCGGATTTATTTTACGGTGATTATTTTCCGGGAAGACCTTGGGTAGCTATATCATGGTCACCTAGTGGTAAATCGCTTTTCCTGATGAGAAGTATTGGCAAATTTTGCAATGACCAGCATATCGTCATGTTTGAAGAAAATAAGGGCAAGTGGGACGGTCCTTTTTACTACCAAAAACCATCAGATGAATTTGGCGAATGTTACAATTTTTCTTGGTCCGACGACGGAACGGAATTGGCAGTAAATACAAGATCTAAGAACAGGGAAGTAACAAATAACCTAAATATCACAATACTTAATACCAGAGCTGAGGTTTTATCGCAATTTTTAGTAAACACACCGAGCAATGCGAACGGCCAAGATTTTCTTTATTGGAAAGGCACTGACTTTATTATTGTGAATGCTGACTTTTTAGCTAAATATGACCCTGACAACCAGGAACGCATACGACGAGCGACTACAATTTACATCTTTTCCAGCGTTGAACCTGAAAATGTAATTCATGTGATCGATCTGCCAAGATTTTACTATCTTCTTGGTAGGGATCCTATTTCGAACCGTATCTTAATGGCTTCTTATTCATGGAATGACAGTTCCTGTCAGTATTCGGTAATTAATATTGATAGGAGGGAACTTGAAAAATCAGGGGAGCTTAATGGGCTCTGCACAACTAGTAGGAGGACATTGGATAATAACTGGATCTTCTTTTATGCATTTGACAAAACCTCTGATAAGAACCCAGCTTTGCTATGGGATTGGAGCTCTTTGACTTTTATTGAAAAAGGGATGTATCCTGACCTATATATTCTCCCATGGCAGGATGCCTTGCGTGGTTTCCTGGTTTTGAAAACAGACAGTAATGGTGATCAACAATTTGATGTAATCCGGCCTTGACCATCATGAGGAGTCAGTGGTGGCCTTCAGCCCACCGTCCCACCCGTGCGGCTTTGCCCCCCATCCTCCGCGGATGGTTGCACTATTATTAATCCAGCCCTCATCCCAGCCTTCTCCCTTGGGGAGAAGGTGTCTTAAGGGTGTAGGGTAAGGGTGAGGTTAGGAAGACCGGTGGAAAAGTGTATTTTTTGGGAGACCTTACGGTCAAAACTCCGCGCGGGGTGGGGACTGAGAAAAGAGGGTATTACCAATTGGAGAGCATATTTTGAATAATCAAAAAAGACTGTTTTTACTCATTCTGTTATTCATAACTATAATATTTGGGATAATTTATTTTGTAGGCGCAATTACCCACAATTCTACAATCTCTTATTCTGAATGGGAACAAAGAGAGTTTTATTTTGACTCTCCACAAGTAATCACCGAAGAATTTTTGGCGAGTAAAATTAAATTTCAACCGCTGACAGAATCTGAAGTAAGCATATTACCTTATGATCGGCCGATAAAATGGCAGGATAAAGATTTCATCACAATACTATCATTGTTTTTAACCGAAGAAGAAATTGGAGATTTGAATAAATGGGTGATCGAATCGTTAACCTATAAGAATACCTGCTTACGATCAGATCTTGGTTTTAGTGAATTGTCAATCTCGTTAATTAGATCAGTTAGCAATGCTTATATGACCTCGCAAAGTCAAATTACAATTTCGCCAACATCTGGATTAATTGAGTATAAAGAACGAAATGGTAATGGGGTCGAAAAGATGAAGAATATGGTTGACATAAACAAAATGACAATCTCTGCTGATACTGCTTTCCAACTGGCAGATTCGAGTGGAGGGTACTTAAAAAGGCAAGGAGAAAAAGATCAGTGCATGATATGGGTGACAACAGATATTGATCAAAACTTGGGAAAGTGGAATATTCAATATACAACAGAAATGTACCCGAAAAGTATAATTGAATTTATAGTGGATGATGCATCTGGTGAAATAAGCATATTACCTTCAGTTCCTTGATACTCTGTTCGCAGTGGTGCCCCACCGCGCGCAGGTTTTCCCCCATTCCTCCGCAGACGATTGCACTATAATTATTCCAGTGGATCGCACTCCCCCCGTCCCAGCCTTCTACCTGACGGCACGATGTCCCAGGGCTGAAGGCTACCTTGCTAAAAGGATACTCAGTGAAGAAGAAATATAAGTTAAGTTTTATGATTATTTTCTTTACTATTTTTATGAGCTTGTCATTTCAGTTTAAAGGAAAATTGCTTCAAAACGATTCTTCAGTAAATAACGATCACCTTTCAAATAACCTTTCTATTATTTCCACAACACCCCATCTTTCAATTACACACACACCTAAATCTTCATCTACTCTAATCCCAACACTTGAAAATACACCCATACCTCCCAATTCGCCCTATGATATTATAGATTTTCATATGAGTGATGCTGAAAATGGTTTTGTGGTTGGAAAATCTTTTGTTTACGGGATCAGTCTGTATAAGACAAACGGTCTTGTAAAAGACTGGACAATTCTCTTTCAGGCTGATCCTAATTTTGAGGAAACACACAACTATAAAGATATGGTTATGGATGTTTTTGGATCAAAGTATGTCTGGTTTACGATGGATGTGGATTTATCCAATAATTTAAATGAAGCTGTTGTCAGGTATTCAAATGATGGAGGATCAACATTCAATAAGAGTAAATCTCTTCCAATTTCAATTAGAAATGGAAGCATTAAACCGGTTCAGATCTTTTTTCTTAACAATAGAATTGGTTGGTTATTGAACGTCGTTACAGATTCTCAGAAAAATAAATACATGAATTTATATCATACTTCTGATGGAGGAGAAAATTGGGTGATTATTTATGAATCCCCCTTAATAAATACATGTATTGAAAAGTGGTATTGGAATAAGAAGAAATTCATCTTTGTTGATGAGAATACTGGATACTTAACTGGGCTATGTTCAGACTCCCATGGAAACTTACTAATTTACCAAACGAATGATGGTGGGAGGTCATGGCAAAGCAATAATCTATTCGAATTTGCATTAGATATTACTTCTCGTACCCCCGCCAAGTGTGAGCCGGATAGGTTTTATCAGGATTTGGATCAGATCTTACATGTTTCTATAATATGTTACAACGATTCTGGTTTCATTCAAAGTTATTCCTTTTCCAGAATAGAAAATGGAAAGAGGTGGGAAAAGATTATTTCCAAGCGGGGTATATTTTTCATTACAAATAATAAATTGCTTAACCCAAGTGAAGGTAGAGTATCTAATAATGGTGGTAAAGACTGGATTCAATTATCAGAGGATGTTTACTATTTGAGCGCAGATAATATACAGTCTTTGACTGATAACCTACTCTTTGCATTGCGGTGTGATGGTACGCCATGTTGGATGATAAAATCGACTGATGGTGGAGATTCATGGCTAGATTTTTCGCCATTTTATGAATAAATCCTCCATTCGCGCCGGTGTCCCCACCGCGCACGTGTCTTTGACCGAGCGTCTGCATTTATTGTACATGCGCGGAACAGTATTTTCACCGTGCTCGTTTTTATGTCTGAGGAAGAGTGCCCCCAAGGAGACTCGAACTCCTGTTATAGCCTTGAAAGGGCTGTGTCCTAACCGCTAGACCATGGGGGCAACGGACAGGATTTTATCACAGGCAGGTATACCGGTCAAGCATTTGAAACCATGAAATTCCATCATCATTCGACCACTTCTTCGATACAAACCGGGTTATCATACGCCGGATTATTCACAATGGTGGAGACCGGATAATATGTCAAGGCTTCCGCCGGAAAAGGTTGAAGTAATTTCAATGCATCAGCCTGACTGGTTGATGCATCCAACCATTGCCATCTCTTATCACCATCCAAAATGACCGGCATTCGGTCGTGAAATGGCTCGATCAAAGCATTGGATGAAGTTGTGATAATTGTGGTGGTTCGAACCAATTCACCGTCTGGCGATCGCCATTCTTCCCATAATCCTGCAAAAACAAAGGGTTTACGGTCTTTCATGTGAATAAAAACCGGTATTTTACTCTTTCCTTTCGGGTTTGCCAGCGTACTCACCGGTTTCCATTCAAAAAATCCGCTGGCCAGGATTAAATTTCGACGTAATTTGAGGGCATTCCTAAATGATGGTTTTTCAGCCAATGATTCTGCGCGGGCATTGATCATTCGAGAACCGATGGTACTATCCTTGGCCCAGGATGGGATTAACCCCCACCGGAACATTTCCACCTTATGTTCTTTTGGATTCCGAACGACCGCCACAGGCTGGGTCGGGGCAATATTGTAACGAGGAAGGTAGCTTTCCGGGATTCCTCCGAGGTCAATTTCATCTTCAAAATCACCCGGTTCAAGAATTAAAATGAATCGTCCGCACATAGTTTCTCCATCCTTATTTTAGCATCAAGGTAACATCAAACCAAGTCCATGTTGGATGCTGCGATAAATCTGTTTACTTGACACTTCCCCACCTCCAAATGATAATTACCTTATCTTATTCAATCTTGAGGTGACAATGGCTAATCCCCTGGTGGAATGCATTCCCAATTTTTCTGAAGCCCGCCGACCTGAAATCGTACAGGAGATCATTAATTCCATTGAAAGTGTACCTGGTGTACATGTTCTGGATCACCACTCGGACCTGGATCACAACCGTACTGTGGTTACATTTGTTGGCACTCCTCAAGCTGCAGAAGAAGCTGCATTTCAATCCATAGCTAAAGCAGCAAAACTGATCGATCTTAATCAGCATACCGGCGAGCATCCCCGCATTGGTGCAACAGATGTGGTTCCTTTCGTTCCAATAAAAGACATCACCATGGTGGAATGTGTGGAAATTGCAAAACGCCTCGGACAGCGAGTAGCAGATCAGCTGGGAATACCCGTTTATCTATACGAAGAAGCAGCTACCCAACCGGACCGGCATAACCTTGAAAACATTCGGCACGGGCAGTATGAAGGATTGAAAACTGAAATATTAACTGATCCGGGTAGAAAACCTGATTTTGGCCCTTCCAAATTGGGTTCAGCGGGTGCCACAGTGATCGGTGCGCGGTCACCTTTGATCGCTTATAACGTCTATTTATCCACCGATGACATTAGTATCGCCCAGAAAATTGCCAAGAGCATGCGAAATTCATCAGGCGGCTTCCGATATATCAAGGCGCTTGGATTATTGGTGGATGGCAGGGCTCAGGTTTCGATGAACATGACCAATTTCCACCAAACACCCATCTTCAGGGTTGTTGAAAGTATTCGTCGGGAAGCACAGCGGTACGGAGTCACTATTCACCATAGTGAACTGGTTGGGCTCACTCCCCAGGAATCACTGATTGATTTAGCGGTCTGGTATCTACAATTGGATGGATTCAAAGGAGAGCAGATCCTTGAGACCAGATTATATACAGCCATGCAAGAACAAAGTTCAGAAGGGATTAAAACGGATTTTGTAGATGAATTAGCATCAGCGACACCAACACCTGGTGGTGGATCAGCCTCTGCTTATAGTGGAGCCATGGCGGCTGCCCTGGTTTGTATGGTTGCGCGTCTAACGATCGGGAAAAAGAGATATGCGGATGTCGAATCCAAAATGTGGGAAATCGTCAATCAGGCAAATGTCCTTCTAGAAGAACTTAAAAAGTGCAGTCAAAGAAGACGCCAGATCCTTTGATGAACTGCTAATTGCAATGCGACTACCGAAAGATTTAGAGGAAAGCATTCAAAAACGGGATGCTGAAGTATTAAAAGCCACGTTGAATGCGGCAAGAATCCCGTTGAGCGTTTGTGAAAAATCACTTGATGTGATGCGATTGGCAATTGATGCTGCCAGTAACGGGAACATAAACGCACTCTCAGATGCAGGATCAGCATTTTCCCTTGCCCGGGCAGCTTTCAATGGTGCCAGTATGAATGTTCAGATCAACCTAAAAACTGTCGAACAAACCGACCAAAAACAACCACTTCTAAATAAGTTGGTTGGTTTGAAAGCTACCCTTTCAGCGTTGGAAGATCAAATCAAACAGGTGATGGAACTACGGGGAGGAATCATCATCTAATGCTGTCTTTCTATCAAAGATCCAAAACAAACATAACCTGGTTGTTCTTATTCGCAATCTCATTTTCTGCCTGCTCACCCCGGCTAACTTCGACACAGCTCCCTCAAAACAACACTTTGGAAGCAGCAAATGGGATACAAGGCAATTTGACGACTCCGGAGGGTACTGAAACTTTTCAGGTTACAAATCCAACTGTTATTCTTCCGACGACTATTCCGACCATTCAAAATACGCCCTACCCTTGTGGGGATGAAATATGTATCCTTCCAGGTCACTTTGTATTCGAGATACCCATTGGGATAGGTTTTAACCAAAAGGTCGAACCATCATACGCGTATGGGAGTACCCAGAACGGAAAAAGGGAACCTCATCATGGAGTGGAATTTATCAATGCAGCAGGCACACCAGTTCTCGCTGCCGGGGATGGAATAGTTGCTTTCGCTGGAAATGATTCAAATCAACAATTTGGTTGGGGTGTGAATTTTTATGGCAATCTGGTAGTCATCCAACATGATGTTCAGGGATACGATGTCCCCATATATACTTTATATGGCCATTTATCCAAAGTCATTGGTAAGCACTGGTGATAACGTCACCACCGGGGAAATTATTGGAAAAGTTGGCCTTAGCGGTAAAGCTCTGGGTGCACATCTGCATTTCGAAGTACGCGAAGAGATCAATGATTACGCCCATACCCGCAACCCAGAATTATGGCTAAATATAAATCGCGGAAATGGCGCTATGGTTGGTCAAATTTTCAATGAAGAAAATGAAGTGCGAAGGTATCCGGACCTACAATTGGTTTCACTGGATAATCCCGGGTTGCCAAATAAGCACCCGGTTCCGTACGCAGATGCCTCCATAAATCCTGATGATAATTTCCAGGAGGTCTTCATGGTTGGAAATTTACCTCCCGGTAAATATGAGCTGATATTCTCACCAAACGGAAAGCAACAAACCGTACAATTCGAAATATATTCCGGTGAAGTCACAAGGATCACTTATCGCACCAAATACTAAAGGAGAAAAAAATGGGATTAAAACCAGAACCACTGGATTCGGAAGATGTCGTTGGAACACCAAATGATCGTTCCCTTTGCTGAGGGTGAACGCAGACCTGGTGTGATCTCTTATGGAGTATCTTCTTATGGTTATGATATTCGGGTAACAGATGAATATAAGATCTTCACCAATGTCTATTCAGCAACTGTTGATCCAAAAGATTTCGACATCCGATCAATGGTTGATTTTAAAGGGGATGTTTGTATCATTCCCCCCAACTCCTTTGCGCTCGCGCGAACAGTGGAATATTTTAAGATACCTCGAGGAGTGCTTACAATTTGCCTGGGTAAAAGCACCTATGCCCGATGTGGAATCATAGTAAATGTGACTCCCTTTGAGCCTGAATGGGAAGGATATGTAACACTGGAGATCTCAAATACAACGCCCCTTCCAGCAAAGATCTATTCGAATGAAGGGATTGCACAAGTATTATTCCTGGAAGGTGATGAGGTCTGTGAGATCTCGTATGCGGACAAAAAAGGTAAGTACCAAAGTCAGCAATCCATAGTCCTACCAAAATTATAAAAAAACCAATTTCTGAAAATAATTACACCGATTGATAATAAAGTTGATCAATAAATTACTCGAATTAAGGAATAGGATGGATTACCCTCTTCGCCAACTTTTTCGCTGGAGAAGAGGTCCAATTCATGTGGAAAAGGGTCATGCCTTTGATAATTACGCATTTCTGGAAGAGCCTGAGCGAACAAAAGCCCGGCAGTATGAACAGCGATACCTGATTGATTATCATCTGGAAAAAATAAAACAAGATCTTACGACTGAGAATTATTACGAAAATATTTTTTATATCCATATGCTGGAAAGAATCATTTGCAAACCTAAAAAAGGATTTGCCTGATCACATCATTTGTGCCGATATCGGAACATCACATTGGTTTTATGTTCAGGCTTTGTGGTCATTTTATACCTGGTTTCAAAGTAAAGAGCCACGTGATGTAACGATGGAAGGCTATGAAGTGGATGCTTTCAGGATCTATTCTGATTTTCACTCCCGGTTTGATCACGCCCTTACCCATATTATGCGGAACTCCAGGTATTCAGTTCATTCCAGAAGATTTCATTCCTATCCCATCGCATTTCGATGTAATCACATTGTTCTTTCCATTTGTATTCGAGAAAGATACGTTGGAATGGGGATTACCTTCCCGGTTACACCATCCTGAACTGTTATTGCAAGCTGCATGGGATAGTATAAAACCCGGAGGAGTTTTGATGATTGTCAATCAGGGAAAAGAAGAACATGATGCACAATTGATGATGTGCGAAAAACTGGGAATATCACCAAAAGTAAAGCTGCATGTCGACCCTTTACTTTATAAATATGATTATGACCGCTATATTCTGGCAGCAATCAAATGAAAACAATCCTACCTGATGTTTCGGATCCATTAGAAGTCAATCCTCCTGGATATTCTCTCATTGGCTAAATCCAGACCTGCAGGGAGCGAATCCGAAGAAAAAGTAAAGTTATATATTGAAGAAAAGTTATCAAATTCTGAATATGATATACAAAGAGATTCCTTCACTTTTCCACAAATTCCACGCCTCTATAACGAACCTTTTATTGGGTCAATCCTCATTATTCTCGCACTATTACTATTCCGTTCGACACCTTTGATAGGTTTCCTTTTGCCAGTATTATTCTCGATTCTGCCAGTCTTATTGCTGGAAGGCATCCATCTTTTTCCACATAAATTTCAGACTGAGAACATAATTGCAGTTCCGAAAAATGTCTTGTTGAGAGATATAAAAATCCTGATCGTGTCTCACATCGATACAGCACAGGTTAATCCGTTTCTTTCAGGGATCTTGGGAAAAACAATAAACTATTGCCAGCGAACATTGTTTATCATAACTTACATAATTGCCTTACAAAGTCTGGCGGTTATTACCAAAATAACGATAACCCCGGCGATAAGTGGTGGTCTGAATTTATTTTCTATTATTCTTGTATTAATAACGATCACATACCAGGTTTGGGTAGCTTATTTTTGGCATCACGAATATTCGCCTGGTGCAAACGATAATGCTTCCGGTGCTGCTGCTGCGATACTCCTTGCGGAAGCAATATCAGGAGAAAAGAAGAAATCAGATAATCCAGTAGCTTTTTTATTTACTAGTGCAGAAGAACAAGGTTTATTCGGTGCATCAGCATTTGTGAAATCACACACAGAGTGGATAGACAAACCTATTGTCATTAATATCGATTCGATTGCAGGAGGAAATAAATTAGGATTGGTTACTCGGTACGGAAAGTTGCTGCCAGATTACACGTCCAGGTCGTTGAATCGATTCATTAAAGAAATTGATAAAGATCTCGTTAAGATTTACCATATACATCGCTGTGGAGACTATCTTCCATTTTATAGAAATGGTTACCAGGTAACCAGCCTGGAAGCAGTGTTGAATGGAGGAACTCCTCCGGAGTATCACACCATTAAAGATACTCCAGAGAATATGAATTTCGAACTATTTACACGGGCATATCAAGACATATTACGAACTATCCACCTCCTGCAAAATAAATGAAAAAAGTAGAATTGGAAATATCACAACAGCAAGCCAGGGTGTTCCAAATTCTAAGTCTTGGACTTGGAGGTCCTTTACTGCAGGAAGTGAAAAAAGAAGCCCTTCTCGAAGAGATAAAAAGGCTGGGTGTTTTACAAATCGACACAATCAATATTGTATCCCGCAGTCAATATCTGGTTCTTTGGAGCAGGTTGGGAAGCTACCCCTTGAGCTGGTTGGACGATTTGTTAGCAGAAAAACGGCTATTTGAGTATTGGTCACATGCTGCCTGTTATATTCCCATTGAAGATTATCCGCTTTACCACTGGAAAATTATCAGTCATTCAAAGAGGCGGGATGATAATGACACATGGCTTGGGAAAAACAATAATTTCGCTCAAGGTATATTGGAAAATATAAGGAAAAATGGTCCTGTTAAGTCATCTGATTTTACGCGAAAAGATGGAATAAAAGGAACCTGGTGGAACTGGAAAGAGGAAAAGATTGCCCTGGAACAACTTATTGCTGGTAGGTGATTTGATGGTTGCAAAAAGGGACCGATTTCAGCGAGTATATGATCTCACGGAAAGGGTTAATTCAAATCACTTAAAGGGATCATATGAAGAATCCGAGGCAAAGAAGATTTTTACCTCACGGACAATCAAAGCACTTGGCGTTGCACTTCCACAATGGATACCTGATTACTACCGATTGCCGAAAACAGGACAAGGATCAATTATAGATTCATTAGTTGAAACTGGAGAAATCCTGCCTCTAAAAGTTAAAGGGGTTGAGTTCGAACGGTTATATACATCGAGACCATTTACACCTTTTTGAATCAATCTTATCGGGGTTATCCAATGCAAGTCGAACCATTATCCTATCCCCGTTTGATCCACTGTTATGGGACAGGATGAGGTTAAAATCCCTATTTAATTTTGATTTCCGTTTGGAATGCTATCTGCCGGCGGCAAAAAGGAAATTTGGGTATTGGCTTCTTCCAATACTGCATCATGATTCGATCATTGGGAAAATGGATGTAAAAGCTGATCGAAAAAACAAAATTCTAGAAATAAAATCAATCTTCCTGGAAGACGGTGTTAAGGTAACGATGACCTACTTGATGGGTTATCGGGAACCATTCATAATTTCGCAGACTGGCATAATACTCCCAAGATAAACCTGCAATATTGTAATAATCCAAAGTTAAAATCCAACCTTGAAATAATATTGCAAAATACTGATTGATAAAGAGATCCAGGAAGAAGGAAAGATATTTAAATTAAATCTTTCGCAAAGAAATCATACTTGATTCTAAAAATAACTGTATTGTATAGTTGCAACAAGATGCTACTTTTTGTTCTTCACGTTATTGCTTGGTCAACCTGCGGAAATCGCCATCGCGATGAGTTACATTGATCTGATCCAGGTATTCCAAAAACGCTAATGCATATTTTCGACTTGTCTGGTATTTATCTCGAAAATCAGCAACTGTTATAGTTGAATTCTTTCGCAAATAGTCAATGACTTCATTTTTCAACTTTTCAAATTGGTCAGAAGAATATACAACATCCTCTGATAGTTGAATAAGATCGCCTCTTTCCACCAACATTCTAAATAGATCCTCACCCACTTCCTGCTTACTTTCTTTCACAGAAGGCGGTGAAACGGGATTTTGTGAAAACTTGTTTAATAATGAATTCACCAGTTTTTGTTGCTCCGGAAGGATAATAATTGAAAATCCAGGCACTGATAGATTTACAAGGTTACTTTTCAACTCCCCTTCACTTATCCAATCTTCGATAATTAATGTGAATATTCTTGAACTCAATTTCAGTTTACTTCGTAATTCCTCACGGGAAATTCCAGTTTTTAATGGATAACTTGAATGGAATTTTTCGAGGATCTGGCGGGCGGCTTGCAAAGTATTCTGCAAATAATTCCACGAGACTACATGGCTTTGGGTGATATTCTCTGATGATTTGATCACCTTGATTTGGTTTTCCACTTGCAGGGAACTTATGATATCCATAGTAACTGTAGAGTCGAACATGGATTTTTTAATTACATCAGAGACCAAAATAGGAGATTCGGTGTGAATGATGGACAATATCTTCTCAGAAGGAGAACCGGAGAGTTTTTTTTCTAAAACCGCTAATGTTTCCAAAGAAAATCGTTTGTAGCGTCTTGGTGAGGTCACCTCAATAATAGTCCCTCCTCCTAGAGTCTCTCCGGGAGATGGACGGCGAAGGATAAATCGGTCTCCTTTTTTTGCCACAATTGGTTCAAATAATTCAATTTGTAGAAATGCATTATTGCCCGGAGTTAATTCTTCCATACCAAGTAAACGAATACTGCCAAGAACCTCAGTAGTACCAATGAAAAACTTTACTTCGCTGCGATGTTTCAAAGATCCACTAACATCTTTTAAAAGGGTGAATTGTACGTCTACACGTTTGGTTGGAGGATACAAACCAGGAAAGGTGATCACATCACCTCTTTTTATATCTTCTACTGCTACTCCAGAGATATTAATAGCTGTTCGTTGCCCGGGAATTACCAAATCAACTTTGGTTTTATGATTCTGCAGACCCCTGATCCTGGATTTAATCCCACCGGGTAAAATTGTGATCTCATCAGCGATTTTAAATGAACCGTCGGTGAGAGTACCAGTTACGATGGTGCCAAAGCCCGGCATGGAAAAGACTCTGTCAATCGGTAATCTTGGCTGATGAATATCCATTCTAGGTGGACATTTTTCAAGGATTTTTGAAATTTCTTCTAATAGAAGCGGAATTCCTTCCTTGGTTTTCGATGAGACTCGAATAATTGGTGACTCAGCAAGCACAGTATCTCGTACCGTCTTCTTAATGTCATCCTCGACAAGAGTCAACCATTCCTTGTCAGAAATCAAATCGCATTTTGTAAGAACGATTATTCCGTTCTTAATTTGAAGCAAGTCAATAATTGCAAGATGCTCCCTTGTTTGAGGCATTACACCTTCATCTGCTGCTATGACAAACAAAACTGCGTCAATTCCCCCAACGCCTGCGAGCATATTCTCAATAAAATCTCGATGACCTGGAACATCGACAATCCCCACTTCCTCACCTGTGGGAAGCCTAAACCAGGCGAATCCCAGCTCAATGGTCATCTCACGGGCTTGCTCTTCTTTTAACCGGTCAGGGTTCATTCCTGTCAGAGCTGTGACAAGAGACGACTTGCCATGATCTACATGACCGGCTGTACCGAGAACATGGGTAGACATCAGTCCAATTCTCTGTCTTTACCTAGTAGACGTTCATATGAAGACAACCAATCGTGTGCTAACGATAATAGATTCTGCAATCTTTTTTCAGTTTCATTGTGGATATTTGCAACTGTGTCAGACATATCCAAAGTTAGGTCTTCCAAATGTACCACACGCTTGTCTAATTTCTCTTCCTGTCTTAGGTTATCTTTCTGTTGTTCGTCCATGATCAGATTGTAATTCGCCCAGCGTTTCTGGTCATCTGCTTTGAAAGTGATCCACTCCTGTCTGAAGTGATCTTCATTTAGTCTATGCATTTCTGTGATTTCATTGACTCTCCGGTCAATTTTTTGTGTTGCATCTTCCAATTGATCTTTGGTTTTACGGATAGTTCGAAGAGTATCCTCTAGATTCTTAAATTGAACTTCATACAATGCGCTATTTTGAGTGACTTGCTCAATTTTTTGCAGCCCATCCTTTAGGGTTCTTTCTCGAATTATCTGTTGTTGATTCTGCTTTTCCATGAAAGCTACCTGAGATTGTCTTCGGTCAGCTTCGGAGGCTGTGATTTCAATTATTCGAGCTTCCATATTGCGCATATTTTCTAATGCAAGGTCAATCTTGGATCTAAGTTCATCACTTCTTTTCCTGTATGCCGAAATTTCACCTTGTAAATCGGTAATTCTTTTGTTTTCTGATTTTCGAGATTCGTCAAACATTTTTTGTGCTCGTTGATACTCATCATAGATCTCCTGATTATCAACGAATTTATTTTCCAGTTTTTGCATCTGCTGCTTCAGCAAATTGATATCTGTATCCAGGACTTTTTGACCTTTTTTTAATTCTGTTATTGGTAAAGTACTTTTTCGAATTTCTTGGATTGTTGCCGTAATACCATCCATATCCGAAATTCTCTTTAACTCTTGTTCATGTTCACTTTCTTTCCTAGACCGGTCCAACCCTTCCCCCACCTTACCCAGATCAATTTTCGTTTCCGCCAGGTTTTTTTCAATTTGCTCAATTTTTCCAAAGACCAGATTGAACTGGGATAAGCTTCCAGAAAGAGTGGAGACTTCTTTCCTGGCAGCGTTTAATTTTTCTTCAAGTTTCTCAAGTTTATTTTCCAAAGTTGCAATTGTGCTTTTATCTTTACGTCGTTCATCATCAAGCCATTCAAGACGTTTTTCTAATTGTTCTATTTCCATACCATCCTCTGGGGTGATTGTTATTTTTTTCGACATGAAGATTATACCATTCAGGTTTTCATCAATTTTATTAATAAAGATGGGAGAAAGGGAGTAAAATATTCAACATCCCGGATGTGTACGATTGTGGCAGTAAACCCATAATTAATAAGCCAACGATCCCTATACAGACCAGGGCATTGACTACTATATTTTCGCTAAAAAAGCTTTTCCAACTTGATTCAGATTTTAATGCAGTCGATAGGGATATCAATCCAGCCGCCCAAATACCTCCAATTCCAATAATAATTGACCATGCAATAACTATTGATTGAAGAGAGATTTCTTCAAGTAAGGCAACCCTTAATGGAAAACCGCCAAGAAGAGGAAATCCTCCGATGGAAAATTGAGCTACGAGAATTCCTAATGTGATTAAGGTTTCAGATTTTCCTATACCCCCTAATTTTACCAATTCAAGAGTATTGAATTTATTTCGGATGAGTGATAAACAAAGAGCCCAAAGTCCAAAAGATAAAACCCGTGGGAGGAACATATTCGCAAAAACTTGAAACCCATTCGGCGTCAATGTTCCTATGGCTATTAAAGAAAGACCATTTTCAACAATGACAGCATATCCAAACATTCTTCCTAAATGTTTTTGAAAAGCTGACCAAATTCCACCAATGACTACCATGAATGTGCCAACAATTTGAAGGGCCTGTTTTAATTCAGTTGAACTCCGCAGCCATGAATATTTGTCAATAAATGTGATCCCAAATAGTAGAATAACTGTTGGAAACAATATTAAGATGAATCCAACTATATATGGATTTTCATATTCAGTTAACATGGGAATCCACGAATAAAACGGAAAAATCGCTAATATGAAAGCAAAACCCAATCCAAGAAAAACTAATGTCCGCAGTGCTGCGGCTCGGTCGGCTGGGGCTGTTTCAACCCCACCGAGCAACCAGCCAGTAAAAAGTAAGAAAATCATCCCTATGGTTTGATATGTGAGAAAACGCATCGCCCCTGCATTTAAACGCTTTGTATCCTTGACCAACAATGGTAGCGTTAAAAGAACAGCAATCTCAATAAATATTGCCGCATATAAAAATGGGTCCACAGCAATTGAACCAATCAGGAATGAAACTACCAATAAACTGATAGGTACAAGTAGTGGGGGTACATTGGTAAACATGCCTCCAAAAAGCCAAAAAGCAGTAATTGCGTAGATCAGCATTATAATTGCCTGCCGGTCCTGGTTTAAAACCAATTGTCGTCCAAGAATCGTTAGTACTCCTGAGATTTTAAATCCTGTTGAACCCGTTTCAACCAGAGTCTCAATGGGCAGCCAATATGCTGCCCCGGTTAACCCGAGTGATAAGAGAAAACCGATTAAGTAAACTAGCCTCCGATGACGAAGTAAAAGAAACAATCCAATTGAGATTAAAGCAGGGAAGATAATCCAGATAATCGGGGAACTCATTTCGCTTCCTCTTGATATTGTAAACCGATAAGATATGTACCCATAAAAGCCAAGCCCAGCTTTACAATACCGATTAGTATGATAACGAGCAATGAATATTCAATTGAATAGTAGATTAATTCAAAACCCGATAACAATACCAATAGACTGACCACTATTCGTAAAGTTTGGGGGTAATAATTTAATTGAAGCAATCCGGTAAATATTAAAGTTAATCCTGCTGAAAAGACTATATAAGGTATTTTTGGCAACCATGAATTTGCGTTGATTGATATTGCAAACGCTGTCAAAATAAAAAAGAATTCACTGATCAATCGGAAGGCTATACCTTTTTGGAAGGGCTCAATATTTTCATTAATTCGTTGCCGTAAACTGGAAATTCCGATGACTGCACAGGCCATCCATCCTATGATAAGGTTAATTGCAGCAAGGAGTGGTGTTGAAAGATAAAAAATATATATGAATTGGATCAGGTAAATGGCAGCAAGGGTTGTGATCAATATCCGCCAATTGGGCACGACAAATGGAAGCATACACGCTGCAACAATGACAATCATGCCTACTACCTGAATGGAAAAGGGCATAAAGTTATCCTCGTGTCCCAATAACCATGATCAGTAATATAAGAAAAACCATTCCCCAAAGTAATCCACTTTCGCCTTCCAATAAAAATGTAAACCAATCAATAATTCTTCCGATGATTCCAAATATCCACCGAAATAAAGTGTAAACCCATGAAAATTTAATTATTGTTCTGATATATTGTCGAATGAATGAATATTTTTTAATGAAGTCCGCAAACGAATTCATAACGTAAGTAATCTGACGTGGTAAAAATCTATTTACTAGCATGGTTAATATAATAATCACAAAGCCAGTAATTATGGCAGGCCATGCCCCAACTATCCTTGAACCACGCCAGCCAAATAGACCAATAATGACGAATGAAACGATCAATAATAAAATACTTAATGGATATGTAAGATAGACTATTCGCTCGAAACCGGTTGGCATGAATGCTTTGCCATTTATTTTCCTAAAAAAACCAATTAGTAACGGCAGAAATATCAACAAGCTAATGATTTCAATAAATAAATTTGGCGATCCCATTAAACCAGCCAGGCCGCTGGCATTCGACGTATAAGGGATTCCAGTAAACAACAATAATCCAATAAACAGCAATATCTGGATGAACCGAGTCTTAAAATCATGCAAATATAATGCTCCACCCAAAAGGATCATCGAAACTCCCCACGAAACAGAGGCCATTGAAAAACCATTCAGCGTGGACAATATTGCCAGACTGGAAAGTACCATCACCCAATATGGACGAGTATCCAATTCCCTCTTTCCAGACAACCAACGAATTAATCCGTAAATTGCCGCAATCATAGTCAATACTCTGATGAAAATATTCATCTCTGCAGACAATGTTTCTTGTGGAATCCGTGAAAGTAAAACCAAACTTGTGGCAGGTGGAATAAGCCTGAAAAGGTTACCCTGGCTGCGCCGAATACTGGTCTCCTCAGAATAAGCCAGGTGAACCGGAAATAATCCCAGTCTCAAACCAATTCCAATCAGGACTGGTAATCCCACCAGGGGTGATAAATTCGTAAAATCTGTCCGAAAACCACTTGTACGACTACCTAATACAATTGCCCAAAAAATTAATAGCAGCCCTAGAAACCTGGATGTGAATCCGATTATGATCCTTTGGTTATTCTTACTTTCAGGGTTATTACGCAATAAGGCTGATATTTCTATCAGGTCAATAGCTGCCCAGCCGATAAGTAGGGATATCAGGTTTGATGCCAAAAAAGCGAAGTAACTTAATCCTGTAATTGCTAAATTTCCGGCGAGACTGCTTATTTCCATCCTGGATTGGAGATTGGCAGGAGAAGATAATACGATGGCAAGAATTAACGTACCTATTGCAAATGCATATGACCATGTAGAGTAATCAATGACCAATGCTGGTGAATCAATATAGATCTTCCCAATATCCCAGTGTAGGTAGACCAAATTTGTTGGTAATCTAAACCTGAGAAATAATAATGATATCCAACTAATAAATGTACCTATTACTGCGATTAGCCAAGTAGCATTAAATCGAGGACGAAAGGTATGTAGAATTTGAATGATCGCCGCAGTACCAAGTAAAAAGAATGAAGGGGCAAGAATAAACATATTTATTTATAGAACCGGATTTGAGGCGTTTCTGTGGATGAATTTCCCAGACCCTCGCCTCCCCAACCATTGACCGTCTTTTACTATCGGTTTTCCACGTAGTAAAACAACTACTGGCATTCCAACCAAATCCCAGCCTTCATATAAATTATAGTCCGTCCGCATATGAGCTTCATTTACTCCATAATGGACATGTTTTTCAGGGTCCCACAATACTATATCCGCATCTGTCCCGGGTAATAGGGTTCCCTTTCGTGGATATAATCCAAATATCTTTGCAGGATTGGTGCAGTTCATCGCAACAAATTGATTAGGAGTCAGCTTACCAGTTCTGACACCGTAAGTCCACATAATAGGCAGCCTATCTTCTATACCTGGTAATCCATTGGGTATTTTTGTGAAATCACTCTCCCCTAGTTCTTTCCCTGGAATTGCCACCTTTTCGCCTTCATAAATAATAGGCTGGGATCCGTTATAGAAAAATGAACAGTGGTCTGTTCCTATTGTCTGGATTACTCCAGAACGTAATCCCTCCCAAAGTCTATCATTATCCACCTTCTCACGAATTGGGGGTGAGCACACCCATTTTGCACCATCGGGTCTTCTTAACTGATCGGTTGTAAAGAACAGATATTGAGGACAAGTCTCTCCCATTGCATGGATCCCGTGAGCTCTAGCATATTCCAATTGATCCACTTCTCCGGCTGCATTCATATGGACAACATAAAGAGGTGCTTCTGCCTGTTGAGCCAATGAACAGGCCCGTAGTACAGCTTCTACTGCACCCCATGCAGGTCTGGTAAGGGCATGATCGATTGGCTTTGTCTTCCCTGATGCCAGTGCTTCTTGAATAAGGATATCAATAACATCCCCATTTTCCGCATGGAGCATGGTGAGAATTCCAGCATCCCGAGCTATCCGCATCACCCTAAAAATACCTCCATCGTCCAGTCTCAACCGATTATTGTAAGCAGTAAATACTTTAATACTGGATATGCCATGATTGACCAATGAAGGGATTTCAGTTGCAATCTGATCGGTCAGCCGGGTAATATTCATATGAAATCCAAAATCAATGGCTGCCTTATGATCTGCCTTTTCATGCCATACTTCAATGTCCTCAGTTAAGGTATTGTGATCCTGTGAAATAAAATCTAAACAGGTAGTTGTCCCACCGAAAGCTGCAGCTTTATGTCCTGTATAATGATCATCGGAAGACACCGTACCAAACATGGGTAATTCAAGATGAACATGCGGATCAACCCCACCCGGCATGACTAGCATTCCATTAGCGTCGATGATCTCAGCACCCGGAATATTAATATTGCTTCCAATTTCAGTGATCGTTTCACCTGTTATTAAAATATCTGCGAAGAAGGTTTCACATGCCGTGATCAGAGTCCCATTTTTTATTATTTTCATCAGACCCTCTCATTCTATTAATGTTTACTTTTATTTAGCTCATTGAATCCCAAATAACCAAGTAATTCTAATAACTGGCCATCAGGTATATCAAAATTTTCTTCAGGGGAAGAGACTGACGAATTATCTGTTCCAATCCGTTCCCGAATTGATCGCCATAGCATGGACCGTTCTTCTGATCGTATGACCAGGTCATTGACCAGATTGGCTTCCATCAAAGATTTACCGGTTGTGTAGAGGAATGTGATCCGTTTCCAGTTTGTTGCCTTGATCGGGTTAGCAAGTCTGATTAATGGACCGATTTGGATCTTATAATATTCTTCATTCGCTCTTGGATGGTCTTTCTCATCTTTGAGCAACTCCCCGCGGGTTGTCAACTCGTGCCCGCGAACTTTTGCTATATACTGGATCTTTCCACGATCCCCATTATCAAATCCTGAGGTCTGGTAAAAGGCAAGGTAATCAACATCTACTACTTTAGGCGCTCTCCGCAGAGGAATCCGGTACCAACCAAGCAACCGTGCGATTTCCAAGTCGCGTGGGGAATTCATTACTGAAACCAATACGAGGGATGTATCAGGAATACCAGTTGTTGAATTCATTCTATTATTATAAAACAACATCCCGCAGTCTTATGCAGTCTGCGGGATGTTAAATTTATAGTAGAGATTTAGTAGCTTTTAATCAATCCGACCCGGTCATTGAACTCATTTA
Source organism: uncultured Chloroflexia bacterium (assembly GCA_963827895.1). Classification (GTDB taxonomy): domain Bacteria; phylum Chloroflexota; class Anaerolineae; order Anaerolineales; family Anaerolineaceae; genus PNON01. The sequence goes on along the minus strand of CAWHCY010000004.1, from coordinate 549,098 downwards.
TTAATGCATCAATCTCGCCAACTTGCCCCTGGACACCCTTCCAGTAATCCCGTTCATACCACATGTCCATGATCTCTTTATATTCCTTACCCTGCTGTTCAACCCAGGTAAAGTATTTCAGGTTATGGACACGGCGACGGTCAGTATAAGACAATTCGAGCAAATTATCTGTGGATTGACCTAATAAGTAACGGGCACAATGTTCTGCAGCATCAGAAGCTGTGTATTCACCAAATTCCTGGTGCATTTCCACTAACCGGCTTCCATATAGTTCCATGGAATCGGTTAACACAGTCAATACAATGTCATTTTCACCAAGTTCATAATATTTGGCAAACTTGATAGCTGAAAGGACGTTTGAGATTCCGGAGAATCCCATGAGATCCAACTGTGAAATAATCGCCTGTGGAACACCCTTCTTGGCGAGATACTTCTTGCCTTCTGGTTCGTTGAACAGGCGACAAATGTTGACGACAGCTTCGTCATCAATGGCAACAACCATGTCTGTGTTTTTCGAATTATGGATCCAAGGAACATGCTTATCGCCAATTCCTTCAATACGATGAGAACCAAAACCATTTTCGAGAAGAGTCGGGCATTGTAAGGCTTCACTGGCTACTATCTTCGAAGAGGGGAATGCCTGTTTCAAGTAATCACCCGCTGCGATCGTGCCTGCAGAGCCAGTCGCTGATGCAAACCCACGATATTCATCTTTAGGACCCATGACCTTCTTTAAGACTTCTTCCAGGGCATGCCCGGTTACTTCATAATGCCAAAGATAATTACCAAATTCTTCGAACTGGTTGAAGATCATCAGGTCTTGACCTGATTTTCGGAGTTCCCAGCATTTATCGAAGATCTCTTTCACATTGGATTCAGATCCGGGAGTGGCAATGACCTCGCCAGAAACCTTTGCCAGCCATTCGAACCTCTCCTTGCTCATTCCTTCGGGTAAAATGGCGATAGAATCACAGGCCAATAGTTTTGAATCGTATGCTCCACCGCGGCAGAAATTTCCGGTGGAAGGCCAGACTGCTTTTTGAGAAGTAGGGTCGAATTGACCTGTTACCAACCGCGGAACTAGGCAGCCAAATGCGGCGCCTACTTTATGGGCACCGGTTGGGAACCACTTGCCAACAACAACAATTACTCTGGCTTTTGTACCAGTGAGGCTGGAAGGTAATTCCAAGTAATTGACTCCACCAAATCCACCACCTTTGGCAACCGGTTCGTTGTGCCAGTTTATCCTGAATAGATTCCGAGGTGCAAAATCCCACAATCCAACACCCTTTAACTCTTCTTTCACCTTGGCAGGAATCAAAGCAGGGTTTTTCATCTGGGCGAAAGTAGGGATAATAATATTCTGTTCTTTGGCTCGTTTTACTGCTCTTTCCAAACGGTCCTTCTTTACTGATAAATCAATTTTGTTTGACATTTGTTATATATCTCCTAAATGGGTTATTTTTCAAAATCTGCTGGTTCTTCACGCACAATGTATAAAGGACGACCTTTGGATTCATCATAAATTCGTCCTATATATTCACCTAATATTCCCAATGATATGAGTTGAACACCTCCAAGAAAAAGTACAGCGATCAATGTGGTTGCCTGACCAATAAAAGCCTGTGAACCGGTTAGTCGTTCAAATATAACGAATGGTATGGCAATAATGCTAATACCCGCAGATATAAAACCGATATAAGTGGCTACCTGAAGAGGGAAATAGGAAAAACTGGTTATAGCATTCAGTGCCAATTGGAGCATTTTTCGAAATGGATACTTTGTAACTCCGGCATACCTGGCAGCGCGTTTGTATGGTAAACCAATTTGTTTGAACCCCACCCAAGCAGCCATGCCACGTAAGAAACGATGCCGTTCTCGCATACGGTTCATGACATTTACTACTTTACGGTCCAACAGCCTGAAGTCGCCTGTATCCAGTGGGATCTTTACATCTGTAATCCTGAAAATGACCCTATAAAATAGTGCGGCTGTTGTCCGTTTGAACCAGGTTTCACCTTCCCGATCTGCTCTTACTGCATAGACAACTTCATACCCTTCCTGCCATTTTTTGATCATTTCCAGGATCATTTCCGGTGGATCCTGCAAATCTGCATCTATGATCACAACCGCATCACCGCGACTGTAATCCAGACCAGCAGTAACCGCGATTTGATGTCCAAAATTTCGGGCAAATATCACCGGGCGAATATGTGAATCTGTTTTAGCCATTTCGCGAATTGCTCCTGTTGAACCATCGGTGGATCCATCATCGATCAGGATGAGTTCCCACTCTTCGTTTGTCTGTCCCATCACTTCAGTGATGCACTTACAAAGTTCAGGCAGGCTTTCTGATTCATTATAAACAGGAGCAATTATCGAAAATTTTGGTTTCATAATTATATTTTCAAAAATTTCTTTAATTCTTGTAGAGTAGGCTCAATGATAGGAGCCGCAGACACTGCTTGCATGGCAGTTCGTATATCTTTCAATCCGCTGCCAGTATTCATGACCAGTATGTCATCATCATGGCTTACAATATTTTCTCTTACAGCTTTTTCGAGCCCTGCATAAGCAGTTGAACCTGCTGGTTCTGCAAACAAACCAACTTTACCTAGCTTGGCTATTGCCTGTACAATTTCATCGTCAGTGACTTTAATGTATGTACCACCGGTTTGTTTTGCTGCCCTAACTGCACGGACGCCATCCCGGGGGAGGTCACTGGATATACTATCGGCAATAGTGACTGCATTCACCGGGATGATTTCTTCTGTTCCTGCATGGAAAGCATTGTATATCGCCGCAGACCCTTCAGCCTGAACTCCGATAATTCGCGGCATTTTCTCCAACCAACCCAGTTTCTGCAGATCTTTGAACCCTTTGTGCATACCAGAGATGATATTACCATCTCCAACAGATACAAAGATCGTTAATGGCTTATTGGACTTTCGGTTCTTCAGGAGAGTTTCCCAAATTTCAAAAGCTGCCGTCTTTTTTCCTTCCAGTGTGAAGGGGTTATAGCCTGTGTTCCGGCAATACCAGCCAAATTCTTTAGAAGCTTCGATCGTTAGGTCGAAGGCTGAATCATAATTGCCATCCACCAGGATCACTTTAGCACCAAAGATCAATAGTTGTGCTACTTTGGCCTGGGGTGCGGTTTTTGGTGCAAATATAATCGCCGGCTGACCTACTGCAGCAGCCATGCAAGCCAACGCAGCACCCGCATTACCAGTCGAAGCTGTCACCACAATTTCTGATTTGATTTCGCGTGTCCGAGCTACAACTATGGCACTGGCACGGTCTTTGAAGGATGCACTTGGATTCCGTCCCTCATCTTTTATCCAAAGCTTTTTGATACCTAATTCCTCGCCAAGTTTAATGGGGGTCAATATTGGTGTGCCACCGGCTATTCGTAGCGAGGTCCCTACAAAACCTGGATCACCAACCGGTAATAAAGGTAAATACCGCCACAGGGAAGTATCCTGCGATGTAGTAATTTCTTTGAGTTTGCCTTCTTTATTGATCTGGTCGTAATCCAATATTATATCCAGGTTGCCACCATCCACCGGACAAGTGTACGTTACTTCACCTGGTGAATATGTCTTTCCACATAAAGAACATTGATAACCGATAAATTTCTGTGCCATTCATCTACCTTTCCAATAATTCAATTGTCAGACAATTCTAATTGTAACTTATTTTTTGCAATTTACAACAAATCTTCGGGTTTAATGGGTAAATGATAGATACGCTTTCCGGTCGCATTAAAGACTGCATTCGCAATTGCCGGGCCAGTTGGAACCAGGCAAATCTCTGCCAGACCTTTTGCTCCAAAAGGTCCACTTTTTTCAGGTACTTCTAAAATGTCCACATCGATGCAGTCCGGCATATCCAATGCGGTAGGAAGAAGGTATTCTGTGAAGTTATTCACCCATTGTCCATTAGGCTTAAGCACCATGTTTTCGTATAAAGCGTAACCCAAACCCATGGCCACCCCACCCTCAATTTGGCCTTCCACTCCATCACGGTTGATGATCTGCCCGACATCGTGTATGGCAGCCATGTGGGTCACGTCTACTGTGCCTAATTCGGGGTCAACCTCCACCCGGGCGATCTGTCCCCCAAAGACGAACATGACGTGTGGCATGCCCACGGGTAAATGTTGTGGTGTCGTTTCAGGAGGATATGGAAAAGATGCAGTACCAATGGATTGGAGCGATTCATCGCTTTCTGCAATATGAGCAAGGATCTCCTGGACAGAGATGAGTAATCCCTTCGTATCTTTAATATAGCCATTGGCATAACTCAATGATTCTCTAGGCAATTTGGTTATTTCAGCAGCTTGATCGCGTAATTGTTCGATCAAATCATCTGATGCTAGAGATACAGCATTACCCACCAGATAAGTCATTCGTGATGCACAAGTAACGTTTCCGTCAGGGGTTGTTTTTGTATCCAATTCCGCTGTAATAATATTAGAAAAAGGAATACCCAGTTTTTCTGCGATGACCTGTTCTGCAACGGTGGCTAACCCCTGACCCAGATCAGGTGCACCCATCTGAAGGAGAACTGTTCCATCCTGCTGCCATGTCAACCGGTGACTGGATGGGTCGGGTACCTTTGCACCCAAACCCATTGTTTGTGCTGCACAGGCATAACCAATTCCGATTAGTCTACCCGGTTGGGGAGGAATACTTGAATACTTGTCGCGATATTCTTTGAACTTATCCAAGATCAACGGTAGACTATTTGCAGAATCACTAACAATAACCTGGGTGAAAACACGATCCCCGGGATGGAGTATATTTTTTTCACGAAGCAAAATTGGATCCATCTGAAGCCTATCCGCCAGAATATCCATCATGCTTTCTATAGCAAAATGAGATTGCGGAGCACCAAATCCACGCATGGCACCTGATAGTGGTGAATTGGTATACACCACCTTTGTCTGAACCCGCATATTCCGGATCCGATATGAACCAGCAACTGTCTCAGTCAATAAACTACCAACAGCCGGTCCGAGTGAAGCATAAGCTCCTGTATCCATAAAGACTAGTGCATCCAACGCAACCAGGGTTCCATCGTTTTTTGCCCCAATTTTGATGGATAATTTTGCTGGATGCCTTTTGGGATGCGCCAGGAACGACTCAGTCCGGCTATTGCATATACGAACTATACCTTTACAAGAATAAGCCGCCAAAGCGGCCAGGATGCTGATGGATGGGTCTTCTTTTCCACCAAATGCACCACCAATTACACCTGAGATCACCTGGATTTTTTCAAGTGGAAGGTTAAGAACTGAGGCAATTTTATCCTGATCATGGAATGGCTGTTGTGAACTGACCCAAACAGTAACACTGCCATCCTCATTCCACCGCGCAAGGGAATTCTCAGGCTCCATATAGCCTGGTGAAATACGGGGTACTGAAAAGGTCTCCTCGATTATGACATCGGCTAGAGCAAACCCATCAGACAAATCTCCATTTTGGACATCATAACTGGTGACCAAATTGCCACCCGGGTGGATTTCCCTGGCCCCCTCACCTAAAGCTTGTTGTGGATCAAAAATTGGGGAGAGAGGTTCATATTCAATTTGTATTTTCTTTATTGCCTCTTCAGCTATTTTCTGACTATGCGCAATTATCAGGGCAATCGGTTCACCAAAGTGCCTTACCTCATTTATCGCCAATGATGGTTGATCAGATACTAAAGCACCAAAAGTCTTTTCCCCGGGAATATCCTTGGCTGTAATCACCTTGACGACACCGAGCATACCCGCCGCTGCGGATGTATCTATCTTTATGATCTTGGCAGCATGTTGCGAAGACCTGAATATTGATGCCCAAAGTGTGTTCTCAAGCTTGATATCCCCAGTATAAACAGCAGTTCCATTGGCTTTGCCAATTGAATCTTTCCTTCTCTCACGCTTTCCTATAGTCTGGTAGTTATCAGGCATATATCAACTCCCTATCCGGCATAAAAGTTCTCCAGAAAATGTAGATCTAAGGGTAATGCCACGAACAATTATCGCAAAAGGCTTCATTTTATTCATTCGTTACAAATGATGAAATCAACTCATGCTTGTGCACATCAATTAGACCTTTATCTGTCAGTCCAAGTTCAGGCACCGTCGGTAGAGAAATAAATGAAAGGCTCATGAATGGCGCTAAAAGAGTCCCACCAAGGTCTCGATAATGTTGATTCATTCTTTTAAGTGATTCGATCACTTCTTGGGAGGATTTATCGCTCATCAATCCACCTAATGGAAGCGGCAGACAGTCAAGCATTTTGCCATCTTCAGCGATAGCCAAACCACCCTGAACTTCTTCGATCGCTTTCACACAGACTGCCATATCAACATCATTTGTGCCGGCGACAACGATGTTATGGTGGTCATGAGCTACAGACGATGCAATAGCGCCTCGTTTTATTCCAAACCCTTTCACGAACGTGACGCCAATCCCACCAGTTTTACCATAACGCTCAACAACAGCAAGCTTAAGAATATCTCCCAGTATGTTATTACTAACAAAACCATCTATCACATCCAATTCGGTCTGGTTGCGTTTATTAATGATTTGGTCAGGCACAAGTTCAATCACCCAGACTTTTACTTTTTGACCATTAGCTTGAACTTTAAAGTCGAGAGGATCCTTCCCCTTGGACACATTAATTGTCTTATATAGATATTCGGGATACTTCAGGGATGGAGGTGTAATTGTCAGTTTCCCGTTTTTGGCTACCTGTTTTCCATGAAAATAAACAGAAACGGGATCGATCACTTTAAGAAATTTGCTCAGGATGATATCTGCATATCTTCCTGGTGTCAGGCTTCCGATCAGATGATCGACCCGAAAGTGCCTGGCAGCATTGATTGTAGCCATTTGTATTGCTACAACTGGTGAAAATCCCATTGATATGGCCTTGTTCACCATATAATCAATATGACCCTCACGTTGGATGTCATCTGGATGTTTATCATCAGTACAAAACATCAAATTACTTGTGTCAATTCCCTCCTCCAGAACTCCGCGTAAAATCAACTCAAGGTTTCGTTCAGAGCTTCCTTCCCGAATGAGTACTGAGAGTCCTAAATTCAGCCGCCTAATCGCATCAGAATAATCCACACATTCGTGATCATCCGATAATCCTCCACAACAATACCCCGTCAATCCGATTTCATTCAGACCGGCAGTATGACCGTTGCTAATTTTCCCCAGTTTTTGTGACGCTTCCACTTTAGCCAGGTATTCTTCCTTGAGTCCAATTACCTTGGATGGATCCAATTCCCCCAGGCTGATGGTATTGCTCCATTTTAGAATTCTCTTTTACTTCTTCAAGACCCAGTTCTCCCCCCGTGGTTTCCAATCCGGGAGCGGTAGGAACCCGAGAAGGAACTTCAATATAAAAATTATATGGAAGCTTTTCATGAGAAGCTACAAGCGCTTTCAAACCATCAATTCCCGCAACATTGGAAATTTCCATCGGGTCAGTAAACATTGAAGTGGTACCGTGAGGAACAATTAAAGTAGAAAGTTGCTCAGGAGTTAGTAAGGTTGAATCAATATGTACGTGGGTGTCAATAAATCCGGGTAATGCATACATACCTTCGCCGTCAACAACTCGTTTTGCAGAATAACCGAATGCATATGGGGATACTACCCTATCGCCTAAAATGCCTAAAGCTCCCGGTTCCACTTTTCCACTATACACATTAACGATCTTGATATTCTCGATCAACAAATCCAGGCGCAAATTACCCAAACCAGCCCGGATCAATTCTATTCGCCTGGCTATTTTCATTCAGTTACCTCATGATAGATAATCAAATATTGAACCAAAAGAAAATTGAGATTTACATTCCTCGTTCACCGCGTATGTATGGAATTCCAAGTGCAGCCGGGGTGCCTATTCGTTTTTTGATTGCCTCTCTGGAACCTAAAACTAATACTATGATCGTAAAAGCATAGGGAAGCATCTGCAAAAAGAAACCATAATATGGATTGTAGTAGAAAGGATTCGCAAAGCCCAAAATAACCAATGGACCTTGAATATCGAGAACCAATCGTCGAAGTGCACCAAAGACATATGCACCAAAAGCTGCCCGTATCGGATTCCACTGGGCGAAGATCACTAAACCTATTGCTATCCAACCTTCTCCCGATGTTGTTTTTTCACTGAACCAACCCGGGGAAATGGATAAGCTAATCGCGGCACCAGCCAGACCCGCAAATAATCCACCGATGAATATATACAGATATCGCATTCGATAAACATTTATCCCTAAAGAATCTGCTGCTGCCGGAAATTCTCCTACAGCTCGCAAATGTAGTCCTTGCCTTGTCCGATTGATGAAGTACCAGACCAACGGAAATGCGAAATATCCTATATAAACCAGTATTCCCTGGTTAGTAAAAAATATTTTCCCGATCCAGGGTATTTGGGATAACAACGGAATAGTCAAAGATGGAAGAATAGGCACGTTCTTGATGCTATTTAATCCTTCGCCCAGTACAACACTTACACCGGCTGCCAAAAAGTTCAATGACAAACCGCTTACGACCTGATCCGCTCGTAAATTGATCGTGATAAATGCATGCACCTGGCTGATCAGCCCGGCTGCCAACATTCCAATTATGACTCCCAACCACGGTACACCGTAATGTGCAGATACCCAGTAGCCTGCCATAGCCCCTAAAAGCATCATTCCTTCCACCCCGAGGTTCATGACCCCGGATCGTTCTGCCAGAAGTTCACCTAAAGTTGCAAAAAGGAGAGCTGTCCCTGTTGCAACTCCCGCTTGGAGAATAATTAGCATATCCATACTATTCCTCTATGTTCCTGGAAATCGAGATGCGGTTGCGGACGAAGAAATCACCGGCAATAAGGAAAACGAATATTACACCCTGGATCATCGTAGGTATACCCTTGGGCTGCAGTTCGCGTCCGGCCAGGATCAATGCTCCGAAAAGAACAGAGACAACTATCACCGCCAACGGGTTTAATTTAGCCAGCCAGGCAATAATAATTCCTGTAAATCCGTAACCAGGGGAAATTGACCCCTGCAAACGGTGGACCACACCTGATATTTCGGACATACCCGCTAGGCCAGCTAATGCACCAGAAAGAGCCATCACCAGGATGATATTTTTTCCTATGGCTATGCCGGAATATTTTGCGGCTTTGGCATTATCACCGATCAATCGAATTTCATAGCCCCACTTGCTACGATACAAAATAAACCAGATCACCACCGCAGCAATAATAGCAAAAACCAAGCCTAAGTGAGTGGTTAGCCCCTGGAAGATTTTAGCCTCTGATGCTAAGTCGGATAGGCGAGGCAGCCAGGCATTCTTAGGGAATGTCTTGGACATCTGAAATCCGCCTTCAGACCAGACAGCATATATAAAATAATTGTTCCAGAATACAGCAATATAGTTCATCATCAATGTTGAAATGATCTCATTAACATTGAATCTTACTTTTAGAATACCAGGTATCACACCCCAAATAGCTCCACCGATCATTCCAAAAATCACCATAACAATAACGAACAACCATTTTGGAGCATTATCCGGCAGTACGGGTAATAAAACAACAACTGAAGCAGCGAATGCACCAATAAAGAATTGCCCTTCAGCACCAATATTCCATAACTTCATCCGAAAAGCTATCGAGCAAGCCAAGCCTACCAGCATCAATGGAATTGCTTTAACCAGGGTATCTGAAAATACACCCAGACTTCCGAATGAGGATTTTCCGATGTGAATATATGCTTTTACAGGATCTCCCCCGCCCAACGCAATTAATATCGCTCCAACCAGTAATGCCAGGATGATCGATCCTATTGTCAATAAGATGGATACCCAAGCGGATGCCTCAACCAAACGAGGTTCAATCCGTATTTTATAAGGAAAGCGAAACCTACCTTTCCTGGTTTCAGGAAGATTATTTTCCATTTTCTTCAGTGATCTCCTTTCCAATTTTTTCCAAAGGAGTGCCGGTCATCATTTGGCCAATTTTACTGATATCCCCGTCATTTACCTCACCCATGATCTTACCTTCATAGATGATATAAATGCGGTCGCTCAATGATAATAACTCTTCAAGCTCTTCTGAGATCAGTAGTACTGCTGCGCCAGCTTCCCGTTGTTGCATAAGCAAACGCTGAACACCTTCTATCGCTCCAACATCCAAACCTCGGGTGGGTTGAACAGCCACCATCAGTTTTGGCTTGCTGGAAATTTCCCTGGCCAATATCACGCGCTGAAGGTTGCCACCAGACAGTAACCGAACAGGAGTTTTGATCAGAGGGGCTGAGATTTCGTAATCCTCTTTTAGTTTTGTCGCAAAACGATTTGCTGCAAGGGAGTTGATCAACCAGCCCATACCTATTGGTTGCTGATTGTAGTTTTTCATGATCACATTATCAGTAACGCTTAAATTCGGAGCTGAACCAACATGCGTTCTGTCTTCAGGGATATGAGAAACGCCTTTCTTAATACTGGATAAAACAGAAAGGTTGGTAATATCCTGCCCCTGGACAACTATCCGCCCCGCTGTACATTTCCTCATACCAGTAATGACTTCCGCCAGCTCACTTTGCCCGTTTCCTGCAACTCCTGCCAGGCCAACGATCTCCCCGGCCCTAACGTTAAGGTTTAATCCACGTAATGCTTGTAGGTTTTTATCATTATCTGCCTGGATGTTTTCAACTGATAAGACAACTTCACCAGCTTTGACCGGTTTTTTATCGATCCTAAATAGAACTTCTCTACCCACCATCATTTCTGCCAGCTTTGCTTTTGTTGTATCGCTGGTTTTTATCCCGCTGGCAGTTACTTTTCCCCGTCTGAGTACCGTGACTCGATTGGAAATTTCTGTTATCTCATTCAGCTTATGACTGATGAAGATGATGGATTTCCCTTCGGCGGTCATTTTTCGTAAAGTCAAGAATAAGTCATCAATCTCACTTGGGGCAAGAACTGCAGTTGGCTCATCCATAATGAGTACATTCGTACCCCGATACAACATCTTTAATATTTCAACCCGTTGCTGTTCACCAACAGTTAATTGCCATATTTTCGCCCGTGGATCTACTTTCAAACCCAAGCGCTCACCTAGTTGTCTGATCTTCTCGTCATAATCTTTAAGGTTAATAATAAAAGGTGGATCATTAAGACCCAATAACACATTTTCTGTTACAGTCTGTGAGGGAACCAACATAAAATGTTGGTGGATCATACCTATTCCAGATTTGATTGCATCTTGTGGAGATGTAAAATTTACTAGTTTTCCATTAATACTTATGGTTCCTGCGTCAGGTTTATATAGTCCTGCCAGGATGTTCATTAATGTACTTTTCCCGGCTCCATTTTCACCCAAAAGTGCATGCACTTCGCCTTGATGTAAGGAAAATTCCACTTGATCGTTTGCCAAAACGCCTGGAAATCGTTTCGTGATGCCATGCATGTGGACGATTACTTTTGGTTCTTCTACAGTATCCAACGTCATCCACGCCTCCACATAGGTAAACCCGGAAAATATAATGATTCTAAATAAAGAAGAATATTAAAAAGCGGGGCCGGAATAATCCGGCCCCTTTGATACAACAATACTATTCTGGAAGCTCTGCGGTAACGCCTTCAGCCCACCAGTGCATACAATACTTGCATTCCAATCCAGGAGCTCCTGGAGGGAATTGATCCATATCTGGTTGAGTCATCTTTTCACCGGCAGGAACAACTACAACACCTTTGTTGTCTTTAATTTCACCGGAGAATACATCAAAACGTGTAAATTCACCAGCCAACATTTTGGCAAGAGTGTCTTTAACAAGTTGAACGTCTTCAGCAGGCAGGTCCGCAACACCCGGTTGAGGTGTCTGACCTTCCATGAAGCCGTAAATTCCTAAACCACCGGAATTAGCATCAAAGTAATCCCAACCGACTTTGTAAGTTTTATCCTGGACGCCTTTGATAACACGAACGAATTCAGGACCCCAGTTCCAGTATGGAGCTGTAAGGCAGACTTTGGATGTGCAGGAACCACTCCAGTCATAGGTGATACCCCAAACGCCTGTGCGAGCTTCTGCAGCCAGGGCAGTAGAGGGTGTATCGGCGCCGGTGTAAACAACCTGAGCGCCACCATCAAACAGTGAGTCAGCAGCCTGTCGTTCCACGATCGGGTCATGCCAGGTGTTGATCCAACGGACATCCATGGTGCATTCTGGGCAGGTCTTGCGCATACCGAGGGCAAATGCATTCCCTAAGCGTAGTTCTTCCGGAATCGGGAAGGTGGCAATATAGCCAGTTTTCATGTTGCCATCTTTTTTCGCACGTGAACCAGCGAGCATACCAGCCAAATATTTCATATCTTCCATGGCTCCAAACAAGTTTCCAAAGTTGGTTTGGTTTGTTTTGTAACCGGATATATGAATGAAGGTAATATCGGGGAATTCAGCAGCTACTGCTTCCATGCCGTCCATATAACCAAAAGAACCACCGAAGATCACATTAAATCCCTTGCGGGCTAATGCACGGAATACCTGTTCTGAATCGGCGCCTTCCGCTACATTTTCAATATAAGCAGCGTGAACATCCGGCATTTGAGCCATTACATAGTTCAATCCGTCATATTGAGCTTGGGACCATCCACCATCATCATGAACGCTCAACATAACGAAAGCTGCATTAAACTTACCAGCTTCAACGTCAGGGATCTGGAGTTCAGCAGGAGCAGCGGGTGCAGCAGGAGCTGCGGGGGCTGCAGGTTCAGCTGGTGCAGCTGGTGCAGCGGTCGCAGCAGGAGCTGCGGGCGTGCAGGCAACTAATGCCATAGAAGCAACCAGCAATACGGATAAAATCCGCCATAAATATGTCTTTTTCATCTAACTCCTCCAATTAGCTATAGGTTGATATTAAACTAATTCCAGACAATTCATTCTGTACTTCTCAGGTAACCACCTCCTCCCACATTTAAACAAGTAATAACTTGACCGCAGTGAAGATTTATTCGAACACCTGATTAACTAATAGTTCAATTTTACACGAAACTTGTGAAAGATAAACTTAAAAAATCAGACCAATTTTCTTAAATTAAGTATTATTCAACAATCCCCTGCCGAAAATATTGGCAGGGGATTGTTATGTGAATTATGGGACTATCCAGGTACCGGTCTCACCACGAAGAGCAGCACCAATGTGGGCCGGGTCAGTGATCAGAGCTGATTTTCCACCGTTCTCCAGGAACCAGATAATCGCCTGAATTTTTGGCGCCATCGATCCTTTGGCAAAGTGGATGCCTTCGGCCAGATAAGCTTTGGCTTCTGCTAGAGTCATCTTGTCAAGCCACTTTTGTTCGGGTTTACCATAGTTGATGGCTACTTTTTCCACTGCTGTCGAGATGAGTAATAGATCTGCATTGATCAAACGTGCAAGCAGGGAGGAAGCAAAGTCCTTATCGATCACAGCTGCTGTCCCAATGCAGCCACCTTTGCCATCATCGATCACAGGGATACCGCCACCACCAACAGTGATGACCACAGTTCCTGCAGCAATCAATTCTTTTACGGCATCAATCTCAACAACTTCTGTTGGGATAGGGGAGGCAACAACACGGCGCCAACCACGGCCGGAATCTTCAACTATATTCCAACCCAAATCTTTTTCGCGTTTTTTGGCTTCTGCTTCTTCCATGAAACCACCAATGGGTTTGGTGGGATTTTGGAATGCTTTATCCTTGATATCCACTTTAACCTGGGTGACGATAGTGGCTACAGATTTCTTGATCCCACGCCGTATCAGTTCATTTTGCAGAGTTTGCTGAATTGCATAACCAATTGCTCCCTGGCTATCTGCACCACAAACATCCAATGGAACTTCATGCATACCTTCTTTGGCTGCGATCTCAGACCGGCGAAGAATAAAACCGACCTGTGGGCCATTACCGTGGCCAATTGCAACATCCCATCCTGCTTCTATCATATCTGCAATGTGCTTGGATGTTTCAGCGGCTGCAATATATTGGTCTTCCACTGTAACTTTTTTAGGATTCAGAATCAACGAATTTCCACCGATCGCTACAACTGCTACTTTTTTCTTTTCCATATTAATTCATTTTCCTTTCAATACTCTTCAATTACATGGTTAAAGCCATCACGGCTTCTTGTGCATGCATACGATTTTCAGCCTCATCATAAACCACAGACTGAGGTCCATCCATTACTCCATCGGTCACTTCGATGTTTCGGTCTGCCGGAAGCGGATGCATGTAAATCGCATCTGCTTTGGCGAGTTTCATCCTACGTTCATCTGTGATCCAACTTTCATACTTTTTAATGATCTTGCCGCCTTCTTCAGCATCAGGGGTATGCACCATGGCACCCCAGCTCTTGGCATAGATAATATCAGCACCTTTGAAAGCCTTATCCATATCGTCCATGACTTCAAAACCTACACCGAATTTTTTAGCCTGTTCCTGTGCCTGTTCCATGATCTCTGGCATCAGCTTAAACTCCGGTGGATGTGCCAGGACAACGTCCATACCAAAGCGCGGCATTTGGAGGATCAGGCTCTGGGGTACAGACATGGGTTTCTGGTATGAAGCTGCATATGCCCAGGAAACAACCATTTTCTTTTTACGTAGATCCCGGCCTTTTTTCTCCATGATAGTCATAAGATCAGCCAGACATTGGAAAGGATGGTAGATGTCATCCTGCATATTGAGGACTGGTACCCGGGATGCTTTGGCAACTTCATTTAAATATTTATTCCCTATACCCCAGTCAACATGACGAATTGACAGACCATCGAAGTAACGTCCAAAGATCTCACCAATCTCCTTGGGAGTGTCACCATGGGAAATTTGAGTCGTGCGGCTTTCGATGAAAGCTGCATGTCCACCTAGATGTGCCATTCCAGCTTCGAAAGATCCTCGTGTGCGGGTGCTGCTGAAGAAGAACAGCATCGCCAGAACCTTATCGCGCAAGTACGGGGTGAGTTCCCCTAGGGCGCGTTTCCTTTTCAAATCAAATGCTACATCCAAAACAGTCTCGACTTCTTCCTTCGAAAAGTCCAGATCACCAATGAGATCACGGCCATGTAAAAAGGTTTGCATTTTATCTCCTTCTATTCCATTTTACCAAGGACAAGGGCAATTAATGCCATGCGCATGATGACACCATTTGCAGCTTCCTGCCAGTAGCGGGACCAACGGGTGATATCAACATCTGGAGGAATCTCATCCATGCGGGGAAGCGAATGCAGCAAAATGGCGTCGGATTTGGCTTTTTTGGATAACAATTCACGAGTGATCTTGTAGTTATCGGGGGTCAAACCATGCTCTCCAGCTTCCTGGCGGGATTTGGTGTAATCGGGTTGGACAACCGGTTCTACTAAGATAATATCGGCTTCAGCAATGGCCTGCTCCACATGTTCAGCTTCCTTAAAGTTCACACTTAATTGTTTCAATTCTTTTTTGTATTCTGGAAGCAGAGTCATTTCGGGGGGTGCCACAAAGGTGATCGGGCAGTCAAATTGGGAAAGTGCATAACCCAGGGAATGCATGGTGCGCATGCGCATATCTCCGACTGCCAGCCATTTCAAACCATCAATACGTCCCTTTTCGCGATAAACAGTGTACAAGTCAGTCAAAATTTGGGTGGGATGCTCTCCCCAACCATCGCCACCATTAATAATGGGTACTGAAGCCCATTTGGCAGCTTCCATCGGAGCCCCCTGTTGGAAATGGCGCATAACAATGACATCGCCATAGAATTCCAACATTTTTACTGTATCTTTAATACTTTCCTGGTAAAAATCGCCTGCCCGGGTCATTTTGGCATCAGAAAAACCAGTAACGTGACCACCAAGACGATGCATGGCTGCTTCGTGTGCCAGACGGGTGCGGGTGCTGGGCTGATAGAATGCTGTCACCAGTGTTTTATCAGCGCACATATCGGTGTTTTGACGAGCACGAACAATCGGCTCCATCTGTTGGGCTACTTCAAATACATGAAAGAATTCCTGTCTTTCAAATTCTTTGAGGGATAAAATATCTCTTCCATTAAAGCTACGCATTGTAAAACCTCCTAAATGAATTGAATTTATTGATTTTTACTACCCGATAATAAACGACATTCAATTTTGATTATGAATCTCGTGTTACCTCCTATTTTGATCCGAACCACTGAGCATCGTGGTCTGGTTATTAACTACACTGCGAACGATATTAAATTTGAAGTATCCCGGCAGGAAGTATGAGTAAGAGTGATCGATTGCTTTTCCATGCTCATCAAACAATCGGGCAACAAAGAGTAATAATCCATCTCCACGTTGTATCTCCAATTCACGAGCGATTTCTGAAGTCGCGTCAACCACTCTGATCTCAGTGTCTGAATATGATAGGGGAGGATATCCGCGTTTAAGAATAAGATCCAAAACAGATCCACTAAAATGAGAAACCAATTCATCGGCCGAAATAATTTCCTGGGTTAATATATCAATAAGATAGGCAACCGGTCGGTTATCAGTTCTAATCACACGGGCTACCTGAATTAATTGTTCTCCTTCTGGAACACCCAAAATTGCTGCAGTATCCACATCTGCTTGAATGTATTTGATATTCAAGTCATCCATGGATACATCAAGTTCAATTTTTTCGGCCAGGGTTTCAATCGATTCGAGAACTTCCAACCCACTTACTAATACTTGAGGTCGACCAACTACAAAAGTCCCAATCCCCTGACGTCTTCTAATCAATCCCTGGCTTTCAAATGACCGCATCGCTTCTCGTAAAGTAGCCCGGGAAACTCCAAGTTGCTGGGCAAGAATCGGCTCGGTAGGCAGCCTTTCACCAGGTGGAGTTTTTGAGATCAAATCAGCTAAACTTATTCTCAGTTTCTCATATGGTTGCGGTTTTTTTATCATCATCTCTCTATCAGATCGATCATTTTCATTTGGGTTACGTCAACCAGGCCAAGATCTGAAATCCTGATTTCTGGAATAACTACCAAAGCCAGCAGACTAAGCTGCATATTCGGGTTATTCAAATTACACCCGCATTCTTTAAATCCAGCAAGAACATTTGCCGCTTTCCGCGCCACTGTCTGACCGGATTCGTTCGACATTAATCCACCGATGGGCAATTCAACCAAGCCGCAAATCTCATTATTTGCGATGGCTACCTGGCCTCCACCACACTTAATCAGGGTATTTGCAGCCAATGCCATACATTCATCATCTGTCCCAACAACGATCATCTGATGGCAGTCATGGGCAACAGTGGTGGCAACTGCACATGGTATCTGAAACCCGAAACCAGATACAAATCCTTTTTGGACCACTCCCTTACCCTGGTGGCGTTCGATAAGAGCTACCTTCGCCAGGTCCCGATTAATATCTGCTTTGATTTCTCCGTTTTCTACAGGCATCTCAAACTGCAAATGACGAGTAGGTGCCTGGTTCTCAATAATTCCGATCGTGTTAATTTTTACTTTTCCGGAATGATTTGTGGTGACCTTATAGTCATCTGCTTTAATAGGCTTTTTTATTTTGATACTTTGAACAGCCCATTCAGGATAACAGTATTCAGGGATTTCAATCAATATATGACCAGCCTGTGAGATTGTTTTTCCCCTAATGACGACCATCTCTACAGAAAAATCTGTCAAGTCTGATACAAGTAGAATATCAGCACTTCTACCGGGGGCGATCATTCCAATTTCTTTACTGACGCCAAAATATTCAGCAGTATTGATGGTCGCCATCTGAATGGCTTGCATTGGCGTCAATCGATTGGCAATCGCATGCCTGACCACCCGGTCCATGTGTCCATCATTGAATAAGGTGTGAGAATGAGAATCGTCAGTGCATAATAAAAAATTCCTTGGATCGCATCCAAACTCGGTCACAGCCCTGGAGAGTTCCGCAACATCCTGCCAGGCAGAGCCATACCGCATCATTACTTTCATGCCTTGCCTTGCACGTTGGATTGCATCCTCCACCCTTGTGCCTTCGTGATCATCCTGAGCTCCACCTGCTACATAGCCGTGGAATGGTAACCCAAGGTCAGGTGAAGCATAATGTCCGCCAATCACTTTGTTTGCCGCAATCGTCAAACCAATTTCGGAGAGCATTTTTTCGTCACCTGCAGCAACACCGGGAAAATTCATCACCTCACCGAGACCAATAATTCTGTCCCAGGACAGCGCTTCATTAACTTCTGCTGGTCCTAAGACTGCTCCTGGAGTTTCAAAACCGGGATTGGAAGGTATGCAGGAAGGTACTTGAACCCAAATGTGGATGGGTTGATCATCTGCTTCATCCACCATTAACTTGACACCAGCCAAACCAAAGACATTGGCTATCTCATGCGGGTCAATAAATATTGCTGTCGTTCCATGCGGAATGACGGCCCTCACAAATTCTGTAACAGTCAGCATGGTGGATTCAACATGCATGTGCGCATCCAACAAACCGGGAACCATGAATTTCCCATCTGCGTTTATGACTTTCGTTTTCGCTCCGATTGTATGGCTGGCATTTGAGCCAACAAATGCAATCCTCCCACCTATAATAGCGATATCAGTATGTTCGATGATCTCACCTGTCTGAACGCATACCCATTTACCATCTTGAATCACAAGATCAGCAGGCAATCTGCCCATGGCACAATCCACCAGTTCTTTAGTGCTCATCGGGTATTTTTCAGACTCAATCATCCCATTTTTCCTTCTGGTTGTATCATCAATCACTTAGCAGGCGGGAAGCTGCCTGATTATGCATTGTAATATGGGAAGGTAGATCCAGTGTTGTTAACTGACCATCTTGTACAATAAATTTCCCGGCAACGATGTTATTATCCACTTTTTGTGGAGCACAAAAAACCAGCGCTGCAACAGGATCGTGGAGAGCTCCGGCGAAATCCAACCGATTCATTTTAAATGAAATCAGATCAGCACATTTTCCTACTTCGAGTGATCCAAGATCCGACCGTCCTAAAACTGATGCACCACCTCTGGTCGCCAACTCCAGGACATCCCTGGCAGTCAACAGAGGTTTGTCGGAAATTGACGGCAAAGATGATGTGGGTACACCAGCCCGTAATCTGGCTAATAACATTGCCTGGCGGGTTTCTGCCAGCATGTGAGAGCTATCATTGGAAGCAGAACCATCCACTCCCAGCCCGACTTTTACGCCGGCCCGCATATATTCCCATAGCGGAGCAATACCGGACGCCAGCCGCATATTCGAAGATGGACAATGTGCCACCCCACAGCCTGTTTTCGCATATACCTGGATCTCCTCCTGGCTGACATGCACCGAATGGGCAAACCAGACATCCTGACCCACCCATTCAAGCGATTCCATATATGCCACCGGGCGATGTCCGAACATTTTCAGGCAAAAGTCTTGTTCATCCTGTGTTTCCGCGAGATGAGTATGCAGATGGACTCCATATTCTCGAGCTAAGTGTGCACTCTCTCGCATCAATTCCCCGGTCACACTGAATGGTGAGCAAGGAGCCAGAACAATGCTGGTCATAGCTCCAGAACCACTCTGATGATATTTGTGAATCAGCCGTTCACTATCTTTAAGGATTTCTTCTTCACTTTCCACCACACTATCCGGTGGAAGTCCGCCTTTACTTGTTCCAAGACTCATGGAACCGCGTGAAGCATGCAGACGCAGACCAAATTCCTGTGCAGCGATGATCTCATCGTCCAGCCTGGATCCATTCGGGAAAAGGTAGAGATGATCTGAAGCCGTTGTGCAACCAGAAAGCGCTAATTCTGCAAGGGCTGTCTTTGTGGAGATATAAATATCATCCGGAGTCATTTTTGCCCAAATCGGATAAAGCGTTTTGAGCCAGTTGAATAAATTTGCATTCTGAGCCGCAGGTACTGCCCGCGTAAGGGTTTGGTAAAAGTGGTGGTGGGTATTGATCAGGCCGGGTAAGACAATTTGTCCCGTTAGATCGACCACTTCATCTGCATCGTTTGGCAATTCTGAGGAAATGCCTACTTGTTCTATAAAGCCATCTCGAATAAAAAGACCACCACCCGGAATTTCCCGGCGGTGGTCATCCATGGTTACTAATAATTGGGCATTCTTAATCAGTAAAGTGGTCATTCTACCGGCCATTTCTTCAAATATAAGTTGTATGACAAATATAACAAGAAACCGGTTCTGTGTCAATTGTCTGACAAATCAATTTGGAAATTTGCTTTGAATAACTGGTTACTTTTTACAAAAAAGTTGAATTTGTCCTTAATGGTTATTGTAACCCCAAAAAATCATGTAAAATGGTTTTAATTATCTGTGAAAGGTATACAATGCAGAATTCTTCCAAAAAAATCACAATCTCCACATGGATCATCATTGTTGCACTTGCAACCACCGGACAGATTGCCTGGGCGGTAGAGAACAGTTGGTTCAATACATTTGTATTCGATACCATCACGCCTGACCCTCGCCCTGTTGCCTGGATGGTGGCTGCCAGCGCCATCACAGCCACACTCACCACCCTGCTGATGGGAACATTGAGCGACCGTACCCGTTCACGTTGGGGAAGGCGACGTCCATTTATCCTCTTCGGATATGTATTATGGGGGCTTTCCACAATCTTATTTCCGACTGTGGCATATATTAAAACCACTTCTCTGGCTATCATCCTGGTAGTAGTGGCGGATTCGCTGATGACCTTTTTTGGCTCGACTGCCAATGATGCGGCTTTCAATGCATGGACCACGGATATCGCGACCAGCGACCATCGCGGACGAATTGAAGGTGTGCTCAACCTGTGTGTATTCATTGCCCAGATAGTAGCCCTGGTGGCCGCCGGTATATTGATCGATGCAATCGGATATTTTATATTCTTCTATGTTCTGGGCGGAATCGTCCTGGTCACCGGGTTAATTGCAGGAAGCTTTCTGAAAGATGTAGACTTGCCAGAAACGGAGGAACACAGGCGCTCTTTCTGGGCAGAATTCTCAGACCTGTTCAGTTTGGATACGATTAAGAGTAACCGGGAGCTTTTCGTCTTGTTAATTTTCATCATGATAACCAGCATCGGGATGGAGGTCTCCTTTCCTTATATGATCGTCTATCTCGAAAATTATGTAGGTGTGACAAAATCCGAGTTTAGCATCATCGGCGGGGCAGTCATGGTCGGCTCAGCATTGGTTGCAATACCCTTCGGGATCCTGGCAGACAGATGGAATAAGAAAGCCATGCTGGCCATTGCCATTCTGGTCAGTTCCCTAGGCGGTGTGCTTCTATCGTTGGTAAAAACCCTACCACTGCTGGCCTTTACTGGTTTCTTGTGGCAGGCTTTTGCTGTCGCTGTCTCGATAGCTTCAGTTGCCTGGCTGAAAGATCTGTTGCCGGAACAGAACCGCGGTAAATTTCTGGGCATCCGCATGATCTTCTGGATTGCCATCCCGATGGTGCTCGGACCAGCCGTTGGTTCTTGGCTGATCCAGACCTACGGTATCCCGACCACGTTGAATGGGGAGACCGGATTCATCCCGGTACCAATTATCTTTCAGGTGGGTTCTGTCATCTCGCTACTGGCATTGATCCCGCTTAAATTCTTGCATAACCGAAAAGCCCAGATAAAAACCGAAAATGCTGCCTGATTTTTGGAATCATCAACGGGAGGTTAACGCCAAACAGGCTATCTTCCACCAGTGGCAGGAACTGGAAGCATCCGGCTGCATCCAAAACTTCCGCATCGTTGCGGGAGAAGCAGAAGGATTTCGCGAAGGATGGTTCTTTGCTGATTCAGATGCTTATAAGTGGCTGGAAGCTGCCTCATTGATACTGGCATCAAATCAGGATGGCAGGCTTTTGGAATTGGTGGATAATTTCATCAATCTACTGGGGCGCACTCAGACACCCGATGGCTATCTTTTTACATACAACCAGATCCACTTTCCCGGTGCACGTTGGCAGAACCTTCAAATCGAGCATGAACTTTACTGCCACGGTCATTTGATCGAAGCCGGGGTATCCCATTTTGAAGTTACCGGACGCACTGACCTGTTGGAGATTGCCCGTAAAGCTGCTGACAGGATTGTCGCAGATTTCCTGGGAAAGGGTCCTAAATATACGCCTGGACATGAAGAGATCGAGATTGCCTTGCTTAGGTTGTACCAGGTTTCACTAGACCATCCACAATATCTGGAAATGGCTCGTCAGTTCATCGAACGACGTGGCAGGAATAAAGGTTTTGCCCTTCACATCCTGAAGCAAAATATTAGGGTAGGACAGCGCTCTGAATTTGTAAAACAGCAAAGACAGGCGTACCAGACTGCACATCCAGATTTTCATTCCTATAAACTTCCGCCAGGTAATCAGGCTAAAAAACCCTGGAACACTACTTTACGCTGGTATGCTGGAGCGCTGACAGGAAAATATTTTCAACAGCATGCCCCAGTCCGCAAACAAATAATCCCGGTTGGCCATTCAGTCCGCTTTGCTTACCTTCAAACGGCAGTCGCCAAGCTCGCTGATTTGACCGGAGATTCCACCCTGATTCCTGCGTTGGAACAGGCCTGGGAACATATGGTCAACCGGCGCATGTACGTCACTGGCGGCATCGGCTCACTGCCGGGTTTGGAAGGCTTCGGCAATGATTACGAACTGGACCCGGAATATGCATACGCAGAAACATGCGCCGCCCTCGGCTGCCTGTTCTGGAATTGGGAGATGGTAAAACTGATGGGTCGCGCAAAGTACAGCGACCTGTTCGAATGGCAGCTTTACAACGCCGCGACTGTGGGTATGGGACTGGATGGAACAACCTACCTGTACAATAATCCACTAACCTGCAAGGGTGGGGTGAAACGACAGCCTTGGTACGCCATCCCCTGCTGCCCATCCAATATTTCACGGACCTGGGCAAACCTCTCTCAATACTCCTATACGCATACCGAAGACAGGATTTTCCTTCACCAGTACATCAGCACTGGTGCGAAGAAAATCGCCCTGTCGAATGTGGATGGCAATGAGGTCCCTATGATCTTGCGGATGGATTTGCAATTGCCGTGGGAAGGACATGCACAGATTACCATAGATAATATGAGCTCTTCCTCCACCCAACCTGCCGGGGTAAAACTATCCCTGCGACATCCCTCATGGGCAAAGTGCATGGAAATCATCATTAATGGTAAAAAAGTACAAACATTTACGTTACCTGAAAATTCATTACCCATTACAGCATCCGGAATATATCCACAGACGGCTGTATTCCAGGAACTCAACCATCTTATACAGGCAGGCGATGTGATCGATGTGTATTTTGATACAGATATTCAACTTAGGCGAGCCCACCCGAAAGTGAAAAACCACAGCGATAAAGCAACCGTAACGCGTGGTCCATTGGTGTACTGCCTGGAAAGCATTGATAACCCGGGAGTGGATATCTTTTCGATTATATTGGACCCCAAATCATTATCAGCCCAAACCGACCTGGACTTGCTTGGCGGGGTGATGAAGATTATCGGGAAATCAGTGAATGGAAAAGATTTGACCTTCATCCCATACTTCCTTTGGGGGAACCGCGGGTCATCCCAAATGACAGTCTGGGTCAATACTCTTACAGGATTCTCAGATGAAAAATAAACCCCTCCGTACCCCCTGGATCCCTGCACAACCCATTCCGCTGCCGGAATACCCACGACCACAGATGACTCGCCCGGATTGGGTCAATCTGAATGGCTTGTGGGAATATGCCATCACACCAAAGGATGCCCCTGCTCCTCAGTTGTATGAAGGGAATATCCTGGTGCCTTACGCAATCGAATCACAACTATCGGGAGTCCAGAAACCATTACTTCCAGAGCAGCAGTTATGGTACAAGCGCACCTTTGCAGATCCACGCCCGAAATTTCCTGCCGGTGGGCGTGTATTGCTCCATTTTGGCGCAGTGGATTACCTGTGCAAGGTATGGCTGAATGGCAACCTCATTGGCAGCCACCGTGGTGGATACCTGCCGTTTAGCTTTGACATCACAGGACAACTGCAGGCGGGCGAGAATGAGCTGGTAGTTTCAGTTTGGGATCCGAGTAACATTGGAATGCAACAGCGCGGTAAGCAAGTGTTGAAACCGAAAGGTATCTGGTACACCGCTGTATCCGGTATCTGGCAGACCGTGTGGTTGGAGAGCGTTCCAGAGATCAGTATTGTGAGTATGAAGCTTACCCCCGACCTTTCTGGTGAATCCCTTAGGGTGGAAGTAACCCTCCGCGGAGATAAAATTCCGGACGATTTATTTTTGGATATTTCTGACGAGGCGGGTGATATAACCCGGTGTCCGGTGAAAGGTGGCACCGGTTGTGCCATGCTGCCGGTGCCCAATCCACATGCATGGTGCCCTTCTGACCCGTTCCTCTACGATCTCAAGATCCGGCTTTACCGGGATGAGGAAGTATTGGATGAGATTGCCAGCTACTTTGCCATGCGTTCCATTAGTATCAATCAGGACAGTGATGGATTTAACCGAATCATATTGAACGGAAAACCCATCTTCCTTTACGGCCCGCTGGACCAGGGCTACTTTCCGGACGGATTGTATACACCTCCATCTGAAGAAGCCATGCTGTACGATATTGAATATACCCGTAACATCGGTTGTAATATGATTCGTAAGCACATCAAAGTGGAGCCTCTGCGCTGGTACTACCACTGCGATCGACTGGGTATGATCGTCTGGCAGGATATGCCCAATGGCGGAAACATTGACGGTGAGGTGGTGGCATTCTTGTCGCTGGCATTTGGCTTAAAGCGGAGTGACACACATAACTTGCCTCGTTTTGGCCGTGGGGATGCAGACTGCCGGACAGGAATTCCATGCAGAATTGCATGGCATGGTGGATCACTTATACAACATACCATCTATCGCTGTTTGGGTGCCATTCAATGAAAGCTGGGGACAATTCCATGCTAATGAAACAGCTAGTTGGCTAAAAAAATACGACCCCACCCGCCTGGTGGACCATGCTTCCGGATGGTTCGATCAGGGCGGTGGTGATTTTCAAAGCCGGCATATTTACTTCAAAAAGCTTTTTCGCCCCAAACCAGACCAACGTGCTTTCATCATTTCTGAATTTGGCGGTTACAGCTTGATAGTGCCTGACCACCTGTGGGAAGAGGATAAGAAATTTGGCTACCGTTTTTATGAGACCAAGGCAAGCGCTCACTACAGGGTATATCGACCTGCTGGAGAAGGAATTGATGCCATTGATCGCACTGGGACTGGCAGCTGCGGTTTATACTGAGACCACGGACGTGGAGATCGAGCTCAACGGTTACCTAACCTATGATCGGAAGGTGGAAAAAATGAATCCTGACGCCATACGGCAGGTACATGAGCGGTTAATTAAGTGCCTGTAAACAAAATCAACTTATTAAATCAAAACCACCCCGATCACTGATTGACCGGGGTGTAGTTTAATTGAAGACCAAATGAGGATTATTTTTCTTCGGCCATCTTCGCAGCTCGAAGTGTATTCTGAAGCAGCATGGCAATAGTCATCGGACCAACACCACCCGGCACGGGTGTGATCCAGGATGCGACTTCTTTCACCTCATCGTATGCAACATCACCTACCAGACGGTAACCTCTTGGTCTGCTGGCATCATCTACATGGTTTATTCCGACATCGATCACCACCGCACCCGGTTTGACCCAATCTCCGCGGACCATCTCCGGTTTACCAATGGCAGCCACAAGTACATCCGCTTCACGAACTACAGCCGGAAGGTCTTTCGTTCTGGAATGGCATATTGTCACAGTCGCATCCGCTCGAACCAGGAGCAGAGCAACTGGCATTCCGACAATATTCGACCTGCCCAGAACAACAGCCTTTGCACCGGATAACTTCACCCCCGCTTCTTCGAGAAGAACCATGCAACCATATGGTGTGCATGGAATAAACAACGGTTCCCGCCCTTTTTGAGCCAACCGGCCAATATTTATTGGATGGAATCCATCCACATCTTTTTCAATATTTATTTCCCGCAGGACTCGCTCTTCATCAAATCCTGCCGGGAGAGGAAGTTGAACGAGAATACCATTCACTTTCGGGTCGGCATTCAACTGCCTTACCAGTGCTTCCACTTCCCCTTGAGAAGAAGTTGCTGGCAGGTTGAATCCGAACGATTGGATTCCTGCTTCACCACAGGCTTTTTGTTTGGATCGAACATATGACTGTGAAGCTGGATTTTCTCCGACCAGTACTGTTGCCAAACCGGGAGCATTATGTCCATCTGCCACCCATTTTACAACTTCTTCTTTCACCCGGTTACGAATTTTTTCGGCTATCTTAACCCCGTCAATAATTTGAGCAGTCATCCTTTACCTCCAAAAAATCATACAGTATGTAATTGCTATAGTAATCATAGCTGAAGCGAACTTTTTTTTCAATTATTTTGATTTATGTTATCATTAATCGTCTGAGATTCATGCAAATCAAACACAATTCACCATAGGGAGAATAGTATGAGCAACATTTGCGTTATCGGTACAGGGTATGTAGGCCTGGTCACAGGAACCTGTTTTGCTGACCTGGGCAACAATGTCCGCTGCCTGGATATCGACCCTGAACGAATAGATAAACTACAACAGAATATCATGCCGATCTATGAACCGGGGCTTGAACAACTCGTTTCGCAAAATGTCAAAGCTGGCAGGCTTTCCTTTACAACAGATTACACTGCTGCCTTAAAAGATGTACAGATCGCCTTTATTGCAGTAGGTACTCCTTCCGGTGTGGACGGTGAAGCAGATCTTCAATACGTTCGCACAGTAGCAGAAGCAATTGCAGATATTGTGGATACACCCATCATCATCGTAAATAAATCTACAGTACCTGTTGGAACTGGCGATTGGGTGGCAGATGTGATCAATAAACGCCGGGCTGGAAAACCGTTGGATTATCATGTAGTTTCCAATCCTGAATTCTTGCGTGAAGGATCTGCTATAAATGATTTTATGTCACCAGATCGTGTCGTATTGGGTTCTCTTGAAAGGTTTGCTGCTGAAAAAGTATCCGTACTTTATGCCACCCTGCGCTGCCCGATCCTTATCACTGATCTACGTACCGCTGAAATGATCAAATATGCCTCCAATGCCTTCCTGGCTACAAAAATATCATTCATTAATGAAATGTCAAATATCTGCGAGGAGCTGGGAGCGGATGTCACCCAGGTGGCTCGCGGGATGGGATTGGATAAACGCATCGGACCGGAATTCCTGGATGCGGGTCTTGGCTGGGGTGGCAGCTGCTTCCCCAAGGATGTTAAAGCCCTGGCGCATATGGCTGTACTGCACGGGACTCACCCACAATTACTCCAGGCTGTCATGGACATAAACCGTAATCAACGCCGGCGTGTTGTCCTCCATTTACGCAAAGAATTAGGGTCACTCAATGACAAGGTAATTGGAGTATTAGGCCTTTCCTTCAAGCCCAATACAGATGATATCCGTGAATCTCCTCCGCTTGAAGTCATTCACCTGTTACAAAATGAAGGGGCTAAGATCAAAGCTTATGACCCGCAATCGATGGAACTGGTTGGTAAATTTGAAAAGCAAATTCAGCTTTGTGAAAACCCTTACCAGGTAGCCGATGGCGCGGATGCCCTCATCCTTGCCACCATGTGGAATGAATTCAAACAGCTTGATTTTGCCAGGATCAAAACCTCCATGAAACAACCAGTCGTTGTAGACGGCCGTAACCTGTGGGATCCGGAAACAATGCGTCAACTCGGTTTTGTATATTATGGGGTTGGACGCTGTAATCGGAAAAGTCGAGAGTAATATAGAAATTTGGTTAATGATTTGTGATTATTCTAAGGTGGCCAGATAAAAACTGGTCACCTTTTTATATGGCTTAGCTATGACTGCCTTATATCTTGATGTCAGGTCCGGTTATCGATATATTTCATTCTCAATTCCCATCCCCAATTGACATAGGATTATTTTGATAGATGATAAAATTATTTTATTATTCAATAGAGGTTGACTGATGCCATCCCGATTATTATCATTGATTCGAAAAGAATTCATTCAAATCGCCCGCGATCCTCGGACGTTAGTGCTAACTTTTATCTTTCCCATCATGATGCTATTGTTGCTGGGATATGCGGCTACCAACGATGTGCGGAATATTCCCCTTGCTGTTTATGATCAGGATAAATCTGATGCTTCCCGCATGTTATTGGATGCATACCGTGCAGCTGATTACTTTAATTTCGCCTACGAAGTAGGATCTTCAGAGGAGATCGAAAAGTTGATCGATTCTGGTGCTGCCCGGGCTGCCATCATCATCCCCCCGGATTACTCTAAACAGATCAACGGCAATACACCCGCTCAGATCGGATTTATCATCGATGGTTCTGATCCAACCCTAGCCAGTACAGCCCTGTCTGCAGCCACATTGATCGGGCAATCCAGAGGCGTGGAACTTGTTCAGCAGAGAATGATTATGACGGGGAAAAGCGGTTTGAACAACGTGATCGATATCCGTACACAAGTTTGGTATAACCCTGAAATGGTTTCTGCCTATTATATGATCCCTGGATTGATTGGGATGATATTACAGTTCCTCACAACCATTTTGACAGCTACATCCATTGTCAGAGAACGGGAAAGAGGCACGATCGAACAGTTGATCGTAACACCACTAAAGCCTTGGGAGTTGGTGGTAGGCAAGATTACTCCCTATATCATCATAGCTTTCGCCGATACCATTGAAGTCCTTATAGCTGGATCGTTGATCTTTCATGTACCAATAAATGGCAGTTTGTCTTTACTTCTGCTTTTAAGCGCTCTCTTCCTGGTAACAACACTCGGAATTGGTTTGTTCATCTCCACAGTGGCAAATACTCAGCAGGAAGCCATGCTGACAACAATGTTCACCATCATGCCATCCATCTTTCTCTCTGGCTTCTTCTTCCCTCTGGCAGCCATGCCGCAAATTTTACAAATTATCAGTTACGTTGTACCCCTGCGATATTTCCTGATCATTGCCCGTGGAATTGTATTAAAAGGCGTGGGAGTAGAAGCAATCTACCCTGAGGTGATTGCTCTCTCCATTTTTGCTGTTGTCATCATGTCAGCAGCAGCTATTCGTTTTAGAAAGCGTCTGGATTAATTTCACCACCTAGCTGAATGGTCTTCTGCCCATCCTACCAGATTACTTACAACAAAAAACTTTCCTTTTTCATCAACCAGTTCGCCATTAAAGTGCCCGATCATTTGATGCACTTCGGAGCTCAAGATCGCTAGATCTGTTCTGGCAACACGTTCATAAATTGGTGTAAATGTCAGGTTCACAGCAGGTATATTTGTGGATTTCAATACCCACGGTTTCATGTAATCCTGTTTATCATAAATGAAGGAAATATCACTGCCGATCTTGAACAATTGTCCATCGATAATAATGCCATTCTCTGTAAACCCGGTCCCGTCGGTCCACTGACCACCAAGGTTCACCCCAATGATATGCTCTCCACTTTTTCCAGCGAAGCTAGCCCAGTTCCATTTGGATTCGTATTTCCAAATTCCCCGGCCGAAATCCAAACAGGCATAACTTTCTTTTTGATCAAAAAGGAATTCCCGACTTCCTATGAGGATCTTACCTGATGCGGGCAAGCAAGTGTGTTTACTGGTGAATTGGAAGCGATCCTCACTCCATGGGATGACAACATTGAGCGTTTCATGATTTTCAGGTCGTTCAACATGAAATTGTGCATCCAGTGCTTCTTTCCCAAATTTGGGTGAACTCACATGGATGGATATTTCCTTTCCGTCATCGTTAAATTCCACACTCATCTTTGGATTGTGAAAAACCAATTTACCAAAAACGGTTTCATTCATTTCACAATCCGTACCCAATAGCGTCGTTACAGTCTGTTCGATAAATTCATTAGTTGTTAGATTCAGAAAATAGGCAAAAACCATACCCAGATAATCAATATTCGAGATGGTAATTGAAAACAGCATATCCTGATTAGTAAAACACCAGTAATTCCACTTTTTCTTACGCAGTGCATGACCTTTCAGGTTGCATACATGCAGAGGGGATTTTGAGTACCCTCTCGCTTTTGGATTAAGGCTGCCGTTTTGATCGCACAAATTTACAATTGAAGTTATTTCATTTTCTTCAGTGTAACGGTCATGCTGCATATTATTCCCTTTCTAATTAATTCAAAGCGGCAAATATTCCCGGGAAAAGTGTTGCCAGGATCAATAGGAGTGTCAAAATAATAAGAACCACTACAACCACCCAATTGATAATATTGAGAACCAGGTTATTAGCGAATTTTCCCATGATCTTCTTATCATTGATCAGTTTCAACATGACGATCAAAATAATTGGCAGGAGCACCCCATTTAAAGTCTGACTGGACATCATTGCTTGAACCAGGGATTTTACGGGTAATAGGATAATTGCTGCTCCTAAAACGATCAACCCAGTGTAAATACTAAAAAAGATGGGTGCTTCATGCCAGTCCCGGTTGACAGCAGCTTCCCAACCAAACGCCTCGCAGATGACGTAAGCAGTGGAAAGCGGGAGAATGGCGGCAGAAAAAATGGATGCATTCAACAATCCCAGGGCGAATAGGACTTGTGCATATTTCCCTGCCAACGGACCAAGAGCCAAAGCTGCATCTTTTGCATCATTAATGGTTATCCCGGCCCTATATAATGTTGCAGCACAGGCGATTGTAATGAAAGCTGCCACCATTACAGCAAATATGGAACCGATAACGACATCTATCCGCTCATACGAATAGTCTGAGATTTTTAATCCCTTATCAGCTATCGAGGATTGCTGGTAAAACTGCATCCAGGGGGCTATGGTCGTACCAATGATCGTTACAGCAATGGTGAGATACCCTGCATCAAAATGAAAAGATGGTTTTACTGCTGACGTAAGCACCATATTCCAATCCGGTTTGGCAAGTATTCCTGAAATGACATATGCCAGGTAAATTGCAGAAGCTATCAGAAAAACACGTTCAACGGTTTTGTAATTACCTTTTACTATAAGAAACCAGACAACAATTGCTGCAATTGGTACAGAAATAAATTTGCTAACCCCGAAGATCTCAAGACTGGCCGCAACACCGGCAAACTCGGATACCGTATTGGCTAAATTGGCAATCAATAATATGCCCAGGATAAGAACTGTCACTTTAACACCAAGCGATTCGCGAATAAGGCTGGATAATCCCTTACCACTGACAACACCCAACCTGGCACTCATCTCCTGGACAATGATCAAGGCAATTAATACAACGGGCATCATCCACAGGAGAGAAAGTCCATAATGGGCTCCAGCCACAGAATATGTGGCAATTCCTCCTGCATCATTATCGACATTCGCAGTGATTATTCCCGGTCCAACCACAGCCAGGAGAAGAAGAATTCGTGCTTTAAATGGACGCAGCCTAATCGATAAATTCATTTATTCTCCCCTTAATAGACTTATCGATACATACGCGGGAGTTTATTCTTCCACGCGGTTGGAATGATCTTGTCTAATGCATCATCAGCGGTAACGATTCCATGCAGGCAACGGTCATCATCCACCACAGGGATGGCGAGCAAGTTATATTTTGAGATCATCTGGGCAACATCATCCTGAGAATCTTCCAGGTGGACACTTGCTACGCGCCTGTGCATAATTTCGGTCAAACGCGATTTTGGCTTTGCAAGGACGAGGTCACTTAACGAAAAAACGCCCATCAAATGATTTTTTTCATCAGTCACATATACATAAAATATCTGTTCTGCTTCACCGGCTGTTTCTCGAAGCAATTTAATAGTCTCATCAGCGGTTAGGTTTTCTCTCACCGCAACATATTCTGTGGTCATAATACCGCCAGCAGTGTCCTCCGCATAGGTAAGAAGCTTCCTTACATCTTGAGCATCTTCATCTTCCATCAATTCAAGAATATCTTCACTGCGACCTTTGGGGAGCTCTGCCAGCAAGTCAGCAGCTTCATCTGGTGCCATTTCTTCCAGTAGGTCAGCTACCCGTTCATCAGCCATACCTTCCACCAGGCTTGCCTGGAAATCAGGTTCGACTTCTTCAAGAGTATCTGCCAGTACTTTTACATCCAACTGGTCAAGGAATTCACCACTTTGCATCCTGTTCATATCACTAACGATCTCAGCAATATCAGCCGGGTGCAGGTCCTTCAGTTTATCGCTGGGTACTTTTAATCGCATCGACTCATTTTTCGAAATTAATTCGATCACGTCCCAGGAGATGATAGAGGTTTTATTTTCATTATTTAATTTTGAACTGATCTTCTGGACTTGTTTTCCAAATCCCAATCGGCGCATCAATCCCATCCCGCCAATATCAACGTTTACAACAAAATACTGGTCTCCCACCTTGCGAATCTCAAGATCATTTACCCGGACTACCCGTACCCCGTTCGTGTCAATGATCTGCTTATCCAGAATGTCCTTAACCAGAAATAGATCAGAATTTGCAGGTTCAATGGAATGCAGATCCTTTTGATGTTTATGTAATGGGATTGCTGGAGCAATAAGGACAGCTACATCTTCAATACCAATAATTTTCTTTCCACTTGCTGTCTTAACAACAATTCCAATGATCATGGGATGGGAATATTTTGTTTGATTGGTGGCCAGCAAGTCTTCAAGAGAACCTATGGATTCTCCTTCGAAATCTGCCACTTTCTTGCCGAGCATTTCGCTAATAAATGCCATAATTATCCTCCCGCCTTGGAATTTTTTCTAACTAACAATGCTCACATGGTAACACCTTCAAATTCATACGTCAATATTCATCATAAACATAATGTTTCGGTTATTAAAGAAAAAATCCCGGTGGTTTTCCACCAGGATTTAATGTTAATAGAAATAGAAAAAGACTTACTGACTAAAGAAAAGTAGACCCCAAACCTGCCAATTACTGACCACTTCAGGAGTAATGACTATTTCAGGTGTAGGTGAGGGAGTGAAATTTGGATCTGGCAGCATAATGATCGGTTCATCACCTGGTCGAGCCATGAAAGCTTCTTCGCGTGCCCACTTCTCGGCGGCTGCATCGGAATTGGAGTAAGCGATTTGAGTTTGAAGAACTCCTTCAGTGGCTCTCAGTTCAGATACCTGGGTGGCCATCATATCCCGTTCTGCAGAAAGACGAAAAAGTTCCTCCACCCGGTTATTGAAATCGAGTATTAGAAATGCCAGGAATATTAATCCAGCAGCGGCAAAAATTTTTTTGGATCTCGATAAAAGCCGGGTGAATCGCTCAATCATCTTAATTAATATACCTCAGAAGAA
The DNA here is from genome assembly GCA_963827895.1 of uncultured Chloroflexia bacterium. Taxonomy (GTDB): domain Bacteria; phylum Chloroflexota; class Anaerolineae; order Anaerolineales; family Anaerolineaceae; genus PNON01. Next base: position 515,765 of record CAWHCY010000004.1, on the reverse strand, counting down.
TCTGTGGTGCAAGATATTTACCAAAGAAAAAGACCTCGTAATTCGAGGTCTTGTGCCGAAGGAGGGATTTGAACCCTCACGAGGATAATCCCACTACGCCCTGAACGTAGCGCGTCTGCCAATTCCGCCACTTCGGCTAAATGGGTGTATTTTACCAGATTTCATCCAATTGTCAAAGCGAGCAGAAAATTTGACACTACAATTCACATCCTTATTAATACTCTTTTTTTAACGATTTTATATGCATTTTCGTATCTAGATCTTCTATAACCATCCACATAGAGAATTCCTTCCAAATCAATCCTGCCATTATGTCAGTGTAAGTAAAACAGGTATAAGATGAACCTATGGCAACCAAGTCATCGTATATCTATTTTCACCTTGCAATGGCACGAAACATGCAAAAACCTAATTGTTAAGGTGAACATGAAACCATTAAATATTAACCCGCCTACCAAACCGTTGAGGCCAATACATCCTCAAACCTTGCACTCATTACTTGCTCTCGCTGCAGAAAATCGTCCAGAGAAAATCCCGGCTGCGATATCCCGGGCTGTATCTAATATTACCCATGCTGAAATCTGTTTTTTAATCTCGATTCCTGATGATGATGGGAATATTACGCTTTTTGAAGGATTCAACCTGGCTGTAGAGGAGATGATTCCTGGAAAGATCATCCAATCGAGTAAAAAACAGTTGATCGCTGAAAAATTAAAGATATCACAACCTTACTGGAATAATGATCCAGAGGATGTAACCATATTCTTTACAAAGAGTTCAGACAAAGTAAAATCCACAGTATTAATGTGCCCTGTCATTACTACACAACGTGAACCCATCGGCGGTATTATGCTTTTATCACCGTTTTCCCATCGCATTTGGGATAGCCAGGATCTCGTTCAATTAACTGCCTTAGTGGATACAATAGCGCATATTCTTCAACGAGTCGATTACATTGCAACCCTGGAAGAGAAATTATCTCAATCGACTGCTGAAAAATTACTCTTAACAACTCGAGAAACTACAGGTGCAAAAGTAAATATAGATATCACCCATCCACCCGAAAAAGAAATCTTTATCCCGAAGACAAAAATGGGTAGAATTTTCCAGCAATCCAAAAACCAACCTTTTTACAATATTGAAGCAGCCATGCTGCTGGATGAAGTGTCATATTTATCTTCTGACCTTGCGCTCATTAAAGATAAACCTACTCAACTTATTGGAAATGTAACTCCGGTTAATGGGGTTACAGATGGCTGAACCAGAAGAAATCGATGTTATTAGATCTGCGGTAGCTGCAATTCTGGGATATTCAGATCTACTGATGAGTGAGTCCGCTGGAATATTGACTCCTCTCCAGAAAAGATTTTTATCCAGGATTAAAAGTCTCAGCAACAAAGATTAATACTGTAACCACCAATGATGATCGGATCAAAGATCCTACATTCTATAGAGCAAAATTTGTTCAGATTATCTTTGATCAGGTTCTCAAGAAGGTGTTGTTCGAGTTTGGCACATTGATCACCCAAAAAGGGATAAAAATTGAACTAGCAAATCCAGGAAAATTACCAGTAATTCAATCCAATTATACGGATATTGAAAATATCCTGCGCAAGGTTATTAATACGGTCTTACAGGAAACTCCAGTCAATGGAAAGGTTATTATCCTGCTGAAAAGTGAACACCAATCTAAGGGTCGAAGATCAATCCTCTGCTCTATTACATCCTACCTGCATGGATCCAACCTGAAGCCGGCAATTTACCCCGGAGAGATGGATAAGGCTTTGGAAAACGAATTATCACCTTCCCTTTCCAGTATCAATGGTCAGGTTTGGATTAACCAAGCCATTCACGAGCTAAAGACGGTACATTTGCTTTTTATGAATAATGCCGATGAATAATCATGCATAGGAAAATTCAATTAATAATAGTTCTGTTGCTATTGATCGGGCTTGCTTGCAGATACCCAATTCATTACCTGGAAGAAAAGAAGACCGAAATTGGATCGGTCTCCTTGATCCAAATAGAAACAATAGCTTTATTAACTAAAAGTTCTCAAAAATCGATACCAACAATTCAAATATTACCGACAACTACACCTTTACCCGAACCAACTCCCACACCGATACCTACTCCTACTGAAGAAACCATTCCTGAAGCTTATTATCCGGGCGGGGTGATTTGAATTCCTCAACAATCTGGTCAGATTAATATATTACTCCTGGGTTCTGATGAAAGACCAGGGGGTGGTTTTCGAACAGATGTTATGATCTTGTTAAATATTAACCCTGGCACAGGCAAAGCCAGTATCGTTTCCTTTCCCAGGGATCTGTATCTGCTCTTACCTGATTACGGTTATGAGCGAATTAATACCAGCCAGGAATTTGGAGGTTTTGAATTAACCCAGAAGACTTTTGAATACAATTTCGGTATCCATCCTGATTATTACATGTTGGTGAATTTTGCAGGATTTAAAAATATTATTGATATTCTTGGTGGCATTGACGTCAATTCCGCAGTACCGCTTTATGATCGGTGCGACATTCCAGGCTTGGCAAGTAAAAGCTGCGGTGTTGAAGCAGGCCTTAACCATTTTGACGGTGAAATGGCTCTATGGTATGCCAGATCACGGTATTCAACCAGCGATGATGACCGGGTACGAAGATGCCAGGAAATCATGGTCAGTCTCTTCAATGCTTTGATGAGTCGCAATGCATTAGATAATGGACCTGCAATATTTCAGGAATTCCAGAGCAGTGTGGAAACAAATCTTACTCTTGATGGTATCCTCAAAATATTGCCAATTGCCACAAACCTTGATCAATCTGGAATGTTCCACCAATACACTTTTGGGCCAGACCAGGCTGCTGTTTGGATCCCTCCATCTGGTGCATATTTATTGTTACCTAACCCGGATCCGATCCACAGTTTATTGATCGAAGCTTTATCAAATTGACATTTTATCTATAAAATCGTACACTAACTATGCGCAATCCATAAAGGAGCTTTTATGAATGACCAAATCACAACCGAACTGCATATCACTCCCGCCACAAATATCATACCAGCCTTAAATTCGTGGAAGCTTTACCTGGCCGATCAAAATCGTTCTCTACATACAATCAAGGCATTCGCAGCAGATATCCGCTTATTATGCGATTTCCTGCCTGTAGATGGTACCCTTGGATCCATCACAACATCTGATTTGAACAACTTTCTGGAGTGGCTCCAAAAAGGACGGTCAATACCTTGCAGCCCAAAAACTCTTGCCAGGCGGATCACGTCATTAAAATCATTTTTTAATTGGTTAAGCAAATATGGAGTTCTTACCGTTAATCCGGCTGAGAAAGTATTACAACAATCCGTCATTAGCCCCCTTCCAGAAGTATTATCCCCTCAGGAAACCCAGGATCTTTACCATGCTGCAGAAAAATTACGCAAAGGGAAAAGACCAGATTCACGACCATATTGTCTTTTTGGCTTATTGATAGAGACTGGAATTAAAAAAGGTGAATGCCTTGGTATCAGTATTCATCATCTTGAATTGCAGAATCCGTCGAATGCCTCAGTATTTATTCGGTATTCAAATCCTCAATACAGACTTAAAGAGCGGAAGATCAAATTGTCGGCAGAGTGGGTTGAAGCCTGCAATGAGTTTATGGCACAGTACTCTCCAACTGATAAGCTATTCAACTGGTCCCAAAGGCGCCTGGAATATATTCTGGAAGAGCTTGGAAATTCAGCCGGTCTGAGAAAACATTTATCATTCGATATGTGCCGCTGGACCAGTGTTTTACATGACTGGAAGACAGAAACCGAAACAGACTCCATCCGTCAGAAACTGGGCATATCCAAGATCCAATGGCGTGAAATATCGATGAAATTAAAAGAATTGTCTACCAAGAATTAATTTTATCTACAGGATGTTTGAATACTACACTTTAGTAAATCTAAGGTGTAGTATTTTTTTTGTTGCGGGAGTCACCTTACATTTTTCAGAGATCATGATCCCGGGCAGCCAGATAATCTCTTTCGAATCACAAAAGATCGGATATGCCTGTCTGGCATCTTTTGGAATCCGATGGTTAATAAAAATGTCAGATATCTTTGTGTGATGACCCTCATTGCCGAGAGGTTGTATCCGATCACCGGGTAAAACATTGCGGAGAATAACCTCTCCAAGAATTGAATCATAGTCCAACCAGGCTTCATAATTGGTAGGGTGTTTGGAAATGTACGTCTGTCTCCATGTCATTATCGACAATACATCCATTCAACTGCCAGCCATTAGAAAAATCCATTTCCAATGGAAATCCAAGAGATTGAAGTGTCTGATAATATTGGGGGAACCAACAGAACAGGTTCTTTGTAACCGGATTCACAGATCAACAAACCATCTGTGACAATACTTGATTCCAAGTGGTTGATCAGGTCAATTCTTTTCCCATCGTTAGGTCCAGTGATTAATTCATCCAAACGGATAAGTACTGATTGGTCTAAGTCCCTGATATCAGGGCGGAGAATTTTTATTGCCTTTATGATCATATTCCATCTCAATCCTTTTGATTGAGTGCGTAACTGCGCGAGGTTCAGTTTAATGAACTTTGTTTGGATTTCTATGATCACTTTTTCCCATTCTTTTGAAACCAAGTCATTGACCAGATCATGATCAGCCTGGAGAGAGTGGGTTGTGCGAATCAATGTCTCTCGAAAACGGGGATTATAAGTTTCCATCTGCGGAATAAGTTCATAACGCAACCTATTACGGAAAAAGGTGACATCTGTGTTTGTTTTATCCATTACAAATGGAATCTTGTTTTCCTCACAGTATATTTCAATTGATTTTCTAGTGACATCCAACAAAGGTCGAATTATTGGGATGGTTTTCGAAAATTGTCTTAGCAAGGAAGTATATTTCATACCTTTCAAACCGGATAATCCTGCACCGCGAATAAAATGCATGAGTACAGTTTCCACCTGGTCGTCGGCATGGTGCGCAACCAAAACTGCATTGGCACCTTTATTTTTAGCTGTATCGAATAAAAATTCATACCTAAGGTTTCGCGCGCCTTCTTCAATATTCTGGCCATGTTCCTTGCAGTACTTATTTACATCCATCCTCTTTATTTCAAGCGGAATACTCCACAGATCACAGACATTTTGGACAAAACGAGCATCCTCAGAAGAGGTATCCCTGAGGGAATGGTCAAAATGGCCAGCCACAACGGAATATCCACCCTTATACAATAAATGCAGAAGGCACATGCTATCCATGCCGCCAGAGACCCCGACAACCAGTAATTGATCGTGATCAATTTGGCATTTATCTTGCATAATTTGTGAAAATAGTGGTAATTCCATTAATTTGGATTATAGCATTATTACATTTAGCTATTATAATAATATTGATGTTCCCATCGGAAAATCCATTTGAGAGGGTCCCATGCCAGAGAAAATCCTGATTGTTGATGATGATGTAGAGACACTGCGATTAGTAGGCTTAATGTTACAACGCCAGGGTTATAAGATCGTGGCGGCAAATAATGGTGCCCAGGCAATCGCCAGTGCAAAGATGGAACAACCAGATTTGATCCTGCTGGATATCATGATGCCTGATATGGATGGGTATGAAGTCACGAAGCAGATCAGAAGTGATATTGCCATTCAAAAAATCCCGATCATCATGTTCACAGCCAAAGGAATGGTGGATGATAAAGTAGAAGGATTCGATGCAGGGGTGGATGATTATCTAACAAAACCAACTCATCCGGCAGAATTAACTGCTCACGTGAAGGCTCTACTCGCCAGAAACATCAAACGACCCACCGGTTCTTTACAACCCAAAGGTTTGGTCATCGCAGTTATGTCCGCAAAGGGCGGTATCGGTTCGACTACACTTGCCATGAATGTGGGGGTAGCATTACGACAGAAAACAAAAGGTGACGTGATTGTCGCAGAGTTAAGGCCATCCCAAGGGACCCTGGGCATCGACCTTGGTTACACCAATGTCAATGAACTGAACAGGTTATTAAAACACCCTGCCAATGAACTTACATCCAATATGGTGGAAAACGAACTAGTCATACACTCAAGTGGTGTCAAACTATTAATGGCTTCCTGTGATCCACAATCCGTCGAGTATGTAAACGCCACCGACCGAATAGCTGCAGTGGTCAGATATCTATCTCAATTGGGACATTATATTATCCTCGATATCGGTTCGAATATTCTTCCAGGTGTTGACTCCATTCTAAGTCTGTGCAATGAAATAATCCTGGCAGTCGAACCTATGCCCAATACAGTGACTCGGACAAGGCTCATGCTTGAGTGGTTGGCTGAAAAAGGTTTCACCAAATCCAAGGTACTGACTCTTGTGTTGATCAACCGAATTCGTTCGGATATTCAACTCTCATGGACACAGGTCCAGGAAGCGCTGGGAATACCGATTACTTCAATTATCACACCGGCTCCAGAATTGGCATATCAAGCCTGCACACGCAGCACACCTATGATTCTGGCACAACCGGATGGGATCGTTGCTCAACAATATGTGAAAATAGCGTCGACCATCGCCCAACGCGGTCCACAAAAATGATCCGCGGAGCGGATATAGAAACTGCCATATCCGAATCGGCCAAATTAATCGATCAATCCAAATTGGCAATTTTCTTTACAGGTGCCGGAATTTCCACTCCTTCCGGAATTCCTGATTTTAGGGGGAAAACTGGATCTTGGAAAAGGGAAAATCCTATGGACGTGGTATCGCTGTCTACTTTTCAGAGTCAGCCAGCCCGTTTCTATACCTGGTTTCGCCCTTTTGTCGCAATTTCTTATAATGCAAAGCCTAATGCAGCTCACTATGCTATATATAATTTGGAGAACCAAGGTAAGGCTTACCAGGTAATAACCCAAAACATTGATAACCTGCATTCAAAAGCAGGTTCAAAAAATGTCATTGAATTACACGGCTCCATTCGAACTGGTACTTGCACAGGATGTAAACATAAATTTAGCGGAGATGAGTACCTTCCCGAATTCATCTCAACCGGGATTATTCCAGTATGTAAATTTTGTCAAAATATTTTAAGGCCAGATATCGTACTTTTCGAAGAAATGCTTCCTCAAGAATCTTGCGAACTTGCAGATATATTAATAGAGAAATGTGATTTAATAATTGTTGTGGGATCATCTCTCGAAGTTATGCCGGCTGCCTCCTACCCATTACGGGCTGTACAAAATGGAGCAAAGCTGGTCATTTTCAACCAGAGTCAAACCCACCTGGATAAATTTGCACAAATCATTATTCGCGATGATATTAGTTAATTCTGTTCCAAAACTTAACGAGTATCTTTAATGAAAACACTTCCTGATAAAAGCAGACTGGAACACTACCAACAATTACTGGATATATCCAAAGACCTGGTCTCCAACCATGATCTATCAACAATGCTAAATAAAATCACAGCTACAGCTTGTGAATTAAGTAACTCAGAAGCATCTTCAATTCTTCTTTATAATGAAAGAGTAAAAGAGCTCTACTTTCAATCGGCAACCGGTCTGGATGAACCTGTTATGCATGGGCTGGTTGTACCCTTGGATGGTAGTATTGCTGGATGGGTGGTCAAGCAAGGAAAAACGGTATTGATCAATGATGTTCATAATGATCCAAGGTTTTTTGAGGGGATTGAAAAGAAAACGCAAATCATTACCCGTTCACTTGTAGGCATCCCTCTTATTGTCCAGGAGAAGGTAATTGGGATTTTAGAAGTGATCAATCACAGAAACGGTGGGTTTGGCGAATACGAAATTGAAATTTTGACAATTTTGGGTACTCAAGCTGCGCTTGCAATTGAGAATACACGACTTTTCCAACAATCGGATCAAATATCAGAATTAGTACATGAAATTCGTACTCCGCTATCATCGATAAGCACAGCAGCATTCCTTTTACAACAATCTGAGGTAAGTAAAGAGCAGAGGTTATCGTATTCTAAAACAATTTATACAGAAGCCCAAAGATTAAGTGATATGGCAACTACCTTCCTTGATCTGGCAAGGTTAGAATCGGGGCGTACTTCGTTTAAACCTTCCTGGATCAATTTGAAGGATTTGGTTGATGATGTTCTTGGAATATTTTTAACCCAGACAGAAGATAGTGGAATAAATTTGACCACATCAATAAAATCTGAGTATCCAGAAATTTATGCGGACCGGGATAAACTTAAACAGGTCTTTATTAATTTGGTCAGCAATGCAATAAAATACAATCAAAAAGGCGGGCATATTATCATATCCGCCGATCTTATCGAGAATGAACACCGAATCATTGTAAAAGACGATGGTATGGGGATGTCACCCGAAATTGTCAATCATTTATTTGAACGATTTTATCGATCTCACCGCACTGAAGACCAGATCCAGGGAACAGGGCTGGGTTTATCGATTTGTAAAAAGATCATCGAAAACCACAACGGACGAGTTTCAGTTAAAAGTGAACCAAACTTTGGTACAGAGTTCGAGATCTGGCTGCCGTACAAAGCTCATTAACGAGCCCCTTTTCTTCCAAATTGCCTTTCAAGTAAGTCCACCGAAAGGTGAATCATAGTAGGTCTTCCATGCGGGCAAGTTCGTGGGGAAAAGCAAGATTCAAGATCCGCCAGTAACTGCCTTTGCTCCTCACCAGATAAAATCTGACCTGCTTTAATAGCCGCGCGTTTACATACACGGGCGATGATTTTTGCTTCTAATTCTTGTTGCAAAGGAGTTTCATCCTCTTCAAAATCTTCAACAAGAACCTTGAGAGCAGCCTCTGGCTGTAAACCAGAAAAAATCGCAGGGATAGCCCTGACAAGAAAAGAGGTATTTCCAAATTCTTCCACATCAAAGCCCAGGTGACCTAAAATGGGTATCTGTTTTATTAACAGTTCTGACTGGGATACAGATAATTGAACAGTGACAGGTTCCATTAACTGTTGAGAAACCAATCGTTTGTCTTTCTGACGAATATATTGTTCATAAAGTACCCTTTCATGGGCAGCATGTTGATCGATCAAATAAAGTCCATCGGGAGCTTCTGCAACAAGATAGGCTGCCCCAACCTGGCCAACCAGGCGTAGTATTGGAATACCTCCAAATCCTTGTGGTTGAGGATTTATTTGAGTTGAATTTTGAATACTTTGATTCTCATCCGGATTTTGTCCCTTTTGATTAATTTCTCCAGCCATTTCCCAGGCAGGGTCCGGCAATTTTTGCACTGGCATATTTGATTGCCAATAGCTATTCGTTGACTGAATTTCAGGGACAGGCGAACTGGATAGTAATGCTTTTCTAATGCTGCGTTGGATGATGGAGAATACTTGCTCTGGTGACCGAAACTTTACTTCAGACTTTGCTGGATGTACATTCACATCGATATCTTCCGGGGGGAGCGTAAGGAATAATACCGCCATTGGATATCTGCCAACCATCAAGTAAGTGTGATAAGCCTGTAAAACAGCTGCTGAAAGAGTTGTATCTTGAATCCATCGGCCATTTATAAAAAAAGTAATTTCTCGCCTATTGGATCGAGTAATACTGATCGGACTAATAAATCCTTCCAGCCTGATGCCATGATCCAATCCATCCGCAACGATCATTTGCCTTGCTAATTCTGGTTCGAACAAGTTTCCAATTACTTCTCTTCGATCTCCTGAACCACTTGTTTGAATCACAGGTTTATCGTCTACTAAAACTTTAATATGGATTTCCGGATAGGCCAGAGAATACCTGGAAAGAAGTCCAAAGTTAACCTGTTTCTCAGTAAAATCCTTTTTTAAGAATTTCAACCTCGCTGGTACATTAAAAAATAGGTTTTCAACTCGAATGGTTGTTCCAAAAGTTTGCGCTATCTGAGCAGAACTAATGATCCGGCCACCCTCTACAATTACCCGTGCTCCAACAGAAGATTGAATTGAACGAGAAGATATTGTTAAGTGTGAAATAGATCCAATCGAAGCTAAAGCTTCTCCCCTAAAACCCAGGGTTTGTATGTGGAAGAGATCTTCCGCACTGCTAAGTTTGCTGGTTGCATGGCGGGTAACAGCAAGCTCCATTTCTGCAGCGGGAATACCTACACCGTCGTCAGTAACTTCGATAAGCTGTTGGCCAGATCCATGAATTTGTATGGAAATTGAAGTAGCACCAGCATCAACGGCATTCTCCATCAATTCCTTGAGCACTGATGCAGGGCGTTCGATAACTTCTCCGGCAGCAATTTGAGAGGCAACATCATCGGTCAGGAGTCTTATCGGCATAGAATAAATTATACACGAACCATCCATCTATACTTGCCTGCGAAAAACCAAGCAAATTCCATGGGAATGATACAATTCTCCAACACGATAGCTAATCAGGGTAAAATTACTTGATGGAACGAAAACATTTTTTATTTGATCTGGATGAAACATTATATCCTCCCGATACTGGCTTATGGCCTGTCCTAGGATCCAGGATGAATACTTTTATCCACACTCGCCTTGGAATACCCATGGATGAGGTGGAAGAGCTTCGTGAACGATATTTCCATACTTATGGCACAAGTTTGCGGGGATTGCAAGTGGATTATGCCGTTGACGCAAACGAATATCTTGATTTCGTCCATGATGTACGAATTTCAGATTTTATCCAGCCTGATCTACAGCTTATAGACATCCTTGCTTCATTGCAGGGAGATAAAATAATATTTACCAATGCCAATAAAGCACATTCAAAGCGCGTTCTTCATGCCCTCGGTGTGGAAAAGTTTTTCTCTCAGATAGTTGATGTTGTAGATATGGATCCTTATTGCAAACCGTATCCCCAGGCATTTGAAGCTGCGATGAAACTGGTAAATGATCCTATTCCTGCAAATTATATATTATTGGACAATTCTATAAAGAATGTTCAAGCTGCACTGGATATTGGTATGTCTGCCGTTCATGTGTCACCACGACAATCCGATTTTGGTCATATTACGCACATATGCTGTATACATGATATTCGCAAAGTATTACCAACGTTTTTTACGGAATGATGTCTTATGAATATTCAACAAAATTGGATTGGATGGGTGATCATAGGCATTGTTGTAGTATTTATCATTGCGATTAATATCAGTTTAATCTCAGCGTTGAAGAATAAATCTGTAAATAAGCCAATGGATATATCCAAATCTATTTTTGATCGAGCAAAATCCCCATGGAAGCCAGAGGACGATGCACTCATAGAATTATCAAAAATGGTTGAAGATATCTCTCCAGACCAAAATAATGAACAAGAAAAAAAGTAAATTCATAGTTGTTTCTTAGAAAACCAGGAGTGGTTATGACAAACAAAGCATTAAAAGTGGTTTTAATTACGACAACCTTATTAATTGTAATTGCGGGAGCTTTTTCAGGTGGATTTCTAGCTGGTAATGTTTACCAGAAAGCTTCAACAAATGGGACAAATATTCCCATTCTGAATAATGTAATTCCTCCTACTGCAGTGCCACCGGAAAACAATGCCGGGACGCCCACGGATCTTCGTGAATTATTTAAACCCTTCTGGGAAACATGGGATGTTGTCCATAATGAGTTTGTTAAGCAGCCTGTCGATGATACCTTATTGATGCGGGGTGCGATTCAGGGCATGCTTGATTCTCTGGGTGATAAGCATACATCCTATATCGATCCCGATATGCTGCGTCAGGCGAATATTCAACTAACCGGAGAATACGACGGGATCGGCGCCTGGGTGGATGTCACCACCGAATATCTCACCATTATCAGTCCCATGCCGGATTCTCCAGCAGAAAAAGCGGGATTGAAACCTGAGGATCAGGTCATTGCGATCGATGGAGCAGATATGACCGGTATTGATGGAAATGTTGTTTTGAAAAAGGTTTTAGGACCAGCAGGATCAAAGGTTTTATTAACCATTCTACGAAAGGATACCCCTAAGCCTATTGATGTCTCAATAACTCGTGAAAAAATTATCGTCCCGAGTGTTGTTGGAAAAATGGTTGATAATAATATTGCATATATCCAGATATCTACCTTTGGAGAAAATACGAAGCAAGAGCTGGAAAAATCCATTGAGGAGTTGTTGGCCAATAATCCTAAGGGGTTAATAATTGATTTGAGAGGTAACGGTGGTGGGCTTGTGGATGCCGCAGTAGATGTCGCTTCCCAATTTATTAAAGAAGATGTTGTGATGTATGAACAATACGGCGATGGAACTTTAAAAACCAAACATGCCAATAAAAGTGGATTAGCAAGGGATATTCCTTTAGTAGTGCTTGTGGATGGTGGAACTGCCTCCGCCTCAGAAATAGTTGCTGGAGCCATTCAGGATTATGGGAGAGCAAAAATAGTAGGTATTAAATCCTACGGAAAAGGCTCGGAACAAACCTGGATCACCCTGGTGGATGATCAGGGTGCCATTCGGGTGACTGTTGCTGCATGGCTAACGCCATTAAAACGGCAGATCAACGAAGTTGGGTTAACCCCTGACTTTATCGTCGAACTGACTGAGGAAGATATAAAGAATGGGAAAGATCCTCAACTTCAGAAAGCTATAGATATCCTGTCTCAATAGTCATGAATTCGAACGAAAAACAATCTCCCAAAAGGGAGATTGTTTTTCGTTCGGGAAATTATTATCCATTATAATTTACCTATATGCGAAAATTCATCCTGGCCATTGCGTTATTGTTCGGCATAATTTTCCTTTTCTCCCGATTTACGGAAATTCAAAAGGTGGCCGAGACTCTCCAGCGGGGAGTAATTTGGTTCATCCTAGCAGGCATATTAATTGAAACTGTTTGGTATATCAACGTGGCAGCTTCATATCGCTACATATACCAGAGCCTTGGGATGGAAGAAAAGATCAGCCGATTGATTATGCTTTCCCTGGGGGCTTACTTTGTCAACGTGGTTGCGCCATCTGTAGGAATGAGTGGAATCGCAGTTTTCGTTGGCGATGCTCCTTATCGAAAACATTCTTCTGCGAAAGTTACGGTTGCGGGTGCATTATATGTATTATTCGATTATATTGGTTTCCTGTTCGTTCTGATCCTGGGATTGGCTGTATTAGCCCGAAGGAATAAATTGGATTGGCCAGAGATATCTGCCTCTGTGATCATCGTATTAATCGCTTTATTCTTAACTGGATTACTCTACCTGGGTGCAAAATCTGCTACCTTATTGGGTAAATTCCTTGCCTGGCTTGCCAGAAATATTAATAGATTTATGAATCCCTTTATTCATCGACAATATCTATCTGAAGAACGAGCCCTCTCATTTGCACAAGAAGCAGCTGAAGGAATTCATGCCCTAAGGTCAAGACCACGAAATTGGATTCGTCCATTATTACTTGCTCTGAGTAATAAAGCTCTGCTTGTTACTATTTTAATGATGGTTTTTCTCGCATTTAAAGTTCCTTTTTCTGCCGGAACCATTATTGCTGGTTTCAGTATAGGTTATCTTTTTCTAATCGTTTCACCGACACCTTCCGGAATTGGTATAGTTGAAGGGGTTTTAACCCTAACCCTAACCTCGCTACGAGTGCGTCTTGAGGATGCGGCTGTGATCGTACTGGCATACCGTGGGATCACATTTTGGATTCCATTATTCTTTGGGTTAGCAGCTTTCCGTATATTACCCCGAACCAGAGTGACAGTAAAAAACGATCAGATAATTCCATAATTGTAATTCTGTGGTTCAAATTATTACGGAAAAAATTCAGCATTTGACAGTATTGAAGCCTTCGAGTATAATCCACCTTCGCTTAAATACTGTTAATAATGGGAGTGAAACGCTATGGAAACCAGCGTTAATCAATCAAGTGAAATAAAACTTAAGACCCACTTTTCCGGTAAAGTGGTTAAGACCTCTCTGGCTGGTGCATTGGTGGATATCGGCACAGGGACTCCGGCATACCTTCATGTGTCACAAGTCGTTGCAGAACAGCCGGATCAACCAATAAAAATGGTTGGAGATATTCTAAAGGTTGGGCATGAAGTAGAAGTCTGGGTTAAGAAAGTTCGCGATGGTCGTGTGGAATTAACCATGCAGAAGCCTCTTGACCTGGATTGGAAAGATCTCAAAGCTGATATGGTTGTAAAAGGCAAAGTTGTTCGCCTTGAAAAATTTGGTGTTTTCGTCGAAATTGGCGCAGAACGTCCCGGATTGATCCACATCAGCGAACTTGCTCATGGCTACGTAAAAACCACTGCCGATGTAGTAAAAGAAGGCGATGAAGTGGAAGCCATGATCCTGGATGTAAATAAAAAGAAGAAACAGATCAAACTTAGCCTAAAAGCTCTGACCGAACCTCCAGTAAAAGAAGAAGCCCCAGTGCAGCTCGAGGAATTTTCCGAAAAGAAAAAAGATACTCGTCGGCCTACGAAGAAACCTTCACGGCCAGGGAAATCCCGCAGAGAAGATTCATATGAAGCCGATCTGGCTGCATTTGAAGCCGAAAATACTGAGCCAAATCCAACCTATATGGAAATTGTTCTTCGTGCAGCCATGGAAAAAGCCGAACCTGCTAAACCCCGTAGCGATAAAGCGCGTAAAGGTAAAACTACTTCCAGGGAACAGGATGATATTCTCGCAAGAACCCTGGAACACAAAGTAAAATAAATTTAATTTGTATTACATAATGACAGCGTCTTTCTTAAGGCGCTGTTTTCTTTTGCATACTTATTCGAATATGGTAAACTAAAAATATCGAGAGTTTAAGATTTTTATAAACCAGGTGGTAGTTAAATGCGATTTCTGATCATCTACCCCAATTGAATGATAAAAAAGGGAAGGACCTGATTGAATACCCTCCCTTTTTTCTTTATAGAATTTTGGAGGTTTGAATGGCTGGAACAAAATATATCTTCTTCACAGGCGGCGTGGTAAGTTCAGTAGGAAAAGGTGTCACTGCTGCATCAACGGGAAGAATATTAAAAGAACGCGGCTTCAGCGTCGCCATCCAAAAACTCGATCCATACATAAATGTCGATCCCGGAACAATGAGCCCTTATCAGCATGGTGAAGTATATGTCCTTGATGATGGCGCCGAGTGCGACCTCGACCTTGGCCATTATGAACGGTTTATCGATATCCGATTAAATCGTGCATGTAATGTGACTACCGGTCAAGTGTACGCAGAAGTAATTGCCAAAGAACGCCGTGGAGATTACCTGGGTGGCACAATCCAGGTTATTCCCCATATTACTAACGAGATTAAAAAACGCATCGTTGCAGTAGCTAAAAGTACAAATGCGGAAATTGTCCTCGTTGAAGTTGGTGGCACAGTGGGTGATATTGAGAGTCAACCCTTCCTTGAAGCCATACGTCAACTCAGGAGTGATCTGGGTCGTGAAAATACACTATTTGTTCATGTAACGTGGCTGCCATATATTGGTGCAAATGGTGAATTAAAAACCAAACCCACTCAACATTCAGTCCGTGAGCTCAGATCGATTGGCATCTCTCCAGATATGATCGTTGCCAGGTCTGATTTTCCCATAGAAGAGGATCTCATAGATAAGATCGCATTATTTTGTGATGTCGAAAAAAGAGCTGTAATTCCCATGGAGACAGCAGCGATACTATACGAAGTCCCACTCATCCTCGAAAAAGCGGGAGTCGCTGATTTCCTTATCGAACGCTTTAAGCTGAAATCTCCAAAAATGCCAGATTGGAACGAGTGGCAGAATCTCGTTGATCGTGTCAGGGAACCAAAACCGGTTGTCAAAGTGGCTCTCATCGGGAAGTATGTCGAACTACACGACGCATATATGACTGTGGCTGAAGCTTTAAAACACGCAGGAATCCACCTGGGGGTCGAAGTCGATATCCAATGGGTGCATTCTGCCGACCTTGAGAAAGGGAAAGGTTGGGATGTTATTCAAAGCTCGGATGGAATTATCGTGCCTGGTGGATTTGGAAGCCGCGGTATCGAAGGAAAGATCCAATCCATTCGTTATGCCCGGGAAAACAAGATCCCCTATCTTGGTCTATGCCTTGGCATGCAATTGATGGTTGTCGAATTTGCCCGGTATGCATTTCAGGATGAAGGTGTCAATTCGACTGAATTTGATCATTCTACACTCCATCCAGTTATTGACTTGATGAGTGAACAGCGGGATATTACGGATATGGGCGGTACAATGCGCCTTGGTCTATATCCCTGTGTGCTGCAGCCTAATACAATTTCGGCTGGAGCTTATAAAACTGACTTGATCAGTGAGCGCCACCGTCACAGGTTTGAGTTCAATAATGCCTACCGGCAGGTACTTCAAGAAAAAGGAATGCGATATGCAGGACTTAGCCCGGATGGGAAACTGGTTGAGATCGCTGAACTTAGTGATCATCCATTTATGGTAGGTACCCAATTTCATCCGGAATTTTTATCACGCCCAAACCGCCCGCATCCCTTGTTTGTAAGTTTTATCCACGCAGTGTGTGTCCGAAAAGGCATTGAAACGAGTGGAAAACTGTATAAAAATCTCTCTGCAGAACATCTAATATCAGACGAGAATCAGAAATAAGGTATACTTATTTGAAATATATCAGCACTCATTGCCAGATTTGGCAGAGAAATCCATAAAGAAAAGGTGAATTTATGAGCACAACAATTGAATCAATCATCGCCCAGGAAATCCTCGATTCCCGCGGCAACCCCACTGTTGAAGTGGAAGTGATCCTTGAAGATGGAAGCTGGGGAAGAGCCGGGGTTCCCTCCGGAGCTTCCACTGGAATTCACGAAGCCCTGGAGATGCGGGACGGTGACAAGGGACGCTACAACGGTAAGGGGACTCTCAAAGCAGTGGAAAACGTGAACACAGTAATTGCCGATGAATTAATCGGATGGGATGCCGTCGAACAGAAAGCCATTGATACGGCAATGATCGACCTGGATGGAACCAAGAATAAATCCAAGTTAGGCGCAAATGCCATGCTTGGTACAAGCCTGGCAGTTGCTAAAGCTGCTGCTGCTGCTCTTGGACTTCCGCTTTACCGTTATATTGGTGGAGTATATGCCCATGTGCTTCCTGTTCCGATGATGAATATTCTCAATGGTGGCGCACACACAGCCTGGCAGTCCACTGATGCGCAGGAATTTATGGTCATGCCGTTAGGCGCACCGAATTTTGCAGAAGGACTACGCTGGGGTGCTGAAATTTACCATGCGTTGAAATCCGTTCTAAAGACCCGCGGGTATGCGACACTTGTTGGAGATGAAGGTGGATATGCTCCTGCCCTTAAAGCCAATAATGAGGCTGTAGAAGTCATCTTGGAAGCAATTGAAAAGGCTGGCTACAAAGCCGGTGAACAGGTTTGCATTGCGCTCGATCCAGCCGCATCCGAACTCTATGATGAAGATACCAAGAAATACAATCTTCGAAAAGAAGGTAAGATGCTTACAGGTGAGCAAATGGTTGAATTCTGGATGAACTGGGTGCGTCAGTATCCTATCGTATCCATTGAAGACGGTCTGGCTCAGGATGATTGGGAGAGCTGGAAATTACTGACCAAAGAAATTGGCGATAAGGTCCAGATCGTAGGAGATGATCTCCTGGTTACCAACCCGGAACGCGTTCGCCGTGGAATCAAAGAAAAGGCCTGCAATGCATTGCTGGTGAAATTAAATCAGATCGGTACCCTGACCGAAACGATTGAAGCTGTGGAAACCTGTCAACGAGCTGGGTGGCGCGCTGTAACATCGCACCGTTCCGGCGAGACAGAAGACTCCACCATAGCCGACCTGGCTGTTGCCTTGAATATGGGACAGATCAAGACCGGTGCACCAGCCCGTTCTGACCGGGTTGCAAAATATAATCAACTGCTTCGCATCGAATCAGAATTAGGAGAGACTGCTTCGTACGCTGGCTGGAACGCGTTAAAAAGATAATTTATCTACGATACCACAAAAAGCCTGGAATTTTTCCAGGCTTTTTTTATTGTTGTTTACTATCAGATACAACTTAGGAATTAATTTCATCGAGTAATTCTAAAATTTTTCCATTCTCCGGGATATCAGACATTGAATTGCCATAATGTACATAACGTATAACACCACTTTTATCCACAACGAATAAAGCGGGTACCCAACCGTATTTGAATAAGTTGAATTCCTGAAAGTATTGTTTTGCGGTCCTGTTCCCGACATCTGAAAGACCTATGAACGGCATTTTTTCCGCCTCCCAGAACCGTTGAAATGCTTTATGCCCATCAGGTCCCACGGCAATGATTACCGCTTCCCGATCTACGAATTTTTGGTAATCCTGGCGCAACTGCGCCATATGCCGGCGGCAGAAAGGTCAGGCAAAACCCCGATTAAATACCAGGACAACATTCTTCTGGCTTTGGAACTGAGATAGTTTTACCTGATTTCCAGTAACATCCGTCAGCTCAAAATCCTGTGCGGTTGAGCCAACAACAATTTCTTTTTCCATGATCATCTCCTAAGATTATCTGGTAATCTTACGTACAAATGATGTAACAGCATTAACGAATTCTTCAGGTTTTTCTTCTTGTGGAACATGTCCCGCCCCTTCTATCACAGTCAGTTCAGCCCCGGGGATCCATCGGTATAACTCTATCGAATTTTTCGTTGGTATTATCCGATCATCACCTCCGGTGATGACCAATACCGGCAGTTTAAACTGACCTGCTTTTGCAAGGACATTTACCTTATCTGCTTTGGTAAACTCCCATAATCCCATATCCCATCCATACATCTGCAGTGGTTTATGGTATCCATTCATTATATCCTCATTGATGGATGAGGGGTCATGCCAGGCTGATTGAATGAATTTGTCTCCCCTGGAAAGTATTTGGCGGGAAAGCAAAGGTCCAATCCTATCCATTTGTGGTGTATTCATTAGCCATCGCATAATTGGTGAGTATGATTGCCCTTTTAATGCAGGATCAACCAGGATCAATCCGGTCACTCTCTCAGGATGTCGAAAATATGTTTCCGTTGCGATCAATGCTCCTGCAGAATTACCAACGAGAATTGCCTTCTCAATTCCCAATGCATCCATTAAATCGATTAATACCTTCACCTGCCCGGATGTGCTGTATGGATTTTGTCCTACCCAAGTTCCAGGCATCGGCCGTGTGGTCAGTCCGAAACCAATCCAATCATATGCAATTACTGTTGCTTTTATAGACAGAGGATAAAGCACTTTATTCCATGTGAACAAACTGGATCCAAAACCATGTAGTAGGATCAAGGTTGGTTCACCATTCCCAACCCTTTTATAATGCAAAGTAACACCGTTAAGATCGATGAATTGACTATCCAAATCACCAAGATTACGTGGATCTTTAATTTTTCCTGCAGGTGATGGTTTGATGAATAATGGGACGACAATTATTATGAATATTATTACAAGCCCCGATACTATGAGCTTTCCAAGCAATGTCATAGCCTACTCCAATCCCCTGATAAAATTCCACGTGGAATTTATCAAAATGGCCTGTTGTTCACTCCGGCTTATTGTGGCATCGTTATCACCAGCCTGCTTACCGTACCAGCCCATTTGGGCGTGATTTCCTCCCTGAATGACAATGTATTCAGTCGTTGGGGGTAATAATGTGCTGCTGGCTTCCAGTTCAGTGACCATGCCATCCTGGCTGCCATATATGCTTATGACTGGTAACATTGAGTTGTTCAAACTGTTGTTTTGTGCAGGATAAGCTGCCCAGAGTACCAAACCTGATATGTCCGCCGGGTGCGAGAATGCATAATAAGCCGCCATCACTCCCCCCAGAGAATGCCCACCTATCACCCAGTGTTTTATTTCTGGGTGGGCAGTGATAACATCAGTAGCTGCACCCGGATTCATCACCGCCAGGCTGACCGGCATGGGAACTATTGTCACAAGAATACCTTTTTCAGCAAGTTGATAGGCAGCCGGTGCATATGCTTTGTAATTGACATGCCCGCCAGGGTAAAAAATAAAACCTGTTGATACAATTCCGTTAGTGGGAGTAAAAGTTAACCAGGGGTTTGTGGTAACGGTAATTGAGTCGCTGCTTATTAAATATGGCTCAACTTCCGGCATCGGTCCTTGCGGAGTTGAGCCCCAGATGATAAATCCTGCAACAACAATAATAATAATTACAAATATGGCTAAGAATAATTTCTTAATAATTGACTTCTTCATGAATTCATTATAAATCCAAGAAAATGTTTATGCGAACTTTGTATAAGTAATTTATAATCTTTTATCGGATCAATCTTCTTGCTTCACGCCAAATATCCGAAAACATACTTTCAGTTAATCTGCCGGTCTGAGTGTTTTGTCGGCTGGGATGATAGGATTGCAGGACCCAAAAATCTGCATCATCTGTTTGGATCAATTTTCCATGCCCAAAGGTGTTACGCGGGAAATTGGAACCTCTTCCGTTGAGAATTCTAACGATTCCATCGTAGGCGATCCTTCCCAAGGCTACTATCCCCTGGATATTGGTGAGATGGTCGATTTCGTTGGAAAGGTAAGGAAGACAGTTGGAGATTTCGATTGGATCCGGTTTATTCCCGGGTGGAACACATCGGCAAACGGCACTGATGAAGATATCTCTCAGTTCAAGTCCATCGTCTTTACCTGCTGAATATGGTTTATTTGAAAAACCATGTGTATATAAATTGCGAAAAAGGATATCACCTGATGCATCACCGGTGAACATACGCCCGGTTCGATTTGATCCATGAGCTCCTGGAGCTAACCCAACCACCAGGACTTTCGCTTGATGGTCGCCAAATCCTGGGACTGGTTTTCCCCAATATTCCCAATCCAAATATGCTTTTCTCTTCACCCGAGCTACTTCTTCCCTCCATTCGGTTAGGCGAGGACACTTTCGACAGAGAATTATTTCATCTTCAAGATTTGCCAAGCTGTCTTCCATAAACTCATCCTCTACTGAATGAACATTGCATCTCCGAAAGAAAAGAAGCGATACTTTAACTCTATAGCTGTTCGGTATGCTGAAAGTATGTGGTCCCTGCCTGCAAAGGCACTCACCAACATCAGTAAAGTGGATTTCGGCAGGTGAAAGTTTGTGATCATCGCGTCGACTAGTCGAAATTGATAACCGGGAAGGATAAATAAACTGGTCGGACCCTGGAATGGAGCTATTTTTCCATTAATAAAAGTGGATGCTGCTGATTCCAGTGTGCGAACTGAGGTAGTACCAACAGCGATCACCCTGCCGCCATTTGATCGGGTAATGTTGATCAAGTCAGCTGTTGCCTGAGACAGCTCACACCACTCTGTGTGGATGTGGTGTTCATCAGCCATTTCCTCTGTTACAGGTGCAAAAGTATCCAATCCGACGTGCAGGTCGACATATGCAAATCTGACTCCCAAATCTTTTATTCTTTCCAATAGTTCCGTTGAAAAGTGCAGTCCGGCAGTAGGTGCTGCTGCTGAACCTGGCTGTCTGGAGTAAATGGTTTGGTACCTTTCAGGATCCGTAAGAGTTTCGTGGATATATGGAGGAAGGGGAACATTCCCAATTTGCTTCAAGTGTGTTTCAACCGGTTCGCTGAACTCTATCAGGCGTTTTGACCCATCCAGTACTTCTGAAATGGTCGCTTTAAGTCCATCCTTGGCGATTACTTGCTTCCCTTCCATTAATCCCTTGCCACCAACAAGAGCCTCCCATACAAGTCCTGACTGTTTTTTCAGGAGCAGTAATTCAACTCTGCCGCCATCAGGTACCTTATTAGCAAAGATCCTGGCTGGAATAACCCGCGTATCATTCATGACCAAAAGGTCATTCTTGTGAAGAAAATCCGGTAAATCCCAAAATATCTTATGCTCCAGCTCTCCTGTATGTCGGTCCATGACCAGCAAGCGGGATGAGTGCCGTGGTTCAACGGGTGTCTGCGCGATTCGCTCAGGTGGTAAGTTATAATCGAAATCGGAAGTTAACACAGGGTTTTATTCTTCAAAAAGTGTCGGTTGGGTCTTTTCTGTATACGGTAATCCCAAATGCTGGTAGGCTCGTATCGTCGCGATTCGACCCTGGGGAGTTCGATCCAGGAATCCAAGCTGCAGAAGATATGGCTCAACTACATCCATGATCGTATCAGGCTCTTCACTGATGGATGCAGCAATCGTATTTAACCCGACAGGGCCGCCATTATATTTTTCAATGATCGTACTCAAGACTTTACGGTCAACATCATCCAAACCTGATCGATCGACATTAAGAAGATCCAAAGCCGATCGGGTGAGATCTCCAGTGATTTGCCCATCACCCCTTACTTGAGCATAATCACGGACGCGCCGAAGCAATCGCAAAGCTACCCGTGGTGTTCCCCGTGCACGGGTTGCGATCTCAGCCACACCGGAATCGTCCGCCTGAATATTCAAAACCTTGGTGCCACGAATGACTATCTTTTTAACTGCATCCAGGTCGTAGAAATCCAAGCCGATAGAGTACTCCAAATCTTGCTCGCAGTGGAGAAGTCACTAATGCCAACCTGGTGGTAGCTCCGATCACTGTAAATCGTGGCAGCTTCAACCTTATGGATCGTGCCGCTGGTCCTTTTCCAATGATGATATCCAGAGCAAAATCCTCCATGGCTGGATAGAGGATTTCCTCCACTGCTCTGCCAAGCCTATGAATCTCATCGATAAAGAGAATATCGCCTGCCCTTAAATTAGATAAAATAGCAGCCAGGTCACCTGCTCTTTCAATTACTGGTCCTGATGTTATCTTAATATTTACACCCATCTCATTAGCCAGGACATGTGCAAGGGTAGTCTTACCCAACCCGGGTGGTCCATAGAAAAGGACATGATCCATTGCCTCACCACGTTGTTTTGCGGCACCGATTAGTATCTTCAAATTATTTCTGACCTGGTCCTGGCCAATCACTTCATCCAGGGTTTTAGGCCTAATCGCACCATCGTGTGGGTCATCCGGTTTGATCTCTGGGGATACCATTCTATTGATTGCTTCAGTCATAATTTTGATTATACCCGTAACTCACAAGCATGTCAGAAAAAAAACAGCTATAATATACCTAATTATCCAGAGGAGGGATCCATGTCGAATGTATTTCCATCCAATCATCCATTGATTGCCCACAAACTTTCCATATTACGGGATATCGCCACCGAACCACAAAAATTTCGGGAATTGGTGAAAGAATTAGCAACACTTCTGACTTATGAAGCAACAGCTAATCTTCTGCTAAAGCCGAAAAGTGTAACAACCCCGATGGGCTTGGCAAATTCCTTTGAAGTGGAAGAGCAGATAGGATTAGTGCCCATTCTTAGGGCTGGTCTGGGAATGGTGGAAGGTGTTTGGGGTTTGCTGCCTTCAGCCGAAGTTTGGCATATTGGTCTTTACCGGGATGAAAAAACACTCAAACCAGTCCAATATTACAACAAGCTACCGGTCCTACCCAGAGTATCCATGTGCCTCATACTTGATCCGATGCTCGCGACTGGTGGTTCGGCTGTAGCCACTGTGGATTTACTCAAGAAATGGGGTGTAAAGAAAATTAAATTTGTGGGTTTAATTGGCGCACCAGAAGGGATACATGCACTTGAAACTGCCCATCCGGATGTGCCGATTCACCTTGCAGCGATCGATGATCGCTTGAATGATATTGGATACATCATTCCCGGTTTGGGAGATGCTGGAGACCGTCAATTCGGTACAGGGTAGCTGGTAGTGGTAAATTATAAGAAAAACAACCACAGGTCAATAACCTGTGGTTGTTAATTTAAATAACTGTCTGATTACTTACCTGCTGCTCTTACGATCTCAAGGAAATTTGGGACTTTAAGCGATGCCCCACCCACCAAGGCACCGTCAATTTCTGGTTGACCAAAGAATTCGGCTGCATTCTCTCCAGTCACCGATCCTCCATACAATACCCGAATTCCCTGGGTTACTTCGGACCCAAATAATTTATCCATCGCTGGTCGGATCATTTTGCCAACCACATCATTTGCACCATTTCCGGTTGCTGCTTTACCGGTGCCAATCGCCCAAACCGGTTCATATGCAATGACAAGTTGAGTTCCCTGATCAGGTGTCAATCCTTTTAATCCCTCAAGAACCTGACGGGATAATATTTCACCGGTTTTTCCACCTTCAAACTCTGCCAGTGTTTCACCAATACAGACGATAGGGATAAGGCTCACATTTAAGGCAGCTTTAACTTTCTTATTGACAGATTCATCTGTCTCACCAAAATATGTTCGTCGCTCAGAGTGACCAATAATCACGTATTGGCAAAACTCCTTTACCATGGCTGGAGAAACTTCCCCGGTGAATGCCCCGGATGCTTCCCAGTGAAGGTTTTGCGCACCTAAACCGATGTCTGTTCCCTGCAGCATTGCACCAATAGGAAGCAATGATAAGAATGGTGGACAGATGACCCGATCTACCTGCGGTATTCCTTGTAATCCTGGAACTAACTCGGAAACAAGCTCCCTGGCTTGTTCCACTGTTTTATTCATCTTCCAATTACCTGCAACAAACGGTTTTCGCATTTCTATTCTCCATTTCTATTGAAGATTATTACTCGATAATAAATTATTGGCTTCAGTACTGATCCATAAAGGTAGACTTTTCCTTTCGAGAAGTTTCAGTAATACGTCTCTGGCTTCCGATAGGTGACTTTCATAAATGAAGTATTCAGCTTCCACCAAGTGAACCTGTGGAAAATCTTTATCAACATTTGGCAATTTTGTCAGGGCATTTAATATCTCCCGCGATTTATCCGGACTCCCATTATAAAGTTCGTACCTTGCTTTGGAGATCTGAAATAACGGCCTTTCATCAGTCTGCAAGGTGAAGATCAATTCGGATTGCGGCTCTTTGCCAGCTTTATAAAGACTCTCAGCAATTCGATCATAATGTTCTGCTTTTAATGAATCTCCCTCTATACGATAAAGATTTAGGTACAAATATGCCGCCATGCCCCATTTTTCGCGCGAAACCATATTATCCCCGGCTTTTACATAATACTCAATATCATTCCCGGCGATTTTTTGCATCCGGTCAAGATTACCCAAAGCTTGAAGGGAAGCGCCTTCATCCAATTGGGAGACAGCTTTTACCAAAAGATTCCATGCTTTTTCTTGATCAGGTGTCATATCAAATGGTAGAGTCGCTACCGGCTTGACCGCCGCTAGAGATTGGATCGGCTCTGGTTTGAGAGTTGGTGTTTCTATCACTATGGCAGCCGGTTCTGTGATAATGATAGTAGGAGCAAGGGTTGAAACAACTTCATCAGAGGGCATTAATTTGGGTAGAAAAATAACAAGTAAAACTACAATTGTGACCATTAGTACTGCTGCCATGATCCCAACCAACCATAAGACTGACTTCCTATTGCTGCTGGGTTGTTTTGTTGGCTGTTGAATTGCTGGCTTCTTTACCACTGCTGTACTTTCCGTATTTCCAATGTTGCCACCAGTTAATTCAGATACTGATATATTGGGAGGTTTTATTTTCTTGACTGTACTTCCCAGGCTGGAAGATGTTACGGATCCTTTTAATGCATCGATCATGGATGTAACATTGATATATCGGCCTTCCTTATCTTTTGCGAGTGCTTTGAGTAATACTCTTTCTGTAGATTCAGATAAAGCCGGGTTGATACTTCGGGGAAGTGGGAGTGGTGTATAAATGTGATCATGTACGATGGCAAACGGTGTATCCGCAGTAAAAGGTACTTTTCCAACTAGTAATTCATAGATCACAACGCCCAATGAATAGATATCCGTACGGGTATCCAAATCTTGTTTTGCAAGTGCCTGTTCCGGAGATATATACTGTGGAGTACCGATCATCATATCGGTCGTTAGTGTTTTATCACTGGATTGCGCCATCCTGGCTAATCCAAAATCTGTCAAATAGACCTGATTATCTTTAGTAATCAATACATTAGAGGGTTTAATATCCCGATGTAAAACATTTTTTTCGTGTGCATATTGAAGGGCACTACCTATTGTCTCTATTATTCGTAAGCTTTCATCAATCGGGATGATCCCATTCGAAATTCTCTGCTTGAGTGTCTCACCTTCAATGTATTTCATTACAAGGTAAGGCCGATTTTCATATTGGGAATAATCATATATGGGGACAATATTGGGATGTTCAAGCTTCGCTACAACCCTGGCTTCTCGCTGAAACCTTGCCAGAAAAGTATCATCTTCTGCAAATGCCGGATGGAGTGCTTTTATTGCAACATATCGATCCAGTTCAGGGTGATATGCTTTAAACACGGTTGCCATACCACCCTGGCCTAATTGCTCAACCAGTCGGTATGGACCTATGTTTTCTCCAATCACAAAAGGCATACTTTTCTCCACGGATTGAATGATTATAGCAGTAGGATAAAATTATCACAATAAAGACAGGATAATTATTTTAAATGATATTAGTCAAATTTAGACTGCGAACCTATAATATATAAACCCAAAAGTAAATATATATGCATCAAGTACTTCTTAAATCATAAAGGGATGAAAATTTCTCTTCGTCCCTTTATGATAAATATCATTAATATTGGTTATACTCTGAAAAATCTTTCAAGTGGCTAATTACGGATCGCTGGAGCCAACCAGAATGCATCATCATCTTTGTAGGTTCCGTTTGCATCAACGGTTAAGTAGAATACGACAGATTTATCTTTCAAAGAAGAAAGGTCAATATTGACGTGGGTCAATGTTTTATCATATGTCTCAGTCCAAGTACCAAGGCTGGTTATCGGACCATCATCAGCCGAATAACTGAGGTCGAATACGACATTACAAGCGGTTGCATCCTTCAAACATCCCAAGGTTGTCACAAAGTAATCACCATCCTGAATTAGGATCGGTGGGTATTCACCGATGATGGTACCGTTTTTGATGAATTCCGGATGAGTCCACAACGCTGGCTCATTATCAGTGCCACCTTTCTCAAGAGTGGGATTCTTTAGTTTGATCACAAAACCACCCAATGAAGCTGAGTTTCCAGGACAGGGTAACAGGTTTGTTTCATTACTCCATTGACCCAGACAATAATTGGCAACAAAATCAAATGGGGTGTCATAAGGACCGGCAGCATGCTTAACCTGAATGTCAACCCAGAATTCAGTATCATAATCATAACCAATACCAAAGGTGTTTCCACTCTCATCACGAAGCTTCCAGTAGCCTTTATATTCACCTTTAGTATCGGGAGCAGTGAGATAAACCGCTACATCAATTGTATGTCCTGGTGCCACATCATAAGTCAAAGGTACTACCTTGGCTCCACTCATACGATCTCCGTAGGAAAATATTAGATCGTAATCTGTGGTCCATGTACATGTACCGATATTCTTGAGCCTCCAGGTTTTGTAGAATCCTTGACCGGCTGGAATGACTGCACCGTCTTCAACCGTTACATCAGCTATATATTGTGCCCAATCACAAGGAAGCGGTCTGGGTGTATATGTGGGTGGTACCGGGGTGTTTGTAGCAGTTGGTGGTACCTGAGTAGGGAGTGGTGTTGAAGTCGGAGCTGATGTGGGTGTTGCTGAAGGTGTCTGTGGAGTTAACGCCTGGTTAGCTTCCTCAGTTTTTTGGGCAACGAACGTTTCCACCACTGAGTATGTTAATTGTGCAACGATTGTTTTGGCAGCCTGTGTATATGCCGCTGCTGGTTGACTACCTATCAAGCTTCCAGCCGACATATTACAGGCAATACCTACTAATGCCAGAATTGCTATGCTGAAGAGAATTACCTTTTTTGATTTCATTTTACCTCGCTGTAATTAATTAAAACGCAATATTGTTTTTGGTAAAATGTTAACGATAATGATTAGCGTTTTGTTCCCGATTCTAAACCCGGAAATTATTAAATGAAGATACCGCATCTTTGGTAAATTACCAGAGATGCGGTAAGACTTCAATAACCTTTATGGATGATTTGGTTATTTAAATGTAGCCAGTAAACCATTGATGAGTTCCTGCCGTTCTGCTTCAGTGAATTTAGCTTCGGGATGGATCATGGTATAACGCGATGGCGGCATAGAATTCTGATTTATTTTCTCAACCATGTCACCCACCCAATTACGGGCAATTTCCGGAGTCATTTCATTGAAATTAAAATTCGCACGAGCTTTCGAAACATCCTGATATAGAAGCCATGACATAGGGGCAATGTTTGAATACCATGGCCATTTTGTTTCGCTACTATGACAATCGTAACAGGCAGCCTTCACCAACTGTTCTGTTCGAGGTGAATCCCAGGCTGGTTGATACGTTACGGGAGGATTATTATGATCCTTACCGTATGGAACCAGTTGAATTACTAAAAAACCTAATAGCAATAGCCCTGCAAGTGCCAGGATTAATCGGGTCAGTCTCTTCATAATATCCTCCTTTTTGGTTATATTCCAATAATTATTATCCTACTTGTCAAGTAGCGCTGCAACACCTGGTAGAACCAAACCTTCTAACATTTCAAGTGATGCACCACCGCCGGTGGAGATATGTGTGATCTTATCTGCCAATCCTGATTGCTGAATTGCAGCAACAGATTCTCCACCGCCAATAATGCTGATCGATCCGGACCCGGCTACAGCCTTTGCCACACCATATGTGCCTTTAGCAAATTCAGGGAATTCAAAGACCCCCATCGGGCCATTCCAGACGATCGTTCCCGCTGTTTTTAATACTTTGGCGTACGCATTTATCGTGTCAGGTCCGATATCCAAAATTCGCCAACCAGCTGGAATATTCCCGACAGCCACAACTTTATGGGCAGCACCTTCTTCAAACTTGTCTGCGATCACCACGTCTACAGGTAATCGGAGCTTTCCTTCAGCATTTTTCAATAGTTCTTTGGCTGTATCCAGAGCAGTATCTTCCACCAGTGAATCTGCCATATCATACCCACCTGCTTTGAAAAATGTGTTAGCCATTCCGCCGCCGATGAGGATCGTATCTGCTTTGATCAACAGATTCTTGATCACACCAATTTTATCGCTGATCTTTGCACCTCCCAGAATGGCAACAAAAGGCCGTTTTGGTTCAGCAACAGCCTGTCCAAGATATTTAATTTCTTTCTCAAGCAAAAAACCAGCAACAGCAGGTAGATAGTGGGTTATACCCTCTGTGGATGCGTGGGCTCGATGTGCTGTTCCGAATGCATCATTTACATAAAGATCAGCGAGGGAAGCAAGTGCTTTTGCCATGGCGGGGTCATTTGCTTCTTCTTCTGTATGGAAGCGAGTATTTTCAAGCACCAGAACTTCACCTGGTTTTAAGACTTTTGCGGCTGCTTCGGCTTTTGGACCAATACAGTCTTCTGCGAATGCAACCGGTTTTCCGAGCAGTTTGGCCAGATATTCAGCAACAGGTTTGAGGCTGTATTTAGCTTCAGGTCCACCTTTTGGTCTTCCAAGATGAGAAGCAAGGATAACCGCGGCTCCATGTTCTAATAAATACTCAATCGTTGGTAATGCAGCTCGGATGCGGGTATCGTCACCAACAACACCATCCTTGATTGGTACATTAAAATCAACGCGGACAAATACTTTTTTACCTTTGACATCCAGATCCACTACTGTTTTCTTATTGAACATCTCACCCTCCAGAATAAAAAGAAATGAAGGCGCAACGCTCCGAATGGAACGTCACGCCTTTTATATTATTGAATTCGGCTACGAATAGCCTTCATGATCTTAAAGGAATTTGGCCATTAATGCAGCGAGGTCAGCTGTTCGGCAGGAATAACCCCACTCATTGTCATACCAGGCAACAACTTTTACCAAGTTTCCGCCCATGACCATATTGTAAGTCAGGTCAACAATGGATGACCTGGAATCACCTTTGAAATCGGTGGAAACCAATGGGTCACCATATTCACCGGTCGTGACACCCAGGATACCTTTTAATGATCCTTTGGATGCCTGAACAAATGCGGCATTGAGTTCTTCTTTTGTGACAGGTTTTTCTAGAGTAGCCACTAAGTCCACAACTGAGACAGTCGGGGAGGGAACACGCATCGAGAAACCGTCAAATTTACCCTTGAGTTCAGGAATGACCAGTGCAATAGCTTTGGCTGCACCTGTGCTGGTGGGAATGATATTTAACCCTGCAGCCCGTGAGCGGCGTAATTCTTTCTTATGACCCTGATCCAGGATCACCTGGTCATTCGTATAAGAGTGTATGGTAGTCATCACGGCATATTGAATGCCCCAGTTGTTATGAACGATCTTTACAACTGGTGCCAGACAATTCGTGGTACAGCTTGCGTTGGATACAACGTGATGCTTTGGAGTGTCATATTTATCTTCGTTGACACCCAAAACCACGGTCAAGATCTTCATTCTTGGCTGGTGCAGAAATAATTACTTTTTTCGCACCACCTTTTGTAATGTGGACATTTGCACCGGCTTTACCTTTGGCAGGATCGCCGATAGCGTCAGTAAATACACCAGTTGATTCAACAACAATATCGACACCGAGGTCTTTCCAGGGTAAAGCTCCCGGATCTTTTTCAGCAAAAACTTTTAACTTCTTTCCATTGATGACAATATCAGTACCATCAACCTCTACAGCGCCTGAGTAAATACCATAATTTGAGTCGTATTTAAACAAGTGAGCATTTGTTTTTGCATCAAAAAGATCATTGATAGCTACAACTTCCAGCTTATCACCATGAAAATCCAACATTGCTTTTAATACCTGACGACCAACTCGTCCAAAACCATTGATACCTACGCGTACTGCCATGTAAACACCTCCATAAAATTTTGTAATGATACCAAATTCATAAAATTTTATCACACCCATTATATTTGGGCAAATGAATAGACAACCTCACTTATACAGTTGCTTCTCTTTCGGGAAGAGGACCAGTCCGATCAAAATATATATCCATGATCACTTGAGCAAGTTTGACGGAATCGTGCCGTAATGGATTACTAGTATCAGTAAGATCAGTCCGATATATCGGATAATTACGTTCGAGATTTGTATCTAATAGCACCCGGTCGATTCCAACTGGTAAGTCACCTTCAGTCCCATCATTGCATATGATCAGGTCAAACAATCTTCCACCTACATGTTTTTCTATTGTTGAAACATGATCGCCACTACTATACCCATCAGTTTCTCCTGGTTGAGTAGCAATGTTACAAACATAGAATTTTAATGCCTTACTGGCTTTGATTGCTTCCACGATATCGGGCACAAGTAAGTTGGGTAGGATGCTTGTATACAGGGATCCTGGTCCTATGATCAATAAATCTGCTGCAAGAATTTCCTGGATCGCAGGTGGATAGGCTGGTGGATTGTTTGGTTCAAGCCAGATTCGTTTTATTTGACCAGCCGCTTTTGGAATCTTGGATTCACCTTTAACTCTCATCCGACTAACTTTTTGAGGAACTTCAATATCCGCGGTTAGATGGACATCCATAAGTGTGGATGGTAATACACGACCTTGAACGGCTAATACCCTGCCGCTTTCAGCAACAGCTTCTTCAAAGCTACCCGTTATTTCTGCCAGACCGGTAATGAATAAATTTCCCAACGAATGTCCATCCAAACCGGTTGCGTCCGAAAAACGATATTGGAAAAGTTGAGTTAATAACTCTTCATCATCAGATAATGCTGCCAAACAATTTCGAATATCCCCTGGAGGTAGAACCCCCATACTCTTTCTCAATTCACCAGATGAGCCACCGTCATCAGCAACTGTGACAATGGCAGTTAAATTCTTCGTATATGCTTTTAACCCTCTTAATAAAGTTGCCAGCCCTGTGCCCCCACCAATTACAACCATCCTGGGCCCTTTTTCTTTTTTATAAAAAGCCGAAACGGTATCAATGATCGCTTTACCAGGTTGAATGAATGGCCTCAATAATGAACGGTTTAGTCCCCAGAAACCATAGACAACCAAAAGTAAACCAATGATTCCGAAAATAAAGGCGCGTAATAACCTGTTTAAGAATTGAAGGGAAACGAATGCAATCACAGTTGAGACAAACGATTCAGGAACAGTTCGATAAATATTAATGAGCATAAAAGCGATTCCGAGCGCAAGCGAGGTAACGCCAACCAGGATGATCAACACCCAGCGTTTTACCCCGATTCCGGGCATCAGCCATCGAGCTTCCCTTCTAAGTGTCCGGGAAATCTTATTTATCCAAGTTTCATTGTTCTTCATTGCAAAATTATGATAGCAGTGAATCGGTGCATCGTCAACGATAAAATAGGCAACTATCAGATAGTATTAACAATTGTCTTATTAATCCTTGAGTTAAATGTTCTTACGCAAAAATACTTTTTTGTATTTTATACATCCGGGAATACTCACCTCCCAAGTTTATTAACTTCTCATGTGAGCCTTTTTCAAGGATCTTTCCATCCTTCAGGAAAAGTATTTCATCATACATTTCTAAATCTGTTAAATGATGTGTGATCAATAATAAAGTTTTCCTTTGGGTGTATTTTAATATGGATCGATTCATATTCCATTCAGTAATAGTATCAATACCTGCAAAAGGTTCATCCAGGATTAGTAAATCGGATTCTGAGATTAAGGCCCTGGCTATGTCCAACCTTTGCCTCTGTCCCTCGCTTAGCAGCATTCCCCTATTTCCAATAAGAGTATCCAACCCGGATGGCAGCGCAGAAACCCAATCCATGCATTGAGAAGCAGATAATACCTCCATCATTTCTTCCCGCGTCGAAATTGGACTAGCTAATTTTAGGTTTTCAAGAATCGTTGTCGGAAAGAAATATGGTTTTTGTGAACTGGTGCGGATGAGATTTCTTATATCTGCCTGTGATAACTGCCGAAGGTCAATTCCATTAATATCTACACTGCCAGAAGAATATTCCCAGAATCTTAGCAGGATATTTTTCAGACTTGTCTTCCCCACACCACTCGGACCAACCAATGCCACCTTTTTTCCGGCTTCCAGGTGGAGTGAAAACCCATTCAGAACCAACAGATCTGAACCTGGGTAATGAAATCCTAAATGATCGATATTCAATGAATGAAAACGCTCGATACTCTGTGGATGTTCGGGGTCGATAATATCCGGTACCTGGTCTACGATTTCAAACAATCGGCAAACAGCCTGTTCGGATCGAACCAGGTTGGATCCCAATTGCGGAAATGACTGAAAGATTTCATAGCCAGCCATTACGAGTAATGCCGTCACCCCGACCAACTTGGGGTCAATTAATTGAATTTGGGCTGACTGAGCAGCTGCTATGAATACAATGAGCATACCCATCCCACTTGCCAATGGAATTAATGCATTTAGAAATGCATTCCCCACAATTGATTTATTTTGGACCCTGGTGAAGTCATTTACCCTGTGATCATATAGATATCGAAAAATATCCTCTTTTCCGTTGATTCGAATATCTGCTATCCCTTCCACAAGATTGGTCATTAATGAATAAAGTTTCACTCTGCTTGTTGAAAAATATTTTAGGGTTATTTTGTGGATAATTGTTGATGACAGAAAAATGATTAATCCCAATACTGTCAGACTACAGAGAGTGATCCATCCCAACCGGATATTAATTATGAACGTGAAAAGGGACAGAACTATGATCACTACCAATGCGATCAAAGGTGGAGTAATAACCCTAATAAAGAATTGATCCAGTATTTCTATATCTTGCATTACCCTTGTTGTGAGGTCGCCACTTTGGTAAGAAATTGTTTTCGCAGGTACTAATGCTTCAATTTTCGTATATAACCAAACCCGCAACCCGGAAACCATGCTTAGATTGGTCGAGTGGCTGCTGATCCTTTCCAAATACCTGAATACACTCCTGGAAAGACCAAAAAAACGGACACCAATTATTGCGACTTGCAACTCGGATATGGAAGGCTTTAATGCTGCATAACTAATTAAGTACATACTCGTAGCGATCAAACCCATACCGGAAAGGATGGTTAAGCATCCCAATAGAATAGCAAATACCGACTGCCAGAAAACTGGTAGTAATAACGATATAGTAAATCGAACGAACTTAATTCTTTTCACCAATTACTCCAGTAAAGAGTTGGTAATAGTCTTTTCCATTTGCCATCAACTCAGTATGATTTCCTTTTTCTTTAATCCTGCCTTCCTCCAAAACTACGATATGATCGCTCGATATAATTGTGGATAATCGATGAGCAATCAATAACACTGTTTTTTCTTTTCTTAATTCTGCTAAGGATTCAACCAATGCCGATTCGGTTTCAGGATCGACAGAGGAGGTTGGTTCGTCCATCACCAGAATGGGAGTATTTCGGTAAAACGCTCTGGCGATTGCCAGTCTTTGGGCTTGACCCGTGCTGACCTGGTTGCCACGTTCACCCACCTGGGTATCATATCCTTGTGGAAGCTGTCGGATAAAACTCTCCAATCGAGCATTTTTTATTGCTGTCATAATTCTGGATCTATCTGGATCTGGTTGGAAAAGACAGATGTTCTCGAGGATACTCCCTGAAAACAGGTATGGAGATTGTGGAACCCACGAGATCAAGTTGTGAAATTCTTCCTCGGGAATTTCAAGAATGGATCTTCGCCCAAAAAGTACACTCCCTTCACAATTCGTGAGCAGGCGCATGAAGACATAGGATAAAGATGTTTTTCCGACCCCGCTTTTTCCCACCAAAGCAATCTGTTCATAACGATTGATGTTAAAGGAAATATCCTTTAGCACATATTCGTCTATCCCAGGGTATTTTGCCCCCATATTTTGGAACGATATCGGAAAGTAATCACATATCTGGTCTTTAATGTTCCTATCGTCAGTATTGATAATCGCCAATCCGGTATTCTTGACTGGTTCGGTAACAAAATCACTTGCAGATAATATGGTAAAAATCTTTATTGATGCAGCCCTTCCGGACATCCCCGCATGGAATTTAACACCTAACTGCCGGAGTGGTAAGTAATATTCCGGTGTAAGCAACAAAATAAATAAAGCAGTGGCAAAATTCAAGGAACCTGATAATAACCGTAAGCCAATTTCGACCGCAATGATGGCAGTACTGATGGTGGCTATAAATTCCAGGACAAAGGCGGATAAGAAAGTCAGTTTCAAAACATCCATGGTCAAGTGTTGATATTTTGAATTATTCTTCTGGATCTCGTTTCCGCGATTCTGGCTTTGATTGATACTTTTTAATAATTGCAATCCCTGGATTGTGTCATAAAAAAAGGATCCCAACCGCAGTAATTGCATCCATTGCCTTTGAGTACTTCGTTCCGACAAAGATCCCAACAGGTACATGAATAACGGCAGTAAGGGAGCTGTTATTAGAAGAATTGCAAAACTTAGTTTATCGGATGGAAAAATACTCACGACTATGATGATCGGGATAAAAGCAGCCAGGATCAATTGTGGAATGTACTGGCTGAAATACGGGTCAAGGGCTTCAATCCCATCAGTTAATAATGTGGATAGTTCTCCACTTTTCTCGCCGCCAGTATAAACCGGTCCCAGACGATTGATCTTTTGGATGATCGCCAACCTTATTTGTTCTTTAATTACTATTCCTAACCTTGCAGACAAAAAATCTGTGCAAAATTGTGAAGCTGCTCTTAATACCAGGACAATGATTAGTAGCTGGATGGGGGAATAAAGAAGGTTGACTGGTATCTTATTAATAAATACAGCATTGATCAGTTCAGCAGTGAATTTTGACTGTAAAATGACAAAACAACCACACAAGATTCCTGCGATAATGGTAAAAAGAAACGCCAGGCGATGAGAGCGTGCCTGGCGAAACAAATTTCCATCTAAAAGCATCAGTTTCTTCTTGGATCTAATAGTGCAAATCTTCGACTTTGGCTGTTAACCTTTTTCGGAAAACCCAGTAATTCCAGCCTTGATAGGCTAGCGCGATCGGAAGGAAAACCAGGGTAACGATCGACATGATTGAAAGCGTGTTTTGTGAGGAGGCTGCATTGATAATTGTAAGTGACCATTCCGGATTTGTACTGGATACCATCACGTTTGGAAATAGTGCAGCGAAAATTGTGGCCGTATTCCCTGCACTGGCAAGTACCAGCAACCCGAAGGATAATCCTCCACGATTCATACGAAAAACGAAATAACCAAAAAATGCAGCAACTAATGTGACTACTCCTAAAATGATCGCCAGAACCTCAGGAGTTGTCTGAGTTGTCCGGACGGTCATTACCAGGAATATTCCAAGAAGGACAATGATTGGAATCCACAAAGTGCTGGCAATTGACCTAGCTCTAATTTGAATAGTATCAGAAGTTTTCAAGTTCAAGAATAGAGCTCCCAAAAGAATCGAAATACCGAGGAAAGTTAATCCACCGATTAATGCATAAGCATTCAATAGGTTGAAAAAACCGCCTGTATACATCATATTCCCATCGATTGGGACACCTTTTAAGATATTCGAAAACGCAATACCAAACAGCAATGGGGGCAGTAAGCTACCCACAAATGTACATGTATCCCACGCTGAACGCCATTTGGTATTCTCATATTTACTTCGAAATTCGAATGAAACGCCTCTGAGAATCAGAGCAACCAAAACGAGAAGTAAAGGTAGATAAAACCCTGAAAATAAAGTTGCGTACCACTGCGGAAAAGCGGCAAAAGTCGCCCCACCAGCAAGGACAAGCCAAACTTCATTGGCATCCCAAAGAGGGCCGATCGTGTTGACAACCACTCTTTTTTCAATATCACTTTTGCCTACAAAAGGCAATAGAATACCGACACCAAAGTCAAAGCCCTCCAGGATAAAGAATCCTGTATATAAAACGACGATCAAAACAAACCAGAGAATATTAAGATTCATAGTATCCACCACCTACACAGCTTGAACCTGGGTATTTGATAATTCATGCTCAATTACCGGACCAGTTTTGGCGAATTTGACCAGCATATATACATCCACAACGATCAAAGCGCCATAAAGAAGAGTGAAAACTATAAGGCTGGTCAAAACCATTCCCGCAGATACATTCGGGCTGACGGCATCCACGGTTTTCAATAATCCGTACACTACCCAAGGCTGCCGGCCAAGTTCAGTCAACAACCAGCCAGTTGTGTTGGCAAGATATGGTAAGAAAATCGTAGCAGTCAATAAATACCACCAGCGTGATTTGATGATAAATTTCTTGCGCATCCAAACGAACAACCCGACGACAGCCAGTAATGCCATCAAGAATCCAAGCCCCACCATTATTCTGAAACTCCAGTAATTCATAAATACGCTGGGGATGTAATTTCCGGGACCATATTGTGCAGTGAATTGTTCTTGCAACTCATTTATTCCTTTGACTTCACCTGTAAATTTATTGTAAGCCAGGAAGGAGAGTGCCCCGGGTATGCGGACATCCACACTGGTCTCTCCGGTTTCTTCATTTGATATTGTTAAAAGAGATAAGGATGCAGGATCTTCAGAATCCCACAACCCTTCAGCAGCTGCCATTTTCATTGGCTGCTGTTTGACCATGAGCTGTGCCTGTTGATGACCAATCAATATCACTCCAACAATTGAAATCAATGCGATGACGGTCCCAATTTTGAAGGATCGTTTAAAGAATTCTATATTGGATTGTTTGATTAGGTGATAAATGGAAATACCCATCACAAAAAAAGCGCCAGTCACATAGCCGGAAAAAACCGTGTGAGGAAATTGCGTCCAGACATGTGGGTTCATGATCAGGGCTGCAAAATCACTCATCACCGGTCTGCCATCCACCAAAGTGTAACCAGTTGGAAAATGCATGAATGAATTGGCAACCAAAATCCAAAGGGCAGAAATTGTTGCTCCACCAGCTACCAGCCAGATCGCCGCCAGGTGCAACCCTTTGGATAATTTTTCCCATCCAAAAACCCATAACCCAATAAATGTTGCTTCGAGAAAGAAGGCAGTAATTCCTTCGATTGCAAGGGGTGCACCAAAGATATCTCCGACGAACCTGGAATATTCTGACCAGTTCATTCCGAATTGGAATTCCATAACCAATCCGGTTACAACACCTACAGCAAAATTGATCAGGAATAATTTACCCCAGAATTTGGTCATCTGCTTGTAAATCTCTTCTCCCCTTTTTACATAAAGGGTTTCCATAATAGCGACAATAATTGATAAACCGAGCGTCAAAGGGACGAAGAAAAAGTGATATACTGTGGTGATTGCAAATTGAGATTGTGCCAAGGCAACAACATTCATAGACTCCCTCCAGGAAATGGATGTAATAATTAATTATAACGTAATGTAATAGGAATTATCAGATTTTTTTGAATTACTTTTTTTTAGAAATTCTGAAATAGGGAATGATACAACAACATGTTAGAGAAATTAGCGGGTATTGAAGATCGATATGAAGAATTAAATCGGCTGCTTGCTGAAGTTGGTGAAGATTATAAAACAGCAACCGAATATGCCAAAGAACGCTCTGACCTGGAACCAATCGTAATTAAGAGCCAGGAGTACCGCAGTTCACTCAAGAAATTGGAAGAAGCCAGGGAATTACAGGGCAGCGATGACGAAGAATTAAAAGAGTTGGCCTCCCTTGAGATCACAGAATTGGAACCGAAAATTGAGCTTCTAGAAAAACAGATCAAAGCATTGATCATTCCCAAGGATCCACGCGATGAACGTAATGTTATTGTGGAAATTCGCGCTGGTACCGGAGGAGATGAAGCCGCCTTATTCGCCGCAGATCTTTTTAGAATGTATACCCACTATGCAGAGAGACAAAACTGGAAATTTGAAATCCTTTCTCAGAATGAGATCGGAATTGGTGGATTTAAAGAGATCATCTTCCAAATCAAGGGGAAATCTTGTTACTCCAAATTGAAGTATGAATCAGGAGTGCATCGAGTGCAGCGCATTCCTTCGACAGAATCTCAAGGCAGAATTCATACCTCGACTGTAACTGTAGTCGTCCTGGCAGAAGTGGATGAGGTCGAAGTGACCATTCCTGACTCAGATATTCGCGTCGATATATTCAAATCAGCGGGAGCAGGTGGGCAAAATGTTCAAAAGAACTCCACTGCCATCCGGATCACCCATTTTCCAACCGGTATTGTGATCGCCTGTCAGGATGAACGTTCTCAGTTACAAAATAGATTACGGGCTATGAGTATTTTGCGTGCTCGTTTATATGAAATACAAGAATTGAAACGTCAAACGGATCTTGAAGAAACTCGACGTTCCCAAGTGGGAACAGGAGAGCGTTCGGAGAAAATACGGACATATAATTATCCCCAATCTCGTGTTACAGACCACCGGATCAATTTATCCAGCTACAATCTCCCGGGAGTCATGGAAGGTGATATCGACAAGTTTATTGAAGAGCTTGCCTTGCGAAGTGAATCGGAACGATTATCTGCTGCCCCCGTGGACGATGATTAGGTACCAATTTTATAAAAATGAACATTGGCTCATGGCTGAAAGATGCACAGCAGCAGATTAGCGGGTTATCGGAAACAGCCAGCCTGGACATCCAGGTATTAATTTCATCAGTTCTACATAAACCTAGAAGTTGGGTGTTAGCCCATCCGGAATATGAGTTATCAATTACTGATACCTCCCATCTGGATGAGATGTTCTCCCAGTTGACAAAATCAATTCCCCTTGCTTATATCACTGGAACGAGCCACTTTTATGGATTGCAATTCTACACAAATTCAGATGTATTGATTCCCCGACCGGAAACTGAATTACTAGTTGAAAATGCAGTGGTTTGGATCCGGGATCACAATTTTACTGGTATTGTTCTGGATGTAGGAACCGGTTCCGGTTGCATTGGTATTTCTCTTACGGTAAACCTGCCCGATATTAAATGTATTGCGATAGATAAATCCAGTCGAGCCTTGCAGGTTGCAAAACGCAATGCTGGTAATAACCATGTTCAAAACCAATGCTGTTTCGTCCAATCCGACTTAACCTCTGCTCTTTTTGGAAAATTTCAATTGATCTGTGCTAACCTGCCATACATCCCAACGAATAAATTAGAGAATCTTACCAGTCTGCCAGGTACGAACCAAAGGCTGCTCTTGATGGAGGTTTAGATGGTCTGGAGTTCATTCAACAACTATTAGCTGACTCAGTCCATATTGCAGACAGTAAGGTATGCCTGTTATTGGAAATTGAGGCTGAACAAGGTAATGCAGTAAGAAAACTGGCGCAAAAATATTACCCGGATGCGGAAGTCTCTATCAAGAGGGACCTAGCAGGGAATGACAGGTTGCTAATTATCGAAAGGTATTGAAAATGCAAACAGTAATGCTTCCTGAACAGAATGTA
Source organism: uncultured Chloroflexia bacterium (assembly GCA_963827895.1). Taxonomy (GTDB): domain Bacteria; phylum Chloroflexota; class Anaerolineae; order Anaerolineales; family Anaerolineaceae; genus PNON01. The sequence goes on along the minus strand of CAWHCY010000004.1, from coordinate 475,485 downwards.
GCAGCCCTGGATAAGGCAATTCAAACAATAAATTCCGGGGGCATTGTCGCGATTCCGACTGATACAGTTTATGGGATTGGTACTGGTGCATTTGACAGAGTCGGTATTCAGAAATTGTTTGAAATAAAAAAAAGGGATGAAAATAAAGCCATTGCCATTCTGCTCTCTGATTTACTCCAATTGGCACTTGTATGTTCTTCATCAGGGAAATATGCTGAGCTGCTCGGAGAAGCATTTTGGCCCGGGGCTCTCACCCTTGTTGTACCCAAGCATCCATCCGTCCCCGAGGTAATTTCACCGTTGCCAACAATTGGTGTAAGAATCCCGGATCATCCATTTACCCGGGCTTTGATTCGCGTTTGTGGGCCGCTCGCAGTCACATCTGCTAATATTTCGGGACAACCAAGCCCGACAAATGCTCAAGATGTATTACATCAAATGGATGGGCTGGTCGACCTTGTTATAGATGGCGGTCAATCGAAAATTGGAATTTCATCTACAGTAGTCGATTGCACCGGACCCATCTTTCAAATCTTACGATCAGGCTCAGTTAGTGAAGAACAAATTAGAAGGGTTATTGGATAATTCTACATTCTCTCATCTCACTATTAATATATTTTCACCTAAATTTTAATCTCTGATCTTAATCTATTATTACATTCTCTTATTCCATATTCCGCGTCCGGCCCAGCCATCCGTTGACGCGGTTTTGGTTTAATGATTTTTGATGCTATATTTAATCAAAATAACCTGGAGGGACCAATGCAGGAATTTCTCTTTAACTCATTTAAGTTTGCCATAAATAATGATCTATCCTGGAACTTGACCCATAATGAGTCTGGAATCATCACCTCAAGTACACCACCACAATTATTCTTCTCAACAAATGATGATTCAAACCTCCACATTTCTCCCAGTCTGGCAAGTATATCCGTTGGAAAAAATAATCCATTAATCTCAAATAATTCAAACGCTGATTCTTTGTCCTGCTCATCTCAAATTGATGGAATCTTACTCGAAGCAGAATATGCTTTTCCCATAAATTCACCTTTATTCTTATTCCGTTTCAAATGTAGAAATAACCGGGCAGAGACAATTCGTTTCAATAGTATCAACCTTATGGGATCCGAAAATAAACCAAACGTACAGTTTCCATCAAGTAATCCTAAATATGCTTGTTTTGTTAATGGCTGGCAATCATGGTGCTATAGCGGGACATATTCTGCTGATCAGAAACAAAAGTATTCCGGGTTGAGTTTTATTCAAGGAGCACAATGGCATAATGCAACAACTCCTATACCTAAAAAAAAGAGAGGAATTTTTGTAAGCGACTTCTTTAGTGTGGTTATCGATCAAATCACCCAAAAAGGAGTTCTGGCTGGATTCCTTACGCAAAAACAGCAATTTGGACATACTGAAGTGGACCTGCGGTCTGAACCGGCCCTTCAATTGAAAGCAGCGGGTGATGGAGTACATGTTCCTCCTGGAAAATCATTCACTACAGACTGGGCAGTCATCCAAATTGTTGACTTCAAGGATCCTGATCCATTAAACGCGTTCATTGAGGCTGCTGCTTTAGAGAATCATGTGCAAATTAAACCAAAAATTCCATTAGGATGGTGCTCCTGGTACCATTATTACACTCACATCACACCAGAAAATCTATTATCAAATATCAGGCAATTACGTGAAATTAATGACGATGTTCCAGTTGATCTGATCCAAGTTGATGATGGTTTTGAGAAAGGTATTGGAGATTGGCTGGATTTTAAACCTGAATTTACAGGTGGATTCAATTCCATCATCCCTGAAATCAAAGCGGGTGGATATACTTCAGGATTATGGCTGGCACCTTTCATCGTATCTCCTGCTTCTGATCTGTATAAAACACATCCGGAAATGCTCTTAAGAAATCTTGATGGAAAGTTTGTCAACTCAGGCTGGAATTGGAATAGATTCACAACATCATTGGATATGTCACATCCAGCGGCTCAGGAATATGTACGAAAAGTGATCGATACTGCTGTCCACTCATGGGGGTTCCAGTATCTAAAATTGGATTTCTTATACGCAGCAACAATACCGGGTCAACACTTCGACTCTTCACTTACACGGGCACAGATATATGATCAAGCTATGCAATTGATCCGTGAAGCTGCCGGTGAAGACACATACATACTTGGCTGCGGCGCTCCCATCGGAGGAATGATCGGGCATGTGGATGCCATGCGGATTGGTGCAGATGTTGCCTCAGATTGGAAACCAAAATACAAAGGGGTTGAGCTTTTGTTCCCGAATGAGCCAAATATCCCATCAGTTGAAAATGCCATGCAGAATACCATTACACGTGCCTGGTTCCATAATCGTTGGTGGATGAACGACCCGGATTGTCTGCTCCTCAGGTCCACAACTCACCTCACCGAAGATGAAATACGAACTCAAGCCAGCCTGACCGCTTTATCAGGTGGACTGGTATTACTCTCCGATGACCTGGCTCAAATTCCACCGGAGCGATTAAAGATTATCCAATCTATGATCCCGATAATTGGAAAAACTCCCATGGTGCTGGATTGGCATCAAAAGCTTACACCTTCGAAGTTGCGAGTCGATTTGGAGGGTGCCACAGGGGTATGGCATTTGATTAGCTATACGAATTGGGAAGACCATCCCGTCCAGCCAGTTTTGTGCCTTGAAGATTACAACATAATTCACAATTCATCCTGGGAGGTAAGCTCGTTCTGGGATTCTAAGATTTCTTATTCAGAGAACGGAAAGCTTGGAATTGGCATTCTACCGCCCCATGCCACATGGCTGGCTGCTGTCCGAAACCTGATTCCGGAAAGACCTATGTTCGTTGGCAGTACTATACATATTTCCCAGGGGCTTGAAGTTTCGGAATGGAAATAATCTGACAAGCAACTCTTTCTTAAATTCCTACTTCCACACAAGTGTTCTGGAGAAATATCTCTGAGAATCCCGGCAATTGAAATTGAGGTAATAGATTCAAAAGGACAAAGTAACTTGCTGACCGGAAAGGATCAAATATTCGAAATACCAGTACAATTCGATCGGGAAGAACAGATCATCATAAATTACAAATGAATAAATGTAAGCTGAATCATTAAAATAAGAACCGGGTTGAACTTCACCCGGTTCTTATTACTATGTATTAATTATTTTATTTCGACATTAGTTACAACGTCATTTACTTTTTTTGGTTTTTTTCTCAGGAAAAGCAGCTTGAAGAGCCAGATCAGTAATCTGATTACACCATAAAGGACCAGTAGTATGGGGAGAACCAGGATCACAAAGTAGATGAGTATATTCACCAGGGTTTTGAAAGTATTGATCAACGCCTGGACTGCATCGCGGGCTACACCCTGTGGCTGCCAACCGGCTACTGTGATCGGTTTGATGGATTCCTGTGAGATAAGTTCGATATTGATCGCCGAGAAGTTCGATGATTCTTCGTAGTATTTCATCTGGCCTTTGATCACTTCGATTTCTCCACGGATCTGAGTCAGTTGGTTGAAAACATTCAAGACATCTTCTGTCTTGGTGGCAGATGCCATGATCTCTTGTAATTGAGCTTCAGCTCTCTCAAGATTATTCCGGCGGGAGGTCAAATCTGTATATTCGGCAGTGACATCCTGACCACTTACATTTTCCGAGCGAATATCTGTGGCAGGATTTTTAACTTCTGCTTTAATTTTTTCCAAAGCTTCGTTTAATTTTGCTTCTGGTACACGGATGTTAATATTTGCCTGTGGAATTTCAATCCCATCACTCGTTTGTATCTTATATAGGTTTGAGGACACAACCCATCCACCCATTTCGTCAGCCATTTTTGCAATGGTTTCCATGCTCTTGCCCGGGTCAACCACGATGATCGAAATTGTTCCATTTTTAATTACCAGCCGGTCCGTTACAATACCACCTACAGCTCCGCTTTCAGAAAATGATTTGTCTGCCACAGGTGCTTCAGGCACAACAGCCCGTTCCATAGCTGGAGCCATCGGTGCAGGTGCAGCCCCCGCAAAGTTATCGGTAGATGTCTGGGTTCGTGCGGCTGCACAGGATGATAGTAAAATCACAGATAATAAGAGTATTGCCAGGGTTTTAATTTTCATTCTTTCCTCCACAATATGATTAATTCCAATCATCTGACGTTATGTGGTCGAATTAGTTCCATTACCATCCATCAGCAATGCGTAGAGCATTTCTTTCCGGGAGATTAAATTTGGTAATTCTATCCTGAACCTCGGCAATATTATAAGCAATCCGGCGCGGTTCCCAAATTCTCGATTCTGTATCATAGATGGCATAAGCTGCCCTGGCATCACGATCTCTGGGTTGGCCAACTGAACCGGGATTCACTATTGCTTTGCCTGTCAATTCCACAGGGCCAATCGGTGAAAGGATCTGTAATTGAGATCCAAGCTCTTCCTCGGTTAATTGAAAAATAACCGGAATGTGTGTGTGCCCGACAAAACAAAAGCTGGTCTCGAAAAAATCCAGGTTATTCATGGCGACTTGCCAATCCAAAATATATTCCCAAACCGGATTTCTAGGGCTTCCATGCGCCAATGTTACATCTTCCTCAACATGCTTTTCGGGTAATTTTTTCAAGAAACTCAAATTTTCAGGTTTGATCACCCTTTGATTCCATTCCACAGATAACCTGGCATCCCGATTGAATGCCTCCATATCCATGTTACCAAGCACTGCTGAATCATGATTACCCATTAAGCAAATACAATTTTTCAGCGATCTGATCTTCTGAATACACTCATTGGGATCTGGACCATAGCCCACCAGGTCACCTAAACACCATACCCTATCCACTTTGCCTGCATCTTGAAGAACTGTTTCAAGAGCGTTGATATTGGCATGAATGTCTGACATTACAAGTATTTTCATTGTTCAGCACCCGCTGACAATCCAAGCATTTGGGCTGCCTTTTCAAGAATTGTTTCTGCGACTTCAAATTTAGTCATTAATGGAAGAGCTTCTGCACTACCATCCGGTTGGATCAATATGACCCGGTTTGAATCAACTCCAAACCCTGCATCCGATGCACTAATATCGTTTGCTACGATCATATCCAGTTTTTTCTTTTTTAGTTTGATCCGGGCGTTTTCCAGTAAATCCTGGCTTTCTGCAGCGAATCCGATCACAAATTTCAACTTTTTTAAAGATTGTCGATGGCGAGCTACCTCTGCCAAAATGTCCATAGTCGGTTCAATAGCAATCGAAGTTATATCTGAATCCTTTTTAATTTTCTCTTCTTCGGTTTTGACAGGTTTAAAATCAGCTACAGCAGCAGCCATAATTAACCCATCAGTATCTTGAATTTCATTCATGACAGCGCCCAGCATCCCTGCCGCAGAATTTACTTCAACCAATTTGCACCCATATGGAGTTGGCAATGCGCTGTTAGCAGAGATCAGAGTCAGATCTGCTCCATGATCTATCGCAGCTTGAGCCAGAGCATAACCTTGTTTGCCTGTGGAACGGTTGCAGATAATCCGGACTGGATCTATTGCTTCTTGAGTTCCACCAGCTGTTACGATGATCTTCTTACCGGTTAAATTACCTAATCGGCCGAGTTTCCACCTGGCTGCTCCCATGATAAGCCCTGTTTCTTCCATCCGGCCGACACCAACCAACCCAGATGCGAGATGTCCTGCTGCTGGACCTATAAATGTTGCACCACGTTCTTTGAGAATTGCCATGTTAGCCTGCGTAGCTGGGTGACTGTACATACCCGCATCCATCGCCGGAGCTATTATCATTGGACATCGTGCTGCCAGGGCGGATACACAGAGCAGATTGTCGGCCAGGCCTTGAGCAAGACGGGCAATCGTATTTGCACTGGCGGGTGCAACGATGAGAATATCTCCCACCCTGCCTAAACCAATATGGGTCACATGACCTTCCCCACCCCATAAATCTTCATCTGTATATGCTTTTCGTCCAGTTACCGATTGGAAAGTCAAAGGTGTTACAAATTTTTGAGCAGAAGGTGTAAGAATAACATCAACAAGTGCACCTTCCTGGGTTAATCTGGAAGCCAGTTCTACCCCTTTGTAGGCTGCGATCGAACCAGTGATTCCAAGTAAAATGGTTTTTCCCTGAAGTATATTCATTTTATCCATTCCTATTTAACTCCCAGAGAATGCGTAATCCCTCTAATGTCAACCAGGGAGAAATTATGTCAAATATCTTGGTTTCCTGGGCGATTAATTCTGCCAATCCACCGGTTGCAATTGTTTTTACCTGTCCCTTCAATTCGGCCTTCATGCGGGTAATCATCCCTTCCACAAGGGCAACATAGCCATAATACAGACCTGATTGCATTGCATGTACCGTATTCATTCCTATCACTGACGGGGGTTTGACAACATCAATCCGTGGAAGCCGGCTGGTGTGCTCAGTTAACGCATCTGCTGCGGTCAACACACCCGGAGCGATCGCTCCGCCCAGGTATTCTTTTTCAGCATTTAATACATTAAAAGTAGTAGCTGTTCCAAAATCAACAATTATTGCCGGGGCACCATAGAGTTTTACAGTTGCAGCTGCATCAGCGATCCGATCCGGGCCAACTGAAGCCGGGCTGTGGTATTTAATGGTAATTCCAGTATTTAAGTCTGGCCCGATAACAAGAGGATTTTGATGAAGGTATCTGTTGCTGGCTTCGATGAGCCTGGGTGTTAATTGTGGAACAACCGAAGATAGGCTCACACCAGTTAAATCAGACGGCTGCAATCCGGCATGCTCCAAAAGCCCCAACAATTGAAGACCATATTCATCCGGCATCCGGCGATGGTCCGTGCCAAGTCGCCAATGCGCGCCAAATGTATCTCCTTTATATAGACCTATTGTGAGGTTGGTATTGCCGATATCGATTGCCAGCAGCATATTTACTCCTCTGATATTATATACTGATTATAGTGCAGGGCGATGACATCCAGCATTATTTCAAAGGGTTATTTAGTTACAGACTACTTATCCAAATAGCTTTGATAAAGTTAAAACTAGTTAATGAATTACCCGCAAATATCAGATTTATCTCAAGTAAATTAAATCTTATTAATTCCATCAACAATTTCAGCAGCCAGATCATATCTTCCAAATGCTGGCATGATGTATACGCCTTGTATTTGAGATCTCATCGCATCAATGGTCTCGAGAGTGAGTGCAACTCCTAATTGATCTGTGGGGCCTGTAGCCTTATTCATTCTTTCCAATGTTGTCTCAGGGATTGTGATCCCGGGGACTTCATGGTGAAGAAATGCAGCGTGTCGAGGGTTATTAAGCGGAAGCACACCCATGAGAATAGGAACCGGTATTTCACCATGGTGATTGTTGTAGTAATTCAGGAATTTTAAGGCAACAGCCGGATCAAATACGGGTTGGGTTAAGATGAAATCCACACCTGCTATTATTTTTCGTTGCAAATTCTTAATTTCCAAATCAGGGTCTTTTGCTGTTAAATTCAATGCACATCCCACAAAGAACGTCGTCGGTTGGCCAATCTCAGATCCGGAATGATCCAGTCCTTCGTTAAACCCCTGCTTGATCAATTTAATAAGTCCTGAAGGGACCAGGTCATAATTATCCATCGCTTCAGGATAATCGCCAATTGCAGTGGGATCTCCCATGACTACAAAAACATTGCGGATACCCAGGGCATGGGAAGCCAATAAATCTCCCTGAACCCGAAGCATATTTCGTCCACGGGTGGGAAAATGCAATACCGTCTCGATATTTGTTCGCTTTTGGATCAAACTGCACACTGCCCAGGGACTCATTCGCATGCGAGCCATCGGGCTATCGGCTACATTGATCACATCTGCTCCAGCTTCTGCAAGTAAGCTGGCACCTGCCAACAACTTATGGGTCGAGAGTCCACGGGGAGGATCCATTTCAACTGCTGTTACAAATTTTCCTGCAGCAAGTTTTTGTGCGAAAAGCGTTGGTGCTTCTCGTACAATTACCTCATTTTCAGATATCTTTACTGAAACTGTAGCAGCAGCATGCCGCTCCATGATCGGCAGTTTATCCAAAGCCAAACGCATGGATGATATATGATCAGGAGTTGTACCGCAGCAACCGCCAATAACACTTGCACCTGCCTGACGATAAGTAACAGCGTAATCGCCAAAATATTCCGGGGCAGCAGGGTACATGATCCGTCCAGCAACTTGTTCTGGCCAGCCGGCATTTGGCATTACGGAGAATAATCCATTTGGTACTGCTTGTTGCATGTGTTTTAAAATCCTCAAAATTTGGGCAGGTCCACCTGAGCAATTCACCCCAATAATGTCGGCACCTGCATCTTTTAACTTGATAGCAACTCTTGCCGGAGAATCCCCAAGTAAGGTCAGATCATCGCGAGTGTAAGTCATGGACGCGATAACAGGAATATCTTGACTGATTGATTTGGCTGCAATGATTGCTTCCCTGATTTCGTAAAGGTCACTAAAAGTTTCGATAATGATCAGATCCACTCCACTTGAGATCAATGCCTGGATCTGTTCACGGAAAACATCTCGTGCCTGCTCTGGTTTCACCCTGCCGAAAGGAGCTATCCGCACCCCTAAAGGACCGACATCCCCGGCGATCAATACTTCTTTGAAGGAAGCCTGGATAACCTTTTTTGCCAGTTCAACACCTGCCCGGTTAATCTCCAGCACTTTATCTTCCAAACCATGTGTCGCCAACTTATAACGATTCGCCCCAAAAGTATTGGTTTGGATCATTTGAGACCCGGCGTCAATATAAGAACGATGGATCTCTGCGACAATTGCCGGATTTGTCAAATTGAGCTCGTCAAAGCATTGCTCAAAATCTTCGCCATGGGAATGAAGAATCGTACCCATCGCTCCATCAGAGAGCAATGCTTTACCGTCTCGTAAATCCTCAAGAATCCCGGGAATACGACTCATACTCTTTTATCCTCTGGTTAATTGTTCAATTCGAGATTCACCAACATTAAAATAACGCGCTGCTGGGTGATGAACAATGATCGCTGCAGTCGATTGTTCAGGAACTAGTTGATAAGCTGACGTTAAAGTCATTTTCATCATTTTTTCGACACCTAAGAGGCGAAATACCTTTTCATGGTCTGCAAGTTCTGGAATGGCAGGATAACCCCAGGAATATCTTTTCCCCTGACCTTTTCCAATCTTTAATTCCGTACGGATGAATTGATGTAAGTATTCAGCGGTTGCCTCAGCAGTCTGAACTGCCAATCCATGGGTGAAATATGCTTCAGAATAATTTGCATCCTGTTGGAAACTTATCGAAACGACGGGTGGCTTCCTCTCCAACAGTTACAACCTGGAATACAACTACATCCATTTTTCCGGATTCTACCGGAGCAAAGTAATCTGCCAGGCTTAATCCATCTCCACTTGTTTGTCGGGGAAATGTGAAGCGCTCCAAAATAATTGGTTTCCCGGATTTTATAGTGTCAGGTGCATAAACCAGCAGATCATTCCCTTCAGTTTGTGCTGGAAAGTATCCATATACACCTTGCGGCTTTAACCAGCCATCTTTGATCGCCTCCGACTTCATCCGCAGAAGGCGTTCCTCGAATTCTGCTTTAGTATGTTCCCACTGCTCTCCATGCAGGTTTTTTGCACCCCATGATAATCGGAAAAGTTCATTCTTTCCGATATGGGCAAATACCTGGGCTAAGGGTAATGTATCTGCATAATGAGTATCCCAATCAGGTGGAACAGGTATCGAACCTACTTCAGGAACCCTTTTTTGTTCATTATTTGTTGAAACCTGCACTTGCACGACAGCTGCTCTGCCGTGTTCAAAATCTGCGTTTTTGATCAATTCGACGTATGCTGCATCATGAGTCTTTGGATCACCAATCCTATCCATTGTATTGAGACCTTCAAATGCATCTTTACAATAAAATACACCACCTTCATAGTAATGATCGCTTTCGGTCATCAAAATACGGCGACCAAAACGCTCATTAATCGCCGCTCCACCTATCAATACAGGGAGATTCAACCCTCTCCGGTCAAGTTCATTAACGATCAATGGCATCTGTTTACTGGTGCTCACTAATAGCGCGCTTAAACCGATTGCATCGGCCTTGACCTCGATAGCTTTTGAAATGATCGTCTCGGCTGGCACTTGTTTCCCCAGGTCTATCACTTCATACCCATTATTCGAGAGGATCGTTTTCACCAGGTTTTTACCGATATCATGTACATCACCATATACAGTTGCCAGGACGATCAATCCTTTGCTTGTGCCAGCTTTCTTCTCAAGGTAATTTTCCAGGTGGTTGACCGTTTTCTTCATTACTTCAGCCGATTGCAGTACGAATGGCAGTATCAATTCACCAGCCCCGAATTTATCTCCTACTTCTTTCATCGCAGGGAGAAGTACCTGATTAAGAATATCCACTGCTCGTCTGGATTTTTCTGGACCATTAAATGGTATTAATATCTCATCAATGTCTAATTCAACATCATCTTTTACCCGGTGTAAAATCTTCCAATGAAGACGCTCTTCGGGAGTCAAACCAACCAAAGGATCTACAACATCCTGCCTGTTGCCGGATGAAGCCCCTTCAGTTGAGAAATGTTCTATCAAACGAGAGAGCGCATCCTCCCTCCTGTTGTAGATCAAATCCTCACAAAGGTCGATCTCGAGTGTGGGGATGTCTGTGTATGGAATGATCTGGGCAGGATTGACAATTGCCATATCCAAACCTGCCTGAACAGAATTATGGAGCATGACACTATTCAATACGCCGCGACAATTGGGAGCTAATCCAAATGAGACATTACTGACTCCCAGTGACGTTAATACTCCCGGCAGAGTTGGCTTTTATTAGTCGAATCCCTTCGAGTGTTTCTTTAGCGGAGTTGATAAAATCTGCATCACCGGTGGCGAGGGTGAATGTTAATGCGTCGATGATCAGATCTTCCGGTTTTATGCCAAATTCATCCACAGCAATACCAACAATTTTTTGAGCAATTTCCAGTTTACGTGTGGCGGTTTTGGCCATACCTTTTTCATCAATTGTTAGAGCCAATACCGCAGCATTATATTTTTTTGCAAGTCCGAAGATCTTATCTGCTTTTGTTCGTCCCGCTTCAAGATTGGTGGAATTGATCAAACACTTTCCGGGTGCGGTTTTAAGGGCGGCTTCCATCACATCAACTTCTGTTGAGTCGATAATGAACGGGGTTTTTACAACTGGTGATACTTTTTTTATCACCTTTTGCATCATCTCTTTTTCATCAGCGCGTTCGGTCACGGCAACACTGATATCCAGTCCGTGAGCACCATTTGCCACCTGGGAGCGGGCAATTGCCAACATTCCATCATAATCTTCCGCAAGCAGGAGCTTCTTAAACTTAGCACTTCCCTGGGCATTCATTCTTTCACCAATCAGGAAAGGAGGTGGTACCTGCCGTGTCTGGATTGCATCAACTGCTGATGCCAGGTATGGCATTGATTGGTTGGGTCTGGAGGTGATGGATATATTTGCCACCTTATCCACTAATAAGCGGATATGTTCAGGGGTGGTTCCACAACATCCTCCCACTATATTTACATGGTATTTTTCTGCAAATTCGAATAATGCCTCTGCGAATGGTTCCGGCTGTAATGGATACACCGCCTGCCCATCAATATTTAATGGCAAGCCTGCATTTGGGATACATGATATAGGCAGGGGAGATATTTCATCCAAAGTCATAATAGGCTCACGCATGTAATCCGGTCCGGTGGAACAGTTCAGTCCAATGACATCAATCACCAGTCCATCGAGGATCTTCTCTACCGCTGTAATATCAGTTCCTAAAAGCATCCTTCCTGTTGTATCCAGCGTGACTTGAGCTTGAATTGGAAGAAATATCCCGGTTTCTTCAAATGCCCGTTGAATTCCATGAATTACGGCTTTGACTTCCAGAATATCCTGAGATGTTTCAATCAGCAGTAAATCTACACCTCCTAAGATTAATCCCAATGCCTGTTCTTTGAACAAGTCCGAGAGCTGATCGAATGTAATATCTGATAACTGGGGATCGTCGATCGAGGGAAGCTTTCCGGAAGGTCCAATTGAACCAGCTACAAGTCGGGGGTGATCGGGTTTGCTGAATTCATCAGCCAACCTTCTTGCCAGTTTTGCAGCTGTAGTATTGATTTCTATTACTCTATCTCCAAGACCGTATTCCCCAAGGGTTAAGCGATTGGAACGAAAAGTACAAGTTTCGATGACATCCACACCGACTTCCAGGAAAGACCGATGCACGGCTTCCACTGCCGCGGGATAACTGATCACCAGGTAATCTATGCAGCCAACCAGTTTTTCACTGCCATAATTCTGCATGGTTAAGTTCATTTTTTGCAGATTGGTTCCCATGGCTCCATCGAAAACCACAACTTTATGCGGTAATAGATCAAGATATCGTCGATTCGTGTACAGTCGTTCTTTCAAAGGTCCTCCTGATAAAAAAACCTCCCTGAGATAGAGAGGCATTGACTTTAGTCAATAATCCTCATCTTTCAGGAATAAACTCGTCCCTGACGGATTTGGCACCATATAATCGAAATTAATCGAATGGTTGCCGAGGTTTCACAGGGCCGTTCCCTCCACCTCTCACGATGAGTTGCTTGTAAGAAAGTTTATCATAGCAGTAAACAGCATACAAGGGGCATGTGTATTGTGCACATGCCCTTTTACCTATCAAACCTAACCAATATTTGGATTATTCTGTTACAAGAATAAAATATCCCGGGTAGTTTGCAATTACAGTTGCGAACCCATCCTCGTTATCCTGTAAGGACATTTTCACCCAGTCACCTGCGCCATTGTTCAAATTCTGATCCCATCCCAAAATCGAAACTGAAGATGCAACAATATTATCAGGAAGGGTAAATTGAATTTTGAGTTTGGATGATCCGGGTAGAGCAATGACAGGATTTCCCGCATTTCTCATCACCAAAGAAACACCTTCAATGAGTTGATATTGGTCATTCAAGATGCCAGGGAGACCTTTCAAATCGATTGTTGAAAGGCTTCCTGAATAACCACAAAGAATACTCGTGGATCTGACCCTGGTTCCTGAAGGAAGAATAAGTTCAATTGGTTTATTACACGAAAAACTTATGATCTCCGTGCCATTCACTTCAACCGAATCTACATTACTCATAGTGGACGAGGAGGGATCACCTGGGATCGATTGAGAGTTTTTCTTCTTGTGATCCTTTGAGTGTATGACAATTTGCCCGCCTGTTTGAAGGAGATTTGTTGCATCCAGGACACTTCCACCATGATAAACATGAATAAGCGGAGAATATACGTTGTGGGAGGAATCATTTACATCAGCAAAAAGGTTTAGTTGGTCTATGATCGCATCACCTTTTAAACCCACGAATGTCAGGTTATTGGAGTAAATCGAAACGGTCTCCGCATAATGACCCGCTGTAATAAAAATTGTTGCCCCTGGAGCAGCGGCGGTGATTGCATTCTGCACAGGTGTACTGGAAGCGGTACATGTCCCGGATGCAAATCCATCAGGAATTTTCCATCCATCACAATCTTTTAGAAAAATCCTTGCTAGTGTTGGGTCGATGGGATCCGCAAAGAAAGGATCGCCTGTTAATATATCCGCTGTCTGTTGGCTGGCCAGGGATAGAGCATTACCATTTCCATCCAGGATTTCATTACCTGTCTCTGTGATTTGATCAACAACCTGCTCAATATTCTCACCCGATGGTGAGGTAGTTTCCAATGAGGATTGGTTACCTGGTTCATCCGGAATAGAAGCATCAGTTGTAATCAGGTCAATTGCAGTTCCACTATCTACTCCGGTACCACCTATTGGTGAATCATCTGCAGAGACAATAGATGTCGGGCTTGAAAATTGAAAAGTTAGGATTGCTACGAGTAGAATCCCAATATTAATATTTCGTTTTATTATTTTCATATTTCAAAGAGCTTTCGATTTGATCGATTTTTTCCGAAGATTAAACCGTTTAGTATTACCTGGCATTGAATCATCAGTATCAAGCCGATAACCAAGACCCTCACGGCTAATGATTATTCTTGGTGCATGAGGATTAATTTCCAGTTTACGCCGGATGATATGGATAAAATACTTAATCCTCTTTTGAATTTTATCACTATCTTCCCCCCAAACTTCGTGGGCGATTATTTCTTTGGTAACAATTTTAGGTGCGTACTTTGCTAATACGGATAAAACCTCGAACTCGACCCTGGGTAAAAGGAAGGTCTCACCACGTAAATTTACTTCCCTTGACTCAATATCGATTGTTAATTGAATACTGGGGAATGAATATGCTGTAATTGGTTTTACGTACTTGCTTCGTTTTACGATATTATTAATTCTCGCAACTAACTCCCCCGGAAAAAATGGCTTGGTCAAGTAATCGTCTGCACCAAAAACAAGGCCTTTAACGACCTCCTCTTTTTGACTTTTGGCTGATACGATCAACACTGGCGCATTGGTAATGTTTCTCAAGTATCTGAAAGTCTCATAACCATCCATTTCAGGCATCATCAAATCAAGCAAAATCACGTCCGGTTGAGTATGAGGGCAAATATCTATGGCATCAAGGCCACTATTCGCCCCAACGACATCCATTCCAGCTTCCATCAGGATGTATTTCATCATTCGGACGGTTTCAGGCTCATCGTCTACGATCATTGCAGTCAATCTCTTATGAGATTCCTTCACCATGTCCAAGTCAATACCTGGTGAGATTGTTTTTTCCCAATTCTGCGTCATTGCCATTCTTATCTCCGATCAAAGTATTATCGAATTACTTCTACTTTGCAAGAAACCTCAACATATTATTAGAATTATACATAAAATATTTTTCTTGGTGTAATACTAACATGATGAATGTTGATCAGCATCAATTTTATTTTGTTTATATAATCTATCGAATTTTAAGGATGCTCATTTTGCCTTTATTCGTATCCCACTGGTAAAATCCCCGGGCGGTGGTCAGATTACCGACCCGGGGACCTTTGAAAGTAACTACTTTGTAACAAGAATAAATGTACCAGTTTTCGTTGTCTCAATCGAGAAATAACCGTTAGAAAGTGTTCCACCCAGGTCAACCCAATTATTTGTTTCGGCATCCCAAAATAGGATGGATAGGTTTTGACTACCAGTTCCAACCGGGAATTTGACACTAGCCTTGACAGGTGTAGGTAAATCCGGGAAGATTTCACCTTCTTTGATCAACTGGTAAGTTAATGCATTTTGAAGCATATTTCCTGATGGTAATGATGCTGAAGGCAGGGTTTCCAGTACTTCTTGATTTAATGTTGCTTCAAAGCCACAGAGAATACTGTTGAAAGCTACGATTAATTTTGAACTATCAGAAAGATCCAACTGCAATTCATCGGCGACATCACAACTTAATAATTGAGCTCCTGTAACAGGAATATCACCTTCATCTATAACCTCAGGTGGAAAATCTGCATCGCATTTATTGCCAATACCATCTTTGTCCAAATCCGCCTGAGAGGTATTGAAAATATTTACACAGTTATCACATGCATCACCTACACCATCAGTGTCAATATCAAGTTGATCTGTATTCGGTGTGGTTCTGCAATTGTCACAGGCATCACCTACTCCGTCAGCGTCGAAATCAATCTGGTCAGTATTTGGTGTGGTTCTGCAATTATCACAGACATCACCAACTCCATCTTCATCCCAATCCACCTGATCAGCATTGGGAGTCGTACGACAGTTATCACAAGCATCACCTACCCCATCTTCATCCCGATCAATCTGGTCAGCATTGGGAGTTGTGGCACAATTATCGCAAGCATCGCCCACTCCATCTTCATCCCAATCAGTCTGGTCAGCATTGGGAGTCGTGCGACAGTTATCACATAGATCACCTACTCCATCCTCATCCAGATCATCTTGCCCAGGATTGGCTGTGGTAACACAGTTATCACATACATTACCCACACCATCATCATCAGTATCGGCTTGATCTGCATTAGGCGTTGTCCGGCAGTTATCACATGCATCGCCTACACCATCGCCATCCAAATCGGCCTGATCATGGTTGGGAGTTGTCGGGCAGTTATCAGTATTATTGAGGATGAGATCCCCGTCAATATCGCCATTACAAACCGCCGGATCTTGAGTTGGGTTTGGATCTGTGGGGCAATTATCGATTTCATTCAATACTCCGTCTCCATCCATATCCGACCCATACCAAGAGAATGGATTGCCGGATGCACCAACACCAACTGTTGGGTTAACCGCTGTGGATCGCCAATTTAGAGTATTGTCCAGGTTTCCACTGATCTTACCTGCACTATAATCCCAATGGGCAGGAATAGGAGGAATTCGATAATGGCAAATTACAAAAAAATGACAATGGAAGTCGACTCCCGGTACTTCAGGAACCCAGGTGGGATTTGTACCCCACCAGTTATTGCTGAACATACTGGAAGTTAACAATCCATTTAATGTTGCGTTGTTGTTTGTATTGCCAAAAATATCATTATTATGGACACCACCGCTTACCCTGGTTTGGGTCACAATACCATTTAAGTTGTTGGTGATCACATTATCGTGAATGTTCATGTCCCTTACGTTAACCAGTTTTATCCCGGCATACTGATTATTTACGATTTGGTTATTGTAAATATTGGCGGTGGCATTGTTACCAAAAAAGAGTAAGCCATCATCTTCATTGGAAACATTAATGCCAACTTGCTGGCCAACGGGTGTGATCCCGGCACCATTGATCACATTATTGTGGATTTCAGCCGTAGTTCCATGAGTTAGTTGTTCTATAAGCGAGAGATCAGTGGCACCAAAGGCATCATGTTCAACCGAAATTCCATAAGTAGTGAAGTTGACGATATCGTTATTCCATATTGTTGCATGGGCATGAGTTCCGGAATTTGTTAAGTAACTTCGTCCGATCTGTACATCAACTCCGGTCTTTCCACCAGTTGAACCCAATGAAATCCGGTTATCATGGATGTTTGCAGTGGCTCCATCGAAAACATAAATGGCTGCAATCCTATCAGTTGAAGCTGTCACCCCGCTACCAGCTATATTGAATCCAGATACCTCTGCATTTGTCGTGCTTCCCGAAATTTCGATCATACTGGAAACATCGAAGCTGCCACTGGCTGTTAGAGCACCAGTGTATTGTATGTTAGTACTTCCTTTGCCCGCCCCGATCAAGTGTACCGATTTTTTGATCTTGATCTGTTCAGTGTACGTACCTGCTTCAACATTTACCGTCCCATTGGTTGCTGCCAGTAACAATCCATCATTGATCATGGCTCCGTTGTTTACAAAGACGAGTGGAGCAAATACATTAGTGGATCCGGTAACATTTTCCCCACTCATCAGAATGAATGCATTTACTGATGCAATCCCACCAATTCCATTTAAAATAACTGTTGAAGAAATTTGTACTGTCTCATTATAATTTGCTGCTTCAATATTGATCGTCTCACCAGGAGCAGCAAAATTCACTGCCATCTGCACCGGGTATGGCGTTTCAATACATTCGTGTGTTGCATCATTTGTATATCCAGCACAGCTCACCAGGAAACGATATGTTATATCTCCATGAATGGAAGGACGGACGATGTAAGGATCTGATCCAGCAATTGCTTCTGCAACTTCTGCAGAGGCCATCGGTAGTTCATTCCCCGAATCATCAGTGATCACCGACCCGCTATCAGAAATTGCTTCAAATATATCTTCTGTATTCTCTTGTTCCGCAACACTGAGGTCTTCAGATTCAGGAACAGGTGTTGTTTCGACCACTGGCGATTCTGGAGGGACATCCACCGAAGGTATTTCCGTTGTTACCACCACCTCCGTTGATTCTGATGGTACTTCCGGAGTGACCGCATCATCCGCTCTCACCACCGATCCAGATGGAAATAATAATCCTGCAATGAATACAACAATAAAAATATATCTACTGATCTTGAACAAATTATTATTCATAGTTACCCTCCCGACGATCATAAAATAATTGGATACAGCAACAAAAACATAAATAAAAAAAACCGGCCAAAATGATGACCGGTTTCGCTATTTGCTCCTTGAAGGTATTACCGAATTCCACGGTTAAGCGACCAAATGATACCTTCAGATCATAGCATTCATACTGCTATTCAATTACTAATCTTATTTTAATATAGTATAACGATTTGTTATTGTTTGTCAATAGTAATTTGTGGGTTAATTTTTAGTTAGTTATTTTGACTTCATTTACGAGCATAACTTATTAAGTAATTGCAGCAATTCTCTTAAGTACCATCCAGATTTGGTGAAGGTGCCGGGTATGTATTCCACGGAAATTAGGTTCATCAATCCGGTAAATCAATTTTTTATATTGAATCAAAAAGTTGAAGAAAGGTGAGTATTTTAAATTATTTATGGAGGGGGGGGTGAGAGATATAAGTATCATCAAGACCTCATAGCAGGTGGATATTTAAGTTCAAAACTCTACTTTCTTTTTCCGGGTCTGATTGCTACAGTGTTGCACCAAGATTTGACATTATATTGACACCTGTTGACATTCAACACCTCATATTAGGCATCTAAGTACGAGCCCCTTAATCACAATTCGTGTGCCTTATGCTGTTAATATCGACAACCAGAAGCATCCACAGTTGATGATCAAACGATCACTTGGCTCTACGCCTTTCTTAGTGACCGAAAATGCTCCATAACAATCTACCATTCTTACATCCTTTCCTGATAGCTTTGGCAAAAGTGAGGCATTTTCAGGGAGGAGGAAACACAGTTTTGGAAATAATTAAAAGTTATTTCTAAAGTATGAAGACAAATTTGATCTGGTTACATTGCACAATTCTATTAGCTAAGCAAAAGTGTATTAAGAGCCAAAATAAAACAAATCATGTCCGCGGCACTTTGCACATTTGTTTTTAGTCTTACTCTTAGGACTTGTCTAAAAGGAACCTGGTCAGGAGTCTGATTTAGCCATTTTGCCCTCCCAATGAGGTATTCTTCAGGTAACTTGTGCAACGCATACAATATTAAAAACCTAGGTTGTTGGTAAATATTTTTCAAACTATGTTAGTAGATTTTTTTTCAACAAACTATAGTAATCCAAGAATTATAAATATTATTATTTTTATGACAAAAGTCTAAAATCGTAAATTTAATAACCTTAAAAATCATTCTTTATTATTAATTCCTAAGCTCAATAATAAACAATGAATATATATACATCAAAATCACGCAGCATAATTAACCAAATGATTTACAGGAAACTGTCTTTGCCAGTGTTAACCCCCACATGTAAAACCCCAGAGTGGTAATTTTTTCACCACTCTGGGGATCACTATAATTCTTTACTTTGAAATCAGCGCAAAAGTACCAGTTTTTGTAGTATCTACTGAGAAGAATCCATCAACAAGGGTTCCTCCCAAATCGACCCAATTACTTGCTCCAGTATCCCAATATAAAATGGTTAGGTTCTGAGAATTTGTTCCTATCGAGAACTTGACACTCGCCTTTGCAGGAACTGGTAAATCCGGGAAAACTTCACCATCTTTGATCAATTGGAAAGTCATTGCATTTTGAAGCGTATTTCCAGTTGGGAATGATGTTGAAGGCATTGTTTCCAGTACTTCTTGATTTAATGTTGCTTCATAGCCACAGAGGATACTGTTAAAAGCTACGATCATTTTTGAACCATCAGAAAGATCCAACTGCAATTCATCTGATGTTGAGCAACTTAATACTTGCGCACCGGTAATTGGAATCTCTAATCCATTAATTACATCCCGGGGGGTATTTTTATCGCAAGCATCTCCAACTCCATCACTATTCGAATCTGCCTGGTTATGATTGAGTGTAGTGGGACAATTATCAATATTATTCAGGATGAGATCCCCGTCAGTATCTCCATTACATACAGAAGGATCCTGTGTTGGATTAAAATCTGTAGGGCAATTATCATTCCCATTCAATACTCCATCTTCATCCATGTCCGCCCCATACCAGATGAACGCAGTATTTTCGGCAGTAGGATCACTGAATGTTCCTATTCCAATAGTTGGATTTACTGCATTAACCCGCACAGGTAAAGTATTAATCAGGTTCAGGTCGCCCGGACCTCCATTGATGTTTGGAATTAGCCCCCACCAGTTTTTGCTGAACATACTGGAGGTTAAAGATCCGTTTAATATTGCGTTGAAGTTAGTATTACCATAAATATCATTATCATGCACACCACCACTTACCATAGTCTGAGTCACCACGCCATTTAGGTTTTCAGTGATCACATTATGGTGAACGTTCATGTCCCTGGCATTGACCAGTAACACTCCTGCATAGTCATTATTAATAATCAGGTTATGAGCAATGGTTGCTCTGGCATTGTTACCGAACACTGAGTCAAATTCATTGAAGACACGTATGCCAGCTTGATCGCCCACTGGAGCAACATCTGCTCCATCAATTAAGTTATCATGGATATAGGCTGTCGTACCATGGGTCAGTGATCGAGGATAATCATCATGTTCTACGGAAATTCCGTAAGTCGTGAAATTGACGATCTCATTATTCCAAATGTCCGCATGAGCATGAGTACCATTATTCACTCCTGCGCTCCGACCCACCTGAACTCCAACCCCTGTCTTACCGGGTGTATTCCCAACAGAGATCAGATTATCATGTATGTTAGCTGTCGCTGCATCAAAAACATATATGGCTGCTATCCGATCTGTTGTGGCAGTTAAACCACTTCCAGCAATGTTGAATCCCGAAATCTCTGCTTCTACATTAGTTCCAGATATTCCAATAATACTTGAAACATCGAAACTGCCACTGGGTGTCAATGCACCGGAATACAAGATGTTGGTTGTTGCCTTACCTTCTCCAATCAAGTGGACCGATTTTTTGATCTTGATCTGTCCGTTATAAGTGCCAGCTGCAACATTAACTGTGCCATCGGTTGCTGCCAGTAACAATCCATCATTGATCGATGCTCCATTGTTGACATAGACAAGTGGTGCAAATACATTTGTGGATCCGGTAACATTTTCCCCACTCATCAGTATGAAAGCGTTAACCGATGCAATCCCTCCAATTCCATTCAGTACAACATTTGAAGATATTTGTACTGTTTCATTATAGTTAGCTGCGTCTATATTAATTGTTTCGCCAGGAGCAGCAAAATTCACTGCCATTTGCACCGGGTATGGCGTTTCGATACATTCATGTGTCGCATCATTTGTATAACCGGCACAGCTTACCAGGAAACGATAGGTTACATCTCCATGAATTGAAGGTCGGATGATGTAAGGATCTGATCCCGCGATCACTTCTGCAACTTGTGCTGAAGCCATCGGTAATTTATTCCCCGAATTATCAGTGACCACTGACCCGCTATCATTAATGGCATCAATAATATCTGCAGTATTTTCTTGTTCTGCAACGAGTGGAACTTCAGATTCAGGAACAGTGGTTGCTTCAGATTCAGGAACAGTAGTTGCTTCAACTACTGGCGTTTCTGATGTGACATTCACCGAAGGTGCTTCAGGTGTTACCACCACCTCTGTCGATTCAGATGGTGCTTCCGGAGTGATAGCATCATCTGCCCTCACCACCAGTCCAGTTGGAAACAATAAGCCTACAAAGAAAACTGTAATAAAAATAATTCTGCTAACCTTAACAATATTTTTATTCATGTTACCCTCCATCCTACTAATAAGAAAATTAGATACAACGACAATATTAAACAAATAACCGACCCAAAAAACTGACCGGTTTCGCTACTTGCTACTTGAAGATACCACCGAAATATTCGGTAAAGCGACCAAATAATATCTTCAGATCAGAGCATTCTTTTATGATTTTATTATAGATATTTTAGACCTTAATTATAGGTTTTGTATTATGTTTGAGAATTTATGCAAGATAAACTCAGTGTTTTTAATTATCAATATTTTGGATTATCTTCAAAATAATTGAATTAATTAATTCCAAAGCTTTTTTCTGTTGTTGCTTGAGCAATATATATTGATTTATTTAAAAAAAAACAAATCTGTGCGCCAAGACTAATTAATAAAAAATAGAAATCATTTAAATGGAAAAGGTGATACTTCAGAAGAATTTTTGTGGGGCGAGAGGGACTTGAACCCTCAAGACCTCGCGGTCGGTGGATTTTAAGTCCACTGCGTCTGCCAATTCCGCCACCGCCCCATGGGTCTAATTCTACGCAAAGTACACATTCCGTCAAGCCCGAATATGCTTTTTTTTCAATTTTGCCCAGGTGCTGATAAAATGTACCCAAAATGGAGTCAACTTAACATCCTGTCTGGCATTGGTTAGTGACTGTTTTAATTCTTTAGCATTTATAAAATCAGGAAGTACAAGGGTTGAACGGCCAAGTTCATATTTAGAATGAGCATCCGAGCCGACAGTTGTTAAAAGTGAATTAACCTTTGCAAAATTTGCAGCCAACAGGTTATAGTCATTATTAATACAGCGTGAATTAAACACTTCAATAGCATCGACTAATGGTGCTATTTTCTGCAATTCATCCAGATTCCACGAGCCAGACCTTGCCTTATCAAATGGATGAGGAACCCAGATAAATGCACCTTGATCCCTCAATTTTTGAATGGTTTCTAATGGAGTCAATCCTTTCGGGATAACTTCTTTAACAAATGCAGCCAAGATCTCCCCTTCAGAGGTCATCACTTCTTCACCCATAACGAAAACCTTAGGGAATTTTTCATGAGCCAATAGCGCGCCATCGATCCGATTATGATCGGTGATGATCACCCGGTCTAGATGTTTTTCTTCCGCTGTCCTGAATAGATCATCTATGCTGACCAGACTGTCGTGGGAAAAAATTGTATGGCAATGAAACTCTACTCTTATCATTCATCCTCAAAAGTGACAAATAACTAATATCCACTATATTATTCCAATTTATATATCTTTACAATCTTCCGTGTTTACTAAATCCCTGGAAAAGTCCAAGGTCAAGGTTGTATAATAACAATATTACCTTATAGATCAAAACGAATAGTCGGGAACAAAATGATGAATAAATATCCTGAAAACATGATAATTCAACCATTAGTGGGTGAGGCATTACAACATAATCAGCCTGTAGTCGCTTTAGAGTCTGCAGTGATAACACATGGCCTACCTCAACCTGTAAATCTCGAAACCGCCTTGAGGATGCAACAGATCATCAATGATCAGGGAGCTATTCCCGCAACCATAGCCTTATTGGACGGAAAAGTGCATGTTGGGTTGGATGACAGCGAACTGGAAAAGCTGGCATTCTTAGAAGGAACAAGGAAGATCAGCCAACGAGATTTTGGATATGCCATTGCGAATAAACTCTCTGGTGGAACGACTGTGGCTGGCACCATGTCCGTCGCACATATTGTTGGAATAAAAGTCTTCGCAACCGGTGGAATTGGAGGTGTACATCGCGACGCACCTTTTGATATTTCGGCTGATTTACAACAATTAAGTAGAACACCAATGATCGTTGTGTGTGCAGGTGCTAAAGCGATACTTGACCTGAGGGCTACGATTGAGGTTCTTGAAACTAACGGAGTTCTCATAATTGGTTACCAGACAGATGAATTTCCGGCATTTTACTCCCGTTCCAGTGGTTTGGTTCTTGATTCCCGGATGGATTCTCCAGGTGAAATCGCTTCTGTAGCCAGGTCCCAATGGGAGATGGGTGAAAAAACCGCTATACTTGTTGTTCAACCTCCTCCAAGTGAGTTTGATATACCTGCAGCAGACATAGAACGATCGATACTGAAAGCTGTAGCTGAAGCCAAATCGAAGGGAATCCACGGACCGGCAGTTACACCATTTCTGCTTGATAGTGTGAAATCTCTCACCGGTGGGAAGAGTATGGAGACAAATATAGCTTTACTTAAGAATAACGCCAAATTAGCAGCTCAAATTGCGATCGCTCTCCAAGCAAGTCATAAAAATAGAATATGAATTTTGTTGTGAAGTCAACCCACTTTTCATGAGGTCCAGCATTACTGAGTCGCTGTCCGGGTAATAGTAGGTGTTCGAGTAATCGTTGGTGTCCGTGTCGGTACAGTCGTACGTGTCGGTTTTATCGTCTTTGTTAAGGTCGGAGTGCGGGTACTCGTTGGCAAAGGAGTATTGCTTGGAGTAAAGCTGGGAGTTACTGTGGGTTTGGCTGTAGGTGGTTCGCCAGTAATAGTAAAACGCCCAGAAACTTTAAAAATGATGCCATTGAATATTTGAACCTCATATTCACCAGGGATCCACAAAGATGGATCTGGATCCCAATCAGTATACCCATATCCTCCAGTCCCTCCATCCCAGGGCTTAGTTTCGAAATATACTAATTCCCCATTCCTGTACCATATTGCTGTCCATTGGGACCGATCTGCCACGCCATCATAACTGAATACTCCATAAAGATGTTTTATTGGATGCTCAAACGTACTCTGTGGATTTATTGGGATGTAATCTGTATCAAGGTTTCTAGCAAATTGGATCGGACTGAATACAGCTGCTGGATCAGGTGTCACCTTACTTTCAAATCTGGCTTCGATCACTTGAGGAACGCTGGGAATTTGGGTGATGGTCGGTGTGTATGAAAACAGAGGGGTTAATGTAATAGTAGGGGTCTCGGTTATGGTTGGCGTTAAAGTGATCGACGGAGTCAAGGACATTGTCGGAGTTTTCTTTTGGGTAGGACTCGGGGCAAAATAGGTATAAATGACCGGTTCGGCGAAGTTATTTAAAAATAGCGATACACCGCCCAAAATTAATGCTGCTAATAGCATCCGCCAACCAATCAACATTTGGTTGCGACGCTTTTTAAAGTACTGAAGCTTACGCCCGGCAATAATACGGTTAATTCCCATGGGAATAAATATAATCGCTAATGCGAGCGCAAAGTAAAAAGCTATTCGAACAGTGGTGTGAATTTCGAGGTTACGGAACATTAGGTTTGAAGGTATCTTTTGGATTATAGCATGTTCCATTATGGTTTAATTAACTGAAACAATAAAATAAATATATGAGCGTAACAATTTTTACAAAAATAAGATAAAATCATGGTTGATCAGTGAAAAGAATATATGCCCCTAGAGACTGGCGTCATCTTAAATCAACGTTATAGAATACTATCCATCCTTGGTCAGGGAGGAATGGGTGCAGTCTATCATGCCATTGACCTAAACCTTGGTGTTGATGTCGCTGTAAAAGAAAATTTATATCTATCTGATGAATTTGCCCGTCAGTTCAAACGCGAAGCAGTGATGCTGGCGACACTAAAACATCCCAATTTACCCAGAGTATCTGATCACTTTGAAATAAAAAACCGGGGTCAATACCTCGTTATGGATTATATGGACGGAGAGGATCTCCGTTCAAGAATGGACAGATCAGGTGTTTTATCAGACACCGAAGCGGTAACCATCGGGGCGTCGATCTGTGATGCGTTAGATTACCTACATTCCCGTCAGCCTGCCATTATTCACCGGGACCTCAAACCTGGAAATATCCGAATAGCTGAGGATGGACGTATTTCTTTAGTCGATTTTGGCCTCGCTAAAGTAGATATGGGTGATCAGGAAACCACAACCGGCGCAAGGGCAATGACCCCTGGCTATTCCCCTCCTGAGCAGTATGGTCAGGCACGAACAGATCCACGATCCGATATATATTCTTTGGGAGCCACCTTATATGCTGCAGTGTGTGGATCTATTCCCGAAGATAGTCTGAGTAGGGTAACAGGTTATGCACGCCTTGCATCAATTCGAAAACATAATCCCAGGGTTTCAAAAAAGCTGGCTGCGGTTATTGAAAAAGCCATGGATACCCATCCAGAAAACCGGTATCAAACCGCCCTGGAAATGAAAAAAGCTTTATTGGCATCTATAGGTGAGAAGGTCAGCGACACAAAAGTATTTTTAATGATGCCTACCCCTGCTTTACCTGATCAAAATGGAACTGCATCAAAAAGCATAGATTTGAAAAGTACTCCAGTCACAATTCCACCAACTCCATCCAAACCAAGGGAACCATTTCTATTACTCAAGATGATAGGAATTACTGCACTCGTTTTATTCACTGTGGTTGCAGCAACGACCATAATCATTGTTAATGTAACTGGTATATTGAATAAACCCCCAACAAGCCAAATAGAACCTAACCCATTACTTCTTGCAGAAGGCATCTCACCCACATCGACTGGTATTCCAGTGAGCTCCTTCACAGCATCCACACCAACGGTCTTTTTAGAAGATACTACAGCAAAGTCTGCTCTAGCAACCCTGCTTGCTCCACAGATCCAACCTACTTCGACCTCACTGGCAATTACTGCCGTAATAGAGGATACTCCCAGCCTTCCTTCATCCATTGAAGGTCCTGTTGAATCGATTTCAGGTGAGATTGCTTTCGTATCTATGCGCACAGGAATACCGCAGATCTGGCTTATCAATGCACAAGGTGAATCTCTCAGTCAAGTATCCAATCTTAAGCAAGGTGCCTGTCAGCCGGATTGGTCACCTGATGGCCAAAAAATCGTTTTCATATCCCCTTGCTACAAACGAGAATACCAATATCCAAAAGCGAATCTTCATATAATTGACGCTAATGGCTCAAACCCGGTAGCTTTAGACCCCGGGTATGGGGGCAACTATGACCCGGCTTGGTCACCGGATGGTAAACAAATAGCTTTTACGAAAAATATATCAGGGTCCACCCAGGTCTATATCTATAATATTGAAACAAAAACGATATCAGCTGCTGCAGATGCTAAAGAACCCTCAAAACATCCAGCCTGGTCGTCGGATGGAAAATACCTCGCATACATAAGTACCAGGTATTCAAGTGAAATTTGGGTCCGTGATAACCTGACAGGTACGAATGTTCAGATTTCTCATTCAAGGAACAATAATGATAACTGGCCGGTCTGGTCTCCCACGAATTCTGAGATCATTTTTACCCAATCTCCATTAGATCCATTTTTCCCGTGGCTGGCTGGAATTGTTTTTCCTGTTACAGCGAATTCGCTTGAGTTCAAAATCCCAACAGAAAACCACCCTGTACCATCTCCTGCAAGCGATGCAGATATTTCCCCTGATGGAAAATGGTTGGTTTTTGAAGCTTGGCCGGAAGGAAATAACCATGATATCTATATCATGAATATGTCGGGAGAAAAAGTCATTCGTTTGACTGACGCCGATAGTCTGGACTTCCAACCTGCCTGGCGTCCTTGATTATTTATTAAACCAATAGATCACAATATTGGCTCGCAAATAATGCTGGTGTACCACCAGTATGCCAAAACAACACCTGTTCACCAGCTTTAAATATTCCCTTGCTGATCATGTCAATCAGTGCTCCTGCTGCTCTTCCTGTATAAACAGGGTCCAGAAGTAATCCTTCTTTTTGCGCAAATAACTTGATTGCATCACGCTCCATTGATGAAACTACACCATAACCTTCCCCAATATAATTATCATCTATCAGTAACTCTTGCGCTTCAACTGTAATATTAACTTGCATCCGGTCAGCTGTTTCATTGATCAACTTGGAGACTTTCATTTGTAATTCTTCGGTACGAACGTCCACCGATACCCCAAGTATGCGGGTGTTACTGTGATTTATTTTCGCACCAAGAGCCAGACCTGCCTGTGTACCACCCGACGAAGTGGCGAATATGATCGTATCTGGGGTAACACCCTGAGCAACAAGCTCGGAAAATGCGGATACATACGCTGCTGCCCCTATCGGACTGGAACCTCCATATGGGATTAAAAATGGACGATTCCCGTTATTCCATTCAGATTCGAAGACATTCGATAAAACTTCATCCCGGTGGATCTTCTCACACCAGGTGATCTCAGCTCCAAAAAGGGAATCCAATAGCAGGTTGCCATTACTACTGTCTTTAGAATCTCCAGTTAAAACAAGGTGGCATGAATAACCCATCCTGGCTGCAACTGCCGCAGTTTGCCGGCAATGATTGGATTGAGCTGCTCCAGTCGTTATCAGCATCTTCGCACCATTGGCTTGAGCCTCTGCGACCAAAAACTCCAATTTTCGGATCTTATTGCCCCCCATTCCCAATCCGGTCATATCGTCCCGCTTTACTAGAATCTGAGGTCCTCCCAGGTAAGCACTTAGGGCAGGTAAAGCCTCGATGGGTGTTGGTAATGTAGCTAATCGAACTCTTGGTAAATTCATTCTATTGCCTCTTTCGATAACCTTTTTCTTCCGAATCTACGCATTATACTTAATATTGCAGGAATAAATTGGGTATACACCGAAAACAAAGTACCGTTCACAATGAAATCCCAGGCTCCGATTCCGGACAATACCTCCCCACTAAATCCTTCTTTGAAGCGATATACTCCCCACATGGAATCTTCTTCATCAAATTTGTCAGGTGCTCCCCAAAAATCATAAACAAGGCAACCTTGTGATTTTGCAAGTAGAATTGCTTCCCATTGCAACAAATGATTTGGCATTTTGTCCCGATGGTCACCTGTGGACATTCCATAAAAGTAGTATGCTTTTTTGGCAAATAAAAATATAAAAATCGCAGAAATTGGTTTTCCATCCACTTCTGCAATGAGTGGAATAGCCATTCCAGCTTCGGAGAGAAGAGTCCAAACGTAAGAATAATAAGCTTCATCCCGAATAATAAAACCATCTCTTAATGCAGTTTGAGCATACATACGGTATAAAACGGGGAAATCATTCGGATATCCTTTCCGAATTGTAACTCCCTTACGTTTGGCTAACATGATGTTATAACGCGTCTTTTGCTTCATTCTGGAAAGCAAGTCATCCACAGAAGGAAGTAGATACATGATCACAGTATTCTTAAATTGCACCTGATCCCGAGAGTACTGCCAACCGCTTTTTTCCAAATGCTTAAGATAATACTGGCCATTATCCATTATTTGAAAATCTTTACTTTCAGGTAGACCAAGCCCAATAGTGATGTCAGGGTCAATTTTAAGGAATACGGCTTTATTCTTTCTGGCAAAGACAATGAGATCATTCAGAATTTTCTTTCCAAAAGAATGATCTGTCCAATCTACTAAAGGTCCGCGGGGAATATACATAATGCAGCTATGGAAAATCCGGCTGAAGATGGGAATTTCTTTCAATAATACCAGAGCAGCCGCCTGTACTGTACCTTCAGGATCTTTCCATATTAAATAATTGGCTTTCCATCCGACACGGGATTTTACTTTCGCCCAATAACTGGATTGAAGGATGTGTGAATTTGGAATATTGGACAGCAATTTGTTCCAAAGTTCATCATCAGGTGAGATTAGTATTTCAAGATGAAGGTCATCCAAATTCCACCCCATGTCTCCTGGTTTTAATCCACCACATCAAAGCTTTATACAGTAGAGGTTCCAAAACAAAATCCATTGTCTGGTATGAACGTTTAATTATTCCACCAAATCCACGTTTCAATCGATAGACTCCCCACAGCTCATCTGTTCGAGTGATAAATTGCTCTTCCAATATTGATTCAGGAAAATCAGGAATACCCCACAGGTCATATTCTGTGCAACCATTCTGTTTTGCCCAAAGAATAGCTTGCCATTGGAGCAAATATACTGGCATTCTATTCCGTTCGATCTCTGTCGAAGCACCATAGAAATACCAGCTCCGGATCCCTAATTTGAAGATCATTATTGACGCAAGGTCTATTCCATTATGGCAGGCAGTCATCAGAACACAATTACCGGCAGGAGAAAAAAGGTCATATGCCTTTTTATAATATTCGTAACTGTGAATACCAAATCCATCTCTTGCACCAGTACTGATCATCATCTCGTAAAAAGCTCTAACATCATCCGTTTGATGGATGGAAATTTCCTTCTTTTCGGCCAGGTGAATATTGTAGCGTGTTTTTTGTTTCATCCGATCCAGGATGGTTTTTTCATCCCCCGTAAGGTCTAAAATTATTGTTTGGGCTGGTTGTATAGGTTTTGATGGAATTAGTTTTTCCTTTTCCCATGACCAAAGGTCATCTTCCCCTTCCCCCTCAAATTGGTCGGGTTCAATCTTGATCATGATTGCTCTATGTTTTCGTCCGATTTTTTTTAATTCTTGCCAGAATTCAAAATTTTGGTTTCCTAATGGACCTTTGGGTATGTAGCCAATAGAGATTCCACCAGGTAAGGACCTAAATATAACCTGAGCATAACACCCGCCCATTGTGAATCGAACTGGCTTCCAATTGAATCCTGATTTTAATTCCCCCCATTCCGCAGATTGAAGAATATGCGCATCAGGAAATAATTCCAGACAACGTTTCCATTCTTTTGCTGATAAGTACATTGTCAATCAATGGCGGTAATGTCAGGTGATGGAGAAATTTGAACCGCTGATCCAGGTATTAATTCATCCATCATCTTAATTACCAGTGCCGAATCATTTTCTTGAGCCAAATGGACAATCTCATCGATGGATTTTTGGAGTTCATCACCCGATAAAACATCCTGTCCTTCCAACCTGTACACGTCTGGATGAATTGTCCGCGCGAATGTATGCCCTTCATCCCAAAGGTCTTCAGATATCTTTTCTCCTGGTCTTATACCAGTAAATACAATATCAATGTCTCGTCCAGGTTCAAAACCCGATAGACGAATCAAATCTTTAGCCAGATCAAGTATCCTTACTTGCTGGCCCATATTCAGGACATACACCTCACCACCATTTCCCAAAGCTGAGGATTGAAGTACCAAGTGTACTGCTTCAGGTATGGTCATGAAGTAACGTTTCATATCCGGATGGGTCACAGTTACTGGTCCACCTCTTGAGATCTGACGTTTAAATAAAGGTACGACACTACCTCTGCTGCCTAAAACATTCCCAAAACGAACAACCGTGAATGACCTCCCAGTCCTTCGAGCAGCATCTAAAACTATCATCTCAGCTAATCTCTTTGTTGCACCCATTACATTGACCGGACGTATTGCCTTATCAGTTGAAATGAAGACAAACCGGGATACGCCTTTTGCCACACACACATTCACAACATTCCGTGTGCCTTGAATATTATTGATTACCGCTTCACTGATATTCATCTCCATCAATGGAACGTGTTTATGCGCAGCAGCATGAAATACAAGATTAGGACGATGTTGTTCAAAAACATCTTCCAATCTGCAATAATCTCGAATATCAGCGATAACCGGGTGAATTGGAAGCGAAGGATAATCTTCCTGTAATTCGATCAACGACTCAAAAATGCTGTTTTCACCATGACCGAGGAGAATCAGTTCAAGTGGTTTCCAACGGGCAATCTGCCGGCATAACTCCCTACCAATTGAACCTCCTGCCCCGGTTACAAGGACAGATTTACCTAAAATTTCTTCCGCAATTATTTCATCGTTGATCCTGGTAGGATCTCTACGGAGAAGGTCTGTGATATCTACATCCCTTAATTTTGTAACGGATACTTTTCCACCAATTAATTCATAGATGCCCGGCATGGTTCGAAATGGAATGCCTTTCAATCGGCAAACATCCGCCACTAATCGAATCACTGACCCTGGAGCAGAAGGAATGGCAATGATAACCTCATCCACCTGTTGATTATCAAGTACTGTCGACATTTCATTTAATTTACCTACAACAGGGATGCCATAGATTTGGTTATTCTGTTTTTCTGTTGCATCATCCAGAAAACCAATGGGTATCAGGTTGATCTGTGGATTTTTCTGCATTTCACGGACAACTAAAATTCCTGCATCACCAGCCCCAACAACCAATACCCTGCGGGCATTTGAAACAATTCCTGAAATATGTGCATTGGCTTTGTTTTCTGCCAATAACCTGAAAGTAAACCTCAATCCACCAACTGCCAGGATGGAAGCAAGCCAATCTATCAATAATACAGATCGGGGAAAGCCTTTAAACATCCCCAAACTGAACAAGCTGATCATTAGTACAGACAAAAGGATAGTCGCGGTAGTAACTGCAGCTACTATCAACTTCATTTCCTGAACACTGGCATAGATCCATAACCGGCGATAGAGTCCAAACTCAAAGTAGACCAGAGGTTTGATTATCAGTGCAATACAAACCATCCATAAGGCAGAAGGCATATAAAACGAAAATGCGGATCCCAATTCCAGGCGGATTGCAAAACTTCCGATGACAATAATTGCAATCAGTAACAGATCACCTAACAAAACATATCTATTACGAACACTTGATTTTGTTCTCACTACTTCATCCATTCGATTGTACGTCTTATTCCTTCACTGAATTTTACTTCTGATTCAAACGAAATTATTTTTTTTGCTAGTTTTGGGCTGCCATATGAATGGTAAATATCTCCATTCCTAGCAGGTTGTTTTTGTACCGGGGGTGATCCTGGAATATATTTCTGAAGTTCTTCAATCAATTCCAAAATCGAAACTTGTCTTCCGGTACAAATATTGATAATTGCTCCATCAGGTGGACCATTTTTCGCAGCCAGGATATTCGCCCGCACGACATCTGAAACATAAATAAAGTCGCGAGTTTGGCCGCCATCTCCATAAAGAATTGGTGTCTTTTTTGTAAGCATTTGATTTATAAAAATCGGAATTGCAGCCGCATAGGGAGAATTTGGGTTTTGCCGCGTTCCAAAAACATTAAAGTAACGCAAACAGATCACTGGCAAATGATAGGCTCGAGTATACATTCCTGCCAATATCTCATCCATTTGTTTCGAAGCTGCATAAGGTGAGAGAGGATTAAGGCAACTTATTTCTTTAATCGGAAGCAGATCCTGATTTCCATATACGGCTGCACTGGAAGAGATGATGACCTTTTCCACACCACTCCTTGAAGCTTGTTGCAAAATCAGGTTTGTTCCAGTGACGTTGATATCAAAACATTCTGCAGGATCAATCATCGATGCTGCCACTGAAATCTGGGCAGCCAGGTGAAAAATATAATCCACCTTTTCTATTGATCGGGCGACCACTTCTAAATCTCGTATATCACCCTGTATCAATTCAATATCATGAATGCATTCCTGTAAATTTTCTTTGGATCCGGTAGAATAATTATCCAGAACCCGTACTTCATAACCTTCTGCAAGAAGGGATTTGGTAAGGTGTGAACCGATAAAACCTGCACCACCGGTGACTAACGCTGTTTTCATCATTGACCTTTTAATCCAATTACTGCACCGAGCGTTTTTAAAAGGATAATAAAATCCAAAAGTAAATTTCGATGCTTGATGTAATAAAGATCGTATTCCAATTTTACCGCAGTAGTCTCAACATTATCTGCATACCCAAAATTTACCTGCGCCCAACCAGTCATCCCGGGTTTTACTAATAAACGTGCCCGGTAAAATGGAATTTTCTTTTGAAGGTCATTTACAAATCCAGGCCGTTCTGATCGAGGTCCGACAAGACTCATCTGCCCCAATAGTACATTTACAAATTGTGGAAATTCGTCAATATGACTCTTCCGTAAGAACCTTCCCACACGGGTAACCCGTTCATCATTAGTTTCAGTGAACCTGAGTTTTCCGTCTTTCTCGGAATCTTGTTTCATCGTTCTAAATTTAATAATATTGTAAGGTTGGCCGCCCCTTCCTAATCGAACTTGCCTGTAGAAAATGGGTTTACCGCTATCAATAATTATAGCCAGTGCAGCAAATGGATAGACAAGTGAAGTAAGAACTACTCCAATTATTCCACCCAGTATATCTAATAAACGTTTTGCAAATTCAAAAAATCCATTGGATTTTGCCTGGTCAACGAATGAACGAATCCACCAGTCAGATTGTAAATGAAAAACAGGAACCCGTGATAACAATTCTTCATAGACTGCTGGCATTGTCGTAATATCAATCCCACTTTCCTGAGCGGCTAAAATAGCCTGGAACATTTCCCCATTCAGATCTCCTGTTATGGCAACGATCACTTCCGAAATACCTATTTTATCTATATGTTCGGATATGGAATCGCTGCCTCCCAGAACTGGAAATCCCATGATTTTGGAAGAAATTTTCTCGGGGTCATCATCGATCCATCCTGCCACTTCGAATGGTGGAGGGGATAGCTTCTGGAGCATTAATAATAAAGCCTGGCCAGCATTTCCAGCTCCAACAATGATCACCTTACGTAAAAATGGTTTGGCTGTCAACACTTGAATATATAGCATTCGCCAAATCAGTGTTAACGTCATGGCTGCAACAATAAAACTAGCCACTCCTCTACGAGGCAACGACTTTGGCGCAGATGTGAAGTAGATAAGGAGGTACAATCCCAGGCAGAGCAAACCGGCTATAAATACTCCTTGAAGAGTATCCCTCCATCGGGCAGCCCGGTGGACATCATATAATTCCACCATTAATATTAGCCATAGAAGCGGCAACAGAAAGAACCAAAATGGAGGACGTGTCGTGAGAAATTTCCACGAGAAATTTAACCATTCATCCCCCATAGACCAATAATACAAAGAAACCAGTAGGGCAAGTATGGCTGATGTCAGGTCACCTAATATCAGCAACGTAATTCTTTCGGGCGGTCTTAATCGCCAACGAAGATTTTTTTGATTAATTAAGCTCATCTAACCGACTAGTTTATCAGTAATTTTAGTTTTTTGGGGCTGTGTAAACAATCCAATTAATAGTCCACTACCCCAACAGATATGCATTATTATAATTGCACAAGGTATGCCAAATATGAATGCTGGTTTTCTATTTATTAATCCGATTATCCATGAATAAATAACTAATATAAGAATATAGCTAAATATTATTGTAAAGAATAAGGACAAATACAAAGGTTGAAAAATTGATATTCCCAAAATTACCGCCAGACCAAGAACAAAAATGGGGGGAAGTGCTTGCCGCCACTTAATGGTGTTAGGGTATCGTTTCAACATTTGCGCTTTCCACCAACCATAACGCCAGTATTGACTTGCGAGTTTTTTGTAAGTTGGCCTGGCAAAATATGTGGATCTTATTGAATTGTCAAGCCAAATTTTACCCCCATTCTTTCGGATGCGGGTGTTTAATTCGTAGTCCTCATTGGTTTGAAGGTTTTCATCAAATCCACCGATTTCCGATAAATAAGATTTCCTAAAAGATCCAAATGGAACAGTATCTACCTCACCCGATCGCGAGTTTAGGCGATAATTGGCGTTTCCAACTCCAATAGATGAGGAAGCCGCTTTCGCAATGCTTTCTGAAATCCATGTACTATTGCTGGGTTGAATATTCCAAATTCCTCCGACATTATCTCCAAGTTTTTTTTCCAAATCAGCAACACATTTTTCAATATAATCTACTTCAGGGATTGAATGTGCATCCAACCGAACAATGAATTCTCCGGTTGCTGCCTGAATGGCTAAGTTTAACCCAGAGGGAATGGTTTTTTGAGGGTTATCGATCACCAATACGGTAATGTCCGGATAGACCATTCTAAATTCAGCTATCTTTTTCCGAGTATCATCGGTGGAAAAACCATCTGCAATAATGATTTCCATGGATTGGTGGGGATATGTTTGTTGATAAAGACCAGTAAGAAGTTTGGTAATTGTTTTTTCTTCGTTATAACATGGAATGATGATGGATACTTTGCTCATATTGATAAATATTTTTGAATGACCTATTCCCTTACCCAAGCTTTTTAGAAACGTAATTGTACCACTATGACCATGAATTGCTTTTTATACCTTATTCCAAAAATCAAAATAATAATTAGTAAACTAGAGCCAGAGATTAGACCCTGGCTCATTATCTGTAATTACTATATTCTTTGAGTAAATTTAATTAATTGGGCCAATGTAAGCAATAGCTTCAATTTCAATTGTGGCACCTTTGGGTAAAGCAGCAACTTGAACAGCCGATCGGGCTGGTGGATCCTCTTGAAAGAACTCCCCATAAATTAAATTTACCCTGGAGAAATCATTTATGTCTTTTAGGAAAACCAAAGTCTTGATCACATCAGAGTAATTACAGCCTGCCTCATTAAGAATGTAGCCGAGGTTCACCAGTGCCTGGCGCGCCTCTGCCTCCACTCCGCCTTCCATAAGATTGCCAGTCACTGGATCCGATCCGAGCTGACCGGATGTATATAAAAATTGACCTACAATGACTGCTTGAGAGTACGGGCCGATAGCTTTCGGAGCTTTATTTGAATGGATTACTTTTTTCATTAAACCCTTTTATATATTATGAAGAGTACCATCATAACGACTGTTTTATTTTAATATCGGTTAATAAATTCTATCTACTTAACCTCCACAATTTGTTTGCTTTTCGCATGATATTTGCACATTCATTTATTCGGGCAATTAATCCGGTAACAGCACCCCGTAAGCGTTGTACTGTCCATTTTGCCATGCTTTCGTTTTCCACTTTAAGCGAAGCAGAGAAACCTGGATGGCTCATCAAAAGCAGCCTTCCATCATGAGCATGAGCGATGGCTAATTGATATGCACTATTGAAGTCGTAGTATAAAACGCGCATTTCAACCCAATTATGATTATTCTTATCCCTTAAACGATCCACCATGGCCATCAGTTTCAGTCTGTTCTTCGCAAGGTCTTTGATTTTGGTTTCATTTCTATTCAAACTCGTTCTGAGGGATACATAATCTCCTTTTAGAGATAATGATTGTACAGGTGCCACAACCATATTGATTCCTGTAGCTGCGATTGCTTTTTGTTGAGGTATGGCAAGTGTAAAAACCATAACGGCCAAGCAAAGTAATGTAGTTATTTTCTTATAATAGGGTATTCCTAAACTATAAAACATGTATCCTCTCCTTTTCTTGAATGGAACACAGTTATCCATGCAAGAATTAATCCACATTTACATTAGTTTTATAGTTATACATGAAGAAAGGGTCATATACAAGTGGTTTTCCCTGATTGTAAGGTGACTTTTACCAGTTGCTTATTTTTATATCCACTCCAAATTTTTCTTTTCTTTCCTGATTCATTGCGATCACTCTGCCTTCCCCATATCAGGAGTGAAAATTCCGGTTGTAATAGTTTTATAAATTAAACAAAAAGTGAGAAGAAATGATCTCCTCACTTTCAACTTTCAATCTTAATTCTCTGAGAAAATCTTTATCTATTCTTATATGGATTCCGACTAACTATCTATCTACCTCAGATAGCTTAACGGGTCGATTTTCATCTATGGATAACTTCGCTGCCAACCCCATTAGGACAGGTGCTCGTCCATCCAACCCGGTAACAGGCGTTGGTGTATTCATTAGTACAGCTTGGGCAAAAGCCTGGACTTCTGCGATGTAGCTTTCAGTATATCTTTCCACAAAGAAATACAGAGGTAAATCATGCCTGATTGAAGCTCCATCGCTGATTATTGCTGCGTTTGGATAATTATTATTTATTTGAACTGCACCCTTACTTCCAAATACCTCAACCCGCTGATCGTATCCATAGGTTGCTTTTTCACTGTTGTCAATTGTTCCTAATGTGCCATCTTCGAATTTTAACATGATCAAAACAGTGTCCAAATCACCTACTTTACCAATTTCCGGGTCGATCCTTACACCACCACCAGCATAGATCTCTGTTACTTCTTTTCCAGCGAGGTAGCGAGCCATATCAAAGTCATGGATCGTCATATCCATAAAGATTCCGCCAGACGTTTTACAATACTCTGCTGTAGGAGGTTCAGGGTCTCTACTGATAATGTGAATAAAGTGTGTCTCACCAATCGTTCCATCGAGTACGGCTCGTCGGACCCGGGCAAAGTTTGGATCAAACCGGCGATTGAAACCAATTTGTAGTTTTACTCCAGTCTTTTTTACAACAGCCAGTGCTTCATCAATTTTCTTCAGATCATAAGAAATAGGTTTCTCACAAAAAATGTGTTTCCCGGCTTCTGCAGCCTCACAGATAATCTGAGCATGGGTATTTGTCGAAGAGCAAATTGCCACAGCATCGACATTAGGATCAGCTAATATTTCGTGATAATCCTTTACTGCTTTTGAAACACGTAATTTATCAGCCAATTCTTGCACTGCTTGTAAGTTGATATCAGCAATGGAGACCAGATTCGTTTCTGGAATTCTGAACGCCAGGTGCTCAGCATGAACTCTACCAATCATGCCTGCACCAATAACACCAACGTTTAATCTGATGTTTCCCATAAAAACTCCTTATATTCTTAGATAATTACATTATATTGGCGGTGGTGCTGTACTTTCCCGGATAACCAGGCTGGGGTCGAGTATAACATCTTCGACATCCTCTCCTGCAAGACTACAGATGATCATTTGCATTGCCTTATGCCCGATCTCTTTTTCCGGTTGATGTATGGTGGTCAAAGGTGGATATAAAATCTCTGAAATGATATTGTCATCAAAACCAACAATGCTTAAATGTTCAGGTATTAATTTAAATGCCTTACGACAGGTATCCATAACTCCAGCGGCGATCGTATCACAATAACAAAAGACCGCAGTCACATCGGTTTTTAAAATTTCTTTACCCAACTGTTGACCAATTTTAAAGTCCAAAGATAAATCTCCTGGGGCGTTATCATTATTAATAATGACCCAGTCTGAATTAACTTCGATGGAATTCTTTTTCAAAGTATTAAGATAACCTTCCAGGCGATGTTTATTTGATACCAGGCGATTGCTGACTCCCAAGTATCCAATTCGCCGGTGGCCTAAATCAATCAGGTGACTGACAGCCAGTGATGCACCTGCCTGGTCATCCACTGAAGCTGAGAATATGAATTTGCCTTCTTCCTCAGCTTCTGTATTTACCATAATAACCGGGATACGGATCTGTTCCAGGCGGTTCGCATACCCTGCGCCGATACGAGATGAGGCAACGATTACACCATCCACTCTACGCCGACTGAATGTCTCGATAATACTGATCTCTTCTTCCGGATCATTATTTGTTGTAGCTAAGAAAACACTTATACCAGCCTTTTTTGCCTCTTCCTCGACCCCATGTACGACATCAGCAAAAAATGGATCCGAAATTGTAGTGATTACCAAACCCACGGAATTCGTTTGATGTGATTGTAGACTTTGGGCTAACGCATTTGGTGTATAACCCATAGATCCAGCAATTTTTTGGATCTGCAGTCTTACTTCTTCACTTATCAGGGTACTATCGTGCAAAGCACGAGAAACTGTGGAATAGGATACTCCAGCTGCTTTGGCGATATCTTTAATGGACACCCGATAAGAAAAAGGCATAAAGATTTATCCTGGAAATCCAATGGGGAGAGGGCTGTCTACTTCATTTTCGCTATTACCTATCTCAAAATGAACTTAATAAAATAGACAGCCCCATTTTACTTACAATCCAATTGATCTCAAAAACTCACGATTTCTACGGGCACTTTCCTTTGGTTCTCCCATTCCAGGTAACACATCCTGCTCAACAAGGATATATCCGGAGTAATTCTGCTTGTTCAGCCAGTTCACTACACCTTTAAAATCTACACAACCTTTACCCAACTCGCAGAATAATCCATTTTTTAAGGCTTTAATGTAATCCCAGTTTTCACTGCGGGTTTTCGCTGCTATTCTGGGCTCACAATCCTTGAAGTGAACATACGAAATTCTCTCTTTGTAACGATCGAAAACGGGTCCGAGGTTACCATCAGACCCTAACCCATCTTTTCCACTACCAAAAACATAGTGGCCGGTATCAAAAACCAGGTTGATCAACTTGGAATCAGTGTTTTCAAGGAAGGCATCAATTTCCCAGGGTGCTTCAACGTAACCGGCACTATGATGATGGAAAATTGTCGGTAATCCGGTTTCATCCTTAACGGCCTTGGCGATATCCTGAACACCCTTGGCAAAAACTTTCCATTGTGCAGCATTCAAACCCATTTCTTTAGTTGCTCTGCCGGCATTTAAATTTCTAATTGGTTCAGAGGTATTGTCGTCGGCTAGAATGATGTAGGGTTTATTATCTGAGGACGCTGCTAATAGACGGGCAATCTTTAATACTTCTTCCTGACCGGCTGCATGGGCTTCTGCTTTCTTGAATGCGCATTGAACGTACGCTCCCAACATCTTTAACTTACGGCTTTCAATTTCCTTCCGTAATGCTGCTGGTTCTGTAGGCATAAATCCCCAATCTCCGAGTTCTGTGGCGGTATAACCAGTTTCAACTAACTCGTTGAGCATCTGGGTATATCCAATTGGATTTACATCCAAACCTTCAAACTCCAGTGTCCCCCATGAACATGGTGCATTACCAACTTGAATTTTTTGCATATTAGACTCCTATACATTTATTTATTTTGAAGAAGGTCTTTGTTCCAGACTATTCTGAATAACAATCCATCTTCTTTGGCTGCTTAAAATTACAAATTTTCAGCAGATTAATAATTACGAGTCTCTGTCACCTGTGATCAGATCGGCTATATCGTCTTCAGATAATTCTCCTTTAAAATATGTCCCAACATTACGTCCCTGCCGTATGATCGTATAACTGTCAGCAACCATATAAACATGGTGAACATTATGGGTAATAAAAATAACTGCTAATTGTCTTTCTCTCGCGTTTTCAATGTAAGATAAAACTTTACGAGTTTCTGCGACCGATAAAGCAGATGTAGGTTCGTCGAGGATTAATACTTTTGCCCCAAAATATACGCCTCTTCCAATGGCAATCGATTGACGTTCGCCACCAGATAGGCTTCCAACCCTCTCTGACGCAGAGCGTATCTCTATACCTATATCATGCAACGACGTCCTGCAAATATCTTCCATACCCCTAATATTTAATAATTCCACAGGTCCGTACTTCTTTACCATTTCCCGACCAAGGAAGAAATTTCTCGATATACTCATGAGATTTATTAATGCCAGATCTTGATAAACTGCTTCAATCCCAATTTCTCTTGCCTCCTTTGGCGAATTGATCCAGACGGGTTTCCCGTCAAAGTAAATTTGACCGGAAGTCGGCTGATGTACGCCCATTAAAACCTTAATTAGGGTTGATTTGCCAGCGCCATTATCACCTAGTAAAGCTCTGACCTCACCTTTCTCAACTCCAAAATTTACTCCCTGCAATGCTGTGATTGTGCCAAATTTTCTTGAGATGTTTTCCATCCAGACTAATGAATTTCGGCTGTGTTCAACTCTTTTTTCAACCATTTTTTCTATCTCCATATCCATAGGTCTATTCCATGCAGGGCTGATCATTTTCTATTACGTAGATAATTATTCAATATAGCTGCAAGAATGATTGTCACACCGACGATCGCCTCAAAATTATCAGCCGGGATGAACGGAATATTCATTAAGACAACACCTGTCCGCAACATGCTGATGATTAATGCACCCACAAGTGCTCCCCATATACTTCCCGCACCACCAGTGATCAACGTTCCACCAACCACCGCTGCAGCAATCGCAGAAAGGTCCATTCCATCGCCCGATGCAACCCGCACTGTATAATACTGGCTGAATAGCAAGATTCCAGTTACACCTGCCATTAATCCTGAAATCGCAAAGCTTACAATTTTTACTCGTTTAACGTTTACACCTTGCCCCAAGGCAGCGCCAGCGTTGCCGCCAACAGCAAAAACATGGTTACCAAATTTTGTCCGGGCGAGGAGAACTTGAAATATGACTGCGAGGAAAATCAACCAGATTAATGAATTTCGGAAATTGGATTCATTGAACAAATTATTTAATATATCCAGGCGGCCATTAAAAACATTATAGATTGGCAACCGATCAATTGTCTGCAACATAGTTCCAGCAGTAACCACCCAAAGCATGCCTCTATAAAAATACTTGGTTCCCAGGGTCACAATAAATGAAGGAATACCTGTCCACACAAGAATTACTCCATTTATTGCTCCTAAAAGAGTGGGCACAATAAGCGCAAGGATGAAACCTAAAAATGGCTGTCCAGCCATGGATAGTCCCCCGTAGAGATACCCACCAACTGCCAAGGTTGATCCGACCGAAAGGTCGAACTCGCCTGAGATCATCAATAAAGCAATACCAATTGTCAGAGCACCTGTAAGGGTGGCCGCATTAATGATTCCCGATACTGATCGGAAGCTAAGGAACTTGGGAACAAACAAAGATAATAAAATAAAAATTGCGATTAATACCGCTAGTGGTCCAGCCAGTGTTGACTCAGAAAATATTCGCCTGATTTTTGACATCCAGGAATCAACTGCTCTCATCAGATTTTCACCTATGAATATGCATTTGCGAGTGATGACCGGGTGTGATTGACCACACCCGGTCATATATATCTGGAATTAGCGGTATGTACCTGCTAATTTTTCAACTATATCTACATTTGTCTTGTCAACAAAACCTGGACCAGTTGCCGAAATACCAGTGGCTGGTGTGATGTTGTAGCGGTTAAAGAGAACCAGAATTCATTACGGTTCCATAACCGATCAGGTAAGGTTGAGCATCCATCACGAATGTTGTAACGCCATCTTTGATAGCTTTCACGCCAGATGCACTGATATCAAATGAAGCGTGAACAAAACTGCCTGGTGTAAGGCCAGAGGCTTCAACGAAGGCATAGAATGGTTCTGATCCACTCGGTCCCAGGGTAAGGTATGCATTGACATCTTGATTGGCAGTGTAGTAGTCACTGATGGTCGTTTGGACCTGAGCAGCATCTTCACCCTTTACTCCTAAAACTTCGGCTGGAACA
Source organism: uncultured Chloroflexia bacterium (assembly GCA_963827895.1). GTDB lineage: Bacteria > Chloroflexota > Anaerolineae > Anaerolineales > Anaerolineaceae > PNON01. The sequence continues at coordinate 432,769 of CAWHCY010000004.1, read as the reverse complement.
CCCTTTTCTGTTAGAGCATCTACGAAACCTTTACAGCGGGCATCCAAACCAGAATGACCAACCTGGTGGTTGATACATACGCCTTTGGTCGCGCCTTCAGTCACCATGCGTAAACCGCCATAGTAACCCTGGACATAATCCTCAGAACCCCAGAAGGTCAAATAAGGAATACCATCTTTTTCCGGTCCAAGGCCAGTGTCATAAGTTACCACTGGAATGCCAGCATCAATTGCTTTCATGATCGGTGCTTTGAATAAAACGTTGTCTGTTACAACCAGGCCAATTCCATCTGGTTGAGCGGCAACTGCCTGATCAATAAGGGCAGCTGTCTTTTCAAGATCGAATTTATCTGGGCCAAGAATAGTAACTTCGACTCCCATCTGAGCTGCAGCTTCCACCATACCTTTTTCGACCACGCACCAGTATGGATCGTAGGCGCACATTGCATGTTGTACCATGATCAATTTAACTGGTTTATCTGGCTGTGTTGTCTTGCCAAGCATATCAGCAGTGATAAAACCTGGTCCAGTAGCTGTTACTGGAAGAGCGGGAGTGATGCCATATTTCTTGTTAAGGCTCAAGTACATTACCGCGCCGAAACCCTGAAGGAAAGGTTGTTGATCAATGGCAGCCATAGTTGTGCCATCTTTTATCTTTGCTTCGATTTCCGGGCTTAAGTCAAAGGTGATGTGCTTGAAGTTTGTGACAGCGCTGGCTTCTACAAAGGCATAGAATGGATTTGCGCTCGATGGGCCTAGAGTCAAGAATGCATCCACGTCTTGATTGGCAGTGTAGAAATCACCGATGGTGGTTTGAGCCTGTGCTGCATCTTCACCTTTTACACCAAGTACCTCAGCTTTAAGTCCCTTATCTTCAAATGCCTTCACAAATCCTTTACAACGGGCATCCAAACCAGCATGTCCTACCTGGTGGTTGATACAAACGCCACGGGTAGCACCTGCAGCAATCATTCGGCTTCCGCTTTGGAGGCCGCCTTCAGTTTCATCCATTCCCAGGAAGGTCATATAAGGGATACCATCGCCAATTGGACCTTTCCCGGCGTTGTATGCGATAACCGGGATTCCAGCAGCAAGTGCTTTCATGATCGGCTCTTTAAAAAGTACCGCATCGGTAACTGTCAAACCAATTCCATCTGGCTGAGCAGCAACAGCCTGATCGATCAGAGAGGCTGTCTTTTCCAGATCAAATTTATCTGGTCCAAGAATAGTAACGTCAGCACCCATCTGTTTTGCTGCTGTTTTTATACCGTCTTCAACGGTGCACCAGAATGAATCCCAGGCACAAAGTGCATGTTGAACCATAATGAATTTTAATGGTTTATCAGCGGCGGGTTCAGCTGGAGCAGCAGGGGCTGCAGGTGCAGCGGGTTCCGCAGGAGCAGCAGGCTCAGCTGGTGCAGCAGGTTCAGCAGGTGCAGCCGGAGCTGTAGTGGCAGCTGGTGGTTGACAGGCAGCGAGCATTAAAGACATGACGACTACCAATGCTAACAAAATATTTAGTTTTTTCATGTTTCTTCCTCCTCGAAAAGTTACAAAAAAAATCAATATACGTTCTTTCTTGTTAACTCCATACCGAATTACTGTCTATTTTTCTTTTCAATCACCTCCTATTATTCTAATTCTGGTTAATTTATCTTAACTACTCTTCCCAAGGTATGTATTGCTGATAACAGAAATAATAATAATCAGGCCAATACATGCCTGAAATACTTGGATGGGAATGCTCATGAGTACCAATCCTTGATCCAGCATCTGCAATAAGAAAGCACCAAGAACAGCACCCAGGATTGTTCCAAACCCACCGGTTAACCTTATTCCACCAATTGCACTCGCAGCAACCGCAATCATTTCAATACCGTCACCACGTAAAGGATCGACACTTAACCTGTATGAAAATTGAAGAATACTAGCAATCGCAACCAAAAACCCGGTGATCGTGAAGCACATCACTTTTACATAATTCACGTTTACACCTTGAGCCAGTGCTGCACCCGGTAAACCACCCACAGCAAAAACCCAGTTTCCAAATCGAGTTCGCATTAGGATGATAATAAAAATGATTGCTAATAAAATAAACCAGATGATGTCTGTCCTGAATGCTTGCACATGAAATATATTATTTAGTAATGTGAAGTCGCCATTTAGAATTTTAAATATTGGAATGTCCGGTCCTCTGTAAGATGCAAAGCTGCCTCCCCCGACAGCACGAACTATACCTCGGTAAGCCAGCATTGTTCCTAATGTAGCAATGAATGAAGGAATATTCGTTCGCGTAACAATTATGCCATTTACAAATCCAAGGAATGTACTAATGATGAGGGCTAACAGGATTCCTAAAATGACCGGTAGCCCGGAATTAAGGCTAATTGCCAATACATAACTTGCCAAGGCAAAATTTGATCCAACAGAGAGATCAAATTCCCCCGAAACCATCAACATGCCAACACCAATCACTATGATGCCTGTGATGCTAGCGAAGGTTAGGATGTTTCCAATTGCGAGTGGGGTTAAAAAATGTGGGGCAAAGATACTAAAAAAAATAAAAAGGAATAAAAAACTTATCAAGACTACGGCTTCAGGAATATAGGATAAACGATGACGTGCAGTAGCAATTCTGTCAGCAAAAATTCCCATTATTACTCACCTCAAGATTGATGACTTTTCTTATGATCAGAAATTAAAAATTGCTCTCATTATTCAATTATTATGCAAACATTTGCATAATATTAGTTTAGCAAATGTTTCTCCGCAAGTCAATACCTAATCTGGCAGGTTTCAAATGCCTGTTGCGTCCTTATATTTCTCTCTTGCCAGGTTAAAGATTTTTCCTGAATAAAGAATCACCGTTGATTATCTTATTAACACCCGAAAACTCGCTGATACATTAAAGCTATATATTCCAGCCTCTTAGCTTTGAGGATTAGTAAAACTATTATTTCCTGAACCTAAGTTTGTAACACCATACTATAAAATTTTTCAACAATAATCGGCTCAAAATGAAACCCTGATTGATCTCTAATATACTTCTCCACTTCTTCCTTACTCCAGCCTTTTCGATAAGGACGATCGGAACTCAATGCATCCCAAACATCAATTATTGCAAATAATCTGGCAGCCAGGGGGATTTGTTTACCAACTAATCCACGCGGGTAGCCTGTTCCATCCCACTTTTCATGGTGACAATATGGAATATCCAAAGCAGGAAACAAATAATCGATCGGTAACAGCATATCATATGCGAGTTGAGGATGTTTTCTCATTACTACCCATTCATCATCGGTAAGTGATCCGGGTTTTAATAAAATTGAATCCGGGACACCCATCTTGCCAATGTCGTGTAATAATGATCCTCGCCTAATGTGTATGATCTGATCATTCGCTATCTGTATGGCTTGCGCAAGGCGGACTGACATTTCAGTTACACGCTGAGTATGACCTTCAGTCTCTTTGTCTCGTAAATCCATTGCCCGTGACCACCCTTCAATTGTGGCATCGTAAGCTAACCTCAATTCAATATTGGAATGCTGTAAGCCATCAAACATTTTTGCATTATCGATTATTATGGCAGCTTGACCGGCAAGGGTTTTTAAATAATCCATCCAATCAGAATCCGGTTCCAATTTACTTCGATGAAAAATTTCCAATACGCCCACAACTTTCCCCTTAGCTATTAATGGCACTCCAAAATAGGTACTAAATCCCTCAGCAGCCCAAACTGACGTGAAGTCTGGGGGAACGGTTAAATCTGTCGACCCATCCACAGTGATTATTCGGCGTTCGACAACCACTTTTCCTGCCAGACTCTTTTGGATATTAAATATTTTGCTATCATGATTGATCGAGTAAAAACCTTTACCAGCAGCAAATTCCAAATTTGGTGAATTGAAATTATATAAAACCACATCTGCGGCATCAATTTTGAGTTGGTTTGTAACATGGTCTAGCAAAATATTGAGAGTTGTATGCATATCCATACTGCTATTGATTGCTATATCAATATTATGAAGAGTTGAGACTCTGGTCAGTTGCTTTCTGACATTTTCCTGGTTTCTATTGTTTTCAATTGCAATGGCCAGGCTATTCGCCAGGACTGCAATATCATGCTCATCTTCTTCACTAAATGCGTTTTTTTCACGGCTAAATAATGCGAGCACGGCAATTAGCTTATTTTCAAATGTTAATGGCGTAAACAAAGCTGATTTTATTTTCAGATCTAAAGCGATCCAATTGAGTTCTTTGGAGGTGTCAGCCACTCTGTAAGTTTGCATTGTCTGAGCAACCCACCCAACCAGACCCATTTTTTCACCTAATTTGAAAACAAGCTTATCCTTGAAATTCGCCAGAGTATTATCCGAGAATCCAATTCCAGCCAGTAAAAATAACTTATTTTGGTTTTCATCAAAGTGAAAATAATTTACTTCCTGGTAGCCAGCCGTTTCGACGATATCTTGTAGGACGATATTGATCAATTCAGCAGATGGTTTCGTTGTATGCAGATCACAGCTCGCCTGGTAAAGAGAGGCCAGTCTCTTGTTGTATCGCTGCAACTTCACCATTTTGTCTTCCAGCTTACGTATTAGAGTTTCATTGTATTCTTTGAAGAATACATCTTCCGTTTCAATTACAGCTTGATGCATTACAAGTTGTTTTGATTCATGACTATGGATTATTTCTTTTATGACTGCCAGGAATGCATCCGGTTCCATAGGTTTAACAATAAAGCGTTCTGCACCCAGACTCATGGCAAATTTCTCATCTTTAGGGTCGGTATAAGTAGCCGTGTAATAGATAAACGGAATATTCTTCAAATGTTCATCAGACTTCCATGCACGGCATAAGCTAAATCCATCCATACCCGGCATCAGAATATCTGAAATAACCATTTCAGGAGGGTTTTTTCGCGCTACATCCAGGGCTTCGATACCATTTGAAGCCTGTTCCACTTCATAACCATTGGATTTAAGCAATATTTCAAGCATATATAAGTTTTGAGGGAGGTCATCGACGATTAGTAATTTTTTCATTTGCGTCCTCATTTCTACTCAATTAATAGATATTGTTCGATCTGAGTGATAAAAGTTTCAGGGTTGATCGGTTTTTCGATATAACCCGAACATCCGGCTTTCAGTGCACTCTCACGGTCACCAGACATGGCATATGATGTTACAGCAATGATCGGAGTCTTTTCTAATTCAACCTTTTTCCTCAGCTCACGCGCAACCGTGTATCCGTCCATCATAGGAAGTTGAATATCCAACAAGATCAAATCGGGTTTTTGCTTACTTGCTACTGAGATCCCTTCGATACCATTGGTTGATTGAATTACCTGGTAACCATGCTTTTCTAGAATAAAGGTTACCAGGTACATATTTTGTTCGTTGTCTTCAATTACAAGGATTTTGGCTTTCATGTCTATTCCCTTATGAACGGTAATGTAAAAATGAATGTACTCCCTTTTCCCCATTCACTTTCCACCCATATTTTCCCGCCTAGTAGCTCCACCAATCGCTTACAAATGGAAAGACCAAGCCCGGTGCCTTCATATTGACGGGTGATCCCGGTATCTATTTGTTGAAAAGGCTGAAATAAGGTTGCCATATCCACCGGTTTTATTCCTATGCCTGTATCAATAACCCGTGTCACAACATAATTATTCTCTATATGGGTCTCAAGATGGACATCACCGGTATCTGTAAATTTCACCGCATTTGTTAATAAATTAATAAGAATCTGTTCCACCCGGCGCCGGTCAGTGAACATTTCTATACTTACAGGATCTATCGTGCGTATCAACTTCAATCCTTTCTTATCCGCCATGGGTATAATTTTTTCCACACTTTTTTGGATCGCATTTTCCATCATAAAACCTTCTGAAATGACATCGATTTGCCCTGCTTCAATTTTGGAGATATCGAGGACATCATTAATCAGTTCAAGCAAATGGCGAGCACTACCCTGAACCATGTTCAGTTGTTTTTCTTGTTCCTCACTCAATGGACCGACAAGTTTTTGGAGTAAGATCCCTGTAAATCCAATGATCGAGTTCAGGGGTGTCCGCAATTCGTGAGACATCGTCGCAAGGAATGCTGATTTTAATTTATCAGCGCTTTCTGCCCTAACGACAGCTGCTTTCAGTTCATCATTGAGAGAAATCATTGAGCTATTTAGAGATTCGACTTCAGACACACGATTTGCCAATTCAACCGTTCGTTCAACAACCCGATGCTCTAATTTTTGTGCATGATCCTGTAATGCTTTATGCAATTTCGCATTTTGAATTGCAATTGCAGCCTGTGCTGCAAAGGCTTCTCCTAATTCCTGGTATTCCAGGGTAAAAAAGCTCTCAGTAGTTTTACATAATGAATACAATCCTAGGATCTGACCACCGGCTATCAGGGGAACACCCATCCAGCTAATGACTTTTTCCATCGAAAATGGATACTTCCAATTCTCATACTGTCCCGTATTCTCAATAACAATACTGTGCATATAATCGACAACTTTTTTGAAGGCAGGAAAATTGTCTGTATTAAATTGGATTGGTTGTAATTGTCCAAGATCCTTCAATTCGGTGCTTCCACGCAATGCTGAAACGGTCAATTGGTTTTTATTTTCCAACAGCATTACACTGGCACTATCGAATGGGACAATTGTTCGTAAATGGTCAAGCAGTACTTGCAGTATTTCATCAAGGTCAAGAGAACGTGATAATGCCAAATTCGCATCCTGGATCGTCTTCGCTACAATGAGGGCTGCACGTTCCGAAGCAACCGAGCGTTGTAGAGCGGCTTCCACTTGCTTGCGCTCTGTGATATCGGTGATAGTACCAACGTATCCTACTACTTGACCGATACTATCAATTTCTGGAACTGCTTGACCGATCACCCACACTACTGATCCATCTGGATGAACGAAACGGTAATCCGCGCTTGATATTATGTGTAAGTGGGTGGATCTATTCCAATTCTCCTGGACTGTCTTTCTATCATCAGGAAAAACAGCATTAAGCCACCCTTCGCCTAGTCCTTTTTCAGCAGATAATCCGGAGATTTGGCACCAGGTTGGATTAACATAAGTGGTGTACCCTGAGGTGTCAGTATAAAATATGCCGACTGGAGAGACCCTGGCTAAAGTTTCATACCGTTTTTCACTTTCTCGCAATTCTCTTTCCGCTTTTTTTGTGTTCGTTGTGTCCCGTATTATGGCAGTCACTTCATCTGTACCACTCGCTGTGTAACGGGCTTCAAAATCCCTTAATTCACCATCAACTGGAAGCTGGTATTCAAACATCTGAATCTCATTGGTTTCAAGGACTTTTTTGATTTTACTAACTGTAACCTCTGCGATTCCCGGTGGCAGTACATCCCTAATCGTCTTGCCTAAAAATTCCTGAGGCTGTACATAAAATCTGGATTCAACAGCAGAGTGGTAATCCAGGAAAACCCCTTCACCGCTCAACCTGAAAATCAGGTCTGGTATGTTTTCCAATAAAGCTCGGTTGCGGGATTCACTGGTACGAAGTTCAGCGGTTTGACGTTGAACTTCACCACGCGCTGTTACGCTAACTGCAAGCAGGAAAAGAATTATTCCACCACCGATCAGGAGAATTGTGTACACCCAGGGAGGAATTATTTCAATAATAGACTTTTCTGTTTTTTGTCCAAAGTATTGATCAAGTGCTATATAAAAAATAGAATTCGAATCTGCTTTTAGGATTATCAGGTCCGTATCAATAGTCTCTATTAAATAAGGGGTTATGGTGCCATCCTTGGAGAATGCAAATTGAATGCTTGTTGGTTGTATTATTACCGGGGTTCTTATTACATTATATTTATGTTCGTTGAGGTCACCAAAGTCTTTATTCGTAATACCTGCATCAACTTCCTTATTAATTAATGCTTCAAATACTTCGGTATAACTATCTTTTCCAATGAATGTGCAGTGAACATCAAATTTTGCAGCAAGTTCTTTTATTCCTTCAGGACCATCAAAGTTTACGCTTCCCGCCAACCCGGCAACTTTTTTTCCAGCCAGATCAAGAATGGTCTGAATGGAAGAACCTTCAGGTACATACAATCTTGACCAACTTACCAGCACAGTTTCAGTCGAATATCCAAATAGTTTAGCTCTCTCGGAGGTCCAAGCAACGTCAGGCATAATATCAATTTCATTTGCCTGTAATCTGGCAAGACTTTCTTCCCAAGTCCCATGGACCCAGATAATCTTCCAACCCTCTTTCTGGGCAATGTACTGGATAAGGTCAGGCCAAAAACCCGCCACCGTACCATCTGTATTTGTATATATTTTGGGGGCATTCTCGTAAACACCTACTCGTATTACACGGGTAGATTGCCGGTATGTCTGGCTAATCAAACTTAAGCTCAACAGTGCAATAACCAGTAAATGGATATTCCGGCGCATTTCAACACCTATGAAGTTGCTATGTTTTAGTTAATATTATAGTCTCTTCCATAAATTTTCAGATCAGTATCCATCTTGTAAAATTACTGTAAGGTTTACCCCCATAATACAATTAAGACTTTTATTTTACAACCATCGTATTGTCGGATATAAAAACATTTGCAGCAGCAGATCAATGATATTGGACCACATTGGAAGTAGTTTTGATAAATCGAGATAAACAAAAAATGTCCAATTAATGTAATCTAAGCCATGCAGTTTCCATCAAATAATGCTTAATGGGAAGTGACATGATCATCTTTCAAAGTTGAGCAAATTGATGACATCCAGCAGGCAGATATCAAATAACTCCTGCATGATCGCATCATCCACCTGGTATTCGCCACCAAACGATCCGTCTCCATATTTGGCTCTGGTCTCAGCTGCATTAAGAACCCCGGTGAAAGATACACCTGGTTTTTCTCCAACAGGAAGATCAGCAACTCGTGTAAACGGGAAAGCTTCCATCCAACTGGCATGTTCAGGAGTTAGGTGATACTTTTGTGCCAGATTCTGAACACCATTTGATTCCCACCAGGAATACCAGCTAAACTTCAGCTCAGGAAGCGAATTTGCCAACTCAACAAGTTTTGTCCTCACAATATTATTTCCGCTATGTCCATTAAGTATAAGAATTCGCCTGAATCCATGCTTGATGTAGAGAACCAAGGATATCTGCAACGAATTGGATATAGATTTCGCTTCGGATGCTGATCGTACCCGGGTAACTTAGAAAATATGGAGAAACACCGACCGTTATTTCCGGTGCGATGATCACATTCGTTCTTGCTGAAGCAGCATCAGCCAATGCCAGAGGGATTTTCGTATCGGTCTGTAGACTTAAATAACCATGCTGTTCACATGCCCCTAAAACAACAATGACCCTGTCTTCGTTTTTTAAATATTCTTCAACATCCATCCAATTGAGTTCACTTATACGCACTTTAGCTCACCTTTTTCCTTTTTATTTGCACCATACTTACCATAAGAACTCCCGCCAGGGGTAAAGCGATGGAAGGACAACAAGAATTGGATTTTCCTCCTCCACCGCTGCCGCTTTGTGTTTCATTCGTATCTGTTGGTAATAATTCCGGTTGCTCCGTAGATTCCAACGTCTGGATCTCTGTACCGGTTATTTCTGGTACTACTGTTTCTGAATCCATAACTATTTCATCATGGGGAACTGTTGGAAATATGAACCCGTTATCATTACTTTCAATCCACTCTGGATGGGTTTCTGATATATTCTTCAGTTGATAATAGAGGTCCTCATTTTTCGGGTCAATTGACCAAGCCGCTGAATATTGAATAAGCATTTTTTGGATCAGGGTCATATCCGGGTCAGAATTGTAATATTCCGATTGCCAGATCAAATTAGCATATCCGTTATGCCAAATAAACTGATCCGGTGCTAATTTTACTGCCTGGTCATAAGCAGTCAGGCTCTCATCAAATAGTTTTGCTCCTGCCGCATCTTCCCGAATCCAGGGTTTGGAGTATGAAATGGATTTTCCTAATGCTTCCGCCAGTTCCCCCCACGATTGTCCATTCATCGGATCATCTTTTACAGACTGCCTGCCCGCAACAACCTGGGACCAGATCACAGGTTCTACCAGGGTCACATGGATATTTGATTCGGGTGTGGGTTCAAGGTTTGTAAAAGAATAAACAGCATCGTTGCCCGTAAAGATAAAATCTTTTGTTGCATCATCAATGAGAAAATTCTCAGCATTTGCCTCATACGGAAGTCTTACAACAATCCTTCCGTCTCCGATGGTGTCTTTCCATCCTGCGCCTGTCTCGAGGATATATCCAAATTCAGCGAAAGGTGAATACCCTGTTGCTTTTACCTGGTATGTTACTACGATATTTGTCTCTTTGTCTGGAATAAAAGTAACTGGAAAGACAGCCCATTTTAATGGGGTTTGATCGTAATCACTTAGGATTATCTGTTGTTGTCTCCTTGTAATCCAGGAACTTACCATCCACTTCTACATCGAAAACCCTCCAACTCAGGCTGATTTCCAAATCCGTCACCCGATCCGGAAGGAATCATTAATGGGAAGCGTACATCCATTTTTTCTATCTTCGTTCCAGTATTTTGCATATGAAAACTTGCGGTCACTTTTGCCCAATCACTGACACCCCAGGCATTTTGCGTTTCAGGTAATAAATCAGGCTGAACATCAATTACAACCACCTCAGACATCATCCTCACGTTGGTCGTTTCTTTACCTGGTACGAGGTTTGCCCCAGTGGGTTGGTCAGGCGGTGCAACATCAGCATGAACAACTGTTACAATCGAGGTAGTGATGAGGATTCCAATCGTTAAGAATATGCACATCAATTTCCTGAATACTTTTCCCATTTTGACCTCCATTTGAAGCTAATTATCATTATAGCAAACAAGGTAAGTAAACAAAAAAGCAGGATAAAACCTGCTTTTTGTATATGAATCAAATCCAGTAATCGAAACTTATATTACTATATTTACCAATCGCTTAGGAACAACGATTACCTGCCTGGGAGCTTTTCCATCTAGCAGCTTTTGCACCGACTCACTTTCCAATGCCTTCTTCTTCGCCTCTTCATCAGTGATGTTGATGGGCACAGTGATCCTGTCCCGAAGTTTTCCATTTACTTGGATGACTAGCGTGAGCTCTTCTTCTGCTGCTGCAATCAGGTCCACTTTTGGCCAGGATTGTTGATGTATGGAATACGGTTTTCCCATTTTTTTCCATAGTTCCTCAGCCAGGTGAGGTGTCACTGGTGCCAGCATCAGAGAATAAATTTCAAGAACTTCTTTCCATTCCGGGGTTGCTGAAGCACCTGCTTGTTTGGCCTTGACCATTTCATTCATCAATTCCATCAATGCTGAGATGACCGTATTGAATTCCAGTTGCTCAAAATCCCTGGTCACAGATGCGAGGGTCTGGTGTAGCTTTCGACGTAAATCACGTAAAAGCTCTTTGGATGCCATTCCTTTTGGAGCCGGGTCATTGTATAGTGCCCAAACCCTGCGCACCCAACGGGCTGTGCCTTCGATTCCTGTACTCGACCAGGGACCACCCTGGTCCCACCTTGTGAAGAACATCAAATATGCTCTTACTGTGTCTGCTCCATATTGTGCGACCAGTTTATCTGGAGCGATCACATTACCTTTACTTTTACTCATTTTTTCCGAGTCTTCACCTAAAACCATTCCCTGGTTTCTCAAGACTAGCATCGGCTCGGTATCAGGCAATATCCCCAGGGAATGTAACGCTTTATGAAAGAAACGAGTATAGATGAGGTGCATATTCGCATGCTCTATGCCACCTGTGTAAATATCCACCGGCATCCAGTATGCGTATTCCTTTGGATCAAATGGTCCTTCTGTGTATTTTGGAGATAAATAGCGCAGATGATACCAGGAGCTGCACATAAATGTATCCATGGTATCAGTTTCGCGTTCTGCTACACCACCACAGTTCGGGCAGATCGTATCTTTCCAGGTAGGATGCAATTTTAATGGACTTTCTCCAGTTGGCTTCCATTCCACATCGTCCGGCAGCAAAATTGGAAGTTGTGATTCTTCCTCGGCTACTATTCCACAATTTTCGCAGTAAACGATCGGAATTGGAGCTCCCCAGTAACGCTGCCTGGAAATTAACCAGTCGCGTAACCTGTAATTGGTGGATGCTTTGCCAACACCCAGTTGCTCCACATAGTGGATGGCTTTTTTGATGGCTAGATCAGCAGGTGTTCCTGTCAGCTTTCCTGAATTGACCATTATCCCGGCAGCCGGAACCGCTGATTCCATTTCTTCGACTTTGATCTGTGGTACTCCTTCAGGTTGAATGACAACTTTAATGGATAGTCCAAACTTGCGGGCGAATTCAAAATCCCGTTGATCATGTGCCGGGACAGCCATAATTGCCCCGGTACCATATGTCATCAAGACATAATCGGCTATCCAAACCTGCACTTTTTCCCCATTCATGGGATTGATCGCATATCCACCGGTGAAGACTCCTGTCTTTTCCTTGTCAGTAGCTTCACGCTGAATGTCTGACTGTCTTAATGATTGTTGGATGTATTCATTGACCTGGTTTCGTTGCTGTGTCGTCGTTATTTTTTTGACAAGTGGGTGCTCTGGAGCGAGCACCATAAATGTTACACCCCAGAGTGTATCCGGGCGGGTTGTAAAAACTTCAATCTGATCGCCTGATTGTGTTTTAAATTTCACCAGGGCGCCTTCCGATTTACCGATCCAGTTGGTTTCAAGGGTCCTTACCCGTTCTGCCCAATCAATTTTTGAAAAATCCAATAATTCATCCGCAAACCTGGTTGTCCGGAAGAACCATTGATCCAGATTCTTTTTAATAACAGGAGTTCCACAGCGTTCACAATGTCGATCATCCCCCCACACCTGTTCCCTGGCCAGGGTGGTATTGCAGTTCGGGCACCAGTCGACTGGTGACATCTTTCGATAGGCCAGATCATTTTTGAAGAACTGCAGAAAAAACCATTGTGTCCACTTGTAGTAAGCCGGGTCAGAGCTGATCGCTTCACGCCGCCAGTCAAACATGGCGCCCATTGTTTTAAACTGGGTACGCATCTTTTCAATGTTGGCATAGGTCCACGTTTTTGGATGGATATTCCTCTTTATGGCTGCATTCTCAGCCGGAAGGCCGAATGAATCGAAACCCATTGGGAAGAGGACATTGAATCCCTGCATTCTTTTATACCGGGCTCGGGCATCAGGGGGCATCATGGCGTACCAGTGTCCAATGTGCAGATCACCCGATGGATAAGGTAGCATTGTCAGGGCATAATATTTTTGTTTATTCGGATTGATATTGGAATCGTAAAGACCATCGGCTTCCCATTTCTTTTGCCAGCGAGGTTCGATTTCTCCTGGATTATAAAAATTAGTTTCAAATGGTTCGGTCATTCGTACTCCTTTACAATCATTTAAGTGATCCTTGATCTGGAAATTACCTAAATGGATATTACGCTTTGATAACTATATATTATTAATGTAAAACAAAAATCCCCGTCCATTCAGGGACGGAGATTATCCGCGGTACCACCCTGTTTGCCCGCTCTCGCGGACCACTCAGGCTGCTATAACGGGCATTCCCGGTGCTGACTACTTTTTTCACCAGCACAGCTTGCTCATTTGAGCAACAGGCGAGTTCTGCCATTTCGTGCTCCGTTACACATTATCAAGATTTCACCTTTGCTCTTGATTCTCTGCCGGATGACATACTACTCCTGTTCTGGCTTTCAGTGGACCCAGAGAGATTCGAACTCTCGACCTTCTCAATGCCATTGAGACGCGCTCCCAACTGCGCTATGGGCCCAATTTTCTTTTGTATTGCACTGCAGTGGACCTGGAGGGATTCGAACCCTCGACCTCTTCAGTGCGATTGAAGCGCGCTCCCAACTGCGCTACAGGCCCCTTATTCAAGGGTGGATAGATTTTACCCTTCGGATAGTGGAATGTCAAGCAAATGATAATAGCGTGCCATTATTACTTCTATTTACAATGTTTTCGGTGTTTGTATCTGGAGAGTGGTTATCAAAGTATATGTTAAAATGAAACTAGCAATATTCGGAGGAGATAATGGATTTGAATGAACACCCTTCAAAGGATTTAATTAAATACCTAAATATTATCCTCGCCTTACAAAGCCTTGCATTATTATTCTTTTTATTATTCGATATTAGTGAAGCAAAGAATAACTATTTCTTATGGTATTCAAAACAAAGGCTGATATTAATTCTCATCTTTTTCCTTATTACAGCTTTACTGATTGGAATATTCATAATCCAAAACAAGGCAAAGGAAAAGATTAACCGAATTGTAACAACTTTTGTTAATGGGAATTATCTTTCAGTAATCGTAATTTTCCTTTTCGTCATTTTATTATCTATCCTTGTTCTTTATAGCATTCCTAAAAATCTAATCCAGTATGAATACCTTGTTTATTATGATCGGTTACTACCTGTAATCCTATTTATTTCATTATCAATCATTGAGATTGTTGTTACATTGTATTTATATCGCAACCACACAAGCATACAACCTTCCTTTAAAGTTATTGTTAAATCTCGTATTTCGATCATTTTCATATTAACATTTCTCTTTTTCATTATCATAATTCTGTCTGGAATAGGGAATCAGCCTGATCCAATAAGCTGGAGACAATTAGGTTCTCCATTATTAACCTGGCAAATAATTTTTTCGGTATTTATCGGGTTAATCTATGTGATATTTGAATCAAATTTTGAAATTTTTAAGAAGCATAAGTATATAGATCTACTACTGGTTCTAGGGATTTTTATTATTGCAATTACCTCATGGTTAAGCTTACCTTTACAAAAGGCTTATACTGCTCCCCTCGTTCGACCACCAAACATGGAGGTTTATCCTTACTCAGATGCCCTTTTTTATAGTTTGTCTGCTGAAAGTGTGTTGTCAGGTTATGGTATATTTGGCTCAACAGTTGTCCCACGTCCATTGTTCATAACCGAATTAGTTTATATTTTCGCAATGGCCTCTGGAAATTATTCACGAATAATAACAATACAGATCTCTTGTCCTTGCTATCATTCCAATACTTCTATTCTTAATTGGTAAAAACCTATATGGAAGATCCCTGGGGATTTCACTTGCGTTACTATCAATATTCAGGGAGTATGATGCCATTCAATCAACCCCATATATACCCGTTTCAAATACCAAATTAATACTATCAGACTTACCCGCACTATTAACTTTCTTAATACTCACGTTACTAATCATAAAATGGGTAAAAGCCGATAATCATCAAAAGCATTATCCCATTCTTATAGGTGGAATGATGGGTTTGATGACCCTCGTTCGAACCCAATCAATTATCCTCCTACCGTTTATTGTTATATTTGCAATATTCAAATATCGTACTTATTCACGCCTTTCGTGGTTAAAGTACTCAGGATTAATAATACTTTCACTTTCTCTCACAATCGCACCATGGCTGATTCGAAACTATTTTTTAACTGGTCAATTCATTTTTGACCAGAAAGCACAAACTGATTTTGTTGCCTCTCGCTATTCCACCGACTTACCTCAAGCTGAAACCGAAAATGAAGGTAGCAATAATCTATTGGTATCCATAACCACTTCCATCCTTAAGTCTCCTACTTTCTTTATTACATTTCTCTCAAATCATTTTATGAGAAATGTAATCTGTACTCTCCTTGTAATACCACCCATTTTAAATGGAAATACCCTTGAATACCTTTACAAGTATTCTGACTGGTGGAGCGCGCTTAAATTATCATTGAGTCCGTCAGAAATTTTTGGAATACTTATTATTGTGATCATAATTACATTTGGAATTATCCAAGTAGTTAAAAGGAATGGTTTTTCTGGTTTAATTCCTCTTTTTCTATTTATTGCATATAACCTTAGCAATGGTTTGGCAAGAAATTCTGGAGGAAGGTACAATCTTCCTGTTGATTGGGTAGGTTACACCTACTTCTCAATCGGTCTATTCTATATTCTTATATCAGTATATACGCTCATTAAACCCAAGAGCATAATGATGAGTACAACTAATAATCTCCATATCCCAAAATGGAGAGACAGTATAGGAAAAAATATTTTTTTTGTTAGTTTTTTTGTTTTTATAAGTAGCTTAATTCCAATTACTGAAGCAATTTTTCCGGAGCAGATAAAAACTGTATCTGTTACAGAAATCAATAATATTGTTCAAGTAAATCCCCAATTATCAACGTATGTTGATCAATTAATTGATAATCCGGCTAAAAGGATTATCCATGGAAAAGAACTTTACCCCAGATTTTATTTTGCTGGCCAGGGAGAACCTGGTTCTGCTTGGGTAGCTTATTCAAAACAACAATTTGATCGGATTGGATTTCAAGTCTTATATTCAGGCGGTATATTCGATTCAATTTATTCCACAAAGATTATTCCTGAATATTTTCCAAATCGGATGGAAGTAATATTAATCGGCGAATTTCAAACAGCATATATAGGAGATAGAGCAGAAAAATTCTTTGCGCCTGACCTAATTTTATTTCCAAATACTGACCCTTTAATCTACTATTCAGCTCAAAATATACCTTAATTATGAATCAGTAATAATATAGAAAATTATGGCAATATATTCAAAATTAAGGATTTTATGATAGTAATAATTACTTTTCTATTAATTTTAATAATTGTTGATTTGATATTCACCCTAAAAATAGAAACCAATAATAGATTACTTTTTTATGTAAACTTGTTTATTTTCGGTTTAATAGTATATTTGCTTTCTGTTAATAAATACCTTTGGCAGATCACCTTTGTATTACTTTTAGCACTATTATTGTTGGTATTATTCATTAATAGAAGTAACAAAATCTATCCAAAAATAATTAACCATCATGGGAAACTAATATTAACTCTTTCCAGTTTTACAGCTATTTTATTGACTATATTAGCGTTCATATTTTTCCCTATACCAATTCTTCCCAAGCACTCTTGGAAAAACGTAGTTGGTACAAGAGATTTTACTATTGGTCCAAATGTATGCAAAGATAACATAATAATTCCAGTAAATGAAAATTATAGCAAACCTACAACTTACAAATTAGTTATAAAAATATGGTATCCATCAGAACTAGCAAAAAATAAAGATCGATATGCCATTAGTAAAGAAGAAATTGTTAGACTTATAAAATTTGGACAAGGTAAAAGTAATAATCTATTATCTCTGGCATTTCTTCCATTAAATTTCTATGATAGTAATTCATATTTAGATGCTGAGATATCAAAAAAAGAAAAAAAATATCCAATTATTCTATATAATGGTTCATTATTTTCCGTAATTGGGCAAAATTCGTTATTACTGGAAGAACTTGCAAGTCAAGGGTTTATAGTAATCAGCGTCGGTCATCCATATGGGACAGTAATTAACTATAATGATGGTAGTTTTATAACCCCTAAAACTAAATATATATATGAAGCATTTGACTTGGCTCTTACTCAGGCATCAGAGCTTAAATATCAATATGATAATTGGAGGAAGAACGGAGTAAGCACATACGATGCTGATAAAGCATATTTTAGTCAATTATATTGGTGGAAGGTGATTGTGGACCAGTGGGAAGCAGATAATAACTGTGTTATAGATTATTTGGCAGAAAAAAACAATGATATAACCAGCGATTTATTTGGGAAATTTGATTTTACGAATATCGGTGTAATTGGACATTCACTAGGTGGATATACTGCAGGGAATATGTGCGCACATGATCCTAATATAAAAGCTTGCGTATTTTTTGATACCGGGATTCTAAGTGAATATTTTTTTACGGGAATGGAAAAGCCATCCCTATTTATTTATGCTAATTCAGCTGCGGTTATTGATCCATATATCAAAATTAACCCCAATTCTCCAATAAGAACTTATGTTATCAAGAACACAAAACATCACAATTTTGAAGAACAGTGGCTGTTAGCACCATATAACTTTAAGGATAATACGTATAATTTATTTGGTACTTATAAAACATTATTTCCATCATACATTAAGACAATTGAATTTATGACAGAAATTTTTAATCTTAATTAGTTGTATTCTTAAGCGAAAAAATACTCCTTTCATGTAGACTGAAGGATAGCTTTTCTCTTGTCTATTAAACGGGGAAACTCCAAACTGTTTACAGAATATCTGGCTTAATAAAAACTCTCCTTCATCCGGATGAACTTAATCACATTATATGTGATCCATCTCTACAATTTTTATTTACCATTTATTATGAGTTTTTGCATGAAAAACCCATATTCTCAAACAAACAGTATTGTTACTTCAATTTTCCAGTTATTTCACAAGTGATCGTGCAAGAACAACCGCCTTGCTAGCATCCGACGAATAACCATCTGCTCCAATTTCTTTGGCATAGTTATCGGTAAGCGGAGCCCCACCAACCATCACTTTTACCTGGTCTCGAATCCCTGCTGCTTTTAGAGCGTCGATCGTGATTTTCATATTTGACATGGTTGTAGTTAGTAATGCAGACATGGCAATGATGTCAGCATGAGAATTCTTGATGGCTTCAATAAACTTCTCAGAAGAAACATCTGTACCTAAGTCTATGATCTCAAAAGCAGCCCCTTCGAGCATCATACTCACCAGATTCTTCCCAATGTCATGTAAATCGCCTTTTACTGTCCCTATGACTACTTTCCCAAGCGGTTGATAGTTACCGGAAACCAAATGAGGCTTTAATATTGCAAGTCCAGCTTGCATCGCTCGTGCCGAAATTAACATTTCTGGTACGAAATATTCACCTTCTTCAAATAATCTGCCTACTTCTCCCATTGCCTGGATCATTGCTTCGTTGAGGATTTTGGATGGATCAAATCCTGCTGCAAGGGCTTCATTGACCCCAAGTTTTGTTCCTTCTGCATTACCTTCCAAAATACTATCGAAAATTGGTTGAAATTTGGCTTCCATATCCACGGCACTCCTGATCTGATGAAATTTAATATGAGCATAACTCTTTATACTTGTTCCACATTGCCATAATATTTTCTACCGCAACATTTGCCTGTATGTTATGCACTGTAGCAAAAATAAATCCGCCGTTAGGCTTAAAATCAATTATACGGTTCTTGACATCGTTGTCAACCTGGAAAACCTGTGGATCGGAACTTCCAAATGCCCCCTGTGTATCAACTCCGCCGCCCCAGAAGGAAATTGCATCACCATATTCTTTTTTCAATTCTGCAGAGTTCATTCCTTTCGCATTCACCTGAACAGGATTTAATATGTCCACACCAATTTCGATCAGGTCCGGGATAAGCGGTCTAATTGCTCCGCAGGAGTGAAAGAAGAGTTTTGCAGAAGTCCTGTCTTTAATGAACTGAAAAAGTTTTTTATGCCGTGGTTTTACTATTTTCCTGTAAGAATGAGGCGATATTAGTAAATTGAATTGTCCCGCCATATCATCTGCTTCAATGATAACATCAACATTATCGCCTGCCTCACTTAGGGCAACTTCCCAGTATGCTTCTTTTAATTCAACGATTTTATCCAGTAAATATGCAAGCGCAGTATCATTTTGAGCGATATCCAAATAAAAATATGAATATCCTCTTAACCAGGCAGCCATTTCAACTACTCCGGAACAGAAGCCATGTAATGCAACAGCTTTGTTCTCTTCCTCCGCATATTGGGTTGCTTTCTTTTTGATTCCGGTAAACCGGGTTGGATCTGATGGATCAGGCCATGGAAATTTTGATAATCTGTCTATGGACAACTCCCCACTCAGGGGATGAGAAAACATGTCAAAATAAAGGCCATTTTCGATTGGTTTCTTCCAACCAATTCCCCATTCGTCCACGATGCTTGAATAACCGTCCGGCGATTTTTGCAAATCATACATAAATCCATCTGGACTTTCAGGTAAAACAGGACGGACATCGCTTTCCAACAAGGAAAACATATCCTCATCTATGAGGACATTCTGTTGGAATATATCCATTATCTTTGGGTCGACCTCAGGCAAACCTAATGCCGCGCGAAAATTGTTGTAATTAAACCTGCTTATACTGGTTAATGCGGTCCCGCCAAAATCAAATGGAATTTTATCCGGTTCTTTATGGTGGAGGGCACAAATTACTCTCTCTCTGGAATTCATAGTTTTTCCTTCCATTTCCAATTAAGTTATTAATCGGTTCAGTAGAGAAACGAAATTAAGAAGTTGGCTTATGATAGGCTTTTTTTCTATTCTTTTTAGTGTTCATCTCGGAACCAATCCGAATTCCAAATTTTGGAAGAAGGTAGCGGTGCAAGAATAAAACTAATATCGCGAAGCCAAATGCGATTCCAAATATGAGTAACGAACTGGAAAGATCATTCATTATTCTGGGATTGATCAACATCACAATCGAAAGAGTAAGCATCAATGAACCACCAATAAGCTTGAGGATTCTTCCATGTTTTTCTTCCAACTTACTGGCTTTTAAAGTGATAACAACCGTCCCAAATATTGCCATTTCATCCAGTTGGTAAATGACCATATAAAGGATAAGTAACAAAATGAAAGTAGATGTGGAGACGTTGTGTGCAGTTAATAGATTTGTCCATAATACAGGAAACCCCGCTGTACATGAAAATTCAACAAGGGAGACGCCGGCAGCTAATACAATTGTCGCACCCGACAGGCTCCATATATTGTCCGTGGAAGACAAAACATTACGCATTTTCTTCAATATGCCGCTTTTATTTTTGTCCGAGATCGTGAATGAGATGCCTTCTTTATACCAAAAATAATCCTTAATATTAACAATCGCAAACACAAATGCGACCAGGGCAACAATGACCTGGATCCAACCTACAAAGCTGATGATCTTCAATACACTGAAAAGGCCGGCAATAAACATTGCATAAATACCAGCAGTTACGGTGAGGAAAATCAGCCCGATGATTAGGATTTTCTTCCGTGAACCAGTGTGGATCACCAATGCCATCAGCATGGATAGAACCCAGATTGAACATGGATTTACCCCATCCACAAATGAAATCAAAAGGGTGCTGATAGTAAGCGATTGAACATTAAGATCTATTGCTCCGATGATCGGAACATTTATGATATTGGATGCCGGATCAAAAACCGGTGTAACCGGGGTAACAGTTTTATCGATCCCGGATTGTCCATTAATGTCAATAATCCCCGCTCCTGAATCCGGGCATCCAGTGAGTAGACATTTCGCGACAGCATCTTGCATCTGTTTTTTGATAATATCGTTAAATCCAACCCAGTATTGGTCACCTATAAATGTAGTTGGAACTCCGGAGGGTTTGAAGCCGTAAACTTCAGCCATTTTTTCCAACTTTGCCCGATTAGCTTCATCGTACCAAATCTCGAAAGCCCGAATCTCAATATTCGGATTTTTTGCTGCCATCTCTTCCAGAACAGGTTTTTCCTCTGCACAGTGAGGGCAGCCATCTCCCCAGAATAAATAAATGATTACTTTATTTGAAACATTGGATTGAGCATAGACAGTATAAAGACCCACACCACCGAAAATGATCGAAATAATCAATGCAAAAAAAACTGTCCTGCGGTGATGATATAACGTTGAAAGCATTATTCCTCCGTGAGACATCGAATACTTCAATAATGTCTGATAATTAATAAAAGCCTGATGCAATATTATCAAAGAATTATTAATTTTATTAGAGAATGGTATCATTTGATTAAGCTAACAGAAAACCGGATTATTTGTATTGCGAACATTCCCTTTTCCCATACTATCCAGTTATAACCCACTAGGAAAAAGGAAATTCGGATAGCAGCATGGATAAAGACTCATCAATTTACTTTATTGTGTATCTTTCAATGACTTTTCGATGGATGGAAACAAAGTCTTTATACATTCGGTCAGATAAGGAACGATTTTCTTCCCTGGGAGAGAACACAGTCTGGAATTGAATAACCCGGGATGCATCCTCATAAGACAAATAGCCCAGCCCTACTGCTGCGATTAATGCCGCTCCCCGTGCATTCACGTTTCCGGGATCACTTACCTGCCTGATGGGAATATTTAATATATCTGCAAAGATCTGACACCAAACTATGGATTTTCCACCACCACCCGCGATATTCAAGCGATTAAATTTCCTACCAATAATACTCTGTACAGGATCCAGTAATCTGCGAGTGTTCAGTGCTACACCCTCCATCACTGCCCTAACAATATCAGCACGAGTATGCTGTGGTGATAAGTTATATATTACTGCATGTGGATAATATCCTGACCTTTGTCCATTCACACCTTTCAGCCACGGAAAATATACCAACCCATCGCTGCCTGGCAAAGCTTTTCCAGCCATTCGATCCATGATCTGAAAAGTATCTTCAGGCGGAACAGAGCTGCTTAATTCGTCTCCCGGAAAAAACACCATATCCCGCAGGTAATTTAAGTTGGCTGTCGCAGCAGGCTGGTTCGATGAAAGTATATATTTCCCCGGGACGATGGATGGATTTACATGGATACCTACTTTTTTTCTTCCCGGGAGGTCGGGAAGGTGAACCGCAAACCAGGAAGATGAGCCCAGGTAATAAAACGGTTGAAAATCTTCTATGGCACCTGCTCCAAACGCAGAAGTGATGACTGCCATGGCGCCTGCAACAACTTTTATACCTGTTGGTAAGTTTATTTGCTCAGCTACCGCTTGTTTTAACTCACCAATTACTGCAGTATTCGGTACGATCTCATTTGCTTTTTCTTCATTGAACCCACGATCTCGCATCAAATCCTGACTGAAGACCTCGTAGACAAGGTTTCGTGAATCTTTTATCCATTCAGTAAGGTCTGAATCAGGTGTAGAAACCAATCGACCAGTTAATTGGCAATTAATATAATCCAGAATATTTATAAATTTATGAGTCCGCTTAAAAATATCCGGGTATAGGTCCCGAAAAAGAAGTAGTTGGATGGCTGGTTCTTCAGCTCCTGGAAATGTTTCTCCCTCATGGATCTTTACCCAGCGCTGGATTTTCTTAAAATCTATTCCCGCAGAAGATTTCCAGCCCTTGAAAATACTATAATTATCTCTATCCGTTTGCCAATCATTCCAAATTACTGCATTTTTTAGCGCAACTCCATTTATATCGACCGGGATCAATCCCTCACACAGGCTGGAACAACAAATCGCAGCTAATTGGTTATGGTCAAGATGGCTGCTGCTTATAACTGTTGTGATCGTTGTTATTAAGATTGACCATAATTCTTCCGGGTTTATCTCTATACCACCAGTTACCGGGTAATACAGGGTGATCTTATTGAATTCAGAATTAATAATGGCCCCGGAGATAGAAACGATAGAGACCTTACAACCGGCTGTACTGATTTCTATTGCGAGGATGAGAGGATCAGAATTGTAGGCCATTGAGTAATCCTGTTTGTTTTATGCTCTTTTAGAATCCTTCATGAATAAGATCACTCCTGAACTGACTACCAATAATACCAGGCTTAAAAGTAAAGACGGAAGAAAGTCACCTTTTGTTGTTTTCATAGCTTCCATTATATACACAAATACCACAGAAGCCTGTCCAAAAAGTTGGATCAATCCATTTGATGTTCCTTCAGGTGTCGGGTAGGTAATTTCTGCTACATATTGCATTCCAACCGGGCCGGTACTGATCAGAAAGAAGCCCAATGCAAAAGCAGATATAAACAATAGTAATTGTGTTTGGGCAAATGCTACACCAATCAACCCGGGGATAGCACATAGCAATCCCAGAAGGATGAAGGGTGTTCTCTTTCCATTTCGATCTGAAAGATTCGGAATGACCACAGCCCCCAATAATCCTCCTCCCAGCATCAACGCTCCCATTGTGCCTGCATCCAACGCTGAAAATCCTCTTGGGCGGACAATATTTTCAACCCAGGTGGAGATCCCATTAAATATACCCATTCCAATAAAGAAAATTAATAAGTAAAGCCAAAAATCTTTCACTCGTAACGCGGATTTCAATCCATCCAACATCAACGATCTGGTTTCCATACCAGGTGGACATGGAGCAGTAGGAGGCTTGTCTTTGGAAAATACAATGAAAGTCAATGCTGAAAATGCTGCTAATCCACCATATATAAGTTGAATGTGGAAGATGGACATTGTTTCTACCAGGATGGGTGTTAAAACCATACCAAGAGCTGTTCCTATCAGCCCGGATAATGTTACCATCCCAACAGCAGTTGCTCTTTCATTAATACCAAACCAATTTGCAGCAATTTTTGTCCATGCATTTAGAAAAAAAGGTTGCGCTGCTGCGATTCCAATTGTGCAAATAAGCACCATTGGATAATTATTTCCGATTAGTCCGCGGGCTAATCCAAAAATTCCCATAATGACAGCACCAATGCTCACGGATTTCTTGAAGCCAATTGTATCGATCAACCATGATACTGGAATGGATAAAGGAAGAAATGCGATCATGAAAGACATGGCTAAAAATCCAATTTGCAGATCGGACACATGATAGAATTTTGCAGCAATACCGGTAATAGGCGCATAACTGATCCAAAGGATTTGGATGGTCAGATTAATGAACATAAATACAGCTAAAACCAGCCACCGTGTTGGATATAACTTGAAGTTACTTTCAGTGGGCAATGTTCCTCCTGATTGATGTAAATTGAGAGATGGATAAGATTATATTATAGTGGAAATACCATTTAGTAATAACCCCACACAAACCTGAAAGAGGTGTCGAATTGCCAAACAGAATTGACCTGCTAAAAATGAGAAAGGCTTATTTGGAAGGTTATTCCCGACGGAAGGAAAAGGGGAATGGAAAAGTGACTTTACGTGCAACTGCTAAACTCGTGAAAGATGCATTCCTACAGGGTAGGATAGGCCGTTTTCACTTTGACTGCGATGAACCGCTATCACGCGGTGGAGACGACAAAGCTCCCAGTCCATTGGAATATTTCTTGATCGGCGCTGCTTTTTGACTGTTGTCACAAATGGTGCAGTTTGCTCCATTATATGAAGTGGAAATATCAGATATGGATGTGGACCTTCGAGTTGAGTTTGATGACTCGAACAAATATAATCTTCCGGGTCCTGGAGTTGAATTTCAGCATGTGATTTACCGAGTAAAAGTAAAAAGCCCATCCAAATCCGAAAATGTCCAAAAACTGGTCGATCATGCAGAGCGCGGCTGCCATGCTGCTCAATCACTTCGCCACCCGGTACCTGTCACCATTGAGACCGAAATCATCCAAACTAATTAGAATTTCTGTTAGTTACAATAATCGCAACCGGAGGATGGTTTGCGGGTTATTCCATAATATCAATTA
This sequence comes from uncultured Chloroflexia bacterium, assembly GCA_963827895.1. Taxonomy (GTDB): domain Bacteria; phylum Chloroflexota; class Anaerolineae; order Anaerolineales; family Anaerolineaceae; genus PNON01. The sequence continues at coordinate 407,431 of CAWHCY010000004.1, read as the reverse complement.
GAAGGATGCATTTCATGGAAGATGTCGCAATTCAATTAACAAGAGTATCCAGACATATTACCAATCTCGATCAGAAGATCGAAGAATTACAATTAATATTGCAACAACTGGATAAGCCAATTTCAATTGTAAAGATAAATGATCAAATTAGATTAATAACCGATCTTCAATCATCTGACCATTTTCTAAATATATCTGCTCCTGTTTATTTACCCGATTTCCTCGGAGATGAGGCTTTTAAATCAACTTATGGAACTAAGTACGCTCTTTATGCTGGATCCATGGCGAATGGTATTTCGTCTGAAGACCTGGTGATTGCTATGGGGCGAGCTGGTATTATGGGATCATTCGGTGCAGGTGGATTACTTCCAGATAGGATCGAAAAAGCAATTCAAGTCATAAAATCATCCCTGCCCAATGGACCATATATATTTAACCTGATCAATAGCCCAAACGAACCTGCGTTGGAAGAAAAAACTGCAGAGCTTTATATCCGCCTTGGTATCAATGTAATAGAAGCTTCAGCTTACCTTGGATTGACCGCCAATCTAGTCTGGTATCGAGTATCAGGATTAAGTCAGGATGATAAAGGAAATGTTCTAATCAACCACAGGATCATAGCAAAACTCTCGAGAAAAGAAATCGCGAAACGTTTCCTGGAGCCTGCGCCTGAAGAGCTACTTAATCGCCTGGTTCAAGCTGGAAAGATTACTGCAGATCAAGCTCTCCTTGCCAGGATGGTTCCGATGGCAGACGATATTACAGTTGAAGCAGACTCCGGTGGACATACAGATAATCGGCCTCTTGTGAATGTCCTTCCAGCCATCATCAAATTGCGTGACGAAATTCAAAATAAATACGGATATGCACAAATTGTCAGGATAGGTGCAGCCGGAGGTATTGCAACACCAGCCTCTGCCTTGGCGGCATTTATGATGGGTGCCTCTTATGTTGTCACAGGTTCGATCAACCAGGCATGTATTGAAGCTTGTGCAAGTGAGCACACCCGTAATCTTCTTTCCCACGCAGAAATGACTGATGTCGCCATGGCTCCTGCCAGCGATATGTTCGAAATGGGAACAAAAGTCCAGGTATTGAAACGTGGAACGATGTTCGCCATGCGTGGACAAAAGTTATTCGAAATCTACACCCGCTATGATTCCATAGATGATATTCCTTTAAAAGAACGGGAAAAGCTCGAGACTACAATATTTTTGCAAAGTCTTGATTCCGTCTGGCAGGAGTGTTTAAATTTCTTCACAGCCCGCGATCCACGCAGATCGAACGAGCCGAGAAAGATCCCAAAGCGAAAATGGCTCTCATCTTCCGCTGGTACCTTGGGATTATCATCCCGTTGGTCAAATATTGGCGAAAAAGGCCGGGAAATGGATTATCAGATCTGGTGTGGACCAGCCATGGGGGCATTCAACGATTGGGTGAAGGGAACATACCTTGAACATGCTCCAAACCGGAATGTTGCAGATATTAATCTGCAAATCCTAACAGGGGCTGCATACATGTATCGCATCCGTATACTTGAAGCCCAGGGTGTAAAGTTAGCACAATCACTAATCCAATACATCCCAGAGAAGAGTCTCATAGCGGGCTGATTTCCTGTGGTTGTTGAACAAAAGTGTGTGTATTATCTCACAGGTCAGTTTATTTTGATTTTCCTGTTAAGCCACAAGTAGCCGTTTTTACAAATAATTATATTCGATAGTATTTACCGGTTTTGGTCGGCATACTTCCACCAAAAATATGTCGCGATTATTCCCAACACACCTGTAATAAACACGATCACAAAACTTATAGGGGGTAATATGGTTTTCCCCTGAGCAAATAATCCCGGCACAGCCCAGGGAAAAGTCTCACCCCACCCGGCAACAGCCATTATGTTCGTTCCCATCAACATTAAGACAGCAGCGCCTAATGGCAGCAGGTATCCCCGCCCGATACTTGCGACTAGCGCAAAAGGAGTTGAGACCACCATCACCAACAGAGCTGTAGCTACCAGGTGAATGCACCCGTCAAAAATCACTTCCTTTGAAAAACCTGGGAGATTGATCAATGCTCCCACAGTCAAACTGAAAACTAAAATTACAAGGGTCAACATGAATGACCAGATCGCAATAACTATAAATTTTGCCAGGATGATACTTGACCGTTGGATCGGCACAGCCAGCAGATCTTTTAGGGTTCCATCCACGAATTCTCGCCCAAATACCCAGCTGACAACCAGAATGAAGAAAAAGAATCCGCCTGCAGCGATAACCAGGGATGTCAGCCCAATGTAGGATGCCCAATCGGTTGCTGCATAAGCTACCAGATCTGCTTTGGCACTGACCAGGCCAAGTTTGTGAGATATCGCGGGGTTCTTGGAGGCGAATATCAACAAGCCCATACCCAAAGGCATAAAAAGAGAAGCCAGAGAAGTCCAAAGAGGCATCCGTGATCGGATTGCTTTCCTCGTTTCTATCCAGATCATATCTTTAAGATTTCGCATACGTAGACCCTCTTTCCATTCCAACCAGTCTGAGGAAGTATTGCTCCAATTCTTCCTCCTCAACCAATAATTGAGTAGGTGAAATTCCTGCGTTTACAAGTAAGCTGTTAATTTCATCCGGGTGTTCTACAGCTAATTCAGTGATAAGCTTCATCGTTCCATCCGATTGAATTTCCGCAGGCTGTCCTGCAGATGTCAAAATGCGCTGGGCAGATTCAATATCCCTCACCTTTAGCAATAAATGTCTATTTCGATTCCGCACCAACTCATCAGTATTGAATTCCTGCAGTAAATGCCCATTGTGGATAATTCCAATTCTATTTGCAATCCGTGAGACTTCTGCAAGAATGTGACTGGACATAAAAACCGTTACACCTTGATCATGGGTCAACTCCAATAAAAGTTCCCGAATCTCAACAATCCCCGCTGGATCTAATCCATTGGCCGGTTCATCCAGGAATAGCAGTTTTGGACTATGGATTAAAGCTTTGGCTAACCCCAGCCGCTGTACATTCCCTTGAGACAGATTGCCAGAACGTCGTTTTGCATATTCTGTCAATCCCATTCTTTCGATAATTCGATCTATCGCTTCCCGAGGTGTTCCGGGGTGTAAGTGGCGTGCGACTTCCAGATTTTCCAATACTGTTAACTCGGCATAGCTGTGCGGAGTTTCAACAAGGTAACCCACCGATTTCCAGGGTTCACGCATACCCAGGTGAATCCTGGTATTTAACACTTTGGCATACCCGGTGGTAGGTTTGATCATCCCCAGTAACATGCGGATCGTAGTTGTTTTTCCAGCACCGTTCAAGCCAAGGAAAGCGTATATTTCACCTTCCTTTACTCGCAAAGAAAGGTGTTCGACAGCCTTAACATCGCCATAGCTTTTCCCGAGATCTTCTGTTTCAATGATTGAGTTCATTCTTGTTTTCTTTCTTCGACAGTATAGGTTTAATGTTTTCAGTCGATCGTTTCCAATTCACCCAAGCAGTATGCAGCAATAAGCTCCAAGAGGGTATCGAAAGAACTATTAATATTATCCTGTTTCAGATCATCCTTATGCAGCATGGAAATTACCAGTGGATAGAACAATCCAATAATTTGCTCGGATTGCATTTTTATAGGTATGCCTGCCTTTTTGCACTTGGTTATTAATTCATCTACAAATAATTTATCACTCGACATATGCTCTTGAAGCTTTTCCACAGGCACTCTTCGGAAGAGAGTTTCAGCGTCATTTCCAGTGAGAAACTGCAATATGGGGAGGGATTCTATTAGAGAAAATGCCTTCTTAAAAATCGCATATAAGCGAGCACGTGGTGTTTTCCCTGGAATATCGATGGCAGCCAATATTTCCATCCGGGCGTGTAATTCTACGTCCTCGATGATATCCATAAATAGCGCTTCTTTTATATCGTAAAAATTGTAAAAAGCTCCTTTTGAAATCCCGGCTGCCTTTGCGATCTCTTCGATATTGGTTTTTCTTAATCCATATATTGAAAACAACTTATAGCCCTGATCGATGAGACGTTTTCTAATTAATTCTTTTTCCTGATCGGTAAACCCTTTTGGCATAGATCTATACTAATCCTATATGACCATATATGTTTTTTAGTCATATAGTATTATATAATTAAATATTGAATAAGGCAATACCTTTATTGATATTTAGAATAAATTGCTAAATATGTCGGGATATATTTCTAAAATTAGGAAATCGGAGTAGTTTTGAATTCTCAAATAATCAATGATTGTTTTCGGAAAGCTGTCATTGAGTAACACCTAGGATCCGATCAATAGCAGGTAAACCAGGAACTAATTCACTATAGATGTATTTCAATCAACTTAATAGGAAACTTCATCCGGAATGCAAATCGTCCGGATAAATCCATCAATTTTCTGCCAGTAAACACTCATAATGAAATTCATCTTGTTTTCCAACTTTAACTGAACAGGAATTCCAGCCTGTCAACCTTGATGAATCTTCTGAAGGAATAATCTCCACTTTCCTGGTATCAATGGATAAACCCAATCCCAAGGTCTTTAGTACGGACTCTTTTGCACTCCACACCATGGTTGTGTATTCATCTTTATCTTTACCTTCCAGAGCTTGATATAGTTCAATTTCCCGCGGGGTGAAATAATCCTGGACGAATTCCAATGAGCGTGCTTCGATTTTCTCCAGGTCAAATCCAAATATTAATTCTTTTGCTGGGGAATACCCGCAAAAAACAAAACCATTACTATGGCTGAGAGTGAATCTCCCCTCCAGGCGACCCTGGCCAGTAATGTAAATGTATGGCTGTCCCGTTTCTTCTTTTTGTATCCGGATATCTGGAAAATTGATTTTCTCACCTTTCAAAATCTGGTTGATCAATTTTTTTGAAATAATACGGCTGCAGATCCACTCAAATTGCCTTTTTAACACTTTAAACCGTGAATATTCCGCCTTTTCTTCTAAAGAGAAATATTTATCAAGGGTCTTTGGGTATTCCAATTCTTCATTACCCATTCCGGAGTACGAATAAAATAGATCAATCATTTAGTCCTATTCATTTGACAATAATTGTTTTCATGTTTACATGCCATTTATTATTAATACCATGCTCTTTAATGCTCTTAAAATCTACAATATTGGTTTTCATTGTATCCATTATAAATAACTTAGGCGAAAGGCTATTTTAGAATTCACAAGCCTTTCGCCCATTTTTAATTGAACTATGTAGTCTATTAATTCAGCAAAAGCGCCTTCATTGGTTCGATCAATCCTGGATCGGCTGCATAAGGCAGAGGAGCGGTTTGGTAATTGGATAACTCCAGGTAAAGATGACCTTTGGCATCCACAACCCGGGCATCAAAACTGACTTTTCCATCTTCCATAAACGGTGTAACTTCGGCGAAGATCGGCTCACCATTCACCTTGCGGGGATAGATCGTCAATGTTCCAATGGAATGAGGAAGGGCCATGGTTCCGGTTGCTCCTGCTTCCCACAGTCCGGCTGTCTGGAAACAAAGCTCCACCAACAATGGTGTTGAGATCGATGATCCATTATTTGTCCCGGATGGCAGGTTCTTTGCCAGCCGTCCCATTACAAAATTGCCGGATTTTTGCGCGCAATCAAGTACCTGGAATGAAGGTCCATGAAAATATAATTTATAAATATCCTCAGCACACACTGTTACATCGTCACCCCAGACCGGGAGTTGGAGAGATACTTCTGGTGATAAAGGCTTTTGGGTAAGGAATATCTTGCCCGTGAAATGCAGCATGTGCTCCCGTTGGCCATTATGCCGTACCAGTTCTGATTCGAGGGTTGCATAAACAACCAATCCTTCTGCCTGCCTGACAGCTTGTGCTTTCCATTGGATATGCCTGGGTAGATTTTTATAGAATTTGAATGGTGTCAGGAACTGAATATCTTCCAGGTGGTCAACTACGAAACTGGACTTTTCACCAGCCAGTTTACTGGCAATATGCCTGGCTGCGACAGAAAATCCTTCGATGCCAATCACACCCGGCAAAACAGGTATTCCATTCAGAGCATGATCTCGCAGGAATGGTTGTTCATTTGGATCCAGGACCGTTTCAAGGGAGAGTCCTGCCTGTACTTCAAAACTAGTCAGGTGACTTAACATGATGTGATCCGGATTACCAGCCCTCAAAGCAGCATCTGCCCTGGCTACATCCAAACCAATATTCCCGGATTTTCCAGTTTCAAGTGCTCCTAACGAAGCTGAGACAACAATCTCTCCACAAGTGCCTGCGACTAATTCTTCATAGACATGCGCGCTTGCATCCTTCGGGTCCATCATTTCAATCCCTGCCCGCTGCATCATCATGGGAATACTACCTCTGCTTGCCATTCCCACCTCACCCCAAGCTCCCCAATCGATTGATATTACTTGCATTCCTTCATATTGAGTCGGAAGCCAGACAGCATACTTACTTAACATGTCATTAGCTGCACTGTAATCCACCTGCCCTGAGTTTCCAAATCTTCCTGCGACCGAGGTAAAAAATACAACCGAGGAGGGCAGTAAATTGGTTTTCTCCATGGCCTTGAACAGGTTGAAGAAACCATCAGCTTTTACATCCATTACCTGGTGAAGATCTTCAGTGGTTTTCGATTCCAGTTTTCGGCTTTTCTCCACACCAGCAGCGTGGATAAATACATCCACTTTCTTCGTTCCTTGTGATATTTGACTTAGTACCCCCTGGACAGAACCTTCGTCAAGTACATCACATTCCAGGTATTCAGCTTCACCTCCCGCAGTCTTTATAGAATCCATCAGATCTAATGTGGATTTGGCCCGTTCCAAAGCTGCTACTTTTTGTTCCACAGCCACAGGTGTGGCCTTTTGACCGGCAGCAGAAAGTAATAGCGAAAATTCTTTCTTTAATCCCTCCCGATCCGTTTTTAGCTTTGCCAAAAGAACATCAGATCTATCTGGAAGTCTTGTCCTGCCCAGTAGATAGAACTTGCCTTTAGTTGATCGAACCAGGTCCATTAATACCGGTGCAACCACTCCAGCGGTTCCCCCGCTGACGAGAAATGTTGTGCCTTGCTCCAGAGGTTGGTAATCAACACTTTTAGTGGGCTCATCCACCAATGCTGCACTATAGCGGAGGTCTGCTTCCCATCCAATTTCAGCTACTGATGCATCGTGGAGTGTTTCTTCCAGTAGGCGGCTTGCGATCAAAGACGCAGGCGCCCCAGCTTCAAAATCCACAGTTTTTATTAGCACATCTGACCGTTCTCTAGCCAGTGCTTTCGTAAATCCACTGATCGCACCACCCATGGGATTGATAGGGTTTAATAACCCCAGTAAACCACCCATTCTTGTACCCGTCAGAAGGAATGCTTTTTCCGGGAGTACTTTCATCAAGTCGAATAGTACTTCAACTCGTTGATGGATGGCTGACTTCCAGGTATGTAGATCGGACTTCTGCCATTCAGGATCTTCATCCAAACCGGGAAGATAATACACTCCCTGGACAAGGCTGCTTTCGGACCAGGCTCTAGATTTCTGAACAGCTTCAGCTCCATCCACAACCAGGACTTGTGCCCCTCTAGTTTTTAATTTTCTGGCAAGTGCGTCCGCCGTTTTACTGCTGTCTTTCACAACCACGATTCTGCTGACTTCATCTATCTCAACGGCTGTGGGAATGCATAAATCCAACCTTGGGCGCAAAACTGGTTTTGGAACTCGCCGTCGAATGGCAGGTGCGTCTGCAACCAAACCAGCTAAATCAACATGGGCTTGTTCTTGTCCTTCTGCACTTAAATCTTTCACAGGAACCACAACCGGTAGTTCGGCTGGTTTTAAATTCTCAACCACAAAACCAATTACTTTTGATAATGTGTTGTATTCCGATAAACGCAGATCTTCGCGCCGGGGAATACTATAATAGGTCCGAATAGCAGCGAACAATTCGGCTTGTTTGACCGTGTCTATTCCAAGGTCTGCTTCCAGGTCCAGTTCCAGATCCAACATCTCAACCGGATATCCAGTTTTTTCACTGACCACAGCCAAAACATGGGCTTGGATTTCAGGCGATGAGTTTTCGGTCGAAGTGCTTTGCTCCACAGGTGACTCAACTATTTGTGTGGATTCTTCTATTGGTTTTACTAGATCCAATTCTTCGACAAATGCTTCTTCCACATGTGTTTCAACTGGTTTTGGTGTGGTTGTTGAACCTGATGCCAGGTTTAGGTTTTCTAATACAAAACCGATCACCTTGGAAAGGGTATTGTATTCCGATAGTCTTAGATCTTCCCGGCGTGGGATACCATAATATGTCCTGATCGCGGCGAAAAGTTCAGCCTGTTTTACGGTATCAATGCCCAGATCAGCTTCCAAATCCAACTCCAGATCCAACATCTCCACCGGATAACCTGTTTTCTCGCTGACTTCTTGGAGTACATGTACCTGAATTTGTGCATTATCAGGATTCCCATCAAGTTTTGTTTCCAAACTGACTTCTGGAACAGTTGGCACCTGTTCGATGTAAACTGCTGGTTTTGTTGCAGTCGGTGTCTTCGCTTCAATAACAGGTACGTTTTGAACAGCCATCACCGAGTCTCCTGTAACAGCTGCCCATAAAGTTGGTCCCTGTCCATATTCCCAGGATGACTTGAAGGGCTCTATTGAAGGTTCACCCTGATTCTTGATTCGCATTGTTCTTTGAACTACTTCAAGCTCAGCCGCCTGATAACCGGCTGCAGCAGCCATCCAATCTGAATGTTGATTATTATTAATACGCTGTCCTTCGCCGGGAATTTTCCGGTAAAGAGTCATCGCGATCTGAGAACCAAATCCGGCTCCCAGACGTAATGAAAATTGTGGGTTGTATAAACCTCCTTTTGACAGGTTCAAATCCCCCAGTTCGGGGTCAGGTTCAAACCCATCACTGATATGGGCAATTGGGGGCACAATCCCTGTTTCGAGGATCTTCACTGCCACCACATCTTCAATTCCAACTCCCATCGTATGTCCCGTAAAGCCCTTGGTATTGGCTATGATGACCTGATTCGCATCGTCTTTAAAGGTATCACGTAGGGCATGGATCTCCGCACTGGCGCTCCCGCCTCGAGCTGGGGTGTATGTTTCATGGGAAATAAAGGCAGTGCTGGCGGCTATGTCACTCCGGTCCAACCCGAAACGTGCTTCAGCGACAGACACGAGTCTATCCATAACCTGTCCCACATGTTTTACATCCAGTCTGGTGCCATGGAATGCAGAGTTGGCTATGACTGTGGAAACGACTTCACAAATTCCTCGAACTCCACGTTCTCTGCAGGCATCCTCGCTCTCAATGACCAAAGAAGCTGCACCCATGCCCATAATTAATCCATTTCGTCGTTTATCAAATGGAAGTGCTGCCTTGCGTACATCACCTTCGATGGTTGCTGCTCCACTGGCAAACATACTGGTACCGATCCACTGGACCAGGTTCGGATTTGTAACATCATCACCTGCGATAATAACCACCCGCCGGCAGCGACCCGCCCGGATCCAATCCTCGGCTACCGAAACCGCGTGTGTTGTTGTAGCACAGGCCGCATTGACATGTGTGACAGGACCTTTCGCTCCGATATATTCTGCGAATTGGGAATGTCCCATGGATAGCACCCTGAACACAAATCGACGGTCAAAGTGATAGTTCAAGTTGACGATTTGCTCTTCCAGCTCACTCTCCCTCTGCTCCAATTCCCGGATAAGGGAGGATTCTCCAGAATATCTGAGCTGAAACATAAGCGTTTGAAGTTGATCCAATTGTGCTGAAAGAACTTGATGCTGTGTGAACTTTTCAGATTCCTCTGCCATTCTATCCAATCCAGGGAACGCTGAGCAAAAGATAATGCCTGTTTCATCCTGCATTGACTCTGGTAGTTTCCATCGATCCGGGAGGAATGTTCCACGGCTGGTTTTTTTATAATTCATTACCAATGGGATACCTGCATCTCGCAGCGCCTCGATACCTGCAGCAATTGCTAACTGGGTGGAAATATCCAATGCCTCCACCCGCTCTTCCGGCACCCCGAATTCCTGGATCAAGTCAAACTCACCGCGTTGGCCTGCAAGTTTTATAGTCTGCTCGATATCATTAATTTCCTGCATAACCGCCCCGGCATCACTCTTTACCAACCGGGTAACTTTCTTTTCGACCATTGACTTGCGAATTTCAACCGAAAGTGTATCTATACGCATATCACCATGCAGGATGCTTTCTATATTCCTGTCGTCAAAGACATTTCCGTTGGTCCCCGGCAGTCCCAACCCTGCCCCACTAACTACTATTGAACCTGTGAGTGGTAACCTTCCATCCTGAATATTGAGCTGTGTTTGTTGGTGTACAGGTAAAGGTACAGGTGCTATTTCATCCGAATCTTGATCAGGAGGGCTTTGTACCTGTCCTCCAATGCCCGCTGCATATAAACCACAAAGTGCTTCATTAAAGCTGGCTTTACCGCCTTTACGTGGGTGATTTGTCGAAAGTAAGGCAACGCCGGTTTTTTCTTTCAAGTTATCCGCAGCCAGGGAATTTAATACTCTTTTCGGGCCAATTTCAACAAATACCCTTCCTCCCAGGTTGTAAAGAGTCTTCATACTTTTTACAAATTGAACTGGAGAGGCAACTTGAGCAGCCAGGAGGTCAACGATCTCATCTTTCGTTGTCGGATAAATATCCCCGGTGACGTTTGCAACAATTGTCCGCGTTGGTGGTTGGATCGTCATCTTTGCGATCACATCTTTTAACGGAACACTGGCTGGAGCAACTATCTTCGTATGGAATGCGTGGGATACAGGAATTTTAACCGCCTGAAAACCATCTGTTGTGAATTTTGTAATCGCTTCATCAACAGCACTTGTTGCACCACCGATGACAGATTGAATTGGGCTATTGATATTTGCAATAACTACGTATCCGTTAATAGATGCCAGGACTTCTTCCACCTTTTCCAATGGAGCGGATACCGCTGCCATACAGCCGTTATCATCCACCTTGATCTTGGTCATTTCGCTCCCGCGTGCACTGACAACTTTTAGTGCATCCGGGAAACTCATTACATCGGCTGCAACCAGGGCAGCATATTCACCCAGGCTGTGTCCGATCACCATATCCGGCTCAAAGCCATATTTATTCATTAACCTGAGCAATGCCACGTTTGCAGTCAGCATAGCAGGTTGGGTGATGGCTGTATTTTTCAAGTCTTTTTCTGCCTGGGCAAGCGCTTCATCATCACCTTCAACATATATGAAAGATGTCAGTGACCTTCCTAGAATCGGTGTCATCACCCTATCGGCTTCATTAAAGGTATCAGCCACAACCTGCTCGGAAGTGTAGAGATCTCGCAGCATATTCACATACTGTGATCCCTGTCCCGGGAACATGAATACTACTTTTCCGGGATTTCCGCTTCCCCGGTAGATACCCTGGGCTTGTAATGCCTGCCATGCGTTAGCTGCATCTGAATCGAGAGCTGATAATGCTTTCTCGCATCTCTTTAACAGCTCAGCCTGATCTGAATAATCGATTGCAATACGTTCAGATTTTTTTACTTGGTCAGCAGGAGGACAGACAGATGGAGGAATATTTCCGGCTTTTACCTCAGCTATGGAAGAAATCAAAGCTTGTTTCAGGTCATTCCGGTTATGCGCTGACAGAAAGAATAATCCTTGGTAAGGTTTTGGTTCACTATCTTGAGGCATTGAAGGTGATTCTTTGACCAACGTTACTTCAGGCAATTTCTCAACTGGTTTTTCGTCAGCAATAATTAAATTCCCTTGGGCTAGCGAATCGGTTACAAACCCGATCACTTTTTTTAAGGTGTTATAGTCAGATAGTCGTAAATCTTCCCGGCGGGGAATGCCATAATGGGTCCTTATGGTAGCAAACAATTCTGCCTGTTTGACTGTATCCACACCCAGGTCCGCCTCCATGTCCAGTTCGAGATCAAGCATTTCGGGGGGATATCCGGTCTTTTCGCTGACTACTGCGAGGACGTGCTTCTCGATGGTTGCAGCATCTACTGTCACTCTGATTGTCGCTGAGGGAACAACTTCAGAGGTCATTACTGCCATTGTAGTCGAAACAGGTTGCATGGCTGGAATCTCAGCCTTGGAATTCGCAGGCTGTGGAATGGCAAAGACTTCGTTAGTATTTGAAAGCATACCTGGAAGATACTCTTCCATAACAACATGGAAATTGGTACCGCCAAATCCAAAAGAACTTATACCGGCTCTACGTACTTCTCCCGGATTAACTTCCCAGGATTGTGTCTGGGTATTTACATAAAAAGGCGTGTTTGAAAAATCAATATTCGGATTCGGTTTATCAAAATTCACAGAGGGTGGAAGTGTGTGGTGGAATAACGCAAGGGTGGTTTTCAGTACCCCCACTGCGCCGGCAGCAGCCTTCAAATGGCCAATGTTGGACTTCACTGATCCCAGTGCGACAGTTCCATTTTTTACATCCATTGGTCCAAAAACTGTATTTAAACTGCCGACTTCAGTCACATCACCAACTTTAGTGGATGTGCCATGTCCTTCGATCAACCCGACAGTCGCCGGAGATACACCTGCGTCTTTCCATGCACGTTCTATCGCACGTACCTGTCCGAGTGGGTTTGGGGCAGTTATGCCTTTTCCTTTACCATCTGAACTTCCGCCTATTCCGCGGACCACAGCATATATTTTATCTCCGTCTCTTTCAGCATCTTCGAGACGTTTTAATAGATAAACAACCGCGCCTTCCCCCATTACAAAACCGTTTGCACCGTCAGCATAAGGTCGGGAACCGTCTGCAGATAAAGCCCCGATCTTGGAAAACTTTACATAAGATTCCGGACCCATGCTCCTGTCAATTCCACCTGTCAGGACTGCGTCAAATTTATAGTCCTCTAAACCTTCCACTGCTGCCTGTAAAGCCGCAAGGAAGATGCACAGGCTGCATCCGTAACAAAGTTGGGTCCGCTGAAATTAAAAACATTTGCCACCCTGCCGGCAATAATGTTGGAAAGTTCGCCTGGCATGGTGTCTTCGGTAATGTTAGGAATTCGAGCCCGGATTCCCGCCAGCAATCCATCCAGCAGCGATTCCCTGATCTCTTCAGGAAGTTTTTGGAAATTAGGGATGGATTTCAATACATCGAGATATTCAGGTGCATAAATTCGCAATGTGGATTGATAATGGCCTTCACCTGCATTTGCATTACCAAAGATGACTGCAACCCGTTCCGGGTTGAGGGTCCTGGTTGGATAACCATAATCATTTAATGCCTGGCTGCTGGCCGCAATCGCCCATTGTTGAGTGAAATCCATCATCGATAAAACTTTTGGCGGAATCGGCAGCCCCATTTTAAAAGCATCCAACTGATAACCTTTAATATATGCACCGATCTTTGTGTATGTTTTATCGATCGCAGTTGGATCAGGGTCATAAAAAAGTGCGGTGTTCCACCGATCAGCAGGTACATCTATGATCGAATATCGCTTATTGACGATATTCTCCCAGAAATCAGGAACATTAAAAGCATCAGGTAATATTGCCCCCAAACCAACAATTGCAATTGCTCTATTTTCGGTCATGGCATTACTCCTTTGGTACTTTCATTTTTTTGGTAAATAGCAGCGTCGAAACAACCTGTCAGGAAACGATTTTCAGGTATTTTGATTTTGAATTGTGATCTATCCGAAAAAGCTTACTGTTATGGCGTTGCCTTCTAATGTGCTGCCAATATTGGTAACCCAATATGTTGTGTGCGACTTTATACCTTTCAAACCCCCCTTATGTAAAAGAGTTGCGAATTGTTATAAGAAATTTATCCGGGTTTCCATTAGTACAATACTGGTATTGACAATGGAAAATATTCCCATATAATAATATATGTAACCGGTTACGGTAGCGGTTACGGTAATGGGTTATCATTGTAGTATGATATTTCAATAAACCGTCGTTTCGGAGCAGGATGAAAATCACAATTGATGAAATTGCTGAAATGGCAGGGGTTTCCAAAACCACTGTATCGCGTGTTCTCAACAATAAGCCGGATGTAAAACCGGAAACACGCGAGCAGATCCATAATCTCATTGCCAAATACGATTTCAAACCGAACGCGATGGCAAAAGCTATTTCCATTAAGAAAAGCCACACTATCTGTTTAATTATCCCCCATGAAGCGAACAATTTTTTCTCCAATCCATTTTTTACCGATGTACTCCATGGAATATCTGTTGAAGTTGATCGATCTGGATATTTTTTATTACTATGTTACCCACATGATCAAAATTTCTTGAACATATTCCAACAAAAACGGGTGGATGGTTTTATTCTATTAAGTCCTGGAATTCAACAAAATGATCTGATTAAGCAACTCAAAGTGATTGATGCACCATTTGTATCAACTTCCATCCTTGAATCTGGTATTGATATCGCGAGTGTAGATATTGATAATTTCAATTGTGGCAAAATGGCTGTTGATAACCTTATTTCGCTAGGTCATAAAAATATCGGATTCATCGGCAAGAAAAATCAAGCCAGCAGTAAAGAGCGCCTTATGGGCTACAGATCAGCATTGACTCTTTCCAAATGTCCCATTAATGAACATTTTATTATTGAAAAGGCAGACACTTCAATTAGATCCGGATACGAGGCAATGGAAGAATTAATAAAATTTACCGACCAACCCACTGCTATCGTTTCGGTAAGCGATCTTTTAGCGATTGGTGTAATACAAAGAATACATGAATCCAGAAAAAAGGTCCCGGATGATTACTCGATCATAGGTTTTGACGATATTCCTTTGGCGGAATATTTTAATCCTCCATTGACCACCATTCGACAACCTTCCTTTGAGAAGGGTGTTCAAACTGCCCGTTTACTAATACAATTCCTTGACTATAATATTCCACCAAAATCTAAAGTATTGGATGTGAAATTAATAATCCGAGGAACAACTGCCCCTCTCAATGTTAATTCCAACTATCAAATTAATTAAAGGAGTAGAGAATTATGAATTCAAAGTATTTAGGTAATTTACATGAAATGGTAATGACCACTCCAACACAATATTGGAATGATTCATGTTCAGTGGAAGAACTGACCTATGCGATTGAGCGCGGTGCAACTGGGGCAACCAGCAACCCGACTATTGTCCTGGGAGTGTTGAAGAAAGAGTTGTATCTCTGGGAAGATCACATCAAGAAAACCATCCAGGAAAACCCGACCTGGTCAGAAATTGAGATCGCCTGGAAGGTCTTCGAAGATGTAACAGTGCATGGATCAAAGCTGCTACTCCCGGTATTCGAACGAGAAGGTGGAAAGCGCGGCCGCTTATCCATCCAAACAAACCCGGCTTCTTATAGAAATTCCAAAGCTATGCTTGATCAGACCTTGTATTTCAACAGCCTTGCAGCAAATATGCAGATTAAAGTACCAGCCACCAAGGCGGGAATAGATATGATCGAAGAAGCCACCTACCAGGGTGCCAACCTGAACGTAACAGTCAGTTTCACGGTGCCCCAGGTTATCGCAGTCGGGGAAGGCATTGAACGTGGGCTAAAACGAAGGGAAGCTGAAGGGAAAGACGCCAGTAAAATGTCTCCGGTGGCAACTCTGATGGTTGGGCGCATTGATGATTGGATTAAAGTAGTCGCAAAGCGTGATTCAATTGACATCAATCCTGAATACCTGGAGTGGTGTGGTGTTGCCTGTATTAAAAATGCATATAAAGTATTCAAGGAACGAGGCTATCGTACCCGCTTATTACCTGCCGCTTATCGCAATTTCTACCATTGGACCGAGTTTGTAGGCGGAGATATTACCCTGACGATTCCTTATGAATGGCAGAAGAAATTTAATGAGGCGGATATCAATGTAACTCCCCGCATGGATATTCCGGTAGATCCCAAGATCCTTAATGACCTTTATACGAAAATCCCGGATTTCCGCAAAGCATACGATGTTGATGGAATGAAACCTGTAGATTTTGATTCATATGGAGCCACAGTTCGTACACTTCGTGGATTCATACAGTCCTGGCACGACTTCGTAGCCATGATCCGTGATTATATGCTCCCAAATCCCGACGTAAAATAGTAAATTTGTTTAAAATATAGCTGTCCCGATCATCCGGGACAGCTTATTGATTGAAACTGCTAGTTGATAAGTCTGTTACTAGATTATATGTGTTCCCTGATAACAATTATTGCATCAGATAACTCTAATTAATATCGCTCAATGTCATGGGCTGGGAGTTTATTCTGATAGTTGATCAATTATTGCTATATTTATTCAAAAATCTCTTATTTTGCCCGAAGCATTTCAAGTTGCGCAAAATCAGATGGCATGAGTTGATCCAGGGGTAATTTAGATGAAATGTACTTTGAAAGCATTTCTTCCTGAGTGACTGTGGCATCCATCGGCCAAACCAGATCGATGATACGGGTATGGTTCACATCGTCCGTTGCGCCACCAAGTTTCCATTGCGCTGCAGTTGCCTGTACATCCCGCACTCGCCATACACCTGTGGATGGAAACCCATCTTGACTCATCACCGCTGCGACATAGCCCCATTCAGTTGGATCTCCATCTCCAAGAGCTTCTTTCGGGACTCGTATCGTAACAGTTTGAGCAGCCGGGTCAACGATGACTTTAAAAGATGTATTCAATTGTTTCGGTTCACCAGTTATCGCATCAGGTGCATATATACCTGGTGTCCAACCTTCTGCCCAAATAGCATATTCCCATCCATTTCCAGAAGCTAAAGCAGCGTTACGACCTGGTAGAAATAAACGGTTGCCTGTCCCTTTCCCAGGATCTTTATCAATGTATATATCCATTGTCTGTAAAGATAAATTACTACCTGAACCCCAGGGGTTTGGTACAGCTCCAAAAAACTTGAAACTAAAGATCATATTTTTTTCATCCAGTGCAACACTGAACTTTTCAATATCAAAATTCTGTTTTGAGAACACTGGATCCGTAGGATAAGTATAGCTACCAGGACCATGATCATCCCCGCTTGGATCATCAACCTTAAATAACAAAGTGGATAAACCAAGATCAGGAATTACAATCTGCGCAGGACCAGTTTGAGGTAAAACTTCATTGGCAGGTTGAACAACAACAACCATCCGAATATCATCGCCTGCAACCAGATCGCCCAGGGCAGATAATGGAATTGCCATTTCAAAAACGTCCGTACCAATTAAACCCTCACCTGTTTTTTCCAGCGGAACCCAACCTGATGTGGATGCAGTATATTTTGTTACCTGGCTGCCATCCCACTCGAAAAGATGAGTTGCCGCGATGCCTAATAACAAATCTTCTGGGGGTTTATTTTCCCTGGCAAATGGATAGATTTCCTTTGAACTGGGTACATTTAAATAGATTCCAACCCGTCCTTCAGTTGTAAGTTTCTCACCCAAATCAAGTTTTATGTAGATATTGTTGAAATCCATGGTGTAAGCAAACCCGGTGGCTGGAGAGCTGCTTTTTGCGGGATATACTGCTGCAGAATCCCATTCCCCATCCTTTATTTTTCCATCAATTACCGGTTTTCCTGGTCCAGAAAATGCTTTCTCCGGCAGCTCGATTTTCTTCGGGATTATGGGAACGTTCACAAATGTAGGTACCGGATCTCCGAGAGACTCATAAACCTTAGCTAATAATGTCCTGAATCCCGTATCAAAATATTCATCGACCCCGGAATCTTGATCTGCGCCATACCACCAGAACCAATCAGATCCTTCTGCAAGGTACATAAAGTCTTGGGCTTTGGCAATTGCTTCCGGGAAAGCCTCTCGCTTATGGGAAACATCATATTTAGCTAAATATTCCCGTACATTGCCTAAATAATTCCAAGCTTGAGTTTCTTCAGGCTCACCGATCCAGGTATCATAGTTCGGGCTGAACCATGCCCCGGGGAATAGTGTGTCCAATTGTTCCTGTTCGGGGAACATTGCCAAATACTCGGAAGGTGTAACAGTTTTGACCGTTTCACTCTCATTAAGCATTCGATACATGGCATTCAGGAATTCTGTCCCATCATTCGGGTAATTTTCCCAGGCGTTTTCACCATCCAGGATAATGCTGACTATATGCGGTCCTTTTGCATTTTCTTTTTTCAGCTGCGCACGAATATTTTCCAATCGCTGCATTAAATCTATAGCAGCTTCTTCTCCAGGTGTTTGTGAATATGTAAAACCTAACTTATCAGAGAGCGTCCAATCGCGGAAAAAGATGGCCACTTTTTGTCCCTCTTTGGTTTTCACATAATAGGGACGATACAATTGGTCCGCTTCCAGAACAGTTTCATTCGAACTCCGAGTAAATGAACCAATCCCTAGTGATTGAGCTAAAACAGGTTCGCCTGTTTCCATGAATTGATAACCTGCATCGGCAACCAGGGGAATAATATCTTCAGAAACTGCTCCTTCACCTGGCCATAATCCAACCGGATCTTTACCAAAATGCTCTTTATAGATCTCAACACTTTTCGTCAAATGTGCAATTGCATCATTTGGCCAGGAGAATCTATTCGGCAGTTCTGCCGCTGGATTACCAACTGCGGCAATATTACTATTAAAAATGAGCGGCAGGATCGGATGCGCATATGGTGTAGTGATGACTTGAATCTGCCCGGCATCCTGAAGCTGTTTGTGGATTGGAATTATCTGGCTCATCACTTCGCGAACTTTTTCAAACACAACTGCCTTATCCTGTTCGCTAAAAGTTCGTCCTTTTGCTACAAGTGCTTTCAAGGGATCTTTCTCCAGCCATGTCGGATCGAACCAGGCTAGATTAAACCAAATTTGCAGGTCACGATAATCCTGTTCAGTAAATTTAGTTAAGGCGGTTAATATTGATTGATTATCAGTTCCACCACGGAGATCAAGCAATTCTTTATATCTTGGGAACCGGCCAATCATGTTCGTCCAGTTTGCATCGAAGAATCGAGTCAAAATAAATTTCTTTTCTTCATCTGTCAATTCACTGGTCGGTATCTCAGAAAGTACCCAATAATAATCTTTTGCCCCATTATCCACGAAATCATCCAGCTGCTTGATGAGGACCGGTGTCATATTTATAGTTAAGTGGACTTTTGGGTACTTCTGCAGTATGGCTGCCATATCGTAATAGTCTTTAGTGGCATGGACTCTGACCCACGGACGCGTGTAGTTCCCATCGACATCTTTATAATAAAGCGGCTGGTGCTGATGCCATGTTATATTTAAATATAATAAGTCAGGGTCATTTTCAGCTTCGACACCCGGTGTTGGAACAACCGTATTTATAGGCTGGGGAGTTTTATTCCCACACGCTGGTAATAACAGAACAAGAATTACCAGGATACCAAATAATCTCAAAATCCTATTCATTTCTCTCTCCTATTTTTTCGATCATTGGTAACTGGAAAATTAAACCCCATTCTCATAAATGAAAACGGGGTTAATTAATGAACTCCGATACATATTTATCCCTTGACGCTGCCCAAAGTTAATCCTGAGATCAAATACTTGGATGTGTATAGGAAAAGGACCATCACAGGAATGGCAACGAGGACTGAAGCAGCAGAGAACTGTCCCCATTGCGTCAGGAATTGACCTTGCAGTCTTTGAAGCCCTAACGGCCACGTTAGCAAAGTCTCTTTTGATCCTAAAATTACTCTAGCCAGCAGGTAATCATTCCAGGCAGTAGTGAAATTGAATAAGAATACGATCGCCAAAGCAGGAGTAGATAAAGGTAGCAGGATCTTCGTGAATGCTTCCAACTCTGAACAACCATCAAGCCTGGCGGCTTCTTCCAAATCAATAGGTATAGTGTCGTAATAACCTTTCAATATCCATATGCTGAATGGAATAGCTGTCACCGCATATGCAATTACTAATCCGCGATACGTGCCCACGAGTTCCAGTTTGATGGCAAGAATGTAGATTGGGACTAATAACATTACTGCCGGGATCATCTGAGTTGTTAATAGAAAGATCAATCCGAATGATCGCCCTGGAAACTTGTACCGGGAAAAAGCATATGCCGAGGTTGCAGCAAGAATAACGCCAATAATGGATGTTGCAACTGTGATTGTTAAGCTGTTCCAAATCCAACTTAAGAATGCTTTTTCAAACAGGACAATCCTGAAGGATTCTAGTGTGGCACCCACTGGAATGATTGCCAGGTCAGCAGAAAGTAAACGGTTCCCTGGACGAAGTGCAACACTCAAAATACGTGTCACTGGATAGATGGAAATCAAGCATGCCAGGCAAAGTGCGGCGTGAATCAAGATCCGTTTAAATGGACTATCTTCTCTACCGCTCCGAAAAAATGAGCGTTTTTGGAGTTTTAATTTTCTAATTGGTTGAGTTACTGTAGCCATATTAATCTTTCGCTCCTTTCAACGCCCCTGTAGATTTCAAGTACATCACTGAATATACAACCAGAATAGCAAAAATCACAAAAGCGAAAGCAGCAGCAAAGCTATAACGGTTGTATTGAAATGCAGCCCGGAATAATCCTGTCACCAGGATATCAGAGGTTTCCAGTTCATTTTGGTTGATAAAGAAAGGCACATTGAAATTGTTAAAAGTCCATACAGTCCCGAGTATGATTGCAGGTCCAGCAACAGGCTGCATCAATGGAACTGTCACTTGCCAGAATTGCTGCCAGGCATTTGCTCCATCCATCTCAGCTGCCTCATAGTAATCTCCAGCAATACTCTGCAAACCACCCAACAAGATAACCATCATGAATGGGATCCCCAACCAAATGTTAGTAATACACATGGCAACAAAATTCGCAACCGGTTCACTCAACCATGCTACCGGTGCGAGGCCAAGATTTGTTAGGATAATATTAATAAAACCGAATTCGTAATGGAACTCACCACGCCACACTAATACAGCGATTACCTGAGGAACTGCCCAGGGTAAGATCAATAACATACGGTAAATTCCACGACCTCGCATTTTTCTATTTAGAAGTAATGCTAAAACCATACCTCCAGTTACGTGGAAAACGATATTTACGAATGTCCACAGAATTGTTCTCCCCAACAGAGGGAAGAAATGTACCTGTTTCAATACTGGTTCTGTGAAGACTTTAATGTAATTGTCAAAACCAACATATGTCGGGTCTTTAAAATGCTTTAGACTCATGTTCATAAAGGAGAGATTTGCTTCCCAGAACAATGGATACACCACTAAAAAAACTAACCCAATTATCGCCGGGGTTAAAAGCATAAATGGCATCGCATAACGCCATTTAAAGGTCTTAACCAGTATTAACCATAGAATAATTTCGATAACTAATGTACCCGCAAGAACATATAATACAGTAGTCCCAACCTCATTCAAACTCTTCAAAATGACTGCATTCGTAATCATCAGTCAAATCCCTCCTCTCCCCGGGTAGAACAGGGTAACAGGTTAATAATAAGGAACCAGGGGATTTCTCCCCTGATTCCTGTTTAGCAGAACGGACTATTCTAACGCGGAGATACAAGATTCAGCTGAGGTTTGGGCAGATGCAGCAGCATCAGCTGGAGTTTTGTTACCTGCGGATGCGAGTACGGCCAGCATCTCAGGTTTCAGACTATCAAAGACACAGCGCATTTCAACCACAGTTGGCTGAGGAGTTCCAAAGGTCATTGCTTCGGAGGATGCTTTTAAGATAGGATCAGTTGTGATTGCATCGATCGTTAGGGCTTCTTTCAGGCCTGGTAAACGAGCCATTTTAGTGACCAATCCTGTTTGATTTTCAAGGTTTGTTGCGAACTCAACAAACTGCTTGACTACATCGAGTTTTGCGCCTTCAAGGTCAACTGGGATCATGAAGTAAGTTCCAGCAGTGTAAGGAGCGGGCATTGTGCCAGTAGCAGAAACCTTGGGGATCGCTACTACTCCAAAATTATCACCCAGGGCTTCTTTGTAACCAGCCAGCGACCAGTCTCCATTGATGATCATGGCAGCTTTACCTTCTTTAAAGAGAGTATCAGCTCCGTTGTAATCGCTCTCCATAGGCATGATCGGAGTAGTGAATTTAATATCATACATGAATTGTAGAGCTGCAACCATTTCAGGAGTGTTCAAGGTTGGGGTGACGCCATCATCGGCAAAAACTTTACCATTGAAACCACCCAACCAGGGTATTAGCCAGAAGGGTTCTGTTTGATTGTATGCAAAACCATACACATCACCAGCTGTCAAAGCCTTGGCCATTGACACAAACTCGTCTGTGTTGGCGGGAGGGGTCGGAACTAGTGATTTATTGTAAAGCAGCATCAGGTGATTACCTGAAGAGATAGGAACTGCCCAAGTTGAGCCGTTCATTTCCACGCTAGCAACATACTTGCTCATATCAAACAGTTTATCAACAGGTTGAATGAGCTGAGCTGTTGTGAATGGTCCTGCATGATCACTGACGGTCCATAATAGATCAGGTGCGCTGCCTGCTAAGCTGGCAGTCTGGAAATCTTCTCGTAAAGTCTCAACTTCTTTATTGACCACTTCAAAAGTTACATTCGGATTCAGGGCGGTAAAGGCATCAGCAAGGCTCTGAACATATTGTAAGCCGCCATCTGCTTCACCTTCTTTGGTCCATAAGGCGATAGTAACTGGTTCAGGTGCGGCTGGGGCTTCAGTTGCCATTGGAGCTTCGGTTGCAGCAGGTGCAGCGGGTGCAGCTGGTTCAGCCGGGGCGGCAGGTGCAGCAGGGGCTGCGGTAGGCGTTGCGCAGGCAGCTAATACCATAGTTGCCAGTACAAGTATTGCAGTAATTCTCCACAAATGTTTCATTTCTTCCTCCAAAATTTGTTAATAAATCTATTTGATTTAATTAGTTTACAAAACAACAAGAAATTTTTCTCTACCACCTCCTCACGCGAATCAATAGTAGCACTATACTGTCTCCCTTTCAACAATGCTCAACGGTAACTGTATATGCTGGATGGTTTGGGAGGGATCGGTCAGCCTGGAAATCAATAGTTCTGCCCCAATCCTTCCAGATTCATCTAATGGCTGATGAACCGTTGTCAATCCGAAATATTCAGCCATGTCGATATCATCAAACCCAATAATTGCAACATCCGTTGGAATTCGAAGTCCGAGTTTCCTAGCTTCCTTGATCAGTGCGATTGCTTGAAGATCAGTAGCTGCGAAAATAGCTAATGGCAACCCCAACTGAATTAAATCTTCCAGTAGCTGTGCAGGATTCATGACATACTCCTGACAATATTCTTTTGGAAGATTAATCTTTGCTTCCTTCATAACTTTGTTATACCCAGCCATTCTTTTAATTATTGGGTTTACCCCAAATAAAGGCTGTTGTTGTCCCCCAATAAACGCTAATCGCTTATATCCTTTTTCAATTAGAAAACGTGTTGCGAGAGATCCGCCTTCTTCATCATTTATCTCTAAAGTGGTGAAGTTCGGATCATTAAATTCAATAACCACAGTTTCGAGTTTATTTTCAAGAAGTCGTTGCGCAATTGTGGAATCAAAAACTTGTGAGACAATGATCAATCCATCCAAAGCCTTATGCATGGGTATGGTATCCAAATAACTTTTTTCACGCAATTTGGAATCGACTGGATAGATTACCATTTCATAATCGTGCTGGTTGAGGACTGTTGAAATTCCCCTTAATCGTTGTACAAAAGATGGGGCCGTAAAGAAAGGTATCAGAACTCCTATTCGTCTGGTTTCTTTAAGTGCCCTGGCTCGCGATTCTGCTTTGGGAACATATCCCAGCAAATCAATAGCCTTCATGACAGTGGTTCGGGTTTTGGAATTTACTCTCAATGGAAAATTTAATACTCTTGAAACAGTGGCGATACTTACGCCTGCTTCTCTTGCTACATCATAAATGGTAGGGGGCAAACTTGGCATTTATTTCCAATTTATTGTAACTACTTTTATGTAAGCTCTTACATTATAAATTAAATAATAATCAAAGTCAATATAGATTTTGTATAACATTCATAATTGCAAAGAAAATCTGGTTTGAACTATTTTGTGGGCTTGATTACACCACTAATGATACTATGTAGTGGTCATTGATTACATCCCCCACTAGTAGGAGAAGGTTAATCTATCCTTAGACATACTTATATTTACTCCCCGAGTGGTAAGATATACCATGTATGATATTTTCGTATTTACTTTCAAGGATTATTATTCTTCCGGGGTCAAATTTTGTTGCTTAATTCCGATCCACTCATACAACTACTTGAAGTGGATAAAATATATAAATCTGCTGCTGGAGATTTCCCGGCCTTAAAGAAGATCTCTCTGGATATCTTTGCGGGGGAATATTTTGGTATTATCGGTAAATCCGGTGCAGGAAAATCCACCTTATTGAATATGATCACTGGAGTGGACAATATCACCTCAGGTGAAGTCATCGTCAACGGCAATGGATCTCCTATTTCCATCCACTCATTAAATGAGAACCAACTGGCGCTCTGGCGCGGCATCAATATGGGGGTTATTTATCAATCCTTCCAACTCCTGCCAATGCTGACCCTGCTCGAAAATATTATGCTGCCACTTGATCTTTGTGGCACCTATCGTAAAGGAGAGAGCAGATTAAAAGCATTGGATCTACTACATCTTGTTGAATTGGATGAACATGCTAATAAATTACCTGCATATATTTCCGGGGGACAACAGCAGCGGGTCGCTATTGCCCGGGCTTTAGCCAATGATCCACCGATTCTTGTTGCTGATGAACCTACAGGCAGCCTCGATTCAGTAACGGCAGAACATATTTTTGAAGTCTTCGATCATTTATTATCCACTGGAAAAACCATCATCATGGTGACCCATGATAACAGCCTCGCTCCTCGTTTTTCTCGGCATATCCAACTGCAGGACGGGGAGATCGTTCCTGCTTCTGTAGAAAAAGAAATAAAACTGGATGTCAAAAAGAAAAGATGGTGGCAATTATGACATCCCAGGGTAGATCGATCATTGACCTCAAAAAAGTAATTAAAACCTATAAAAATGCTGCAGGGGAATTTCAAGCATTAAAAGGGATTGATCTTACTTTATTCAAGGGAGAATTTGTTTCCATAATTGGAAAATCGGGAAGCGGAAAGTCCACCTTGCTCAACATGGTTACCGGGATAGATTTTCCTACCTCCGGCTTGGTCCATGTCAATGATATGGATATCTATTCCTTGAATGAAAGCCAACGCTCTCTTTGGCGTGGAAAGAACCTGGGTATTGTTTTTCAATTCTTTCAGCTTCTTCCCATGTTAACCCTGCTGGAAAATGTCATGCTCCCGATGGATTACATTAACTATCTCAGTTTTGATGAACGCCCAAAACGAGCCATGGAATTGCTGGACATGGTTGGGTTGGCAAAATTCGCAAATAAACTTCCGGTCGCTGTATCGACCGGTCAACAACAAAGTGCAGCCATTGCCAGGTCGTTGGCGACTGATCCTCCTTTGATAGTTGCCGATGAGCCAACTGGTAACCTGGACTCACGTTCCACTGACAATATCATCCATTTATTTGAGCAACTTGTAGGAGAGGGGAGGACAATTGCAATGGTTACACATGATCCTTCCTTAACCTCAAGAACCTCAAGGAATATTGTGATAGCAGATGGGCTGCTTATTAACGAATCCGTTGTTCGTGCTTTTCCATTGTTGACTCATAAGCAGATGTTGGAAGTGACGAAATTATTGGAATTCGCTTCTTTCGAACCGGGTGAGACGATCATCAAGAATGGGGAACATATAGACACCTTTTTCTTAATACAATCCGGAGCAGTCGAAGTCGTACTTCTGGGTTTAAAAAAGGAAGATATTACTATCGCAAGGTTGACCCCTGGTCAATTCTTCGGTGAAATTGAATTAATCCGTGGTGGAAAAACAATTGCTAACGTTCGCGCCGGCCCTGAGGGACCGGTTGAATTGGCTCTATTGCCTGGAGCCAAATTTAATGAATTACTACAACAATCTCCCCTCACACGGGAAGCTCTTTCACAAATCGTTCAGGATAGGATTCAGGAAAATAGAATGTCAGACCGGCGTACATCATTCCTTGGAAAATTATTTGGGGGTGGAAGATAATGCGTCCTCGCTGGCGTAAGGTAATCCACGATCTCGTGGACAACAAGATGCGCACCTTGCTTGTTGTATTTTCAATTGCAATTGGTGTTTTTTCAATAGGGGTGATTGCCGGTGCATACGCGATCATATCCAATGATATGAGTACGAGTTTTGCTGCAAATAACCCGATGAATGTTGAGGTAAGGACAGGTTATTTTACGGATGACCTGATCGATACCATCAAAAGTATGAAGGGGGTTGCGGAAGCTGAAGGCAGGAATATATTTACGATCCGGGTAAGAACTCCGGGCAGCGTAAAGTGGATGAAATTTAACTTTGTTGCAGTTGATAATTACAAAGAATCTACTATTAACCTTTTGAGAAAAATTTCCGGAGAATCGGAACCAGGGAAGGGTCAGCTCCTCCTGGAAAAAAAGGCTACGACCAAAATTAATGCCCCAGTTGGGAGTGATCTTGAAATCCAATTGGAAGACGGGTCAATTAAGAAGCTAAAAGTAACCGGGATCGTTCAAGACCAGACCACCTCTGCCGGTGATTTTCTGGCTGCTCCATTTGCATACATTTCCATGGATTCCCTGGTTTCGTTGCATCAACCTGACGAATTCAACCGGCTGTTCGTTGTCGCAACCAACGGGAAGAATGATGAGGACCACTTGCGTCAGCTATCAGCTGACATCAAAGATAAAGTAGAAAAAAATAATATTGCCGTTGTCCGGACCCGGACGATGAAAACAAATGAACATCCATTGGCTTCGACTGTCCAGGCTATTCTGGGAATCCTTGGGAGCGTTGGGAATTTTGATCTTATTTCTAAGCAGTTCTTTAATAGCCAATACTTTATCTTCCTTGTTGAACCAACATTTGCGGTTTATCGGTGTCATGAAACTTGTTGGGGGCCGGGAGAATCAGATCCTCGGAATGTACATCGTTTTGATATTAATTTTCAGCCTCATTTCTTTGGCTATTGCTATCCCATTGGGCGGCCAGGGTGCGTATGCACTATCAGCGTTTATCGCTGACAAGCTAAATTTTTCTCTGCTTTATTACCGGATAATTCCACTAGCCCTTTTAATCCAGGTTATAGTCGGATTAGGGATTCCACTGTTGGTTGGGTTGAACCCGATCATTAAGGGATCGAAAATCAAAATTCAACGTGCATTAAGTAATGATCTGGTTCAAACAGAGACTTCCAGTAACCAGGTGCTGGAAAAACAACACCCATCAGAGACATCACTTCAGGGTCGAATTAATCATTTCTTTTCCAAACGCGGAATTCATTTTCCCCGACCAATGTTGATAGCATTTCGTAATATTTTTAGACGTAAAGGCCGCCTGATCCTGACCCTTTTCACACTGACAATGGGCGGTGCAATTTTTATAGCAGTATTCAATGTCCGGGTTACTTTGCATGACTATATCGATCAAATCGGTAAATATTTTACCGCTGATCTCACAATGGATTTTAATCAACCATATCGGTTGGACAAGGTGGAGCTTGAAGCACTAAAAGTCCCGGGAGTTGTAAGGACTGAAGGTTGGGCATTTGCCGAAGGAGAAGCCCTCTTTCCGGATGGAACCACAGCAGACAATATGGTCATCCTTGCCCCACCCGCAAGATCCACCCTGGTATCTCCTATCCTTATCTCAGGCAGATGGCTTCAACCGGGAGATGAAAAATCGCTAACCTTAAGTGAGAACATTCTTGATAAATTTCCCAACCTTAAACCAGGTGAATACATCCATATGAAAGTAAATGGCAAAGAGGATGACTGGTTGGTGGTAGGAATATTTAAGTTCGTAGACCAGGAGGGGACAATTGCATACAGTACTTATGAATATATATCCCACCTGACTCACCTGGCTAATAAATCCTATTCCTTCCGTGTGGTCACGACCAGCCATGATCCGGCATTTCAGCAGTTGATGAGTGAAAAACTGGATGAACATTTCCGCGCCCAAGGTTATAAATTAGAAGAAGCCCAGACCGGCAGCGCTACCTTAAAAACCGCATCAGAGAGTCTGGATATTCTGGTTACGTTCCTGTTGATCATGGCAATCCTGACCGCTTCAGTAGGAAGTATCGGGTTAACCGGGACCATGAGCATGAATGTGATGGAGCGAACACGTGAAATTGGTATTATGCGGTCAATAGGAGCGGTTGATAAGGTCATTATGCGCATGGTTATTCTGGAAGGTGTAGTGATTGGCGGAATATCCTGGCTGCTCGGAGCACTGTTATCATTTCCGATCACGTATATGCTCGCGTCCATTGTTAGTCTGGCTGTTTTCAATTCCCCGATAGACACAAAAATCACCTGGGATGGGTATTTACTATGGCTTATCGTTGTATTAGTGCTATCCGCCATTGCATCCATCCTGCCTGCCCGCAATGCTGCCCGCTTAACCATCCGGGAAGTATTGTCCTACGAATAATAGAAATAATTGGTAATGGATCAGAAGGAGAGATTAATGAAAATAAAACCGGTATTCTTCGTAATAATACTCATATTGATTGGAATAACAGCTTGTTCACCGAAAGTGACACCAACACCTCAACCTTCATCTGAGTCATCACCTGCATCAATTGTTGCCGAAGGCCATATCATCCCGGGTGATAACCTCTACCTGGCTTTTCAAACCCGGGGTAAGGTGGATAAGATCCTCATAAAAAAAGGGGATAGCGTAAGAAAAGGGGACGTCCTGGTTTCCCTGGCTGATCGTGAGAGCGCTCAGGCTGCTTTAGCGACAGCGTCCCTTGAACTGGTCTCGGCACAACAAGATCTCGATTCACTGAATCGAACAGCTGACCTGGCCAGGGCAGAAGCTCAGAAGAGCTTTCATTGATGCACAGACTATCCGAGCGAAAGCCGCCAAAGATTGGGAAAAATTTGACCTCGAAGCTAATGAGGATGACATTATTGAAGCTGAGTCCGATATCGTCACCTATAAAGATGACCTCAAGGATGCCCAGGAGAAATTTGATAAATATGCCAGCCTGGATAAGGACAATTCCAAAAGAAAAAGCGCAGCTGATGATTTGGAAAAAGCCCAGGAAGATTACAATGAATCGATCCGGAAGCTGGAGAAACTGGTCAACAAACGGGATGTATTAAAATCCGCTTTGGATGCTGCGCTCGCTGTCGAAGCTGAAGCAAAACGAACCCTGGAGAACACTCAGACTGGGGCAGATAAAGATAAGCTTGCCATTGCTTCCGCCCGTCTCGATAATGCGAAAGCTCAATCATCTGCTACTCAACACAACCTGGATCAATTTGACCTAAAAGCACCATTCGACGGAATGATCGTGGATACCAACCTGACTGCCGGGGAGTGGATTGGACCTGAGAAGTGGGCCGTACTCATTGCTGATCTTAACCAATGGTATGTAGATACCAGCGATCTGACTGAGTTGGATGTCGTAAATGTTACCGTTGGTCAAGCTGTCACCCTGACAGCTGATGCGCTTCCTGATTTGACCTTTCAAGGGACTGTTGAAGAGATCAGTCAGGCTCCTGAAAATAAGGGCGGCGACGTGTTATATAAGGTACACATCCTTATGACTGACCCGGATCCCCGTTTGAAATGGGGAATGACCATGCAAGTAACCTTTCCCCAAAAATGAGGTAAGAAAATGAAAGTCCTTTTTATCGGTGGTACCGGCATCATCAGTTCAGCGTGCAGCAGTCTTGCAGTCCAAAATGGTATCGAGTTATACATGCTTAATCGTGGTCAGTCCTTTCGCCTCCCGCCCAAGGGTGCGCATTTATTGAAAGCAGATATTCGAAAGCCAGAGACTATCTCTGAAGCCATCAAAGGAATAAAATTCGAAGCTGTAGTGGATTGGGTCGCATACACTCCTGAACAAGTTAAAATCGATCTAGATCTTTTCAGAGGAAAAACAGGCCAATATATTTTTATTAGTTCTGCATCAGCGTACCAGAAACCTCCGGCAATTGTTCCTACCACAGAATCCACGCCACTCGATAATCCTTATTGGCAATACTCAAGGAATAAAATTGACTGTGAAAACGTACTTATGGAAGCGTATCGTACGGAGAAGTACCCGGTCACAATTGTACGGCCCTCCCATACTTACGACCGCTCCTCAATACCCATTCAAGGTCGATGGACAACGATCGATCGGATGCTTCGGGGAAAAGAGGTGATCATACATGGCGATGGCACATCATTATGGACTTTGACCCACCACACTGATTTTGCCCGAGGGTTCAATGGTTTGCTGGGAAATTCCTCTACTCTGGGTGAAGCCTATCACATCACCTCTGATGAGTGGCTTACCTGGAATCAAATTTATGAATCGCTTGCGGCAGCTGCAGGTGTCAAACCTAAAGTAGTTCATGTCCCTTCAGAAGTGATTAATAGTTACGATCAGGATTGGGGTGCCGGTTTGCTGGGAGATAAAGCACATTGTGGCATTTTTGACAATTCAAAGATCAAAATGACTGTTCCGGGATTCCACGGAACCACCCCATTTTCTCACGGTGCAGAAGAGATCATCGCCTGGCATAGAGCCAATCCCAAGTATCAGGTGATCGATGACAGGTTCAACGATCTTTGCGACCGAATTATTGCAGCACAAAAGAGTACTTACTCCTAGTAACGCTGGACCATTTATCCAAATAAAACGAGACACTTGAATGGTGTCTCGTTTTCTGTCCGAATCTACTTTTCTTAACCGAGGGCTTACTTCTTTCCCGAGTCGATCTTTGCCCACGTGTCACGTAATGGTACAGTAATATTAAAAACAAGATTTCCAGGTTTTGAATCCAAATCCACACAGAAAAAACCTTTTCGTTCAAATTGGAATTGAGCACCAATCTTTGCAGAAGCGAGGCTCGGCTCCAGTTTACATCCGGTTAACACAACCAAAGAATCCGGGTTCAGGTAATCCAGGAATGTCTTCTCTTCCTCAGTCTTATTCGGGTTAACTTCTGTAAACAGGCGGTCGTACATACGTACTTCCGCATCCAATGCATGCTTAGCGGATACCCAATGGATGGTCCCCTGAACTTTTCGCCCATCCGGAGCATAACCTCCGCGAGTTTCAGGGTCATAGGTGCAATGGATCTCTTCCACCTCGCCAGTCTGCGGGTTCTTAACGAAGTCCTCACATTTGATGATATAGCCATAACGCAGCCGTACTTCTTTTCCGGGAGCAAGACGGAAATATTTGGGAGGAGGCAATTCTCTAAAATCATCCTGATCAATATAGATTTCCCTGGCGAACGGGACTTTGCGAGACCCGGCGGATGGATCTTCGGGGTTATTGATCGCTTCAATCTCCTCCACCTGTCCTTCAGGATAGTTGGTTATGACTACCTTTACAGGATGAAGGACTCCCATCACCCGGTTTGCTGATAGATTCAACTCTCCCCGCACCAGGTATTCAAGAAGTTCGATCTCGATCATGTTCTCTTTTTTTGCCACTCCGACCTGGTCAATGAATGTACGCACCGCTTTCGCCGGGTAACCTCGTCTGCGCATCCCACATAAGGTTGGCATGCGTGGATCATCCCAACCACGAACAAATCCTCCATCCACCAGTTGTTTCAAAAATCGTTTACTGAGGATGGTATAAGTAATATTTAGTCTTGCGAATTCGATCTGGCGTGTATGAAACAAACCCAATTCGTTAATGAACCAGTCATAAAGGGGCCTATGGTCTTCGTAAGCCAGGTCACAAAGGGAATGGGTCACCCCTTCCACAGAGTCGCTTTGTCCATGGGCGAAATCATACATCGGGTAGATCGGCCATTCATTCCCGGTGCGATGATGAGCGGCATGGATGATGCGGTACATGGTTGGGTCACGCATATTGATATTATTGGAAGCCATATCGATCTTTGCACGGAGCACCCGTGTACCATCGGGGAATTCTCCTGCCCGCATGCGTTTGAACAGATCGAGGTTTTCCTCCACCGAACGCAAACGAAATGGACTGTCCTTACCAGGTTCGGTCAGGGTTCCGCGGTATTCGCGAATCTCATCTGCGGTTAGATCATCCACATAGGCTTTGCCTTTTTCGATCAGTTGGAGTGCGAATTGGTAGAGCTGCTCAAAGTAGTCTGATGCGTAGAGCGGACCTTGATCTCCCCACTTAAACCCCAGCCAATGTATATCCTCCTGGATTGCATCAACATACTCGACATCTTCCTTTACCGGATTTGTATCGTCGAAACGCAGATTACACACACCACCAAAGGTTTCTGCCATTCCAAAATCGATGCATAAAGCTTTAGCATGCCCGATATGCAGGTAACCATTGGGTTCTGGCGGAAATCGGGTTTGGACATGGTCAAACCGGCCTGTTCGAAGATCCTCTTCAATGGCCTCTTGTATGAAATTACTGTTTGGGGTCGTAATCAGGTCGTTGGTCATATTTTTCTCCTGTTCAGGGTAAAAACAAACGCCCTGATATATGTATTCAGGGCGCTTATTCCAGAGGCTGAGGGCAAAGGATTCGAACCTCTATATACAGATCCAGAGTCTGCAGTCCTACCATTGGACGAGCCCCCAGTGCTTTAACAGGGTGAATTCTATCATTTTCGAGGGCATATGTCCATAGGAAGTTCATCAACATGGACACCAACTACGGGCCACTAACCACTGGGTTTCCCTCCGACTGCCACTGAGTGACCCCGCCGGACATGCTTGTAACCGTAGTAAACCCGGCTGCCAAAAGAATTTGCCTTCCCTGTTGCGACCTATTCCCAGATCTGCAAACCACCAAAACTTTTGTATCCTTTGGAACTTCATTGCTTCTTGCCTGTAATTCGCCCAATGGAATTAATGTTGCTCCCTGAATGTGAGCTTGTTCCCATTCTTCCGGTTGGCGTACATCCAGAACAAAAGCACCTGCATCCCGCAGCTTGACTGCCTCAGCTACCGATACTTCCGAAGGTAGTGCTGAAACTTGTTTTGAAGCTGGTTTTAATAAAAAATATCCGGCAACTAGAACAAGTGCCAAGCCTATGAATATCAAGAACCAAGGAGATTTCAGATTTTGTTTTTTTGGTTTTTCCATTTTTTCCTCATTTTGAATACTAATTATTAAATCAGATGAAAATTATTTAGGAAAGTCACATTGATCTTTCAAAATTAACCTGTCAATATTAATCTGTCATTTAGTCGGTATTTTTCGATATTCCTGCCAGACTTTACACTTCTTATAGTTATTTAACAATAGTGATTGTACAATAGATTTATAAGCATATATTATAGATTTAGAGGAGACTATCCATGTTAGTTGGCGAACGAATGACAAATCTTGTCTTAACAGTATCCCCTGAAGAGTCGGTTCAGGAAGCTTTGGTAAGCATGCGCAAAGAACACATCCGGCGGTTCCCGGTTGTGGATAAAAAAGGTAAGCTCGTCGGGATTGTCTCGGAAAGTGATCTTCTGAATGCTTCCCCGTCTGAAGCAACTTCCTTGAGTGTATGGGAAATAAGCTATCTGGTGAGCAAGATCACCGTGGAAAGGGTTATGACGAAAGATGTGATCACTGTGACCGAAGATACACCCATCGAAGAAGCAGCGCGTATCATGGCGGACAAAAAGATCGGTGCACTCCCTGTCATGAAGGGAGAGAAACTGGTGGGAATTATTACCGAGACCAATCTCTTCCGCATTTTCCTTGAACTATTGGGAGCCCGATGTGAAGGAGTAAGAGTATCTTTCATCGTGAAAGACGTACCCGGTAAATTTGCAGAAATTGCCACAGCAGTGAGGGATGTAGGTGGAAATATAGTGGCTTTCGTAAAGACAGCCGGAGACGCACCGGGATATGGACAGATCACGATGAAAGTTCAGGATGTTCCCCTGGAAAAACTGAGTAAAGCCATTTGGCCAACCTTGGAAAAAGTGATCGATATCCGATAAATATTGATGAAACCCTCTCAATAAGAGAGGGTTTTTGTTCCAGAATTATTAATATATTGTTTTG
The DNA here is from genome assembly GCA_963827895.1 of uncultured Chloroflexia bacterium. Taxonomy (GTDB): domain Bacteria; phylum Chloroflexota; class Anaerolineae; order Anaerolineales; family Anaerolineaceae; genus PNON01. The sequence goes on along the minus strand of CAWHCY010000004.1, from coordinate 373,381 downwards.
TTATTTTACTAATTGGCTAATGAAGGAACCGATTTGAACTATTTCGACCATTACTTATTCAACTTGGCCTGCTATTTTATCTAATCCCTCACGATAAACCAATGCTATCAAAGGATACATTACTAGACTGAGATAACTACTGCCGAATAACAGGATGAATGGCAATAAACACCATAAAACAAGTGTCATATAGAATATTTGGAAAGTAAAGATTAACACTGAATAAAAACCAATCAATAACAATAATGCAAGAAGATATCCGCCAAAATTTGCCCTTAGAACCTTCCACCATTCTCTAATTTCAAATCCCGCCTTGAAGGATTCTTGTTCCACGGTACGACACATAGCGGGGGGTAATATTAATGCGTATAAAATCCACAAGATAGCGATCAGGCCGATACTCAATATAAAGAAAATCATGATGATAAAAAATATAACTACTAAAATAGGCTCATTATTGCTCTCCGCCATAAACGGTATTGTGAATATAAATCCAAAATAGAGGATTAATGGAATTATTTGTAGGATGGTCATCGGAAGCAAATACAAGAAATTCACACAAAATAGCCTCCAACCATCCGCGAACATCTTCCCCCAATCCGACCATTCAGGTAAAACAGGTTCACCATCCCCAACAATCACCCTGTGCATGATCTGGTAACCATAACCCAAGACGATTAATCCAGGAAGAACCGGGATGAACATGGCTGCCAGCGTAATCCCCAGATAGATCAGGAATTTTGATTTCCATTTAGGGTCTGTGAAAATATATGTGAACGGTTTATGCAAGCTTTCAGTTGAAAATGTTGTTGTCAATTTACCCTCCATACCTAATTATATTATTTATAACAAATTTTCTACTTTGACGGGAATGCTCAATCGAAGAGAAGACTATTACTAACCGATCGAACCCTGTAAATACGCTTTGGTCCGTTCCTGCTGCGGATTTTCAAATACTTCTTTGGCAGGTCCCTGCTCGACCACATCCCCCATATACATATACACCACGTAATCCGCGAGTCGGCGTGCCTGCCTGAGAGTATGTGTCACCAGGACGATGGTATATTTCTCTTTCAGCTCTTGCAGCTTTTTCTCAATATGTTGGGATGAAATGGGGTCCAGAGCAGAGGTTGGCTCATCCGCCAGGATCACCTCTGGCTCAAGTGCCAGACCACGTGCCAGGCATAGCCTTTGCTGTTGGCCGATGGATAAAGCTGTCGCGGGGTCGTGCAGCCGTTTCTGTACTTCATCCCACAGACCTGCCATTTCCAAATAGTGCCGAATGATGGGCTTCAAGTTGCGGCTGTTATTGATGCGATGGATACGTAGCCCATAAGCAACGTTCTCATAAATGGACATGGGTAGGGAATAAGGACGTTGTGCCAATAAACCTATTCGAGTCCGGATCTCGGTAACATCTACATCCGGGTCATATATGTTCTTACCGTCCAGTAAAACCTGACCTGTGATCACAGAATTATCAGTCAATTCAAGAAAACGGTTCATAGTGCGCATCAATGTCGTCTTTCCGCACCCCGATGGACCCAGGATCGCAGTCACCTGCCCCCTTGGGATATCCAGGCTGACATTGTTGATGATCTGGGTATTGCCGATCTTCACGTTCAAGTCGCGAACATTTATATGATATTCCATAAAATTTCCTATTTAACCGAATACTTGGATAATCTGGAAGCAAGCCATCGGGAAACGATACTAATAAAAAGGACAATGATGGTCAATACCAATGCTGCGGCATAAGCCCGTTGCTGCACTTCAGGGAAAGGTGTTGAAAGTTGAAAGAAAACCGCCAGTGGCAACGAAGCTGTCGGATCCATCAGGGAGGTTGGAATTCGATCAGTGTACCCGGCTGTAAACAGAACAGAAGCAGCATCCCCGATACCGCGTCCAAAAGCCAGCATGGTAGCGGTGATCAATCCTGGCATCATCTGTGGCAAGATTACCCGCAAAGCTGTCTCGATCTTCGTTGCCCCCAAACCATAAGATGCATGTTCCAGATCCCTGGGCATCAAACGTAATACTTCATCCATCGACCGGATCATGATCGGGAGTTCCACCAAAGCCAGGGTGACTATACCGGCCAATAATGAAGCCCGCATACCCATTGCCAGCATGATCGTGAATCCGAAGGCACCATATACTATGGAAGGGATTCCCCACAATACATCCAATGCCGATCGAACTACAGTTGCCCATTTTGAGTTTCGCTTAATATAGACATTCAATCCAAGTGCAATAGGTAAACTGAACAATAATGCTAAAACGGTTCCACCACCTGCAAGGTAGAGGGATCCAATGATCGCATTCAGGATTCCACCCTCTTTACCGAGGTAGAAACCACCTTTGGGTGTTTGTGAGATCATGGCCCAATTCAAGGAAGGTGCCCCTTTAATAACCAATGTCAATAATATCCAGCCCAGGCTGCCTGTTACCAATCCAAGGCAGATGTACATAAAAAATTTGGCAACCGATTCTTCAACCCGGCGACGGGAGATCTTCTTCATTCCTGTACCTTCCCGGTTACTCTTCTTAAAATAATAGCGGATGAAACATTAAAAATTAAGACAATGATCAACAATAACAGGGCAGAACCCAGCAAAGCTGCATCATAGAGCGGAATGGACATCATCTCACCGTAATTATTCGCTATCAATGCGGGTAAAGGATATGCAGCATCGAGAATGGACTTGGGAATAATTGGGTTATTACCGATCACCATAAGTACTGCGATCGTTTCACCAAAGGCTCTGGAAGTTCCAAGGATAACCCCTGCTGCCAAACCGGAACCAACGCGCGGAAAAATGACATAACGAACTGTCTGCCATCGTGTAGCCCCTACTGCCAGGGATGCCTCATGGTACCCCCGTGCAACAGTATGCATTACTTCATACGATACCGCAATAATAAAGGGAGTGACCATCACTGCCAGGACCAAACCGCCGGCAAGGATGCTATATCCAGTCGGATTCTTTGATTGGAAAAATGGAATGAACCATAATGTTTTTTCAAGGAATGGAGATAATGTGTTTCCCACCCAGGGGACAATGACCAGGACCCCCCATAAGCCATAAACTACTGAAGGGATCGCAGCCAGTATATCAATTAGTGGTTTGAGGATGGTTCTCGCTAGTGAGGTGGCATATTCAGATAAATAAATGGCGCACATGATACTCACCGGGGCAGCAATTATCATTGCTAGTACTGTAACCCAGACAGAACCCGCGATAAAGGGAAGAAAACCGAACTCTCCCTCAGACGGCCTCCACACTTTGCCTAATAATAGATCAAAAATACTTTTTTGTTGGAGGATAGGAAGCGACCTGATGATCAACACAACCAGAATGACGATGAATAACACGACTGGAAGGAAGGTTAAGCATTTAAAGAGAAGCGATGCTCCTCTTTCCTGTCTTTTGCGGGAGACCAGTGTTTTCCTGGTCTCCCTATTGGTCGAATTAATATCTGTCGTAGGATCAAAATCCATGATTATTTCAATCTATCCTTGGATGCTTCCAGTTGATCTGGGGTAAGAGCTATATAACCAGCTTCAGCAACGTAGTTTTGGCCATCATTCAAAATCCATGACAGTAAATCTGCAACTGCTCCGGTGGGTTTGCCCTTGGTCACCAGATAGAGCGGTCGTGCCGGTGGAGAAGGATATCGCCCGGTGCTTATTGCTTCCACCGCCTGTGCCTGGGTGTCCAAAACTTCATCTGGATCAACAATACCATTTTCATTTATATCGAGTGGCACTACACCAGCACCATTTACTGGTTTTCCACTTTTCAGGTCGAATGCATAATTCAGGTTATTATACCCAATTCCCAGGGGATCTTTAATAACAGCTTCAAGAACACCCGGGTCAGCATTGACGCCAATTCCCTTCAACTCTTCCTGCTTCTTGCCACCCAGGTACTTTACCCACATCTCGCCTGCTCCGCAAGCATCCGACCTGGTGAATACATGAATTTCATCAGTGATCTCCGGTTTTCCCAAAGCTTGACCCCAGGTAGTGATCTCGCCAGTCAGAAAGATTCCTGAAAGGATTTTTTGAGACAGCCCCTGCTTTAATATATCAGCCAGGTATGGGTTGCTGGAGCTGACAGTGCCAAATACTGCATCCTTCGTAACTGCTATACCATAAGCTCCCTGGTCTGTCTCTTCCTGTGCAATTTCACGGGAGACCATGCCAATATCCACAGCTCCTGCCAGAGCATCGGACATCCCTTTACCTGCCCCACCGGCTGAGACGTCGATTAAAACGTTGGGATTCGCGGCCTGGTATTTTTCTGCCCACTGGACCATCAATGGATATAGAGCAAAAGCACCAGATACTGAGATTTTTTTCTGAGACTGTTGTTGAGCTGCTCCGCCGCCACAGGCGGTAAGAACTAACGAGAGAACGATCACAACCGCAAGAACTGAAAATGCTTTCTTATTCATTTTTATCTCCTATTACGGGTTAATTTTAGTTACACCCCGATGGACGACATCCGCCAGGGTCTTGTGATCGAGAATCTCCGAAATCGCGTTGCGAACGTCAGACATGACACTACGCAACCCGCAAGTGCTCTCATCCGGGCAGCTGCAAGGTTCGTAAGCCATTTGGCTGACGCATCGAATAGGTGCAAGCGGACCATCAAGCAGTCGGATGATCTGACCCAAAGTGATTTGATCTGCTGGTTTTGCGAGGTAGTAGCCGCCATTTACTCCCATTCGGCTGCTCACCAGACCAGCATTTTTCATGGTCAGAAGGATCTGCTCAAGGAACTTGATCGGGATATTCTCCCTTTCAGCAATTTCTTTGATTGGCATATGGCTGCGATCCTGCGTCCAGGATGCCAGGTCGATCATTGCCCGCAAGGCGTATTCACCACGTTTGGATAATCTCATTTTTTGATCACATTCATTTTAATGTTCTACAATGTCTATTGTTTTAGTAGAACTTCCGATAGTATATCACAACTATTTCCATAATTCAAGTACTGAATTATGGAAATGATTATTTAGCTTTTTCAAGCATTTCTCCAGGTCTCTATCAAACTACTGACTAATCACTTATCCCTACTCACTCCTCATTCAATCCAATTCACTAACTCCTCTTTCTATTTCCCATTCAATTCTCTGTTCTCAAATTTCATCATATAAATCTGATACAATCGTATTTAATGAAAATAAAATTCTGGTGGATACTCCCACTTGTATTTTCGATTTCAGGAATAATCTTGGTCGGTATATATCTATATCAGCCAGTAACGATCATCGAAAATAATTCGACCATCACCGTTCGTAACCCTGCCCTTACAGTGAATTCTCTTCTTCAAGTCTCTGGAATCACGTTCTACTCTGGAGATATCGTTTCTCCTGGACTTCAATCATTATTACTTGATAATCGACCGATTAAGGTTAAAAACACTTCTACGATCGCTCTTTGGATCGATGGTCAGCGCATTTTAGTTTTCAGCGCAGAAAAATACCCTGCCAACATCCTCAATCAGTATGGCGTTAAACTCTTCCCCGGGGATATTTTAACGGTTGACGGGAAACAGTCGTCTGCGTCTGATCCCTTTAACTTGTTTCGTTACCACACTGTCCAGTATCGCAAATGGCAGCCTGATAATAATTCGTCCGGGATGGAAGCTGAAATTTTACCAAATAACATTGGCAAACAATTGGCCAATAAAAAACAGCCTTTGATGGGTTTGGACTATTCCATCCCTCCTGAAGAACAACCTCAATCGGCAGACCCCATTCAAATCCAACGAGTGTCAGACACAATCCTGCTTGAACAGAAGGTGCTTCCATTTGAATATCAGACTCAGTCTGACACCAAAGTCGAACTAGACCAACAGATCGTCACACAGACAGGTGAATATGGCCTGGCAGTGGATTTTACAAAGATCCGTACTATAAACGGTGTGGAAGATAGTCGAACAACCATTAGCAGGAATATCATCCGTCAGCCTATAAATCAGATACTAAGCTATGGAACTAAAGCCACTCTGAAACAATTAGACATAGGCGGAACAACGATCGAATACTGGCGGTCAGTATCCATGTATGCCACTTCATACTCACCTTGCCGTTTAGGTATACCAGGTTGTTCTTCTACTACAGCTTCTGGAGCGAAAGTGACGAAGGGGATAGTTGCAGTGATCTATCGCTGGTATCAATATATGCTGGGGCAGCAGGTCTATATACCCGGTTACGGTTTTGCGACTATTGCTGATACAGGTGGTGGAATATCGGGTACACCCTGGATAGACCTCGGTTACAGTGATGATGATTATGAACAGTGGGCACAATGGGTCACTGTATATTTCCTGGCACCCATTCCAGCCAATATACTATATGTGTTGAACTAGTTATGACTCAAAATTCAACACCACTTCTCCCTTTGAATATTCCCGCCATCCTGCGTCAGGCAGAAATAAAACCATCCCGAGGACTCGGTCAGAACTTCCTTTCGGATGACCGGATACTGGAAAAGATAGTTACTCTGTCAGAAGTGACTGGAGTTGATAAGGTACTTGAAATTGGACCTGGCTTGGGGAGTTTAACTCGTCATCTCGCAGTCTCTGCAAAGTCAGTCACTGCAGTGGAGATAGATAAAAAGATCATCCCGGTTCTTTCAGAAATCCTTAAAGACTATACGAATGTCAATCTGGTATGTGGTGATATTCTTGAACAGGATATGGGAATATTAGGTCTACAAACCGGATACCTGGTTGTAGCCAATATTCCCTACTATATTACCTCTGCGGTCATCAGGCACTTGCTTGAAGGGCAAATAAAACCAGCCCGAATTGTTTTGACAGTCCAGTTGGAGGTTGCTCAACGGATTTGTGCCAAACCGGGTGATCTTAACCTCCTCGCTTTGAGTGTTCAGGTATATGGAAAACCCCAGGTGATCATGCGTATTCCGGCTGGAGCATTTTATCCGCCCCCAAAAGTTGATTCTGCTGTCGTTCGTATCGATCTTTTTCAGGAACCATACATACCTGCGAATAAACTGGATCGTTTCTTTTCGCTATGTAAGGCGGGTTTTGGTCAAAAACGCAAAACCTTACGGAATAGTTTATCCCATGGACTGGGCATGACAACCAGGCAAGTGGAGGAAAACCTTGCTACTGCAGAAATCGACCCTGGCCGCAGAGCTGAAACATTGAGCCTTGATGAATGGAAAACAATTGTGAGTGTTTGGTAGATAAAATTCATATACTAAACATAAAAGTATCCCGCTTGATAAGCGGGATACTTTTTAATTTAAGTAGAAGAGTTAATCTACTTTTTCAAATCTGCTGCCTGGTGTACCACAAACAGGACACTTCTCCGGTGGTGTACCTACATGAGTATGTCCGCAAACCGGGCAAACATAATATTGAACGTCTTCCTGTGGTTTATCCAGCATCTCCAACGCTTTTTTGTACAATTGTTCATGGGTCTTCTCAACTTCCCGTGCCAAATAGAAAGACCTCTCAGCTTTTGCATCCCCTTCAGCTTGAGCATCAGCAATAAATTCGGGATACATGGTGGTCACTTCATAATTTTCACCCTTCATGGCTTCCTGCAGATTACTTCGGGTATCTTTGATCCCATTTAATACTCGTAAATGATTTCCGGCGTGAACTGTTTCAGCTACTGCAGCTGCCCGAAAAAGCTTGGCTACTTGTTTATACCCTTCTTGTTCTGCCTTTTTTGCAAAGTGAAAATATTTACGTGATGCCTGAGATTCTCCGGCAAATGCATCTTCAAGATCCTTTTGTGTTTTACCCATTTTATCCTCCATTAATATAACTAAATACCTTTATGGTATCCAGGCAAACGCCAAACATTAATCGCTGCTTCTGCCTGAATTTTAAACGACATTTTTGATTTTCCGATTTTCCTGTCAGCAAAATAGAATGGAATCTCCTTAAAATTGCATCCAACCTTATAAGCGACATACAGCATTTCAACCTGGAAGATATATCCATTCGATCGAATTTTATCCAAAGACATTCTTTCCAGTAGTTTTCTATTCCAAACTCGAAAACCGCCGGTCACATCCTTTACTGGTAAATTGAGTATGGAACGTGCGTAAAAATTCCCAAATCCTGAAAGAAATTTCCGCCAAATTGGCCAGCCACTATCGAGACTTCCACCTTTGATATATCTTGATCCAATTGCCAGGTCAATGCCATTCTGAACTGCAGCGACCAATTCTACCAGTTTTTCTGGCGGGTGCGAAAAATCCGCATCCATTTGGCCAATAAATTCGTATCCATTAGCCAACCCGTACTGAAAACCTGTGATATATGCTGTCCCAAGGCCGAGCTTACCGGTCCTATGAAGAATATCTACCTGGGTAGGATGCTCTAGCTTAAGGTTTTCGACGATTTCTCCAGTTCCGTCAGGGCTGTTATCATCCACTACGAGTATATGTAGATCTTCAATTGGAAGTAAAAATAAAGCGGAGAGCATAGGTTGTATATTCTCCGCTTCATTAAATGTTGGAATAACTACCAGCAACTTCAAAATTCCTCTATTTTAGATAATTTTGGATAGGTCTTCCGCCGCACGTCGCATATCCAAGAATATCAAACCCAGCTTGGCATGATCGCGAGCGAGAGCAGTCAAGACCGCTTCTTCCCCGATCGACATAATGATCACATAACCAGCATCACCTTTGATATAGACTTGATTCAACGGTCCCCTGCCTAATTCACGGGATATTTTTTCGCTTAATCCTAACATGGAGGCTGCCATTGCAGAAACCCTATCTTCCTCGACATTTTCAGGAAGGGATGAAGCAATTGTCAATCCATCCACACTGACGATGGCAGATCCCTCAATATCAGGTGAGGAAGACTGCAGTTCTCGGAGCCGATCAGCCATAAGTTGGGTGCGTGATTTTGTCAATTTATCGCTCCTTAATGAAAACCATCATTAGCTCTACTGATAAAAATTGTAGATTAGCCGCCCTTTAATGTCAAGTTAATCCGACACTTAACATTCTGGATTATAACAAACATACCTTTTAGGCATTAATTTTTGATACAATATAGGATACTGCACATAAATGCGTAATTGAAATTGCTGTGATAGGAAAAAAATATGCAAAAGATATTTTTAGTATTTTTTATCGGTTTGTTACTTTCTATGGGTCCAAAACCCGTAAAAGCTGATTCTTCAGCCCAGTTGGAACCATATTCAGGTGCACCACTTTGTTTTCCGGGAGTGTATTCTGGGGACCAGCCATGTATGGCTTATGGACCATCAGAAACGTTGAATGAATGGGCAAAAAATGGATTGACCTATCCGATCAAAGGGTTACCAGCTTACACCCTTGATGAAGAAATTACCAAAATGCCATTTTTATTTGCCAAACTTAATGTGAATCCAAAAAATCCTGTGAATACCTTTCCATCTCTGGATGCCGCAGTCGCGAATGATGGTCCCAGTGGAAGCCTTCCGCCGGGAGCAACTCGTTGGGTGGCGTACACCGGCAGTGCAGATGTAAATGGAGGGCATTACGTCCAGTTAGCTGAATCTGGTGAATGGCTTAGGGCTTCCCCCGCAGAATACACCCTTTTCAGAGGATTGGCATTTTACCGGACACCTGATAATGAATTCGGATGGCTGGTGGACATAGGAAACAGCCGTACCGGACCTGGGTCTAATTACCCTGCTACAGGCAAGACTTATTATCGTAATACCCTTGTGCAAGTATTCGCAAAAGCTAATGCCAATGAAACAGATTGGTTCCAGATAGGCGTAAATGAATGGCTGGAACGCAGGTACATCCGCATTGTCCAAATCAATACTACACCACCACAAGGAGTAATAGGCAACCGTTGGATTGAAGTCAATTTATTGGAACAAACTCTTGCCGTATATGATCAGAACCAATTAGTGTATGCGACAATGATTGCTACAGGGGTAGATCCATTTTTTACAAAGCCGGGTCTCTTTCAGATTCAGGTAAAAAAAGATACAGAAACTATGACCGGGGCGTTCACTTCTGATAAGTCTGATTACTATTCTTTCGAAAAAGTACCCTGGACGATGTATTTTGACGGTGCCCGAGCTTTGCACGCTGCGTATTGGCGAACACTTTTCGGTTATGCACAAAGTCATGGATGTGTAAATCTATCCCCCGGGGATTCCCATTGGCTGTATGATTGGGCAAATGTTGGTGACTGGGTATATGTCTGGGATCCGTCCGGGAAAACACCAACAGATCCAGCAAAATACACTCAAGGCGGGGCTTAATTCCTGGTCGTCTGGATTGACTGCTCTAACAAAGAGATCGGGTAATTTATTTATCCGATCTCTTTTTTTAGTAGTCGATCTGGTTATCCAATTTCTCGATGTCTACATATTATTTAGTGAATTAACTATATTGAATTTCAATCCGGATCACTATTTATGGATATAGTTTTAGGATGATACTGGAGACAGCAATATCCTTACCGTTACGGATATCCACCTGGTGCATGATCAATCTAACCCAGGTAGCCTTACTGACTTTGTACGGTAAATCTACATTTAGGGTTTGGTATTCCAGGGAAGGTTGGATTGCATTCTCGGAAACATAAGAACCAACCACCTTACCGAATTGATCGACAAGTTCAAAATAAATCGTGCTTGCTGTACGTGCGCGTGTAATTCCTCTGATCTCCACGATACCATTACGAATGCTATTACCGGGATATGGCGCCCGTAAGGAAAATGGCTCCATTAAGTCCAGGGCTTCAGCAAGATCTCCTTCTCCGATGGATAGCAATAAGATATCTTCAGCAGAAAGAGTCATGATCCTGCCGTTCTCATCTAATGTATAAATTGACAACCGCGCAGCTTCAGCCACCCCGGAGATCGTGATATCAAAATCTTCATCAATTGTCGTTCTTCTTCCATTTGCAAAATGAAAAATCCAGGATTTTTCCAGGATTAGCCTGTTATTTTCACCAGTTAACTGCATATGTACATTTCCACCTGAACCTGGAATAACGGCAACCAGCAGGTTGAATGGTGAGGTAATTTTTGAATAGGATGCAGGACTGAAGATCCGTACAGGACTATCTTGAGGAATTGGTGTCGGAGGAATTCCTGTTGGTTTAGGTGTTCGGGTCGGAACTCTTGTCTTTGTAGGCGCTTTCGTGCGTGTCGGTATTTTGGTTAGTGTAGAAGTTTTGGATGGTGTTGGTGATTGATTAATAATAACAATTGTTGAAGTCGGGCTGATTACCAATTCAGATAAGGCAATTTCAGGAGTACTGCTGGCAATAGGTGTGACAGCAACACCCTGTGTTGATGACGCTAAAGTATATTGAATTGGGGTTGAACTGCTTTGAACAATCTCTGTGAGGATAGGGCTTTTATTATATTGATCGCTTGAATCTGTACATGAGGCTGTTATCAGGATAAATATAATAAACAGAAAGACGAAATAGGCTCTTCGCTCACTAATAAATAATTTTCTAAATAGCATAGCTTATGAAGAGGTATATTTTTTAATCGTATCCATTAATGTTTGTAATTGAACTGGTTTTGTTAGATAATCCTGAGCTCCAGCTGCCTGGCAAACTATCGCATCATCCAAGCTGGCACCGGCTGATAGAACGATAACAGGGATCAACTTAGTTTTTTCTTGATTACGTAGGTGGCCAAGAACCTGGAGACCGTCCATATCAGGCATCATCAAATCCAGAAATATTACTCCGGGATTTTGCTCACTTGCCTTTATAAGTGCATCTGCACCTGTTCTTGCTAATATTGCTTGATGGCCGAGCAATCTTGCAGCTTGACCCATCAGTTCAAGGGTCACAGGATCGTCATCAACAAAAAGTATTCTTGGCATAATAGGTCCTCACAGTCGATGGAATGCAATCTTTATGCCTGATAACAAATTTGGTCTTAATCTCCGGGGAGAAATCAATTCTTACATTTCGATCCCCGGAGTAATCATTAATTATAGGTTATATATGTCTGAATATTTCTTTTTCAAGTACCGCAAATATGGTTCCGGAGTGATCTTTGAACCAGTGATCTTCTGGACCATTTCCTGTGGATCATACTTGGCACCATGTTGGTGGACTTTTTCCCGCAGCCAGGCTAATAGTTGTGAAAAATCACCGGATCGAATGTTTGATGGTAAAGCTGGAATATCTTCCAGGATCTTTTCCCATAACTGTGCTGAAACAAGGTTACCCAGGGCATAGGTTGGGAAATATCCAATATATCCCGAGGACCAGTGAATATCTTGTAAAACACCTTTTGCATCATTAGGAGGAGTGATCCCCAGGTAATCTTTCATCTTTGTATTCCATGCATCAGGTAGATCTTTGACAGCAAGTTTACCTTCCATTAATGCGATTTCTAATTCCAGACGCAGCATAATATGCAAATTATAGGTTGCCTCGTCTGCTTCAACCCTTACTAATGAAGGTTCAACTTTATTGATCCCTTTATAAAATTTTTCAAGTGGAACATCAGCAAGATGATCTGACATTAGTGCCTGATAACGGGGGTAGAAAAAAGTCCAAAATTCAAGTGATCTCCCAACCAGGTTTTCAAACATGCGGGATTGAGATTCATGGATAGCCATGGAGGCACCTGTGAATAAAACGGAGCGCCTAAGCTTTTCACTAATTCCCTGTTCATACATTCCATGACCTGCCTCATGCATCGAGGAAAACAATGACGATACACCATTATTGTGTAAGAATCGTGTGGTTATCCTGATATCCCCATATCCGAATGTTGTTGTAAATGGGTGAGCAGCTTTATCCTGACGTCCATTTTGCCAATCATATCCAAAACGAGTGATGACCTCCACTCCAAAATCCCATTGCTTTGATTCGCTATAATCCTTCATGATGAATGAATCATCAACTTGAGGTTTCTGGCTGATCATTTTGATCAGTTTCACTTGCTCTTCCCTCAACCTCAAGAAAATATCTTTTACTTCTTTCGTTTTTAATCCGGGTTCGTAATCATCAAGAAGTGGATCATAAACATGATCATACGGAGCAAAGAATTCCGCATACTTCCGTTTCAGATCAACAACTTTCTCCAGGTGTGGCTGGAACTTGGCAAAATTGGATTCAGTTCTGGCGGCCACCCAGGCATCCTGAGCCATTGCAGTCGCCTGTGCATATTCAGCCACCCATTCAGAGGAAATTTTTGTTTGCTTCGCATACTCCCTTGAGGTCACCTTCACTAACCTTGCGTCATCCGAGTTGGGATCTTGTAGTGAAGCTGTCCGGCTAAGGCCATCCAGTAATTCTCCAATCCGGGGAGAAGTAAATTTATCATGAGTGATCCGGGCAAGTGTTGAAAGTTGTTCGCCCCGGCTTTCAGCACCTCCTGCAGGCATGTAAGTTTGTTGGTCCCAACTCAATACAGCCTGGGCGCCAACAAGATCAGCAACTTCTGCCAGGATATCTTTTAATTCTTTCAACTTTTTATTCATATTATCCTTTTCCTAAGCCACTTTCCAGCGGAGAGGTTGTCCATTTAATGCACGAATGATTTCAGTAGATATATCATAAGCAGCTCTACCTTGAGCTTCCATCGTCTGTGCACCTATATGAGGTGTAGCGATTAACTTTGGGTGGCTTACAAGGTCAGTTAATCCAGGCGGTTCAGTAGTAAACACATCCAGAGCTGCACCAGCCACCTGACCTGAATTTAACGCTTCAAGTAGTGCATTTTCTTCGATCACACCGCCACGTGCTGCACAAACCAGATAAACACCTTTTTTCATTTGAGCAAAACTACTCGAATTGATCAAGTTTTTTGATTCTGGCGTGAGAGGAATATGAAGCGTGATCACATCTGCTCGTTTATATAGTTCCTCTAACGAAACAGGTTCGGCTCCCCTGCCTTTGATCTCTTTGGCTTCAATAAGTGGATCATATCCAACCAAGGTCATTCCAAATGCTGCGGCTCTAGCACCTACAGCGGCACCAATCCGACCCATACCGATGATTCCAAGCACTTTCCCGTTCAATTCAGTGCCTTCAAATTCTTTCTTTAACCATTTCCCTTCCTTCATGGAATGGTCTGCCCTCGGAATTTCCCTCACTAGCGCCAACATCATACTCATCGCAAGTTCTGCTACCGCTACGGTAGTAGCCATTGGAGAATTGACAACCGTAACACCGGCAGCTTTTGCGGCTTGTAAATCGATGTTATCCACACCGACACCAGCCCGCCCAACAACTTTGAGTTTCTTTCCCGCATTAAAAATTGCCGCGGTCACTTTTGTGCGGCCGCGGACAATTAATGCGTCATAATTACCAACAATGTTTAATAGATCTTCTGCACTGATTCCACTTTTATCATCAACTTCAATGGACTGCCGCATAAGCGATTGTCCATTCTCTTCCAATCCATCTGTCAGTAAAACTTTGTAACTAACCATCGTTCTTCCTCCAGTCTGCATGTTGAAAATTTTATCCCCAGGTTAATTCTACCCGATTTTCAACAACTGGAATCAGAATGATGGATTATTCATATCTTAATGCTTCCACCGGTTCAAGTGCAGCAGCACGGTTCGCTGGATAAATTCCAAAGAATAAACCTACTGCTGTGGAGAAGAGAGTAGCCATGATAATGGAATTTATACCTACATTCGGTGTAAAAGGTGTACCACTCGCCACAGCCACCTTGCCTACAATAAGCGCAATTAGATATCCCAATCCAATTCCTACAATGCCTCCAAGAAGGCTCAATAGGGCTGATTCAGTCAGAAACTGGACGAGTATATCCCGCCTTCTAGCTCCAAGGGCTTTACGCAATCCGATCTCACGTGTTCGTTCAGTTACTGAAACCAGCATAATATTCATGATGCCAATTCCGCCAACCAGTAATGAGATGGCTGCTATTCCTCCCAGGAAGATCGTTAATACACCCGTTATTGTCTGTGCTGTAGCAACGAAATCCTGCTGAGAAAAAACTGTGAAATCATCCTCACCAACTTTTGTGCGGTGGCGTTGGCGAAGTATTTGTGCTACTTCATCCGAAGCTGCCATTACAAAGTCTGCACTGGTTGCCTGTACTAAAAGGATATCAACAGCCTCATGATTAGTTTTTCGAATCAATCTTGTTTGCGCTGTGGTAAAAGGTATCAGAACGACGTCGTCTTCGCTCCCAAAACCGCTGCCACCTTTCTTTTCAAGCACACCAATTACTCTGAATGGTGCACCTTCAATCCTTATAATTTCTCCAGTGACACCTTCCGCTTGACCAAATAATTTGGTCGCGGTATTATTTCCAAGAACAACTACAGATGCATTTCCATTAAGGTTTTCATCAGTGATAAAACTACCTTCAAGCAATGAATAGTTACGCATCGTCTGGTAGTTTGGTGTGATTCCTGTCACAGTTGAATTTGTTTGTTCGGCGCCAAATACTACTTTAACGGATCCATTAATTGCAGCGGAGACATCTTCAACAGATGGTGCCTGGAATCTATCCAATAGTGCCTGCGAATCAGAGATCGTGATCGGTTTTGGGTTGCGAATATCAACATTTTGGTTGCCTTCAAACACGAATAACAGGTTGGTCCCTATACCACTGATCGATCCGGTGATTGAATCTTGAGCACCTTGCCCTACAGCCAACATCGCAATGACTGCAGCTACACCTATTACTATTCCAAGGATCGTCAACCCCGAACGTAATTTATTGGAAACCAAGCTTTCTAAAGCTTCGATGATAGCCTGTCCAAGGTTCATGCTGACACCTCCACCATACCATCTTTCAATCGAACCACCCTTTGTGTCTGGGAGGAGACTACAGGATCGTGGGTTACGATAATGAGTG
Organism: uncultured Chloroflexia bacterium; assembly: GCA_963827895.1. GTDB lineage: Bacteria > Chloroflexota > Anaerolineae > Anaerolineales > Anaerolineaceae > PNON01. The sequence continues at coordinate 357,550 of CAWHCY010000004.1, read as the reverse complement.
TGGTTCCCCTATCCCGATTAAGCTTTAGCAGTAATTCCATTATTTCCTTGCCCGACTTGGAATCAAGATTCCCGGTTGGCTCATCTGCCATGATGATGGCTGGATTATTGACGAGGGATCTGGCAATTGCCACCCGTTGCTGCTGACCACCGGATAGTTCAGTAGGTTTATGCTTTATCCTGTCACCCAGCCCGACCAGTTCCAGAGCTTCCCGTGCTAACTGACTCCGACCCTGTTTGATACCTGCATAACGCATTGGCAACTCTACATTGGCTAATGCTGTTTGACGTGGAAGAAGGTTAAAATTTTGGAATATGAACCCGACTTTTCTATTACGGATGTCCGCTAGTTGATCATCCCGTAAATTGGATACCTGTTCGCCATCCAGATAGTATTCGCCTTCGGTTGGATGATCCAGGCATCCAAGGATATTCATCAGTGTTGACTTTCCTGAACCGGATGGCCCCATGATGGCGATCACCTCTCCACGATCCACACACAAGTCCACTCCATCCAGGGCATTCACTTCCATTTCACCCATTTTGTAGACTTTTCTTAAATTATGAGCAGAAATTACACAATCAGCCATGGATTACCTGCCCATACCCTGAGGTGGTCCGCCCGCGAAAAGGTTGGTGGGAGGATTAAGGACGATCAAATCTCCGACCTTAACATCACCTGAAATTAACTCACTGGTAGTATCCGAGTTGGCGCCAAGTTCAATTTTTGTTTCAGTAGGAACACCATTCTTCAAAATGTAAATGACACGCTGCCCATCAACCAAACGAACAGCACGATTAGGAATCAATGTGACATCAGATAATTGAACCACAACAATATTCACTGCGGCAGTCATCTGTGGCAGCACGAGTTCATCGGCATCAGTCAACTCAACTGTCACGGTAAAGTTCACAACTCCCTGGTTGGATGTCCCTACTCGTGCAACTGAGGTTACTTTACCGTGATACTCTTTTGAGAGAATCGCGTCAAACGATAGCGTAACGTCCTGACCCAGTTTCACCCGGTTGATATCAATTTCGGACACATCCACATCCACCAGAAGATGACTCAGATCATCCACCATGAATGCCTGGCTGCCTGAGGAAACAACATCACCCACTTTCACGGGAATATCCGTAATTGTCCCTGCAAACGGGGATGAAATGAATTGTAAATTGATTGTAGCCTGCGCTGCTGCAACTCTGGCTTCAGCAGCAATGATATCCCGTGGATCCGGTCCATTCTTTAGCCTATCCCACTCTTTCTGTGCATCTTCCATTTTGGCTGTAGCAACAGCCAGTTTTGCATCCGCTTCATTTATCTCTTTTTCAGAAGCATCACGTTTCCCCTTTCTGATCCGGGGTCCCAGCGCTGTCATCTTGATGTATTCATAATTGATTGTAGAATTTAAGTATTCCCGATCCTGCAACCTATCTTCGTAATCTTTTTGAGCATTTACCAGCGCCAACTCCGCATTAGCTGCAGCAAGTTTGGAAGTTTTTAGATCGTCCAAAGATTTCTGAGCAGAAACCAAATCAGCTTCAGCTAAAATTATATTTTGTGATAATGAAGTTTTATTCAATAAAGCCATGACATCCCCGGTATTCACTTTATCACCGAGTTTGAAGTTTACTTCTGAAACTGTACCGCTCGTCTGCCAGACAAGCCAGCCAGACTGGTTGGCATGCACAGTACCTGTTGCGCCAACAGTGCCAATTAGCTCACCTTTTTCCACCACCAAAGTTTGAAAGCTGGAAGCATTCTGCTTTTGAGCAGCCTGGTATCGAATGTAAAGGAAAGCTCCAACAGCAATAACAACAATTGCAATTCCGGTAAATAGTAGTTTTTTCTTCATTTTGCTTCTTTCTTGTGTAATAATGATTAGGTGTCCTAATAATATCACATATTATAATGGACATTTATAATATATACGTAAGATTCAATAGAAAGGTTTTACATTTGTTATAAATCAATTGGATAACAGTATGCGAGTTTATAAACGGGTAATCCGATTATTATTTATCTTCTTATTCCTTTTGCTGGTAGTCCAAAGGAGTTCTTTACCGTCCACAGATCCGGTGGAAAATATTCGTCGTTTCACCCGCCAAATTGAATTCGATTATATTACCTGGACATTGGATGCCTTTGGAATAAAAGTGGAAGAATCAGCCATAAATTATCCTGATCTGGTAACTGTGGATGAACAGCATACACTGATCGAAGAATATATTTCGATCATCCATGATTTACGCAAGGTCAACCAGGATCTGGTCACGATTTTTTCGGATCCTGCGATCAAAGACCCAAAAACTGAATCGGAGATTCTTGTAAGAAAAAGAGATTCCCTGATTAATCAGGTCAATCAAGTTGGTCCAGTTGCAGAGAGCATCCTTCAACGTCAAATTTCTTCAGTTTTATATGATCTCCATTTGACAACCGCTGGGTCGCCCATTCCTTCCGTTTTATACCATTCTTCACCACTGCCATTTGCACTCATCGTCTCACCCCGTGATGTCATCCAGCAGGATGCCAACATCTCCATAATTCCCGGGATTACTATTGAACAAATGCTCTCATTGGAAAACAACGTCTCGAGCAGCCTGAATGTCTCCGCATTGGTGGAAGAGGTCGGCGGCATCGGTACCTACCCGACCATGGTGCAAGAAACGGATGATCTCAACTGGTTGTTGGAAGTGATCTCCCATGAATGGATCCACAACTATCTGGAGCTCAGGCCTCTGGGTATCAATTACGATACAACCCCGGAATTGCGGACGATGAATGAAACAACAGCTTCCCTGGCTGGAAAGGAGATTGCCATAGCAGTCATAGCCCGTTATTATCCCGAACGAGTACCGCCACCACCTCCGCCGCAACCAACAACTCCACCTTCCGACCAGAAACCCACCGAACCTGCTGCTCCCCCGGCTTTTGATTTCCGCGCTGAAATGCATATCACCCGTCTTCATGTCGATGAACTGCTTGCTGCCGGTAAAATTGACGAAGCAGAATCGTATATGGAACAGCGCAGACAATTCCTATGGGATAACGGTTACCAGATCAGGAAATTAAACCAGGCCTACTTTGCTTTTCATGGAGCTTATGCGGACGAACCGGGTGGAGCTGCTGGTAATGATCCCGTTGGCCCGGCTGTGAGGGCATTAAGAGATAAGAGCGCTTCCCTATTTGACTTTATCAACCGGATCGCCTGGTTCACTTCCTTTGATCAACTCCAACGGGCAGTTCAATAGAAAAACAGAATTAGTTAATCAAAATCGCCATCAGGGAATCCGCCCTCACTCCCCAGGTCTGGCATTTGTTTTTCAATCTCTTCAGGTGATTCCCCTCTTTCCAACCGACCGACCACCTCATCGAACTCCGGCGGCATCGGTTCGCCAGTTTCACTGCTCATTTTCCGCATCATCCTGCCCATGGATTCAGGATCCTGACCTATATTATCAAGCATGGATGGATCGGAAAACTCATCTGCCCAACTCTCGTTTGACCGTGCTACCCTGATCCGGCCGATCTTCCTTTGGACTTTTACGCTCCCGCAAAAGGAACATTTTATTTCAGCTTTTTCATATTCTGAAAAGCTGAGAAAAACATCAAACCGTTTTCCACAATTCTTACATCGAAAATCATAAGTGGGCATTTATCTGTACCTCCAAACTGGATTGTCCAGAACAGATTATAATCAGCTATTGAAAAAATGGAATACAATTATAAAACTAACCCTTAAGTCTGACAGGTGCTCATGAATAATGAACCCATATCTTTTGATGTTCTCCATCCCCAACCTTTCCTGATCGTTATATCGGGGCCTTCCGGTGTTGGAAAGGATTCCGTTGTGAAGGAATTGCTTCGCAGAAATGACAGCATGGACTTCGTAGTCACAGCCACATCACGGGAAAAAAGGGAACAAGAACAGGAAGGGGTGGATTACTTATTCATTTCAAAAGCAGAGTTCGAGCGTATGATCCGGGACAATGAGTTTTTGGAGCATTCCCTCGTCTACGATCAATATAAAGGTATCCCTAAAAAACAGGTGTTAAGAGTTTGGGAAAAAGGAAAAGATGTGATCCTTCGCATCGATTTTCAAGGTGCAATGAAGATTAGAGGATTGTTCCCAGAGGCACTAATGATTTTCCTGCTGCCCACCAGCGAAATTGAACTACGGCAGCGATTAATGGATCGCAAAACAGAAACACCTGAGACAATTGAGCTGCGCATGGCTACCACCCGTAAAGAAATGGAAAGCATTTCCATTTTTGACTACCTTGTCTATAATGCGCAAGGCAAGTTGGAAGAAGCCGTCAGCAACATAGAAACCATCATTAAAGCAGAACACCATCGAGTCGTTCAACGCCAGGTAAAAATATGAATTTTGATCAAAATCCGCCCAATAACCAGCCACCATCAAGTATTGACAACCAGAACTCCGCAAGAAATCAATCCACCTCAACCTCGTATTCAAGTCCGCTTCAATGGCAGCAAACCAGTTGTCATCTATGTAATTCTTGGAATCACGATCCTGGCTTATCTTTTTCAGGTTTGGAGTAAATACGTATACGGTACTGACCTTGGTTTTCTCTTTGGTGGGAAGGTCAATGAGCTGATCAGCGCCGGGCAATACTGGCGCCTTTTCACACCCATGCTGCTGCATAAAGATATCATCCACCTCTTATTCAATATGTACGCGCTGATCATACTCGGCCGCGGCCTGGAATTCAACTTTGGCAGGCTGCGTTTCATTTTATTATATGTTTCAGCCGGGTTTGCCGGGAATGTAATGTCTTTCATTTTCTCACCCAATCCTTCCCTTGGCTCTTCCACAGCGATCTTTGGCCTACTGGCAGCAGAGGCCGTGTTCGTTTTCCAGAACAAGAAGTTTTTCGGTGGTCAGGCAAGGAAAATTTTGATCAATTCTGCCACCATAGCCGGTGTTAACCTCGTTTTGGGATTATATCCCGGCATCGATAACTGGGGGCATCTTGGTGGTTTATTGGGCGGTATTATCTTCACCTGGTTTGGTGGTCCCCTCTGGGAATTAAAAGGGCTAATGCCGAACCTGGAAATTGAAGATCAGCATACATCCAGCCAGATCTGGTCTGGACTTGGTCTGACCATGTTATTCTTCGGGGCACTGGTGCTGGTAAAGCTTATTTTCCTAAAATGATTAATTAAGGTGCATTTGGCTCTGGTGCCTGATACCGGTTTCTCTCTACGAACTGTTTCATAAGCGCTGGATCGGGTTTGTCAAACTTGAGAATGCGTCCCCATGAAGTCATTGCCAGGGGAATATTCATATCCGCCCATGGGAAGGCAATTAATTTAGTGCCCCCAGTTTCATCCATCACCTTTTGAATGGTCTGTTTCAATGTAATACAATCCGTTTCGGAAACCAGGCAGTTGTACCAGAAGATCACATAACCATGTTCCAGGCTGTGCACCAGGTAACCCTCTGGATACCTGGGAAGAGTAGCCAAATCAGATTCCTGGTAAAACTTGGCTGAGAAATCTTCCTCAAAATGATTACCACCAGCAGGAGGGTTTGAATTATACGGACCGGGTTGGGTATCTTCAGAAACATGGTCAGCAGATTGAATTAAAACCTCTTCTCCAAGAAGCCCTGTAGAACCGGGGGATTTGTTTACAGATAGCACTATGATCACAATTACTGCAATGACCGCCAGGCTTATTCCACCTATAGTGAATACTCTGCGTTGTAATTGTTGTTTCTTTAAGGCTTCACGCTTTGCCTGACGTTTTGTATTCTTCATAATTCCTTCATTTCGCTTTCTTTGTAATATTCTTAAAGACCTAAATTGGTTTATTTATTAATTGAATTCTTTAATATTTGCGATTTCTATAACCTACATGTTCAATAGTATCCTTCTTGTAATCAATTAGAATATCTTCTGTATAGGGCTATGACAGTCTCGATATATGAAAGTTTGATGATTGGAATAGGATAAAGAATAATTAGTAGTACTGAACAAATAATTGTTCCGGCAATACTATTACAAATCTTTGGGTACACTACCCTTGGATACCCAAATTATGACAGATAAAAAAAACTCCCCGTTTCCGGGGAGAGGTAAATCGTTCAAACTACTTGAATTGTTCCGCGTAATGACACGATACCTGGTGACCTAGTAATAATTCCCTCAACTCCGGTTCGTTGACAGAGCAGTCTGCTTTGGCGATCGGGCAGCGCGGATGAAAACGGCAGCCGGAAGGCGGGTTGAGCGGGCTGGGAACATCGCCCGACAGGATCGTGCGCTGCTTCTTCAATTTTGGGTTTGGCACCGGGATCGCAGACATCAATGCCTGGGTATACGGGTGCAAAGGCTTCAAAAATAATTGTTCCCGTGAGGTGATCTCCACGATCTTGCCCAGGTACATCACCGCCACCCGGTCAGAGATGTGCTCGACCACCCCCAGATTATGGGCAACGAATAAATAAGTTAGTCCCATATCTTTTTGAAGTTGCTTCAATAAATTCAACACTTGCGCCTGGACTGAAACATCCAAAGCAGAGACCGGTTCATCGAGAACGAGGAATTTTGGGTTTAATATCAATGCCCTGGCGATGCCTATGCGCTGTCTTTGCCCACCTGAAAACTCATGTGGATACCGGACTGCATGGTAATCCTCCAAACCCACTTTACTCATGATCGATAATACCATCTCAAATTGTTCCTGGTTTGTACCGATACGATGGATCTTTAATCCTTCAGCAATCAAATCACCGATCGGCAGCCGCGGATCCAGCGATCCATAAGGATCTTGAAACACGATCTGCATGTTCTTTCGCATCTGTTTTAGTTCTTCCCCTTTAAGCGAAAATACATCCACCCCGTTAAAATCAACGGTACCGCTAGTTTTTTCCAGCAGGCGGATGATGGTATGCCCGACAGTTGATTTTCCACAACCTGATTCACCCACCAAGCCCAGTGTCTCTCCCTGTTTTATATCGAAAGAAACTCCATCAACGGCTTTTACATGAGCTACGACCCGTTTAAAGACTCCTCCCAGGACTGGATAATACTTAACCAGGTTTTTTACTTCAACCAAATTCGTGATACTGTTTACTTCAACATCCATGGATCAATCCATCCTGTTCGTTATTTGTCATTACTTGCGATCTAACAGTGGAGCTTTATGCCCTTCTGCGTCCTGATATAACCAGCAGCGTGTAAGATGCCTTTCGCCATGTGTTGGATAAAGCTCCGGTTCGACTTCCGTGCAGATCTTCAAACCATATTCCTCACGGGGGATACATCTCGTTGCAAATCTACAGCCTTTTGGAAGGTCGATCAGATTTGGTACATTCCCCAGTATAGTATCCAGGTTCTCTTTGATCTCTCCCATGATGGGAACTGAAGCAATCAATCCGCGGGTGTAAGGGTGCATGGGGTTATCAAACAAGCTGATGACATCCGCCATTTCGACGATCTTCCCGGCATACATGATCGCCACACGGTCTGCCATTTCAGCTATGACACCCAGGTCATGGGTGATGAGGATCACAGAAGTATTGAACTTTCCACGCAGGTCAGAGAGCAAGTTTAGGATTTGTGCTTGAATGGTCACATCCAAAGCAGTAGTTGGCTCATCCGCAATCAAGAGCTTCGGATTAAGCGCCAGGGCCATGGCGATCATTACCCGTTGTGCTTGCCCCCCTGACATTTCATGCGGGAAAGCGGTTGCCTTTTTGGCTGCATCCGGAATGCCCACCAATTTGAGCAACTCCACAGCTTTATCCGCTGCTTCTTTCTTGGTGATCTTTCCATGGATCTGGAAGACTTCCTCAATTTGTGATCCGATGGTAAAAACAGGATTAAGGCAGCTCTGTGGTTGCTGGAATATCATCGAGATTTGCGCCCCCCGGATATTCTGCATTTCTGTTTCGTTCATTTTAAGCAAATTCTTATTCTGGAATAGTATCTTGCCAGCTACGATCTTTCCGGGTGGTTCAATTAATCCCATAATTGATAGAGAAGTGACACTTTTACCACAACCAGATTCCCCCACCAGGCCAATGATCTCACCCGGGTATACCTTAAAATCCACACCATCGACAGCTTTAACAATACCTTCATCGGTATAGAAGTAAGTGACCAGGTTCTCCACTTCCAGAAGTGGGGTATTCAAAGTTTCCACTATATATGCTCCATTATTCCGCCGATCGTAATCTTGGATCGATCGCGTCTCGTAAACCGTCACCCAAAAGGTTGAATGACAGCACTGTTAGCATGATTGCAATGCCAGGATAAAAAACCAGGTGCGGGGCAGTAAATAACTGGTTGCGTTCACTGCCTAACATTTGTCCCCATTCTGCCAATGGAGGTTGTGCCCCTAATCCAATAAAGGAGAGAGCGGCAGCATCCAAAATGGCAGTACCAATTCCCAGCGTTCCACGTACGATGAGTGGAGCTATGGCATTTGGCAGGATCCTTCCAAAGAGGATATGGCTATTGTTTCCGCCTAAAGCTTTCGATGCAGCAACATACTCGTTTTCCTTAACAGATAATACACTTGCCCGAACTACCCTTGCATAGGATGGAATCGAAACGATGGCTATGGCAAGCAGCGCATTCTGCAATCCCTTTCCGAGTACGGATACGATCGTGATCGCCAATAATAAGGAAGGGAAAGCCAGCAGGACGTCCAGAAAACGCATGATCAAATTATCCAACCAGCCGCCAGTATAACCGGCAATCGCTCCAAGAAGAGTTCCAATAATAATGGCTACCCCTACCGTGGAAAAACCCACAAACAGGGAGATCCTTGTTCCGTGGATTATTCGACTGAATTCATCCCTGACATTACCATCAGTACCCATGATATGCTCAGGCTGATCTGCAGGGCATCCCAAAAAGTGAATACACGGTGCCTGGCGTTTATCGACATTTTCAATATCCAATTAATACCTGGTAAGGACTAAAAGGTGCAATGACATCCGCAAAAATCGCTATCAAAAGTGAGAAATCCCAAGGATCACCATTCCAATAATGGCTGAACGTTGGCGCATTATTCTGCGTAAAGTCAACCGCCACAGGCTATTGGAGCGATAATCTTTGATGGTATTTTTATTCATAGTTGTTGTATTAACTGCCATTCGTGCTACTCCAATCGTATACGTGGATCAATGAAGACGTACGATAGATCCACCAGCAGATTAACAAATACATAGCCGGTTGCGATGACAACTGTGAAAGCCTTGAATGATCGGGTAATCACGCGCAGTGATCGCTTCATATAAGGATTCTACCCACTCCCGAAAGGCCAAATATCGTTTCAGTCAGTAATGCTCCTGCGAATAAAACCCCAACCTCCAACCCGATGATGGTAATGATGGGCAGCATGGCATTGCGCAGGGCGTGTTTCAAGATGACAAGGTTTCTTTGCAATCCCTTTGCCCGTGCAGTCCGGATGTAATCCTGCTTCAATACTTCCAGCATGGAAGAACGGGTCATCCGTGCGATGATCGCCATGGGTATTGTCCCTAAAGCCACGGCTGGAAGGATCAAATGCCTGACTGCATCTTTGAGTACAGCCCAATCTCCAGTGATGATGCTATTAAAAACTAGAAAATTAGAAAAAAATTGCAGCATATAATGCCCGAATGACTCGGATATATACGGGAGATTCCATAATTCATAGAACGGTATCGAGCTGATACCAGCGGTCAGCCTGCCGGTAGGAGGCAACCACAGGAAAGTATCTTTCAATACCAGAGCAAAGAAGTAAGCCAGCATTAATCCCAACCAGTAAACCGGCATGGAGACGCCAATATTCGAGATAACCATAACAGCCACATCCAATGGAGAATTGCGTTTGAGTGCTGAAAGGATACCTGCCGGTATTCCGATCACACAGGCGATCAATAATGCAAATGATCCAAGTTCAATGGTGGTCGGTAATCGTTCAATTAATATTAATGTAACCGGTCGGCTGAAACGGATGGATTCACCGAAATCGCCCTGCAGCATTTTTCCCATGAAAATAGCAAATTGAACCGGTATCGGTTTATCCAGCCCATATTGTTTGGTAAATATCGCGCATACCTGTGCGGTGGCTTTCTCACCCAGCATAGCCTTGCAGGGTTCTCCCGGGATCATGCGAGAAAGCGCAAAAGTAACAATCAAGATACCAAAGATAACTGGAATGGCCAGCAATAATCGGCGGATAGTGTACTGAATCATGATGATATCATTTCATTTACATTAACGAAACATGACAACGCGGTGTGCAGCAATTGATATGTCGCATACCGCGTTGTCAAATTATATATTACAAAACAACTTCGCTACTATTGTGCAGGAGCATTGATCAATGCACCCCAAAGGGTGGTCATATATTCAAATGCACCTGTATTACCTTTGTGCAGCGGGTTGGCTGCATCAAGAGCTACTGCAAATGATTGAACGACATCGCTGGCATCCAGTTTTGAACCATCGTGGAATTTCACACCATCTCGTAAATGGCAGGTGTAAACAGTCAGGTCTGCATTTGGATCACAGGAAGTTGCCAGACCAGGTTGAACCTCTGTTCCACCAACTTTGAAACTGAGCAGTGATTCTAGTACCTGTTCGCAAGCGCGTAGAGATTCACCATCTGTCTCATCTGCACAGTACAGGGAGATCGGTTCAGCGTTCTGCATCCAGACGAAGGTATCACGATCACCGGGCTTGGCCACAGCAAAGTATTCATTGCCAAGCGGGCTGGCAAGGGCACCTACAACATCGGCGCGGAAGGCAGCAGCAGAACCGGCATGTGAAACTATGATCGCTGGAACATTTGCTTTGATCGCATTATTGGCAGCTACATAGAAAGGTTCTGCAGCTTTTGGATCAGCAAGCTGGGCACCTTTCTGCAGGTTTTCATAGATATCCGGGTATGGAGTGCCAAACTGTGATTGGTTTGCACCAAAGTGGTAATCCAGGAAGTTGGTTATATGAGGGTAATCACCAGTCCAACCTAACAGATGTACACCGCCAACGTCTCCGGCTGCAGTCGCTTCAATAAAAGCGCCTGTTTCCATTACGACGATCTCAGCAGTGACATTCAGGTTTTCTTTTAATTGTGCTTGAATATCGGTAGCTACAACGCTCGGTTCCGGGAGGTAACCACGGACTACGTCGCGCATGGTGATGGTTGTTTCAAATCCATCCGGGAAACCGGCTTCAGCTAAGAGGGCTTTGGCAGCGGTTGGGTCAAATTCATAGTATTCTTCGCCTACACAGCCGTTTGGAATGGAGCAGGGTGTAAAGTGGGACGCAACTGTGGAGCCTTTGGGCAGGAAGTTATCTACAATTCGTTGGCGATCAATACCCATGGCAAACGCCTGGCGAACTTTAACATTGTCAAACGGTGGATGTGTATTGGTCATGCCGATGTAGAAAATGTTCAATGCTTCCCTGGGCTGGAATTGCAAAGTTGAATCAGCCTGGATCTTCGCGAAATCATCGGGAGTAGGATTATCTATACCATCCACTGTTCCGGATTGAAGTTCAAGCAAACGGGCTGCACCTTCTGCGGCCCATTTGAAGACTAATGTTTTTGTCTTGGCTTTTTCGCCCCAGTAATTGTCATTTCTCTTAAAGGTGATGCTGTCTCCACGAGTCCATTTCTCCACAGAATATGGGCCTGTTCCAACAGGTGCTTCCAGAATCTTGCCATCCATCATGGCATATTCAAAGTATTCCTTTGGTTGGACAGCGAATACAGAGAATGCAACTTTTGGCAGGAAAGCTGGATCAGGGACACACAGATCGAATTCTACGGTGAGGGCATCCAGGGATTTGATTTCCTTGATAATTCCACCGTAATCACAATTCGGGGCTGCAACACTCAATGGAGCAAAATCTTGCTCTTTATAAGGCTTGGCAGCTGTTTGTCCAGGAGCACAGGAAGCAATCACCATGCTCATAACGACAATAACTGCCATCAGGGTAAATAATGCTTTTTTGTTCACTTTTCTCCTCCGTAAATATTCTTGAAACTAAACAAATTTGAAATGAAATACCATAATCCTAACCAGATTAAGACGATTAGGTTCACCTCCTTTATAGACATTTACTTGTACTTTTGTATTTGAAGTATTATACAATGCAAATTTAATAATACAACAGTTTTAATAAAATTGTTACTATTTTCCCTACAACTTTAATGGAAATGTAGCACTCTCTGTAAAACGGAGTTCATTTGTAGATCGAATTGCCATGATCGGTGTTAATCTTTCCAGAGCGTCCGAACTCGGTGTATACTCAAATCTTGCGATTTCATTCCTGGAGGCTAACAAATGAAAAGAGCAGTCAGTATCAGCATTGGATCATCAAAACGCGATAAAGCGGTTGAAATCGAACTACTTGGTGAAAAAGTCAGTATTGAACGCATTGGTACCGATGGAGATATGGAAAAAGCTGCTCAACTGTATCGAGAATTGGATGGAAAAGTTGACGCATTTGGCGTAGGCGGCGCAGATCTGGGAATATATGTCGACCGAAAATGGTATCCTCTGTATTCTGTTCAATCACTAACGAGGTATGTAACCAAAACACCGGTTGTGGATGGTACAGGATTAAAAAACACATTGGAATGTAAAGCCGGACCTGCTCTTGAAAAGTTCATCGGCGATAAAATTACTTCCCGTAAGGTATTAGTTGTAACCGGAGTCGATCGCTGGGGTATGCTGGAAACCTTTTCAACTCCAAAGTATGAATGCCTCTATGGAGACATGATGTTCACGCTCGGTATCCCATACGCCCTTCGCACGGTCAAATCAGTGAAAACTATGGCAGCCATACTGATGCCTATCGCCGGTCGAATCCCCTTTAGTTGGATCTACCCCACCGGTGAATCCCAGGAAAAAAGAACACCCAAATGGGAAAAATATTTCGAGTGGGCCGGTATCATCGCTGGCGACTGCCATTACATAACCCGATATATGCCTTACCGTTTGGATGGAAAAATCATCGTTACGAATACAACCACCCAGGATGATATGAAACTTTTCAAGGAAAGTGGTATCCAATATGTGATGACCACCACCCCGGTCCTGGATGGAAGATCCTTTGGTACGAATATGATGGAAGCTGCCATTGCCGCAGCCATGGGACGCACGAAACCCGTCGACTATGCTCATCCTGGTGACTATTTTGATGTCCTGGGTAAAGTCGTTGACAAGATCGGTTTTGAACCACAGCTGCAGGAGTTAAAATAATGGATGTCCTTATCACTGCAGGTGGTACTCCCCTGCCAGGCGAACTTCTCTATGAATATACGCGTGGAGCTCCAAAGGCGATGCTGAGTATTGCTGGAAAGTCCATGGTCCAGTGGGTATTGGATGCGGTCAGCCATTCCAAGCATGTTGATCATATCGTGTTGATAGGCTTACCGGAACTGGGTGGAATAACATGCCCAAAACCCTTGACCTTACTTCCAAATCAGACAGATATGCTGGCAAACATCATCACAGGAATAAAACAGGTTAGCCGGCTTAATCCATCGGCCGAACACGTTCTAATCGTTGCTTCTGATATCCCAGCAATAACAACCGATATGATCGATTGGCTAATCGACATAGTTGAAAAAAGTGATGCCGATATTTTTTACAATGTGGTCACCCAGGAACTGATGGAAAAAAAGTACCCAAAGTCTAGGCGAACCTACACACATTTGAAAGATTGTGCAATTTGTGGTGGTGATATGAATGCAGTCAGGGTGGACATGATAGAGAACTCTTCAAAATTATGGGTGGATTTGATCGCAAATCGGAAGAATCCATTAAAGCAGGCGTCTATCCTCGGGTTTGATCTACTCATAAAACTATTATTCCGTTCAGTAACTTTAGAAGAAGCAGCAAAGATCATTAGTCACCGCCTGGGAATAAAAGGCAAACTCATACAAAGTGCCTATCCTGAAATTGGCATGGACGTCGATAAACCTCATCAATTAGAAATTATGCGTGAAGATTTAGTCCGGGTCGGGATATCTTGACATTATTGAACATCATCCAAAAAGACGAGGAGTTATCGCGTTCTGTCCGCGTGTTGGAAGGCAATAAATGGATAAAACCATTTGCCGTCTTTTTCGCGCATTCAGGTGATTCCTGGTTCTGGCTGGCCGGGTTGATATTGGTAGTGATATTCGGGGAAGAAATCTGGAAGATCAGGGCAATGATCCTGAGTGGAAGCATTTTAGCCCTGGCTGTTTTTGTCCTATCACTTAAATTTATGATTCGCCGGCGCAGACCTGAAGGAGAATGGGGGCAGATCTACCGTATTACAGATCCACATTCATTCCCTTCCGGACATGCTGCCAGAGCTTTCTCACTGGCTATACTAGCTATTGGATTGGGTCCGATCTGGTTAGCATGGATACTTGTCTTTTGGGCGCCACTTGTTGGTCTGGCCAGGGTGATATTAGGTGTTCATTATCTGTCTGACGTGGTTGTAGGTTTTATTATCGGCATTGTTTATGGGCTTATTGTGCTATTGCTACAGCCAGTTTACCTACCTTACATTATTGGAATTTTGAATATATTCTTTTGATGAAGTATTTCTTTAAATAAATGATCATCCTGCCTGTGAAATAGCTTTCCCCACTAACTGATCCACTCTTTCATTCATTTTATTCCCGGCATGGCCACGCACCCAATTCCAATTGACCGGGATTTTTTGCGTTATAACGTCCAATTTCATCCAAAGATCCTGATTCGCCAACACTCCACCCTTGCGCTTCCAACCTCTCTTCCGCCAATTAGGAAGCCATTCTGTGATACCTTTTTTCAGATATTCAGAATCGGTAAAAATTTGAGCTTCTGACCCTTTAGAAAGTGATTCCAAAGCCTTGATCGCAGCAGTCAATTCCATCCGATTATTGGTGGTAAGTGGTTCCATTCCATAAATTTCGGCTTCTCTGTCCGGATAGCGAATTAAAGCAGCCCATCCGCCTCTACCCGGGTTTGGAACACATCCTCCATCAGTGTATATGATTACCTTCATGATTTGGGTTTCTTCACTAATGATACTCTGAATACGTTTTGTTCATATCATCGATGATGGCGGGAATCATCTCCATTGTGGTTTCAGGCTGGAATAATTGTCGAAATCCGTCGCCTAAGATCGACCTGGCGAGAATCCAATTTGAAGATGACGGGAAATCACCTGTATTTACTGTTATTAGTCGCAGAGCATCGATTATTTGAGGTTCATTTCCAAAATTGACCAGTTGATCAATTGCATTTTGATCCATTGGAATAGTGAATTGGTTCGCACCGATATAAGCCTGATGTTCAGGTTTCATCATCCATTGGATGAACAACCACCCTGCCATTTGCTGCTCTTTCGTTTCTGCTGCTAATCCAAATGAATAACCTTTGCTGACTTCATTCGCCGAGTCCGAAATCTGCGGATAGGGAATTATTGACCACTCATCCTTCATTTTCAATGCTTTCATATGGATGATCATTTCAGGTAATTCAGAGCTTAATGCACTAACAAATAACGCCTGCCGATTAGCAAAATACGGGATCGGGTCACCATTTTTTCCGAGCCAGGCATATCCAAGGTTCTCCTTTTCTTTCAATTTGGTAAACATTTCCTGTACGACAGGCTGGGAAAATACATTTTCCTGATCGTTGAAATCAAAATCCATTCCCATGAAGGCAAGGGCTGTCTCCGGGCGGATGTCTAATAACCATCCCCCTGTTCCCCGCATTATTTTTTCCTGGTGATAGATATTGGCATCAAATGCTGCTTTTGTCTGTGCTGTGAACTCATTAAAAGTTACAGGAGCTGAATTGAAACCCAGGGATTCTGCCCAACTCTGGTTGTATAAAAGGATCGTGGCATCTCGTTGAGCTGGAATTCCAATCAAACTTCCATTACTGGAAAGATTATCCCAGTATTCCTGTTTGATACCTTTTTGTTGATCCCCGGATAAGCCGATGATAGGATCAGATAAATAACTCACAAGATTGGATAATGTTTTTTGGCGATCCAATGCAAAAAGCAGATCTGTCTCGCCCATGACGACATCAGGCCAATCTGCAGCTTCTTTAATTTCTGATAGAGCCAGTTCCAGTTGATCATCAGTAAAAAAAGCTCTTTGCACCACTTTGATTCCATCCGGGTTGTTAGCATTGAAATCATCTATTAGAATATTGACCACTCCACTGCTGCTCAAAGGATACGAGTGCCAAAAGGTGATCACTTTTCCTGAAGCAATCTGTCTGGTTTCACCCAAAGGAATAATGGGTGTCTGAGTGGGTGCGGGCGTAACGATAGGTGTTAATGTAGGTGGAAGACAGCTCTCACCCGCACAGACCGTCGCCTGGATCGTTGGTATGGTCACCGGGGTACAACTGGAAAAGATAAATGGTAAAAAGCCGCCAAGGAGGATAATTTTCTGTAGGGTCAGCTTCATAACAATTAATTATACAAGAATAAGTGGAACTGGAATAAATACCAGGAAGAAAAGAATGAGTGCAACAACTCCTAAAATTTTCCTTTTGTTATCCAGCGGAGTTATTTGATCAAGAAGTTCTGCATGAGATCTGCCAAAGAGTAGTATCAATAGAACCCAGAACCACCACATGCTCCAGAATAAACCAAAGCCACTCAGAATAATGATGATCACTGGTAAGATTCTTTTTGTCCATTTTTGACCAAACAGGACATAAAAAATATGCCCCCCGTCCAATTGCCCGGCAGGGATCAAATTGAGAGATGTCACTAATATTCCAGCCCAACCCGCCCACGCGACCGGATGCAGCATGACATCGATGCCGCCTAAGGGTAGAGGATGTCCGGTAAAGAAATATTTTATCCAGTAAATTATTGGAGATAGGCCACCCATTGTTGCCGGCTCCGGAAGGAACTTTCCAAAGGTGATGTACTTCAGTAAAAGGTAAATGATCGAATTTCCTTCGATCTGGAATCCTTGACCTGCAGGAAAGGAGGTGGGGATCGGTCCAACTGTAGACAATCCGAGTCCTATCAATAAAACCGGGACTGCAACGATAAAACCGGCAACTGGTCCGGCAAGACCGATATCCAACAATTGGTTTCGGTTGCGCGGGATCTGCTTCATTTGAATGAAAGCCCCCATGGTACCAAAAGCACTGAATGGGAATGGAATGAAGTAAGGTAATGTCACCAGCGTTTTGTGGTAACGACCTGCGAAGTAATGACCAAATTCATGTGCAGATAGGATTGCCAGAAGACTGATAGCAAAAGGGATTCCATCCGGCAAATGGCGAATCATGTCGAGGGCCAAAGGAATAAAACCGATATCAACAGGACCCTTATATGTGTATATCACCCCGCTGATGATGACAGATATTAATGTCAAAATAAATAACACCAGATTTACAACCGGACTCCCAATTTTTAACTTGGGCGTCTCTTTTACCAGATATATCACCTGCTCACCAGATTCCACCCTGAACAATGGAGTTAATTGGTAACTTGATAAGGCAGAATTCAATTCTTCATATGCAGCGGCGGAATCATCTGAATATAACTTGCCGGTAAATTTGACTACGTAATAATCACGCTGTGTTCCTGTAGAATAACTTTGTATGGCAAAAACCTTAGCAATGATCGGGTTAAAGACATCTACTTGATCCAACATTTATCCTCGATATTAATAAAAAAGGCGGGAATGGATGGGTGTCGAACCCACAGCGGCCCGCAACGCGACCCGCCACCGGTTTTGAAGACCGGGGAGCCCACCGGAACTCAACCACTCCCGAATTAAGGATACCTTACCATTCCTGCTTTGGCAAGCAGCCGTGTTAGTTTTTTGGGGATTTATTCAGGTTTGTTTGATAACCTTACAATTCGAAAATCTTGATTATTATAGTTATATTAATATTTGATTAAATAGTATAAAAACCCTTGCATTTATACAAAAAGGACTTATACTCATTTTTTGGTATTAGATTATTATCAGGAGTAGAAAAATAATGGATGAAATTAAGATGTACGATACAGAATCAGAAGAAAGCGATAAACCTCCCAGTAGTAGGCCGCGCCCAGTCAAGAAGTGGCGGGTCGCCATCGTAGCTAACGTAAAGGGGGGGGCATCACTACCAACAAATGGACCCGAGGACGCCGGCGCGGAGTTTGACAAAGAAGAGACGATCGATGCAATTCGAGCAGCGATCGAATCGGATGGTCATCACACCGTATTTATTCCAGCGGATATCAACTTACCAAACAACCTGAGAGATGTCGTCCCTGACATCGTTTTCAACATATCTGAAGGTCTTGGCGGCGATGGACGTGAAGCCCAGGCTCCTGCAGTATTTGAAATGATGCATATTCCATATACTGCATCAAGGGTTACAGCCAATGCCATCGCCCTCGATAAAACATTAACCAAACGAGTTTGGCGTGATGTTGGTTTACCGGTAGCTCCGTTTCAAGAGTTTACTACAGGTACTGAACCAATTGACCCGTCTCTCAAATACCCGGTATTCGTTAAGCCTTCTCGAGAAGGTACCGGTATGGGGATGGGAGCTTCGTCCATCTGCAGTAACAGCTATGAACTTCGAGCCAGGATAAAATGGGTTATTGAAAAATATAACCAGCCTGCCCTTGTGGAAGAGTATCTTTCCGGTCGCGAATTTACAGTAGGTGTGTTAGGTCGGCCTGATGGCAAACCATACAGTCTCCATCCTCAATATTACCAGGAAGACGGATTCCATCGTATGCCTGTTCTGGAAGTGGATAATTCCAGATCCATCACCCCCGGAGTCTACGGTCATGACGCAAAATCACTAGTTGTAGGCCAGGAAGGCGTACCGGATTTTATCTGCCCGGCAAAAATATCCGCCTCATTCGCTAAAACGCTCCAAAACCTTGCCATCCGTGGACATCAAGCGATTGGTGCTGTGGATGTCTCCCGCATCGATTTCCGCTGCAATAGCGCCGGGAAACCGTTCTTGTTGGAGATCAACTCATTGCCAGGTTTATCACCCGGATTCAGCGACCTGTGTGTAATCGCCAATGCCGAAGGAATATCCTATCGCAACCTGATTTTGGAGATTCTCTATCTTGGTGCTTCTCGTTATGGTCTCGTTGAAAAAGCCAGCGAGGTTCAAGCTGAATTGGAAGTGTTCATTCCATATGCAAATTCAAGAATTCCAAGACAAAAGACATCAATTCGGCAACCAGCCACATTGCGAGCCAGATCGCTGCTCCGATAATATGTAAAAACCTCACTGATGAAGTGAGGTTTTTTTATCATTTAAATACTGTCATTTCGGGTGAAGAAATTCGATGAATTTCGCAACGAGAAATCCAATTTAGGTACAAGATTTCTCCTCACCTCGTTCGTCGATTAACAAACCGATATACCTCTACACAGTGAGGATTTTTTCAATTAATATGTTGTCATTTCGAGCAAAGAAATTCAATGTCGAGAAATCCAATTATAACGATTATCCTCACTCAGTTCGTCGAAATGATAAAATAAATTTGAATTACCTGGAGGATTTTGTGTAGAGTATTATGAGTTATAGAATAAAAAAGGCGACGAGGGGATTTTACCTGATGAGCTTTAGAAAAAAGAGAGGCGACGAGGGGATTTGAACCCCTGATGAGGATTTTGCAGACCCTTGCCTTGCCACTTGGCCACGTCGCCTAAATAATCGGCTGATACAAACGGAATAACTATAATCCACTTGTATCAGCCTTGATCATCTGAGCGGGCAGTGGGACTTGAACCCACGACCTTCTCCTTGGCAAGGAGACGTTCCACCAACTGAACCATGCCCGCAATTTACTGCCTTATGGGTCTTGCTGTTGGTATCCCATGTTGTCCGTCATTTACAACGAACGACCGGATTATACTCAAAACAATTTAATCCGTCAACCTTATTATTTATGCTTTTCTAAAAATTATATCCCGCACAAAAAAAGACACCCCGCTTAATGGATGTCTTATTTTGTGCCGAGACGCAGAATCGGACTGCGGACACTGCGATTTTCAGTCGCATGCTCTACCAACTGAGCTATCTCGGCCAGCATCCATATTGAATGCAGGCGTGATTTTAACAAGGTATCCCTTGATTGTCAAGCTTTGGGTCTCCTCGACCCACAATGATAAAAATCAATACCAGAAAATGGTTGGGAGAGGGGCTTCCATGCAAAAGTTTTGTAATTAATACTGGTCAAAACAAGCTCAGTATTAATCCTGTTATCCCAATTACGAGGGCTATACCTATTCCATAAGGTAAAGTTTTCCGTAATACCAAACCCTCTTTACCTGCCATATTCACGGTACTACATCCAATGATCAATTTTGCGGGAGCGATCATACTCCCCAATGAACCACCAGCGGTTTGCGCAGCAACGAGAATAACCGGAGAAATTGCAATTATGGCAGCTACGTTTTTTTGAAGCGAAACAAAAAGGACATTGGAATTTGAATTACTACCAGTAGCAAAGGACCCTAACATTCCAACCAGCGGCGAGACGATGGGGAAAAATCTACCCGTCAGATCACTCAATCCCTGGGCAATTAGAAAGGTCATTCCAGAATGATCCATTACCATTGCCAATCCAACTGTTGATATGATTCCAATTGTAGCCGGACCCGCCGATTTGGCAGTATCCTTGAAGGCTTGAGCAAAGGTATCAGAAGTAGCCACCCGCAGTTTTCTAAAGATAACAAAACTGGCTAGAATAGCAATAGATATCAATGTTGCAGGATAGGCAAACCAGCGAAAAATCTGACCATATCCAGCCGGGGTAACATATCCTAACAGGGTGGAAACCTCCGGGAATGGATATCTCCATAAAATCGGGAAAAGAACATCGCGAATCGGTCCATTAATAAAGATCAGCAGCATTAACACTACCAAAAATCCATAACTTAGAAATGTGGCAATTAATGGGTGGGATATGGGTAGTTTTGGATTATTGACAGATGATTTTTTACTTATAATCATACCCAGAGTTATACCCGAAACAGCAGCACCAAATGCGGATAAAGGAATTAATCCAATAGCTGCCAATCCATATTGGACTAATGCCATAAAAATCCCGATGATGATAACTTCTTTCCACTTTCTAATTTCTCCCAATACTGATGCGACGGCTAATCCGGTCAGGATGCAGGCAATACCCATCATGAGACCAATTGTCGGAACAAGGACCATTTCTTCCAATCCGGAAATACCAGTAAGCACCTGCATGACCATACCCATATTGCCTAAGGATACAGACCATGTATTCCCGATTGCCGAAGCAACAACGGCAATAAGGGGAGATACTCCCAAGCCAGCAAGCATGGGTGCTGCAACTGCAATAGGTAACCCAAATCCTGCAATCCCCTCCAAAATACCTGTGAAAGCCCAGGCAAGTAGAATTTTTAACAGAGTTGGGTCAGGAATTTTCGTTTGCAGCCATTGAGTCAGAGCTGAAATTCCACCTATTCGATTATTAAAGTTGTAGAGCAATAAAGCTGACCAAAGCACAAGTAAAACATAAGTCGAGAATATTAATCCTTTGGCTTGAGAGACCCAGAAAACATCAAAAGATAAGCCAAAAAATAAGCTGGCGATGATTACTGAAAATAACCAGCTTACGGTGCCAGCCAGCTTTCCACTCCACTTAAATATGGTCAGTAAAACAAGTAAAAGAATAATAGGGGCTGATGCCAGGAGGTAATTCATAAATTGATGGTTCCTGTCTTTATAGGGAAATAATACTCTAAGTGATGTTCTTTCAGTAATCCATTTGACAATAATAATCATCTTATAAATTTATCAGGGTGTACCACTGTTATCATCATCCGGAATCGGTGTAGGGATATCCACTGGTTCACGAACAAGATTGAGTTTGGCCTGGTATTCCTTGATCATTTCCTGGAATGCGGGATCATTGATCAGGTTATTCAATTCATACGGATCTATTTGCAGATCATAGAACTCGCTGCGATCTCCCTGTGTTTCAGCATAGATATAATTTCCAGTATGTAGAGCAGAATAGAAACCTCTTGGCGGCCATCCTTCAATCAGCAAACTGTCTCGCCAGGGTAAAGTTTTGTTCAGAAGACCAACCAAGGATATCCCGTCCATGGGCAGGCCGCCGGGTTTCACTTTGGATAATTCATAGATGGTTGGCGCAATATCGATATTGGCAACCAGGTGATCATCAATATATGGTTCCGAAATCAAAGGCGGGTAACGAATGGCAAAAGGTACTTTTACTGCTTCTTCATAAAAACTATTCTTGGATGAAATTCGGTGTTCTCCCCAGAATTTTCCATTATCCGAAATAAAAAGCACAAAAGTGTTTTCCAGTTCCCCTTCAGCTTCTAGTGAATCCATCAACGCTCCCACCGCACGGTCTAAAGATACCAGGGAAAGGATCTGGTCTCGCCGAAATTTATCAATGGCTGCGATTTCCTTCTCATCCATTAATGGTTTTTTCTCCAGCCAACTCGGGTTTGTCAGATACATCTGCTTCATTAAAAGAAGGAGGCCGGTAGGGTTCCAGGTCGGTATATAAGTTTTGATCACCCACGAACGGTTCTGCTGAGGCGTGGGGTGCTATCGGTGTATAAATCAGTATCCAGGGTTTGTTTTGCCCTAGAGCCTCTTTAACAAACTGAAGCGAATAAGTACCTAGAATGTCTGTGATATAACCCAGATGTGTGAACCAACGTCCGTTGGAATTCAAGACCGGGTTGGTATACGGTGATTCTCCTTTGAAATAAGACACCCAGAAATCATACTCCGGGCGGGGGTCGCCTTTCCATGTATTAAGATACTTGCCCACCAGACCGGTGAAGTAGCCTTGTGCATGCATATCCTCGATAATCGTTCGGTTGAGGTTCTCTTCAAAATTAGTTCGTACTAATGTATCATGTGCATAAGCACCTGTCAGGATCCCTACCCGTGAAGGACAACATAACGGAGTGGTAATATATCCATGAGTAAAAGTCACTCCCTGGTCAAAAATCTTCTCCTGTGTTTGCGGCATATATTGCATGGTATCAAAGCGCTGGTCGTCTGTCACAATGATCAGAAAATTGGGTCGATTATCAGGAAACACTTTTTGGACGGCATGTTTTATGGTCGTGCAACTTTGCAATACCAAGTGTCATGATCATAAATATTCCAATGATTGACGCAGATCTTCTTTTCATGTAATCCTCGATAATAAATTTTCCGTATTTGTGATGATTATACTTGCAAACTCTTCAGCTAATTGGATAAAACCAACTCATCAGTGATTAACCTTGACATAGTGATAATGTGAAGTAAAATAATATTCAATATTATGAATATGATTAACGAATCCACAAAAACGACCTCCCTGGAAATTCAAACGCAGTTTTTCAAGGTTCTTGCCCATCCAGCCAGAATTTCCATTATTAATATTTTGCGGGATGGCGAACATTGCGTTTGCCATATGGAAGCTTACTTGGGTTTGCGGCAAGCTTTTATTTCCCAACAACTGGCAGTATTGCGTGAAGCAGGCATTATTGTTGATCGAAGGGATGGTTGGAACATTTTCTACAGGGTAATAAATCCCCAAATTTACGATCTCCTGGATGCTGCTAACAGGTTAACAGGTGTAGATAAAGTTGAAGAGATTAACACAGTTATTAAATGCAACTGCCCACATTGCAACCCTGTTTTAAATAATATAAAAATTGGAGGATAATATGGTAAATATTAAAGTTCTTGGTTCAGGATGTGCAAATTGCAAACGTCTCGAAGCTACAACCAGGAAAGTTGTTGAAACGCTTGCTTTGGATGCTGAAATCGAAAAAGTGACTGATTATGCAGAGATCATGAAATACCCAATACTATCAACCCCAGGTCTCGTGATCAATGAAAAATTAGTCTCGGCAGGCAGAATCCCCAGCGAAAAAGAAATATCAGATTGGCTTACTGCATAAAAGTCTGTAAAGTGGATATCAATTTATCCACTTTTTTGAGGTTTAATCTTATTCAATTGTTTGAATATTCTAGGATTTTGAAATGAATCAGTCTCTTCCAATCCCCTCCCAAAAACCTCAATTTCGAATGTTTGGATTATTGGGTTTAATTATTGCCTTGTGGTTCGTGTCATACAATTTGATTCAGCCTTTAGCTAATTGGATCACCTATTCTTTACTTCGTTTAGAAACCGGATCTCACCTGGGTGAATCGATCGCTTTCTTTCTATATGATGTCCCAAAAATTCTGCTGCTGCTATCAGGAATGATCTTCCTGATCTCGATCCTGCGGACTTTCTTCAGCCCTGAACGCACCAGGGCATTATTGGGGGGAAAACGCCAGGGAATAGGGAATGTTTTAGCTGCTCTGCTTGGAATTGTGACTCCGTTCTGTTCCTGCTCAGCTGTACCATTGTTTATAGGTTTTGTTGAAAGCGGCATCCCGCTTGGAGTAACCTTTTCCTTCCTGATCGCTGCACCTACTATTAATGAAGTAGCGATCATCCTGCTTTTTGGGCTGTTCGGATGGAAAGTCGCAGCCTTATATATTGCCTCTGGCTTGATCATCGCTATTCTCGCTGGCATGGTGATCGGACGGCTCAAACTTGAACGTTATGTAGAGGATTTTGTATGGAAGATGCAGTCTACTGGAATGATCGAAGGAGAGAAATTAACCTGGTCTGATCGACTTCATCGTGCGTGGGAATCAGTAAAGGAAATTGTGGGAAAAGTATGGTTGTATGTGGTGGTAGGTATTGCGGTGGGAGCCGGGATTCATGGTTATGTCCCCGAATCAGCTCTGGTTGGGATCATGGGTAAACAAGCCTGGTGGTCAGTTCCTGCAGCAGTATTATTGGGAATCCCGCTATATTCCAATGCTGCAGGAGTCATCCCCATTGTCAGTGCATTGATGGAAAAAGGTGCTTCCCTTGGGACTGTTCTGGCTTTCATGATGTCTGTGGTTGGATTGAGCCTGCCTGAAACGATCATCCTGCGACGTGTCCTCAAGCCACAATTGATAGCAGTATTTGTCGGTACTGTAGCTATCGCAATTATTATTACCGGGTATTTATTTAATTTGATTATTTAACCTTTTTAGTATATTCTGATTTATTTTATAGGAAAATTTGATCATTCACCAAGGATTACCGGGGAAAGTAAAAATGTAACCTCAAGAGGTTCCTAAATCCTGTTTGCTATGGAATGTATTGGGATAAACCAGGGACTACAAGTTAACCGATCGGGTAACATCGGGAAAACTTTATTTTTATGAATGAAAGATCACTCTTCACGGGCATTGGATGAACCCCTGCGCCCATAAACATCCACCGCATGCAGGTTGAACGTTTCCAAAACAGTCTTCAAGATTGTCTTCCGCCATCTCACAGCTATTACAATATGTACAAGGGGAGAAATCAAAAAACCTTAAGCGCTCCCTCAACTCCTTATATGGTTGATCTTTCCAAATATCGTATAGACTATTCTCCTGGATATTACCTTCGGAAAAAGCATGTGATTTTCTTAAGGTATCGTCCAAATAGCTTTCGTGGTTATGCAGTAAAGGCAGGCAAGGGCTGACTGCCCCATCCCAACGGATCGATGTACTAATACTCTCTATAAACGGGCAGGAATTGGATCCAGTGGAAACTTCGTTTCTTGCCAGTCCGAAATTTTTCCTGCTCTTAAGGACTTTAAGCAAGGGAATCTGGGTGTGGTCATTAAGATCCATACGCGGAAGTTGAATCTTGGGAATCCATCGTGATGGAGTATCATCCATAAAATATAGTGATTTTTGATATAGGACTTCTTGCTGCAATTCTTTTGTATGGGCTAAAACATTACTGATGGAAAATATATCTGCTCCCAGCCACTTACCCAATTGGATCACGGCAGGAAGATCAGAAATATTTCTTTTCATTGCCACAAAGGCGATACCAAGTTTTGGAAGTTCTGGCATTGAAATCGTCCTTAATCGCAACAACTCTTCCAGGTTTGCTATCACCTGAGGCAGCTTGTCACCCAGTCGTATATCTGCATAACTTTCCCGCGTTGAACCATCCAAAGAAACCCAGATCCTATCCACGCATAAACTCACCAATTTAGCGGATACTGCTGGGTTTAATAAAGTGCCATTGGTGATCAGTTCAACCGTAAATCCCTGATTCTTTGCCACTTCGATCATATCCAGGATATTTGGATGCGATAATGGTTCCCCATATCCCCCGAAGAATATCATTGGCTTTGGATCAAATCGATTCAAATCCAAAATAATTTTTGAGTAAACACGTAAATCCATATAGCCTGGTTTTTCGTCCCACACATTCCGCATACATGTCCTGCACTCCAGGTTGCAGGCATTGGTTGGTTCGATATAAACCTTTGCCAGTTTATCGGTTGTGTTGGAGGATGGGTCCCTGACCATTTTTCTCTTATCGGGCTGTTATAAAGTCAAATTGACTTAATTGCAATAGTTTTTCGGCAGAACCATAGGTATATAGCCAATCATTATCGCTACAAAATCTGGTATTGGTAAGTATAGTAAAAACAATGAGCTGTCGGCTTGCTTGGTCCGGCAGCCCATTTTATATCCCTAACAAATATCCGGTTTTGGAATTCCAGGTGTGATTTGATTTTTATAAACTCTCTTTTGCAGCCAGAAAGCCACATTGACCAGACCGATCATCACTGGCACCTCAACCAGTGGACCGATCACCGCTGTGAATGCTTCGCCTGAATTGATACCGAATACAGCCACAGCTACAGCGATTGCCAGCTCGAAATTGTTGCTGGCTGCAGTAAATGAAAGAGTTGTACTTTTCTTATAATCTGCCCCGATGGCTTTACCCATCATAAAACTGATCAAGAACATGAAAACAAAGTAGATCAATAACGGAATGGCTATACGCACAACATCCAGAGGTATGGTTACGATCAGGTTGCCTTTCAAGCTGAACATCACAATTATCGTAAAGAGAAGGGCAATCAGAGTGATCGGACTGATCTTTGGAATGAATTTTTTATAGTACCAGTCCTTCCCCATCGTCCGGGTAAGGATGAGATTGGTAATAAATCCGGCAATGAAGGGAATACCAAGATAAATGAAGACGCTTTTAGCAATTTCTCCAATGGTGATTGCCACTAAACTGCCCTGCAGCCCAAACCAGGTGGGCAGAATGGTGATGAACACATAAGCATACACACTGTAGAAAAGAACCTGGAAGATACTGTTGAATGCCACCAACCCAGCTGCATATTCCGTATCTCCCTTTGCCAGTTCATTCCACACGATCACCATGGCGATACAGCGAGCCAGGCCGATCATGATCAATCCGACCATATAATGCGGATAGCCTCGTAAGAACACGATAGCCAGGATAAACATGAGGATTGGGCCAACTATCCAATTCTGGAAAAGTGATAAACCCAGCACTTTCCAATTCCGGAAGACATCCCCAAGTTCATCATAGTGTACCTTAGCAAGCGGTGGGTACATCATCAAGATCAGGCCGATCGCTATGGGAATGTTAGTGGTACCAACGGCGAATTTATTGATGAAACCTTCAACACCTGGCAGCAGGTATCCCAGCCCAACACCAATGGCCATGGCCAGGAATATCCACAAAGTTAAAAATCGATCTAAAAAAGATAGCCGTTTGGTAACACTTTTATTATCCATGATTCCACTCCTGTTCTTAGGTTTAATGATTAATACGAGTTCATCGATAATCTGAATTTTCTAATGGATCTTTTTACAAGCTAAGCTTGGATCCATTTCCGGATTGCATCTGGGGCATGGGCAATTAGGAAAGGGTTTATTGGAAAATACTGCCAGGCTCACCTGTGATATTTTTAAAACACTGGCTACCTTGTTAATGCTTTGGATGATGTCTGGATGGGATAGAGAATAGAATATATTCCGCCCTTCCCTTGTAGCCTGAACAAGGTCAGCCTTCCTTAATATAGTTAATTGTTGAGAGATGGCTGCCTGACGAATTCCTGTGACCGCTTCAATGTGGCACACGCAAGCTGAATCATTTGCCAAAATTAATAAGATCTGAATTCGGACAGGTTGACCGATCAATCTTATAGCATCAGCCAGGTATACTACATCTGTCGATATATTCATATTCATGAATATATTATAGCAATAATGCAAACATGTACAATTTCCACCTGTCACAAAAATGCTATTACATAAATCAATGATCTTGCCCTGGTATTATCCCCCTTTGATATTCAGGAACCTTCCATAAGCATCGTCCCATTCGTTTTTCCTATCAGGTAGATACTCTTTGAGGGTAAATGAATTACATACAATTGTTCACACCTCATCTCTCAGTTGCTGTATCATTAACAATATCAAAATAATATGGGAAAAGAGAATTGATTTCTGACGAACCAGTGCATTACATTTCATAAATCAAAAGGATATTTTATGCCCACCAACTACCGTTTTTCATCCGGACCTTAGAATATACTCTCTGGCTCAGATCTTTTCGGTCCGCCAGTAAGAACGGAATTCCTGCTTGTGGAAGAATTTAAATTCTACAAACAGCTCGGTTTCGATGGTGTTCAATTATATTATTATATAGTAACTAATCCTGATGTTCTTTAAACCAAGTAAGGAAAGAGGTCGAAATACTTGTCTTAGAGACCGAAATCGAATAAGTAACCAATTTTGCAGGGACCATGGAATTCCAGATATTATCAACCCCTGGTTTAGTTTTCATAAACGACTGCCTAATAGTGTTAAGATAAAAAACCTGCCTAAAGAGTAACTCAAAACCTCATAATATTATTAGTTTTTGGAGAAAATATGGATAAGAAAGCAGTTTTAGAGAAAGTAAAAGAGTTGGGTTTAATAGCAGTAATTCGTGGACCATCACCAGAGTTAACAATAAAAATGGTTGATGCACTGATTGCTGGGGGAGTATTGGGGATCGAGATCACATATAGTACTCCTAATGCTGAAGAAGTTGTTCAGGTATTATCTAAAAAATTTGGCGACAGTATTATAATAGGAATGGGAACTTTAATAAAATCGGAACAATCAATTTCAGCGAAAAATTCCGGGGCATGTTTCCTAGTTAGTCCGATTTGTGAACCAAGCCTGGTAAAAGGGATGGTTGGTAGTGGATTATTGACAATGGCTGGTGCGTTAACACCTACTGAAGTTTTTCAAGCGTACAATCTAGGTGTGGATATAATAAAAATCTTCCCCGGTTCTATGGGTGGTCCTTCATATATTAAAGCCCTCAAAGGACCTTTCCCGTATATACCAATGATGCCAACAGGCGGAGTTAGTGCAGGAAATGTGGCAGAATGGTTTTCTACTGGAGTTGTGGCAGTAGGCGCAGGAAGTGAACTTTGTCCAACGCAATTAGCAAAAGAAGGAAAGTTTGATGAAATATCAAAACGAGCTTTCGATTTCGTCCAGGTGGTTAATTCTGCTAGAAAATTGTAACTCATGGTTAGGAGCAACAATGTGAAAATAGAAAACTAACCAATTGATAAGCAGATGGTTCCTACTTTACTTGGCGAAATCATTGGTTAATTTTCTAATATGAAGGTATTCCATCAAGGATGATGGTTATGGGCAAGAAATTGGTCATTTTGGAAGATTTGGATAGTCTAACTTAGAATTATTCTGTGGAATATAGCAAAGCGAAGACACAAGTCAAATTTGATCCGTTTCACTCTGTGAGTATGTTACTACTCAAAAGATCGACCTTTTAATCGCTGCACGTTATATGTTTAAATCTCTTGATATATACGCCATGATTAAGCAAAACGAAGTATTGAGCACTTAAGCAAATTAATCTAAGAGCCTCAGTGAGACAATTGATTGTAAAAGTCTCGCCTTACACAAAAATGAACAATTGTAATAAATCGGCGGTTTCAATGTATCTCGTTCTCAGGTATTGAAACCGCCGGGATTAATAATTCTGGTTTGTTCGTGTAATTATCCAGGCATATATGTAAATAATGCAATTAATGATAATTTATATCGGGTTAGTTTGGAGGTAAGATGAAAAAACCGAAAGTTGCTGTGATTGGTCTTGGTTTTATGGGTGGAACGCACATTCAGACATTGAAGAGATTGGGTATCGAAGTATTCGGTGTGGCTGGAATAAGTGAATCTGAAGCTGAAAAAGCCGCTTATGATTATTCTATCCCAAAGTGGTACAAAAGTTTTGATGAAGCGATATCAGATCCCGAAGTTGATGTGGTCCACCTCTGTACACCAAACAACCTGCATTTTAGCCAGGCAAAAAAAGCTCTTGAATCTGGTAAGCATGTATTTTGTGAAAAACCGCTGGCAATGTCTGTGTCAGAGTCTCAAGTTTTAGTCGATCTCGCAAAAAAGAAGAACCTTTTTAATGCAGTGAATTACAACCTTCGATTTTACCCAATCTGCCAGGAAGTAAAGGCAAGGATCGTCGATGGCGATCTGGGTACACCATACCTAATTCATGGGGCTTACTTGCAGGATTGGTTATTCAACAAAACAGACTGGAACTGGCGATTACAACCCGAAAAGGGTGGAAATTTACGCGCTGTAGCAGATATAGGCACTCATTGGATGGACCTTGTTACTTATTTGACTGGGTTAAATATTACCGAAGTAATGGCAGATATATCAACTATACACTTAACCCGGCTTCAACCCACCTCAGAAATAGAAACGTATGCAGGGAAAATTAAAGAGAACCTCTCTACGAATGAAGTTCCAATAAAAACTGAAGATGTAGCTGTAATTCTATTCCGATTCGAAAATGGCGCCCTTGGAAATGTAAGCCTTTCTCAGGTGAATGCAGGAAGGAAAAATTATTTCTGGTTTGAAATTAGCGGTTCAAAGTCAACTTTTCGTTGGGATCAAGAAAACCCAAATGAATTATGGATAGGTTATCGCGATCAACCAAACCAATTATTATCCAAAGATCCATCTTTATTTCACCAGGAGGTCCGTAATCTTACTGGATTTCCAGGTGGTCATGCTGAAGGATATCCAGATACTTTTGTCCAGGTTTTTAAGCAATTCTATAAAGCCATTGCAACCGGGAAGATGCCTGAGACCGGTAAGTTTGCCACATTTGAAGATGGCCACCACGAAATGCAGATTTGCGATGCAATTCACAGGTCAGTATTGGAAAAGGGATGGGTAAAAGTTTAGTCAGTTTATTACAAGGTTAGCATTGGAAAATTCCAATGCCGTGAAAAATAATACCTGATGTAAAA
Organism: uncultured Chloroflexia bacterium; assembly: GCA_963827895.1. Taxonomy (GTDB): domain Bacteria; phylum Chloroflexota; class Anaerolineae; order Anaerolineales; family Anaerolineaceae; genus PNON01. Next base: position 326,335 of record CAWHCY010000004.1, on the reverse strand, counting down.
AAGGTAGCTTAACCATGGTGGATGCAATTGTTGCCGGTCATATTTGTCTGGACATAATTCCTGATTTGTCGATGCAGACATCTGACCAATTCGATGCTGGTTTTCGACCAGGTCGATTAGTGAATATCGGCCCGGCTTCCATTACCACCGGAGGCGTAGTTTCCAATACAGGGTTGGCATTGCATTATTTAGGAATTGACACCCGGCTGGTAGCCAAAGTAGGTGCAGACCAATTCGGTAGTACCATCCAGCAGATATTAGCAAGTCATTCCTCTAGTCTTATTGCAAGTATTGTCACAAGTTCTGAAGTCAGCACTTCATATTCAATAACCATCAATCCACCTGATAGTGATCGACGCTTTTTGCATCATCCTGGAGCTAATGATGATTTTTGTGCTGATGATGTAAAAGATGAAAGAGTGATTGACGCACGCCTGTTTCACTTCGGGTATCCTCCTTTGATGGCTCGCATGTTTGCTGATGATGGAGAGCAATTAACTGAATTGTTTCGTCGCATGAAGTCATTAGGGTTGACTACATCACTCGATATGGCATTCATAGACCCCACCTCACCTGCTGGGCGAGCAAATTGGCACTTAATCATGAAGAATACACTTCCGTTTGTAGATATTTTTCTGCCCAGCCTGGATGAGATCTTATTCATGTCGGGTAAAGAATTGGATGTGCCCCTTAATGTATCTCTGCTTTCCAATGTCAGTACAGAATTGTTGGAAATGGGGGCAAAAATGGTGGTTCTGAAACTTGGTGACCGCGGTTTGTACTTGCATACAGCATCTGCCAGTGTCTTGGAAGATTTGGGACGTGCTTGTCCTTCTAATCTATGGACTTGGGGAAATTTTGAGAGTTGGCAGCCTTGTTTTGAAGTAAAGGTTGCCCGCACTTCAGGTTCAGGAGACGCGACAATTGCCGGATTTCTGGCTGCCATATTGCATGATCGAACTCCAGTAGAAGCGCTTACAGTTGCGCTGGCTATAGGGGCTTTGAGTGTGGAAACCAAAGACCAACAAAATAAAACCCACACCTGGGAGGATACCTGGCTGCGTATAAGTTCGGGCTGGGCGCGTAAGCCAGAGCCGGATCAATTTACACGATACAACCATTAATATACTATCCGTCTGGATTAGCTATTGGGTGGAAAGATAAAACATTGGATTTCTTTATGGATAGGACGGTTGGTCTGCAATTGATTAATTAAAAGAAGATTTAATCTCCCTTAAAGTTTTTTGATAAATATTTCAAGATATTGACATTAGCCATCGACCCGAATATAGAGCAACCAAATCATCTTTCCAACAGTAATGCAGGAAAGATGATTTATATAAACCAGGCATACTCTTATTCGAAACATATAATTTATTCAGAATATTTTGTATAATGGAACAGCAATTTGCTGGTAGGATGGAAAATTAATACCGGATATTATTAATGAAACTTAAAGGTTTTTCTCTTATAAACGTAAACCTGCGATGGTTCATGCTAGCGATGATCCTGGCGAATATTGCCGGGCAGATGATCTATAGCATGTTGTCACTCTACCTGATAGATCTGGGAGCCAGCGTGGGACAGGTGGGGCTGGCTTTTACTATTGCTTCAATCGTTCCGATAATATTACAAATCTTTGGCGGTTGGTTATCCGACACTGTGGGACGTTTGCGAGCCATTGCAATAGGCAGCGCCATCTCAGTCTTTGGCTACCTGGTTTTCTTCATTTCACCAACATGGGAATGGGTGATGCTTGGTCTTTGTGTGGAATTCGTCTCAGGTTCATTCGTTGGCCCGAGTTTCAGTGCTTATATCGCTGAGCAATCCGATGAAGCCACACGCGGACGAGTATATGGGCTTACGAGTGGTATTTATATGGTAGTGACAGTTATCGGCCCGACCCTGGCCGGGATGCTGGCTTACCGATTCAACTTCCGATATATGTTTGTGGTTGCCTTCGTTTTCTATGCCCTTGCGACGGTTGTCCGTATCTGGATGGCACTTTCTGAACGTTTTAAACCTTCACACGCACCAGAAAAACCGACCTGGAATGGATTATCAACACAATTAAAAGCTATGTTTGGACTTCTGTTCGCTGGAGGAATCCTGACATGGATCTGGATCACTGACGCGATCGGTGATACAGCCTTTAATATGATCGGTGAACTTTTCCCTATCTACCTGTCTGATGTAGGGAAATTGACAGTGGAGCATATTGGTTTACTCGGTTCAGCCTGGGGGATAGCCAGTATCCTCGCCTCTTTCCTGGGAGGATGGCTGTCTGATAAATGGTCCGAGCGTTCGATCATAGCCAGTGGTTTCCTGCTTGTCTCATTGGGATTGTTTGCGATGGTATTGTCGCGTTCTTCAATCGGTTTCCTGGGCTCACGTATCCTTGATGGTTTCGGGTCAGGCTTGCTTATGCCTTCGTATAACTCACTGATATCAAAAGTCGTACCCGAGGATAAACGAGGATTGGCTTTCGGGTTCTTTGGTACCTCGAAGGGTATCCTGTCGTTGCCCATGCCGTGGATTGGAGCCCAATTGTGGGAACGATTTACTCCTCAAATACCATTCTGGATTACAGCGATGGTATGTGCCATCACAATACCAATAGCTTGGGTGAAGTTCATACTACCTAAGATCAATAATCCAACACCAGTCGAAGCACTATCAGACCAATAGAATTGAATTAACCTTCCTTTTAGCCTTTACTTGATATTAAATCAGAGTTTACCTTGGGGCTATTATCATTAACCTTAGCACGAATTGATCCAATTACAGCCCCGCCAATTATCAGAACCAAAGCGAAAAGATTGGATGCGGTCAACTGTTTTCCACCCACTAGAACCAAAATTAATGTAGAAAGTAATGGTGTCAGAAAAGCCAATGAACCGATCGTGCGAGGATCGCCATGCTTCAATGCATAATCCCATAAAAAGAATGCTCCACCCAAAGGTCCAATCCCGATTAACATCACAAACAACCATTCCCTTCCGGTCAGTTGGGTAAACTGTGCTATCGACCCACCTGAAACAAAGTAAAACAATAATGAGAGAATTCCGGAAATGAATGTAAAGGTAGATACTGCACTGCTATCAAATATGGGAAGACGTTTAGTGAGAAGTGAATACAATGCCCAGATGAAGGCTGCACCTAACGCTAGAAGGTATCCCGGGTAATAAGAAACCTGTGGTTGAAAGCTGCCCCCTGTAACGATCAGAGCTGCACCCAATAAACCCAAAACAACACCCAAAAAGTGTTGAAAATGTAGTTTGTACCCGGAAAGAACCAGTGGTGTAAGCGCCACGATCAATACTGGCCACAGGTAATTGATCAGGTTTACTTCCACAGCCGGAGCAAAAGTAAACGCTAAGAAGTATAGAAAGTGATACCCGAATATTCCACCACTCCCGATCAGTAAGGTCATTAATGGAATGTGCCAGGCTTTATGATAGACCAGGCTGATTGATCCACTGATCAAGAACGCCACTCCCAACACCAGGAAAGATGGGATGGAAATCACCTGAATTCTCAATGTGGTCATCGAGCTCCAGATCAATTACTGCAGCAAGTGATGCAATAATGCTTTTCACTAGATGATTTTCATTTTGATTTTATGGTAATATCTGATCGAATTATTTGGAAAGATTTTCCTCTATAAAGCGCACCGGCTCGTTCACTTATTCTGGATATTAAATAGATTTTCGATCAAACTATCAAGTTAATCCAAAATCGATAGATCGGAAATAGATCTCCTGCAAATTACAAGGATCGGTTAGATAATATATAACTATAATTACATCTCGATGACTGCTTTGATAACTCCATCACGATAATGGGTCAACAATTCCATCGCCTCACCTACTCCTGATAGTGGAAGCCGATGTGTGATGAGGGATAATAAATCCACTTGGCCGGTCCTTACCAAATCCATGGAGCGAGGGTAGGTATGTTTCATTCTTCTGACAAGCTTGATGGTCAAACCTTTGCGCCGGGCGATGGATGCGGAAAATGAAAGCATATCATCAGCTGGTATTCCTGCCAAAATCACCTTTCCCCCAAATCGGACGATATTAGCAGCTTGCTGAGGTGTTTCAGCAGCACCTGCTGCTTCGAAAACAATATCGGTGCCCCGTCCTTTTGTGGCACGAGTAATTTCAACCTCGGGGTCCTGATTTATTGGGTCAAAGCATATATCGGCGGCATATTGCCCGGCAAATTTACGCCGGAATTCCAATGGATCAGTCATATATACCTTACTAGCTCCAGCTATTTTTGCTACTTTGGCAATAAGCAGTCCGATTGGACCAGCACCCAGGACTGTTACAGTATCGCCCGGTTTTAAGTGAGAGAGATTGACTGAATGGATTGCCACACCTAAAGGCTCCAGTAAGGCTCCTTCGTCTGGTGTAATAATCTCCGGTAAACTAAAGCAGTTTTCTGCAGGCATAACTGCGTATTCAGTAAATACTCCATTGACGGGTGGAGTTCCACAAAATTGCACATTTGGACAGAGGTTGGGATGACCCAGGCGGCATAATTCACAATTTCCACATGGAATTGCCGGATCAACAGCAACAAGTTGACCTGGATTCAAATTCTCGACACCTGTACCTAATTTGGCTACAAATGCTGAGAATTCATGCCCCATTATGATCGGGTTTTGAACAATCTGGTTTCCAATACGTCCTTCAGAATAATAATGCACATCCGAACCGCACACCCCAACAGATGCTATCTGGAGTAAAACCTCACCTGGGCCCGGTTGGGGAACAGGGCAACTCTCCAACTTTACATCGCGGATGCCATATAAAAATGAGGCTTGCATGGAAGAAGGTGGATTCGGGATAAATGGTTTTTTCATTTTGCTACTATATCATAAAAAGCAAATGTCTTTAAGTTCTTTTGGTGTATTGAATTATTTATCTCACGGATCATCTAATGAATTTGGAGGGATTGGAAATTTCCTGATGCTTTTTTATGGATTCTTGATTATTCTTAAGCCCGCTCAAATTTATCTGAAAGTAACGATAATTACCTTTCTTATTACAAATCTCGCTGGTGTTAAGGTTTATAATCACATTTCTTCATCCTTAGGTGATTGAGCAATTATGCTATCTTCTTCACAATTTTTTTCCCGCATAAGCGTAGGCCTGCGTGCATACGTAGAAAACGTTCGCGCTTTTTCGCGGAATGCCTCACTCTACTTACTGAGTACGATCATCAGTTCAGCAGCCTTCGGTGTCTTCCGTTTGTTGTTTAATTTTTACGTATTGAGCCTGGGGTTTGATCAGGCACTGCTTGGAAACCTTGTTGCCACAAGCAGCCTGACAGCATTAATCGCTGCCATTCCAATGGGTTACCTGGCAGATATATTGGGGCGCAAGGTTTCATTGATCGGTGGGACGCTTATCACCATCCTGGCTATAGCTGGAATGCTGATCTTTCCATCAGCAACCATGTTCATCCTGATGAATGTGCTGCTGGGTTTAGGCCAAAGCATTGTTGGTGTAACCATGGGGCCTTTCCTGATGGAAAACAGCAGCGATAAGGAGCGTACTTATTTATTTAGTTTTACATCTGGTATTTCCATGGCTGCCTCTTCTCTGGGCAATTGGATCGGAGGTATATTACCTACCTGGTTTGCCTCTATTGCAGGTGGGAATGCTACGAGTTCCAATGCTTATAAACTATCATTAGTTTCCATTGCAATTGCTGCCAGTCTGTCAATCATCCCACTTTTCTTAATGAAAATCCAGAAGGGAACCACCTCTGAGCGTTCATTATTCAAGCCATTTTCTTATTTCAAAGAACAACCGGCATTGCTTGGAAAATTGATTTTGCCCATGCTGGTTACTTCGATTGGCGCAGGATTGATCATGCCTTTTATGAATGTCTTCTTCCGTCAGGTGCATGGTCAAACTGACAATGCCATAGGAACACTCTTCGCATTTGGATCACTGGCAATGGGGATTGGATTACTGATTGCGCCACCGATGGCAGAAAAGTACGGCAAAATCCAATTTGTAGTGATCACCCAGCTTCTTTCCATTCCCTTCCTGGCACTACTGGGTTTTGCACCCTGGTTCTGGGTATCTGCCAGTGCTTATTACATCCGGGTTGCTTTGATGAATATGAGCGGACCGGTTTATCAAACCTTTGTGATGGAAAAAGTGGAAAGTTCAGCCCGTGCCACGGTAGCCAGCCTGGTGAGTATGGCCAGCTCCTTTGGGTGGGCTTTCAGCCCCACCATAAGCGGTTGGCTGCAAGTGAATTATGGATTTGCTCCTGCTTTTGTACTGACAATCATTCTATACGTAATATCCATTAGCCTGTATTGGGGTTTCTTTTGGCGTAAAAAACCAGGCAATGAATCTCATCCTAATACTGAAATAGTCGCAACCTAAGCCTGTATTTCATTGCAATTGAATGAATTCACGATTTCATTTTGTAACTGATTACATCACTATTCTTGGAATATTTTTCTTAATGATTATATTTCACCAATATCCATTCTTTCGGATGGATTTTTATTCAATGTGTAGATTCGAATCTTTTACCTGACAATTACTTTTTACTTGAGGATTACATTCAAACTCATACCCCATAAAAAACTTAGGTATCCACAGTTTATCCTGAACCAAGCCCGAGAAAATAATCAGGTGATACCAAGTCAATAATTTGAATTGCTGCAATATAAGGATTATGCGATAATCAAACTGAAATGATCGTTACTGGGTCTGCAATTATCAGGAGTAAAGTAAACAAATGGAAACTAGAAAATATTCAAATATCGACATCCGGGTACCCACCCACCACAATAGCTTGGTGGAAAAATCCCTGGAATTGATAAATAAAGACATAGAAATAAAAACCTTATGGCGTGTTATTAATATTAACGCCATTGATCGGCTTGGAATGACAGACCATGGGGTTGTCCATTTCCAGATCGTTGCGAATATCGCTCTTAGGCTTGCGCGGATCCTCGATAAGAATAAGGTAGTAATGTCAGTCACACAAAACTACAACCTATCAACCGACCATGCTGAATTGATCATATTACTTGCCAGCCTCTTTCATGATCTCGGCATGTCCATCAGCCGCGAGGGACACGAGGAGTTCAGCCTGATCCTTGCGAATGGTATCTTACATCGTATTCTTGATTTTCTACCGGTCGAAGAAAAAACCATCGTAACTTCTGAAACCCTGCATGCAATTATTTCTCACCGGAGCGGTGGAGAACCATACACAATCGAAGCCGGGGTAGTTCGCGTGGCAGATGCTCTGGATATGAGCCAGGGTCGTTCACGAATTCCCTATCAGGCGGGAAAAATGGATATCCATTCCGTTTCTGCTGCCGCAATCGATAATGTTGAAATACTGGAAGGGACGAATAGACCTGTTCAAATTAACATCTGGATGAACAATATTGCTGGAATTTTCCAGGTTGATGAATTACTGCGTCGTAAGCTGTTGGGGTCAGGAATCGAAAAATATGTAACGGTCAGTGCTTATCTTGTAGACGGAGAAGAGAAACGGCTAGTTAAAGAATTTCAAACCATATAAACTCTTATAAATATATTTGTATATAATGATTCAAATAGATAAGAGGCGAATGGTTAGAATATACGGGATCTAGGTAATCATCAGGAAAATCTTTAGAGATACATCAGGGAAAACAGGCTAATCGTTCCATTGACTTGGAAGATTGGTGATCCGATGGATCACCAATCTTTTTGTATTCCTAGTGACTGCTCCATCACTTTGACAGCAATTTCAATTCTTGACGGAGATTACTTCTGTCAAGGTACTCCAGAAACCAGCCAATCAAATAGCCACTGGCTTAAGGCGATTTTCATGCAAAACAAAGGCTTGATCACACAAAATAGCAATTTCATCCAAATTATTACTTGAAAACAGAATGGTTGTGCCTTCTTCCTTTAATTGGATCAGATACTCATATACATCTTTCCAACCAGCCTGATCGATGGCATCGGTGGGCTCATCCAATATCAATAATTGTGGTTTTTCTAAAATTGCCTGGGCTATCCCCAGACGTTTTCGCATCCCATTTGAATAAACGCTCACTGGGCGCTGATCATGTGAATCCAATCCAACAATCATTAATACGTCTTGTATGCGCTTTTCATTCGCACCCCGACTGATTTTAGCCAGTAATTCCAAATTCTTTTTTGCACTTTCATTTGCCAGAAAACCTGGTGTATCAATCAAAGCACCCGTATCGGGAGGAAATTCACAAGTTACACCGATCTGTTGACCCAAGACATACACTTCACCCATTGTTGGTCTTACCAGACCACAGATTACTCGCAACAAAATACTTTTTCCGGCACCATTGGGACCGCTGATTCCAGTAATACAACCGATAGGTACATCCAGGTTTACATCATCAAAAATCACAGACTTGCCATATGCCTTACAAATATTTCTTAACGAAATTGCAGAAAAGTCATCCATTCCATTTTCTCCTAATGCTCCATAGCTAAAATGTCAGTCCGCTTACTTGAAAACCAACCAATGATAAAACAGATCAAAATCCATACGATCCAAAAAATCCAGGAAGCAGATTCGGGAATGATACGGGCAGGAGCCCAAAGGGGGGTATATTCAAGGTGATTCTGGATCAGAAAATACGACTGCCATCCTTGCCCGCCGATCGGTCCACCGGTAATCGAACCCAAATAGGCAGTGATGATGATTAACGCTCCGCATAGAAAACCTGCCCAGCTTCGCTTGGTCAACTGATTGATGGTTAAGATCAAAATACTTATGGCAAACCAACCCAGGAGCAAGAAAGCGGCAATGGATAAGGCGCCTTTCACTGGTCCCCCATTTTTCAAGACAAACCCCAACCCCATGCCAAAGTTATTAAGACCAGCTGGGCTCCATTCTGGAGAGAATGGGTATCGCTGGAGTACTACCAAGAGAAAACTGCCAAAGAGGAGCAGACCATAGAGCCAGGTAGAAAGGAAAACCAGGCCTACCTTGGCGATCCACCAATGACTACGTGATTTCAGGCGCATTAAAATCCATTGTTCATATGCGGTGACTGGTAAAAAGTCTGAAACCAGGTAAATAAATAACGCTGTTGCCACAAAATAAACGATTTCAGGTTTACCAAATGCCCAGATAAAAGCCTCCAGGGCGTTGCCGTCAAGGGTGGTACCTTGAGCAACTACTCCAGGTAATCCACTCGCTAGAGATTGCGGATTCAAGACTTTGATGACAAGACTAGCCCAATATCCCAGTAGTAATCCAATTGGAATGGGAATTAACCAGCGCCAACGCCGCAAATAGAAAGAACATTGATATTGTAAATAAGTTGTAATTTGCATGATCCCTCCTCAATTTGATAGAGTACGGTCTTTTTGGCCCCAAAACACCAAGCATGCCACAAAAAGAATGGTGATAACCATATATTGGATGGCAGGTGACAGCAACCCCCAAGATGGCAAAAGAGCTGCTTCTGTCGATCCTAACCAGGCAAGCCTGATAGAAGTTGGAATTATAAAATATCCCAGGCTGTAACAAATAAAGGGAATTCCTAGAACAACGAAAGGATTACGGATTACAAATGAGCTTCCTAGTCCTAGCAAGGCATAAGCAGCACCAAACAATGCCAGCAATAGCAAACTGATGGCTACAAATCCGGGTTGTGATAGCACAATATTAGAACCGGGTTCGATGATATTCGGATTTATGACCTGGCTAATCCCTAAATTTATTTCTGGAACAAGTTGTGGATCAAGCGGGTAAAACAGGCAGCATCCAACCAGCAGGATCAAAGTTGGAAGGACGACTGCTGTTATACCGCTGCAAAGTGATGCCATTGTTTTTGCGTACAGATACTGGTGGTAACGACTGCGCAGTAAAATCTGATCCACAAAATGATAGCGGCGATCAAGCAGTAACGAATCTGCAAAAGGCAACCCAGACATAAGTGCAGCAAAAAAACCATAGGATCCGCGATGGAGTATTAACTGCCAGGCTGTTATTGCCCCCAATGGGCTCCCGAATTGAGACTGCATTACTTGTGTGAAACCATAGGTAAAACTGATCGCAGCGAGTAAAACCACCAGCCAAAAGCGTTTATTAACAAAAGCTCTAGAAAATTCTTCTCTCAATATTCCTGTCATAATTTCCTCTTCTGGATTAACCATGTTGTGAACGAGTAACATAAGATTGAACAATCTGGGCAAGATTTTCTCTCTGAAATCCGAGTCGCTGCATCTGTTGAACAAAATTTTCAAGAAAATAATCCTGTAATTCGTCCTGCATAGTTTTCAAAACAGCGACATCTTCAGTCACAAAAGTTCCTTCGCCACGTCGTGAAACAGCCACGCCGTCACGCATCAATTCCTGGTAAACTCTCTGAATGGTGTTGTGGTTGACTTTATAGTGCATGGCCGCATCCACCACGCCTGGGAGTTTATCACCGGGTTTGAATTCTTCGCGTAAAATCATCGCAAAGATTCGGTGCTTGATTTGAAGATATATCGGTTGGTTTTCATCAAATATATGGTCCATCAATCACACTCATCCTCTCTGTTTTTTTGATTATTTTCGATCCAAGTCAGTGAAATATTTAATCCATCCAAAAAATTGACAGACTTTGGAATTTATGGCAGAAACACTCCCATCAAATACACCACGCCGCCATTGGCAAATGCCATTATCTTCCCATCGGGGGAGATTTCATTGACATAGGCGTAAGAGGGAATGGCTTCACCCGTACCAATTAAACTCAAGAAAGTAGCTGACGAACTAGACAACTCCCAGGCCTGGAAACCAAAGCCATTACCTGAAATCAGCAGCCGGTTATCGGGCGAAATAACCGGGTTCACCAGAGTGCCATTTCCATAAGGAGAACGAATGTCATTTGCAATCAATTTCATTTTCCCATCTGAATCCAGTGTTCCCACGACCACCCTTTCATTACCAAAGCCTACAAATGTTTTACCATCCTTCCCTATCGATCCAATTGAGATTTTGCCACCACCAACCGGTGTCTCTTTTCCGGTTTCCACATTCCATAAGATTTGTTTTGTAATATATCCTATCAAAGGTGATGGATACTTCATAGCGGTGTAAACCACCGAATGTCCATCTGCAAGAACGGTCAGAAACTCAATCCGCCAGTTTTCATCACCCAATGATCGCGTCTCAATCACACTGCCATCATTGACCAACCAGCGCCGAATGGTATTATCGTCTGCTCCCGAGACCATCCATTGGCTATCGGGTGAGAAGGCAATTTGATTTACGCGAGTCTGTATGCGCGTTTAATGTTCTGACCAGTTTTCCATCCCCTGCATCCCACAGCCTGATAGTATGATCGTCGGAAGCTGTAGCGATCCACTTCCCATCTGGCGAGTATTCGACTTGGTTTACCAGAGCCGTATGCCCTGCCAACCGCAGCGCCAGTTTACCGTCGGAGACGTCGAATACTTGCGCACTGCCGTCAGCAAAACCACCATAGGCAATCCGGCTGCTGTCGGGTGAAAAGGCTAAATTGGTGCCATCATTCCCGATACTGTCGCTGACAATGGCTACGCTTTCCTTGCCATCAGGGATTTGATAGATGTGAATCTGCCCGCTCTGACCAAAGACCGTTATGTCTTCAGCCGCTATCAGGGTTTTGCCATCGGAGCTAAAGGCCACTGGTTTGATATAACTGTTTATTTCAACGGATTGTATCCCACCCGGGTTTTCCACCAGATTGTGACTAGTAAATGAAAGCACGCCTAATTCTTTTTCAAAATGACCGGTTTTGGCATCCCATAGTTTGACCTTACCGTTCTGCGAACCTGTCGCGACCCATAGGCCATCTGGAGAGATATCCTCAGACATGATCCGATCGATTGGGTCAGTTTTCTGACTACCAGGATAGTCTGGCATGGTATAGGTGAAATGCTCTGTCTCTTCCAAAGTTAGAATAGGTTTCCCGTCTGGCAGGGACCAGAACTGAACGATGTGTGGAGTTGTGTCACCATCGCTTGTAGAATAACGTAAAACAAAATCACCCCGGCGGGTAAAGGAAATAGCAGGCCATTTAACTGGGGAGAATGAGATCTCGGTTATTTGTTTAAAAGAACCGGTCTCGAAGATGACTGCCTTATCGGTCATGTCATCCTGGTCGCGATGTACGATGGCGGTAAATCGCCCATCCGGTGAAAGTGTGGAATCTGAGTCTGCGGGGATTTCCATTGTGGTAGTAATCTTGCCTGATGCTAATGAAATCTTACAGAACAGATTTTGCCTGTCAGACTGGGAGTTGCCATACTTTTTTTCGAAAATCAGGTTCTTCCCATCCGTGGAAAAAGCCATTTGCCAGACGTTCGAACCGCTGCATTCTTGCAGATCTACGATCTCATTGCCGATTTGTTCCCCTTTTGGTAGTGAATATTGTGCGATAGTACGCCGAGTTTCAGGACCATTGAAGCCTAAGGATGAATTCTGCATCATTTTTCCGGTTGGGACGTTGTAAAGTACCGCCAGAGTCTTGCCATCTGGAGAAATGGACAACGCAGTCACCTGGAAACCAATAGGAATAAAGGCCGTCTGTTTCCCGGTATTACTATCCACCAAAGCAATTCCCGTTTCAGTAACAGCTGCGATCAAATCGCCACTCGGCTGCAGATCCAGTGCGCCAGTATACATGCCCTGCCCAATGCTCGTTAGATATTTTAAGTATTGGACGTTTTGAGGAGTGATCACTTGCAGGTCCGACTGTCCAGTCTGGGCAGATACAGGTACGTTATTTATTAGTGGAATAATCAGGACACACACCACAAATACTTGTAGCCATATACCATTTTTCTTCATATATTTTCCTACTCCTTTTCAATCAATGTGTAGTGTACTATCTTACTAGTATACTATCATATAGGAGTTACTGTGTCAAGAATCAATTTCCGGTGCATTTATCCATTTCGATTATTTGGACGTAGTCTTTGGTCATAGATATTTTCAACGAACTGATGTACATCCAAGTTTATAAATTGATTTTCTAGACGTATAAAGTCAAAAATTGATTGTTCTAGACATTTAATAAAACGAAAACAGGCATTTTGGAAAAATACCCAAATTGGTGAATTAATTGAATTACCTTCATTATTGGCTGGGTATATCTGCCTAGGAAGAATTAATACTTGTTCGATTTATAAATTGAGTTTTAGATAGAATATATGGAATTTCCCAATTCAGATAAACCAAGTAATCAATGTATATTTAAAACAAAATTGTAAGTTACCAAGAACATAATAATATGGTACAGGGATTGGATCGAGTAACTGAGCTTCTAGTTACGCTCGAACCCAGCGAGACCCAAGCTTCAATTGACGAATGTAAATCATTATGCTAATATGAAAGTGCTTTCATTAAAACATAAGAGAAGATTTCATGAATAACGGAAAAAAAGTCCCAACAATATTTGATGTGGCTGAACTCTCTGGTGTAAGTATTTCCACAATTTCCCGAGTTATTAATACTCCAGAAAAGGTAAATCTTAATACCCGGCAAAGAGTATACGAAGCAATAGATAAACTGGGATTTGTTCCTCAGGCTGAGGCACGTGCACGTGCTCTACGTTTGAAAGGTAGAATTGGTGTTATTACCCCATTTTTTACTGCCCCTTCATTTGTTCAGCGGTTGCGTGGAATCGCAAGAACATTATCAAAAGAAAACTTCGACTTGATCATTTATACGGTAGATTCAAATAATCGCTTACAGAGTTATCTTTCTTCATTGCCCCTTACCGGAAATCTTGATGGTCTCGTCATAATGTCACTTCCTGTTGCTGAAACTGATGTAAAACGCCTTCTTGAACATAACCTGCCAACAGTATTAATCGAATTTCCTCATCCGCAATTGAATAGCGTCGGAATAAATGATGTTGAGGGCGGGAGGATGGCTACGGAATATTTGATAAAAAAAGGGCATCAAAGAATTGCATTTCTCGGGGATACAGATTTGCCTGAATATTCCATTCATCCAGTTAATTTGCGTCTAAAAGGGTTTCGACAGGCTATGAAAGCAGCAAATATCGAAGTTCCAAAAGAGTTCGTCCGACTAGCACCTTATGACCAGGAACAAGCACGAATTGTCGCGAAAGAGTTACTTGATGATCCAAACCCTCCCACTGCAGTTTTTGCTGCGACAGATTTTCAGGCATTAGGAGTATTAAAAGCTGCACGACAACTAAATGTAAAAATACCTGACCATTTGGCAATAATTGGGTTCGATGATCTAGACATGGCTGAATATGAGGATCTTACTACTATTCGCCAACACCTTGATGAATCCGGACGAATTGCAATGGAAATCCTGTTATCTCATATCGCAGATCATTCCCGGCCGATTCAACACATTAATCTCCCTTTGATATTAATCGAACGATTAACTGCATAAAAAGTTGCTCATTGCATAATTAAAAAGAATGTGCTATTCTTATTTATGAAAGTGTTTTCATGCAAACGTTTTTATCGTGATAAATCTTATTTCAGCCCAATATTAATGCATATAATATGAGGAGGTGATAATTAATAATAATTAATCCTATCTCTATTGTTTTTCTAAAGTTAATCATATGATAAGGAGAAGATTATGAAACAGAATTTTCTAAGATTATTTGCCGTGATTGTTGTATTTGGACTGCTGTTAACTGCCTGTAAACCGGTGGCAACAGAAGTACCTGTAGTACCCCCAACAGAAGTAGCCCCCATAGTCCCAACAGAACCTGCTCCAGTAGCACCCACAGAAGCTGCTCCTGTGCCACCAACAGAGGTGGCAGTTGCTACGACCCCAAATTGTGGGACTGATCCTGTTGTACTCAAAGCAACCTTTGAGACTGGCTTTGATATTCCTTTCAAACTTTCCGAAGAGTTCACAAAACAGTACCCTAACGTTACATGGGATATCAGCCAGGACCAGTTTGCGAATCTAATCACTTCCACTCCGCTTGTGCTTGCGAGTGACAATGCACCTGACCTCCTTCGGCTGCCAACCATGGTTTCCTTCGCCAAGGATGGCCTCCTCATGAATCTGGATAACTACGCGAAGGCGTTTGGTTGGGATCAGTGGCCGGTACCGCAACTCAACCAAAATCGTATTGATGCTGATGGTGTCCGTGGTTCAGGCACGCTCTATGCAATGGGTCTCAACTATAGCCTTACCGGCGTCTTCTATAATAAAAAATTAGCCGCACAGATCGGTATGACCGAAGCACCCAAGACAGTTGCTGAATTCGAGAGTTTGCTCGCTGCAGCAAAAACCGCTGGACTCCAACCAATTATGATGTGGGGTAGTGCCAAGAGTGGTATGGGGCTTGCATTCCCGCTTCAACAGTTGATGGCCGCTTATGGACCTGTTGGCCCGATCAATGAATGGATCTTCGGAAAAGCTGGTGCGACCATCGATACTCCGACGAACCTCATTGCTGCTCAACATCTTGAACAGTGGATCAAAGCTGGTTACTTCCCGACTGACATCAATGCTATTGAATACACTGATGCCGCTGCCCGCTTTGGAAAAGGTGAGGGTGTGTTTACCTTCAACGGAGATTGGCAGAATGCCGGTTATGATAAAGACTTGCCAGGTAATGTTGGTTTCTTCTTGATGCCACCTGCTGAGGCTGGGGGTGGTTATGCAGCCATGTCTGCCCCATTGACCTTTGGCATTGCCGCCAAAGCCAAACATGCGGATTGCGCTGCTTTCTTCCTCAACTGGGTTGCATCAAATGACACGGCTCGCGGTATCGATGTTGCCATTGGTGGTTCAAATCCTGGTGGACCTGCTGGTGCAACCATGCCTGCAGTTACTGCCGGCTCGGTTACGAACGAAACCCTCGCTGCTGGACCTGTGATGGGTGCCGACGGTGGTGCAATGGACTTTATCGCCAATGCGACTAGTTCTATCTTCGCCCAAGGATGGACTCCTGAACTCCAGAAGATGGTCGGCGGTCAGCAAGACGCTGCCGGGCTTCTCAAATCCGTTCAAGCGGAATATGAGCGCGAACTGGCTCAATAATAATTAATTACGGTAAAGGCGCAGGGGTAAAACCCTGCGCCTTCCAGATCGCGACTTAGATAATGACATTAGATTATCAACCTGCGTCTCTCTCAGCCTCTAGGAGACCCCGTACAAGTAAGCGGGCTCGCCGAGAGGCTTTTGTTGGATGGCTGTACGTTTTACCTGCACTGCTTATGTACGCGGTCTTCGTACTCGTGCCTTTCCTGTTAACCATCGTATACTCTTTCCATCGCTGGAACGGTGTTGGTCCGATGACCTGGGTCGGTTTGAAGAACTATATAACAGTTTTTCAAGTGCCTGACCTGATGGGGACCATCTTCCATGCATTCTGGTTGGTCGTGTGGTTCAGTTTCATACCGGTGGGTCTCGGTCTTGTGGTCGCGAGTGTGATTAATCGAGTGGCAACAGGACGGTTCGGCGAGATTGCCCGGACAGTATTGTTCCTGCCTTATGTTATTGCGCTCGTTGCCGCCGGTATCATCTGGGGTTGGCTATTTTCTCTTTCAGGATTGGTCAACCAATTTCTAAGTATCGTTGGCCTTGGCTCGATCACTCGCGCTTGGCTGGGTGATTTCAACTGGGCACTTTCGGCTGTGGGCATCATTGGAATCTGGGTACTTCTCGGTTTCTGTACGGTTCTTCTTTCGACTGCCATTTCAAAGGTTGACCCATCACTTTATGAGGCTGCGAGAATAGACGGCTCAAACTGGATCAGAGAATTTTTCGAAATCACCATTCCGCTTCTCAAACAAGAGATCGGCGTCTGCCTAACAGTAACGGTGATCTTCGCTCTTGCCACGTTTGATATCGTTTATGTTGCGACGGCTGGTGGCCCGGGTAACGCAACTTCGGTCCCCGGACTACAGATTTACATCCTTGCTTTTGCTCAACGAAACATTGGTCTGGCTTCTGCTTTAGCAGTCATGCTCATGATCCTTGTTGTTGTGATCATCATCCCGATCCAGCGCTTGAACAAGGAGACTTATTAATGAAAATTGGACGTGGTGAAATTTTTACAGGACGAACGCTGCTTATGGTATTGATGGCGTTTACGATACTTCCCTTCATCAGTATCTTTTTAACTGCGCTTCATCCATCTGGTACTGTTCCCGGTGGTCTCGATTGGCCGGCAGACCCACAGTGGGGTAACTTTGTGGAAGCCTTCAAAGTAGCGAATATGAATATCCTTATCATATCCAGCCTACGTATTGTCTTGATGGTCGTACCAATCGCACTTGTCATCTCAACGATGGCTGGGTTCGCCATTGGTATGCTGCGCATCCCCGGCTCTAGCTTGCTCTTGCTCCTTTTCGTGTTTGGGCTGACACTCCCATTTCAGGGGATCATAATCCCGATCTACACTTTGGAGCGGGCAATCCATATTTATAATACCAAGTTCGCAATAGCCTTACCGCTGATCGCCTTATACATGCCTTTTAGTGTCTTCTGGATGCGTGCCCATTTTGTCAATATCCCGGTGGAGATTTCAGATTCAGCCCGTGTTGATGGTGCCACCACCTGGGACCTTTTCCGGAGAATCCACCTTCCGTTGGCTCAGGCGCCGATCGCCTCACTTGGGATCCTAATGTCTATTTGGACATGGAACCAGTTTCTGCTTGCGCTTGTGCTCGTTGAGAACCCAAATCAGCGAACGATGGCAGGTGCCCTAGGAGCGTTCCAGGGTCACTACGCCACCAATGTCCCCCTGCTCTGCGCCGGTACGATTATTATCCTGGTACCCACTCTGCTCGTATTCGTTTTGTTCCAGCGGCAGATTATCAAAGCGCTGCTTCAAGGCGCAGTAAAAGGATAAACGTTGCAACGCACACACAAAAATTGCAATCAAGAATCTATATAGATAGTTTTTTATATTGCACAAGTCCTATGAGTGACAATATCTGCTTGTTTAATTGTTTCTCATAACGTAGGAACCATATGAGTTATGGAATGGTAAATGAAATCGGGTATGGATACTCTTTATCAATAAAATATATTTGATACACCTTTGCTACTTGAACTAAAAATAGTGTCTAGTGTTTTACGAGGTATTTATGAAAGGTGATATTGTTGTAATTGAAGAACATCATAATCGCGCAGCAATAGTGATCGTTACGCAAATTGCTGAACAGATCATTGCAAAACCTACGAGATTTGTAATCACTGTTGCTGGTGAATCTGGTAGTGGAAAATCTGAAACAGGTATGGCCATTGCTAATGAATTAATGAAGCATGGAATTAAATCCGTTGTAATAGGGCAGGATGATTATTTTTACCTTCCACCGAGGTTGAATAGCGAAAAAAGGCATGAAGACTCAGATTGGCTTGGGCCGCACATTGAAGTGAATTTTGACATATTTGAACAGAATTTACTTGATTCTGTTCATGGTTTATCTGAGTTTAAAAAACCGTTAGTCGATTACAATGCAAATACAATAGATTCAGAAACCATCAATTTGGATGGAGTAAAAGTGATAATTGCTGAAGGAACATATACTTCATTACTCAAGCATGTAGATATAAAGGTGTTTATCTCAAGAAATTGGTTGAAAACGCTAGAGGATCGTAAGAAACGGAACAGAGGAAATGAAGTGAATGATCCTTTTACTGAACTGGTATTAGCTACTGAACATAAAATCATTGCAGGTCATAAATACTTGGCAGATTTTATAATAAATGACGATTATGAAGTTTTCAATGTTGAACTGGGGAAATAATAATGGCAGTAAAAAATCAGGTTCAACTTATCACATATCCCGATTCATTAGGGGGAGACCTAAAAAGTTTAAATTTTGTCCTTGAAAAATACTTTTCTGATCTTTTCAATGGGGGAATCCATATTTTGCCACCATTTCCATCATCTGGTGATCGCGGTTTTGCGCCACTTACATATCTTGAAATCGAACCACGTTTTGGCTCATGGGATGATATCAAGCAAATTGGCAAAAAACATGCGGTTATATTGGATTTAATGGTCAATCACATTTCAGCAAAATCATCATATTTTCAGGATTTTCTAGAAAAGGGACGTGATTCAGAATTTGCTGATCTTTTCCTGAATGTAGAAAAGATTTGGCCGGATGGTAAACCTCTTCAAACTGAAATTGATAAACTATTTTTACGTCGCTCAGAACCATTTTCAGAATTTCAAATAAACCAAACAGGTATTATTGGAGAAGATTTGGACAACGTTTGGCAAAACGTCACCTTCTGAACAAATCGATATGGACGTCAAATCTCCAATTACTAAACATTTGATTACTAAGTTCATGGAGAATTTTAGTAAAAATGGTGTCAAAATCATCCGGCTTGACGCAGTAGGATATGTAATCAAAAAACGTGATACATCATGTTTCTTTGTCGAACCAGAAATTTATCAATATTTAGAATGGATTTCTACATTAGCACATTCCCTCAATATTGAGTTATTACCCGAAATACATGCAGAATATGAAATTCAAAACAGGCTGGCAAAAAAGGGTTATTGGATATATGATTTTATTCTGCCTTATACTATCTTGGATGCATTCATCAATAAGACCAGCAAAAGATTGAAATCCTATCTTCAAACAAGACCCCACAATCAATTCACAATGCTGGATTGTCACGACGGAATACCTATTAAACCTGACCTTAATGGACTTTATCAATATAAAGACGTACAAAATGTGGTTGATGTATGTCTGAAGAGAGGAGCTAATTTAAGCTTAATCCTATCTCCAATACACAAAGACTCAAATGGATTTGACGTCCATCAAATCCGCGGAACTTATTATTCCTTGTTGGATTGCGACGATACAGCTTATTTAGCAGCAAGAGCAATACAATTTTTCTCCCCTGGTATTCCTCAAGTGTTTTATGTCGGATTGCTCGGTGGTAAAAATGATACAGAATCAGTTGATAGAACCGGAGAAGGTCGTGAGATTAACCGCCACAATTATTCACTGGATGAAATTGATCACGAAGTAAAGAGGGGCGTCGTAGGGAAATTAATCGAATTAATTAAATTTCGGAATACCCACCCAGCCTTCAATGGCAAGTTTATAGTAGGGGATTGTGATGATCAAACAGTAGACCTATCGTGGAAAAATGGGGATTTATCCGCAAGATTGGTTCTGAAGTTACTGCCCCTTTCTGCCACAATTCTATATAATGAACCCGGAGAAAAGGATAATAAAATAATCTATTTATAAGGTTCATAATTGTTGAATTAATTTGGAGGTTACTAATGCCTTTAACTTTTGATTTTCCCTTTGAACAACTGGTAAATTACAAAGGAATTAACCCAAAACCTAGTGATTTTGACTTGTATTGGGAATCCGGTTTGCATGAGATGCGATCCGTAAAGCCAGAAATTGAATTGATTCCTAACGAATTCAGGACTTCTTTCTGTGAATGTTTTGATATGTATTTCACAGGAGTTAATGGCTCTCGTATTCATTCAAAACTTTTAAGACCAAAAATCAGAACATCACCGCATCCTGCGATCCTAATGTTCCACGGATATACTGGGAATTCAGGGGATTGGTTTGATAAATTAGGTTATGTTGCGCAAGGTTTTACTGTTGCAGCTTTAGATTGCCGTGGACAGGGAGGTCTATCCGAGGATAATGGTGGGGTTACCGGCAACACTTTACACGGGCACATCATCCGCGGGCTCGACGAGGCAATAAATGGCTCCCCACAGAAGTTATTATTTAGGCAGATTTTCCTGGATACTGCACAATTGGCAAAAATCGTTATGGAGATGCCTGAAGTCGATCCAGATAGAGTCGGAGCTATGGGAGGAAGTCAGGGCGGAGCATTAACGGTTGCTTGTGCAGCTTTGGAACCGCGAATTAAGCGAGCAGCTCCATATTATCCTTTCTTGAGTGATTACCAGCGTGTTTGGTCGATGGATCAGGCAAAGGATGCATATAAAGAATTACAGGAATACTTCAGAATATTTGACCCCTTGCATAAGAAAGAAAAAGTTATTTTTGAGAACTTAGGATATATTGATATTCAGTACCTGGCGAATCGTATCAAAGCTGACATACTTTGGGGGATTGGATTAATGGATACAATTTGTCCTCCATCTTCACAGTTCGCCGTATATAACAAGATTACTTCCAGGAAATCAATGGATATTTATCCGGATTATGGTCATGAGATATTGCCCGGACTAAATGACAAATGTTTTCAATTTATGATGGAACTGTGATTACTAATTGTTTTTGATCTTTGTTACATATTTCATTAGTTAGTAATAAAACTTCCGATCCTTGAATTAATTTCCTTTAAAGCCGGGTATAGATCATGATAAATGGAGTAGTAATGACGGTAAATATCAAATTGCCCCGGTTCCGGGGATAATTGAATTTATTATCTTAATTGTGTCATCGCAGGCAGAATTTACATCTTTCCAATTCCCGACACCCACCCCAGCCAGTAAGGCAGCACCAAAAGCTGCACCTTCAGAAGTGTTAACAGTCACAAGTTCTGTTTCAAATACATTTGCCAGAATCTGTAGCCAGAGCTGGCTTTTTGATCCACCACCAGAGACGCGAACCTGTTCGATCCTGGGGAGTCCGATGGTTTTCATTAATTCAAATGAGTCCTTTAACCCGAATGCGACTCCCTCTAAAACTGCACGAGTACAATGAGCCAAATTATGCCTGACTGTTAACCCGACAAACGCTCCTCTGGCTAAAGGATCAGGGTAGGGAACTCGCTCACCAGTTAAATACGGGAGGAAAACCAGTCCATCTGAACCTGCTGGTATCTGTTCAGCGGTTTTTAGTAACTCATTGTACTTAATATTTGGCGCGAAAGTATCCCTATACCAGCGTAAACTTCCTCCGGCCGAGAGCATTACTCCCATCAGGTGCCATTTATCAGGAACAGAGTGGCAGAACGAATGTAATCGTCCCAGCGGATCAATAAAAGGATTGTCAACCGTGGCAAAAACAACTCCACTTGTACCGAGGGTTAGTGCCACAACCCCCTCTTTTGTGGCACCAACTCCAACGGCTTGTGCTGCCTGATCCCCCCCACCTCCCACAACAGGTGTACCAGCTTGAAAACCGGTTAATAGAGCAGCGGATTCCGTTACTGTTCCTGTTATCTGGGTTCCTTCATATAATCTTGGTAGCCAATCAATAGGAATATCCAAGCTTGATAGTATTGCAGTTGACCAGGTGCGTGCTTTCAAATCCATAAGGATAGTCCCAGCACCGTCTGCTTTATCCATTGCAAAGTCACCGGTCAACATATAGCGTACGTAATCTTTTGGGAGTAAGATATGTGCTATTTGAGCATATATCCCGGGTTCATTCTCTTTTACCCACAAGATCTTTGGTGCGGTAAAACCGGTTAATGCCGCATTTCCACTGATCTGGATGAACTGATTTCTTCCGATAAGCTGATAAATTTCATCACATTGTGCTTGTGTTCGTTGATCGTTCCATAGGATCGCAGGACGTAGAACTTTTCCTTCCTTATCCAACAATACCAGACCGTGCATTTGGCCCGTCAACCCGATTCCAGCAATCTGATCGGATGAAATTCCTGACTTACTGATTACCTCTTTAACTGAATTTTGAGTTCCATACCACCACAGATCAGGGTGTTGTTCGCTCCAAAGGGGATGGGGAGTATCGAAACTATATTCAGTTGTGGCTACAGCAAGAACTTTACCCTCAGCATCTATTAGTAACGCTTTGGTCGCAGTTGTTGAAACATCGATCCCAAGAAAATACATAAAACCTCAAATTACCCAACGATTTCCAAGGAGCAGGTCAATGGTCAACTGGTCAAGTTTTTCGTATTTCAAACCACGACTTGAGATTTTAGAGCGGTCAAAAGGTTGAGCTTTGAGCGCTTTGGCTTTATCGGAGGAGTATTTACCAAAAAATGCGAGCATATTCGGGTCTTCAGCATTAACCTCAGCTAGAATCGCTTGAATGTCTTTATCCGCATTGAATTGAGCTGCCTTTTCTTTTAACATCAGATATGTGCGCATGCAGCCGCGGGCGAAATCTTTCACCCCTTCAAAGTCTTCTGTCCGGTATGCATGTGCATCAAAATGACGGGAACCAGTATAACCGACATCTTCCAGGAATTTGACCAGGTAGAAAGCTGCTTTTATGTCTCTAGAACCGAAACGCAGGTCCTGGTCATAACGGCCGGGGTACTGGTCATTCAAATCTATATGGAAGAGTTTCCCAGCATCCCAGGCCTGGGCAACACTATGCATGAAGTTCAACCCTGACATATGTTCATGGGCTACTTCAGGATTCACGCCGACCATTTCCGGATGATCAAGAGTCTCGATGAAACCAAGCATGTGTCCTGTTGTCGGGTTGTACATATCACCACGGGGTTCGTTTGGTTTGGCTTCTAGTGCTAACTTTAAGCCATAATTATTATCCAGCGAATATTCACAGAAAAAGTTTATTGCCTCCCGCATTCGTTTGATCGCATCGAGCGGGTTTTTACTTGAATCTGTTTCTGTTCCCTCCCGGCCCCCCCAAAAGACATATATTTTGGCACCAAATTCGACTCCAAGATCCATTGCTTTCATAGTTTTTTGAATCGCATAGGCGCGAACTTTTGGATCATTGCTGGTGAATGCTCCGTCTTTGAAGATGGGATCACCGAAAAGATTGGTGGTTGCCATGGGGACAACCAGACCGGTTTTTTTCAATGCTTCACGGAATGCTTTTTTGATGGCTTCCGCTTCAGCGGGTGTGGCATCAATGGGGATCAGGTCGTTATCATGAAAATTGACGCCATAAGCTCCAACCTCGCCAAGTAGGTAGACCAATTCGGCAGGGGTTTTGGTACCACGGACTTCTGAACCGAATGGATCACGTCCGCGATTACCCACAGTCCAAAGGCCAAAAGTAAATTTATGCTCGGGTTTGGGTTGATAAGTTGTCATAATTTGTTTACTCACTTTCCTAAATAATAGTTAATTGTAGTTGTTTACCACTAAAGAACTCGATGAAATGTATATGGATCAATTATTACTCTTCTTGAAATACACATCAGCAATTACAGCCAGCACCAACACTAAACCTCTGAGCACATACTGCCAGGCAGGAGCCACATTCATCATCTGAAGCCCAGTATTCAAACTCGCCATGATCAACGCACCGACCAGGGCTCCAAAGATCGTTCCGGAACCACCCAATGTGGAAGTACCGCCAAGAACACAACTGGCAATGGCATCAAGTTCATAACCCTGGCCGGCTGCAATTGTCCCGTATCCAACATAAGAAGCCAATACGACACCGCCGACACCACACAACAAACCCATCAAAATGAAAACCAAAAACAATTGTTTCTTAATGTTGATACCTGATAGCCGTGCAGCTTCTCTATTGCCTCCAATGGCATAAGCATAGCGTCCAAAACGAGTATTAGTAGAAACGTAAGAGACAATGATTGCTGTAAGGGCAAGTATCACTACAGGAACCTGTACACCGTTATACCTATTGACTATGAAAACATAAACCAATACCAGCAATGAGAAACCAATCGTTCGTAAAAGATCCTGGACGATTGGTTTTAGCTCAAATCCGTATTTGACTTTGGTTCTGCGGTTTGAAAACATCATTAAGAACAGGATTACCACAACCAGCACCCCCAGGACCCAACCGACAAGCGGGTGAAGGTAGCCTTGAGCTATATAACTAAATCCCGGTTGGTTTGCTGCAATGGTTTGACCGCCTGTCGCAAGCAGAATGCCACCATTAAGAATGAACATTCCGCCTAATGTCACGATGAAAGCCGGTACACGTAAAAAGGCAATGATATAACCTTGGAAAACACCAAAAGCTGAACCAACTATCAATCCAACCACAACAGAAAGACAAGCAGCCAGAACAGGCTGGTTCGGAATAAGTCTGAACCAGACATCGCGCTGAAATAGGGCAACAACTACAGACACAAAACCAGCCAACTTTCCAACTGAAAGGTCAATACCTCCAGTTACCATCACCAGGACCATACCGGCTGCGAGAAAACCGGTAACAGTCATTTGCCTGAAGAGGTTGGAGATATTTTGTGGTCCAAGATAACCCCCCTTTGTAACAATGGCAAAGACACCCCAAATAGCAACCAGGGCAATTATGATGATGTATGTTTGAATGTTCTTGCGAAACCGTTGACCTACCTCAGAAAAGTTCATAATTCACCTCGTGGGAAAAATTTTAATTCAATTCAGCTATGCCTGTTGCCATTGTCATGATACGTTCTTGTGTCGCGTCGACAATATCCAATGTACCATTGGAGCGGCCATGACACATCACCATGATCCTATCGCTCATTCCTAATACTTCCTGAAGATCACTCGAGATCATAATGATGGAAATACCCTGTTCTGCAAGCTCGTTCATAAGCTTGTAGATCTCAAACTTGGCACCCACATCAACACCCCGGGTTGGATCATCCATGATCAATATCTTTGGACCAGACATCAACCATTTTGCGATCACCACTTTTTGCTGGTTACCACCGGATAATGACTCGGCTGGCACAAAAAGATTGGGTGTCTTAATGGCAAGTCCTTTTGCAAATTTTAAACTTTCAACGAGTTCAGCATCGTTGTTTATTCGCATGAAAGATGAAAACCTATCCAGATTTGGTAGGGATATATTCTTTAGAATGGATTGCATGAGAACAAGACCATGACGTTTTCGGTCTTCAGGGACTAGGCTGATCCCTTTTCTCATTGCATCATTTCCGTTGCTTATCTCTATCTCTTGGCTGTTGAGTTTAATCGTTCCCTGTGTAACATATGCATATTCACCAAAGAGGGTCATTACCAGTTCGGTTCGTCCCGAACCCATTAATCCCGCAATTCCAAGGATTTCACCTTTACGAAGGTTAAAAGAAACGCCCTTCAATACTTCTTTTCCTTTATTTGGATCTTCTGCATGCAAATCATTTACTTCTAATAAGATTTCACCCGGATGACGATCCCCTTTGGGGAATCGTTCCTTCATCTCACGTCCTACCATATATTGGACCAGTTTCTGAGAGTCCAGATCTTTCGCTTTTTGAGTGGTGACAACTTTGCCATCTCGTAAAACGGTTACTGTGTCTGTTATCCGAAAGAATTCTTCAATCTTGTGGGTGATGTAAATACAGGTAACACCATGTTCCTTAAGGGTTGATAAAATTTCCATTAGCTGCGTTACCTCGGCTTCAGAAAGTGCGCTGGTTGGTTCATCCAAAATCAATATTTTTGCGTCTTCTGAGAGGGCCTTGGCGATCTCCGTCATTTGCATTTTCCCCACACCCAGGTTTTTTACGATGTCCTGGGGTTGAACATCTAAATGGTATTCATCAAGGATATTTTGCGTTTCCGAATAAACACGATCCCAGATTATAGAACCCAGGTTGACAGGTTCCTTGCCCAGAAAAATATTCTCGCCAACAGTCATCCCGGGTACAAGAGTTAACTCCTGGTATACAATGGCAATGCCCTCTTCAGCAGCCTTATGAATGGAACTACCCTCCAACTTCAACAGTTTGTCATTGTAATAAATATCACCTTCATATGTCCCATAAGGATATACCCCGGAAAGAATTTTCATCAAAGTGGATTTCCCCGCTCCATTTTCGCCACATAATCCATGGATTTCACCCCGGCGAACCTGAAAACTGACGTCATTTAATGCTACAACTCCGGGAAATGCTTTGGTAACATGCTGAATATCGAGAATAATATTTTCGTCCATCGGCAATATCCTGTTTTCTATTTCAAGGTCATGTATTTGTAATAATATTAATGAGGATAAAATTCATAGCTATATATGATAAATTATTGCATAAAACATCATAAATATAATACTTCTGAAAACACGTTTTAATATTAGATTCTTTATCTTCCGCGCCTTACTGCCATAACCTGGCGCGGAAGATAATTTATATCAATCCAACTATATTAAGATTAGTTAATTTTACGGTGCCGGTGGCCGTTGATCAGCAGGAATGTCGCGATATACTGCATCATATGGTTGGAATTTGCTAACAACAATTTCCTGATATACATTGTCTTTGGTCACCTGAACAACAGGCAGGAAGACGCAGTTCACATCACCAGGAAGATCCTGTCCGGTGAGGACTTTCAGTGAGAAAGGCTTGGCACCTTCGATGGGGTTACCCTTGATCAGGGCATCCATCATGTCTACTACTTTCGGAGCCAGAAGGCGGAAATCTTTGTAGACTGTCACGGTCTGTTCACCCTTGACAATGCTGTTGCAGCCATCTGCAGTCGCGTCCTGACCAGAGATGGGCACGACACCAGCGAGATTTTGAGCCTTCAAAGCAGTCAATTCACCAAGAGCGGTTCCATCATTTGAAGCAACCACTGCATCGATCTTATTCTGTTGGGCGGTAAGAGTGTTTTCCATGTTGGCAAGAGCTTTTGCTGCATCCCAGTTTTCAACCCAGAAATCAGCTACAACTTTTACCACACCGGAATCGACGTATGGCTTCATTACTTCTTCCTGTCCAGCGCGGACCAGGTGAGCGTTATTATCGGTTGGGGATCCACCAGACATAACTACTTTTGCAGGATTCTCTTTGGTCCATTTGGTGCTTCCGGGCAGGCCAAGTGCGGTCATGACACCGAGGGCTTCCTGTCTTCCAACTTCAGTATTATCAAAGGACAAATAAGCAGCAATCTTCGATGTTTTGATCAAGCGATCGTAGGCGATGACTTTCACGCCAGCGGCAGCAGCTTTATCTACTGAGGTCACAACTGCTTCGCCATCTTCGGCGATGACGATCAAACCCTTGACGCCTTGGGCGACCATATTATCGATCTGGTCGTTCTGTAGTTTGACGTCATGAGCAGCTTCCTGAACCAGAACATCATAACCCTTCTCATTGAGTAGTTTTGTAAGAAGTTCGGATTCTGGTTTCCAACGCTCAGTTGCAAAATCAGAGAATGATAAACCGATCTTGACTTTTCCCGCAGGTGCGGCAGCGGGTGTACAGGCACTCAGGCTTGTAGCAACCATGATCACTACCATAACGAGTGTGAAAATATGCATAAACTTGTTTTTCATTTGAAATTCTCCTCTTATAATTTTTGGGTTACTAAACTTGATCTATCTGCATTAACAAATATTTACATACTACAACCTCCTTTCTTTCGAGTTAAAATCACCAAGATAAACCAAATTCTTACTTCGATGCATACGTGGACTTTCCTACATTAATGCAGGTTCACGTAATATATCGTCAAGTACGAGCGCTATTGTGCCCATAATACAGGCATCCGAACCGTGCGCCGAAGGGATAATCCTGAGATGCTCCCTGACTGGAATCAAGGTATTCTCATAAACAACTCGTTCTACATCATTAAGAAAAACGGGACTAGCTTTGTTGAGTGCTCCACCTAAAACGATCACTTCCACGTTAAACAAATTCACAAGATTGGCAATCCCTATTCCCAAATAAAATGCGACTTCATCAATCGCATATTTTGCAGTCTTATCTCCTGCAAGCGCAGCCTGAACCACATCGTCGAAGGTGATATTTTGGAGGTCACCTTTCGCCATATCATGCAATATTGATTTCTCTCCGAGAGCCAATGATCGTCGAACTCGCTGTAAAACTGCCCGGGGACCCACAAATGTTTCCCAACATCCACGTCTTCCACATCCGCAAAGTTCGCCATTAATATCCATGGTCATGTGCCCAGCTTCTCCGGCATAGCCAAACATTCCCCGAAATAGCTGGCCACCCATCACGATCCCGCTCCCCAAACCAACACCTGCGCTCAGGTAAATAAAATCTTTGACATTTTTCACTGCACCAAAATAGTATTCACCGAGTGCAGCAGCATTTGCTTCGTTTTCCACATAGATCGGACAATCAAAATAACCCCCTAATACATCACGAACCGGAATATCCACCCAATTTAGGTTGGGGGCTACACGCAGTAAACCACTTCCTACATCTACCAATCCGGGAACGCCTACACCTACACCGAGCAGCGGAAATTTGTGTGCTTTAATGAACCTTGATGCCTCATCTGCAAAGTGCAAGACACGCATCATAATTTCTTCCTGCCCAATTTCTGGCATTGACTCTTGTTTTTTACGCCATAAAACATTTGCTGAAAAATCAGTAACCAGAAGCTCAATATAATCGACATTTATTTCAATTCCTAATGCACAACCACCATCGGGGTTTACTTCCAGCAATCGACCGGGACGACCTGTATTGGATTGAATCAAATCCGTTTCGCGGATCAAGTTTTCCTGAATTAATTCACCGATAATGCTTGATACTGTACTTGGGTTTAATCCTGTTTCTATCGCTAACTGTGCCCTTGATAGTGTTTTCTGTGTGCGAAATACAGCTAGAATCACAGACCGATTCATTTTCCGTACCCAGGTCTGATCTGCTGTATTTAGCTTGGTTTGAGGCATAATATCCCAGGGAAAACCACATGAATTGAGTTAGTTTATTGGAGCAATAAACTAACTCAATTATATGGTGAATTTAAAATATTTCAAGTAGGAATATTTTGAGTTATCAACTTATATTGATCTCAGTTTTGGGACTATTTAGTTACTTATAAAGGATTCTCTATATGATTAATCATCCACCCCCCCTCAATTCATCTATGCCCGATAAACCAGAACTACTGAATTATTCTTCTTTAACCTGGAATGATCATACATGAAGCAGTATTGCATTAAATAATTGAATTCCATTATTGGAGATAATTGGTCCGTGGTGAATATTTACTATCCTAATGATTCCATTGTTTATCTCTCATACTCAAATCAGGAACGATATATAATTAATTTTAGAATGCCTGAGAACTCTTCTCCTTACCAAGCTTTTTGTCCCCACACCCCGGCTTAAGGTCGTTCCCCGCCCCCACCTGATCGAGCGGTTGAACGAGGGACTGCATCGCAAGGTGATCCTTATCTCTGCCCCTGCCGGATTCGGAAAAACGACACTGGTCAGCGAATGGCTTAAGGACTGCCAGCAGTCTGTCGCCTGGTTGTCATTGGACGAAGGAGATAACGAACTAACCCGCTTTCTGACATACCTTATCACTGCCTTGCAGACGCTTGATTTGAGGGAAATCCAAGGAATTGCTTCAAAGATAGGAGAAGGGATATTAGCTGCACTCCAAACACATCAGCCTCCACCCACTGAAGCGCTGCTTACAGACCTCATCAATCAAATTACAGTAATCCCGCACAATTTTGTCCTTGTCCTGGACGATTACCATGTGATTGATTCCAAACCGGTTGAAGAAGCACTTACGTTTCTAGTTAATCACCTGCCTTCACAAATGCACCTGGTCATCACCACGCGTGAGGATCCACATCTCCCCCTCGCCAGGTTACGTGCCCGGAATCAATTAACTGAACTCCGTGTCGCCGACTTGCGTTTTTCTCCCATTGAAGTTTCTGAATTTCTCAATACTGTAATGGATCTAAATCTCTCCTCCGACGACATAGTAGCCCTCGAAGCCCGCACAGAAGGCTGGATTGCGGGTCTGCAATTAGCCGCACTTTCGATGCATGGACATCAAAATCCCGCCAGTTTCATTAAATCTTTCGCCGGCAACCACCATTTCGTATTGGACTATTTAATTGAAGAAGTCCTGCATCAGCAGCCTGAGGACGTTCAGACTTTTCTACTTCAAACATCCATCCTCGATCGTATGTGCGGTCCGCTGTGTGATGTGGTTTTGGATTCTCCTTCTGGGTCAGGGCAGGATACACTGGAATACCTTGAACATGCCAATTTGTTCATTATCCCATTGGATAACGAGCGGCGCTGGTATCGCTATCACCATCTTTTTGGCGATTTGTTGCGACAACGTCTGGGAAAACCCAAAGAATTCGGCGAATTCAACTTGCGCGCCAGCCAGTGGTATGAAGAGAACGACGACCTGGGTGCAGCGTTTAACCATGCCATTACAGCAGGGGATTTTTCCAGGGCGGCAGGGTTGGCTGAAACGGCCTGGCAAGGCATGGATGACCGTTTCCAGACTGCATCATGGCTGGGTTGGGTAAAGAAGCTTCCAGAGGAGTTGATTCGCCTCCGACCGGTACTCAGCACCCAACTAGGTGTGGCATTCTCGGATGCGGGTGATCCGGAAGCCAGCGAGTCCCGGCTGCGAGATACTGAACGGTGGTTGAGTGGTTCATCAGATCGAATGGTTGTCGTGGATGAGGCACAATTACAGCCCCTTACAGCGATGATCGCCTTAGTCCGCTCATATAATGCCCAGGTTCAGGGAAATCTATCAGATACAGTGAAATATGCCGAGCTGGCACTTCAACTCATTCCCGAAGAAGATTTTTTCAGACGTGCCCAGGCTACGATGATGCTTGAGTTTACCCACTGGGCAACAGGAAACCTGGAATCCGCCCTCTCCGCAATGCGCGATTGGATGAAGAGTATGCAGAAGATGGGCAACTTCACTTTTGTCGTTGCCACTGCATTTGGCGTTGCTGACATTCAAATTGAGCAGGGTCATCTACGCGAGGCAGAAAAAACCTACCATGAGTACTTACAACTTGCCGCAGAACACGGCAAGGAAGCGCAACAGATCACTGCCCATCATCACCTGGGGTTGGCAATGCTGTATCATGAGATGCAAGAAGATGCATCCAAAGCAGAGCACCTGCAACAAGCCGATCAGCTGGGGGGACAGACCACGCTGGTTGACTGGTTTTACCGTTGGCATCGTGCCCAGGCCCGGCTCAACGAAGCGGAAGGAGATCTGGATTCTGCACTGGTCGAGTTGGATGAAGCCAGACGTTTGTATATTAATAACCCTATACCTGATATCCGTCCTATTGAGGCTTTGAAAGTGAAAGTGTACCTAAAGCAAGGTCGGTTGACCCTGGCTCAGGATTGGGTGCATAAGCGGGGGTTATTGGCAGACGATGAGATCAACTACCTGAACGAGTTCGAACATCTCATTCTTGCACGGGTACTGATAGCCGAATATCAAAATAGGCACAACGAACGTTCTATCCTCGATGCAATCGGACTGTTGGAGCGTCTGCTGCAAGGGGCAGAAGGGCAAAACAGAATGGGCTGTGTAATTGAAATCCTGGTAGTGCAAGCACTCGCCCTCCAGGCTCAAGGAAACCTTCCTTCGGCACTGGTGTCGCTTGAACGCGCCTTGATCCTGGCTCAGTCTGAGGGTTATGTCAGAATCTTTGTGGAAGAAGGCGAGCCAATGCGATCAGTGATATCGGATTTTCGCTCGCAGATTGAAAGACAATCGGGTGGACATGGTCATCAATTGTCAGGGTATTTGAACAAACTTCTGGCTGCTTTTACGCGGTCAGTGGAATTAACTCCACCAAAAACCGTTAGTCAAAAATCAGCAATGATCGAGCCATTGAGCCAGCGCGAATTGGAAGTGTTGAGACTGATCGCTCTGGGACTCTCAAATCGCGAGATTGGCGAGCGGCTTTTCCTGGCTCTAAGCACAGTGAAAGGTCACACCAGGCTCATCTTTGACAAACTACAGGTGGAAAATCGCACTGAAGCAGTGGCACGCGCCCGCGAGTTGGGTCTTTTGTAACTCCGAAAACAATTCCCCAAAACAATACCTCAAAACGATACTTTAGTATCTATACCTCCATACCGTTTGGCAGATATATTATCCATGCATTGAGCAAATGGAATGGAGTGTTATGACTGATCATAACAAGAAAAAAGTAATGTCAAACAAATTCAACCCAAAAACGGATCCGGGACAAACAATTGTCTATCAGATCAGGATCAAAGGCCATCTGAGAGATCAATGGGCAGAATGGTTTGACGGCCTGATCATCAAGCTGGAAGACAATGGCGAAACTCTTCTTATAGGTCCGGTGATCGACCAAGCAGGATTACATGGCTTGCTCAAAAAAGTGCGCGACCTTGGATTGCCATTGATCTCAGTCAGTCCTATA
This sequence comes from uncultured Chloroflexia bacterium, assembly GCA_963827895.1. Classification (GTDB taxonomy): domain Bacteria; phylum Chloroflexota; class Anaerolineae; order Anaerolineales; family Anaerolineaceae; genus PNON01. Next base: position 293,333 of record CAWHCY010000004.1, on the reverse strand, counting down.
GAACCCGGAACGGGAGGTACCTCCGAGATCAAACCATCAAATCCAATCTAATCCAATCTAATTCAATGAAACTTTTCAAAATTATTCAAAAAAGGAAAAAAATGAACACAAGTATGAAAGCCACCAAGGTGGATACAAAAGTATTACTCGCAACATTATGGATCGTTGTCATGATCAATATGGCATATGCGGATATTTTGGGATTTTTTATCCCTGGAGCTCTGGAAGAAGTGGCAAAAACCTCAATAAGTACTGGCATGACGATTCCCCAGCTTATGTTGTTCGGTGCAATCATGTTGGAAATTCCGATAGCCATGATCATACTCTCTCGAGTATTGAATTATAAAGTGAACCGTTGGGCAAACATCATCGCAAGTGTAATTACCATTGTGTATGTTGTCGGTATGGGATCACTAACTCCTCATTACCTCTTCATTGCAACCATAGAAGTTGTGTGCATGTTACTCATTGCCACGAATGCCTGGAGATGGCGCAATCCAGAAAATCAGCCTGAATAATAATCTAGCGAACACAATACCTTCGTTCAGGTAAAGTTGGCGAAGGTATTGTGTTACTAAAGGAGACAAAATGAAAGCAATAATATACACAAAATATGGACCACCCGATGTTCTTCATCTCGAAGAAGTGGAAAAACCTGCACCCAAGGACAACGAAGTCCTGATCAAGGTGCATGCCACCTCCGTCACCGCTGGTGACTGCAACGCGCGCGGATTTACCTTTGTCCCGCCTGGCTTTGGTTTCCTGGCGCGCTTGGCGTTCGGGTTGCGGAAACCCAAGCAGCCGATCCTCGGTGTGGAGTTATCGGGTGAAATTATTGAAGTTGGCAGGGACGTAAAGCGGTTCAAGAATGGAGATCACGTCTTTGGAATTAGCATTAAATATGGCGTGTATGCCGAATATACCTGCATGACTGAAGACTCCTGCCTGGTCATGAAACCAGTAAATTTAACATTCGCGGAAGCCGCTTCCATCCCCTTTGGCGCTAACACCGCGCTTTATTTTTTGAGAGATATGGCGAAACTTCAACCTGGTCAGAAGGTTCTCATCATAGGTGCTTCGGGTTGTACCGGCGTTTATGCTGTCCAGCTCGCGAAGTACTATGGGGCTGAAGTTACCGGCGTGTGCAGTACGAGGAATCTGGAGATGGTGCGCGCGCTTGGAGCAGACCATGTCATCGATTACACGCGGGAAGATTTCACCCGCAACAGCCAGACCTATGATGTGATTTTGGATATGGTCCCTGGCAAGAGTTCGTTTGCGCGCTATAAATCCTCGCTCAAGCCAAACGGTCTGTATCTGGCCGGGGCGGGAAGTTTGGAATCGTTTCCTCAAATGGCCTGGACTGCGCTGACCGGCGGCAAGAAAGTGATCGCTGGGGTGTCGCCCGACCGTACAGAAAATCTGGCGTTCCTTAAAGAACTTCTTGAGGCTGGGAAACTTATACCAGTGATTGACCGGTGCTATCCCCTGGAGCAGACAGCCGAGGCGCATCGCTACGCGGACACGGGGCGCAAACGGGGCAGTGTTGTCATCACAATCCTCGAACAGGAGAAATAAAACAATGGATACAAGAATAATTCTTTCCGCAACCTGGGTGGTCGTCACGCTAACTTATCTTTATGGTGATGTTTTGCGTATTTGCAGCGGCGACCTGGCAAAAAAACCGATGACCGACATGAATCTTAATCAGTACGTTTGGCTGGGGATTGCGGTCTTGATGCTGATTCCCATACTGATGGTTTTCTTGAACCTGGTAATGCCACAACCGGTAAGTCGTTGGGTGAATATTATCGTGGCCGTTTTCTTTTTCCTGTTCAACCTGGTTGGCCTGCCCACCTATGCATCGTTATATGACAAATTCCTGATTGCAGTCAACATGGGGTTCAATGTGGTCACAGTCTGGTATGCGTGGAATTGGAGTTGAGCCGTATAATTAATTCATGCCCGCGCCAATTTTAGCCACCAAGCTATATATTCCTCCACCCCGGCCAAAAGTTGTTCTCCGGTTCCGCCTGATCGAACGGCTGAATGAGGGCATGCACCATAAACTAACCCTCATCTCAGCTCCAGCCGGCTTTGGTAAAACCGCACTGGTCAGTGAATGGGCAGCCGGACAAATGAGTGATAAGAAGGTAGCCTGGTTGTCATTGGACGCCGGAGATAACGATCCTGTACTTTTTTTGACTTACCTCATCTCGGCTTTGCAGACGCTTGTACTGAGTAAAGTCGAAGGGATTTCAGCAACTATTGGAACAGAGGCGTTGGTTTCACTCCAATCCCCTCAGCCGTCACCTGCTGAATCGATTTTGACTGCACTGCTCAATGACATCACTACTTTGCCGGACAATTTCACCCTCATTCTGGACGATTACCATGTAATTGATTCCAAACCAGTTGACAATATACTCACATTTCTGCTCGACCATCTGCCGCCACAAATGCATTTGATCATCACCACCCGTGAGGATCCACATCTTCCCCTGGCTCGATTGCGAGCCCGGGGTCAGCTTGCCGAGCTGCGGGCTGCCGATCTTCGTTTTACCCCTGCTGAAACAGCAGAATTTCTCAACCGGGTTATGGGGCTGACTTTATCGTCAGAAGACATCGCCGCCCTGGAAACTCGCACCGAAGGCTGGATTGCCGGACTGCAATTAGCTGCGCTTTCCATGCAGGGCAGCAAGGATGTTTCCGGGTTTATTCGGGAATTCACTGGAGACCACCGGTACATTGTGGATTATCTGGTCGAGGAGGTTTTGCAAAGCCAACCCGAATCTATCCGCAGATTCCTACTCCAAACCGCCATTCTTGATCGATTGAATGGCTCACTATGTGATGCCATCACCGGTGAAGAGGATGGCAGCGTACGGTTGGAAACGTTGCAGCGAGGCAATTTCTTTGTTATTCCCCTGGATGACAAACGGAACTGGTATCGCTATCACCAACTTTTTGCCGATGTTCTTCGCATGCACTTGATTTCGGAGAACCCTGCTCAGGTACCTGTTCTGCACCGGCGAGCAAGCAAATGGTACGAGCAAAATGGTTCGTCAGCGGATGCGATCCACCACGCGCTTGTGGGAAAGGATTTCGAGCGCGCAGCGAGCCTGGTCGAACTGACAGTACCAGAAATACGCAGGAATAGACAGGAAGCCACAGCGGCGGAGCTTGGTTGGCTAAAGGCACTGCCTGATGAGTTGATTCGCTTCAGGCCGGTGCTCAGCGTTGACTATGCTTATGCATTATTTGGTGGGGGAGAACTGGAGTCCGTTGAGGTTTGGCTGCGAGAGGCTGAAAAATGGCTGGACACCAAAGCAGATCTGCCCAAACGATCGGAATCCCAAGCAGCGGGGATGGTCGTCGAAGATGAAGAGGAATTTCGCCGCCTGCCGGGTATGATCGCCCTTCTCCGTGCTGCGAAAGCCCTGGCTAGGAATGATATGCACGAGGCAGTGAAAAACGCTCAACGGGTGCTCGATGTCGCACCTGAAGACGCCCATCTGATGCTCGGTGGAGCCTCTTCGGTACTGGGGCTCGCCGCATGGGTGAGCGGGGATCTTGATGCTGCCCGCCGGATGACTGCTGATGGCATGGCAAAGGTGCGGCTGGCCGGTTATATCTCTTCCGCCATTGGCGGCTCCATCGTTCTGGCGGATATCCAAATCGCTCAAGGCCATCTCCGTGAGGCAATGACTACTTTTGAACGGGCATTGCGGTGGGCTACGGAGTCTGGTGCGCCAGTCCAAAGGGGAGCAGCAGATATATATGTAGGTATGAGCAACCTTTCTTATGAGCATAACGACCTGAATATCGCCAGACAGCACCTGCTCACATGCAAGGAGTTGGGTGATCTTGCCGGGTCACTGCAAAACCCCTATCGCTGGTGCGCTGCGATGTCTCGCATTCGGGAGGCCGAGGGCGATCTGGATGGTGCAATCGACCTGCTCGACCAGGCTGAACGACTTTACAAAAGTAACTTTTCCCCGAATGTGCGTCCAATTTCGACACGTAAGACGCGGTTATGGGTAGCCCAGGGTCGGATTAGCGAAGCCTTGGGGTGGGTACGCGAACAGGGACTGTCAGTTGACAACGAACTTAGCTATTTGCAGGAGTTCGATCATATCACCCTGGCCAGGGTTCTCCTTGCTAACTATCAGATCAATCGCCCAGATGGCTCCATTTCAGGGGTTCTGGGACTGTTGGACCGGCTGAAAAAAGCAGCGGAAGAACGCGGGGGGAATGGCAGCGTAATTGAAATCCTGGTATTGCAGGCGATGGCTTATCACATGCAAGGCGACCTCCCTGCTGCTCTCTTGCCTTTGAAACATGCTCTTGCGTTGGCCGAGCCGGAAGGTTACGTTCGCATGTTCCTTGACGAAGGCTCAAGCATGGAGCAAATGCTTCGCGAAGCATCCGCACGCGAGATCATGCCAGGCTACACAGACAAGCTGCTGGCAGCATTTGAAGCTGAGAATCAAATAAAGGAAGACAATTCTGGTCTACCCTCCACCCTTCCGGAAGGACACCGGAGTAGCAATCCGTTTGTCGAGCCGTTGAGCCAACGGGAGCTGGAAATACTGAAGCTGATCGCTCTGGGTCTCTCTAATCGTGAGATTGGCGAGCGGCTTTTCCTTGCCCTGGATACGATAAAAGGGCATAACCGAAAAATCTTTGACAAACTGCAAGTTCAAAGCCGTACTGAAGCCATAGCTCGTGCGCGCGAATTAGGTTTGATGTAAGTGTAAGTGTCAATAATCCTCTAAATTAACTCCCCATAACAATCAGGAACAACACCATCATTCAACACTAAAGTGTCTATTCGATGACACCGTGCTGAAGATATGATACCTGTATCTTGAGCAAGTGGCACGGACATTATTGGTCGGCCACGAAAGGAGAAAACATTTGTCAAACGAACTCGACCCAAAAACCGAACCAGTTCAACTCGTGGTCTATCAGATCAGGATCAAGGGTCACCTGGATCCTCAGTGGACTAACTGGTTTGAAGGCATGACCATCACGCTTGAAGATAACGGTGATACGTTGTTGACTGGGTCAGTGGTCGATCAGGCCGGGTTGCATGGATTGCTCAAAAAAGTGCGTGATCTGGGAATGCCTTTGGTTTCGGTTTGTCCTGTTGAACCAGGCAATGCAGATGCGTGAACGGTCAGATCATATGCCGCCAAAAACAACTCAATTACCCCATCAAAATCATTTAATTAAGGAGAAAAAATGAACAACTACAGAAAACTCGCAATAAGTGCGGGAATACTATTTATCATTTATACGAGTTTAGATGTCCTGAGCTTCCTTTTTCTAGGGCCTGTGAATTCTACGAATTATCTTGTTAGCATTTCTGAAAATGCAGGCATAGTAGGAACAGGAGCTTTTCTTTTAATAATCGGTGGTCTTTGCGCTTCTGGTATTGCAATTTCGCTGTATCCCGTGTTAAAAAAATTCAATCCGACACTAGCTCTTGGAGCCGTTGGTTTCAGGATTACAGAAGGAGTGTTACGTATTGTTTCTATTTCATTCATACTAGGATTGATAACGTTAAGCCAGCTATATGTAAAAGCTGGAGCTCCGGAGTCATCGTATTTCCAAACCTTAGGCGCATTGTTAAAAGAATTACGTAATTGGGTGGGCGGTGGTGTCGGGTCGCTGCTGGCTTTTTCCGTAGGGTGTTCACTTTATTACATCATATTTTATAGTACAAAACTAGTTCCTCGATGGATATCGGTTTGGGGTCTTATTTTCGGCATATTGGGCATAGTATCTTGCGCGTTAGTCAGTACAGGTCTTATTGCGCCTTTTGGTACAGAACAAGTCGTTATGGTAGCTCCGATGTTGCCACAAGAACTGGTTCTGGCAGTATGGCTGATCGTGAAAGGATTCAATCCGTCTGTAATCGCTTCCGCCGTTGTAAAAAAAGAAATTAATTAAGGAGATAAAAAATGAATACGAATATAGAAAGTCCCCGTGGGACATACAGAAAGAATGCAATAAGTGTTGGAGTATTGTTTATCATCGCAACGGTAGTACACGTTCTGGGTAAAACAAAGTTTTTGGACCCTATCCTGGATGCCCCGGATTTACTTATCAAGGCTTCCTCAAACCAAAATCAATTGATCATTGGAAGCATCCTGGTTTTAATCTCAGTTTTTGCTTGCGCTGGTATTGCAATTGGGCTGTATCCAGTCTTAAGAAAACATAATGAAGCATTAGCCCTTGGTTCTGTTGGGTTCAGGGTTATGGAGACTATGCTCTATGTTATTGGGGTGGCTTGCACGCTATCACTAATCCCATTGAGTTAGGGATCTGCGCCCGCAGGAGCCGCGAATGCTTCCGCATTCCAAATTTCAGGCACATTATTGCTGGCGGTTAAAGATTCGGCCGGCATGTTGTCGGTAATTGCTTTTACCTTGGGTGCCCTGATGTATTACTATGTATTATTTCGATCTAAACTCATCCCCCGGTGGTTATCTGGCTGGGGATTAGTGGCAGCCGTATCATCGCTTGCGTGCATCTTATTAACGATATTTGGCCAGCTAGTTCCATTTTCGACAGTCTTCATTTTATTGCAGCTTCCAATCGGATTGCAGGAAATGGTTCTTGCGGTTTGGTTGATCGCTAAAGGGTTCAATCAATCTGCAATCGCTTCCGCCGTTGTAAAAACAGAAATTAATTAAGGAGAAAACAAATGAATACCGTCAATAAAATCGCTAGAACCGCTGGCTTACTTTATTTACTTTACGTGATCACCTCGGTCGTAGCCAATCTATTCGGGAAATTCGTGTTCGTGGAAGCCCCGGTCACGATTGATCACATCCTGACCCATGCGACGCAGTTTCGCATCGGTTTTGTCATCAACCTCTTCTCAGTTGTTTTTTTCCTAATAGCTGCATGGGCACTCTATATACTGTTGAAACCGGTGAACAAAGACTTGGCGTTACTCTTCCTGTTGTTTAACGTTGCCGGTTTTGCGGTCTGGTTATTCAGCTCGCTTTGCCTTTTTGCCAGCCTGGTGATCTTGAACGGGCCAGAAGCCATCAAAGCGTACCAACCGGATCAACTCCAGGCGCTGGCAGTGTTTTTCTTCGGTTTATACAAAACCGGGGGCGTTATAGCCCAGGTGCCTTACGGGGTCTGGCTCTTTCCGCTCGGTTACCTGGTCCTAAAATCCAAGTTCCTTCCAAAGGTACTGGGCATGTTGTTGATCGCTGACGGCATTTGCCAGTTCATCTATGTCTGCCAGCGCTTGATCCTCCCTGACCTCATTTTCATCGCTTATCCCTGTTTGGTGATCAGTTTTATTGCAGAAGTCTCCCTGGCTTTGTGGCTTGCCATCAAGTCTGTGAAACCCAGCTTGTCCGTGAATCCGGAATAAAGAAAAGAGTAAAGATGATAAACAAAAAAGGAATCTTGAAAAAGTTGTTGGTGCTGACTCTGGTGGGAAGCCTGGCTTTCTGGTTCGCAAACTTCGCCATCTCACGAACGGCTATTGCTGCGGAATACAGAGCTGCAATGTCCATATCATACTATCCAATGCTGTTGGAATCCCTGATCGGCGGTTTGATCATCGGGTTGTGGGTCAGTTTTCCTCTGCTGAGATTCTATAACAGGATCCCGGGTAATAACCCGATAATAAAATCAGTCCTCCTGAGCTCTCTTGTGCTGGTCATCGTCACGATCGTGCTTGGGGGTCCCTCAAGTTTTTACGCGACAAGTAATGTTTTGCGGTACTTCATCATCGGCACGGTATTTAACGTGATCCGTATCTCCGCCCTGGGCGTCGCAATTGGCTATGTGTATAAGAGACAGCATATGGAAGTCAAATCAACCGTAGTTGTAGCCAGCCCTGCCGGGCTGAAATAAGGACACAGCCATGCAAACCAGTGTCACAGGTCATACTACAGCTCAGGCTTCTCGGGAATTTCTTAAGAAACTGCTTATGTTGGTGGCAGCGGGAGGCGCGGCATTCTGGATCACTGACTTCGTAATGGCAGTTTCCCCAATTGCCCCAGCCTATAAAGCCGCGTTCTCGATCTCTTCGCTGCCGGTAGCCCTTGTTGAAGCGTTGGCTGGCGGACTGGTGATCGCAGTTTGCATCAGTTTTGTCCTGCTTCGTTTCTTTGACAGTATTCCCGGCAAAAATTCCATCCACAAGGCCTTGATCCTTAGCTTTAGTGCAATGGCAATTATCGAAGTCCTATCGGCGCTTGCAAACCCGGCTCATGCCTCTGTTTACCTCCTACTCGTTACAGGAATGAATGCTCCAAGGTTTCTTGCCAATGGATGTATGATTGGCTATGTACTTGATAAGCAAAACAGAAAGGTTTAAATATGAAAGCAATAATCTGCCCAAGGTACGGTTCACCGGATGTTCTTCAACTCCAGGAGGTGACAAAACCTGCTCCCCACGATGATGAGGTCTTGATCAGAGTACATGCAGCATCAATTAATTCCCGCGATTGGCGCTACATGAGATCAAACCCGTTCTTCATCCGCCTGAAGGGAGGTTTCCTGCAACCAAAGAATAAGATACTCGGGGGTGATTTTGCCGGACAGGTCGAGGCGATTGGTAGTCGTGTAACACAGTTAAAATCAGGGGATGATGTTTTTGGTTACCTACCCAGTGCAACTGGTCGGGGCACTTTCACTGAATATGTATGTGCGCGGGAAAAATATATATCATTGAAACCTGCCAATCTAACGTTCGAACAAGCAGCAGCAGTACCGTTGGCAGCAATGACCGCATTGCAGAGCCTACGTGACAAAGGAAACATTCTGGCAGGGCAAAAGGTATTGATCAATGGCGCATCGGGTGGTGTTGGTACTTTTGCTGTGCAGATTGCCAAAGCATTCGGGGCTGAAGTCACTGCGGTATGCAGTACAAGAAATCTGGAAATGGTACGCTCGCTTGGAGCGGATCATGTTATTGATTACAAGAAAGAAGATTTCACCAAAAACGGTCTGAAGTATGATCTGATCCTGGCGGCGAATGGATATCATCCAATTTCAGATTATCTGCGTGCGTTAAAACCTGAAGGGTCCTATGTCGTTGCTGGTGGTTCAATGCTTCAACTCGTCCAGGCAGCAAGCAATAAGAAGTCTACCAGGTTATCGAACCAGAAAACATATACACTTACCCTGGAACACAATGAGAAAGACCTGATCTTTATCAAAGAACTTCTGGAATCCGGAAAGATCAAACCGGTCGTTGATGCATGTTACCTGTTAAGTAAAACTTCTGATGCTTTCTGGTATTTTGAGAAAGAACATCCCAGGGGAAAGGTCGTAATAAGTATGGATGAATATTTCAAAACACAAGAAGAGAAATAATAATAGCAACCCAGCAAACAGACAAACAAAGCGTTAGTTTTTGTCAACTCTTTGAACTGCGTGATAGCGTTTTCCAGATAAACTATTCAAAGATGTGAATTCAGGTTTAATGTGACAACAACTTGAGATACTGCCCGGTGTAGGATTCAGCTACCCGGGCAACTTCTTCAGGTGTGCCTTCCGCCAGCAATCGGCCTCCAGCCATGCCACCTTCAGGACCAAGATCAATAATCCAGTCCACGGCACGGATGAGATCGAGGTTATGCTCCACTACAATCACGCTATTGCCAGCTTCGACCAGCTTCCGAAGCAGACCCAAAAGTAAAGTCGTGTCAGCAGGATGCAGCCCGGTGGTGGGTTCATCCAACAGATAAAGGGTCTTGCCAGTAGCCTTACGGCCGAGTTCCTTGGCCAGTTTGACACGCTGCGCCTCGCCTCCTGAAAGGGTGGTTGCCGGCTGCCCCATTTTCAAGTAACCCAACCCGACCTCCCCCATTACTTCCAACCTAGCACGCGCGGCGGGGATATCTTTTAACAGTTCAAGTGCTTCAGCAATGGTCATGTCCAGCACTTCTGAAATATCCTTGCCATGATATTTCACTGCCAGGGTATCACGCTTAAAACGTCTTCCGTGGCAGACAGGGCAGTGTACTTCCACATCAGGCAAAAAGTGCATCTTGACGGTGAGTGTGCCTGAACCTTCACAGCGTTCACAACGTCCACCAGGGACATTGAATGAAAAATGGCGCGGTTTGAATCCGCTTGCTTTGGCTTCAGCAGTAGCCGCAAAAGCCTCACGGATGGGGGTGAAGGTATCCGAATAGGTGGCAGCGTTGGAACGCGGGATGCGCCCAATGTGCTCTTGATCAATGGTGATCACCTTATCGATATACTGCCAACCTTCGATACTGTCATGTTCACCCACCTCCTCAGTAGAATGGTTCATGCGCTGCCGGGCGGCACGATCGAGAATATCAAAGATCAACGAAGATTTTCCTGAGCCCGAAACACCTGTGACTGCTGTCAAAATACCCAGAGGTAATCGGACGGAGACATTGTGAAGGTTAAACTGGCGTGCTCCACGGATGGTGAGCGCATTGCCATTGGGGCTGCGTCTTTTCACCGGTATCGGTACCGTTTTTTCACCGGATAAATAAGCTCCCGTTATAGAGGCAGGATTATGCATCAATTCCTTGGGAGTACCTGCAGCAATGATGCGGCCACCGGAACTACCTGCTCCCGGGCCAATGTCCACGATATAATCTGCAGCCCGGATCAACTCAAGGTCATGCTCCACCACCAATACGGTGTTACCCAGATCTCGCAACCGGTAAAGCACCTTGACCAGGCGCTGAGTATCACGCTGATGCAGTCCAATGGTCGGTTCATCCAGGATATATAGCACGCCTGTGAGGCCAGAACCTAGCAGTGAAGCCAGCTTAAGGCGCTGCGCCTCACCCGCAGAGAGAGATGGACTGGCGCGTTCGAGAGTAAGGTAGCCAACGCCCACTTCGAGCAGACGTCCCACTCGCGCATCCAGATCATCCAGAATCGGTTTGGCAATTAACATTTCCTGGGTGGTAAAGGATGGTTCAAGAGATTTTAACCAGTCATCCAACTCATTGAGAGGTAGTTTTTCCACAGCTATGATGGTCTTTCCAATAACGGTGACAACCCGGCTTTCCGCTTTCAGGCGTGCGCCATTACACTCAGGGCAAGTCTGGATGGTAAAGTACTGATCGAGTTTTTCACGGTAGGTCTCGTTTTCAGCATGTTCGTCATAACGTCGCAGCAGGTTGGTGATCACACCTTCATAACGGCCCTGGTTATTGGTGGCAGGCGTCTTTTGACCCGGAAAGTGGCTCAAGAATTGTGGACTTTCTGTGCCGTAATAGAGCAAGTCCCGTTGAACTTCGGTATATTCTTTAAGAGGCTTATCGAACTCAAATTCGAATCCGAACCACTTTCCGGCATTTTCGAGAATTTGACGGTAATAGTTGATGTGAAAGGTTTCCCATCCATCCACAGCGTTCTCGGCAAGACTCTTTTCAAGATGGATATAGCGCTCAATCAAAACCTGGCGTACCACTCCCAAGCCTGTACAGCGCGGACAGGCTCCTGCCGGTTTGTTAAAAGAGAAGTTGGCCATCCCCATCTCAGAGATGGAAGCGCCGCAGTACGGACACGGAAAACCGCCATCCACAGGTTCATCATTCTCATCCATCCATTCATCCTCTGAGAATTCGAAGGTAGGCGGCGGTACATCTTTTCCGCAGTTCGGGCAGGGGCGGTGACCCAACCGCGCAAAGAGCACACGCAGATAAGTGAAAACCTCGGTGACTGTGCCCACTGTCGAGCGAGGACTGTGGTTGTTGAGGTGCTGGTCAATACTGATTGAGGGTGAGAGCCCGCTGATGCGATCAACCGGCGGTTTGGTAAGCTGATCAGTAACGAAACCCAGAGAATCAAGGTACTGGCGCTGACCCTCTTTATTGATGATATCAAAGACCAGAGTGGACTTGCCAGATCCGGAAAGCCCTGTGAAGACCACCAGCTTGTTCTTGGGAATGTCAAGACTGACATTCTTGAGGTTGTGCAGACGTGCATTACGAAGAGAAATAACAGAATCCATATAATCTCCAGTGCAGTTTGAGTTTTACATTTTAATTGTAAAACCATGGTGTGCAAATGGAGGGTTGACGAACAAAATCCTCGTGCACCATCCTGTCAAGGGTGGCATTATCTGGTTCATCTATTCTAGCGGGGAATGGCGGCACCCCCTATATGAGATTCAAACCACTCAAAGCAAAAACGACCTTTCGGCCGTTTTTAGTAGCGGGGAGAAGATTCGAACTTCTGACCTCCGGGTTATGAGCCCGACGAGCTGCCACTGCTCTACCCCGCATCAAGAGCAGAATAATACCATGCTACAACTGCCTCGTCAAGCAATTATCTCAACGTTCTGGCCAAACGAAACCCTAAAGCAGGAGAAATAAAATCAGGTAATACACCTTCGCGAGTAGAACACCTCGCCAGAGCTCGGCTGTAATACCAGGCACCTCCACGGACGACACATTTCGCTTTTACGCCAGAATTGTCTCCACCATCAGATTTATATGGATAACTGTTCAAATAAGATTGCGTCCATTCCCATACATTGCCAATTGCATCCGCAATACCAAAAGGGCTGTCTCCTCCAGGAGAATAAGAACCAATGGGGGTAGTCATTTTCTTGCCACTTTCAACTGTATTACACCTCCATGGGTCAAAGTTCTCCCCCCAGGGATATATTCTTTGGTCTACTCCCCGAGCAGATTTTTCCCATTCTGCTTCTGTTGGTAACCTATAAGTCTGATCGCTAGCTTTTGATAGCCACGAACAGTAAGCCAGAACATCTGCTTTTGATACCCCCACAACCGGATGTTCATCCATACCATCGGAATAATGGAAACCAATCCAACCTTTCGGTACTCGATATCCAGAATTATAAATAAATATATAATATTCAGCATTTGTTACCGGATATTTTGCGATCTCAAATGCCGGTAGCGACACCTGGTGCTGTGGTTGTTCTAGTTGGAACATATCTGAGGCATTCCACTCTACAGCCCAATCTTCCTTATCGAGTAAGATCTTCACCTGTTCATTACTGGTTCCCATCCAGAACTGACCAGCTGGAATGTTGACCATCACGGGTAACCTTACTGGCAGATCTTGAGTTTGATCTTCGTTTTGTTTATCTTCGTTCAGGGTATTTAATGGTGCCATCATAAACCAACTCTCCAGTGGATACTTTTGTGTGGCAAAAGTTTATTATTCTATATAGTTTTTCTATATATTCTTCAATACCCTGCCCAATGGCAAACAGGTATGGTTCACTTGCTGTATCTGCCTTGTAAGAGGAAATATTACCGATCATATCCAATATTACTCGTTCCCAGATTCTTGAATGGTTTTGTACCAGCCATCCATATTGGCGTAATTCGGATAATGCAATATTTTCACTGGCAACCCACGGTATTTTCATTGCCATATACTCTAATGCATCAAACCACCCAATTCGCTCATCGATCGCACCAGCAAAAGGTATCAATCCAAGGTCAACCGTAGATAATACTTTTTGCCAATCATCCATATCTGTAAATGGAATAATTATTTTTTGCCCTGGCTGAAGATCTATTTTCCTATATACCTGCGCTAGGTCTCCGCAGAATAGAAATCTGGATTCTGGTCTTTCTTTACCGATTGCTTCTATTGCGGTAAACAATCCAGTTTCAAGTAGTTTCTCATATCCATTATTCAGAAGTTTCAGACCAATGGTTATTCCATCATGGGGTTCAGAACGATGGATCAGATATTCATCCAGTGGTAAAAAGTCTGGCAGATAATATACAGATGGCTTTTCAATCCAATCTTCAACCATTCTCCTGGAGTTGCAGATGATCGCATCTGCAAGCCGAATTCCAGACTTGAATACTTGAAATTTAGATTGCCCGGCTTTAGAACAAAATAATTCCCGTGTATAACTTAGTTTTTTATCTGAAAGACATTCGGTTTGAGTCATTTCTTCAAACCATACAGGATTACAGAAATCTACAAATACTAACTTCCCATTTGCCTTCCATTTCTGGATCATGCGGAAATGGTTAGAAACTAATTCTGAATTCAGAATGATTACATCCGCATCAAGGAACTTAATATTCTCTATATTCCCATATTCATTCTCAGGATTAATTACAACCAGTTGAGCAGAATGTTTTCTATCCTGACATATCGTATTGCAGATAACACCGTATCTGTGTTGAGAGACAATGAAACCTGAGTCTGGCTGAGTAACAACTATTATCTTCAAGATTAACCTTACCCCTGCTTGATAGAATATGAAGCTGAGTTTAATCCTCTAATTGCTGGTGTTTTTAAAGCTTCGTCAATTACATCAATCCAAAATCTTTTCATCAACTGCATTTCTCTTTGTTGGGCCTTCCTACAACCATCATCCCCAAGTTTAGATCGCATCTCCCCATCCATAACTAACTGACGGAGGTTAGTGTGCCATTCTTCTAATGTATTTGCCAGCAACCCGCCACTATTCCATTCAGTAAAGGAAGGAAGATTTCCTGCAACCCAAGGAAGTCTTTTTACCCCAGCTTCCATTAATATGGTATCTGATTTTGTCAAATTATAAGGAATGTTTTTTGCTGGAACCACAAGAATATCCAATTGCCCTAAAAGGTATGGATAATCTTCATTGGAGACTTCAGGAATGAATAATTTACGATTGTCTGGTAAACTGCTAAACAATTGAAACGCAATATTACTTTCTGAAATTACAAGTTGTGCTCTGGGAAACTCACGAATCACCCTATTGATGATCCTGCGAATTTCAACCAAATCCTCCGGAAATCCAGTACTTCCCAACCATCCAATGTTAATCGTATTCCTGGGATTCGCCGTTTTATCCCACAACGAATTCGAACGGGACCAACCATCTGGGATTTTGATAGCTTTGTAACCCATGTAATTTAATCGATCTGCAAATTGCTGTGACGGAACAGTTATTATGTTTGAGAGCAACAAAGCAGCCGAGTAAGCCCGGGCATTTGCAGGTGAACCTAAACCAGTGCTCATATATTGAGGGTGGTAAACTGGCATCTCTTCAAAATTCTGATCCAGGTCCAAAATGATTGGTAATTTTTTCGCTGTTTTTGCCGCCATGTATTCTAAAAGCCAGGGATTAATATGTGGATTACAGGCTATCGTGACACCTTCAACCAAATGATCTGTTCCATTAGATTCATCCATAAGGGTGCAGGAGCATCCTGCCGCGACTAAGCATTCAAAAATGAATGAAGCCCTAGCTGAAGGATGATTCCGATCGGGTACTAGCAATGTAACTTCACCTGCAAAATGCTCAAGTGGATTTTTTTGTTCATAGTCTTTCGTTCTAGCACCTGCAATAGGCAAGTTATTTCCGGTATTGATAGCCTGTTGTAATTCCTCAAGACTTGACGCAAGTTCATTCCTATTTTCCAATTTTGCTTGCCTGATATTTAATTCCAGTAAAGCCGGAAGAAGGTTTTCTATCTGATCGAGGTGAAGAGCTACCAATTCGGCTGGATTTTTACTGTGAATAATCTGATCCAATAATTTAGTTGCTTGATCCACATCTTGAACATCCACCCGGTGATCATCCTTTGCTAAGATAGTATAAAGTCGGTCCAAAGAAACATCCGAAATTGGATCCATGTCAGGCTGGTCATGGTTGCCTTCAATTCTGGCTAGATTGATCCTGTTTGATATTTCAATACTTTCCGGATTCAGTATGAGCGCTTTTTGGTAGAGGAGCAATGCAGAGGAGAACATTTCTCCTGCAAGATATAAATCACCAAGAACCAAGTATGCTTCAATATCTGCAGGATATTCACGGATTAGATTGGCAAATGTTTGCATTGCCTCTTTTAGTTGGTTTGAGGATAATTGTTCATGGCCAGTAGTTTTTTTTAATGTGATATCAGTGAGTTGTGCCAATATATAGTCCATTTTTCCATTCTTTACACAAATAATCACCCAACGTAGTTATGGGCTTACTTATTAAGGTCATCTCTAATCATAATCAAATGAAAATTAAAGACAGTAAAAGGGAACTGAAAGCCACATAAAGGATGTATAAATGGGAGTTTTTACTCCAATTTATATTAATATTTAGAACCCAAAATATTTATGTATGTATAAAATCTTAAATAATATCCCAGTAGTTTATTCTAACCATTTAGTTTTTATATCAAATATTTACTCGGAGTGAAGTTCGAGGGTAATAAATATCTATCCCGTTAGCGACAATTCCTGTAAAACCAAATATGGTTTTACCATATCTATAAACCTTAAGAAGCCAACATCGTTCCATTATTGTCAGCATAATTAACTTGTATTTATATTATTTATGACCGAATGGGAGGAAATATAATTAGTTATTTTTTCTTTGGGAAGGCTTTGGAATAAAACAAATAATTAGCGAAACCTCATAACCATTGTGAATAAGGTTTTGCTAATCTCTGTCCGCCTGACATTTTATCAATAATTGGTCGGGAAATAATTATTTCGCCCAAAAATATAAGTAATTTCACCCCAGGTTACTCAACAATACAATAAGTTTCATGTATTCTTTTCGGTCTTTTTACGTAAGGTTTACTGAGAATAGGGAGGCGACATGTTAAAACCAACATAGATTATTCATACTATTCTGTTTTATGATCAGATCTCTGGATACAGCGATTCGACTTGTATCCATCTGGAGGATTTGAATGCCGTTAATTTTTGATATCAGTCCTGATGAAATGCCCTTGTTTATGGCAGAAACTGAAGACCATCTACAAGTTTTAGAAGAAGGACTCGTAAAATTAGAACAAGAAGTTGATGATCCTGAGTTAATTCAGGCTTTGTTTAGGTCTGCCCATACATTAAAAGGTATGGCCGGAATGATAGGACATTCCCGCCTTGTAAAACTTACACATGCACTTGAAACTGGCTTTGATGGAATTAGGAAGCGAACTTTTTCGATATCCTCCAACTTTATTGATATATGCCTCAAATCAATAGATGCCCTTAGAACCTTAAGGGAAGAAGTCATTGACCTGAATGAATCTAATATCGATGTAGAATTCATGGTTGAAGAAATGGATGGCTTTATAACGTCGGTTAGTGTTGTAAGTAATTCTTCAACATCTGAAACAGTTATCGTGGCAAAGCCTGTAGAAACCCAAGTGGCAATTCTACATGAACTCACTGAACAGAAAGATTTAGTTGTAAAAAATAAGAAAAAGAAAAATTCGAATAAGCTTTCAGCCGTGCTGGTGGATCAAAAGCAACAAATTCCAAGAATCAATGACTTATTAATTGCAGCAAAGGTTTTAGAAGAAACGAATACTCTCCCGGTGGAGATAATACCGGAAACCACAAAAGCGATAAAGATAGAAATAGAGATTTCTCCCAAGAGCATTGCTCCTGCTGCAAGGGCATTTCAAGTAATGATGGTTTTGCAATCTTCAGGCACAATTCAGGAAATGAGCCCAACCCAGGAAGAAATCGAAGCATCAAAACCAGTTAAACAATTTATTGCGATGTTTGTTCCAAATCAACCAATTGATTTGATCCGACAGGATCTCACCCGGATATCTGAAATAGATCGTATTGTCCTGGGTGATGCGACGATCGAGCTTGTTCAGCCAAAATCCAGTTCCCCGGTCCAATCTGAGGACTTAACAAATAGCGAACCAATAAAACTTGGGCAATTTTTAATTGAAAATGGAACAATAACCGAAAATCAGCTCAATGAGGCTCTCAAAATTCAAAAAAGTGCCTCAAAAGTTGACGGCCTAACTCCATTGCTTGGACAGATCCTGGTAAAAATGGGGGTGGGAAATCAGGATACGTTTGACCGAGCAATTGCAAAATATATGCTACAGCAAAAAACAACGATCACAGCTGTACAGGAAGCGGAAAAAGCCAAGGATAAAACCGTAGATAAGACTGTTCGTACATCTGTGGAAAGATTGGATGCATTAATGAACCTGGTCGGTGAATTAATTACTGACCGTAATAGGATAAACCAGTTAAGAAATCAATTGGAAGTAATGTACCGGGGGAACGACAAGATTAGTAGTTTATCTGACACCATAGTTCATATAGGAAGGATTACTGATCAGCTTCAGGAAGAAGTAATGCATATACGCATGCTTCCGATCTCAAACGTTTTTGCTAAATTTCCTCGGCTAGTTCGTGATCTTGCCCAGAAAACAGAAAAAGAACTGGACCTGGTTCTCAAAGGTCAAGACACAGAATTAGACCGTTCAGTAATTGAAGAACTCAATGATCCGCTCATTCACTTACTAAGAAATTCAGTGGATCATGGTATTGAAACTCCCGCAGAACGAATTGCGGTAGGAAAAAATCCACGCGGAACGGTTACACTTTCCGCCCGGCACGAACAGGGAAGGATTGTTCTCACGGTAGAGGATGATGGTAATGGAATAAATATTGAAAAGTTAAAAGCCAGTGCTGTTTCCAAAGGGTTAATTTCTCAGAATGAAGCTGCAACCATGTCTGACGAGAAAGCCATTGATCTGATTTTCCTATCAGGACTATCTACCTCCAAAACTTTGTCTGACATCTCGGGCCGTGGAGTGGGAATGGATATCGTCCGAACGAATATCGAACGATTGAATGGAACAATTGTGGTCGAGACCCATCCCGGAAGAGGCAGTATATTTGGAATTTCGCTTCCACTTACCCTGGCAATTGTACCTACACTATTAATCAGAGCCAGTGATATTACATTTGCCATACCCCTGGTAATGGTTGTTGAAACTCAACACCTTCAAGCCAAGGACATCAAGGTTGTCAGCGGAAAGCCTGTTACCCAATTACGCGATAAGGTAATTACATTAATTCACTTATCAGATGTATTCAACCTCGATACTCAGCAAAAAGTTAAAGATCCATATATGGTTGTTGTTCGATCCAACAAACTGGAAATTGGTTTGATAGTTGATTCATTAATGGGTGAAGAAGAAGTAGTCGTAAAATTGCTAAATTCTATCATTGGTGAAACGCCTGGAATTTCCAGTGCAGCCATACTCGGTGATGGTCAAGTAGCCCTAATTTTGGATGTTGCGGGATTATACAAAGTCTCTGGTCTTCATTAAGGAAAACGTAGATATGACTGAACCTAGCAAAGAAATTAATCAAGATCTTTATAACCTTCTTCAATCTATTGCCAAGGAAGGATTAACAAATGCTGCCAATGGGCTATCCACAATGGTAGGGGCGAATCTTAGGGTGGATAATCCATGTGTGAAGATGATCGATGTCAAAGAAATCCCAATGGCATTGGGTGGACCCGAGAATGAAGCCGTTGGTATCTATTTGAAATCTGAAGGTGAGTCTATCAGGGCATTTTATGTTAATCATTCCGTACCTGAAAGCGTTGGAATTAGTTGATATGCTGATGGAAGTTCCTCCTGGCACAACTACCGAGTTGCGGGCTATGGAAAGATCAGCTTTAGCTGAGGTAGGAAATCTAACAACTGCATTTTTCTTAAATGCTGTTGCTGCCCTGACTGGAATAGCTGCCCGACCCACTCCACCAGCCGTAATGGTGGATATGGTGGGTGCTATTTTAGATATTATTGTTGCTGCCACAGGTGGAATTGAGGATTATGTGCTTACTTTTCAGGCCTCATTTATGTGTAAGGATCGATCGGTACAAACTGATTTTTGGGTGATACCGGATAAAACAACTTTAAAAACTTTTGCCGATAAGTTATAAGTCATGACGAATTCATTAAGTGTTGGTTTGGGAGAGTTGGTTATTAGTCACGATCCGGAGGACGTCCTGGTTGCGTATGGATTAGGCTCATGTGTAGGTATAGCCATGTACAATCCAGTCACGAAAACAGGCGGGTTACTACATGCGGTTTTACCGGAGAAATTCGATAATGGCAATGATTCTCCGACAAAATTTGTAAACACTGGAATACCTGTTTTATTAGAAAAAATTAAAAGTAATGGTTCTACTAATAACATATTGATTTATATGGCTGGTGGGGCGAACATGTTAATTAATACTCA
Organism: uncultured Chloroflexia bacterium; assembly: GCA_963827895.1. Classification (GTDB taxonomy): domain Bacteria; phylum Chloroflexota; class Anaerolineae; order Anaerolineales; family Anaerolineaceae; genus PNON01. Next base: position 273,350 of record CAWHCY010000004.1, on the reverse strand, counting down.
ATTATCAAAAACATTTGATATCGGAACGAGGAATGTTGCCAGTGCATTACTAGTTTTCGAAAAAATGAAGCTAATAGTTCGAAATTCTGAGCTGGGAGGCAACATAGGCCGAACAGTTCGATTGTATATCGCTTCCGGACACATGACAGTCAGAGTCATCGGTGGTACGGAAAAAGAATTGTAAAAATTTCAAAGGAGCGACACGAATGACACATATATTGATTGTTGATGACGCAGAGTTTTTAAGGGTCCGAATAAGTAAGATGCTTGTTGGAGAAGGTTTTGAAGTAACAGAAGCTGAAAATGGCTTGAAAGCAATTGAATCCTATAAATCAAAAAAACCGGATTTGGTTCTCATGGATGTAACCATGCCAGAGATGGATGGATTAACTGCATTAAAAGAGTTAAAAAAGATTGATGCAAATGCTAAGGTTGTCATGTTGACTGCACTTGGTCAGGAATCTGTTGTGCTCGAAGCTGTAAAATCCGGGGCAAAAGATTTCATCGTCAAACCATTTGACCGTGACCGTGTTATGAGTGCCATCAATAAACTCTTGGGATAGGAAATTAATTACTGTGACTCTTGGGTATAGTTCTCTCGTGGTAGAAAATAAACCGGTTCGTGTGCTGGTCGTTGATGATTCTGCGTTTATGCGGTTTACAATCACCAAACACCTTAACGAATGCCCTGGAATTCAAGTAATCGGTTCTGCACATGATGGAATTGAAGCATTGGAATTGATACCAAAGCTAAATCCAGATGTTGTTACCCTTGATGTCGAGATGCCTCACATGGATGGATTATCAACTCTTAAAGAGATTATGATCCATTTTCCACGTCCGGTGGTTATGCTGAGCAGCTTAACTGCTGAGGGGACGTCGGAAACAGTTAAAGCATTAACCTTGGGAGCAGTGGATTTTATTGCCAAGCCAGTAAACAAATCCACAATTAATATTGTAATGGCTGATGTTGCAGCAAAGATCATTAAAGCTGCTGGTTCACGCGTTTTTTCCCTTTTACCCTCTGCCAAGTCTTCACCGCCACCTTTAATCAATTCAGCCAAAACTACCCGGCCAATTAACAGTTTGGACAAAATTGTGGTTATTGGATCTTCCACAGGTGGACCAAGAGCATTAAATGCACTTATACCGGAAATTTCCGCAAAATTATCAGCCGCTTTTATCATTATTCAACATATGCCAGCAGGGTTTACCAGATCTTTAGCAGACAGATTAGATAGTTTATCAGGTCTGAGAGTTAAAGAAGCAGAACCGGGAGATAAACTTGAAGCGGGCCTAGCTTTATTAGCCCCGGGTGGATTTCACCTTACTTTCGATAGGAATGGAGTGGTCGTAACTAATCAAAACCCGCCTGTTAATGGAGTTCGTCCAGCGATCGATGTAACAATGGCATCCATGGTAGCTCTCTACGGTAAGTCATTAATTGGCGTAATTCTTACAGGAATGGGGAGTGATGGGACAGTTGGGAGCCGATTAATTCATGAAGCGGGTGGTCAAATTATTGCAGAAGCAGAATCAAGCTGTGTTGTGTGGGGAATGCCTCGCAGTGTGTATGAGGCAGGTGTTACGGATGAAGTGCAACCACTAAACAAAATTGCTGGCGCGATCCATAAGCGGATTACCTCCAGCACTCATTCATTTTCATAAAAGGCGACCATGGAAGAAGTAATTTACCAAAAGATTAAACAAAACATAAAAAAGATGCTTAATATTGACCTAAATCAATATAAAAGCGAACAGATGCAACGTCGCCTTGATTCCTGGTTGATCAGAGTTGATGGAAAAAATTGGGATGATTACTTTTTTTTCTTGAGTAAAAACCCGACTGATACTGCAAAATTTCGTGATTACCTGACAATTAATGTCTCTGAATTTTTTAGAGACCAAGACAGATGGGATTCCTTAAGAAAAACCGTTTTCCCTGGATTGGTCAAAGAATTATCCATCAACCATACTCCCGGAAATAAAAATGGGTTGCGAATCTGGAGCGCTGGTTGTTCAAATGGATCAGAACCATACACACTTTCAATCATTCTTGAGGAATTGGCACCCGGACGCAACCATTACTTGTTAGCTACAGACCTTGACCGGACTATTCTCACGAAAGCACGAGCACGAGGACCATATACCGCCGATGATACGCGTAATGTATCCCCGGAGCATCGAAAAAAGTACTTTGAAGATGTCAATTCACAGTTTTTTATTAAAGAAAATATAGCAAAACGGGTCACCTTCAAAGAACAAAACATGCTTACAGACCCCTTCGAAAATAATTTTGATCTCATCGTTTGTCGAAACGTAATTATATATTTTACGATCGAAGCTAAAGCTGTTCTTTACAAAAAGTTTTATGATGGTTTGCGTAATGGTGGAGTCCTTTTCCTGGGAGGAACTGAGATCATACCACGCCCATCTGAAATTGGTTTCACGAACGTAGGCGGATCATTTTACTACAAAGGAAACGGTAAATGACAAATAATATCGACGCCTTGATAAAAAAGGTGGGTGACCTTCCACCACTACCTCAAGTAGCTCAAAAAGCGTTGAGTCTAATTCGTAACCCCAAATCGAATATGAGCGATCTGGCAGAAGTCCTAATAATGGATCAAGGTCTGACCAGTACGATACTTAAATGGGTTAACTCTTCGTATTATGGCTTGGAACAACCAGCGTCGACAGTACAACAGGCTGTAGTTTATTTAGGACAGGATACAATCCAAAGTCTGGTATTAGCCGCTTCAGTATCTACTTATTTATATAAACCAATACCGGGTTATGCACTTGACCGTGGAGACTTATGGAAACATTCCATTGGCGTTGCTGCTGGGGCACAATTGGTTGCCAGGAAATTTGGTCATTCCTTTTCCGAAGAAGCCTACCATGCAGGATTAATGTGTGATATTGGTAAGCTGGCATTTGAAGTTTTATTACGTGACATCAATGATTTAAAGATAGACTGGCAAGGCAGATCCTTCAACGAGTTGGAAATTGAAATTTTCGGTATAGATCACGCCCAGATGGGTGCAGAATTGGCAAAACGATGGATGCTTCCATTATCCCTTCAAAAAGGGATCGAATTCCATCACCAACCCGGAAAAGCCGGTGAATATATTCAAATAGCTTCTTCAGTTCATATAGCAGATATGGCCTTGAACATGTTGGGAATTGGGATAGGTAAAGATGGTTTAAGGTACAACATAGACCCGATCGCATTTGAAGTTACAGGTTGGAATCCAGAGCGTTTGCCTGAGTTAATTGATGTGATCAGTGAACAGGTTAAGTCAGCCGAGGAATTTATTGGGATGGCAGGTAAACAATGACCTTTTTGAAAGGATGGGAATTATATTATGGATGTTAAATTCCTGAATCCATTTTTGGGTTCTGCTGCAGAAGTATTAAAAAAAGAAGTACAGTTGGATATCACCCGGGGGCCAATAAGTGTTCAGTCTTCTGCGCTGACAACTGATGATGTCACTGTGCTCATCAACCTTGTCGGTCAAATTCAAGGTGTAGTGCTTATATGAACTGTCAGAAGTCCACCGCCCTTAGTTTTGTATCCCGCATGATGGGGCAAAAATTCAACGAATTTGATAACCTCGCTCAAAGTGGAATTGCAGAATTGGGAAATGTGATTTCTGGTAAAGCAACTGTTGAGTTATCCAAAGCAGGTCTGGATTCAACTATTTCTCCTCCAACTATGATCATTGGTAAAGGGACGAAGATATCAACAATCAATTTTCCCCGTATAGTGGTTACCATCCAGACGGAACTGGGAAATGTGACAGTCCACCTTGCAATAAAAGAAAGTCCACCAGATGGAAAGAATATCAATTTTGTTCCACTGATCCAGGAAGCTGTCTCAGCTAAAGTATAGTAATTGAAAGAAGGTAACATATGAATGTTAAATTCCTGAACCCATTTCTAGAAGCAATTTATGAAGTATTAAAAACAGAAACAGGAATAGAATCCCACAAGGGCGATCTCCAGCTCGAGAAAGGCCCATACACTACAGACGATATTACCGTCATTATTGCTTTGGTTGGTGGTGTCGAAGGAATGGTTTTTTACTCTCTAACAAAGGAGACATCCATTAGTCTGGTTTCCAAGATGATGGGAGAAGAAATATCGGAATTTAATTCTCTAGCTCAAAGCGGTATTGCTGAATTGGGGAATGTGATCACCGGTCGGGCAAGCGTAAAACTGTCTACGGCTGGCTATGAAGCTACAATATCTCCGCCTACCCTCCTCATTGGTAAAGGGTCCCAGGTTTCCACGCTGGATTGTCCGAGATTGATAATCCCTCTTTCTTCTGAGTTAGGAACAATAACTGTACATCTTGCCCTTAGGGACGGTATGAGTCAAGGAATGAAAACCGCCCAGATCCCTGTCCCGGCCAAACCAGCATTTTAAAATTATTCTATTTGGATTAATTTTGCCGATAAGTTTGAATACTTACTCCCGAAAGGTTGGTTTTCGCTCAAGCTGCAAATATTAATACTACCTATAAAAAATGATTCAATTTATTGAGGCTACTGGATTGTCAGAAGCCTCTTTTGTTTCTCCTATTATTGTTTTCAAACAAAATAGATCCATTATTTCGCCCAGACCCTGGCTGAACCAGCCCGACAGGTTCAAATCATGGTCAATCTGTTCAAAATAAACAAATTCAAATTCTTTATAGACAATCTACTTAGTAGACTATCTTTTTGTTTAATTTTTACTTTGTTTTTACATATTTATTATCTCTCTTTTATACCAGACAACAAAACTAATGCCTATAACAGAAATACGTATAGCAATTGTATAAGTTTCTATCCTGAAATCTTATGCACATCAGATTTGGTATTAATAATATTTAAGAAATCTGTACTAAGTGGTTGTAAGTAAATTCAAATTTAGTTAAGGAGAAATCATGAAGGCTCTAAATAATCTGAAAACCAGTGTCAAGTTAATTGGAAGTTTTATAATTGTGTCATTACTCACTGTTCTGGTCGCTTTCCTGGGGTACACCAACATGAAAACGATCAATGATGGAATGACAAACATGTATTTGGATAACCTAATACCAATAAGTGACATGGGTGTAATCGATGCTGATATGAATCAAATTCGAGGTGATGTTTATAAAGGCTTATACCTATCCACAGAAATGGAAAAAAGTAAGGCAAGTATTTCCACATTATCTAAAGAAATTACTGAAAGAATCGCAAAATATAAAGCTCTTGACCTCGATGAAACCGAGCTTGCAGAGTTGGCTGTGCTAGAACCAGCATGGGTTGAATATCAGGCAGCTGTTGCTGAAGTACTAGCCTGGAATGATACAGGGAATCAGACTGCCATGGTGGCCAGTTTAACCGGGACCGGCCGTACAGCAACAGCAAGTGCTGAAGTCCGCGGATCGGTAAAAAAATTACTTGATATTAACATAAAAGCTGGAGAAGACACAAATACATCATCAGATGCAACTTTTGCCAGCTCAGTCTTGATGATCCTTATCATAACAGGTGTGGCATTTCTTTTGTCAATCGGTATTGGAATCATCATCAGTGGGTCCCTCTCCAAGCCACTGGGTGTCCTGGTTGGTATCGCCACCTCCGTTTCAAAAGGTGACCTGGTACGTGACCTGGATCAGAAGGTCAAGGACTCACTCACTCAACGTAAAGATGAAGTAGGCGACATTGCAAAATCATTCGACCAGGTGATCTTCTACATGCAGGATATGGGGGAAGTTGCCAACACCATTTCTCAAAATAACCTGACAGCCACCGTCACTCCCAAGTCTCAAAAAGATGAGCTATCATTGGCTTTCGCTAAAATGATCGACAGCCTGCGTGGTTCGGTGGGTCAGATCGCCCAGAGTGCTACCAGCCTCACCACTGCATCCGAACAATTGGCCAACGCCTCCAACCAGGCTGGTCAGGCCACATCACAGATCGCCACAACCATCCAGCAGGTTGCCCGTGGTACCACACAGCAATCCGAAGCCGTCAACAAGACAGCTTCCTCCGTCGAACAGATGTCCCGCGCCATTGACGGTGTCGCCCGCGGTGCCCAGGAACAGGCTTCTGCTGCAAATAAAGCTTCCAGCATCACTGCCCAACTCTCATCAGCCATCGAACAGGTCGCTGGTAATGCCCAGTCTGTCGTTCAAGGCTCCACTGCTGCCGCCGAAGCCTCCAAAAAAGGTACCCTCAAAGTACAGGATACCCTAAAAGGAATGCAGAATATCAAGCAGCGTGTGGGTATCTCCGCTGAAAAGGTTCAGGAAATGGGTTCCCGCTCTGACCAGATCGGAGATATCGTCACCACCATTGAAGATATTGCCTCTCAGACCAACCTGCTGGCTCTCAATGCTGCTATCGAAGCTGCCCGTGCCGGTGAAGCCGGTAAAGGTTTCGCTGTCGTCGCTGACGAGGTCCGCAAGTTAGCTGAACGCTCATCCACTTCCACCAAGGAAATTGCCAGCCTGATCAAGTCCATTCAGAAGACCGTATCAGAGGCTGTGATCGCCATGGATGAAGGCGCAAAAGAAGTTGAAAAAGGCGTCCTCATCGCCAACGAAGCTGGTGATTCTCTCGTTGAGATCCTCAAGGCTGCTGAAGGTGTCAGTGAGCAGGCCGAACAGGCTGCCGCTGCTGCAGAACAGATGTCCGCTTCTGCCAATGAGCTTGTCGCTGCTGTTGACTCTGTCTCTGCTGTCATCGAAGAGAACACCGCCGCCACTGAAGAAATGGCTGCCGGTTCCACAGAGGTCACCCAGGCTATCGAGAACATCGCTTCTGTCTCTGAAGAGAACTCCGCCGCTGTGGAAGAGGTTTCTGCTTCGGCTGAAGAGATGTCTGCCCAGGTCGAGGAAGTTACCGCTTCTGCCCAGACCCTGGCTGAACTCGCCAGACAGCTTCAGAACGTGGTCAATCAGTTCAAAGTTAACTAGACCTTTCATCTTACGGCTGCTGATCTTGATCTTTGGACCAGCAGCCGTTAGAAATGGCAATTAGGAGAAAATATGGAACAGCAACTGGTTGTTTTTGAACTGGCTAATGAACAATATGGGTTGGACATTTCGACCGTGGAAGGCATTATCAAGATGCAGGCCATCACCAAGATGCCCCAGGCGCCTGTGTTCGTGGAAGGGGTCACCAACCTGCGCGGAACCGTTGTGCCGGTCATTGATCTGCGCAAACGTTTCGGGCTGCAAGCTTTGGAGCATACCCGTGACACTCGCATTGTCGTTGTATTTATGAACAAGACCAAGATCGGGATGATCGTGGATGGTGTTTCCGAGGTGCTGCGCATCCCCGAAGAATCCATTGAGCCCACCCCGCCCATGGTATCCAATGTGAATTCGGCTTATATCCGCGGGATCGCCAAGTTGGAGAACCGTCTGGTGACTTTACTGGACCTTACAAAAGTCCTCTCCCTTGATGAGCAAGCGGCTTTACAAAAAACTTCTGCTGCGTAACAACCAACTCTTTACTCGTCAGATAAAACCGTGCCGTTTGGTGCGGTTTTTTTATTTTATGTGTAGTTAATATAGTCCTTACATGGGATTTACTGAAATATTACAGGTAAGAATTATGATGAATACTGGAATGGATGATTTTCCTTCATTCTTGCATGCATGGAAATTTATATTGATATGAGGTTATTTAATGTCTATCAAAAATAAAATAATGATTGTGTTTCTATCTATTATGGCAACAATCACGGGAGTGCTGGTAATTTTTTCACTGACTGTTTTACTGAATAAATTTATTGCTATTGAAAACGAAAAAGTAACCACTAACCTGGTTCAAATAAATGCATCCATTCAACAAGAAATAAATGGTTTAAATACAACGGTATTAGATTATGCAAAATGGGATGCTGCTTATCAGTATATTGAGGATAAGAATGAAGATTTTATTACATCCAATATAAATCAAGCTAATTTTGAAAACTTGAACCTTCTATTCTGGATCATTATTGATTCTAATGGCAACACTCTTTTCAGCAAAGAACTTAGTGATAACGGGTTGATGAATACGTCTCCATATATATTGAACAGTTTAAAGGAAAATAACTTTCTAAATGCCAATAATGATGGAGCAAGTGGAATCCTGCTTATTGGAGGCCAACCATATCTTATTGCCAATTCCCGGGTGACAAAATACGATGATAACAGTTTATCAAATGGGTCAATGATAATTGGAAGGTTGCTGGACGATAAATATATAAAAAAGATCAATCCATCCGCAGAAGGACCATTAAAACTTCAAGTTCTTAATGATTTAAAAAAAGATCCCGCAAATGTGAACTGGGTGGATAAGATTTCCAAAGAACATCCAAATTTCATACGGATAGTAAATGACAAGACTCTTAAAGGTTACACACTTTTTAGCGACATGAACGGCTCTCCTGTTTTTCTCATTAAAATGGAAATCCAGCGTGCCATCTTCCAGGAAGGAAGATCGGCTGTTTACATTTTCATAGGATTGATTCTTGGAATTGGTTTTATAGGTGCATTCCTTATGTTCTGGTTTAACAATAAGGTAATATTCCAGCCATTAAACCAACTACGGGGGATAGCAACAGAAATCAGCAAGGGAAACTTTAAAATAAAAACGACCACTTCCCGGAAAGATGAAATTGGGGATGTTTACCGATCTTTCCATGAATTAGCTTTCTTTTTATTGAATATTGCAGGAGCATCTGAGAGGATTGCTGATGGAGATTTAATTGTCAGTGTTGAACCTCAATCAGAAGAAGACACATTAAGTAAATCAATCAATCACATGGTGGTGAAATTAAAGGAAAAGATTACAGAATTTATTGAAAACTCAAACCGGATAGAAAAAGCATCAGCAGATCTTACACAAATCTCAACAGAAGCAAATCACTCCACAGCCCAAATAACAACCACTATTCAACAAGTTGCACAGGGTATTAGTGACCAATCTACATCTGTGAATAAGACGGCTACTGCGGTAGATCAGTTATCTCAGGCGATTGAGGATGTTGCCAATGGGACTGAGAACCAATCCAAAGCGGTTCAACATGCATCCACAATTACATCTCAGATCACAGGAACTATTCAACAGGTTTTGGAAAATATTAAAGAAGTAGCCGCGGAATCTGGTAAAGCTTCCATTACAGCCCAAAATGGCTCAACTACTGTTGAGGATACTTTAAAAGGAATGCAAGAGATTAAAAGAAAAATGGATCTCTCATCTGAGAAAATTCATCAAATGGGGAGCCGATCTGAGCAAATAGCGGAAATCGTCGAGGCCATAGATGAAATAGCCAGCCAGACGAATTTATTGGCATTAAATGCTGCAATTGAAGCAGCAAGAGCTGAAATCTCAAGCCACAGAACTTGTAGAGATAATCCTAAATAAACAAATGATCACTCAAGCGGTTTTGATCGACCACCTATTTACTGATAATAATCAACGACCTGACAATTTCTGGCCAGGTTTAGCTAAGAAATCTGGTATGGATGTTATATCAATTGTGAATGATGATGGAGTAAATGTGTTATCCAGCGATCCATCATTGATCGGTTTTAAATATTCTGAGAACCCGAAAGAACAATCAAATGTTTTCCGACAATTGATCAATAAAAAAGATGGAGTTGTATGTCAACCGCCACGGAAAAGAACTATTGACGGAAAGATGTTTAAGTATATTGGTATTTCACGCTCTGATGGTAAGGGTTTTATCCAACTGGGCTTCAACGCAGATTCATTATCAGCCTTCCAATTCAAGGTGGGGGGGTTCGCAGTTGTAGCCAGTGAAGTATATCGCCTTGCAGAAAATGCAAGAGAATCCGCGAAAAATATTGCACATCTGATTAAAGAAATCCGCAAGTCTGTCAGTGAAGCAGTACAGGCAATGGATGAGAGTGCTTCAGAAGTGGATCATGGTTACATCCTTGCTGATCAATCCAATACTGCCCTTGGAACCATATTGATCGCCACCTTAGCCGTAAGTAATCAGGCTGAACAAGCAGCGATGGCAGCGCAGAAGATGAGCAGTTATACCTCAGATTTGGTGAACTCCATGACTTCAGTTTCGGCTGTTGTTAATTCAAATATGGCTGCAACGTCTCAGATGACTTCCAATTCCAATCAAGTCAGTGAAGCTGTAGAGAACTTTGCCTCTGTTAGTGAGGAAAATTCTGCCGCTGTTGAGGAAGTTTCAGCATCGACTGAAGAAATGAAAGCCCAAGTGGAAATGGTTTCAAACGCTGCTGTTGAATTAAGGGAAATGGCAAAATCATTAATGGATATTGGTCGATCGTTCAGGTTACATTAGCAAAAAGAGAGTAATAATGATCGAATATGCGATTTTTTTGAGTGTGATAATCTTCGGAGTAGTTATTGCAATTGCTATGACTTTCTGGATTTTCAAACGTGGTATTGCCATCAGGATGAACACGATAATTTGTGCTTTATGCGGCATATTTGCGATCGCCGGTTTCATCATTGGAAAACTAGGTATAACAGCACTAAATATCGGGATTGCGTTTTCGATCCTTCTACCTTTTGCTGTTTTTCTTATATTTCGATTAATTAAGGACCTGGTTTATCCTATAAAGAGACTTAATGTTTATATTATTAAGTTATTAAATGGAAATTTAAATAATGAATTATCTCTGTATGGCAAAGATGAGTTTACTGAATTGGAAAATAACTTCAACCAATTTGTTGCTTATCTTCGGGATATATCCCGAACTGCCTCGCAAATTTCTGGTGGTGATCTGAGTATTTCAATCGAAGCGAAGTCTACCGATGATACCCTCGGAGTCGCATTTTCCGCAATGACCTCTCAACTAAAATTATCTCTTAGTAGTATTAATCGAGAGACTTTGCTTCTCCAATCTTCAGCCAATTTAATATCCATAAACTCGTCTCAAGCAGAAAGATCTTCATCCCAGATTGCCACAACGATACAACAAGTGGCTAAGGGAATCATCCAGCAAGCTGATTCAATTACAAAAACTGCCGCTTCCATAGAACAGATGTCGAGGGCAATTAGCGGGGTAGCACAAGGTGCTCAGGAACAGACATCGGCGGTTAATAAAGCAGCTCAGATAACGGATATCCTAAATCATTCAATTAATCAGGTTGCAGAAAATGCTGAAATGGTAAAAAATGATTCTGAGCATGCTTCACAAGCCGCTCGGGACGGATCTAGAACAATAATTGATACTCTTACTGGAATGAACAGGATTAAAGAGAAGGTGGAAACATCATCCCATAAAGTTCGGGAAATGGGAGATAAATCGGAAAGAATAGTAGAAATTGTCGATGCAATCCAGGATATCTCAGCCCAGACAAATTTACTAGCTTTAAATGCCGCCATTGAAGCTGCTCGAGCCGGGGAAGCCGGCAAAGGATTTGCTGTTGTCGCGGATGAAGTAAGAAAATTAGCAGATAAAACAACAAAAGAAGCTAAATCTATTACGAATCTGGTAAAAGACATCCAACAAACCGTTAAAGAAGCTGTTTTGGCAATGGAAGATGGTACTAAGGAAGTAGAGAGCGGAGTTGAAATGGCTAACCATGCCGGGAAAGCTCTTGAGAATATTCAGAAGGTAATTGCACTCGTCAATGATCGATCAGTACAATCTGCCAATGCAGCTGATTCTATGCGGATATCAGCCAGGGATCTTGTTTCTGCGGTTAACTCTGTTTCTGCCGTGGTCGAAGAAAATACAGCAGCGACAGAAGAGATGGCAGCTGGCTCAAGTCTTGTAACACAAGCGATCGAAGATATTGCAAGTATTAGTGAACAAAATTCTGCTGCCGTAGAACAAGTATCTGCTTCTGCTGAAGAAATGTCAGAACAGGTTGAAGAAGTAACAAAATCGGTCAATGGGTTAACAGGTATGGCCCATTCTCTCCAATCTGTATTATCACAATTTAATCTAGAATAATCATCGGGGTAAACTATGTGCATCAACGGTAAATCATTTCGGCAATATTCCAATTATCCACTTTTATACAAGCTGCGTCACTTCTCCATGTCAAATGATAATTTTGACAAACTCTTCCGATTTTCGCCTGATGGAATATTAATAGTTGGGAGAGACGGAAGAATCTTCAAAGCGAATCCAGCCATTTTTTGGATGCTTGGAATTGAAGATGAGCGAACCCTTGACGATTCTTTTAATATATTTAATTACCTCGGTGAAGATGATCAGGAGAATTGTGCGAGTTCTATAGATATGGTTATTACTAGCCTGGTCTCTTCCACTAGATTAGAAGTTAAATTTAATAGAAGAGACGGAACATCCTTTTATGCAGATATTGCAATCGGTTCATTTTCTGAATCCAATAATCCGACAGCACAGATAATAATCCACGATATTACTGAATATCGCCTTGCAGAAGATAATTCATTACAAATCCACATGGAACTGGAAATGTCATATACGGCTACTCTTAATGGGTGGAGTCGGGCATTGGAATTACGTGACAGAGAAACTCAGGGACATTCGCTGAGAGTTACAGAAAAAACAATTGATATTGCCCTAAGGGTAGGTATTAGTATTGAAAAAATAATACATGTCCGCCATGGGGCATTACTGCACGACATCGGGAAAATGGCAATACCAGATTCGATACTTTTTAAGCCAGGTCCATTATCCATTTATGAACGAAATGTTGTAGAACAACACCCAACCTTCGCATTTAACCTACTTAATCCAATTAAATACCTTTTACCCGCGCTGACAATTCCGTACTCACATCATGAAAAATTCGACGGGTCTGGTTATCCGCAAGGTATAAGGGGCGAAGATATCCCAATAGAAGCCAGGATATTTTCAATTGTAGACGTCTGGGATTCTTTGGCAGCAGACAAACCATACAGGACTGCTTGGTCAGAGAATAAAATAAAACAATATATTTGGGAGAATCGTGGAACTCAATTTGACCCTGCGATTGTGAGTGAATTTTTAGATACAGTATAAAAATGCTTACCAGCTATCCACTACTGAACTTTCTCTGGCAGGTTTTAATATTAACAAACTAGCGGACTATTCCTGCACAGACGACAGAATCATCTTGGCCTGAAGCTGTGTCACTCTTCCATACTTTTCCATCAATCTTGAGGATACACTTAATAGATCCCATTTGCGTGGGATTACCAGCTGTAACGTAAACTTCTGTTCCAGATGGGTTGTCCCAATTCTTTTCCCAGGGAGTTGATACTTGTATTTTTTCCTTTTGAAGATTTCGGCTGTCTTTGTAGGTTATATATGCTATTCCACCAGAGGATTCAACCCTGAATGTTATTCTGTGATTATTTTTAACAGGGTTAAATACCCGAAACGTCACTGCCAGTGCAACCAGGACGATACAAACAATTGAAACCACTAAAATCTGAATAAAAAATTTACGATTTTCCATAAAAACCCTTTGTGCAATAATGATATATTGGTTTCAATGATTAATCAATCATAGTATTATTTTAATCATAATCATTTAGTAAACATTATGCGATTCTAGTAGTAATGTACTTAATTATTTATAACTCAATGTTCATGGAGTCAAGGATTACTCTCAAAGAAAATTCGTATATCGTGGTTAAATTACTTAGCAACCACAAATAATAACCGCTTTGGAACCAAGTTATTATTTGTGGTTATCCACTGATTGAGTTTCTAAAAGTCATTAACTGTTAGACTGTTTTGGTAGTTTTGGTATGAGCCAATTTATGAAAGCATCCTGGCTCCTGGTTTGCAGTGTGAGATTACCGGGACCAGTTAGTTCTACCACCAACCCTTCTCCTCCAAAAATTGTGCTTTTCCAGCCTGCAACCTTTCTGACAGCAAAATTCATGGTTGATTCAAATGTTACAAGGTGGCCAGTGTCTACAACATACTTTTCGCCAACGGCCAAATTAACTTCGTGGATGGCTCCGTAGCTGGAAATAATTACATTACCAGATCCGCTAATCTTTAACAATATCAACCCTTCACGTGCGAAGAATGTTTTTGCTCCTCCCCAGCTTGTGTCTACAGTAATTCCATTTGATGAGGCTAAATATGATCCGGATTGCACAAAAATGGTTTGATTGGACAGGATTATCTCAACTACATCTCCCGGTAAAGATGGAGCAAGCGTGATCATTCCTCCACTTGGTGATGCCGTAAAAGTGTTCATAAAGAAGCTTTCACCACCTAAAGCAGCTCTGGCAAGCGATTTAAAAATTCCACCCTGGGCTTTTGTTTCCATTATCAGATCCGCAGACATACTTACCATTGCTCCGCTTTCAGCCCGGATGGATTCGTTCGCCTCCAAATTAACAACTGCTAGTGAATAAGCTGGCCGATATAAGATATCAGTTTTCATTTTTTCACCTCACAAATAATATTAATGATTGTCGATATATTAATTATATCTGCTTTAGTAGATTGTCTAGCCTTGTATTATGGATGCCTCGGAGAATTTCAGGAGACATTCAGGTATAATCCGTATTAATATGCAAAATAGCAATAATTTTTTCTATAAGACACTTTTTAGGCTCTCAATTCCAATCATGATCCAACAGCTTTTTACTGCTGGATTGGGCATGGTAGATTTGATGCTTGTGGGCCAGTTAGGAGACGATTCGGTTGCGGCTGTTGGATTAGCAACACAGGTATATTTTATTTTAAGTTTAGTATATTTTGGAATGACCAGCGGTTCAGCCATATTTACTGCCCAATTCTGGGGTAAAAATGATACAGAAAGTATCCAGAAAGTGCTCAGCCTTAACCTTATTGCAAATTTTGCTCTCGGATTTCTTTTTACTTTGATCTCACAGATTGCTCCTCAATTTATTCTTAGTCTTTTTAGCAGGGATCCTAATGTGATCCAATTGGGCAGTCACTTCCTCAAAGTGTACTCCATCGGTTTTGTATTTACTGGATTAAGTTATGCAATTTATGCAGTTCTCCGAAGCACAGAAAATGTGAAGATTCCGATGTTTGTAGGTGGAGCAATATTATCATTCAATACATTGCTTGGTTACATATTAATATTTGGTAAGTTAGGGTTACCTGTTCTTGGAATTAACGGTGCAGCAATCGCAAATTCA
Organism: uncultured Chloroflexia bacterium; assembly: GCA_963827895.1. GTDB lineage: Bacteria > Chloroflexota > Anaerolineae > Anaerolineales > Anaerolineaceae > PNON01. Next base: position 258,260 of record CAWHCY010000004.1, on the reverse strand, counting down.
AGTGCAAGGATATTGGAACTGATATTAATAATTGTAATTACCCGCATCTTTTCATCGAGTGTAATCATCAAACCAAAAATAATATTTCCGATCAAGACTGAATTTATTAAGCGTTATTTAACAACAACCTTGCCGGTGACAATTAATGAACTTATTTGGTCACTGGGAATTTCGGCCTATGCTTCTATTTATGCTCATATTGGGACTTCTTCAATAACAGCTATCAATATTTCTTCAACTATTGAAAATCTGGCTTTTGTCCCATTTATTGGGCTTGGAAATGCTTGTGCGATTATGATCGGGAAGCGAATTGGTGCAGGTGAGTTGGAAGAAGCATTAAAGTATGGAAAAAAGATTATATATATCGGTTATGCTACTGCCATAGCAATGGGTATTTTAATCTTACTCAACAAGGGTTGGATTTTGGATGTTTATAAGATATCGGAGGATTCCAGAAGTTATGCAAACCTTATTTTGACGATCCTTTCCATTTCCATTTTGGTAAAATCAGCCAATATGGTTTTATTCATCGGAATTATTAGAGCGGGCGGAGATACCAGGTTTGGGTTATTCGTAGAGGTGGCCACAATGTGGTTATATGGGGTTCCCGCAGCTTTTGTTGCTGCTAACATTTTTCACCTTCAAGTGTATTGGGTGGTTATTGCAGTAGCATTTGAAGAAGTAATAAAGTGGGTTCTGCTTTTTAATAGGTTCCGCTCAAAAAAATGGGTACACCATCTCACTCATCAGATCGGGTAATATATCGGTCCGAGATTATTATCAAATTGGTGGAATTAACTGTAATCAATTGGCATGGTCCCTTTTGTTCCTTCTGATAGTTCTTATGCTAGCATTTACAGCAAAGAAAAGGCTGACTACCAAAATGAGTACCCCACCGTAATAAAGAGTTGAGATCGAATGATCCTCTAATATTGCATAACTAATCATTGGTGCCAATGCTAGACCAATATCCGCTGATGTAGCCATCATCCCAAGCACAAATGAAGCTCGGCCATTTTTTTGACTATCAATTAATATTGCTGGAATTACTGATTGAGTAACTGCTCCATTAATAGCAAAAATGATTGTTCCGAGGATAAAAATAAACGGAGATTTGATATTGATAATGATAATTAATCCAATTATTCCTGCCAGGGCTCCCAGGGCGATGATTGCCCATCGATTCGATGAATTATCGGATGCTTTTCCAACCAGAGGGGCAAAAACAGCTGAAGAAGCAGCCCGTAATCCAAGGATAATTCCCCCTGCAGTCGCAGCAGGAATTAAGATAAAACCCAGGTTTACGTTAGCACCATATTCATTTAAAAAGTAATAAGTAATCGTTGATAATAAAATTCCTTCACCAACAAAGAAAGTAAGACCATAGATCAGGTTGCCAGATACAATTTCGAATTTACTTAGTTCCTTAATCACTACTAATAATTCAAATGGTTTATTAATTTGTACTGGAAGCTCTTGCGGAAGGTCAACATCGATTTTAAATGGTTCGGGTAAAGTCTCTGGGACAAATATCCACGCCTCTAGCGCGCCAAAAAAACCTAGTATTGAGCAGATCAACATTGTTATTTGAAAACCGAACCAATTATTGAGCAAAGCTCCCAAAAATGGTGTGACTGCCAATCCGATAAGATAATATGTCTGAAGCAAACCGGATCCATGACCACGCTGGTGGCTTTCGGTGATATCCATCACCATTGAATACGCAGTGATATAGGATAGAGAAAAAGCAACTCCCCAAAGAATTCTAGCAGTTAGGAATATCCAGAAATTGTCGTAATATTGATATAGAAGGGTGGTCGTTGCTCCCAGTAGTAAACCCCCAACCAGGAAATTTTTCCTGCGACGCGAGTTGAGGAGATATCCAACCACAGGGTTGCTGATAAATCGGATAAATCTGTTAGCGCTTAGAAGTAAACCGATGTTTGCCAGATGAATACCTTCCGTCACAGCAACGACAGGAAGTACAGCATATAATGTCAAATCACCGGCAAGCGCAAAAATTAAACTGATACCAATAGAGGCAATTATTAAGTCGGGTTTTATGTTTGGTTTCATTATCGCTACAGCCAACATCCAATTCTAGTATTCTTTTCTTTTTTCAATCAGGGGTTGGTATATTTAGAACCCGGCAGGCATTCTCGTAATATACCTTACGTAAAACTTCGTCCGGTAATCCAATTCCATATATTGCCCATCTTCCCTGGGTGGGGATACTTGATGAGGAATAATTAAAATATTCATCATCAGTTTCAAGAAATCGGTATGCAATTTGATATAAGGATTTATCAATCCCGTAATCTAATCCGAAAAGGATCCGGTTGGCATGTCTTTGGAAAAACCTTCTGGAAGAATACGGCTGCCTGCCCAACTCACCTATCCTTGCGGAAATATCGACATAATAATTCGGATTATTATCTAGCATCATTCCAACCCAGGCCAGGTTTTCTGCATAGCAACCAACATGAGCCCCAATAAAAGTTGTTTTCCTGTTTCTTCTCACCATGGATGAGAAACCATCCAATATTTTTATGAGTGGAGGAAAGGGAGGGCTGGGAATATGCCACTCCGGTTTAGTGATTAATTCTTCCCATCGCTCATTTTTGTTGTCTACGGGTTCAAAAAATGCGGCTGGATCACCCACATGGATCATAACAGGCCATTGCAATTCTGCTGCTGTCTGCCAGATCAAATCTAACCGCTTGTCGTTGATATCAACCAATAGATCATTCTGGTCCCTTACTTTCAAGCCCAGATCTTTCCAAATTTTCAAGCCAGTCGCTCCCCATTTGGCTTGTTCACGCATCCTCTTAGCAGCCCAATCAGGAAAACGATTCCCATAAGTTTTCCAACCTTCCCAATTTATTCCACCGAACACTTGTAGTCTTTCCATTAATGTACTTTTTAATATTTCCAGGTGGTTTTGAAGGATTTTTTCTCCCCAGCCTCCATCGAGATCAACCAATATTCGGACATTAACTTCATCCATAGCCTGAAGAATTTCATTAATTGGTTTATGGATCCATCCACCACCAAATTCATCATCTAGATGGTTATGAATATCAATTACTGGAAACCGGGAATGTTTTACTAAGGTTTGTTTTGTCACTAGCATTGTTATGGGATCGTAGTTTTCTAGATACACAATTGCCTCTTATTATTATTGTAATATAGCTAGAATACCCTCACTTCCTAAAAGGCGCAAGCTGGATATTACATATATTCTCAATAATGATGATTAATCGGATGAATTAGTGATAAACAAAGACCGAGGTAATACAATGATATAATTTTATTGTGAAAATTGAAGATTTTAAGGAAATATTATTTATTTCATATTCGCAAATTCCGGAGGAAATTGAATGCAAACGTTGAAATTGCCAGGGCCAAAAGCCCGCGCACTGGTGGAGCGCGACCAAGCTGTCATTTCTCCTTCTTACCCAAGGGGTTATCCATTTGTAATGGATCATGGATTAGGGTCAGAAGTATGGGACGTCGATGGCAACCGGTTTCTGGATTTTGCAGCGGGGATTGCAGTAACATCAACAGGTCACAGTCATCCAAAAGTTGTAAGAGCAATTCAAGAACAAGCAGAAAAATTCATTCATATTTCGTCAGATTTTTATCACCAGAAATGGGTGGAATTAGGTGAGAAGCTAAATCAAATATCCCCTTTTGATGAACCAGCTATATCTTTCATGACCAACTCCGGAACTGAGAGTGTAGAAGCAGCGATTAAGCTTGCCAGATATACTACTGAAAGAACCGAATTCATTGGCTTCCTTGGCGGATTCCATGGTCGTACAATGGGTGCTGTAACATTTACGGCAAGTAAATCTTCTTACCACCGTGGTTTTTATCCCATGATGAGTGGGGTAGTTCATGCTCCATTTCCTGATCCTTATCATCCGATCCTGCAATCGGAACCCGGGGAAGATTATGGAGAAACGGTTGTCAGGTATATTGAAGAACAAATTCTTGGACGAATAGTACCAGCTGATGATGTTGCCGGAATTCTTCTTGAACCCATCCAGGGTGAGGGAGGATATATCGTACCCCCTCCAGGTTTTTTCCCTGCCCTAAGAAAACTTTGTGACAGATATGATATTCTCATGATCGCTGATGAAGTTCAGGCAGGGGTAGGCAGGACCGGGAAATGGTGGTCCATCGAAAACTTCGGAGTAGAACCGGATATTATTTGTACTGCCAAAGGTATTGCCTCTGGAATGCCCCTGGGGGCTATGGTCGCCAGAAAAAGTATTGTGGATTGGCCAAAAGGATCGCATGGAAACACTTATGGAGGAAATCCGATTTCCTGTGCAGCTGCCTTAGCCACCTTAGAGTTATTAGAAGGTGGTATGATGCTTAATGCTTCAGAAGTTGGAAGTTATACATTGAATGCACTAAATGAAATGGCGACCCGCCATCCCAGTATTGGCCAGGTCCGCGGTATAGGATTAATGATCGGAATAGAATTTGTATCAGATCCGGTCACCAAGGAAGCTGCTCCAAAATTGAGAGACCAAATTGTAGACCTCGCTTTTGAACGGGGATTATTATTACTTGGATGTGGTAAGAGTGTGATTCGTATCTCTCCACCATTGTGCATTACCCTCAGTGAGGTTGATCAAGGTCTTGCCATATTGGATGAAGCTGTTCGGATCGCAGAAAACAATAAATAATATGATGCTACCTGATTTTCGAGTTCGTCAACGGGATTACCTGCTTGAAATTGCCAGAGCCCTCACAGAAGAATTGGATCTTGATAAGGTCCTTGGCAGAATATTAAAGATCTCACTAGAAATGCTTGCCGGACAGGCGGGTGTTATTGCCTTGAGGGATGTCCATGAAGGATGGCGGCTGGCAGTTGCTGATGGTCTTGGTGTTCCTTTAATCCGTTTTCTTGAACCATTACTCAAACAGTTACCTGATCAAGAAGATCCTGAATCATCTGAGGTTCCTGCAATCAGTAGGATCATCAATGAGATCGTTAGCCTGGCAAGCTTCGGACTACTTACTGGTGTTGGAATACCTCTTGTTGCACGAGGTCAGGTTATAGGAGTGATTTTTATCTTCCGTAGTTATATGGGGATATTTTCGACTAATGATCGTATTTTGCTGAAGAGTTTTGCAAATCAAGCCGCAGTAGCAGTCGCCAACGCTCAATTGTACCGCCAGGTTACAGAAGAGAAACATAGAATGGACAGTCTCCTGGATTCTGCTGCAGATGGAATCCTGATACTCACACCAAAATTAACTATTTCGAGGTGTAATCCATCATTTGCGGCGCTTTCTCAGAGAACTGTTGAAGATGTTACTAACCAGGAGCATGAAATAATCGTCCATTGGGCTAAACCACCACAAGGTATAACTCTTGAAAAAGCTGTTGATGGGGGTTGGCCATTGAGCAAAAAGGCTTATCTATACGTGGAAGGAGATCTGGTACGACCTGATCCTTACCCTCCTCTTCCCATAGGAATCACATACGCTCCACTCCTCAATTCAGATGGTGGATTATTAAATATCATCGCAACAGTACGTGATATTACACGTTTTCGTGACGCAGATGAATTAAAAAGTACATTTATTTCAATTATTAGCCATGAATTAAAAACACCAGTAGCGTTGATCAAAGGATATGTGGGAACATTACGCAGGAAAGATGCTGAATGGGATAGTGAGATCGTGGATGATAGTTTGGCTGTTATTGAGGAAGAAGCTGATCGCCTAACTGGACTGATTGAGGATCTTCTGGATTCAACCAGGTTACAATCCGGTGTTTTAACTTTGAAAAAGTCAGATATTTCCATTCCGGATATGGTGAAACGTCTAATAAACAGGCTGGCAAATCAGACCAGTATGCATAAGATAACCTATGACTTCCCCGGTAATTTCCCAATAATTCTTGCAGACGAACAACGACTTCAGCAGGTGCTTAGCAATCTGATCACGAACTCGATAAAATATGCACCTGATGGCAATATCCAGGTTAGCGGTAGGATCCTACCGGATGAAGTAATTATTAGCGTATGTGATGACGGTCCCGGGATAAAAACAAACGATATTCCTCATGTATTTGATCGTTTCTACCGCTCTCCAGAAGCTGCAAGAAATACAAAAGGTGCAGGATTAGGATTGTATCTTGCCCGCTCAATCGTAGAAGCGCATGGTGGTCGAATTTGGATTGAAAAAAGGGATGAAAATCAAGGAGCTCAGATCAGTTTTTCCTTACCGCGATAATTATTCAATGTATTTTTGTGGAAAATTCCGAGTGGTATAATCCATCATAAAAAAAACCAAAGAGAGAATAATATGCCTCAAACACGTACTTCCTGCCCACGCTGCCACCAACCCATAATGGCAGAAATAAATCAACTTTTTGACACAAATATTGACCCACAGGCCAAACAAAAAATACTTTCAGGTCAGTTTAATGTCGCAAACTGTCCTAATTGTGGTTTCCAGGGAACACTTTCCACTCCGTTGGTTTATCATGATCCTGAGAAAGAACTTCTACTTACTTTCTTCCCTCCAGAACTTGGGTTGCCTGTAAATGAACAGGAAAAATTAATAGGTCCCTTGATCAATCAGGCTGTGAATAAACTTCCATTGGAAAAAAGAAAAGCATATATTTTACGACCACAAACCATGTTTACGATGCAGGTTATGATCGAAAAGATTTTGGAAAGCGATGGTATTACCAAGGAGATGATCCAGAATCAAGAAAAGAAGATCGCTTTGATTCGGGAATTAATGACTTCACCAGAATCAAATAGATTGGCAATTATCGAAAACCAGAAAGATCTGGTGGACGAAAATTTCTTTTCATTATTTAGCCGAATACTGGAATCGGCCTCAGCGAGCCAGGATAAAGCAAGTATGGAACAACTGATTCAAGTTGAGAAGTTACTCCTTGAAAACACAGAAATTGGGCAGGAAATGAAGAAACAGGCTGCCGAGGCTGAAGAGGCTGTCAAGTCTCTGCAAGAATTAAGTAAAACTGGCTTTACTCGAGAAAAACTGCTGGATCTTATTATATCCACCACTTCCAAAACCGGGTTGCCACATTGGTTCGCCTGACTCGTTCAGGAATGGATTATAGTTTTTTCCAAATCCTGACGGACAGAATCGATTCTGCTAAAGCTGGATGAGAAAGAGAAGTTAATAGCACTCCGCGACTCAATACTAAAAATGGTGGATGAGATTGATAAAGAAATGCAAGCACAAGCGGCTCAGGTTGAGCAACTCATTGAGAAAATAATACAATCGCCAGATATTCCCAAAGTTATGGAACAAGTTTTACCGATAATAAATGAGCTTTTTATAGAAGTGCTAAAGAATCAATTGGATTTGGCTCACCAGAAGAATGATCAAACCAGGTTAGCTAAACTACAAATAATTGTTGACATTATTCAGAAATCTTCCACGCCTCCTCCGGAATATGAAGTCATTGAAAAATTACTTGAGGCAGAAGATGAATCCACAATGCAAAAAATCCTTGCAGATAATCCAGGGATAATCACTGAGGAATTCACTCAAATGTTACCCGGATTAATTACCCAAGCCGAATCCCAAAAAGAAGCTCCTGAGGTTGTGGAGAAATTGAAAAAGATCAATAAGCTGGTATTGAAATTATCCATGCAATCTAATTTGGCCAAGTAATTTAATTGTCTCGATAATAAACGACACGTCGGAATGAATTTCAGCGTGTCGTTTTTTTTATTTTTAAGTGGTGATCGGAATTTGTAAAATATTAGTGTAGAGTCACTGGAAATGCTTTTTTTTGACATTTCCAGTGAATTATGCTATTTTTAAGGCATCTTAGTACAAAGTAGGAAAAATGCAACGAGAACGAGTCTCTGAGAATGTTTATTGGTTTCAAAGCAGCATTTATGCCCAGGTGACAGCCGGTGTTATTGCCGGACCACAATGGGCTGTGTTAATTGACACCTTAGCACTACCCGAAGAAACGCTTGCCATGCGTGATTTTATCGAATCAGAGTTAAGTGTACCTGTCCGTTATGTGATCAATACACATCACCATGCTGACCATAGTTGGGGAAATAGTTTTTTCCCCGGGTCCACCATAATAGGTCATGACCTCTGTGGACAGCTATTAATGGAAAAAGGTAAGCCTGCCCTTGAACAGGCAAAAAAATCAAACCCGGCTTTGCGGCAAGTCAAAATCATTACCCCTCACCTGACTTTTAGCTCTGGATCTTTATCCCTTAGGGTTGGCAAAAAAAACCTGGTCATGATGCCAATGTTAGGTCACAGTCCTGATGGAATAGGAATCCTTATTGAAGAAGACCGTGTCCTTTTTGCGGGGGATAGTTTTATGCCATTGCCATTTATTGTTGATGGCGATATTGATGAAATGGCAAATACTATAAAAAGAATTGGCAAGATGGGTCTGGAAAACATAGTTCAAGGTCATGGAGATATCATCCTTCGGGGCGAAATTGAAGACGCCTGCAAAGATAACCTGAATTACTTAAATGCAATACGGAAGGCAGCGAAAACTGCTGTTAAGCGAAAAAACCCAATTGAGTACCTGGCAGAAATTGATATCGAATCTTGCGGAAAAAGCCGGGTTTTCCTGGGTGGATTGGCGGCTGACTTGCATAAACGCAATTTATGGTATTTATATCAACTATATGCAGAAGATGAACTGTTACCAGAAACAAATCCAATTTAAACGAAGAATTGCAATTTAGCTTTTACGTTTTTGCAACCAGGCTCGAATTCCTACCAGGCGCTCATTGCCGCTTAGGAGACGCTTAATATTGGATTGTAAGGCAATAATTAGAAGAAGTTGCGCGATCACTCCATAAAAGACATAAGCCCAACTAGATCCAAAAACAATTGCCCTGATGGTAAATAAGACGATTGCCAGAAAGGCAATGGATAGTGTTGTAATGGAAGCATATCCGACACCGAAAAGAAATAACATAGCAATAGGTAATATGATAAACAAACTGGGTGGGTAGAAACCAAACGAACCACCCATGCATGGTGCACCACCTGCTCCACCACGCAAAAAATACTTTCCCGGTCCCTGTCTCTCGAGTAAAAATATTGAATAATTGTGACCTAAGATAGCAAAAATTGCTGCAAAAGCTTCGATCCAAGGTGCTCCCGGCATCATTGTCCGAGCTATCATAACTGCGATAAAACCCTTAAAGAAGTCCATAACCCCAGTTAAAACCCCAGCACCTGTTCCAGCAGCTCTCCCGGCATTGGTTCCACCAGTACGACCACTTTCGATGTTTCTTATATCGCGTCCTTTGAGGATTTTTACAAAGATCAATCCAAATGGAATCGATCCAACCAAATAAGCGAGCATGAAAACAGTAATTATCTTTAAGGTAATCATAAATTGTTCCCGAATTATATATTTATTAACCCTGGTTAATTAATTAGGATTCCCGAAGAACCATCATTATTTGATGACCAAAGGTATTTGCAGATATCCAGAGTTTTTGTTTAAATATGCTTTTAATTCCCATTGGGCAGATGATTTAGAACCGATTAATTTTATCACACCAGGGTAATAATCCTCCTCAAGATCAGTCTGTGAGGGGGTTTCTGGCCCATTTGGATGACTGTGATAAATCCCAAGCAACATTTGGTCATGTTTTTCCGACCACTCAAAAACGCGAAGCATTTCGCTACCATCCATCTGAAATCTATACGGAGAATGCAATCCATTAGTGATGGAAAAATGATGCCTCACCAGATTTCCTTTTCCGGTGATCAAACCACAGGCTTCTTCCGGTAAATGCTTTTCCAAATTGGAAATAATCTTTGAATGAATACTAACAGGAAGGATCAGACTTTTCATTTCAAATCTTTGGTATTGGTTATCCGAGGATCAATACCAGAACTAATATGACAATAAAAATAATCGCAGGTTCAAGAAAAACCCGCTTTGAGAAACGGTTTTGGATGACAGATTCAGATATCGAAATTAATCCATACAAGATTCCCACTAAAATCAAACCAAATTGAACAGGAGACAGAGGCAAATAATGTAAGCCGGCGGCAAATTGGGCTAATAAAAGTGAAATGCAAAGACTCCAGGCATACTGCCAGCTTCTTCCGGAACGAAGATAAAAGATCCTCAGAGATACCAGACCGCTTCCGATTCCTATTGCAGGTAATACAAGGTAAAGCCTTGCTCCGTTAGCCCTAATACTAACCGCCAGGATTAAGAATAGTACAAGGGAAAGGGCTGAGAGTCCAATACTTACAAAAGTGAGTCGTGTATCATCAGGATCGACAGAAATATACTCCGATAGAATTACCATTACCAATAATAAACCACCAATGAGAAACATTCCCCACCAGGTCGGTCCTATCGGTATCGAAAAAAGGGGGATACCTATTACCCACGCCGTCATTGAGGGTATTAACCAGTGGTGCAATCGGTCTTTCCCCGGATTATGCGGGTGACCCGAAATAACCCAATCCATACCTGCAGAAGCAAGAACGGCTACAGTTATTGATACCAGGTTTCGAAATTCGATATTGATGGGTATATATAGACCTGGGAGTTGTATGGCAACCTGATTTATTGGTACTGTAAGGTATTGTGATATAGCATATGCTATAAGAATGACACCTGTAAGCATGCTTAATTGGCTTGGGTCTGGAAGATGTGTGTGCTTCTCCATCTGTTACATTTTACTCGGAAACCTCCTTATGGTAAAATATAAGATTGTATGATAAACCAACCTGATCTCAATCTATCACTAAAGCCAAAGCTTATTCCCAGCCTACTGGCGGGGTTTGAAGCAGTAGCCAATCATATCGAATTAATAATTCTGCCCATTATCCTGGATCTAATCCTCTGGTTTGGACCGCATCTTCGAATTAAGGTTTTACTTCAACCACTATTAGAGACGGTAAAGTTACCAAGTGAATTACAAAGTGGTGAATTTGCACAAATATTTTCTGCTACGAAGGATATTTATTACCTCCTGGCCGATCGATTTAATATTTTTTCAGCAATTCGCACCCTTCCAGTAGGAATACCCAGCTTGATGGCTAATTATTTCTCCGGTAACAAATCCATTAGGCTCACCCATAATCCTGGAAGCCAGAAATTATTCCAGCGCTTTTCATGATATGGCTTGTTGTAGGGTTGATCGGATTGATTGGGTCAAGTTATTACTATAACTTCAATTAATCGGATAACATCCTCCGATAAAGCTCAAGTCACACCGGGCTCAATTGGATGGCAGACATTGCAACTCTTATATCTGACTATTATTTGTGTGATTTTCATCGTCATAATTATATTTCCAACGTTAATGCTGGTTTCATTTTTATCTCTGATTTCACCAATTCTAGGACAGATTGCATTATTCGCAGGTGGGTTGATACTGATCTGGGTCATTACGCCAATGTTGTATACACCCCAAGTAATTTTTATGCAGCATCAATCTGTCTTAAAAGCTCTCCTTTCAAGTATCCGCATGGTGAGATTCGCCTTGCCATCCTCAGGACTATTCTTCATTGCGGTGATCATCATCGCTCAAGGATTGGACCTTCTTTGGCAAATACCCAAGGAAAATTCATGGTTTTCTTTGATCGGAATAGCTGGTCATGCCCTGGTAAACACCAGCCTGACGGCTGCAATTTTTGTTTATTATCGCGATGGTATCAAATGGATTCAATCCATCATTACAAAAAATAACCTCTCTCCAGCAACCGCTTCAGAGTTACCGAAAGTAAATTAACGGGAGAATTAATGAACGATTCATCAACAATCAGTTCGTATGGAGCAAAAGAGATCCAGGTATTGGAAGGTCTCGAGGCTGTCCGACGCAGACCTGGTATGTATGTCGGTGGAACAGATCTAAAAGCCTTACACCATCTGGTATATGAGGTCGTCGACAATTCAATAGATGAAGCCCTGGGCGGGTATTGTGATCGAATTGAGATTACCATCCATGCTGACAGCAGCGTGACTGTGGAAGATAATGGCCGTGGTATCCCTGTGGATATCCACCCTGAGAAAAAGAAGTCGGCTCTTGAAGTAGTAATGACCATCCTTCACGCTGGCGGTAAATTCGGCGGTGGAAGCTATAAAGTATCTGGTGGACTTCATGGTGTTGGTGTTTCTGCGGTAAACGCTCTCTCCGAATGGTGTGAGGTGGAAATTCGGCGGGGAGGACAGGTTCATTTTCAAAGATATGTACGGGGAATTCCCCAGGAACCAGTAAAGGTTATTGGAAAGTGCGACCCAAATAAAACAGGCAGCAAGACAACATTCAAATTTGACCCGCAGATTTTCAAAGATCCTGAACTGGATTACCGCTTTGATACACTAATCCAACGTTTCCGTGAAATGTCTTTCGTCACCCGGGGTGTTACCATTCACTTGATGGATGAACGGACTCAGAAAGAAATGACCTTCCATTTTGAAGGTGGAATTAATTCATTTGTACGTTATTTGAATCGCAACCGGGAACAACTGCATCCGGTCTTCTATATTGAAAAAGAGGTCGAAGGAGTCAATATCGAAGCTGCAATTCAATATACAGATTCATATTCTGAATCGGTATATTCATTTGCAAACACGATCAATACCATTGATGGTGGATCCCATCTTACCGGTCTGCGGACAGCTACCACCCGAGTGATCAATGATTATGGTCACCGTTCCGGGTTGCTCAAGGAAGCCGATCCCAACTTTACGGGTGATGATACCCGCGAAGGAATGACAGCAATTGTTAGTATCAAACATCCTGATCCACAATTTGAAAGTCAGACAAAAGTCAAATTGATGAACCCTGAAGCTCAAACGTATGTCACCCAGGTTGTAGGTGAAGGGTTTGCACGATTTCTGGAAGAAAATCCTCAGGCCGCCAGGGCGATCATTCAAAAATGCCTTACATCTGCCCGTGCCCGTGATGCTGCCCGTAAGGCCAGGGATTTGGTCATTCGTAAATCTGCACTTGAAAGCATGACGCTTCCAGGCAAACTTGCAGATTGTTCTGACCGCGACCCAACTAAAACTGAACTTTATATCGTTGAAGGAGACAGCGCAGGTGGTTCTGCCAAACAGGGACGCGACCGCCATTTTCAGGCGATTCTCCCCTTACGCGGTAAGATCCTTAACACTGAACGCGCCCGGTTGGACAAGATACTTGGGAATAACGAAGTCCGGGCTTTGATTTCAGCGCTGGGAACTGGTATTGGCGACGGGTTTGATATTTCAGGTTTGCGGTATGGCAAGATCGTGATCATGACCGATGCTGATGTTGACGGCAGCCATATCCGTACATTATTGCTCACGTTTTTCTTCCGTTATATGCAGAGCATTATTGATGAAGGTCATTTGTTCATCGCTCAGCCACCCTTGTATCGTATGAGCCATAAAGACAAGGTCCGCTATGCATACAATGATAATGAAAAGGATAAAGTATTAAAGGAATTAGGCGTCCCAGCAGAAAAAGCAAATTTACAACGCTATAAAGGTCTGGGCGAAATGAATCCCACTCAATTGTGGGAAACCACTATGAACCCCGAAAACCGGACCATGCTGATCGTTGGCATAGACGACGCCGCAGAAGCCGATCGTACCTTTGACATGCTGATGGGAGAAGCTGTTCCGCCACGGACCCGCTTTATTACCACTCATGCGCATGATGTACGTAATCTGGATGTTTAGTATTGTTTCAAATTTACTCAATTACTAAATAATTATTTCTATTCAGCGAATAGTTTTCTAATTTCGATAAACTTTGATTCGATAACTAGAAAGGCATCCACGATCTTCGGGTCAAAGTGACTTCCGCTTTCACTGATAATAATTCCTTTTGCAATATCATGAGGCATTGCGGATTTATAGACTCTCTTCATAGTTATTGCATCATAAACATCAGCCAGAGCCACAATTCTTGCTGCCAGGGGTATATCTTCACCAGTTAAGCCACGTGGATATCCGTTTCCATCCCATCGCTCATGGTGACTCCAAGCAATCTCTTTTGCGATTTTCATGAATTCTGCATTTGGGTATTTCTCGACAACTTCCCCGAGTGTGTTAGCACCAATTTCTGTATGGCTTTTCATTACTTTCCACTCTAAGTCACTTAAACTGGCAGGCTTCAATAAAACAGTATCTGGTATTCCAACTTTTCCAATATCATGCAGTGGGCTGGTTTCGTAAAGCATTTCAGGGAATTTTGGATGGATTTTTGTTCGCAAATCCTGATCTGTCATCATCTCATCCGCAAGGGCACGTGAATACTCACGAATACGTTCCAGGTGGTGTCCTGTATCTATATCTTTTGATTCTGCAAGTTTTGCCAGGCTAAATAATGTCAACGACGTTGTTTCCATCGCCAGTATCTTTTCAGCGTTACGTATTCGGAGAAGGAGTTCAACTGGTTCGAATGGTTTGGAAATGAAATCATTTGCACCAGCTGACAACCCTTCGATTAAATCATCCTTGCTGCTTCGAGACGTAACAATAATAAAGTAAATAAATCCAAAACCGGAATTATCCTTGATGCGTTTGCATAGTTCTACCCCATTCATTATGGGCATATTCCAATCGGAAATTATCACCTGAATCCCATTCTTTACAAGTTGATTTAAGGCAAATTCCCCGTCATCCGCAAGGAATACTTCATGACCTTCCGACTGGAGAACTTTCTTTGCAACAATTAATGCCATCTCATCATCATCAACAACCAAAATTTTCATTTTTTCTCGCCTTATAAATTCTTTTCACCAACCATCTCGTAAACGATACGATCAACTTCTATAGTGAAATAATTTGTGTTGACCAATAATAATTTATATAGGTCAGGGATATTGTTCCAATCAGAATTCTTACCTGCGATTTCCAGGTCTTCAAATCCCTTCCGTAGACTTTCCACAGATAGATTGCTAAAGCTACCTTTCATTTTATGAGAAAGTTTCATTAGAGATTCCGCATCGTGATCAAGTATTGTTTTATCCAAATTGGATAGTTCAATAATCAAATTGCCACTTGCTTTTTGTAGCATTTGATAAGCCAGGTCTTTATCTCCCATTAATCGATCAACTAACTTATCAAGTTGAATTATTGGAAGATGAATCCTATCATTTATGGTTTCTTGAACAAAATGATTTCTTAAACCAACTTCCTTTTCCGTTTCGATTGTTTCTTGAACTATTGGTATTTGATCTTTTTCTAGTGATGTACTCCTCGAATATCTTGACCAATAATTTACTTTATCAATTAGTTCATGTGGGTCAAATGGCTTGGAAATATAATCATTCATACCCGCTAAAATGCATTTTTCCTGATCTCCACGCATCGCGTTAGCTGTCATGGCAATTATTGGGATATTTCGATTATAAATATTACGTGCGTCAGAACGGATAATACTTGTGGCTACCAAACCATCCATTCCAGGCATCTGTAGATCCATAAGGATGAGGGAAAATGATTTATCCTTTATTGAATCAATGACTTCCTGTCCATTACAAACAGTATCAACTGAAAAACCTTTTTTCTGTAATATTGTTTTTGCTACTTCTTGGTTAATAATATTATCTTCTGCAAGCAGGATCCAAGTATTTTGATGACCTATTAATTCGGGATTACTGTCTTGTAACCCGGATTGTTTATTCCCAGAGACGGAATAGTTTTTTTCTAGTTTATCTTCTCTGATCGACAGAAGGTTCTGGTAAATATTTTTGCGACATATTGGTTTATAAATTACCGAGTATATTCCAGCATCATCAAGAATAGAGTTGTCAATTGTGTCTCCACCATTGATCATTAGGATTATCCGGAATGGATAGGAAGGATATTTTTTAGTGATCACCTTTGCTAACTCTAGTCCATTAATGACAGGCATGTGATAATCAAGAAATATAATATTATATTGGTCCAGGGGTATTTCATTTTGCTGTACTTTACTTATTACGTTACCGGGATTAGAGATACTGGTACTTTTAATACCATACTCCTCAAGTAACTCTGAAACATTAGCCAATTGAGATTTATTGTCGTCAATAACCAGTACCTTTAATTTTTCGAGATTCTCTTCAGCTTGGATAATATCATCCTGATAAAAATCGGGTTGACTCAGATTCATGGTAAACCAGAAGGTTGAACCCATTCCAAATTCACTTTCTACACCAATCTCTCCGCCTAAAATCTCAATTAGTTTTTTTGATATAGATAATCCCAAACCTGTTCCTCCAAAGGTTTTTGTTGATGAGGAATCAAGTTGAGTGAAAGGTTGGAATAATCCTTGCATTTGGTCATTAGATATTCCAATGCCAGTGTCAATGGTTTCAAAACGTAAACTAATAGATTTTTCTAACGTATCAATGATCTTAATATTTAAAGTGACTTCCCCAGAATTGGTGAATTTAATAGCATTACCAACTAAATTGGTAAGTACCTGCTTTAACCGATCCCCATCGCCAATTAAACAGTTAGGAATATTCGGATCAGTCTTGATAATTAATTCAAGACCTTTTTCTTGTGCTCGGTACGAAAACATATTCCCAATTCCTTCAAGCAGATTAGAAAGGTAGAATTCATGATATCGAATACTAAATTTTCCTGCTTCAATTTTGGAGAAATCCAAAATATCGTTAATAATAGCCAATAGTGATTCAGCACTAATCATGATATTGTTGGTAAATCTCCGCTGCTCTACAGTCAGGTGGGTATTGAGCAGCAATCCGGTCATTCCAATCACACCATTCATTGGAGTTCTAATTTCGTGACTCATGTTCGCCAGAAATTGTCCTTTAGCTTGACTTCCAACTTCCGCAAGAACTGCCATTTGGTTAGCAACTTCAATTGATTCCTGTAATTGCTGGTTTGAATCCATCAATGCTTGTTCAGCTTCCTTGCTCATTATTGCCCTGGCAAAGATATCCCCCATAATACGTAACAAATGGATTTCTTCTTCTTTCCAAGACCTAAATTCATTTACGGAATCAAAACCTACAAATCCGATCAAAGCATTGCTGTAAACCATAGGAACAACAACTAATGATTTTATTCCCTGTGGTTGTAAAATATCACGCTCAGTATTCCAATCATCTGATAATTCGCCTACATTCGGAATATAAATATTTTTGAATTGTCTTAATTTTTTCATCCACATTGGTAAAACATTACAGGGAATATTCTGAAGATTTTGAATTTCAGAAGATGTTCCAGCTCTGCACCATTCGTGGGTATTGCTCATAAACTCACCATTCTTTTGAATTTTGAATGTATATGAGCGATCGACTTTACAAAAATCACCAATTTTTTCCAATGCTTCATCAAAAGCAATGTCCGTTTCGGAATAAGATAGATTTACAAATTTTGTAGAAAGCTGAACTAATTCATTTTCAAATTTCTCCCGGTATTTTAGGTTTTCCTCTATCCTTTTTTGTTCACTCATATCTGTAATTGAAATGATTGTTCCACTAACAGATCCCATATTTGTTTTAGGGACCAGGGTCATAAGCACCGGGGTTAATTGGTTGTTCTTCCCGATGATATCTAATTCAATTTTATTTACCCTGGTTTGGGTGGGAAAATATTTTGATTTTATGAAATTTTGATGATCCTTTGGTGAAATAAATGTAATCAACTTCCTTTTAGCTATATCTACTGGCAAATAACCTATCATCTTTGAAAAAGCTGGATTTATGTATTCCAGATCGTCGTTAATATCCGTTACAGCAACTCCATTCGCCAAAGTACCCATTGCCTGGGAAAAAAAATCTCGTTGTGTTCCCAATTCCGCTTCAACCAATTTTCGTTTGGTTATATTTTGTAATTCAATTAGTTTTCCGTGAATTTCATTTTTTCTGTTGAACAATGGTGATATTCGTAATCGTAGCCAAGTTTGATCTGCCAAGGCTAATTCTTCATCAAAGTTAATCTTATCTTTGAATTCGTTAAAATATTCTTCCCATCCTGTTAATATGTTGATTAAAGGTTTATTGACAACCTTGGACGATTTACATTTTAACATTTCGCAAGCAGCTGGATTAATATCAATCAGAATATTGTCTTTGCTGACAACGAGAATTCCGTCATTAATTCTTTCGATCAATGCATCTCTGGCAATTGGGGCGAGATCAAACATCCCATATGAAGACATTGCCCAAAGAGCCATCAAACCAGTAAATGAAAAAGCTAGGGGAGTCAGGTCAAGCTCCGGCCATGGATTAAGTTTGAATAGGTAAAGTGCATTTGCAATCCAGGGAATAAAAGCACTTCCGATCATAATTGCTATTTGTTTTTTATATAAACCTGATGACTTCATTGCAAAGAAAATCAAATACACAGTACCTACAATCAACAATAAATATGAATATATAGCATGGACCCAGAAACCAATTCCATGATCATATATTAGCCATGCACCTACTTCTTTTGAAATTGGTACAATTTTTGGCCAAACCAAACCATGCATTTCATTTGTCATCACCAAACAGACTATTAATAAAGGAATAACGAAGAGTAGAATTTTTCGTTTTGAATCAACCCAAAATGAACGCTGAGTATATTCTCCACAAAAAAGGAGCCATAAGGCAGGGACCGTTGCGATTCCGAAATATGACACTTTCGACCAGAAGATTTTCGCCTGAATACCTACAACTGAGAATTCAGCAAGAGAAGACAATGCCCATTCTGCTGTAGCTAACATAAGCAATACAAATATTATTCTATTTGATGATGTTCGCCTTAAATAGGAGTAACTCGCGACACTTAAGGAAATTATCGCAGCGAGTGCCATGATCATTAATGGAGCACCTTTAACCAAGTCCATTTATATACCCCGAAAAAACCATTTATAAATCATCATTAATTAATCGAAATATTCTTCCATACAAGAATTACGATGGGAAAATTATCCGGTTTAATATTCTTCTATTTAATGTTGTAAATGGTTTGGTAATAGATTCCCATAAAGAAAGCATTAATCCTATTATGGGGTAATGTAAAAGTTTTTAGCACTATAGAAAAATGAATGGATATAGATCCAAATCAACCAATTAACTATAAATCATAAAAAATCACATACTTTTCCCCATAATTTATCTTTCGAGCAAATCTTTAAAATGCAAAATCATTCGGGATTATTTTCGAATTTAACGCCATATCCCCGTAGTGTTGTAATGTAATTGTGCTCAGAGTCAATGCTGGATAACCTTTGTCGTAATCTCCGCACAAGCGCATCAAATGCCTGGTCTGAAACACCTACCGCTTCATCTGCCCCCCAAACTTTTGTAATCAATTCATCTCTGGAAACGACCGCTCCTTCTTGTTCGTAAAGCAGTTGCAGCAATCGTAGTTGTGATGCAGATAGTGGTGGAATAACTTCGTTTTGCCCGATCCAAACACGCCTGGAACGGTTATCAAAGTGTAGCTTGCCAGTTCGTTTTTGACCTACCGGGAGTTGACTCGCATCCAGTGGCAAAGTCGATTCTGAGCTTAAAAATACAAAGTGTTGCACCAGAGCCATCTGGACAAGATCTCCGTCTGCTAACATGACCGAGGTTTCAACTTTTTGCCCATTGCAATATGTGCCATTTTTACTGCCAAGGTCTTCTAAAATGGTTCCATTAGCAGCCGGCATTAAATTCGCATGGAATCTTGATATCTGACGGTCTGGAATAACAATATCGCAAGATACATCCCTGCCAATTACCATTGTCTTAGTGATTGTCCAGCGTTGGCCATTGATCGGTCCACTTTGGCCGATCAGAACCGGTATTTCTTCACCCCTGTCAACCATTAGCTCACCTCGATCTTAGAAAGGAAGTAATCCAATTATCTAATAAGGTATAATATAACAGAAATCACCATAAAGGCAATATCGATCGACGCCGATATTCATGATCAATATTAATTATGGTAGTAACTGGAAGGTCCAATGCCGGTCTCACTAAAAGCTGGGGAGGTCTTACACGCCAGGTATAAAATTTGCAGGATCATCGGACAGGGCGGTATGGGAAGCATCTACCTGGCGGATGATCTGCGCCTTGAAGGCCGCCAGTGCGCTGTTAAAGAAGTTGAACACGACAAAACACTGCCTGATGACCTTATTCGACAAGCGCGTGACCAATTCCTTCGTGAAGCTACTGTTTTAGCCCGCCTGGATCATCCCAATTTACCAAAAGTATCTGATTATTTTTCCATTGGTCCATGCGACTACCTGGTAATGGATTATGTCCCGGGTAAAGATTTGCGCACAATGATGATGGAAGCCCGAAAAGCTGAGACATTTTTACTTGAAAAAGATGTTATTGAATGGGGCAGCCAACTTGCAGACGCCTTAAGCTATTTACATGGACAAGACCCACCTATCCTGCACCGGGATATTAAACCCGGAAATTTAAAAATTACACCATCCAATTTCCTTAAACTGGTGGATTTTGGATTGGTAAAATTAGCATCACCTGGTGAGGTGACCATTACGATTTTACAGGGACGAGGTACAGCTCTTTATACCCCATTGGAACAGTATGGCGGGGATAGTGGTCACACAGATACCAGATCTGACATTTACTCCTTTGGTGCAACACTTTATCATATCCTGACCAATCAACAACCAATGGACGCACGTGAGCGTTTTCTCCACCCTGAAAGCATGGTTCTTCCACGCCAGATTAATCCAAATATAAGTTTACGGACTGAACGCGCCATTTTATGGGCAATGGGTTTACACCCAAATGAGCGTCCGCAATCAATTGAAGAATTCCGTCAATCGCTGTTGGGTGATTACATACCATCCACCAGGACGCATCATACACAACCATTAGTAAAGTTTCAGGATTTCTTAACAACAAAACCGGAAAAGTATCTTTTTTTTGCAACAATTGCAATGGTTGGAATCAGTTTGCTGGTGACTCTAATAAATCATTAATTACCTGGTCGTCCTGTTACTGTATGCCATAAAATTCCTACAGCAAACCCCAAGCTCATACACAAAATTACAACAATGAGTAATCCAGTCGTCCCAGTTAATTTTAACCAAGCTTCGCCACCGGGCATCCTACCAGTTAGGTAAATATAACTTGTAAGTCCCCCAATAATGGAACAAAACGCCCAACGCACACCCCAACGGATGGAGTGAATTCTTTTACCCAGGGTATATACCAATGTCCCGGTGATACCAATTATTAACACAACCAATAGCCATTCCCAAAAAGTGGGTTGTCCGGTGTTCTCGACTAAAGTATCTGGTGTTACGGTTGCGGTGATGGCAGGAGTCTCGCTGGGAATCGGTGTTGAACTGGGGATGGGAGTTGGGGCAACTGCAGTTACACCTGCACCTTCACCGAGAGGAATATCTAATCGCAGTATTTCTGAAATTAATGCAGGCTCACTGGTCACTCGTATTTCAATGAATCCATTTACAGGAATCCTGTAGGCAGCTCTGGCAACCCCACCAATTGTCGTTGCTTCTATTTGTTGAGTTGTACTAGAATCTGCTTCAGTTCTGATAATGAATCTGACCAGCGTGCCATCAGGGACCGGGTGTTGGTTGTGATCTAGTATCACTCCAGTCCGTATTGGAATTGTATCTCCCAGTTTAAACTTTTGTATAGGCAATGATTCTGGAGTGATATCTGCAGCCGGTGTATTCTCAATTTGTACCGGTAGGTCCACCATGAGCGGGATCACTTGGTTTGGATCGGGCATCGTCGCTTTGATCAAATCATAACCCACACCAGGAATAGAGACTGGCGATGCTCCTTGTGGAGAAACCTCCTGGAATAATATCCGTGCAGCCAAATCTATAAACGGCTGAGATTTTGAGTAGAGTGCATAATAAGCAGTTACTTTTGATAAGTCGGTAGCATCCAGGTAATATGGAGCATTGAATGCGAAAACAATAACTTTTTTATTCCTTAATAATTCGGGACGTTCAGCGAGAAGATGTTTGAATGCAAGAGAGTATGGCCTGTTTACATCAATATTTTGAAGGCCAACAACCACCCAATTCGCTTGTTGAAAATCAGATACGAAATTAACCGGTGGTTCAATACCATTGAGCCACTCTGCTACACTTTTAAAAGAATAACCGGAAAGTCTAAGCTGATTTACCTGACTTCCGGCAGTTGGTCCATAAAGCCTTATGACAGCATTCTTCATTGAGTCGGCCGCAAGTGAAGTTTGATATTCACATGTGCTGCATTGCTGATAATCAGTCGAGATCCATTAAGAATACAATACGATCTTGATAACCGGGTGGATCAGGTAGAACATTAGGAAGTTCAATTACTGATGGATTGATCAAAGCAGCAGAAGATTGTGAGGTGTCCAGGATCGCCTGGTTTTCTGATCCTATGCCTGGCAATCCCGATTCTAGAGGTACAACTGAATTAATATTAAAGTTCGGGTAAAGTTTATATTTGAGGGTAAGAATTCTAAGTACGGATGCATCTACACGTTGAGCAAAAGTGGGATCTTCGTTGTATTTTTGGGTAAAGTAATCCAAAGTGCGGATAATAGATGAATATGTATCTTTATCACTGCTGTCCGTAAAATCATCTACGTATAGGATGTCATTCCCTGCTAAAAGGGCATTACGGGCAGTTTGGCGAGAATCAAAGTTAAGCATTGTGGGGTCATTAAACTTTCGTACTGCTGTACTTCCTAAATCATCACTGACAATGAGCCCTCCAGAGTCTCGCCAACTGGAAAATTGAGGCAGACTGAGAATTTGAGATAAAGCAGCCGGATCGAAACTGACCGGTCGGGTTGTGACTCGTATATTTCCCTGGAAACCCTGGTAGCGTATATGTGAAACGAGTAACCCATCAGTAATTGCCATTGGATCATCAACTGTACCGGTTACCGCAAAGAATGGAGCTAGTTCGATCTGTTTTAATTGCTCAAGAGATTTTCGAACTGTGGCAACTTCTTCTTCAGTCGGGCGATCAGATCCACCTCGACCGGGAAAGTGTTTTGCCATTACCGCCACCTTATTTTCGCTGCCCTGGTGTAATCCTCGGATAAAAGCCTTTCCCATTTCGCCTACCCAATATGGGTCACCTCCAAATGTGCGAGTTCCCAAGTCTTCCCCGCCTTCTTGTAGAGGAAGTTCAAGCACATCCAGTGATGGTCCGAGTAATAGATTGATCCCAATATTACTTAACTCATTACCAAGAATCTCACCGTTCTGTTCAGCCAAATCAGGATTCCAGGTAGCCCCAATAGTCATTTCATTTGGAATCTGAGTAAAGCCGGAGATAATTTGAGAATTCGGGGGACCATCACCTTCCTGTGAGGCACCGATGAATAATGGTATATAAACGGGTAAATCAGAACTATTCCCGGAAGTATCTCCGTTCGCCTGAGTGCTTTGCCATTTGATGGTTTGCAGGTTGGCAATTAGGTCATATGCCGATTGGACCGTGGAATCTCCACCAACGAAATTATCGTTTTTTCTCTGTAAAACTACTCCACCAATATAGTGCCTGGATATGAGCGAGTTGATTTGTGATTGTTCAGTAGTATCTATTCCGTTAAAAGTCACCAATAAAAGTTGACCAACTTTTTCTTTTGGACTTAGTTCTGCCAATAATTTTTGTGCACTTAATAAAGGAAGATTATCTTGATTACCAGTCGTAGCATTTATTGTTTGAATAGGAGAAACCAAGAATCCAAATATCAGAATACTCACAATGAGTCTAAATAATGGTATTTGGAGTTTGTGGAAAATATCTCTCATGATTATAAATACTTCTATTTTTACTATGATGTGTTTTCCTGGCGAAGATTCCACCGAAAAACATTGATGAATAACAATGGCCTTATTTTACCATTGAGACATACAGCTCGTCATGCTCCAGTAAGTTCATTTTTTCCCCATGATTAATTTAATATTTAGCTGAAGGATTATTAGAACATTTTCCTTGTAGTACTAATCACCCACATTATTGATCGTTGTTAGTATTTTGGTTGATTGGCCACCAGTTTTACATCGTCTATTATTACCATTGATGCGGGGTCAATCTACATTTAGGATATTTTCATTACCAAACATCAATTCAGGCTATCTTTAAGAACGTTGAATCGTTGATTTTGCCAATGTAGGATCATCTGTCATGATCATATCCACCCCAATATCCTTCAATCGAAGCATCTCCTTGGGATCATTTACTGTCCAAATGTTCACATTAAACCCTTGACGATGCCAATTTTGTACTGAGTTTTTGGAGACATCAGCAAAGTAGGGGTGGACAGCTTCATGAGGAACATTTCGGGTGAAATATGACCGGCTGAGCCAACCGGCTATGCCAGGTAAAGCTAGTATTCCACAAGGAATTCCCGGACATAACTTACGTGCTTTCTTAAGGTTACCCCAGTTGAATGACGAAAACATCACCTTTGATGTATCCTTCACTGACGCTAAAATACTGGCAACTTTTTCGATAAGGTCATCTCCCGGGGTGGCGTAATTGGTCAATTCAATATTTACTCCAATCCGATTCCCGACGGCTTCGAATACTTCTTCAAGAGTTGGTAATTTTTCATTACTGTATTTTGTTGAGAATTTTGAGCCTGCATCCAATTTTCGGAGTTCATCGTATGTGAAGTTTTTTAAATCACCCGATCCTGTCGTGGTCCTTTGCAACGTTTGATCGTGTAATACGATCACTTTACCGTCTCGTGTTACTTTAACATCAAATTCGATTCCATCTGCCCCATGTTCAATCGCTAAAAGGAACGCAGAGATGGTATTTTCAGGCGCATGAGCAGAAGCTCCACGATGAGCATATATTAATGGTTGCTGCATTTCTTCACCTTTATAAGTCTACAAAATAGGATTCCGCTGCCCGGTCAATCAGGTCATTAGTCATCGCAGATTCGATACCCTCATATTTGGAAATATCGACGATCTGATCGCATAGATCACGCGGATGAGAAGCACGTAATTTTCGGTCTTTCTTGATGTACCATTCCTGCAGCAAATGAGCAAGCGCCTGATCGTTATAGACAACTTTCTTATCTGCGGCTACTCGCTTGAATATTTCCCGATAGTCTTCGTAGGAAGGATCACCAATTTCAATTTTGTGACGCAATCTTCTTAAGAAAGCCTCATCCACGAGATCTTTTGGGGGCAGGTTCGTTGAGAAGACAACTAAAACATCAAAAGGCACTTCAATTTTTCTTCCAGTGTGCAAGGTGAGAAAGTCAATCCGATTTTCCAGTGGTACGATCCAACGATTGAGTAAGTCGCGTGGTCTAACCTGTTGTCTACCAAAGTCATCGATAAGGAAGATGCCGCCATTTGCCTTCACCTGGAAAGGTGCTTCATAATATTTATGGACATCATCAAAAACCAGGTCGAGACCGGCCAGACTAAGTTCACCACCAACCACGATAAATGGTCTGCGAATTTTTACCCAACGTGGATCTCGACGAACACCACGCAGTGTACCTGTTCCAGAATACGTCACCTCTTCATCAGGAGCGATTTGATGATTTACAGAATCATAGAGTTTAACAACCTGTCCGTCGATGTAAATGGAATAAGGAATATATATGTTCTGCGTGAGTACCTGATTTCCGATCGCTCTGGCTATGGTCGTCTTTCCATTTCCAGGAGGACCATAAAGGAATATGGAAGTTCCTGAATTAAGTGCAGGACCAATCCGTTTAAATGTC
This sequence comes from uncultured Chloroflexia bacterium, assembly GCA_963827895.1. Classification (GTDB taxonomy): domain Bacteria; phylum Chloroflexota; class Anaerolineae; order Anaerolineales; family Anaerolineaceae; genus PNON01. The sequence continues at coordinate 232,591 of CAWHCY010000004.1, read as the reverse complement.
TTTTCTGAAAGAATTAAACTGCTTAATATTTGACGCATGATCTTCTCATTCACCAATACGCGTCCCCGGCTTTGTTTCCGTTGTGATTCGTTATAAATACTTATGGGGATAGGGGCAGGTCCAGCATATTGGCTTCTTTCAAGAGCTTCTCTCGCTCTGGCAATTCCTAATCCGGTGATCGCCCATTGATACGCCCCTTCACCTAAACCAGCTTGAGATGTTTTGACCTCAACCAGCTTCTCTCTTTTCAACACTTCCAAAAGCAGATCTACGACACCGACATATGGTAACGCAATTTCTTCAGCTAATTTAAAACCGGTAAGGTATCCCTGATAATAAAATACTTTAAGAATAAGGTCTTGAAGCCAAAGCGGCGAGAGACCCGTGTCTTCTATACGGGTAATAGGTGGTGGGAAAAAAGGCATATTTGCCGCAGCAGTTGCAGTTTTGGGATCAGGTTGATGTTTATCTACCGGACTCATTCGATTAACCTCCAATAAAAATATCTTTGGGATTAAATAATATTACTTTCCCCAACAAATTATAGCACGCCAGTGATTTCTAACCAAATACTATCTGGACAATTTATTCAGTATGTTCAGTTGCTTGCTCTATTAGGTATGGTTGCATATAATCCAATTATGCAAATTTCTGTCGTAATTCCTGTTTATAACGAAATACAAACAATCGAAGAAATTATCCGCAGGGTAAAGGCAACAAATTTGGTGGATGAGATTGTCGTAGTGGATGATGGTTCAAAAGATGGAACCCGTGAAAAGCTTGCTGAAATTGAAAAGACCGGGCAGATTCGGGTCATTCTTCATCCAGTGAACCAGGGAAAAGGTGCTGCAGTTGTGACAGGTATTAAAGCAGCAACAAAAGACGTCATCATCATCCAGGACGCAGATTTGGAATATGATCCGCGAGAATATCCTCACCTTTTACGGCCAATTCAGGAAGGGATTGCAGATATTGTATATGGATCACGTTTTCTGGGAGGCGCCCGCCGTCCAATTCTTTATTGGAACATGGTTGCAAACAAACTACTCACTTTTATGACAAACATCCTCTATAACAATATCCTCAGTGATATGGAAACTGGATACAAAGTTTTTAAGCGTGAGGTAATTAAAGATATCCCACTCCATTCCAAGCGATTTGACTTTGAGCCCGAATTTACTGCAAAAGTTCTCAAACGTAAAATTCGTATTTATGAAGTGCCAATTGAATTCAACCCGAGAGACTACTCTCAAGGGAAAAAAATTCATATGAGCGATGCGTTCTTCGCGGTTTGGGCATTAATAAAATACCGCTTCATAGATTAGAAGTCTAAAATCAGCCATCGGTGAATGATTCAACCAATATCTGGGTTTTGACGGAATCCGCAAGATCTGTTTGAGGGTTTTGTCGAGTCTTTATGCAATTCAAGAAATGATTGATCTCTCCGAGAAAACCTCTTCCAGCTAAGATCTCACTACCACCCGGATAGTTTTCCATCCAACTGCGCTGTTCATCTCCCTGAAAGATGGTTAACTTCGAAAATAAGTCAATTTCCATTGTTAATCCATCTCCCGAAAGAATATAATTTTCCCTCCACTCGCCACTACGCATGCAGTTTTTTATAACAGCAACACCACCCTTTTCAAGATTAAACATCCCTGTACAAGTGACCAGGTGTTCATCTATGCGAATTTCTTTGTGAGCTAACCTGACTTCACCACAAAAATATCTCATGGAATCCAATAAATGGATTGTGTCGTCATAAATGTGACTTCGAATATCATCATGAAATGGTTTTGCTCGTAATTTTGTGAATTCTGCCAATTCGATTTTACGGCTGCCCCAGTATTCTTTTCCCCGTTGATGGATTGGAGTATACCGGCGGTTAAAGCCAACCATGCAAATCTTGTTGTTACTCTCGGCTAATTCTGCTAATTCAATAGTCTGATCAACATGCAAAGTAGCAGGTTTTTCAACAAAAACATCAATATCATTTGCTAATAGCTTTTTTACAATCTCATAATGCGCTGCAGAATTGGTGAGAACAAAAGCCGCATCCGGTTTCCATTTAATAACACCGGATAAATCTTCCGCTGATTTTTCAATTTTCCAAATAGCCTGTGCTTTTTGAATTGAGGATTGGGATCTTGAGAAAAATTGTAACTCCAGAAAATCATCAGCAGTTAATATGGGCAGATACCCCTTTTTAGCGATACCACCTAATCCAATGACAGAAACTTTCATTTTGTTTTCCATTAAATAATCCTTCGCAACTAAGTTCTTTGTAAACCTAAAACCTATCCAAAATATCTGGGATGATTACATCAAAATTTTCAAGCCACGAAATATCCAGATTCCAATTTCTTTCGCTGCGTAGTTCGAAAATCCGAAAAGCTTCTTCAAGGTAGAGATCCATCGTTGTTCTTTCCCACCCATTAATTCGCATTAAATGTTCTTCTGCGATAAATTCCCAACCTTTGTGTCGGGCGAGTGCCATATGCTTGGAACGATGGCAAGCTTTGCATAATGCCACTAATCCAATTAGTTTCTGAGTATTATTTGCATCGTCATATTGCCAAATTTCGTGGCATTCTAACGATGATCCTCTACCATATGACGAACAAATTTCACATTGCTTATGTGCTTTTTCAATTGTATACTGCCGCAATTTCTCCCAATCTTTTTTACTAAGGTTGGATCTTAGGTTGGAAAAAAAGCATGACCGCGGTACTAGTTCAACGACCAATTTCGGTTCTTTCGACAATTTATCTCCGCAGTGTTCAAATTATTGATGTGATCAAAAATGATTATACTCTGATAGATTTCATCTTTTATTTGCTTTATAACGTATTCGATGATAAAACATTATTAATGTCAAATAAAACTGATAAGAATCAATCGTTATTAAGCGAATTAGTTGATATCAACCCATCACCAGCTGGAGAAAATTCTCAACATTCGAGTGAGATTTTATCTATGGTGGCACACGAATTAAAAAATCCTTTATCCTCGATACGAGGATATACTGAATTATTAATGAGTAACGCTGTGGGAGATTTAAATTCTCAACAAAGACAATTTCTAGCAACAATTCAGGCAAATATTACCCGAATGAGTGACTTGATCACTGACCTTTCGGACATGTCTTTAGTTGACTCTAACCGGCTTAAACTTGATATGACCTCCTTTTCAGTTTCCACCTGTATCGATGAACTAACCAAATTCTTACGTCCTAAGTTTGATGAGAAGAATTTACAATTTAATGTTGATATTGATGCAGATATTCCACCCGTATATGCAGATAGAAAAAGAACCGGGCAAATCCTCGTAAATTTAATCGGGAACGCAGCGAAATACACCTACCCCGGTGGAAAAATCGATGTGATTGTTACAAAAATCACAAAAAATGGAAAAACTTATATCCAGACCGCAATTGAAGATACAGGATTGGGTATCAAAGAAGAAGACAAAGCCTGGATATTTCAAAGATACTTTCGAGCTGAAGACGCTCAGAGACAGGACATTCCTGGAACAGGTTTGGGTTTATATATTTCTAAGAGATTGGTGGAACTGATGAAAGGAAGTATATGGTTTGAGAGTACCTATAACCAGGGATCAATCTTTTACTTCACATTACTTGCAGGTCAGAATAAATAGTATCAATTACGAACTAGACAAAAATGAAATTGTCCTGCTCGACACTTTTCCAGGATTCGCTCGAATTTACTTTTATATAATTTCCAAGCGAAGGATGGACTGAGCGAATCTCATCAGCCATTCTCTGTGCAACCCTTCTTGCTGAGAAGTGAGCATTGGGGGCACTGCGTAAAGCACATAACTGGTACGCTTCCCTGAAATTCAATGTCATTAATACTCGCCTGTTGAAACCATTTGGAACAATGTATGCAGCTGCATTTGAGATTATTGTTTCAAATTTGCGATATTTTTTTTCCAGACTGCTCATCAATTCACAATATTCATCATAAAAGCCAGCGGTCCTCAACATCGAGGGAACAGCATAACCTAAACCGCAAGATAACTCTTGTGGTGTCTGGGTCATCATTCGATGACGTTTAATTTCAAAATAAGCGCCTTGGTCCATCACAATATCGAAAGTATATGTAATATGCTCCAGCTCCCTTAATGGGGAATCAAATTTACCGGCTTTTCCTAATAAATGATCCAATACCCGGTTTTTCTCCTCAAGGGTGTATTTTTTTACAGAATTTAAAATATTTTCATAAGGTGCACCAGAGACCCGGTACAGCGCGGCTGCAATAATTCGGTTCTCACCATCCGCTTGCCAGTCGATCAACCGACACCAATCTTTCCCCTTTGATGATTCCACATCCAAGGAATGAACATCAGTTTTTAATTTCTGTGGTGTTTCAACCAGATAAGGAACGATATCTGCATATTTTACAAGTGTTGGGATTTCTTGAATCGCAACACTTTTTATCTGTTCCCCAACCTCCCGTACTTCCTGAAGAGGATTTGAGAGCATCTTCCTGAGCATTCCTTCTAATACCCTTGCATTAACAGTCATGCCTAAATTCGCCAATGATGCTGCCGGTAAAATGAAACGGCATACATCCACATATTGGGATCGAATTCTACGTTCCCATGCAGATTCTGACTCATCTTCCAGTCGAGGACATTTTTGTTGAACAACCTTTTTACATAATTCTAAAGAACGAATGTAAGCGTCAAAAAGAGTTGAGCAAATTTCCTTGTACTCGTTCAATAATCCGGCTTGAATTACTTCATCTGGAGTATGAAAAGCTGTAGCTGACCATTTCTGGTAACGTGTAGATTTTTCGGTGTATGATGCCAGTCGATTCGATTCAATGGATTCCACCGCTAACCGGGAAACATTTTCAATCGCTAAATGTAAGACAGCATGCTCTGCGACAGATGAGTGACCATAACCCACCACCCATTTTTCGTGGAAATCTGCACTTTTTTCATCATTTAATCCTTGGGCAATTTCCCGAAAAGATTCCGGCGACCGGGATGTTTTTGCAAATGCCACCGCTATAGTTTCGGGACTAAATTCCTTGGGGTTAAGAAGATAAATTTGTCGTTCGTTCGTCACCTTAATATCTCCCTGGCGGTGATGATATCTTTTTGTATCTGTTCAACCAAATGGTCTATAGATGAAAACTTTATTTCTCCGCGTAGATATTTTATAAATTCCACTTTTACTAATTGCCCATAAATATCTTCATCGAAGTCAAGAATATGAACTTCAAGATGGAGGGCAGGATCGGGAAGGTTGAATGTAGGCCGAAATCCAATATTCGCGACAGAAGGAAAAGACTTACCATTGATCAGAGTCCTGCAGGCATAAACGCCAGCTTTGGGAAGTAACCTTAATTGTGGAATTGCTATATTTGCAGTTGGAAAGCCTAATGTTCTACCTCTTCCATCGCCATGTGAAATAATCCCGGTTATGGAATATTCTCTGCCCAAATATCCCTTTGCTGTATCAACCTCGCCGTCTGAGATTAATTTTCTGATATGGCTTGATGAAGTAATTAACCCTTCTTTTTCTACTGGATCGATCACATCCACTTCATATCCTACCTTCTCACCTATTCGTGTCAATGTGCCTATATCGCCCGTACGTCCGCGACCCAGTGCGAAACCTTGACCAACCATTAACTTTTTTAAAACCATATGTTGGGTTAGTAATTGAATAAAATATTGGGCGGTATATGAAGCGATTGTAAGGTTGAACTCCATGGTAATACAATGATCCACTCCAAGAGATTCAATTAATTCCAGTTTTTCATCAAGGCTGGTCAAGTAGAAAGGATCACTTTTCCCCCTCAGGACGATCGCTGGATGCGGATGAAAAGTTAATACAGCTGCCTGGGCTCCATTCGAGTGGGCTTTGGTAACCAATTGCCGGATCAATTCCTGGTGTCCTTGATGAACACCATCAAAAGAGCCGATTGTCAGCCAGGTTTTTCCTAAATGAAGGTCGGTTAATTGAGTGGAGTGCTGCATTAATATTTCAACCCACTATTGTTAATTTGTTTTTATATCAAGAGAAAAGCACTTTTTTTGGTTGCCATTCTGATGTAGCATCGTCATTCTGTAGAAGTGCAACAAGCTCACCCTGTTGCGAGACACCTCTTGCCCAACCGGTCGAACCGGGAGCGGAAGGGATCCGATGTCCGTGCCTGATTGCATCCATTTGTTGATCATCCAGCTCAACAGCTGGCCAATCTGATAGGGCTTCAGCTGCTGGAATAAGGTACTGGTACCAATCACCTTGATCAAATGAATCCCGTAATTTACGAAGGGGAACAGCATCCCTTAAAGTAAACCTACCGCTTTTTGTCCGGCGTAATCCAACCAGATGTGCGCCACAACCCAAAGATTTACCAAGGTCATTTGCCAGAGAACGAACGTATGTTCCTGAGGAGCAATAAACATCAATAACAGCTTCAGGAGGTGCCCATTCCAATAATTCCAAATTATAGACGTTGATGATCCGGGGAGCTAATTCAACTTCTTCTCCTTCACGGGCCATTTCGTAAGCTTTTTTCCCATTCACCTTTACAGCCGAATAAGGTGGTGGAACCTGCTCTATCTCACCAATAAATTGCTTCAATGCAGTTTCAAATTGTTCTTCAGTAATTTCAACCGGAGAAGAACTCATGACGCTTCCCTCTTCGTCATAGGTGTCTGTGGTTGCACCAAGGCGCATAATCGCCTGGTAACGTTTATCTGAGGCTGATACATATTCGCTAAGTCGTACTGCTGGACCAACCAATACAACCAATACACCGGAAGCGCGTGGGTCCAAAGTACCTGTATGCCCAACCCGCCTAATATTTGTTCCCTTACGTATCACTTGAACAACATCATGAGAAGTCAATCCAACTGGCTTATCAATCACCAGTACCCCCGAAATGACATTTTGCTCAAAGCGATTGTCATTGTTCATTTATCCAATCCCTCCATTGATACACCTCTCTATATTAATATCTTATTCACATCTTGATGGGAATTCAATAGTTTTCGGGTTCTGTCTAATACTTCGTTTTGAATGTCATGCAATGTGCCAGGTATATCTGCACCAGCTGCTGCAGGGTGCCCACCGCCCCCAAACTGAAGGGCTATTTTGGACACATCATAACCCGGGACCGATCGCCAACTAACCTTAACGGTCCCATTTTTTTGTTCAACAAAAATCATCGAAATGTCAAAATCATCCAAAGCCGATATGATGTTGATCAAGTCTGCATCATCATTACCCTGATATCCACAGGCTTCTCTTGCTTCCAGGCTAAGAGTACCCCAGACCATTTTCCCCCGGCGATCTAGCGATGATAGACCAGCACCCCAATATTGGGCAGCTGTAAATGAACGTCGTAATAATGTATTCTTATACTGCTCAGGAAGATTTCCACCTTTTTCCATTAATGTCGCTGTTAAGCGCATGGTTTTCGGTCTCATATTGGAAGTACGAAACCCAAGTGTATCGGTTACTATACCTGCAATTAGCGCATTAGCTATGCCTGGTGTAATTTCCAAACCCCAAGACTCAAAGTAATCTGCTAATATTTCTGACGTGGCCACAGCTTCAGGTTGGATAAAGTTAATTGTCCCAAATCCAGTATTCGTTACATGATGGTCAATATTGATATCTGGCTTGGAATATCCATCCAATGATGAGCCGGTTCTTTGAAAATCAGAACAATCAACCACAATGATAAGATCAAAATCACCTTCTGGCTTTCGTTTGACCTGACCTGCTCCTTCCAATTGTTTGAAACTGGAAGGTAAACCATCAGTTAATACCATTTGAACTTGTTTACCAATTGCCTGCAAACCTAATCCCATTGCAAGCAAGGCTCCGATTGCATCTCCATCCGGTCGAACATGGGAAACGATTAATACTCGTTTTGCTTCAGCTATTTTTTTATGAATTTGATTATGTATATCATTCTGCATTTTTCTTTGTTTCCTCTGATTTGTTCAGTTCGGGTCGGATGCTCGCGAGGATTTTTTCAATGTGGTCTGCATGTTCAGGTGTTGGATCCCAATGAAATCGGAGTCTTGGAAATTTTCTCAGGTCAATTTGGCTGGCCAATTCATGCCTTAAAAAACTGTTGGCATGTTTAAATCCCTCCAGCACTTCCCCAGACCGCTCCGCGCCTTCCACGGCAGAAACATAGATCTCAGCAAAAGCCAGCTCACGGTCTACTGTCACATCATTCACATAAACGCCGGATAATCGCTGGTCGTTTACTTTTTGGATGATCAGTGTATTCAAGACCTGTTTTATTCGGTCTTCAATTCTTTCAATACGAACTTTTGAAGGCATTAATCCTTACTCCAACAAACCACTCTTTAACGCGCCAACTTTTTCGACGGTATAAGAAATCATTATGTCACCAGCCAGGTAATCTGAAAAATTTTTCAACGAAATGCCACAGTCAAATCCCTGGCGTACTTCCTTCACGTCATCTTTCTCGTGCTTGAGTGACGCAACTTCACCTTCATGAATGACTTCACCGTTCCTCATTACCCGTATCCGGGAATTTCTGCGGATTTCACCGCTATTTACCCGACACCCGGCGATATTACCCATTTTAGTAATCTTAAATACTGCCTGCACGGTCGCCTGACCAATCACAGTTTCTCTAAATTCAGGTGCCAGCATTCCTTTAAGCGCCTTTTCCACATCTTCAATTAACCGATAGATGATGGTGTAGAGCCGTATGGATACGCCTTCTGTCTCAGCCAACCTGCGAGCAGAAGTATCTGCTGTTACATTAAAACCAATAACTACCGCTTTAGATGCGGAAGCTAATAAAATATCGCTTTCCGAAATATTTCCTGTAGTCGCGTGCAGGGTATTGATCTTGATCGTACCTTTATTTAAGTCATTGAGTGATGTAACAATGGGTTCTAGAGAGCCTTGAACATCCGCTTTGATAATTAGATTGAGTTCTTTTATGGCTCCATCTTCAATTTGCTTAAAAATATCTTCTAATGTAGTTTTAGGTGCTTGAACCGTCACTGAATTTGCAACACGAATGACTTCCACTTTCGATCTGGCATCCCGTTCAGAGGGGACAACTTGATAGACATCACCCGCAGTTGGAACATCATTTAATCCCATTACGGAGACAGGAGTCGATGGACCAGCGCTACGGATCTTTTTACCCTTGTGATCGAACATGGCTTTGATCCTGCCATAAGCAGTGCCGGCGACGACTACATCACCCATTTCAAGTGTTCCATTTTGTACTAATAACGTAGTAATTACACCTTTTGCACGATCAAGTTCAGCTTCAATAACTGTCCCAATCTTCTTACCATTCGGGTTCGCAAGAATATTTGCAGACTCAGCAACAATAAGGATGGCTGCCAGCAGGTCTTCTATACCTGTTTTCTGTTTGGCAGAAACGGGGATGACCATGGTGTTACCATCATAATCTTCTGGAACCAGACCGATATCTGCCAGTTGTTTTTTTACGAAATCGGGATTTGCATCAGGGCGATCCATCTTGTTCATGGCAACAATAATAGGAACCTGCGCTGCTTTTGCATGAGCAGCGGCTTCCCTTGTTTGTGGCATTACGCCGTCATTGGCTGCTACAACCAGGATAACAATATCTGCACCCTGCGCTCCCCGAGCCCGCATGGCTGTGAAAGCGGCATGACCGGGTGTGTCCAGGAAAGTGATCGTTTGTCCTTTGGATTCCACCTGATAAGCGCCAATATGCTGGGTAATGCCACCTGCCTCACCACCTGCGACGTCTGTATGACGGATTGCATCAAGGAGTGTCGTTTTTCCGTGGTCTACATGTCCCAGAATGGTAACGACCGGTGCACGGTGAACGAGTTTCTTTGGATCTTCCTTTTCAATTTCTTTTTTCCAATTAGCCAGGCTGCCTTCTTCTTTTGCCTCAGCCGTGACCTGTTCTTCCATCACAACTTCAAAGCCCAACTCAGAAGCAACAATGGCTGCAGTATCATAATCAACTAGTTGATTAATATTGGCCATAACTCCATTGGTCATCAAAGCTTTGATCACCTGGATCGGACTTGAATTTAATTTGCCAGCAAGGTCACGTACACTTAGACTGCCGGGAAGTTCAATAGGACTTGTTTTTATTATCTCGCTCATGTGGCACCTCCTTAATTCTATTGTGCGCACTTGCCTGTTTACCCTGGTTATGATATCTACTCGATATCGATACTGATGAGCGAGGGTGTTTCAGGTTATTTCTTCAGGTTTACATTGCAGGTTTTTCCTGTTCTTGTGCCTGGTTATTATCGCTCATCGAATTTTCCGGTAATGCAGATGCGTAGATCGCTATCTGTTCTCTTTCCTCTACTGTTAATTCAGTTTTTAACGCATTCGCTAATGCGCCTTTTAGTGCTTTTTGCCAGCAGGATCGATTGTCGTGAAGATATGCTCCTCTTCCAGACATTTTTCCACTAGGGTCTATCTTCACACCATCGGGTGTCCGTACCAGACGGATCAACTGCCTCTTGGGAAGAACTAACCGGCAACCTACGCATGTTCTCTGAGGTATGCGTTTAACTCTAGTGCCTGCCTTGGGTTTCATTTATCGTTTTACCAGGCAGATACTTTGGTTATTCGTCCCAATCATCCTGTCCACCATCAGCACCGCGTTTATGGATTTTCTTCACGACCGTTAGGTCACGATCAGGATCGTAAGTGATCTCAACGTGTTTCTTCTTCTTCTTTTTGCCGGCATCCTTCTTCTGCAGCTCATCGTCATCTTCTTCTGAAGCTGCCACTAATACGTCTGGATTTAGTTCAAAAAGCTTGTTCAGATCTGTGGTTAGTTCTTCCTCTTCAACTAACACCGGAACTTCAACCGGAACGACTTCGACTTCTTCCAATTCCGGCTCAATGGTTTTCTCCAGGACTGGTTCAGATTCAGGTTTTGTTTCCAAAACAACTTCCGGTTCAACTTCAATTACCTTTTCGGGCTCGACTTCTTCAACTACAAATACATGCGCTTTCTGTAAAGCTGCTTCAATTTCAGTCATTGCTTTTGGACCAATTCCTTGCAACGCTAGAATGGAATCAGGGTTCAGGATTAATTGCAGCGCAAGTTCACCTTCTGTAATATATCCGGCTTCCAATAGCAAACTGGAAATGTGATCTTCCAATTTAAGTTCATCCAATGCGGCTTCAAAAGCTCTAGGTTCAATAGTGGACATTGCCTGGGTGCGTTTGATATCTTCTGTCTTTTTCTCAGCCTGACGTTTGATGGCTGATTTCTTCTCAACACGATCCACAAATTTTGCCAGTTGATCATATTCCTCAGGGTTGAGAGGTCGTCCTTCCACTTTCTTCTGCAAATACTCTTCGATCGAAGGGATGACTGATGCTTCTGCTTCAGCAAATGCTTTATATTCTTCATTTGTCTTTAGCTTATTAAGTGAATCACCTGCAGCTTCTGGTAGGCTTTTGATATCAATACGCCAACCGGTCAACTTGGCCGCCAATCTGGCATTCTGCCCATCTCGACCTATTGCCAAACTTAGCTGATCCTCAGGTACAACAACAGTGGCTGTCTTACCGCCACTTGTGACATCATTTAAATAGACACCATTTACGCGTGCCGGGCTGATTGCCTTGGAAATATAAACAGCCGGATCGCTGCTCCATTCGATTACATCAATCTTCTCGTCATGCAACTCCCGAACAATCGCCTGGATGCGAACGCCACGGATGCCTACACACGCACCCACAGGGTCAATACCCTGTTGAGTGGCTGCTACAGCGACTTTGGCGCGTTGTCCCGGTTCACGGGAGATGGATCGTATTTCGACTACGCCATGGTAAATTTCTGGTACTTCCGTTTCAAGCAATCGGCGTAAGAAATTGCGGTGTGCACGTGAGAGTATGATCTGCGGTCCCCGTGATGTGTCTTTCACTTCCAGTAATAATGCTCTGGCGCGTTCATGAACCCGGAAACGTTCTCCAGGGATGGTCTCCTTGCGGGGTAATAAACCCTCAGCTTTAAGATCCAATCCAATGGTAATACCAGTAGAGTTAACAGCTTGAACTACACCAGTTGCGATCTCTCCCAGTTGCTTCTCATAATATTCCATTTGGGATGCTCGTTCAGCTTCACGTATACGCTGTTGGATCACCTGGCGTGCAGTCTGTGCAGCAATTCGTCCGAAATCTGCTGGAGTCGATTCGACAATGACAAGATCACCTAATTCGGCTTCCGGGTTTACCTTCCTGGCGTCTTCAAGGTTCACTTCAGTGCCATCCATCATAACGGAATCTACAACTTCTTTTTCCGCATAAATGGAAATCTTGCCGGTATCAGAGTCGATCTTTGCTTCCACATGCTGCTTACCGGATGCATTGACAGCCCGGCGATAAGCCGACACCATGGCTGACTCCAAAGCCTGTAAAATCACATCTCTTGGAAGCTGTTTCTCTTCTATAACTTCATTGAAAGCCAGTACAAACTCGTTCTTCATTAGTGCCCACTCTCCACTTGGTTTACATATGTTAATATTATGCAGAAAAGTGGGGGGAACCCACTTTTCGGTGAAAGCAATATCGTTAAGTGTTAATGCTTTATTATTTTAGCACAGGTTCGGTTGTCAAGCAAGTTAACGGATAATGTTTATGCATGGCTCTCTGGTTTGTCATAGAAATATAAGGGTTAGAATATTACTGTGTTTTCGAAGATAACTCTTTAATGGTGGTTAACATTTTTTGTTCCATTACAAAACCAATTGGACGGATTACTTCCCAAAAGCCGCCTACCATGTTGGTTTGGGTGCGGGTAATGAGGCGTGTAGTACCATCTGCCTGTGGAACCAGGACAAATGCCCAGAGTTCAACCCATTCACCCTTTTCCTGATGCCCAAAAATAACTGCCTGGTTTGGAATGACCTGCGCAACAATATATGGTGGTGGCGCAAAGTCGCCCGCACACATTTTCATTAAGTCGCCTTCTTTTAGATTCTGCCACTCAGGTCTGATAACCTCATCTTTCGCAATTTTGCATCCCACCAGGTTTTCCAGCCATGTATAACTGTACATTCCGGATTTGTCTGCTCCAATTTGTTGGATCCATGGATAGATCTGGTCAAGTGCATCATACAGGTTTGCACCTTTCAGCTTTGCTCTCATAAGATTGGCATTATCCAGTATGGCATCAGTCAGATTGGCATTGTCTAGATTGGTTTCACTCATATTGACCCCACTCAACTTGGTACTGGTAAGGTTGGCACCACTTAAGTCCGCACGATCCAGATTGGCAGGCTTCTCAATGCTATGATTAGCAAGGAGAACATCCAGGGTTTCACCATTTATTATGATCTCATGGGGTTCTCTCATATTGACCTCTGTTATATGGGATTAATTATATAGGAGTGATAATGTAATCGGTAGGTTCACAATACACTATTGACCAATGTGAGCAAAAAGTATTCTTGCCCACCGCAGGAATTGAGTGTCATAAACCTCACATTTTTAGGTTTGTATGAGCAAGATGGTCCAAGTACATAAAAAGCAACTGACTGCTGAATTCAACAGTCAGTTGCATAAGAAACGTCAATTATTATTTGTGGCTAATTACTTATTATTTTTACGGACAGTATCACAAAGACCCTGTTGATTTGAGTTTCCTGCATAACAACTTCTTGACGACCAGGAAGCCTGGGGTTGCTGGTTCAAAGCAGCACGTGATTCGTATAATGTATTACCATTTAATGGTCCACTTCCGTCCATATTCGTAAATGAGACACATCTTGATGTAGCCTTTTTATTGTATGACCAAGTTTTACCAGGGCGGCTGAAAACAACATAAACAGTCTGGCCGATAATATTATCAGCACAAACCTTTAGATCAGCACTGCCATTATTATCCCGTAGTGTACTCGAAGGATTACCCAAGAATTGTGTAGGGATTTTTACTTCAACAGGAGGTATTGTAGGAATAGTTGAAGGAGTTCCTTTATGCCAATATTGAATACCCGCGTCATTTTTTGCTTTTTTTCCATAAATCACTATCCCAACATTGGAACAGTTACCTACTGCCCAATATTTATGGTCTTTTACATCTTCCCCGTTTTTAGCTGTATCCGGAGGATTATTTACAGGATTGCCAATATTTTGCAACAAATTGAACTTCCAGGAGTCACCTTTGTCTGCTATTGAGTCAATTACACCGACATGGTTCCAATCAAAGGTAACAATATCTCCAATCACAGGTTGAGTAGTTTGTTGATACCCATTGTTAGTCAAGTATGAATTTTTCCACGTATTTGCGTGTGAAAAACTACCTGTCAAGCCTTTGATAGCGTTTGTAACATCTGTGCACCAGCACGTAGAACTTGCATACACAGGTTGCGTTGGAACTGCAACAAGCACCGTGGTTAGGATTATCACTACTCCCAAAATAGCTGTAATAAAACTTCTGATAATGATTTTCATATTTCTCCCTTTTCGAATAAAAAAAATTCCGCCTGAATTTGCCTATCCACCTCACTCTTCTGGGTGCTTTCGACATATTCACCAGAAGTATCAGCAGCCTGGCGATCTTAGCTGGTACTCCCAACCTTAGACCCATTGCTTTGCGTCCCTGGCTTTTACCAGGATGCTTTTATCGTTACATTAATAGAACTATTTCCAGTTAAAGAATAACCATATATGGAATTGATACCTATATTGCTGACCATGATTTCCATTAATGGATATCCATTAATGGTTCCTGAATATTTTGTTTATACTCAATAATGACTATTTCGATTGGTTCATCAGGCAAGCCTTGGTAAGCAAGGAGCGTTTCTCGGACCTGCTTAATTTTTCCCCCAATCCTAATTTTGAATAGATATTGGAAAGGTGCGAAGAAACAGTATTAAGGGATATACACAATTTCTCTGCAATGGCAGTATTGTCATTGGAAGCTGCCAACAGTTGGACAATTTCTCTTTCGCGGTTGGATAACAAATAAAAAAAGCAAAGCACACAATCTATCTTTTTGTGCTCCGAATCTGATAGGGTCACTGTAGCAGATGTATTTTTATAATTGGCGATCTCCGGTGCAACCCAGACGCCTCCTTTGAGTACCATGTCAATTACCGCTAACAATTCATCTTTGAAGTTACTACCTTTGTACAGGTAAGCAATCCCACGATTGTTCTTGATGATTCCCAAAAATTCCTGGTAATGGTTAAGACTGCCGGAAAGCAATATGATACCAACTGTTGGTGTTTGTGTTTTTATTTTTCTGGCAATATTAAGGCCTTCTTTCCCTTCCGGACCCACCTGTAAGGATATATCCAATATGACCACATCAAATTTTTCCTGATCAAGGAGCCGCATCGCCTCCTCAGCATTGGCTGCCTCAGATAAAATAAAATTACGCCCTTCAAGATAATGGCAAAGCCCCATTCTTATGAAAGAAGAATCGTCAACAATGAGAACTCTTAATTTGGTTGCTTCCATGTTAACTCCCCGCAAAGGTAGTAGATATTCTGCAAATGGTTTTATTATCAATGTCAAGTTAAAACATTCCCAGTAAGAAATGACCCAGAAGTTTTACTAAGTCAATGAAACAAGAAAATGCTATCCTTTCAGCATACCCGAGTTACTCTTTCTTGAAAACTTTAAATCCAGGAATTCTTTTTCCATCCACTGTCATTGATAATTCAACAAGCATCATATCTCCAATATTTCCTATCTCATAAAATACTATTGCGTAATCTTTGATTATAATTGGCCAGAATTGAAGGGAACCTTCGCATTCTGGACCACTCATCAAAACTACTGAATCCAGAAGTATTCCATTTTCAATAGTCTTATCATCCTGGAAATGGAAGATCGTATTATCCTGGCACTTATCGCTACCTAGCATATTAATTTCATAACCAAAAGATGAAGCATCAAACTTCCATGCCACGGAATTATCCTGGGCGTGGTCCCCTGTAGAAGTGTCTTGAATCTTAAGAGCCAAATCAAAGGTACCAATATTCATCTCCTCCCAATAAATATCTCCTGAAATTAAACTTGGACTTTGAGAATTAATAATAATTGTGAATATTGGTATTTGTTCATTATCAGGACACGTAATTATTTGTGGATTCCAACCACATCCAGAGAAGATTATGGAGTAATCATCTGATAATGAATATGTTCCTACTTTATAAATCCCATTGAATTTCATCATATAGAAGTTATTTCTAAACAATAACAAACGCAAAGTAGTCGGTGTCGATACCTCTGTTTCCGGGTCGACAAGATTCCATGTTCCCTCCCACAGCCCGGTGGCCATACCTACAGGAAGGTATGGCTTGATTTCGGTTCTCACATCTGGCGTGAGGGTAACCTGCGTCAGCTCCACGTTATCCATTGTGGGTGACTTATTATCAGCATCATATTTCCCGCTCAAACTGGGGTTGCCTTGTGAGAGTTTAAGAGTATCTTTATCTTGTTTGTCAGGTGATAGCAAACTGGAGTTTTCTACTATCCTCTCTTGATTTCCATCATTCACATACTTCATGACGATTTGTTCAAAACCTGATTTCCACATACCAAAGACTTTGCTGTTTTGGAAATTACCGGTAAGAAAATAAACCACACCGACACACATTACCAGAAGTAAAAGGATCCCCATAACCCCCGTTGCAGCCCCTAGAATCCAATACTTTGGCTTTCGTGCAGTGTCTGATTGCTGAATGGAAGGTCCAGACGTGGATGCCTCCAAAGTCAAATTATTTTTGGTGGGATTAGTCGGTAAAGTTGCATGATCCTGGTTTTGGATAAATATTTCTGAGTCCGGTAATCCAACGTCTGGTTTGCTTTTCAATAGCAAATGGACTTTGTCGGGGTAATGGGTAGTAGCAAATTCAAGTTTAAAGTCCTCAATCTTCTGGGTGTTGCCCATCGACCTATGCAGAAGATGCCAGGCAGGATCATTAGTAAAATCGCGTTTCAGTACCTGATTGATCAGAATACCTGTAGCACGTCGGTCACCGATTGTGTAAGCATGTTCTGCCTTGTTCAATAATTCTTCAATGATGCCTTGCTGTAGCATTTGTCCTCCTATTACTTATGCAAGACAGACTCTCCCCTAATCATGAGTTTTGGTGTGGTCTGCGATGATAGTATTCAGCCTTAATTGTTACCCCTCAGAAGTATTTATCGGAAGAAATATACGAAAATACAATTGAATTATTAGAATTAATCTGGAATTAATGTCATAATTCTCTCGTATGAACACCATATACAAAAAGACATCCTGCAAAAAATTTCAGCAAGACGATCCCGCTTACGGTTGAAAAATATAAACTCAAAGTCATTCCCTTTGAGCCGTTTCTGAGGATACCTTTATGGAAGAATCATTCTAACTTTATGAGAGTATTGCATTCATAACGATTAACACTGGGAAAGAATTAATTAAAACAAAAATAATCTTATGCATTGAACAAGAGGTGAGAAATGACTGAAGACTTTCTCTGGTGGCGAGACGGCATTATTTATCAGATTTATCCGCGTTCCTACATGGATTGCAACAGTGACGGTATAGGTGACCTCGCAGGAATTACATCCCGTTTGGATTACCTTGCTGACCTTGGGGTGGATGCCATCTGGCTTTCACCAGTCTACCCCAGTCCTGATAAGGATTTCGGGTATGATGTCAGCAACTATGTAGATATTGATCCACGTTATGGAAGCCTGCAGGATTTTGATGTGCTGGTTTCTGAAGCACACAAAAAGAATATTCACGTTATTATGGATCTGGTGCTTAATCACACCTCTGATGAACACCCCTGGTTCAAGCAATCCAGAAGCAGCAAGGACAATCCATACCGTGATTGGTATATGTGGCATCCAGGAAAGGGTAAAGGCAAAAGACCCAATAATTGGCAGGCGGTTTTTGGCGGGGATGGTTGGGAGCTTGACCCTCAAACAAACGAATATTACTTCCACATGTTTTTAAAAAGCCAACCTGACCTGAACTGGCGAAATCCGCTGGTAAGAAAAGCGATTTTGGATGTGTTCCGTTTTTGGCTGGATAAAGGTGTGGACGGTTTTCGTCTGGATGTATTCAACGCATATTTTAAAGATGCAGACCTTGAAGGATAATCCTACACAACTTGGTATACGTGGATTCGAGCGACAAAAACATATATTTGATATCGATCAGCCCGAAATGATGCCACTTCTTGCTGAAGTCCGTAATCTATTGGATGAATATGGCGAGCGTTATATGGTTGGTGAAACTTTTCTCTCAAATCCGGAAAAAGCAGTAACTTATACAGGGAATGACCGTTTACACGCTGCTTTCAATTTCACAATGCTGGAAAAACCATGGAATGCCACAAAATTCATCTGAGGCTATTGCTCAATGGGACGATCTAAACCGTGGGGAAAAATGGCCAAATAATGTACTCAATAATCATGATCAACCACGTACGACCACCCGTTACAAATTCGACAATGATGACCGGTTGGCAAAAACAGCAGCTACATTGATTCTTACCTTGCGCGGTACACCTTTCTTGTATTATGGGGAAGAGATCGGGATGAGGGATATCAAATTATCACGCTCAGAGATCTTGGACCCGCCCGGGAAGAAATATTGGCCTTTTTATAAAGGCCGGGATGGCTGCCGAAGCCCAATGCAATGGAATGCAAATTCATATACTGGTTTCAGTGATTTTAAACCCTGGCTGCCAATTCACCCTGGTTATATAAAGCGGAATGTTGAAACTCAGCTAAAAGATCCGGAATCTCTTCTAAATTTTTACAAAGATCTGATCAAATTACGGAAGGCAACACCTGCTCTCCAACATGGTTCATTCAAGTTGATTCCCGGTTTGCCAGCTTCGGTATTGTGTTATACCCGCGAACTGGAAAACACCAGAATGTTAATCCTATTGAATTTTCAATTAAAACCATTACACTTTACTCTACCAAATGAATTTGACCTGAGAAAAGGCACGATTCTGATAAATTCATTCCATAACCAGAATCCCATTATCACCGCATCAACACAAATCGAATTGCTGCCAGGCCAATCATTAATTATTGATCTACCATTGAGATGAATATCTGAGGAGAAAAAAAGAATGGTTGTCGAATCGAAAGTCGATGACAACCTGCCTGAATATGCTGACTTATGCCATCCTTTCGTCTATGGTGATGGTCCAGTTTCCCGTTGGCAGCTTCAGCGGTTCCTTCCAGAGATACAATCCGGATTGGTTACAAACTGGGTGGGTTCGAAATTACCCTCCGAATCGCTGATTCTCGATCCTTTTGGAAGTTCTCCTGCCCTATTGGTTGAACTTGCCCACCAGGGCTACCGGGTGATAACTTGCATCCTCAACCCGATCATTCGACTTTTATTGGAAGTCAACTGTAGATCCTACCCCAAATCAGATTATCTGGCAGCGATAAAAGAGCTATCAGAATCACACAAAGAGAACACTCGATTTGATGTGTTCATCCAATCCTTTTACCAGACCAAATGTGCATCCTGCGGAAAGCAAATCCAGGCGGACGAGTACATCTGGGATAAAGGCATGGAATATCCATCGTTGGTGGTTTATGACTGTTCAGAATGCGGGGATCATTACGAACATGCCCCAACTGATTTTGATAAAAATATCATTGACCAGGTTAATCGTTCACCACTTTACCGTGCAATGGCAATCGACCGGATCGCCGGGATGGACCATGAATTAAAACAGGATGCTCAGGAGATATCAGCTGCCCATTTGCCACGCTCTCTATATGTCATCGTTGCCTTATTTTCAAAACTCGACGCGCTGACAATCAACCGTGAGAGAAAAAAGATCCTCCAAACCTTATTTCTTATCAGTGCTGGATTCTGCTAATACTCTTTGGCCTACGGATCAACAAAATTACCGCCCCCGTCAACTTACAAATCCAACCCAATTTAAAGAATTTAACCTTTGGAAGGTATTTCTTCAAACAACTGAGAAGGGGAATCAATCACACCAACGCGTAAGGATAGTGCATTATCCTGATCTGCCTTCACCCGGAGAGATCTGTATTTATCCGGGCAGGGTGCGTGACTTGCTGAATTCACAAAATCTGGAAATTTTTGATGCTGTGGTAACTGTAATCCCAAGGCCAAGTCAGGCATTTTGGAAGCTATCTGCGGCATGGTCAGCCTGGCTTCTCGGTCAGGAAGAGAGTCGTGAATTTTCGCGAATTATGATTCGGGATCGGTACGATTGGTCATGGCATGCCAACGCACTTAATAGCACTTTTCAAGTTTTAAGCCAAAAGCAAAAGATCAATTTTGGGGTTTTCGGTCTATTATCGGAACTTGAACCACCTTTCCTTTCATGCGTAATTCCATCAGCACATAAAGCCGGTTGGAAGCTATCCAGTTTAGCCATCAACCCCGAAGACCATGTCGCTGAGATTTACTGGAAAGATACCTCAAACAGCACTTCATCGACAGAGAATATCTACCGCAGTATTGAGAGAGGAGCTGAAAACTATCTGCGTGATAAAGGAGAACCTGCCGATTACCTCGAAATGACCTGTGGTTCGCTGCTCGAATTGGAGAAATCAAATCAGCTCATACTCGAACAAAATGGGAATTCGGTCCAGACGCGGTTAAAGACCGCATTTTCTAATCCTGTTACCTTTCTCCATATCGGACCGGGAGAACAGACGCTGGAAAGTGGTCACTGGTGGTTGAAGAATGATCCGCATAGTGATCTTGTTTTTTCTGACGTTGTCGAATTGGAAACTTTAAAAATACTGAATTCTCACGAAACAGTCACAGAAAAATTGCATCGAATACCAGATTAGAGCTCAATATCCGATGGTTTTCGGGGAGATTCGGGAATATATTCGGCAATTATTGCATAGCTATGCGGTTTTACTTCCTGGTGAAAATCACCTTTGGAAACTAAAGGACAAAGAAACGGAATCAAACCGGCTGCATGATGTTGAGAAGCAGATAGTACGTGTTAATGACCTTGGAAAAAAACTGAATTGTATTGTAGAAGGTGAGCATCCCATTATATGGTTGGATAAATTTCGCAAACCAATTTACCAGTTTCACATATATCATCACTCTGCCTTTATCAAAGATCTACTTCATCAGAACCTTGGTGATTCGCAGGGAGTAATATTATTACCTGCAAGTCGTCTTGATCTATTGGAATATAAAGACAAAGAATATCCGGCAATGACCCGGGTTTTATCCGGGGGATGGCGTATTGTTAAGTTCCGATTGATGAGCCGGATAATGGATAATCCGCTGGTAACACTTGATTCATTCGCAGGAATGTTAAAAACTGATCCGGTGGAAAATAACCCGGACCAGCTCTTCCTATTTTAGGGAATTTCCTTTATTTCAAGTTTGAAAGTTCCAATTTATGTCGGCGCTGGAGTAAGGGTAGGTGTCTCAGTTGGTGCTGGGGTAAAGGTTTCAGTTGGTAATGGAGTCTGTGTTGGCAACTCTGTTTGTGTCGGTGTCTCCGTCAGGGTCGGAGTGGGTGTAAGGGTTGGAGTAGGGGTTGGTACCTGCAGGTTGAGTTGTATTACCCTTTCTGCATAACCGCCTTCAATGTTTTGCATATACAACCTGAGAGTCACCACTCCAGCCGGCAATTTAGCCAGGTCCCAGGTATAAAAGAGATCTGGTGATTTATACTGTTGATTTACCGGATCAACGAGTGTAATCCAATCTTCCGGTTTTTTTCCTAGTCCATATTGCAAGCTGACATTCTTGAAATTATTTTCAACATAAGCCTGAATATTGATCTCCAATTTATCGGTCGTGATCGTTTGATTATCAGATAAGCCCAGGAATTTTAATATCGGGCGCGATGAATCTGCTTTACAGGTGTCACTCGGTGAGAACACGATCGGCTTGGGGAAATGCATTGCTTTAGCCCATTGTTTCCCTTCATCAGTTTGTTTGATCCATTTGCGGGCAGTTGAATCTGAGATATTTGCTGTAAATTTCTCTTCTACAAAATCACTGCAAGCTTCGGATGCTTTCAATCCACTCCAGGTGTCGATCATCAAGTTTTGCCAGAGGTCGTTTTCTTTGGTCAGCGGTAATTGATCTGCAGCATAGATTTCATTGATCGTATCCGGGCACCATTCAGAAGGTTCAGTACCAGAAACAGCACACACTTGTTTTTCAACCAAACCGGATGGAATATTAAAGGGTGTAGGATTCCCACCCTTTAATTGTTGAATTGCAAATTCCATAAATTGCGCCCAAATCGGAGCTGCTCCGGTTAGTCCGGTGGTATTGTTCATCGGGGTATAATCTGCATTTCCCACCCAGACACCCACTGCCAGGTCTGGTGTGTAGCCAAGCGTCCAATTGTCCCGGAAGTCATTGGTAGTTCCTGTTTTCACAGCAACCGGAAAGGATAAATTAATGACCGGGTCATTGCCAAACATCGGAATCCTGGCATTGCGATCAGAAAGTATCGAACTGATCAGGTAAGCATGTTCCGGTCGGATAACCTGGGCGCCGGGTTTTGGTTTGTATTCAAAGACCACATTCCCCTGATAATCTACGATCTTCGTGATCGCCACGCGAGGAACGAGCACACCATTGTTTCCAAACGAGCCAAACGCTCCCGTCATTTCCAGCAGGCTGACATCCCCACCACCCAGGGTAAGAGAAAGGCCGTAATCATCTCTGGTAAGTGTAGTGAGACCCATTTTTTTAGCAAATTCTATCAACCCTTCTTTTTCAGGGGTATTCGGGTTGTCATATATACCGACATAATTTAATGTCTTTACTGCTGGAATGTTGTAAGAATTAGCCAGTGCCACCCGCACAGTAACCGGTCCATGGAAATTTCCATCATAATTTACGGGCTGATAAGGTGGCCGCTGATCATCAGGGTTGCCGGATGGAGGGAATTCTGAGGGTACATCCCAGATCAGGGTTGAGGGAGTCCATCCCTTCTCGAAAGCCGCAACATAGGTCAACGGTTTAATGGATGACCCCGGTTGGCGGGGACTCACTGCCATATTCACCTGACCCGATATGGCTTCATTATTAAAATCTGCCGATCCCACCATCGCCAGGATCTCCCCAGTGGATGGTTGTATGGCTACCAGTGCACCATCGGTTACATGCCGATCTGCCAACTCTTCAACCTGTTTCTGGACGATCTTTTCAGCTTTTTGCTGCAACTGGGGGTCAATAGTCGTATAAATTGTAAATCCCGAGCGATAAATTCTTTGTGCATCATAATCAGTTTCAAGCAGCGATTGTATATAATTTACCCAATGTGGAAAACGCATATTGACTGACACAGGTTGAAATTCATATGCTTCAATTTGCGCTGCCGATGCCAGAATATCACTCTCAGATACGCAAACAGGTTGACTATTATTGCTTACATAGATGCAGCCTTTTTCCTTGCTCATCTTAAGCATCAAACCCAACACTTGTTTATTTCGTGCCAGCGTGGCTGGTCGATTTGCATGAATGTCGTAAACGGCAGGAGCCTGAGGCAATCCTGCCAGAAACGCAGACTGAGCCAGGTCAAGTTTTGAGGATGTAGTATTAAAATATGTTTCCGCTGCAGCTTCGACACCATATGCCAGGCTGCCATAAAAGTTCTCATTCAGGTAGAGTTCAAGGATCTCATCCTTGGTGTAACGCCTGGTTATCTCAGCGGCAAGTACGATTTCACGTGTTTTCCTTTTAAAAGTTTGCTGTGATCTCTCTTCCGGTGTGAATAACAGGTTTCTCGATAACTGTTGGGTGATCGTCGAAGCGCCAGATACAATTTCAGAATTGGTATAGTTCTGGATGAACGCCCGGGCTATGGCTGCTGGATCAAAACCTGGATGGCTGTAGTATTCCTGATCTTCCGTTGCAATCGTGGCAGCCACAAGATATGGAGAGATCTTGTCCAATGGTACGTAGGTTCTCCGTCCGGCATTCGGGTCAAGGATCTCATAAAGAACATTTCCATCGCGGTCCAGGATCCTGGTTGTCTCAAATTGGGCAGCATGAGATCGCAGGTCGTCAATACTGGGCAAAGCTGAAGCGATACTATAATACTCATACACCATGATAGAGCCAGCGATTACAATTAGTCCCACAATGCCAAAAAGTAAGCCTATTAATGCCTTTACAAGGCAGCCAAATGAGAAGTTATTAGATTTAGGTGGGATTGAACGGGAATTGGATGCAGGCCGTTGGGTTTTTTGAACTGAGGTGGTAACTCTTGATGGTGTTGGTTTCGAATTTTGAAATGAGGATGCCTGTCTCGAAACAGGGGTGACTTCCCTTTGTATCGGAATTACTCTTGTGGCGTTTTGATCAATCTCATCCACCCGCCGGGGAAGGGGCATACCGCTTGCATCCACCGCTGGTTTTTTATATAACGGTGTAGGCGTCTGCGAGAGCATTGGGCGTCCGAGAGCATCAAATTGATCATTGAATTGACCATTTATCGGTTTCTCGTTTATCACTTCTTTCGGTGTAATTGAAATTCCAGATTTTGGTGTTTCTCCGGTGATCAACGGTTGCGATGGCGGCGCTTCTGAATCTTCTTCCAACCATTTTGTGGCTTCCGGATCGATGGATTCTGGTACTTCAAGACCATCCGGTAATTCCAATCCATCCGGAAGGATGCTGTCTTCATTTTGTGAATTGATAATCTTGCGGAATTTATCTGTAGATTCCTTTGATGCTTTATCAGGCTGGATATTATCCTGTGTCATTTCACCTCAAGTATTATATTAACCAACTCTATGTATATACTTTTCAAATTGAATGATGGTCGATAACCATTAATATCCAATTTATTTTTTACCACTTCAGCAGTCGCGGCTCATTTACATTAGTTGCAAAATTGCCCAGTAAATATAGATGCAAATTACTTGCCGAAACTTTAATATATATACTTCTACCACATAATGACGATAAGTCATCAATTTAGTTTCTAACTTTTAAAATATTCCAAATATATTGCTTTTACATCTCTTCGTTTTCCTGATATCGTTTATCCACAATATAAAAAACAAATTCGTCAGAATACAATAGATAAATGCTTATCCCGTACCAGGTTAATAATGTTATTTGCATTAATCATGTTGAAAATGTAACATTGGAGTATATAATATTTAATAATCGTTCTTCAATATGAGGATAATACTAATGGTAATTTTCCTTTGAGGATCGAGTTATTGTTCTACTAAAGGTTTCTTGCGATAAGCTAATTCTAGCTCAGATGCAGAAAGGAGGAGTATGGACACTGAGACCCCTAATATAATGATCATTGCAGTTGTTCAAGCCCAGGATGCAGAAAATGCTTCATACTCGTTAGGAAAAATAGGCGCGAAAGTAACCAAGCTTCCAAGTGTGGGAGGTTTTTTAGGTAGAAAGAATGCAACTCTTCTCATCAGTCTCAAAAAAGGGGAAGAAGAACACGCTTATCAGGAATTAAAAACAAATTGTCGACAGCGGGTTGAGTATATATCGATTCCTTTGGAAAGCGCTCCACTTCCCCTACCAGCTCCAACCCCCGTAACTATCGGCGGCGCAACTGTTTTCTCACTGGATGTTGAAAAATTTGAGGAATTTTAACATGAAGATAATAATTGCAATAATTCAGGATCAAGACACAGATCCAGTTTCAAAAGCTCTTACCACTATGAAATTTCGAGTGACACAAATTGCCTCGACCGGAGGATTCTTACGACGGGGATCTTCTACGCTATTAATTGGGTTGGATGACGATCAAGTTGATCAGGCGATGCAAATCATTCGAGATACTTGTTCGATAACGACTGATCCTAATCAGAAGAGAGCAACAATCTTCGTCTTGAATGTCGCTAAACACATCCAACTTTGATCCTTCTCCAGATCATGAATAAAATAATTAGATCTATAGCTGTCATCCTGACCATCGTTGTTGTTGGTGCAGGATGTAACTCCTCACCCGTTCCGGTGCAAACACCGGACAACTCTGCTGTATTAGCAACCATGATCCAAGAAACCATTCAATCAATGCAGGGAAGCATTCCAACGACAACAACTTCCCCTGGTTCACCAGAACCAGCAGAACCTACTTCCACTCAGGAATCTCAGGTCCCTTCCTTACTTCCATATTCAATTTACTTCTTAGCTCCAGGAACCAATGGAAAAGATCAAATATGGAGGATGGATAATAACGGCAGTGGAATTTCAGTATTAACTGCCGAAGCAAATGGAATAGAAAATTATGATTTTTCAAAATCCAACGGGTTATTAGCTTATCTTACCAATAACCGTATAGTCATCGCTGACAGTGAAGGTAAAATCATTCGAATCCTCGTTGAAGGCCCACCAAACGATGGAAAAGATATCTGGTATATCACTCAGCGAGTCAGTTCTCCACTTTGGTCACCTGATGGCAGTCAGATCTCCTACGGCTACAACGGATTAAACCTGGCCAACCCAGATGGATCAAATCTGAGACTACTATTAACGAATAAGTATAAGACCATGGAAGGTGACCTGGTCATTGTTGAGGAGGTATATGGTCCAGCAGCCTGGTCTCCAGACGGGAAAAAACTCCTGATAAATATTGGGTACTACGAAGGTGGAAGCAAAGGATTGATTAACCTTTCGGATAATGCTTTATTACGATTCACAGGAGGGGATTTGTGTTGCACCAGTGTCTGGTCACCAGATGGGGCTAGAATAATAACAACAGGTGCTGCTTATGCTGCGGGATCAGATATGTGGGCATATGATACTTCAAACGGGGCAGGAATTCAATTAATACCGATGCAGGCAGTTGATGGAAAATTCAATTATGCGGATTTTCCATTCGTGCATGGAACTGATATTTACTTCGGATTTACAAGTTATGATACTGAAATGCAACAGAATAGCCCCCTTACCCTTTCCCGCATTTCTATGAATAATCCGGCTGACAGGGTTAGTTTGAGGCAGGATAGTCAGAATCTATTGGAGCTGTTATGGGCTCCGGATGCTTCCCTTGCCGTTGGGGTACTACCAAGTCCCGGTGAAACTGGTTATCCTGGTCACGGTCCAGTTATTCTTATATACATGGATGACCGTCCAATTCAGGCACTGACAGCAGATGGGCATGATTTACGATGGGGACAATAACATCCTGATCACTTTCTTGTAATCAGGAAAAGTTATGCTAATATAAACAATAACAAATAATCTAAGGAGGATATATGCAATTCGGAAAGCCATTTTCATTTGTTTTTGAGGACCCAGACTGGTTAAAAAAATTAGCCATCCTGGCTTTGTTGGGCTTTGCTCAGCTTATTCCTGTTCTCGGTTCGCTTTTTATGGCAGCCATCTTCTCAGGAGTTATGATCGATATCATGAGAAAAGTGATCAATAAGCAAACGCCATCAGTTCCAAATATAGACATTGGCAAGCAGTTCATGGATGGATTAAAGGTGTGGGTGATTGGACTTGTCTATAGCATTCCAGCGGCAGTCCTTGGAATAGTCATCGCAATTATTTCCGCACTGGGTGGAGGAATTGGTATTTGGGGTGCGGATAATGATAATGTAGGTGCAGCCGGAGCTGCAGGAGTGATTGTCATCATCCTGGTCAGTTGTGTAGCCTTAATCATAGTGCTGTACAGCTTATTGATCGCCTTTATAACCCCGGCATTCTATGGCCGATATGCACAATATGGAACGATCGGTTCTGCCTTGAATTTCAAGGAAGTCTTCAAGACCGCTTTCAAAAAGCCGGTCCCTTATCTCCTTGCATTGCTGGGAGTACTTGTTGTAGGAATAATTGGTGGAATTGCAGCTTCAATTCTGTCGTCAATAGGAGCCATCGCACTGGGTATTGGAGCTCTTTACGGGATGGCACTTGCCACAGTATGGATGAGTTTAGCCAATGGACATTTCTACGGGCAAGCCTATCTTGAATCAACTGAAGAACACATTTAGTTACCAGGTGAATTACTAAAAATATAGAAGGGTTTCGAATGTATCGAAACCCTTCTTTTATTCATGAAATTCTTCCACCTGGTAAGTGAGTACTTCCAGGTGTTTTCTGCGCCAGGTATCAGGCATTGCTCCCATTTTTTGGCATAACTGATTTAAGAAGGATATTGCGCTGGGGATCTTCTCCCAAACTTGCGGTAGAAAAGTAGCTCTTTGGCGGCCATCTTTGATGATCACCCCATCGATACCCGGGCGAAGAATGCTCAACAAATCTTCCGGATCTTTATAGTTCACCGGTATCGGCGGAGTTAACCTGGAAATTTCGATGTCGATTTTGGAAAGTTCATCTGGTCTTACCTGTGGAAAGCGATAGTCTTCCAAACCTGCTGCAACAGCATGCTCCTGTACATCGATCGCCAGCGGTTGATAGGCTTCCAAAGCTCCAATACATCCACGCAGATCACCTTTTTTTGTGAGGGTGACAAATGATGCACCTATTTCCTTAAGGGGTTCTGACATCTGGACCAAATTCAAGATGGGAAGTGGATGCCCTTTTACTACTTCTTCCAAAGCCTGCCTGGCAATGGTCAGCAGTAATTTTTTTTCTTCTAGATCAAGTGGATTGACTGGCATTATTTGTGCAATGTTTTATACATACGATTGGAGTAAAGTAAAGGTTTTAAATCTTCTTGATACTTTGAATCCAGGACTTCACCAAAAAATATTGTGTTATTTCCGAATTCATTTGTATCAATGATCTTACAATCAAGGAAAGCTACACCCCCTGAGATGATGGGTGCACCGGTAACCATTGTGTGAGTTTCAACGCCATGAAACCTATCCTCATCTTCCGGGACAAGACCGGCAAATTTGTCGGAAATGGCCTTTTGGGATTTTTCAAGAATGGAAACCGCAAATATACCGGATTGCTTCATCAGTTGATGTGTGCGGGCACCTTTGTTAATCGATACTAATACAACAGGAGGTACTGCTGAAACCGATGTAAATGAACTAACTGTCATCCCATGACGGATACCATCAAATGTAGTTGTAACGACTGTGACACCAGTTGTCCATAACCGCATTGTTTGCCTGAAAGATTTTTCATCGATAGCCATTTTTCCTACTCTCTTAATATAATACTGTTATACATTACCCCAGTCACAGCGTCAAGCGGAACGAAATGGCTCATGAATTGTCTATAATAGTGGAAAGGTTCTCAATCTACTTGCAGGAAAATGCATTATTGATAAAATGATTTATCGACTAAGGAAATAATATTGTTCGAGCAACCACTTATCCCAATTCGGAAACCCTTAATTCAAGGTGCAAGAGAGCCAAAGTTTAATTTTTGGCAATCTTTAGGTACTGTACTTAGTGTTGCAATTATCGTAGCTACCCTTTTCACCATTTGGACTCCATCCAGTTTATTTTCTAACCGATTAACAAAAAGCATGTCCCAGGCACTTATCAACCAGAAGAACCCTCTAAAAAATAGGTTTGCTCCAACTGTACCACCCTCACCCCATATCGGTATTGTTGCAGGCCATTGGGGTAAAGATAATGGTTTTACCTGTGCTGATGGACTAACCGAAGGGGATGTGAACCTAACAATTGCGACAATTGTCAGGCAAAAATTAATGGAACAGGATTTTACCGTTGATTTGTTGAAGGAATTTGATCCTAAATTGCAACAATATAGCGGCCTTGTGCTTGTTTCAATTCATAATGATACCTGTGATTACATCGATAATAGCTCCACAGGGTTTAAAATAGCACCAACTCTTTTTGCCAGGTCGCAGCCAGAACAGGCTACTCGATTAACTGACTGCATCTCTGATCGTTATCCTAAAGTCACTGGTTTGAGGCTTGTAAACAGTATTACAGATCATATGTCCACCTATCATTCATTCGATGAAATCAGCAGCAATACTCCATCCGTGGTCATCGAGACCGGATTTCTAAATCTTGATCGGGAGATCCTGACAAAAAACCCTGAAAAGCCAGCCCAGGGAATAGTGGATGGTATCCTGTGCTATATTAAAAATCAACCCATCAGTCTTGTTCCCACCTCCACCCCATGACAGAATACCAAACTGAACAAGCTATAGAAGCAATTAGGAATGCAAAAAAAGCAATTGCGCAACGCAATTATGGTGAAGCGCACCGGTATGCCAGACTGGCTATTCAATATGATCCAAATCTCGAAGATTCATGGCTGGTTATGGCTGCGACCGCATCACCCCGGGCCGCTGTCGAGTATTTGCATAAAGCTCTGGAAATAAATCCAGACAGTACTCGCGCCCATGCAGGAATGCAATGGGCACTAAAACGCCAGGCTCAATTTGACCAGGATCAATTATCCCTTCAGTTAATCAGTGAAAGAGAACTGCAGCAAACCCAGGAAATTCCACACCAAAATCAAGATGCCGAATTAATACAGGAAGTAACAGAAGAAATCCAATCAGGTGCTTTCGCGCAACAGTCAATAGCCGCACAACTTGATGAAACATCGTCGATTTCTACAGGAATCCAGTTTCCCAATATACCTGAAAGAGATCTCACCCATCAAAGAATTTCCATTCTCCCCTGGATACTTTTATTTTCCTTCCTTTGCATTGGTCTAGTTGGCTTATTCATAGTTCCCCCACTATTGCGTGCTTCTGCGGAAGATCTTTCATCCACTTTACCGGCCGGGGTATATGTCAAACCAACTTATACGCCAACACCGACAGCAACATATACACCCACGCCCACACCGACAAATACACCTACACCTACAGCCACACCTACCTCCTCACCTACGCCATATCCCACTGATACTCCTCTACCTACCCCTGTAACTATCGAAGAAAATTATGTTTACGAACCTGGTGAATTACCAAAGGTAAGTAAAAAAGAACGTTGGATCGACGTAGATTTAAGCTCACAAAGTGTTTCTGCCTATGAAGGTAAAAACATTGTGAATACATTTATTGTATCTACTGGAACCTGGCAGCATCCAACAGTGACCGGACAATTTCACATCTATGTGAAGTACCGTTATACGGATATGACTGGTCCAGGTTACTATCTGCCTGATGTTCCTTATACAATGTATTTCTACGATGGGTATGGTCTGCATGGCACTTACTGGCATAGCAACTTCGGTACTCCCATGAGTCATGGGTGTATAAACTTGCGAACAGAAGATGCTGCCTGGTTGTATAATTGGGCTGACGTTGGCACCCTTGTTAACGTTCATGAATAATAGAAAAGTTAATTGGATAAATATTTAGATTATGACAACAGATCCACTATTTAAAGGGTTAGTATTTGATGAAAACGATCAACCTGTGAGCGTTTCACGCATAGGTGATGAGCTTTTCTATGTGGTGAATGACGATGGTTTCTTGAGGCATATCCCTTCAGAACAAGTTGATCGGCAGGTATTAAAAATAATGCAGGATCAAATAACAGGCAATGAGGATCTACTTGCCGACCAGACTGCAAAAATGCTCGGGCAGGAAGATATTTTTACCCGCGCCTTGATTAATAATCAATTGAAGCATATCGGCGACCAGATGGAAGGGTTGTTAAAAACCGGGATACCAGAAGAAGGTCGGGCATATATGGGTATGTTGGGATTTAAAGTAATTATCAATTACCATGGTGAGGTGATGGATGTAATCCAACCTTCAAGAACAGCTCCGGAAGATGAGGAATAATTCCAGTGCAACCTATGAAGGATCTTTTTTAATAAGCAACACCACAAATTATCATACAGGTGTTACAAGGTTAATAAATGTCTCAAGAATTTGTTATCGAAGTCAATGAATCGAACTTTGAATTTGAAGTATTAGAATACTCCAAAAATGTACCGGTATTGGTGGATTTTTGGGCGGAATGGTGCCGTCCATGCAAAATTCTGAGCCCCATGTTGGAAAAAATAACCTCTGATGGTCGGGGAACTATTCGTTTAGGCAGAGTCGATGTGGATTTTAATAAAAACTTATCCATCCGTTATGGTGTCAGGACGATTCCAACTGTCAAAGCTTTCCTGAAAGGACAGGTTGTTGCCGAGTTTTCCGGTATACAACCAGAAGCAACATTACGTGAATTCGTTCACAACCTTGCCCCAAGCCCTGCAGACCTTTCAGTAGAAAAGGGGATGGAACTACTCCGTGAGCATGACTGGAAACAGGCTGAAGGAGTATTTAAAGAAGTACTAATTACTGATGAGAATAATTCAAAGGGGATACTCGGGTTGTTAATGAGTTATGTTGGTTTGGGGAAAAGTCTGGAAGCAAATAACGTGTTACGTACATTTCCAGCCAGCCATGAGTTTAGCTCAGCAGAAAATCTAAAACCTTTGATTGAGGCTTATGAGTTGTTAGATGATGTTGAAATCACAGGAGATGATGAACTGGAAGCGGCATTTTGGAATAACATTCGTCTTGCGAGGCGAGGAAATATTCCTGCCGCCTTGGATGGTTTGTTGGATATTCTTAGAAAAAATAAGAGATATCAAAAAGGTCAGGCTAGACTGATCGTTGTGGCTTTACTCCAACTGCTAGGTGATGAAGACCCGGATGCACGATTGTATCGTTCCGAACTTGCCACAATATTATTTTAAAATATGCACTATCATGAAAAAATCCTGGCCTAAATTAATATGCCAGGATTTTTCTATTTTATTATAGATATTTTACTTTACAAGAACCAGGTCACCCCAAGTTGTCGGATCAGTAAGTATTCTGTAAGGAGAACTGGATACCATGGATTGTTGTTCTCCTCCATGCTTGGAATCATCATCTGAGACCGAGGCTGCAAATCCATAATGAGCACCAACATAAGGAGTTACACCAAGTGTTTTCCAAGGAATACCGATAGTCACCCGGTATCCATCTCCAATGGCTTTGGTTCCAATAATCACTTTGGACGTTGAACCAGTTTTATTATATGGATACCATATATATGCCTGAGATTTGTTTCCAACGGAGGTTTTTCCCGGAGAAACCCCGATTTGGAAGTCATCCCAATCGATGTATTGGTACCAATAATCAGCCTGGACAAATGTGTCGAGTAATACTTCCACACTATCACCCAGGTAGATCGCATCTCCGGTTGAGATTTGGACATATTTATCATCAATGACTTTCCAGGCAATATACAAATAATCTTCATCCCATTCAACCATGATGGATGAAGAAAGATCATCTGAGTTTTTCCAGTTATCATAACCCCAGACAACGTAACTTGCAGAGTATTCAGTGGCGACCCAATCTCCCCAACCACCATCCAGGGCTGGTGGATGTTTCACATATTGAGCTTCAATACGGGGACTGGTCCGGTGGGAAGGTGGTATTGCAGTTGGGGGAATTGCAGTATTTGTAGGTGTTGCTGTGGGTGGAGGATTGGTTGCTGTAGCTGTCGGCAGTGGGGTCTCTGTTGGGTTCGGTGTTGCTGAAGCAGGTACTGCAGTATTGGTAGGTGGAACCAAAGTCGGCGCAAATAATGCTGTCATGGTCATATCCGGCGTCGGAAAAACAAATGGTTCTTGCGTTGCAAAAGCAGGTAAATTACAGGCGACTGTAATTCCCAATATTCCAAGGATTATCAATAGTAAAATCTTACGATTAAATTTCATTCTACCTCCTGAATCCAAAATTGGACGGTTATCGAATATCATCTTCGATGCAACAATCAGACCAGAAGAGATGGTAATTGATAGAATTTAATTAGTTTTGGAGATCAAATACACCGATAGTTTCAATATGAAAAGTTTGCGGAAACAAATCGAATGGTGTCAGTTGGATAAAACTGAAACCACCCTTCACCAACCGTGATGCATCTCTGGCTAATGTCGCCGGGTCACAGGAAACATAGATAATTCTTTTAGGCTTAAGTTCAATGAGAGCATCAATGGTGTTGCGCCCAATTCCAGCCCGGGGTGGATCGACGATCACGACATCCGGAGAAATTTCCAACCTTGGCAGGATTAAATCTGCTGATCCTTCATACAATTCAATGTGATCAAAATCATCCAGGTTCTCTGCATAATCCATACATGCAGAATGGCTAAATTCGATTCCGATCAGCTTATTTGTTCTCTCAGCAATAAATGCACTAAATAAACCAACACCACAATACAAATCAACCAGGCAATTAAGCTCCTCTTTTGGCAATAAAGAGATAACGTGATCAACCATTTTTTCTGCCATTGGGATGTTGACTTGAAAAAACGATTCTGCTGAGACTTTGAAATATTTATCTTTAACCTGCATCATCAGGAAATCGCTACCGGCGAGAACAATTTTTCCGGTATCATTTATGTGAACGACCGATGCGGGCAAGTTGATTTCCATCTCAGGAAGATCAGAATTTTCCCCTTCAAGGAGAATTAATACTTCTTCGTCGATTCCTTCCCTGAAGGATATTCGTTTTATGCCTGTTTGAAAATCCAGGTCTATCTGTGTTCGTAACTCCCCTAGGATTTGCGAAGGGAGGAAACATTCGTCGATTGGAATAACCTCATTTGATAAGTGTCGCTGATATCCTAACTTACCACTTGCATGAAGGTGATACTGAACGTTATTCCTATAATCCCATTCCCTGGGACTGGGAACAATGGGTAGTATGTTTACTCCGGATAATCCTCCAACCCTGAGAAGAACATCCTCAATGATCTTAGTTTTTATACTGAGTTGGTCCTGGTATCCCAAATGCTGAAAATGACATCCTCCACAAATCCCAAAATGCTTGCATCGCGGCTGAATACGGTTCCTGGCCGGATTGATCACCTCTATTAATTCCCCCCTTACATACCCTTTTTTCTCATCCAGCACACTAAAACGTATTGTTTCCCCCGGAATAGTAAATGGGACAAAAACCGCCCGGCCATCTGGAAGCCGTCCGATTCCTTCACCGCCATTTGCTATATCTTTGATAACAAGATCATATGTAGGAAGATCCATTAGTGGTTTTCCTTTTCCAGTATTCTACAAGTAAAATGGCTCCCCCGGTGAATATTGTTAATAAAATGCTGAAAACATCATGTTGGTTGATCACAGCTAAATACAACAATACCTGAGAAATTAAGGTAAACAATAATGGGATGAGACTAATGACCAAGTATCGATTATTAATTTGGGACAAGGTTGAAGTGAAATAAATAATTGGTAGCAGTAGTAGTACCTGATCATATACCCATAAATAAGGTGTTATCAGCAGTGACACCAGTACAAATATACTTCCAGACAACCAGATGCTCCATTTTTTGGAATATTTCCAGAATAGTATCACTGCAGATATTGTAATAAATGTAAATATTGTTGAGCCGACAAAAACCGTACAGCGCGGATTCAACCCACAGGATAAACCTGATATTCCCCAGATTGTGGGTGTGATCATGAAAACATCAGATCCTTTACTTAATCCGATCTTAAGAAATGAGTAGACCCAGTCTGGTTGCTGTAAAATACTGATACCCAAAATAATACTGGAAGTTATCACATTTGTTATTATTGCTTTCAGTCCATTATTTTTAATCAACCAAATAAAAAGCAAGCCCAGAATTGGCAATCCAATTGTTGGTTTCAGATATAAAAGTGTTGAAAGCAGTCCAACCACTATCCACTTTTTCTTTTCTGTGTAAAAAAGAACTAGGACAATTACTAATAATATGAAACCGCCAATTTGCCCATTCCGAATGGTAGTAAATATTGGCCTAAATAGCGCAAGACCTAGGATAATTGGAAAAAGGTGCTTAAGTTGCAGACCATCTTTAGACCGGGATTGCAGTAAGATGATCGCTCCAAGGATACTGCATATAGAGAGAAATACCCAAACAGGGCTGGCAAGTTGAATGGGCATGACACCAATAAATATCAATATATAAGCAAGGGGGAGGGGATAGCAATAAATCGCGTTCTCAAGCCAGGTCGATCCTGCCAGTTGATGTCCTAATAACCAAATCGATGGGTCATATGGGTTTTGACCAGCCAGGACTAGTTTACTCCCCAACCAAAACGTAAAAAAATCACTATTAAGCATATTGTTCTGAGATTCCGCAATCTTCCAGGCGATAATGGCCACAAAGACGATTAATAGGAGGGATATCAGAAAATATTTTATTTGTTTCATGTGTTTATTATCCGAACCTGCCTTGGAATAAGCACTTGGAAGATCAACAAATCATGACATCATAGGAATCCAAGAATTGACTAGTCTTACTCCTTGCGAATCTATTTATTCGCGAAGATAACCAGATTATACTTTGATAGTCATAATCGAGATGAGAATATATATTATTAAGGGATAACGTATTAGTTATTCCTCTTTATTCGTTTCTAAAGGGGGGTTTGCTGAATTTACATCCCCGCTGACCTTAAATTTGAACCAGACCGGAATGATGGATAGTAAAGATGCACCGGCTGTGACCATAAATGGAAACTGCGGGCTGACATGTTCCCAAAGATATCCACCAATCACAGGAGCTGGAAGCGATACTAATCCCAGGCTGGTGCTGAATAGACCAAATGCCACTCCCCGTAAACGTTGTGGAACTGCTTTACTGATCAGCGATTGGTATGCAGGAGTCGCCAGTCCGACCCCAACCCCGGCGATCACCCATCCCAAACCATATAACCAGGCAGGGCTGACAGGTGGAATAACAGCCATTAAGCCGATGGCAATCGCTAATAAAAGGAATGATACTGCAATATTTACCCGCTCTCCAACTTTATCGGCCAACCAACCTGCCGGAATCATCACCACCATCATGGCGACACCAAAAACACTATTCATTATTCCGATCTGGCTGATGGTCAACTTAGCAATATCCTGCATATACACTGACATGAAAGTAAATGACATATTAAAGAAGATGTCACGCACACCATCGGTGACCATGATCCAGGTAAAAAGACCACCTGCCAGGATCAATCCCATCATTAAACCCAAATTGGTTTTAAGGCTGCTAAGGGTTAATGGTGTAGGATTCGCCTCTCTTCCTTTACCAGCCTCTCTAGCCATTCCTACACGGAGAATTGTTGCCAGCACATATAGCACTGCCGCTACCATCAACATACCTTTAAACTTCATGGATTCCACCAGGTACCCACCCAGTACTGGTCCAACCACTGAGACAACGCCAAATAATGTTTGGGTTACACCAAACAATCGGGCGCGATTCTCAGGATCCGAGTGGTCAGCAATAAACGCATCAAAGCTTGGTCCAATCAGAGAACGTGTGACCGCACCTAAAGCGGAAGCAGCCAGGATCCATTCCCAACGTGATGCCAATATGAGTGGAATATATACAAAAACCCCGACCACACTTCCAATCGCGATTGCTTTTAGCCGGCCCAATGAATCCGAAACCCAGCCACCCAGGATTTGTAGTAGAAGAGGAATTATCTGGGATAACGTATAGAAAATACCAATTTGGCCAATACTGGCTCCCAGATCTTTCAAGTACAGTGCTTCCAGTGGACCGTACATGTTGCCACCCAGGTTCGCGAGGACCATTGCCAGCATAAATAGAAGCAGTAAAGGTGTAAGCAAAGCAGGTTTTTTGATGGGTATATTTTCCGACATTAATAATTCCTATGTTTTGATTTTTTCCAAGGAGGATTATAAGCGTGTCTACCTGATGACGCTACCCTCGTTGGTAAATTACTCATATAGTAAAAAATAAAAACGCAGAAGGCATTTCTGTCTTCTGCGTACATAAACAGCATGCGGTTCTTTTTACATCTGATTTAAGAATTCATCCATCGCAGCTAAAAGCTTATCAACGTCGTTCATATTGATCTCGCCCATATGGGCAATGCGATAGGTCTTGCCCTTAAGATCACCATAACCGTTGGCGATTCTTAGTCCCTTCGGTTTTAGGAATTCATTCAGTGCAGCAATATCCATATTCCGGGTATTGTTGATCGTGGAGACTGTCTTGGACCGGTATCCTTCAGGTGCTAATGGAAGCATACCTTTGGTTGCTGCCCAATCCTGGGTTCGTTTTGCCATCGCAGCGTGTCTCTTGAAGCGGTTTTCCAATCCTTCAGCCAGCATTCTATCCAGTTGAACATCCAAGGCCCAAATCAGGGACATTGCCGGTGTCATGGGAGTGGAATCTTTTTGGCGATGTTTTTCCAGTAGCAGCAGATCAAAATACCAGCCCCGGAATTTTACTGTCTCCGCTTTCTTCATTGCTCTTTCAGAAGCAGAACCAAATGCAATACCAGGTGGCAGTGCAAAACATTTCTGTGAAGAAGTCAGGAGGAAATCAAGCCCCCAGGCATCACATTCGATCTTGGTTCCACCGAGTGAAGATACAGCGTCCACCAATATCAATGTGTCAGGGCTAGTATCGTGAACGACTTTTGCCAGCTCTTTGACGGGATTTTCTGCACCAGTGGAAGTCTCATTATGGACAATTGTTACCACTTCATAATGTCTTTGTTTTAGTGCTTCTGCCAGTTGGTCAGGTTTGATCACCTCGCCCCAGGCAACTTCCAGTTTATCAGCCTGCTTATTATTTGCTATCGCCACATCATACCAGCGCTTCGCAAATGCTCCATTTACACAGGATAGAACCGTTTCGTTTGCGAAATTCCGTATCCCGGCTTCCTGCAATCCGGATCCTGAGGAGGTGGATATATAAACCGGACGTTCAGTAAAGAAAACCTGACGCAGTTTCTCATCACATCTTCTGAAAATTGCTTCAAAATCTTTACTGCGGTGAGGGATCATCGGTTTGGTTTGTGCAGCTAAAACTTCATCTGCTACATCTACCGGCCCTGGAACAAACATTCGTGACATGCCAATCTCCTTTTTAATTTGATTTGGATATGAAACGAATCAACTTCCGAAATAGATCGGAAGAAATGACCTGATTTGTTATTTAAGGAAGAAAGATAAAACCACCAGAATGGTAATAAAACTGGCTGCCAGAACACCGATCCGTTTCAATCCAATTTTTATTTGAGTGTAATCTGGATTGAATTCAGTACTGGTGCTGAATCTTCTAGACAACGTCGAATTTGCCTGGCTTTCAGTTGTTGGGGTGATACCACTCACTCTTCTTTTAGTTTTGCTGCTCATGTATTACTCCTTATTTTTGTAAAGTTGCCTGAATTACAATTCTTTGTTTATCCACCAAATACGGATAACAAGAAATCAATGTAACCGTTGGATCTGCTGTTTCTTGCATAACCTCCACTTGGGTAGGTTCCACAATCAATGTTTTTTGAACAGTATATGTATATTGCCGTGTTACCGTAAACAGGATGATCTGATCACCGTTTTTCAATTTATCCAGGTCTTTGAATATCTCGCCGAATACATCGTTATGTGCTGAAAGTACGACGTTTCCCATTTTTCCTGGATTTGAACTGCCAACATTTTGTCCTACACCTTTACGGAGCTGATCCCAACCATCTCCTTGAACAACGGGTGCATCCACCTTTATGGCTGGTATCTGGATGCGAATCGCTTGTTCAGGACTGGCTGTCGGAATGGGGATGTTTGCCAGACTTTGAACGATTGGTAAAAGATGTTCAGGTATTTCTGCACTATTCGGTTGCGCACCTTCAGCGCTATTGGGTGGAGTGTGCCCACCAGGTAATACAACCGCGACGATCAAAGGTGTTGGCACAAGAGTAGGCTGTTCGAGGGCTGCAATAACTTCCCGATTCAAGTTCCGAAGGACTGAAAAACCGTTAAAAAGCACAAATATCAAACCAATTACCGCAGCAGCTTCCACCAGGAATAGGAGACTATCAACCCACCGTGTCTGTCCCCGCCTTTTGTAAGGTTTTGCAGGGACGTCCGATAATGGATCAATGTCTGGTATCGATAACTCTTTTTCTGTTTCGATACCCGAATCCCGGGTTACTTGAACTACTCTCCCGGTCTTTTGGTAATGTGCAAGTCGTTGATCGTGGACATTGTGCTCTTTCTCCAAAAGGAGATGGCGCAATTCAGGTATGGATAGATCATCGACGGGTCTCCGTTTGCGAGTCGGCATAGTCCTTTTCGCTTTTACTCCCATGAAATTATACCCTATCCTGCATGCTTTCACTGCATGAAGTCGCGATAAACTTAGCATAGAACGATAATCATATAATTGCGTTATGAATATCGTTTGTCTCGTGTAAAATGATACTGGGATAAATTGATTGTGTGAAAAAAACATGTTGTATTTGTGAAAAATCATTACAAAGGATTTCCTAGTGATAAATAAGATCTGGCGTAGTGGATTATCTGCATGGATAGTGATCGCAATAATCACAGGTGTATATATAGCTATTACACTTTCCATCCATAAAAATGATCCAATGGTTTTCGTTCAGGCAGGCACCCTGTATGATCCTTCCGTTTCGGGAAATACGATCGGCTACGATGGACAGTTTTATTATTTCATCGCCAAAGATCCCCTCCATGCCTGGAATGCAATGGATATTCCTGCATACCGGTATCGACGGATCATTTACCCCGTTCTTGGATATCTACTTTCGCTGGGAAACGATCGGCTGCTTCCCTGGGTATTAATTATTATTAATTATTTAGCACTGGTTGGCACGACCTTGATGTTGGAAAAAACTTTAAAGAGGCAAGGTTTATCCCGTTGGTATGCTTTACCATACGGGTTATTCATCGGCTCACTCATGTCCCTCCGGTTGGATTTAACCGAACCTCTTGCATTCTTTTTTTACCAGGCCGCATTACTGGCGTGGATCGATCACCGAAAGAAAATAAGTGGAAGCCTCTTTGCCATGGCAATACTTTCTAAGGAAATTGTGCTTCCCCTGGTTTTTGGGTTTTGGCTTTTCCAGTTAATAAAACGGGAGAAGAAAATATTTATTTGGGGAGTATCTGTCGTCGCACCATTTCTTGCCTGGTTGGTATTATTACGGAGCTTTTTTCATAACTGGGGAATCGGATCTGGAGGAGCTTATTCAACCGGTTTCGAATGGATTCCCTATTTCGGGTGGTGGAAAACAGCTTTGTATCAACCAGAATTGTTTCCTCTGCTTTCAGTTGTTGTTGTTCCTTTGACCGTAATTCCTTCGCTACTCTGTATTATCTTTTGTGTTTATAAAATTTGCCGGAGGGAATTTTCATTGCACTTGTTCGGCCTTTTCTTTTACGCACTTATTTACCCAGTTTTACCAACTTCCATCATACTTGATCCACTTGGGTCAGTCCGTTTGACCTCAGGATTGATCATTGCCCTGATCAATTACGGGGCAGAATCCAGGAATATGCGAATTTTAAATTACAATTATTTGTGGATGATAACTTCAATCTTTATCTATAAGGACAGTTTGTTACCCGTTGGTCATATCAGAATTGAATGATCATCAGTTATTATTCCATACATACTTCGTCAATTATTTTTAATTTTCAACGATCAACAGATCACAGATTTATGTTTACCATTGTCATTTTAGCGAGGATTAAGTATAATGCTCTCACTTCGGGCGGGTAGCTCAGTTGGTTAGAGCACACGGTTGACATCCGTGAGGTCGTAGGTTCGAGCCCTATTCCGCCCACTTTCTCATTAAATTGACACCGTGCCCATCGAGGGATTCAAGGTCGTAGGTTCGAGCCCTATTCCGCCCACTTTCTCATTAAATTGACATCATGTCCCATCGAGGGATTCCAAGGTCGTAGGTTCGAGCCCTATTCCGCCCACTTTCTCATTAAATTGACATCATGTCCCATCGAGGGATTCCAAGGTCGTAGGTTCGAGCCCTATTCCGCCCACTTTCTCATTAAATTGACACCGTGCCCCATCGAGGGATTCCAAGGTCGTAGGTTCGAGCCCTATTCCGCCCACAAGACATCTTCTATGGAGAGGATGTGATTTTAATTATCGTAATAAATTGCTTGAGACGAGGAAATTATTCCTCCAAGCGCTCCACCCAGGCACCGGCCTCTGAAACAGGCAGGCAAAATGATTGGGATTCCAACCCTGCTTTACGAAATGCTGTCATCATCGCATCGGCTACTACTTGCATATCTTCCAGCCCAAAAGCGATCACTGAAGGTCCAGCACCGGAAAGGGCTGCTGCAGCCGCACCATTCATCCTGGCAGCCTGAATCGCCGCTTCAGCTCCTGGGATCAATTTCAACCGATACGGCTGATGTAGCCTATCTTGCATTGCATCTCCAAGAAGTACTAGGTCTCCTTCGATTAATGCTTGAATAACGAGTGCATTCATCCCCACATTAAAAACAGCATCAGTAAATGCAACTTGTGTTGGCAATGCCATGCGGGCATCATGCGTCGATAATTTGAAGTCCGGAAATACCACGGCGGTCTGCAAAATTTCTCCACCAACTCTGGGCAGACCCACCGGGCGGGTGACCAACTTTTCGCTATTAATTCCGACAATAACCAATCCCCCAAAAAGCGCTGCAGCCGCATTATCCGGGTGACCTTCAATCTCTACAGCCAAATTTAGAACATCTGCTTGAGAAAGCGGTGTACCACATAATTCATTCGCACCCAAGACTCCCGCAAGAACTGCTGCAGCACTGGATCCCATACCGGACCCAAGCGGGATCTGGTTCTCACATAAGATGGATAATCCAATTGGAGATCCGCAGCCGATTAGTTGAAAAGTACGCTGGGCAGATTGCACAATGAGGTTGCTGCCATCAACAGGTAAAGTTTCTTTGCCAAAACCCTCGATCTCAATGTGGACGCCTGTGCCTGAAACAGAAAATGAAACCTCATTCCATAAGTCAAGTGCCATTGCCAGGCAGTCAAACCCGGGACCAAGATTAGCTGTTGTAGCAGGTACATGAACAATGACTTCAGACATTTAGGCTATCCTTTTCCTATGATGACAGATTCGATAGCCTTGAACTCAGACGGCAACGCTTTAAAACTGAAGCCACGGGTCACAATTTCGGGGTCTTTCAATCCGTGTCCTGTACACACCCCAACAATCGTCTTTCCCTTGGCGTCAAAATGACCTGCCTCTATTTCATGCCTCAACCCTGCAAGTCCAGCAGCCGAAGCTGGTTCCACCCAGATTCCGCTGGATGCAAGCATCTTCTGCATATCCAGTATCTCATCATCAGTCACAGCAATGATCTGCCCAAGCGATTCTTCAGCAGCCTGAAGAGCCTGTTCGCCGCGGGCAGGTTTACCAATTCGAATGGCTGTTGCCACAGTTTCCGGATGATCCACCGGGTGACCCAACACGAGGGGAGCTGAACCGGCTGCCTGGACACCCAGTATGTGTGGAAGACCAAAATCTTTCAAATTATGGTATTGCTTAAAACCCATCCAGTATGCACTGATATTCCCTGCATTACCTACTGGCAGACATAACCAATCCGGTGCGAAACCTAAAGTCTCGCAAACCTCAAAAGCAGCCGTCTTTTGACCTTCAAGCCGGTATGGGTTGAGTGAATTGACCAGTGCTATGGGGTATTTATTGGTCAGTTCCACGACCAGGGTCAAGGCATCATCAAAAGATCCCTGGATTTGCAGTACCTCAGCACCATAAGCTATTGCCCCAGCTAATTTCCCGGCTGCCACCTTTCCCTCAGGGATGAGTACTATACAGCGCATCCCAGCCCGGGCTGCATAGGCAGCCGCGGAGGCAGCAGTGTTTCCAGTGGAGGCACACATTACAGTCTTCACTCCCCGTCCATCAGCTTCACTGATAGCTACAGTCATGCCACGGTCTTTAAATGAACCAGTGGGGTTTAACCCCTCAAATTTGACGAACAGGTTAAACCCGCCACCCAGGTTTTTCGCCAGGGCAGGCACAGGTATAAGCGGAGTATTCCCTTCCAATAGGGTGATATTGGTTGTATGTGCGGGAATGTCCAACAAGGAGCGGTAGCTTTGAATTACGCCAGGATACGCCATAGAATACCTCAAAAATGATATGCTGATTATACAATGTTGTGGATCGAGCCACCCACGAGATAGAATAGATCTACGAAATGATGTATTAATCCACAGGAACTAGTTTATCAAATTATTGAATAATCGGTATATTTATATGGTATTTAAACCGTAATAGATAATCTGCTCAAATATAAGCTCTCAATATTCTTATTGCTTAAATTTGATGTATAATAACCTCACAAAGCAATAACCGGGACAACTAACTGGATCTCCGGCAGACAGGAAGGGTTTCCATGACTGAGAGCAAACCCATACTCATCCGGTAAAAACCACCCGCGAGCTGAAACCTGAACACCAATTGGTAAGTATGGAATCCGGCTGCAACCG
This sequence comes from uncultured Chloroflexia bacterium, assembly GCA_963827895.1. Classification (GTDB taxonomy): domain Bacteria; phylum Chloroflexota; class Anaerolineae; order Anaerolineales; family Anaerolineaceae; genus PNON01. Next base: position 188,402 of record CAWHCY010000004.1, on the reverse strand, counting down.
TTATCTGCACCAATGAGATGGATGTTTTCGTCATACTGAACGTAGTGAAGTATCTCTACCAAGAATAGTAGAGACCCTTCTTCTCACTCAGGGTGACAAAAACATTTAATCTGGGTGGAACCGTGTGAGCCAAGCTCTCACCCCAGTGTGGGTGAGTGTTTTTATTTAAGTTACCCTCACCTTCCCCTCTCCCAGAGGGAGAGGGTGAAATGAAGGAGACGAAATGGAAGAAAAATACGAAGAGACCAAACTATACCGCATCCGGCACTCCAGCGCCCATATAATGGCACAGGCCGTGATGGAAATGTTCCCGGATGGCAAGGTCACTATTGGTCCACCTATTGAGGATGGCTTTTATTATGATTTTGACCTGCCACGTGCTCTCACCCCCGAAGACTTGACGGTCATTGAGAAAAGAATGCGCCAAATCATCGCTGCTCACCACCCGTTCATTCGCAAAGAACTCAGTGCAGATGAAGCCCGTAAGCTTTTCAACAGTCAACCCTATAAAGTGGAATTGATCGATGGGCTTGATAAAGGCGGCCAGGATGAGTATGGCAATCCGATCAACGAGAAGCCAGTAATTTCTACCTATACGCATGATACTTTTACTGATTTATGCCGTGGTCCTCACGTGGAAAACACAGGGAAGATCAATCCGTCTGCCATTAAACTGATGAGTGTTGCTGGCGCTTACTGGCGTGGTGATGAGAAACGCCCTATGCTTCAGCGTATCTATGGCACCGCCTGGGAAACTCCCAAGCAATTGGAAGAATATCTGTGGAAGCTGGAAGAAGCTAAAAAACGCGATCACCGTAAACTGGGCAAAGAACTGGGTTTGTTCTACTTTTCTGATGATGTCGGCCCCGGATTGCCATTATTCACCCCCAAAGGTGAGATGCTTCGTCACCTGATGGAAACTTACGTGCGAGATGTACAGACGAAATACGGTTTTCAACATGTCTGGACTGGAAACCTTGTGAAGGAAGACCTTTATAAGCGTTCGGGTCACTATGAGAATTATAAGGATGCCATGTTCCCGCCAATGGTGGATGGAAATATCGCTTTCCGTTTGAAACCGATGAATTGCCCCAGTCACATGACCTTATTTAATGAGATGGGTCGGCATTCCTACCGCGAATTGCCCATGCGATTTGCAGAATTTGCCACACTTTACCGTTATGAAAAGACCGGTGAACTCAGTGGTCTAACCAGGGTGCGCGCTCTTACACAGGATGACTGTCATACTTTCTGCACCCCGGAACAGATCGAAAGCGAATTCTCGCTCGACTTGCAGGTCATCAAGGAAGTACTGGAACGCTACCGCTTCACAGATTATCGTGTTCGATTATCGCTGCGTGGTGAAGGTGGTAAATATGTCCAGGATCCTGAAAAATGGGATTTAGCTGAAACTGCTCTCCGTAGTGCTCTTGTCGCAAATGATGTTGATTTCTACGAGGCCACCGGTGAAGCTGCATTCTACGGCCCGAAAGCTGATTTCATGGCGAAAGATGTTCTTGGCCGAGAATGGCAGCTTTCCACTATCCAGGTGGATTTTATTCAACCAGCTCGTTTAGGCTGTATCTATATCGCTGAGGATGGCCAGGAACACACCCCGGTGGTACTGCATCGTGCAGTGACCGGAACAACGGAACGCTTCCTGGGAGTTATCATCGAACACTTCGCGGGTGCATTCCCGGTGTGGCTCAACCCTGTACAGGCTGTTCTCATCCCGATCGCCGACCGCCATATGGATTACTGCAAAGACCTGGCAATAAAACTCAAAGCTGAAGGTTTACGAGTGGAAGTGGATGAACGCTCTGAACGTATGAACTCAAAGATAAGGGATGCACAAAAGCAAAAGATTCCCTATATGCTTGTGGTTGGTGACCAGGAGATGGATAACAAGCAGGTCGCACTCAGATTACGCAACGGCGAAAACCCGGGTGCAATGAGCGTAGCCGATTTTCTTATCAAGGCTAAGAAGGACATTGAAACTGGAGAGTAGATATAGGTCATAAGAAGTGAGCATTGTTGTTCGACTTTTTTACCTATCAACCCATTTTATGGTATACTCCAAACCGCCTGATGCGTTGTACCCTTCGCATTAGAGTATCTTCTTTATGAAGGGCTTGAAAAATGAAAGTACTATTACTTAAAGATGTATATAAATTAGGCCGAGCCGGTGATGTAAAACGTGTCGCTGATGGATATGGCCGCAACTTTCTCCTCCCGACAAATCTGGCAGTATTAGCCACACCCGGAGCAATGAAACAGTCTGAAAGTATTCGTCAACAGGCTACCATCCGGCGAGCAGCTTTGAACCAGGAAATGGGCAGTGTTGCAGAAGTTCTTTCCAAGTTAACCCTGACATTTGGTTCAAAAGCAGGTGAAACCGGAAAGCTCTACGGTTCAATTACTACCCAGATGATTGTGGATGCCATCAAGGAAAAAAGTGGCATTACTGTTGAACGCCACCAGGTGGATATTCAACCCATTCGCACCCTTGGTGAAAAGAAAGCCCACATTCGCCTGACTGTGGATTTGATGCCAGAAGTGAAGATCATTGTCCATCGTGAAGGTGAAGCTGTTACAGGATCACCTGAAGAAGCTCCTGTGGTTGAAGTTGTTACCGAAAAATCAATCAAAGCTGAAGTTGTTACCGAAAAACCTGTTGATGTTGAAGAGGTCAAGGAATAATCGGTATCAGGTTCTTAGGCCAGAATCAAAAATTTCAAATGCATTGCACAGGTCTGGCAAATTTTTATAATCTGCCAGACCTGTAAATTTTTTATCCCTAAACTCCATGACTGATAGCATTGGTCAAATCATCGCTAAAACCCGCAGCCAGAAAAAATTAACTCTGGAGCAGGTTTACCGTGCTTTATGCATCAAAGAGAAGTATCTCCTTGCAATTGAGGAAGACCGCTTTGACGATCTACCATCTCTTGTTCAAGGCCGTGGTTTCATAAGGATGTACTGGGATTACTTTAATTTACCACCAAAGGATCTTGAAATCTTGCTCCTTTCGGAAAACAGCAGCCTGAATGTAAACCAGACAGAAGTATCTGGTGATAAATGGAAAACTGGACAAACAAATTTAGTCCCATCCAATGACCTGGATAATCCTCCTTATCCTTCAAATTTTGAACATAACAAAAATAATGAGAAGGATGGAGCGCAAAAGCTTCTTTCTGAAATCGGTAATGAACTTAAGAAACAAAGGAACCGATTAAGTCTCTCAACTGCAAGTATTGAAGAGATTACGCATATCCCTTTGCATTATGTCATCGCACTTGAGGAAGGAAGGTTTGACGAACTACCATCTTCAGTCCAGTGCAAGGGAATGTTGAATAACTATGCTGGTTTTCTGGATCTGGACACGGAAGCCATCTTATTAAAATATGCAGAAGCTTTACAGATTAAACGCCAGGAAGCTTTATTACTCACTGAAAGTAAGCAGAAGAAACGATCAATTAAAGTCCCCAATCCGGGAGGAATGCCAAAACAAGGTCTACCAACAGCACGTAGTTTATTTTCACTGGATATATTTGTCGTGATCATTTTAGTTGTTATTACATTTGCCAGTTTGATCTGGGGAGCAAGTGCAATTGTAAGCTACCAGGTCGATCCTCGTGCTACAAAAACTGCCCAGGCGCAGATAGATGCATTGATCCACGCAGCTACTGCTGAAGCAGGATTAACTCCGACGATCTCAATTGAACCACCGACGACTGAGACCGCTGTAGCTGTTTTACCTGTTGATCGTCCTACCCTTACGTTCGCTGCTCCTGCTGCATCAGGGTCTCCGGTGAGTGTATTTTTTGTGGCGAATCAAAGTGCCTACATGCAGGTCATTGTCGATGGTAAGGTTGCTTTTAATGGACGCCTTATAACTGGCAATCCTTACCTTTTTGAAGGAAAAGCCCGGGTAGAATTGATCTGCGGAAATGCAGCAGCAATCCAGGTGATATTCAACCAAACCGATCTGGGAAGTCTTGGTCCGCAGGGAAGTGTCATCCATCTTATCTTCAATATCAATTCGTTTGGCACACCCACATTTACTCCCTCTGTAACACCTTCAGCAACATTGAGACCGAGTAAGACACCCAGGCCGTCCAATACTTATCCACCTACGAAAACGAAGTTGCCCACATCCACTCCATATCCCACCCGGACACGGACTCCAACTCGAACCCCGACCCAGTAATCCTTAAAGGTAGAAATGAAAATAAATGATATTTGCATTATTTCTCTTGGATGTGCCAAGAACACTGTCGATTCAGATTCGATGGCTCAGTTATTGGAAAGGGATGGGTTTCAATTAATTGACTCACCCGAAAAAGCAGGTGTTGTGATCGTAAATACCTGTGGATTTATTGGTGATGCAAGGGATGAGTCTTACTCAATCCTTAAAGATCTGACAGCAAAAAAACATAAAGGCCAACTTATTGTGGCTGCTGGCTGCCTCACCCAAAGATACCGGCAGGATGTCTCACGCCAGATTCCCGGTATCGATGGCATGCTTGGTACCCGGAGATGGATGGATGTTGTCCAGGTGGTACGAGCACTCCGCAGTCAAAAAAAACCCCAACCAATCTATCACCTTCCTGATGTGCCTGATTCAAGCGGCGAAGTGGATGGTATCCTGCGGGCTGCAAGACAGGCTGGAAGCGCATATATCAAAATCGCAGACGGCTGCAGGAGACCCTGTGCTTTTTGTGCGATTCCTTTGATCAAAGGAAAAGCTGTTAGTAGGCCAGCAGATTCGATCATTCATGAAGCAAAAACCCTTCAATCTGCAGGTGTCAAAGAAATAGTCCTGATTGCACAGGATTCAACTGACTATGGAAGTGATCTACAAATCCGCGATGGATTAACCAGGTTGCTCGAAAAGATGACGGATGATGTGCCTGATTTGAACTGGATTCGGGTCATGTATGCCTATCCAGGTTATGTGACCGATGGTTTGATCGAAGTTATGGCTTCCCGGTCGCAGATCCTACACTATCTGGATATTCCATTGCAGCACGGGCACCCGGACATGTTAAAAAGAATGAACCGACCGCATAATATCGACTGGGTCATGAAAACCATCGGGAAAATGCGCAAGGCCATGCCTGACCTGGCGATCAGATCAACTTTTATCGTCGGTTACCCTGGTGAGACTGAGAAAGAATTCCAGACATTGCTCGATTTTATTGAAGAGCTCAAGCTTGATCATGTTGGTGCTTTTCCCTTTTCATTTGAACCGGGAACAGCGAGTGAAGTTTTAGGTGATCCAATCCCGGCAGAAGTCAAACAAAACAGGCTGGAACGTTTGATGCTGCTTCAGGAACGAATATCCATGGTGAACAATCAGGCTTTGGTTGGGAAAATACTGGATGTGTTAGTGGAAGGTGCTGGGGATGGTATCAGTATTGGTAGGTCATACCGGGATGCACCGGAAATTGATGGGATGGTCGTCATCCAGGATGAACATCCTGTAGGAGAAATAATCCCCGTTCGAATAGATGGAGCAATGGTCCACGACTTGGCCGGGACTGTAGTCAGCTAGAAAATAGATAACTGAATCTTAGGAAAATAAACATAATTATAAAAAAAATCCTCCACCGCGTAAAACCGGTGGAGGATTTTTTGAAATAACCCGATTCATGTATTCCAAGCTTATTGATCTTCTTATTAACAGCTTGGTTATTAATAAAACCTCTATGTTATTTTAACTTTACTCGGGTCGGTTTTTGAACAGGCATTATTGGCGCTGCTTCCTTTTGCGGAATCATTCGCTTCACCATTCGAATTATCATGGGTAGGAAAAGAAGAATCGCCAGTATTGCCAGCAAGCCAAAAAATATTGGCCAGGATGAAGCAGAAGCCACTTCTGGTACAAGACCGCCCGGGTTATATTGAGTTTTCACTGCACCTGACCATGTGGCAATTCCACCTTCTTCAAGAGAAACCGATAAACTGCGGTTGATACCATCCCTTAACTTGGATTGACTGGTATAGGTGATGGCGTATTCGCTTTTTAATGCTCGCCCGTACTTTTCATAGATTTGTTGCAAAGATTCCTGGTTGGTCGCCAGCCCATAACTTCCGCCAGCTTTTTCAGCCAGGGCACTCAACGTTTTCTCATCGAGGGCTGTCATGTTGCCTGTACTTTGCCCCGGATCACCAAGGCCAATGGTGGAGATGGATAAACCAGACTTGCCTATGCTATTCAGCACATCAGTTGGTGAGTTCTTGCTTTGATTATCCAGACCATCAGTGAGGACAATAATCGCTTTACGACCGCTGAGTGAATTTAATTCGTCAGTGGCTTTCATCAAAGCATCATACATCGCTGTATCATTCCCAGCCTTCAGGTAATCGATTGCCGATTGGAGAACATTGTGTTCTGTGGTTACCGACTGAACCAGGTTTACCTTATTGTTGAATGCGATAATCCCTGCCTGATCATTCGAACGCATTTGAGCAATATATTCACCTGCCACCTTCTTAGCCATCGATAATTTTCCACCTGCATTCATGCTGCCGGAGATGTCAATGACTAACATGGTCGTCAACTGGCCACTATCACCTTCCCCGCTCACCAGGTCGGTTGTGACTTTTTGATCATTCTCCCTGAGGACCAGGTTCGCCGGGTTGACAGGTACCGGATCCCCATTTGAATCCATCGCAGAAACATAGACCATCACCTGCGGGAAATGGGATGTATCCACCTGGGTGATCCGAAGGGTTACTTCATCTTCATTCTGGAATCTACTTGCAGGATGGAATGTGAAAGCTGAGCTGAATATTGTTAAGAAACAAACGAAAACAAGTATGGTGGAGTTATATTTAAGCTTCATAATTTACCTCTTTTCGTAGTACACCATCTCGGTGTTTCCCAGCCGGATGACTTGATGGTCACTCAAGCGTGCCACTTCAACTTTTTTATTATTCAAGAAGGTTCCATTCATACTCATATCTTTGATGGTGAAGTGTGTTTCAAACCCTTTCAGCATGGCATGTTGAGGGGCGATATCTGGATCAGGTAATACAATTTCCGCCTTCAGTGCATCACTGCCAATAAAAGCACTTGGGCTTTTTTGCTTCATGAATTTATCCAGAACAAATTCCATCCCTTTCAGTTTGCCACTTTTTACAACGATCCAGGCTCGAGAGAGCAAGTAAACGATGAGAGCAATGAAAATTCCGATGGAAGCGCCTAGGAGGATCAATCCAATGGCTTTACCCATCAAGGCATTTGATAACCATCCCTGGACTGAGCTCAATATTACTCCTCCCATCAATCCTCCGATAAAACCTCCCAGTCCGCTTTTCCAAACTTGAGCTCCTCCCATCCATCCGGCGGCTAATCCGATCAATAAGCCGAAGACAGCCCAGCCAAACAACCGCCCCAAAATTATTCCGCCAGAGAGTTGAAATAGTCCCTCCGCGAGAGGAAGCCCAATCGCACCACCTGCTGCTCCCAATCCGGCAAAAACCGCCACAGACCGAAGAGAATAGACCAGGTTCTGACGTAAAATCCCTTCAACCAACCCTATGCTGACGCCGATGCAGAGCCCAATCACTGCTCCAACGATCATCTCATTCAGGTAGAGGATCGGGGTAAAAGAAAGACCAATCAAATTGCTTAACTGCCAGGCAATCAAACCGCCTATTGCTCCAGCAACACCGTAATAATACAAACGCATCATTCGCGTCATTGTTACCTCCTTTTGCAAAGATTATGGCGTTATTGTCAAATTATGCCAATCGACCACACTTTGCTCAATGTTTTCTACCAATTCATAAAAACCATAATACTGGCGTGGATCCAATTCGCCATCCTTCTGCCGCACGAAGAAACCACCCACACCTGAATGAGGTTCGATCACCAGCGCCACCTGCCACAATTCTGGAAAAAAATGCTGGTGAAGCCAGGTGTCATAACTGGAGAGGAAGACACCCATTCGTGGATGAGTATGGAACCAACCTACCAGCTCTTTATCCGGGTATTTTTCATCCAGATGGTTTCGTAAATCCACTTGACTTTGTTGGGTAAAAGTCAAATAGGTGCTGCGCGAAACTGTGTTTTGAGCTGGCAGGATTGTGTCCACAATAATAAATTGCTTATTAGTCTCCTTGTCAGTCCTCCATTTACCCAGCAGCCATCCACCCACCTCGTTATCCATATCACTCATGGCATGGTTGCAGCATTCGCTAAATGCTGGCCTGGTCATGAATACAGATACAATAGGTTCAGGCACGCTATCATCATTTTGAGCTGGTCGCCAGTTGATTGCCTGAGAAAAAGGTATGCGTGTTGATCGTGGCAAGACTTCTTCTGTTGGAAGCAATTGGATGCTGGTTTTAGGTGGTTCTGTACTGCTGAGCATGGCTATTCCTTTTTCCATGTTTTTTGTTGATCCAGATTATTAACCTGCGGTGATATCTGCAGTGATCATGACCCGATCATCCTGAGGGATTTTTGCATCTGATAGCGTTTCGGTCTCTTGCAACTCCCGTCCTAATGCCTTGCTATCCAAACGGTAGTTGATTGGCCGTCCATCGGGTCCGGTGGTCGGGAGTTCTAATGAGGTAGCCAATTCTGGAATGAGTTCTTTGACCGGTACATCTCCTGGCACTTCTGCTACACGACTGCCTCCGGATGGAAGCACTAAAGTTACATTAATATCTGACATGGTTTTTCTCCTCAATTATTATGATTAGGTTTATATTATTTCGAGCGCTCATTGATTGATCACTTCAATCTAATTCTGGAGGGTGTTACGCTTTCAATTTTCTTGAACTTAATGCGTTCCGGGCGCAAAAGTTCACGTTTATCCAACGGGAAAGCATCCGGATGCTTTCCCCGATATTCTCTACACCAGCGCGCTGCATCCGGGTCCCAGGGAAAAGGCGGTTTTGTCGGATCATCGTGAAAGTTCTTGTATTGCAGCATTTCTCCCAGCATAATGACCAATCGATCCAGCGATCTGGAAGCTGCCCACCAGGCCGCGTCTATGCACACTGTGCCGTTCAAATGGTTGATGTTGGGATGCCAGATCGGAGTTAACCATTTCATACCAGGCCAACGTTGGGGATACTGGGTATGCAGGTAAATGTCTACCTGGTGATGCTCACCGATTTTTGGATTTCCTTTTCCATCTATGCCGGTGATACTCTTGCACTTAAATGTAACGGTGTAGTGCTCCGGTGGAAGGCCGGGGCGCACCAGTAATGGCTCAACTTGAATTAGGTCGCTTCTGGCTGTCAGCTCTTGGATGAGTTGATAGTCCATTCTTAACCGACGGATACGAGGGCTGACGTCGATCGAAACACCAGCACCAGCAGTGATGTCTGCGGAGATCATCAATCGGTCTTCCGAAGGGACATGTGCACTGGACAAGGTTTCTTTTTCCGTGAGTTCCTTACCTAATGCTTTACTATCAAGGCGATAGCCCATTGGTCTGCCATCAGGACCAACTGTAGGAAGCTTAAGCAATGAGGTTAATTCTTCGATGATCTCTCCTACCGGAACGTCATCTGGAATATCTGCCCTTCGGGCTCCACCACTGGGTAAAACGATTGTCACAGGTACATCCACCATACGTTCCTCCAAAAGAAATAATTGCTAACGATTGAAAATTACAAAAGATCAACTTTGTATATGGGGTACCTGGCAGGTACCAGAGATATCCCAACAACTTTTGTGATGATTGGCATGACAGATCGGGCATACCACAACGCCGGCCGGATCATTCTCTTCCACCAGTTCGAGGCAATAGGGGCAGCGATGCTCTTCCAGTCCAACCAATCGGATCGGTTGAGGCTTCTTTGAAATGGACTTATGCTGAATCAGCTTTGCCGCAGGTTTTGGCGCTTTTCTGGTCGGTTGAGGGGAAATATGCCGAGATTGTCCTGGACCTGCATTAATAATTGCAGGAAAATGAAATTTTCCTATCAATGCAGCAGCTCTGGTATTCAATCCCTTCAGATAGTTCACAACGGTATTTTTGGAATTGGCAGTCTTATGTCCACGCATTCGGGCTGCCAGTCGTTTCCTGGGTTGGACCGTTTTCCTGGTAGCTCGAGTCTTTTCGTGTATAGGGAGGCTCGATTGAGGTACTTCTTGAAGAGAAGTTACCATTATTGGGGATATTTGTTCGCGGTGTTCCACTGTCTCGTTTTGCATAATTGCAAGTAATCGCGGTTTTCTCCAAGAATATAAAACCAACCAGGTTGTTACTCCAGCCATCGTTATTTGCCAAAGTCCGTCCCAATTTGTAATTGGTTGAGGAATTAACGTCAGGCGAAATCCCACCAGGTTCTGTGTAAAAAATGATATTCCAACCAGGCTGAATATTACAGATATCTCAGCGCTCAGCCAACCCATCATGCGTAAATGGTCTTTCAGAATAACCCTGGAAATCAACCCGGAAAGTAGTGCTGAACCGATCACTGTGGCAATTTTGATAAAAATATAACCAAATACCTGATTCCAGAATAACATCCACGTCCAAGCCCAACTGGCTGCAACAGATAACTGGATCACAATGATAATAATCGCAACCTGGAAGAAAAATTTCCTGAGGAATGCGGTCATTGTTTGCCTGGAATCCTGAATTGGATTCGACATCGCGCTGGTCATTCTTCATCCTTAAGAATCACACGCATGCGGGTTGATCCTTCAATTTGAGGTGCTGCCTCCACCTCATCTCCTAGGCGGATCCGTAAGTTTGGAGATAGGAAACCGTTTTCCGGTTTATTAAAATGGTTAAAATGGAGGGCATTTTCAAGGTCACCGGTCAGTTCATAAAAACGATAATCGGTTCCATTAGTTGCCCTGATTATATGCAAAGGTGGAATTCCTACACTGACAAGAGTGCGGTTCAAGAAAGGTTCATTGCCAGTTATGATGTGGGTCATTTCTATTTCGCGAAGGGTGCCGCAAACCGCACAGTGAGCCCCCTGAAAACTCACAAGTGAGATTGGTTTCAAAACGTTTTCTGTTGTTAAGCATTTTGGGCATCGAAGGGAAAGAATAATCTCTTGATCCAACTCCAGGATTGCCTCTGTTCCCAGGTCATCTTGTGCAACCTGAAGTAACTCTGCCAGGGTTGTTTGTTCCGCTTTGGCTGGTAATTCTGTTATATCTCCATAAATCCAGTGGCTTTCACAATCTTCCCTGGATTGGTAAGCGGTGGTGTACATATCATTGGTCATTCCGTTATAGTGGATGACCTTTCCTGGTTCGACTGGTAATTTGTGGATGATCTTAAGTGCTTCCTGAGCCTGCATGGCACCAATTATGGAAGCAATTGTGGGAGTCGTCGGCACTTTTCCGAGGAGCACGTTCTCGCGGGCTAATAATGGGCATGAATAACGCATCGACAGATCACGGCGGGCTTGTTCTGTCAAAGTACACTCAAAACACGCACCATTACCAGGGACAAACACCCGCACCAGACCCAGAAATTCTTGAATGGCTCCATCCACCCAGGGGATGTTCATCCAGTAACAAAACCGATTTACAGCCAGGCGCGCCTCACGATTATCGAGGCACCCGATGACAACATCCATTCGCCGAAATACCCCCAATCCAAGCATAGTGGAAATATCGCCGTGTAAAAACTGCACATGCACATTGGGGTTAATATCTTTTGCCTGGGCAGCCGCGACTTCAGCTTTCTCCCGGCCTGTATCTGATTCGCGGTATAAAATGGAACGGCTTAGATTTGCCAGTTCAATAGTGTCAAAATCCACAATGAAAATATTACCAATTCCCATTAAGACGAGGTTTTTGATGACCTCATTACCGAGTGCACCTGCACCAACAACCAGTACGCGTGCATTTTCGACCTTTTCCCGTTCCCACCATGAGATTAGCTTAAAGGTAGCCAGCCGGTCAGAATGCATATTGGGAATTTGAAGAGGCTTTTCAGGAGCAACCGGCAACCTGCGTGGACCAACTGGTTGGCTAATATCAAGAGATACCGGCCGGGGTCTGGTATCTTCTTTCGGAATATTGGCCAGCTCATGGGATTTTGCCATGTTGGAGGAGTTGATTCGGTTTACAAACCAGCCTACTCCATGCCGGCCCTCGATCAGCTTGTGCTCACCCAGGATCTTTAATGCTTCCCGTAATGTGGAACGGCTTACCCCGTACTCTTGTACCAGTTCCCTTTCAGAAGGTAGCTGTGTTTCAGCCGGATATGTACCATCAAGGATAAAAGTAGCCAATCTACCAGCGACTACTTCTGTTAATGACCTATGTTCAAGAAATTTTATTGCCATATTTCACCTTGTATACTGGTCTGACTTCCATACATCATCATACAAATAATAACCCGCCATGTCAACTACCTGACGTAAAATTGGACCTTACAAAACTGTAAGGTGGAAGGTCTGGGTCATAATTTAGCAAGCAAAGAAAATAACATCCAAAGCTATATGGTGATCTTTTACTTAGATCTTTTACTTAGATCTTTTACTTGGATCTTTTCTGGAGTAATTCGTTCCAATACAAAAGAACTCGCCTTTCGGCGAGTTCAATAAACCAGATTTATATTACTAGCTGGTTACATTGATCGAATAATCAGTTGTAGCCGTGCCACCCTTACCATCATCAACCTGAACGGTAAAATTAATAGTTACACCTGGGGTTGTTGGCGTACCAGAAATATTTCCAGCCGCATCCATGCTAAGTCCATTTGCAACTAAATTCCCGGATATGTCACTAAAGGTAATTGGATCCGAATCAGGATCGCTGCCGGTAACGACTCCAACATACGGAGCAGTTGTAAATCCTTCCGGTAAGGTTGCTCCGGTGATGATTGGATCATTATTCAATACAGGCGTTACTGTCGGTATTTCGGTTGGCGTCATAGCGATACACTTGTTATTCGCCTTTGTGTAGGCTTCACCTACTTTTCCGTTATCTCCCACCTGAAGAGACTGTAAATAATAAGGAACCGCATCACACCATTTTTCTTTCAGAGCAAACTGGTCACCCACACCTGCCAGAGCCATACGGTAACGCTCAAATGCCGTTACATGACCCTGGTCCTGCAAGTTTGGAAAATTAGTATAGACAATTTCGAGGTCTTTTACTACCCTGAGGAAATCAATTCCCCACCAACTTGCTCCGTATATGTAAGCTGTTGCCCATTCACTGGCATCGCGAGAATCAACATCTATGGGTCCAAACCGCGACATCAAAATGATGTCATAAAGACCACTTTCCAGTTTTCCCAGCTGATATATTTTTTCGATCCCACGATATTTCAATGCCAGAAAGTACAGACCATCCACCTCGAGTGTCTTGAAGGAAGGATTCCCCTTCCGAATTGCATCCAACGCAGATATCGCTCCGGACCAATCCTTTGCAACCAGGAACTGTTTGGATTGCGCAAGCGCGTTTTCCACTCCACTGAGGTCAAGTGTTGGCGCCGCTGTTGGGATTGGCGCAGTTGTAGGTGTAGCGGTCGCATTCATTACAATAGCGATTTCTGCCATTTTTTCCAGGACGCCAGGGAATCCAGGATCCAACTCAATGACATATTCAAAACGCTGTTTCGCAAACCCATAACGGCCAGCCTGGAGATCTGTGAGTCCTAACTGGTATTGCATGCTTGCTTTCAGGGCTCGATTATTGTTCTCTGTGGCTTTCCGATTCGCTATCCCAGAGTAATAACCACCCAATGCACCAATTGCCGTGATGACCAAAACCGCAATCACACCACCTATCACCCACCACTTTAGTCCACCTTTTCGGGGAACTGAGATTGTCGTTGATTCAATATCCGGTTGATTAGGCACCGGATTTACAGGTTGAGTTTCATTCATCGGATCATCTACCATAGTCTAATTATACCTTATTCCAATCTTATACTATTCCTTATAGATTACGTAATTCTTTTATATCTTTTTTAATGATGAAAAAGGCGATAATGACTGCAGTTCCCATCGAAACCAGTGCTGAAAGAACCGGATTAATTGGAAGCCACAACGAAATCCCGATAATTACAGCTGTACCTGCGATACTGGCAAGGATGGCTCGACTCAATGTTGGTACTATTCCAATATTGAATCGGAACCTGCGTATGAGAAGTATCATTACCAGCAGCATTTCTACTGAAAAAGCGATGGTAACTGCAGCTGCAATACCTACTGCTCCAAATCTATTAACGAATAAATTCCCGAAGATGAGGAACGCGATAATCGTAACAGCCGATGCAAGTAATGGAATTTTAGCATTTTGAATGGAATAGAATGATCTTACTCCAACTTCGATAATGGAATGAGCGATCAATCCAAATAAAAATGCCCGGCTAACATTCAAAATCAGATCCGTTCCTGCAGCATCAAAACCAAAAGCCAGACTGATCAGCGGTCGCAATCCCAACGAAAGAATTACAAAGATGGGAATGGTTAATGCTGTCAATATTCGTACAGCTCGTGAGATAACCTTGGTAAATTCTGCCCCATTGCTGCTTCACAGCAAATTCGGATAATGTTGGTAATAAAGCCGTCCCGATGGCTGTTCCAAGTAACGTTTCAGGTACCTGCATGATCATCCAACCGTACGTCAATGCAGATACTGCCCCGGTGGATAACCCGGAAGCTAAATTATCCCGGGCAATAAAAATGAGCTGGATGAAAAACATGGTCAATAAACGTGGCCCAAGGAGCCGTAAAACTTTACGGACATTTGGATCAAATACTGTGATACTGGGTGTCCATTTGAATTGATACTTTACCAGTGCTGGAATTTGTATCAGCAAGTGCAATGCTGCACCAATAATGACGCCATACACAAGCCCATGGACTCCCATACTGTAAGAAGGTAAATGAATTGGTCCAATGCTTAATCCTTCTTTTGGAGCAAGGATGATTGCCCCAAAGATTTGGCCCAGGTTATATAGCAAAGGTGCAATGGCTGGTAGGAGGAAATGCTGATTCGTTTGTAACCCTGCCATCACCAGCCCGCTGATCGAAAAGATCATTGTGGCTATTAAATTCAGGCGCATCAATTCTGCTACCAGTTTTTGTTGAGTAAGATCAAAGCCGGGAGCAATACCAAGCCGCCAAGAAACCAGCGGTTCAGCAAAAATAGCGATAAAAATCCCAATGATGGCAGTGACAATAAAGGCCAGATTGGCTATTCGAGAGAATAGCAGCCACGTTGATTGTCTACCGGAAGTCGTTAATATTTCAGAGAGGACCGGGATGAAAGCGATCGCCAGGGCTCCTCCGGAGATCAATGCAAAAAGCAGGTCGGGCAGGTTATTTGCTGCGTTGAAGGCATCCAGCTCTGCGGAAAGCCCAAAGATTCTGGCTGTCAATAATTGCCTGGTAATAGCCAATACCTTATCAACAGCAAAAAAGGAAGCCAGCAATATGGTTATTTTTGTAAGTTTCGACATCGGAGGGTTTCCTATGTTTTAATAATATTTTCCAAAAGAAATTGCTCGATCATATTGTAATAGGTTTCAAGTGTTTCAGCTTTTTTCCAACCATGCCCTTCACCCTTAAAAAGATGATAGCAGTGAGGAACATTGTTGGCGGTTAATGCTTCGACTATTTCTTCAGATTGCGATGAAGGAACAACAGGATCAGAGTCACCATGAAAGAGGATTATTGGTGTACGAATTTTATCAATATGGGAGATTGGCGACCAATTGATATATTTTTCCTTTTCTTCAGGAAATGGTCCGATCAATGAGTCATAATAATGTGCTTCGAATTTGAAGGTGTCATTAATAATCGTCATCAAGTTTGTGACCGGAAACGAACAAATCGCTGCATTGAATAGTTTCGGGTGACGTATAAGAACATTTAGAAGTGTATACCCACCTGCGCTGCTGCCTTTAATCACTAACTGTTTGGGGTTTGCCAGGCCATTTTCGACAAGGAAATGGGCAGCGCCAATAGTATCTTCCACATCATACTCACCCCAATGATGATTCAAGGCTTTTTGATAGGAACGCCCATACCCGGTGCTGCCGCGATAATTGACTACCAATACCGCGTAGCCACGGTTGGTGAAGAAGTTGGTATCAAACGAAAAACTACTATCCACCTGTGAAGTCGGACCACCATGGACATGGATCACCGCGGGTGGCAAACCTTCGGATGAAAATTTGGAATTTTGCGGTGGAAAGTAGTAACCATGAACCGATTCCCCCGTTGAAGTTTTCCATTCAAGAGGTTGTGGAGAGGATATTTCCTGAGGGGAAATATCGATTTCAAGGCTCGACCGCACTACCCGGATTTCCCCTTTTTTCCATTCGATGATCCTGGTGGGTATCATTGGAGCAGAAGCAATGCAGGCAAAACTTATATCAACCGGTGAAACAGTGATCTGAGAGAAGTTAGAATACGGAGAAAGGTCCAAATCTGTGTTGGTGGAATTCTTCAAATCAAGCTCCATTACTCCAAATTCACCTTTTTCCTGGTATGTACAGAAGATCGATCTGGAATCGGAACTCCATCCATAAACGCGCTGGCCGAGGCTCCAGGCGGGTGTTATTAATATCTTATCTCTCAGGAGTACCTTTCTAACTCCGGTTTGCAAATTTAAAATGACCAGCTCATCCCGGTCTTCTGCACCTTGTAGATAACTGAGGTAACTTGAATCTGGTGAAAATTCAGGTTGAAAAACCGGAGTGTCGAGATCTCCGGCAATTATGCGAATGTCAGAAATACGGTTAGTTTTTCGATCAAATTGGGCAGTTTTCAACAGTGCACCATCCCAGGGCATATTTGGTGCGTTCCATTCCACCCAGGCGATCATGTCCCCTTTCGGATGCCAGACTGGCTGCATATAAAAATCCGCGCCTTCCACAAGACAATTTGAATCATCCGGTTTGGTCAAACTAATTACTCTGATCGAATCGTCTTTTCCATCAGAATGGAGGTACATCACAAATTTTCCGTCGGGGGAAATAGTGGGGGAAGATACACTGCCACCCTCAGTAATAGGTAGTTGGCTTGTATGGTTATCGATGGATGTTAGGAAAATGCAGCCATCTTTGTTGACAAAAACGATAACCCCATTTCGAGTATGAAATTCTCCCCCTCCATATGCCAGCCCCCCGCTCGGTTTATATTGAGGGGCTATATCTATATATTCATTGTTTTTCGGGTTATAAGTCAGAACGTTTCCAGTCGGTCGACCTTCCAACCATATCAAACCGGAATCCATATATTGAACATCCGAAAACTTTAGTTTATTAGCGATCAGATTTGGGGTGAATGTGCTTTTCCACAACCCGTATGGGCTGGCTGACATATTTATTGAAAGGCTCATTTTAGAGTCTAATTATATATACTTCCCAAACCGTTCAACCAGTTTTTCCAATGGCTGTAATCCACTGGTCCGGTCTAATGGTTTATTATCTTTCAGTAAGATCAGAGTTGGAACACCCATGACTTGATATTTCATAGCCAGATTGGGTGATTCGTCCACGTCCACTTTAACAACAACTACTTTGCCTTTCCAATTTTCAGCCATTTTTTCAACAAATGGCTCAATCGTCTTGCAGGGTCCGCACCAGGCAGCCCCAAAATCGATCAGCACAGGTATTTTGGATGAAGTCAGTAGAATAGGAAGGTTGCTTTCATTGACAGATTCGATATTCGGCATGGATCATTCTCCTGAGCTAATTATAACGGAAAATCTGGAGTTGACGCTTGGATATGTCGGTGGTAAAATTTTGTCTGCTTCGGGCGAGTAGCTCAATGGTAGAGCAGTGGCCTTTTAAGCCATTGGTTGAGAGTTCGAGCCTCTCCTCGCTCACAAGCATCACAAAACATCCGTAAGGGTGTTTTTTATTGGTTGGAGTCCCATCGAGGGATTCATTCGAGCCTCTCCTCGCTCACAAGCATCACAAAACATCCGCAAGGGTGTTTTTTATTGGTTGGAGCCCCATCGAGGGATATTTATAAAACCCGTACGAAAATTACGAAAAAGGTGTATTTATGTTCCTACCACTATCTTGTTGATTGTATTTCAGGCACAAACCAAATCCGGCCTTTTGCTGACATGGTTTCGTTACGTGATAATGACATCAATTTGGGATGTTCTTTTTAAAAATTTTAGATCTACCCCTATTTATTGAGATGCTACATTTTTTCACCAAATTTATACATAAAGTTTATGGCAATATTGAACTGAAAACACTACAACTTACTAAAGTATTACCAGAATAGTTCGCCTATTTGGAAATGAAATGGATTCCAGATCTATTTAAATTCAGGTAATTTGATTTTTAATTTCAATTTCGGTTGAAATCTTGGAAAAGGGAAATGTTATGAAAAAAAATCTGAAACTTAACTTTGCTCTGTTATTTGTGCTTATTGGTATTGTGTCCCTTCAAGCCTGCTCGCCGGCTTCTCCTCAAAATAGTTCCTTTTTTATTGAAAAAACTCCTCAAATGAATCCAACAAGCACCCCATCCAATGCGAAATATAACATTGCGCTTGTAATGAAAACGCTTACTAATCCTTTTTTTATTGATATGGAAAAAGGTGCTCGAAAAGCCGAAAACGAGTTGGGAATAAATTTGATTGTTAAAACTGCTGCGCAAGAGACCTCGATCCAGCAACAGATTGAAATCGTCGAAGAGTTAATCAAAGAAAAAGTGGATGCAATCGTTATTGCTCCTGGAGACTCTAAGGAATTAATACCGGTTCTTAAGAAAGCTCAGGATGCTGGAATTCGGGTAGTGAATATTGATAATCGGTTGGATGAGGCGGTTTCTAAACAATTGGGTCTTGTCAATATACCTTTTATTAGTGTTGATAATAAAGAAGGTGGTTACCTATCAGCAAAATATATATCCGATATGGTTACCACTCCGACTGACGCTGTTATATTGGAAGGTATCCTTTCTGCCAGAAATGCACAAGAACGGGGAAATGGTGCAAGATTGGCTTTTAGCGAAAACCCAAATATTACACTGGTGGCATCCGAATCGGCGAATTGGAAAATTGATGAAGCCCATAATGTCATTTCCCGTCTTTTTGAAGGTCACCCGAATATCCGCTTGGTATTTTGTTCCAACGACATGATGGCATTGGGTGTTATTCAGTTTTTGACTGAAAATAAAAAAACGGACATTCTCGTAGCTGGCTTCGACAATTTGCAGGAAGCCCAGCAAGCAATCAAAATTGGTGACCTGCAGGATACGATTGATCAACAAGCCGCAATTCAGGGCTATACCGGGGTAGATTATGCATTAAAAATGATCGAGGGACAAGAAGTTCCCTCAATAACGATGTTGGATATTATCCTTGTCACGAAGGAAACTTTGGGACAATAAATTAATGAAGAGGAAATTACACCTCGGAAAACTGCATCTCAATATCACCGGTCAGTTTATTCTCTTCCTGACCGGAATGAGTGTTATTCCGTTAATCGTTGTAGGTGCAATTGCCTATTTTATCTCTATTAACACAATTGAAACCCAGGTTAACCACTACACTGCAGAATTGGTAAACAATCAGAAAGATTACCTCGATGTTCTTTTACAAGAGGTTGAGAGTTTAATTGCCAATGTATCAGGTGTTGAAGATATTACAAATGTCCTTGATAACGAGAATTTATCTGATAACAATGCATACACCAATTTATCTACTCAAGCAAAAATTGGATATATTCTCAACAACTATATAAATGTAAAAGGATTAGTATCAATTGACATTTATACCATGGGCGGAGTACATTACCATGTTGGTGATACACTGCAAACAGATAATCCGATCAATGTTGTTGAAAACGACCTTTATAAAAAAGTAAAAGATTCGAGTGGTTCAATCCAGTGGACGGGCATTGAAAAAAATATAAATACCAACTCCATGTTTAAGGAAGTTGTTACAGCCGTAAAGGTTTTTCAAAAGTATGATTCCAAAACTGGTCAATACTTACCAATTGCATTCATGGTGGTTAATTACAACCCGGGTTTCCTTTACGACCATTTTTCCTCTCTCCAATTAGGGGAAGGCGCATACCTCATGGTTGTTGACAAAGAAAACCGGATAATATTTCACCCTGATGCAAGCTTGGTTGGAAGTAAAGTAAATGCCGGTTTTATGGGGCGCTTAAGTGGGGAGAAGGGAACCATTAATTCTGATATTGATGGAAATAAGATGCTGGTGACATACACCCATTCAGATAACAGTGGGTGGACAGTAGCGAGTTTCATTCCTATCCATAATTTGACTTCTCTAACCGCTCCCATTGCAATGTCAACTATTTTGGTTCTGTTAATTAGTTTTATCGCTGTGTTTGTGTTGGGATATTATTACACACGGAACCTTGTAAATCCGATTCGAAAAATAACGAGTACTTTTAAAGAATATGAACAAGGTACTCTCATCCCGGGAACCAGACTAACTCACTCAAGTCATGATGAAGTTGGCGAATTGGTACATTGGTTCAATGACTTTCTAAACAGCCAGGATGAAAAGTATAAAGCTGAAGAAGACTTACGTACGAGGCAAAATTTCCTTACCATCTTGAATAAAATTTCACTCACTGCATTGGATACTTCCAACCTAGATTCGATGTTGAAGTTAATGTCCATTCAATTAATTGAATTGTTCCAGGCAGATCGAAGTTATATTCTCCTTAATTCCATACAGAATACTGGATCTTCGCCTGTTTTTTACAGCCCGGAAGGTTTGATGTTAGTGCCTGAAATTGAAGATCTCGAGTACAGATTAAAAATGGTCAAACGTCCTGTTATGATTCTGGATGCTGGAGAATCCGAACTCATTAATCCGGTATTGGCTGAAAAATTGTCTGCTGCTTCATTGTTGGTCTTTCCACTTCAATCCTCTGATCAAAAATTAGGTTATGCGTTTATCAGTATGCAAACTCGTCGCACATTTTCAAACGAAGAAATTCTGTTCGGTGAACAGGCTGTCCGTCAGATTTCATTGGCGGTCGCTAAAACTAAATTGCTTGAAGAAATTCAAGATCGCGCCAAAGTTTTTGAAATGCTATATGAAACTGCTAATGACTTGGCAAATCTAACCAGTGTACCAAAGCTTCTAAATAGTATTCTTTCACACACTGTTTCTCTCGTTGGATCGAGTGGAGGTTTCATTTATCTTTTCGATCAAGATCAGAACAACCTCATCCTTTCTGAGGCACATGGGTTGGATTGGGAAATTGGGACACGGCTGGAGTTGGGGGAAGGCTTGGCCGGGCAGGTAGCTTTGACTCGTCAGCCTATCATCCTGGAGAATTATGACACCTGGGATCATCGTTCTGAAAAGTTTTCTGGCCTGGATATCCATGAGGTGGCCGCTGTTCCGATGATTTGGGGTAGCCAATTAATCGGGGTATTGGGGATAATCGGAATCAAGGCTAATAAGAAAACATTTAGTGAAACAGACATCCGGGTAATATCATTGGTCGCCAGGCTGAGTACAAATGGATTGAATAATTTGATCTTGTTCAATAACTTGGCAAAAGCAATGAGTGCGAAAGATGAGTTTTTAGCCAGCATGAGTCACGAGATTAGGACCCCGATCAATGGTGTGATCGGGATGACAGAATTGATTCTTTCCACGAATTTGAATTCTGAGCAACTTCAATATGCAAATACAATCATGGAAAGCGCAGAATTGCTTCTGGATTTGATAAACGATATCCTTGATATTTCCAAAGTTGAAGCCGGTAAAATGGATATCGAAATTGGTGATTTTACTCTTTCGACGATTGTTCAAGAAATGGATAACATATTCAGTTATAAAGCTCGTGAAAAGGGATTGGAATTATCATTTGAGGTTTCACCGGAATTACCTTTATGGATGCGGGGAGATCCAACCCGTATCAGGCAAGTCTTAAGGAATTTAATTTCAAATTCACTTAAATTTACAGCTGTTGGTCAAGTTAAACTTGTTATTAAACCTGTAGATATTTCATCAGTGACTTCCTGGGTACGATTCGAAGTTCATGATACAGGCATTGGTATCCCCGAAGAAAAAATTGGTAATCTTTTCCAACCGTTTGTTCAGGTCGATGCATCGACAACCCGCAAATATGGTGGTTCAGGTTTGGGACTTTCGATCAGTAAAAAACTTGTCAATTTGATGAATGGTGATATTGGGATTGAAAGTCAATTGGATAAAGGCTCTACATTTTGGTTTAATTTACCTTTGGATGCATCTCCTAATTCAGGACAATTACTAATTCCTAGCCCTGCTAATACGAGTAAAGTGAATGAATTAGATAGCCGGGATTTGCGATTCGATAATATTCACATTTTGTTAGCTGAAGATAATTTGATAAATCAAGAAGTGGCAACTTTAATACTGGCGAAAAAGAACATTAATGTGACAGCGGTTACCAACGGAGTAGAAGCAATCCATGCGCTCGAAAAAGATAAGTATGATCTAGTGTTAATGGACATACAAATGCCCGAAATGGATGGTCTTCAAGCGACACGTATTATTCGTGACCAATCTTCAATGGTTCTGAATCACAAGATTCCTATAATTGCCATGACTGCAAATGCCATGCAACGCGACAAAGACGCCTGCAGGTTGGCGGGAATGAATGACTATATATCTAAACCATTTAAATTGGCCGAATTGCTGGGTAAGTTGGCAAAATCATTATTCGCCACACAAAGCATAATTCCAGATATGGTTGATCAGAATTTTAGTGCTGGAAATTCCTTAATAGAAAAAGGACCATCCATTCAGTTTGAAGACTTGTGCATGCGAGTTTTAGGTGATCGTGAAATGGCCTTTAGTCTCCTTCGAAAAGCGCTTTCACGATTTGACCTCGATCTCAAAGAAATAGAGGAAGGAATTCAAACCGAAAATCCCGATATGGTCAAAAAGCTGGCTCATAAACTAAAAGGCAGTGCATTAAATCTTTCTGCTGCTCCGCTTAGCCAGGCTTGTGAAAAGCTTGAAAATATTACGAATGGTACTAACTTGAATGAAATATCCGCATTATTCGGTGATTTGGAAAAAAAGGTCGAAGATTTTCGGGAATCCGCAAATCGATTGTTGGAATAAAGTACTGCGAGTAAGGTAAAGTTGGTAATATAGAACTTGCATTATAAAAATAATGCTAATGATGAAGACGAAATTGCAACCTCATTGGCTGAAATGGTATTAATTTCTGAGTGAGATCAAGTTACTCTTGCTAAAGGCGGTGTAACTGTATTAAATATTTAAAAATGAGCGGTTTTCAAATCGTTATTTCTGACTGGAACATGCCGATTATGGATTGTCACGGTTTTTGACAGCGGATATGCTCTACTCTGGGATTGGAAAATATTTATTCATTTACGATACCGGATAATAATATCAGGAAGATTATTTTAAAACCTTGAGTGGTAATGTAAATGAGATCATCACAAAACATCCGCAAGGGTGTTTTCTTTTTTGGTTGAGAGCCCCATCGAGGGATGCATCCAGGCTTATCATTGCTTACAAGTATCAGAAGTCGAACACCGACCAGCAGATCTCGTTTCGCAACCGCTGATCCTCCAGGACGAGTTCGCGAATCGCATCCGGGAGTTGTTCGCGCTGCCAACGGCACTCGAGGCGGCCTGCATTCTCACCCTCAAGGCCGGGAGTAGCCGCGCGAGCGGCTTTGATTACGTAAGCTGCAGCACCAAGCTCATGTGCAGCGACATGCGCCACAGCGGCAGCCTGGCCAGCAGCAAATGCAGCGTTCCGAGGGGCTCCGATCAGCTTTCTTGCTGCAGCCTGGGCAAGACCAGCCGAATCGCGGGCTTGAGACATCTTGATCTCGCCGCGTGCCCATGCCCTGATCTGCTCAATCGCTTGGCGAGGCCGCGAATCCATGGCCTGCGCCGACTCGAAGAGGTAAAGAACATGCTCTGCACACACGGCTGCCCACAAAGCAAGGAGGCGATGGTCAGAGTCCGTGAGGGACCCTCCACGGCGGATAGTAATGAAGCGAGGGTCTCGGTCTTTGGGGAGGATCACGATTGCACCTTTCCTGTTACATCTGCCTAACTATGGCAGAATCCCAAGATTGTAGTAGAAGACACCATTTTAGGATAATTTTCTACTGCTTACGTATATTACCCCAAAATAGTGGGAATGCCTGTATAGTTTTTCCTCTGAATTAACTGGATATAAAGAAGTTACCAGGGTATTGCAAAACAAACACAAGTAACAGGATCCCATAAATAATGTACACCAGTGCAATATGGAGGTGGTTGGCACACTACCGGTGTTGAGTGAGGTTGCGGAGTAGGCTCATCATGGGGGCAAAGCTGAGGTTCATACCCTGTCGCAGAGAAACCGTATGCCTCACGACAGGTATTATCGATGCTAAAGAGTTGTTTTAAGGGATAGTCATCGTTATCTCTGACTGGGGAACCAGCTTCCGCCCTTGTAAAGCGATCCACGTAATCCAACATACCAACATCCTTGAAACCGGAGTCCGCATGGACCCCCATCATGAATTGATCGGTTGAAAGAGTTTGCTTAAATGCGAATTGAACCGTAGCCCTTCTTCCAGCATTAATTCTAACCCATGCAAGGTCCGGGTCTGAGCCTACTCCCCCGTCAAAGATTAACTTCTCATATCCGTCCCCTGGCAATGGAGCATCGGATTTTGAGCCAGATAATCCACCAGTATTGTGGTTTACATCCTGATATACCTTTACAGTCGTGCAATCCCATTGCGGAGTAAATGGTGGCCGGGCAATAATGACGTAATCGCCAAATCCATCCCTATCCAGGTCCAGTTCCACCCCATATTGTACGCCAATGGAGTTATTGGGATCCAATCCAACCAGTTCGATCGATACATAATTCCATACCCCTTCCTGCCGTAAATTGAAAGTTACGATATCCAAGTCTGGAAAATAGGTCATCTCCTTATCAAAAGGCCTCTCCAAACGGTTGATCTGATAAGAATCCCCATATGGTGCTCGTTTTTCATGAGCAGTGTCTTTACTCGTTACATCATATATGATCATTCCATTTAATGCGGGGACCGAAGGAGTCGTAATATGAGAAACCGTAGGAGTCTCTATGATGGGAGTCGATGTTGGACTGGGAGGTATTTCAGTCTCCAATGTATCGACTGGTGAATTGGTGGCTGGAATAACCACTGTCACTTCGATGAGTTGGATGATGGGGGTAGGTGGGATTATGGTTTTGATCTGATTCTGATCATTAGTAGGCAGGTTACAGGCTAGCAAGAGGATAAATAATACCAAAACAATGGATATCAATCGATAACGATTATTTTTGTCCATATTTCCTCCTCATATTGACCTTGACTGATAATCACATTATAAGGAGAAAATGATCCAAAAAAAACACCCAAATTCAGAATTTTGATGATTAAAGGCGTAATTCAGCCTTTTTATGAAAAAGGAACCTTCCGTTTACTGAAAAAGCGAATTCATATCGATCCTATCTTAGTATGGTTTCGAGGTATTGATAAATGTACCCTAATTCCGGACGCATTAACTGGTATCAAATAGTGTAAATATCATATAATTGTTCCATCGCCTGATAAATATCTGATTAATAAAAAAGGATAGGTCGATGGATCATCGTCAACGAGTAATGTCTGCTGTCAACTTGCGTGAACCAGATCGAGTTCCCCTTGCTCTTTGGGGAAGCGACTATAGTATTTCTGATACTGTATATTTTGAACTTCTCAAGTTACTCAATTTAGGTTCTCCATTATTACCTTCCCGAAGTTTTAAGGGAAATGACTACAACTACATGGATGATCGGATATTGGCAGCACTAGACGTGGACACACGCTATGTTGATACCGGATTCACTGATCTTGGTGGAGCCACCCGGGGAGGTGGTAAGGATTGTTGGGGTGTAAAATATGCAGAAAATTCAGGTGGTTTGATTCCGATAGATCCACCATTATTGCTTTCCACCACATCTGACCTGGCTGGTTATCCATTTCCGGTACCTTGGAAATATATGCGGATTGAAGAATTTAAATCGAGGGCTAAATACCTCAAAGAAGAGACAGATTTTGCGGTTGTTGGTAAGGCAATAGATACTTTAGGACCATTTCAACGCTGCTGTGCATTACGTTCAAGGGAAAAGTTCCTATCAGATTTGATTAATGATGAAGAATTTTCATTCACCCTTATCCAAAAAGTATCAAATGTATTCTGCCGATCCCTTGAGATTCTCCTCAACGAAGCTGGCGAATACCTCGATATTATTGAACTTCCCGGGGATGACTATGCCGGTATCAGGCCATATATTTCTCCAAAGATGTTTGATCGGAATTTTGCACCAACCTGGCAAATCATGATCGATATGATCCGAAATGCTGCCCCGCGCTCAAGGATCCTATTTCATTCAAGTGGAAATATCGAACTATTCATCAGCAGATTATGCTCAATGGGGGTGGATGTTGTCCACGGAATATCAGAACAACCGGGAATTGACCTAACAAAATTAAAAACAGAGTTTGGAGGGCATGTTTGTTTTTGGGGTGCCATTGATCCTAAAACAATGCTTTCAGGTACGGAAAATCAGGTCGCTGAAAATGTACAAAAAACCATTAGAACATTGGGACCTGGAGGAGGGTATGTTCTTTCTCCATCAACCCATCTGGATTTGAGTATACCTGCACAAAACGTCATCGCATGCTTCAAATCAGCTAAAGAATTTGGAAATTATCCGATGAAATAATTGCTTAACAAATTGACCAATCTATCCCCTAAATTTGCCCGATAACTGCTGGTCAGTCCACTCTTCTTAAGTATGGCATACGTAAAGCAGTGAAAATTGCAAGGACCAGTAGGATAATCCCACTGGAAAGAACTGTTACTTGCTCCCCAAATTTTTGAGCGAATACCCCTGCTAAGAGTGATCCAACCGGAGTTAATCCAAAAAAGGTTAATGTAAAAATAGCCATTACTCTTCCGCGGAGTTCATCGGTTACTTCAGTTTGGATCATGGCGTTTGTGAGGTTTACGGAAATGACAAATGATAAACCAATAAATACAGCGACTGTGAGTGAAAGCGGTACGTTTGTGATAAACGAAAAAATAATCCATAGGACAGGCATTGTGAGATTTCCTAATGCCCATAGTTTTCCTCGAGCTTTTCGGTTTCCAATATAAGCAATAAGGAGAGTTCCTATCAAAGCCCCGGCACCTCTGGAAGATAACAGCCAACCATTCATCCTCACATCTCCCTTTAACACTTCAACAGCCCAGGCAGGTATCAACGCTATCACACCTGCCCCGAAAACGCTTAGAAATGCCATATTTAGGATAAGTGAACGAATGATCTTGTGATTTTTAACGTAAGCGACTCCTTCTTTTAATTCTACAAGGGCACTCCTTTTTGCAGGCTTGACTATTTGTTGATCGATTTTCATAACAAGCAGAGCTATGATCACAGCAATAAATGACACACCGTTTATTGCAAAACACCAGGCCGGCCCAATAGCAGCGTAAGTTAATCCAGCAATAGCGGGTCCCGCCACTGTTCCAAGGTTAAAAATCGATGAATTCAGTGCGATCGCATTTACCATATGCTCACGACTAACCAATTCGCGGACAAAGGATTGGCGGGCGGGTGCATCAAAGGCAGTTGCGACTCCCAATAAAAAAGCAAGGACTAAAATGTGCCAGGGTTTGACGGTATTTGTAAAAACCAGTGCAGATAATATAAAAGCCAGGATCATCATTGCTGTTTGGGTGATCACCAACAAGGTCCTTCTGGAAATTCGATCTGCAATGACGCCGCCATACAGTGTAAAAAACCAGGTAGGAATACCGGAAGCTATAGCTATATACCCGAGATAGGCTGACGATCCGGTTAATACATAGATAAGGTACCCCTGGGCAGTAGACTGCATCCACGTACCTACCAGGGATACGAGTTGACCAGAAAACCAAAGCCGGAAATTTGGATGCCGAAATGAAATAAAAATTCCGCTGGCTGATGATTTCGGATAATCTGTCGTCACACTACCTCGATAATAAAATTTGAAGTAAAGTTATTATAATTCTTTCTTTTTTTGTTGCTTGCTTCATTATGGACAATTCTATGGATTGGAACCAGCGGTATTCCTCAGATCCTTCCAACTGGCTAGGACCTCCTCGTCAATTACTTCACGATTACGCTTACGTCTTACCTTCCGCAGGGCTGGCATTTGAGGCAGCGATGGGTATGGGAAATGATCTTCCTTTTTTATTGGAAAAGAAATTTCAAGTACTTGGTGTTGACCGGTCTGAAGTGGCTGTCAAATACGTCCATAGGCATTTCCCCTCTGTTAAGACAGTATTGGCGGACCTATCCAGATTCAGGCTACCAGATAATACGTTTGACCTGATCTGTAATTTTTATTATTTGGAAAGAGATCTTTGCCTCCAATATTACCGGGCATTAAAACCAGGTGGAATACTCCTGTTTGAGTCACTTGCCGATGAGATGTTGATGATCAAACCGGATATTTCCCCGGAGAGGTTGTTAAAAACGGGAGAAGTCCTTGGTTTGTTTTCCGACCTTGACATCATTCATTATTCAGAAGGCTGGGTGAATTCAGATCATGGAGGGCGGAAAGCAATCGCCAGCCTGGTTGGACGTAAAATGGGATCCCGGAAACTTACACCTTGATAAATAATCGACTGATGAGTGAAAAGATGAGTGTGATTACCAAACCAGTTATCGAGACAATGATAAGAATGACCATAGACAGAAGACCAATAAAATATGCGTCCAGTTGGGGAAGAGTCCAGGTTGGGATAAAACCGTTGAGCATAAAATTCCATCCCAATGGTAAGAGCCATAAATATAACGACGTGAAAACATATCCAAGAGCGAATTTTGCGGAACCAATACGATCAACCAACTTTGGTCGTAGAATAACAAGGATAAAGATAAATCCAATTAATACAACCAGGGAAGCCGTAATCGCACAATATATTATTAGGTCAACAGGTGTAAGTATGGCGCTGAAAGAATAGGATTTCCGATCGATGATTCCATATCGTAAATGAAAACCAAAAAATGCGATCAACGCTCCGGGTAACCAGAATTTTAACCAGTGATTTTTTCTTAATAAAAGGATTAACGGGGGAATAATTAGGATGACCAGGGTTATTGGCAGGCGAATCGATCGTTCTTTCACCAACTTGTTTTGTCGAATCGTTTCAATGGATTGGCCAGCTTGTATGGGCAGGTTAATGGCCTTGCCATATAGTTCCGAAATACGGGTATGAATTAATTCTTGAGAATTTAAATATTCTTCCACATACTCAGGTGGAAGATCCAGCATTCCTGTTATCACATTTCCGGTGCTTGAAGACGGGATGTTTGCACCAAGCAAAGCTGAGATCGTTGGGGCGACATCCACCATTTGTATGTCAGGGTATTCGCCTGGAATTATCCCTTTGCCGGCCATGATAAAAGGTTCAACCAAAACGATCGGTTCGTGACCACCGTGACCGCCCGGGTCAATTTGCCCATGATCACTAAGGACTATGATCGTGTCTTTCTTCAGATCCAGCTTTGAACCAATCCGAGCTACTAATTTATCTGCCCGATTGGCAGCATCCAACCACGCTTGACTCTGTGGCCCGCCTTCGTAGTGCCCTGCGTAATCGACCTGATCTATATGGATGAGGATAAACTGATTTCCAGGTTGTTCCAACCAGCCAATTGCAGCAGATACAACACTTTCGTCTGCTAAATTATCTTCACCTGGTGTATAGAACTTTAAATCGACATCTTGCCGGGGAACCAGTTTCTCGAACCAGTTATAGGCCGAAATCCCAGTTGTGATCCCATTTCTGTGAATTGCAGAAAAAAGGTTATCCTGTGTCCAGACAGGTATTTCCTCATAATCCAGGTTGAAAGCAGGCCCATCATTCATATAAGGCCATGCACCAGTAAAAATCGTTGTGTATCCAGGTGCTGAGTATGAAGGGGTTTGGCTGTGAATTATTGCATGAGCCCCTGAACTCCGTAATTGGTTTACATAAGGCATTACCTCTATGTTGGTAGATGTATCCAACCTTAAAGCGTCGATCAATATGAAGACTACTTTCTCTGATAGGGGTTTACCAACCGGCATATCTGGTTTTGGAGGTTCAGCAGATATTGGGCTTCGATATGCATAGATCGAATCGATCATTCGGTTCGCACCTAGATAAGCACCAATTGCTATTGAGAATAATATGATGATGGATAATATAATAAAGACGCGATTTTTCATGTGATATTCCTATTACTCGAAGTGTATTATTTTATCACCCAATAACATTCCAACATCTTCCAAAAAAATCATGATCATGAATTAAAAAAAGCATGCGGTAGAATTTTCCGCATGCTTTTTTGGGTGACTGTGTAATTACGGGTAAGTCTGGTTGAAGAACCAGTTGTACCCAAAGTAATCAGTGGTCGTACCTGCCAGGCGTACAGAGATCTGACCCAAACCGACCAGATCGGTTGGAATGTCATATGTCGCTGTAGCAGTTCCTGTAGTCCCGGATTCAAGTGTCGCAATTTTCGTTCCACCAACAGCCATGGAACTTAAATTGCCCAGGTAAACATCGAACTTCTCATTCAGTGGTAGATTCATAGCCTGGATGGTTACTTTGACATCTTTTTCGACGGCAGTGATCTCAATCCGTGGATAGCCGGAATACGCGGGTGTTGTTGGTGCACTCTCAGATCCACTTGTACCTGGTGTAAAGGTTGGACCTGGATTTGGTGTCGCAGCAGGCGTGCTCACTTCCTCTACTTTTACCGGATAGTCGAGGTTGAAGAACCAGTTTATTCCATAATATCCTGATACTGGATCCTGAATTCGGATCGAGATCATGTATATTCCCACCAGTTCCTTCGGGATATCATATTTAGCGGTAAATTCGCCTTTATCTCCGGTGAACTGAGATTTAACCATATATCCACCGCTACCAAATGTGCCAATCACATTCATTGTTACATCTACATTTGCTTTAACCGGGAAGTTCTTTGCATCCACACTCACCGATTTATCTGCTTCCACTTCTGTTACTGTAAATGCCGGGAAGCCTACATATCCTGGGAGGGTGGTTTTAGTGCCGGTGGTTTTTGTTGGTACCGGGGTGGGAATAATATTCTCAAACCAGTTATACGCATAATAGCCTTTGGTTGGGTTGCGTAGCCGGATGGCCAAACGTGCTGCATCTTTCAACTCCACGGGGATATTATATGTTGCAGTGAATACTCCACCTTTTCCTGAGTTGGTAGTGCCAACCAGAGTCCCATCGATTCCATATGATCCGTATGGGCCAATGGTCACCTCAAAATCCAGGTCTGCTGGAAAATTCCGGGTCTCGATTGTGACCACGGTACCAGGAACGACACTGACCACAGAAATACCGGGTATCGTGCCTTTATTGGTTGCCATGGCTGCACTAATGGGTAAAGCTAGTAAGACGATTGCTGCCAACATTATAATAACCATCATTTTCTTTGACATAATATTCTCTCCCGGTACAGTTGTACCTTTCTCCTTAATAATTACTTCATTAACCACGTCGCTGTATATTTTTTCGCTTGTATGATTATCCTTAATTTTTGATTCAAAAACTCATCAGCGCAATAGGTTATAATTTATTTCATGCACATGCCCAGATACTTTCATCGAAAAATAATATTTATCCCATTCATTCTTGCCCTAATAATTACTGGATGCAAGCAACAGACTCCAGTTCCAGTCCAACCCATAGTTACAATAGACGTGCCAACTAATACACCTATTGAACCAACTCAGATCAAAGAGCCAATGGCCTTGGAAGTGAATGGTGAGGGAATCACCGTGGTTGAATTTCAGCAGGAAATTCAACGGTTTCAATCCGCCATGACAAAGGCAGGCATCCAATTACCAGATCCATCAGACCAGGAAAATAAGGTGATAGACGAACTTGTCGATCAGCTCCTCCTTAAACAGGGAGCCATTGAATCCGGTTTTTCGGTCTCGTCGGGTGATATCCAGACAAAATTAGACGACTTATCCCAAAAACTTGGTGGCGGGGATGCTCTTTCAAAGTGGATTAATGAAAATTTCTACACATGACCAGACATTTAGAGCCTCATTTGAACGTTCTGTTTATGCAACCTGGATGCGGGATGAGATCATTAAGAACCTTCCTGATGTGGCTGAACAGGTACATGCCCGTCAAATTATGGTCTTGAGTGAGGGCGAAGCGCGGGGAATTCTCGCCCAATTACAATCTGGCTCAGATTTTGCAACACTCGCAGAACTGTATGATCCGATTACCAAAGGTGATTTGGGCTGGTTTCCGCGTGGATATCTGACTCAACCGGCTGTAGACGATGCAGCCTTTAGTTTGGATGTAGGCGGGATCAGTCAAGTTATTCAATCAGAAATAGGTTTTCATATAGTTCAGGTGCTCGAAAAAGACAGCCACCATAAACTCACACCAGATGCATTAAAATTTATTCAGAATCAGGCTTTAATGAATTGGTTGGATGAGAAAAGATCTTCTTCTGAAATCGTCATCACGAAATAGCTCCATAATTCGACCTCCAGAGGATATCAATGGATTATTTTGAAGAGTCTGAAGACTTCCAGGAAAAAATCAAAGATCCCAATAGTGTATGGAATACACTTTCGATGGTCCTTGCCGGGGGAACCGTATTATTGGGTCTTTTCTTTGCCTGGATATTTTTCAATCCTCAATCACAATTAAATCCATACCCTCCATTCATAATACCAGCAGCGGTTCAAATTCCAACCAATACACCCTCGCCTTTGCCAACTTCTACACCAATCCCATCAAAAACGCCTAGACCAACTGAAACACCGGTTCCTACTGAGACATCGACTCCTACTCCTGAAATTATTAATACCCCTTTTATTCTCATTCTACCGACAGAACCACCCCAAGCAACGATACCAGGACAGAAAAATACCGAAAGCCCTTATCAATATGTGGTTCAACCGGGAGGGCCGGTATCTGTTTCTTCCAGTATTATGCAGCCAGAGGTGGGATGTAACTGGTTGGGTGTGGGTGGAAATGTCGTTGATCTGCAGGGAGCACCTATTGTCGGGTTGCGTGTTCAACTATATGGATCTTTACACGGGGAAATTAAAATTATTGTCAGCATTTCCGGAACCGTTAACCGATACGGACCTGCTGGATATGAGATGCTGCTCTCCGACTTTCCTACGGAGACCAAACATACCTTGTGGTTGCAACTCTTCGATCAGGCTGGAGGAATGTTATCTGACAAAGTTTATTTTGATACTTTCGCTGGTTGTGACAAGAATTTGACGATCATTAATTTCAAACAAGTGCGTAATTGATTATTGCCAGTTCTTAATTGAGTGGGGTAAAACCAAGCATCATTGGGTAGTCCTCTGCCGAACCACTTCGAAAAGAAGAACAGCTGCTGCAATGGACGCATTTAAGCTTTCAAATCCTCCCGGCATGGGGATATGGATCTTATGAGATGCAATCTCAATCGCCTCCGGGCTTGCTCCAGTTGCTTCAGAACTGATGATCAAAGCAATTGGAAGGGTCAGATCACATTTCCATAAGGGTTCTCCCTGCCTGACGTCAGCCAGATATATAACCGGATCAATACTTCGGCTGGAGATTTCTGCCTTCATAATGTTGCCAACTAATCTCGATCATTGGAAGCTTAAAATGAGCCCCCATCGCAGAACGTAGCACTTTGGGGGAGTAAACATCCACACAATTCGGGGATAGGAAGACTGCATTTACACCAGCTGCGCAGGCTGTCCGCAATATTGTGCCCATATTTCCCGGATCTTTAATGGAATCAAGAACCAGGATAAAATCCAATGTCTCAGGTAATACAACTTGCTTTTCCGGTATGACAGCCAGAATTCCCTGTGAGCTTTCAGTATCGCTCAACCTGTTCATCAAACTGCTTTCAATTTCCTCAATCGGAATGCCCGCAGACCGCATTTCTTCGATCAGCTCCATTCCCCTTGGATTTAACTGGCTGCTGTAATAAAAGATCTCTGGTTTTACCCCGGATTGTACTGCTTCCTCCACCAGTCGAATACCTTCTATGACAAAGGCTTTTTGCTCAGACCGGTAGCGAGAATGAGCGAGTAAATCACGAATTCGTTGAATTTTTGGATTTTGAATTGAAGTGATCATCCGATTTTCCTACAAAGAATTTTAGCATAATCCGGGAGAAGAAATCATGGATCACTTTTGTGTTTAAAAAAGAAACCGGGATCGAAATCCCGGTCTATTTTGAGAGGATAAATTTAAGCAGCTTTTGCTTTTTCTACCACTGCTGTAAATGCTTTGGGGTCACGTACTGCCAGGTCAGCCAGGATCTTTCGATTCAGCTCGATCTGCGCTTTTTTCATACCATAGATAAACCTGCTGTAGCTGATGCCATTGAGGCGTGCAGCTGCATTGATACGGGTAATCCATAATTTTCGTAAATCACGCTTGCGGACTCGGCGGTCACGCGTAGCGTAAAAAAGGCTTTTTAACATGGCTTCGTTCGCCCTTTTGAAAAGGCGGTGACGGGAGCCATAATAGCCCTTGTTCATCTTTAGAACTTTGATATGTCGCAGGTGACCTTGCGGTCCACCTTTCACACGAGCCATAAATTACTCCTTTGCAAACCCCCGGGCGCCGGTCTTATTATTGACCTGTTGTATGCACCCAACAGCTGCACTAATCTTTTATCCACGAATAGTTTATTCGGGATTTTGATAATTACCGTACTAACCTTGTTTCATGTACGGAGCCAGACGACGCACACTCTTGATGATGTTTTCACCCTGTACTGGGACCATCTCAGCAAGTAATGCTTTGGTGCGTTCTGAGGTGCGTCTGCGCAGGTGGCTTTTGCCGCCTTTGGTTCGCAGAAGCGTACCGGACCCTGTCAAGCGAAATCTTTTGGATGTCGCTTTGTGGGTCTTCATCTTGATCTTTCCTGCTTTTAGTTTACGGGGCACAGCATACTCCTCTCAATAAATTTGCGACAGTTCTTTCTGCCGCAGGTAGTACCATTCTAATAAAAGAATGACTATTCCTGAACTTGCTCAGGTGCTGGCGTGGAAGCCGGCACTGTTTCACCTGGTGTTTTCTTCTTCACGTATTTTGTTGGTGTCAACACCATGTTCATTACGCGACCTTCCAGGGAAGGTGGTATTTCAACTACAGAAATGTCAGCCAACGATTCTGCGATTTCTTTAAGTCTTCCAGTGCGATCTCAGGGTAAGTGATCTCACGACCTCTGAAGCGTATGGTGACTTTGACTTTCATTCCATCTAGAAGCCATTTTCGGGCATCTCGGGTTTTAAATCCACGGTGGTGTTCATTGGTCTTTGGTCGCAGTCGGATCTCTTTGATCTCAATTTTTGTTTGAGCCTTTTTGGCTTCTTTTTCCTTTTTTTCACGTTCGTAAAGGAATTTTCCGAAGTCCATGATCCTGCATACTGGTGGATCAGAGTTTGGTGCTACTTCCACCAAGTCGAGTTCTGCTTCACGAGCCATTCGCATGGCAACGGAAGTATCGACTACACCGACATTTTCACTTTTTGCTCCAATTAATCGAACCTGCGAAGCGCGGATTGTATCATTTACCCGAAATGTAGTTGTACTGATAGTTCTCTCCTATATGATAATAGATGAAACACCGGTTCGCGAACCGGCATATATTGAGCCTGATAATACCATGATTCTATCTGAATCGTCAAATAGTTGACCAATATTCAGTGAATAATACCCCTTTTTTCTGTAAAGTTAACTTATATCCCAGGGAGAGTTTGAATGATTTGAATTGTTGTTCATCCGTGCGTCAATTTCGTCTTTCAAATTCGGGAGAACATCACCAACAGCTGATAGCAAACCGAAGCAGCCAGTGATCATCATATCCCCAAAAGGTGCAGGAAAATAAGGATTTAACTTCGATCCAGCTAACATTCCTCGTCTGGGTCCAGTCACAATGACACCAAACGGTTTCTCCGGGATTTCATATTTGTTTTTTGAATAAAGTAATGCGCCATGCCCATGATCGTCAAATATCATTGTTATTTGAAAGGCTTCCATCCGCAAGACCGATCAGGTATCCTTCCAGTTTGGAACTCTTTATCAATCCTGTATGATGTTCAAATAACCCTTCAATTCCATCTGGTCCCAGGCGAAAGGCCAGGGTGTGGAAGTTGCCGATATTTACAATATATTTTTTGAGGGATATCCCTGACTTGTGGATCATACAGGGAACCTAGAATTGCAGCCGGTGCAGTATCCATCACTACAAGCGGAGTTTCAACATTAATCGCTGATGCGGCGACGCTCTGTAACCGGGTCATACTCGCAGGTATGTCGTGCCTGGTATAAGCAAATGCGCTTAAGCTGTTTTCCTGCTTGATGCGTTCATCCAGATAATCGAACCGAAATTTCCGGTCAGAAATATCCGCAGGAGCTGCTCCATGATCAAAAACTGCCACAGCCATCGCGCTTAGATCTGTCAGTTTTATGTCCAAATAAATTAAAGGTACGTTCAATGGATTCATAATCCAGGTCCTGAAATTTTACCCGTCAAAATATGATCCGGTAGTTTTTCAGCTTCATCTTCCGACACCAGAATGTAGCCATCAGCTGTCACTTTCTCCAGGTCATCGTTAAAAGTCCGAGCCGCCTGTTCGGTAATATATACCTTTCCGCCATGGTTGAGAACTTCCTTCGCCCCCCATTGGGAAGGCCCTCCTCCCATTGTCACACCAGTTAACAATACAGATCGACCGGACTGAGCAGCAGTTTTCAATTTACGATTCACCATTAACGTTGGGGATGGCAATACCAGCTTGTAGCCATTCTCAATTTCCTGACGTGAGTCGAATAGATAGATATCCTGTGTTCCGGTTCCAATGTCGATGCAAAGAATCTTCATAAATTTGCTCTTTTAATAATGGTTTTCAAAATGACAAATAGTGATCAATGTTCTGACCAAATCAGCTTTATGAGTTCCAGGCACTATGTTGGGTTTTCATCGAAATACTTATATAGCTGCAATCAATTACCAGAAAAAGGAATAGTTATCAGCAGTTATTTGTCATTCGTGAGGTATTTCTGTAAGTATTGACCCGTGTAACTCCGCTCATTCTTGCAGATCTCTTCCGGTGTACCGGTTGCGATCACTTCGCCGCCGCGATGGCCGCCTTCAGGTCCCAGGTCAATGATGTAATCAGCCACTTTAATGATATCCGGATTGTGTTCGATGATCAGAACACTATTTCCGCTTTCCACCAGGCGCTGAAGCACTTCGATCAACTTATGGACATCCGCTGCATGAAGACCCACTGATGGTTCATCCAGGACATAGATCGTCCTACCGGTCGCCCGCCGTGATAGTTCTTTAGCCAGTTTTACCCGTTGCGCTTCTCCACCTGAGAGAGTTGTAGCAGGTTGACCGATACGGATATAACCCAATCCAACTTCCTGTAGCAATTTCAGTTTGTTACAGATACTTGGGAAATTGGTAAATATTTCCAAACCAGCTTCCACAGTGGTATCCAGTACATCTGCGATGGATAATCCCTTGAAATGTACCTGGAGTGTTTCGCGGTTGAATCGGGCGCCATGGCAAACGTCACAGGGTACATACACATCCGGCATGAACTGCATCTCTATTCTTAACTGCCCCTGCCCCTGGCAAGCCTCACATCGACCGCCATGGACATTGAATGAGAATCTGCCTGATTTATATCCACGCATTTTACTTTCTGAGAGTTCTGCAAAAAGAGAACGTATTTCATCAAATAAACCCGAGTAGGTACCGGGGTTGGATCGTGGAGTCCGCCCTATGGGAGATTGATCAATGTTGATGATCTTATCCAGTTGATCAATTCCTTCGATACGATCATATTCGCCAGGTTGAGTATGGGCTCGATTCAGTTCCCTAGCTAAGGCGCTGTAAAGTACATCCACCATCAGTGTCGATTTCCCTGAACCGGAAACTCCGGTGATACAAACCAGTTTCCCCAGGGGTATCTCCACATTCAGGTTCTTTAAATTATTGGATCGTGCCCCAACGATCGTGAGGTGCTTTCCATTCCCAATCCGGCGCTCATCCGGCATGGGAACACTCATCCGCCCGGAAAGATAAGCGCCTGTCAGTGACTTCGGGTGGGCAAGGATGGTTTCCACCGTCCCTTCTGCAACCACTTCACCACCATGCTCTCCTGCAGCAGGTCCCATATCAATGATCCAATCCGCGCTGCGAATGGTTTCGTCATCATGCTCAACAACCAGAACAGAATTCCCCAGATCGCGTAATCCCTTTAATGTTTCAAGGAGTCTGCCGTTATCACGGGGATGCAATCCAATGGATGGTTCGTCAAGGACATAAAGAACACCCATCAACCTGGAACCGATCTGGGTTGCCAGCCGAATTCGCTGTGCCTCACCACCAGAAAGTGATCCGGCTGATCTGCGTAAGGTCAAATAATCTAAACCTACATTAACCAAAAATCCCAATCTGGCTTCTATCTCTTTTAGAATTCGCTCTGATATGATCCTTTGACGTTCATTGAGCGGGGTCGAAGCAGACATGAGGACCCGAATCCAATCAAGCGCTTCATTCACAGGCCAATCGGTTACCTTCAGGATATTCGCATCATTCACGGTAACTGCCAGGGCTTCTGGACGCAGACGGTTACCCCCACATGCAGGGCAGGGTTTATTGGACATAAATTCTGTGATCTTATTGCGAATATACTCCGATTGTGTTTCGCGATACCGGCGCATTAAGTTTCCAATAACACCTTCAAAAGTTGTTTTAAAGGTGGATTGCCGGCCTTCCTTTTGATAGGAAATGGAAACTTCTTCTCCACCGGTTCCAAACAGTATCAGGTTTACCTTTTCTTCCGGTAAATCTTTAACCGGAGCGTTAAGATCAATGTGATACTGTTTGGCTACAGCTTCTACTGCCTGCCAGTAATACCCACCCTGTTCCTTTGGACCACCCCATTCCATAGCAATGATGGCGCCTTCATTGAACGATCTTTCTCTATCAGGAATCAATAGGTCAGGGTCGATCTCCTGCTTGCTGCCCAATCCCTGGCATTCAGGGCAGGCACCGTGGGGTGTGTTGAATGAAAAAGTCCGCGGTTCAATCTCTGGTAGGGAAACACCATGTTCAGGACAGGCTAAGTGTTCTGAAAAATAAAGATCAATCGGTGGCTCTGAGGTTATATTTTGCACCGTCAGGTACCCTTCACCCACTTTCAGGGCAGTTTCAACAGAATCAGTCAAGCGGGAGAGGGCTGCCCTATCATCGTCCAGGTTTTCAGTATGGTTGATCACGATCCTATCCACAACTGCTTCAATGGTATGCAATTTATATCGATCAAGGGTGATCTCTTCATCCAACATATACACTACACCATCGCAGCGGATACGAGTAAAACCAGCTTTGCGGATCTCATCAAAAACATTCTGGTAAGTACCCTTACGTCCTCGAATGATGGGAGCCAGGATCAACAACTTGCTTCCATCTGGGAGTTTTGAAACCGCATCAACGATCTCCTGGGCGGATTGCTTCACCACTTCACGGCCGCAAACTGTGCAATGCGGAATACCCACCCTTGCAAAGAGCAGGCGCAAGTAATCATAGATCTCGGTTACTGTGCCAACTGTGGAACGAGGATTGTGGGACGTTGCTTTCTGATCGATGGATACTGCCGGTGAAAGACCGTCTATATAATCCACATCCGGCTTGTCCATTTGCCCTAAAAATTGTCGGGCATAAGCGGATAAAGACTCGACATAGCGGCGCTGACCTTCAGCGAAGATTGTATCGAACGCCAGTGAGGATTTACCCGAACCGGACAAACCAGTGATGACAACAAATTTATCTCGTGGGATTTCGACGGTGATATTTTTCAGGTTATGCTGCCTGGCACCCACCACCCGGATAACGTTTTGACTCTGCATACGACCTCAAGAATAGAAATTTGGAACCAGTAATTATACCCCGGGACATCTTCCTTCATTCAATGACGGGTTCTACAACCTGATCAATGAATATAGAACAATTGTACTATTATTTGTTATTGGATGCAATGGAAAACATACTGAAAAAACTATATCTTGATATTTTGTTACCCACAAGTATAATTACTCCTACTAGTTATACTATTCATATTTAAGAGGATAAAAATATGTCTGCGCCAAAAGGAAAACATATCTTTGGAATTGTGAGAGTGGGAGAAAAAGGGCAAATAGTTATCCCAAAAGAAGCCCGTGATTTATTCAATATCAAACCAGGAGACAGTCTGATCGTGCTTGGAGATGAAGCCCAGGGGATCGCCCTTGCGAAAAGTGAAGGATTCTTACGTTTTGCTGAGGATATTTTTAATGCCAGGGAAATTAAAGAGGATGAAGAATGATTGCCATTCACACAACAAATCTAACCAAGCGATATAAAGGCATTACAGCAGTAAATAAACTCAATCTCCAAATTAATTTGGGAGAATTATATGCCTTGCTCGGTGTGAATGGTGCTGGAAAAACCACCACCATAAAAATGTTATCCTGTCTCACGGCTCCAACCAGCGGTGATGCTGTATTACTTGGCGAGAGTGTCGTTACCAGTCCGCAAGAAGTAAAAGAAAAGATCAATGTTTCTCCACAAGAAACCGCAGTCGCCCCTAATTTGACAGTTTATGAGAATTTGGAAATGATAGCCGGTATATATGGATTTAATAAAAACACAGCACAACAAAAAACCAAAGAAATGCTTTCTACCTTCAGCTTGTTGGAAGTAACCAAAAATAGAGCAAAAACGTTATCCGGAGGGATGCAGCGGCGATTGAGTATTGCCATGGCTATGATTTCAAATCCGCAGATTCTTTTCCTCGATGAACCCACCCTCGGGCTCGATGTCCTTGCTCGACGAGACCTTTGGGCGGTGATCAAACAGTTAAAAGGAAAAATCACTATCATATTGACAACCCATTACATGGAAGAAGCTCAAGCTCTTTCTGACAGAATTGGAATCATGTGTGCAGGAAAATTGGTGGCAGAGGGAACAGCCACAGAATTGATTGCAAAAACTGGAGACAAGACATTTGAAGATGCTTTTATTACCCTGGCAACAGAATCGGAGAAAGGACAATGAGATTAACAGCATTTGCATCAAGAAATACGAAAGAGATCCTCAGGGATCCATTGAACCTGGCATTTGGAATTGGATTTCCATTGGTCGTCTTGCTTTTACTTTCTGCAATTCAAGCAAATATCCCGGTAAGTTTATTTAAAATTGAAAAATTGACTCCCGGGATAGCTGTGTTTGGTCTTTCTTTCTTCTCATCGTTTTCAGGGATGTTAATTGCCAAGGATAGAAGCTCTTCTTTATTGATAAGATTGTTCGCCTCGCCCCTCACATCATCTGACTTCATCCTCGCTTATACTCTGCCACTTATTCCAATGGCCATCGCACAAAGCGTTATTTGCTTTCTGGCAGCGGTTGTTCTAGGTTTAACGGTCAATTTCAACGTGTTGCTCGCTTTAATGGTATTGATTCCATCATCTATTCTTTATA
The DNA here is from genome assembly GCA_963827895.1 of uncultured Chloroflexia bacterium. Classification (GTDB taxonomy): domain Bacteria; phylum Chloroflexota; class Anaerolineae; order Anaerolineales; family Anaerolineaceae; genus PNON01. The sequence continues at coordinate 146,846 of CAWHCY010000004.1, read as the reverse complement.
TTAGTATCGGTCTTTTAGCAGGAAGCCTTCTGAATGATAAGCAGGTGGGGGGAATTTGTGGAGCACTTCTGATCAACCTCAGTGCATGGATGAGTGGTGCATGGTTTGACTTGAACCTGGTAGGTGGAACCTTTAGAGCTATCGCTTACGGCCTTCCGTTTGTCCACGCTGTTGAAGCTACCAAAGCTGCGCTATCTGGAAACTATCACTCAATTTTTCCCCATCTTTGGTGGGTGATTGGATATGCGGTGATAATTTTGGCTCTGGCAATTTTGACATTCAAAAAGAAAATGAGCAGCGACTCTATTTGAGGTATTCGAACCTAAATTATTATTTTTTTGGGCTTCAAATAAATCACTTAATTTTTTTTGTCAACCCTTCATATTTTCTCGAGCCCTTTTTGATTCCGAAAGAAAAATTGGAAAACAATTTATTGGCATGGTTGGATCGATATGCCTCTTCCAACCAACCAGTCATGTTTCGACAGGATCTATAATGTTTAAATTCCTTAATAATGACACATCCATACTTGGATGTAGTAGCTTGAAATCGGAATAATTGGAATCAATAAAAATTGATAAATAAGTATTGACCTGCTATATAATCATTCTATATTCATTATTAAATTCATTCTTTGTTAAGTAGAAAGGAATCATCATGGAAGAAAAAGCTCATAAGCGTGCCATCTGGGCATGGACAATGTATGATTGGGGAAATTCTGGTTTTGTAACAACCATCATGGCGGCAGTTCTCCCGGTTTATTATTCTTCAGTTGCAGCTTCAAACCTGCCTGCGAATGTAGCTACTGCTTACTGGGGTTATACCACCAGCCTTGCTGCACTATTGGCTGCTGTTATTTCTCCTGTCTTAGGTGCCATGGCAGATTTCCGTGGCAGCAAGAAAAGCTTCCTGACCATTTTTATGGTCATCGGAGTGACCGCGGCAGCCCTGATGTATTTCATCGGGACTGGAGATTGGCTTCTTGCATCTCTGCTATTCATCTTTGGCCAGATCGGTTTCGCCGGCTCACTGGTATATTATGACGCCCTTCTTCCACATGTTGCCAGGGAAGATGAAATTGATATGGTCAGCAGCCGTGGTTATGCCATGGGCTACATCGGGGGAGGCATTCTGCTTGCGATCAACCTGGCCATGATCATGCTTGCGCCTGAAACCATCTTACCGGATTAATGACCCGACTCAGCTTCCTCACCGTTGCTGTATGGTGGTTCGTCTTCACCTTGCCCCTCCTGCGTATCGTATCTGAACCCAAACGCCGGATCCTGGCAGGAGAAGAGAACTTTAAACCATTGCAAGCTGCATTCTCACGTCTGGCATCCACTTTTAAGGATATTCGTAAATATAAGGAACTATCAAAATTCCTGCTGGCTTTCTGGGTGTATTCCAACGGTATTGGAACGATCATCCTGATGGCGACCATTTACGGCGCAGAGATCGGTATCAGTCAAACCACCCTGATCGGCACATTGTTGATGGTCCAGTTCCTGGCTGCCCCATTTGCCATCTTCTTCGGCTGGCTGCCCAAAAAGATCGGTGTCAAAAATTCCATTTACATCACATTATGCATTTATTCGGTCATTGCCATTGCTGGATACTTTTTACAACATGAATGGCAGTTCTGGGCATTAGGCGCTGGTGTGGCCACCGTCCAGGGAGGCGCACAGGCGCTCAGCCGTTCATTATTTGGACGCATGCTACCGAAAAGCAAGAGTGCTGAATTTTATAGCTTCTTCAGCGTCTTCGAGAAGTTTTCCACCATCCTTGGCCCATTGCTGTTCGGTGTAGTATCACAGATCACCGGGCACAGCCGCTTGAGCATCGTTTCTCTCATCGTCTTCTTCCTGGTCGGTATGTACATCCTCACCAGGGTGAATGTGGAGGAAGGTATCCGGGTTGCAATCGCGGATGAAAACGAACTAAAGACTGTATAAACATTTGATTAGCAGCTGGTAATTATCCAAATCTATTAAACAAGGAGATTAATTTGATCGATACTCCTTCGCTCAATTCAAATTTACACTATGCGATTATTAAACATATCATTGACACTGGATTTGCCCCAAAGATTTGCGACCTAGCAAACACACTTAAGTTGTCTGAAAGTAACATAACAACGGCATTAAAGGACTTACAAGATTATCATGGGGTTGTTCTACACCCAAAAAGCAATGAAATTTGGGTTATCCATCCATTTTCTCTTGCCCCTACAAATTTTTTAGTAACTTCCGCTTCTGGTGAGTGGTGGGGAAATTGCGCTTGGTGCTCATTAGGTGTAGCAATACTATTAAATCAAGATGTCACAATCACGACAACTATTGGAGCAAATGACCGCCAAGTTAGTATCAAAATTCGTGATGGAAAAATTATTGATCCCAATTACTACATTCATTTTCCAATACCAATGCAAAACGCATGGGATAATGTAATTTATACTTGCAGCACAATGTTACTTTTTGAAAACGAAAATCAGATTGACAATTGGTGCCACCGTCACAATTTTCCAAAAGGGGATGTTCAACCGATTTCTAGGATTTGGGAATTTTCTAAAGTATGGTATGGTAATCATTTAAACACCAACTGGAAGAAGTGGACATCAGAAGAGGCCGTGAAAATATTCGATGAATTCAAGCTAAAAAGCGATACATGGAAAATTCCTATTTCTCAAGCAAGGTTCTAACAACTTCCATAGGACAAAAGAAGATCTGTCTGGCGTTGGAATTTCTTCTGCGATAACAAACCTTACCAACCCATATCCATTCTCCAGCGGAATAACTGTGTCACTTCTGCCTAAATGGAACGTTCCTAACCAGTAACTTCGATAAAAATAATCCCCATTCGGGGATTATTTTTATCGCTTATTTTGTCACTTCGTACAACTCCAACAACACGCCGCCGGTTGCCTTGGGATGAACAAACGCCATCTTCCGGCCGGGTTCTTCAATCGGTGTTTCATTGATCAAACGGAAACCCTTGGCTTTTAGATCAGCCAGCAACTCTTCGATGTTATCGGTTTCCAGGCACAGGTGATGCATTCCCGGACCCCTATCAAGCAGATACTTCGCCATGGTTGAATCTTCCGAGGTCGGGGTGACAAGTTCCACGTCACTTTCCCCTACCGGCAGGAAGGCTACTTTGGATTTTTGGCGGGCTACTTCTTCCACGTGTTCCAGCTTCATTCCCAAACCTTCGGTCCAAAAAGGTAATGCTTCGTCAATATTATTCACTGCAATTCCAATGTGGTTGATCTTAATTAATTTCGCCATATCTTCTCCTAAATTATTTTTACCACTGAGGTCACAGAGATTTATTTATATCCGAGTGACCTCCATGGTGATTAATTTTTATCCCCAGGCGGGAGTGTGGTACTCACCCCAAACCTGGCGCAGGACACCGGTGATCTCTCCTAAAGTAATGTCATTGCTGACACATTCAATAAATAAAGGCATCAGGCTGTCTTTACCTTTTGCAGCAGCCTCCAATTGAGTGAGCAATTCACTTACTTTGGAAGCGTTCCTATTATTACGCAATTCAGCCAACCGGGTACATTGATTTTGTTCTATCTTGGGATCGACTTTCAGGCGTTCCATATCCAGTTTTTCTTCGACCTCGAACGCATTTACACCCACTAGCGTTGTTTCTTTGGTTTCCAAAGCCCGCTGATATTGGTACGCGGCTTCCTGGATCTCATTCTGCATATACCCTGCTTCGATGGATGCCAGCGCTCCACCGAGGCTGTCGATCTTTACCAGGTAATCATTAGCCAGTCTCTCAATTTCATCGGTCAGGTATTCGACCACATACGACCCGGCCAATGGATCAACGGTGTCGGCCACACCGGATTCATAAGCGATGACCTGCTGGGTTCGTAAGGCTACGCGCACAGATTTCTCTGTTGGCAGCCATAAGGCTTCGTCCTTGCTATTCGTATGCAGACTCTGGGTTCCTCCCATGACAGCAGCCAATGCCTGAAGTGTAACCCGCACCACATTGTTGTCGGGCTGTTGGGCAGTTAAAGTGGAGCCTGCTGTTTGGGTATGGAAACGCAATTGCCAGCTTTTCGGATCTAGGGCACCAAACCGTTCACGCATAATTCGGGCCCACATGCGGCGGGCAGCCCGATATTTTGCCACTTCTTCCAGGAAGTTATTATGGGCATTGAAAAAGAAGGAAAGCTGGGAGGCAAATCCATCCACATCCAACCCGGCACTAATGGCTGCCTGAACATAGGCAATTCCATTCGCAAGTGTGAATGCTACTTCCTGAACGGCTGTCGATCCGGCTTCACGAATGTGATAACCAGAAATGCTGATCGTATTCCAGCGTTTTACATTCTTCTCGCAGAACTGAAATGTATCTGTGATCAAGCGCATGGAAGGAGTGGGTGGGAAAATATAAGTGCCCCGCGCGACATATTCCTTTAGAATATCATTCTGGATCGTTCCACGCAGCTCACTCATTGCTACACCCTGTTTCTTCGCTACAGCGATGTACATAGCCAGGAGAATGGCAGCGGGGGCATTAATTGTCATACTTGTGGAGACCTGGTCAAGGGGAATATCCTTGAAGAGCAATTCCATATCTGCAAGGGAGGAGATGGAAACACCCACCTTACCCACCTCACCCATCGCCATGGGATGATCAGCATCGTACCCTATCTGCGTAGGCAGGTCAAAAGCCACAGAAAGACCTGTTTGTCCCTGCTGAAGCAGGAAGCGATACCGTTTATTGGATTCTTCTGCACTGGCAAAACCTGCATACTGCCGCATGGTCCAGAATCGTCCGCGATACATATTCGGTTGTACACCACGTGTATAAGGGAACTCGCCCGCAAAACCCAGTTGTTCCATGTAATCATCATCCAGGGGTGTGGGAAGGACTGGCAGCGGAATTCCGGATGATGTAGTAAAATTCGCTTTCCTTTCTTTATTCTTCGCCAGTGATGGCTTGAGAATACCTTCTTCCCACCTGTTTTTTTCAACCTCAATAGTCATAGTCACCTCACAACATGATAATGATTTGCTAGTATTTCATTAAGTATATAACATCTTAATAATCAGACAAAGTGAAGAAACTCATGGCAATTGGGATAAAAGAACATTTACCAAGATTTTTCACGGAAATCCAATTGGAGCTTTGTTTGGTTACCAACAACAAATAAAAAAATGAATTTTTTTACTTTAATAATTTATGACGGATTAATACACTTTTTATGGGTATGTCTTTATAATAATAAAAGGTGTATAGACAAATCTGGTATCTGGTAAAAGTTTTCGGATATGATTAATTAGTTGATTCATTTTAATTATTTCCATTATCTTTTTATTAACCTTAATCATATTGAAAATAGAACAATCCGAGATATCCCTGGTAAATTAGTATTTATTCCCGGAAAATGAGTAATTTGTATGGTCGAACTATTACTCATCAATTAATAAATCTACCAGGAAGCAAAAGTAATATTCGTCAAAAAGAAGATATTGGTACACAAGTAATTATTTTATAAGTGGAAGGATAAAGCAATCCAATGGTATTAAATGGTGTTGGTGCCAAAAAAAGGAAAGAAAAACAGATCAGTTTTGATAATAAATTTGCGGAAATATTCCAGATCTCTCCTGACGCCATAGCCATTACCCACCTGAAAGATGGAAAATATTTAGACGTTAATGACGGTTATTTGAAATTATTTGGATATACCGAGCAAGAGTTAATTGGCAATACAGCGGCTGATTTACATATTTGGACCGATCCGGATGATCTAACGTCCTTTAAACAAAACCTTCTTGAACATGGGGAAGTGAACAACCTGGAAGTAGTATTGCTTACTAAGGCTGGACAAACCATAACATGCCTATTATCGGCAAGGACGATAGAGCTGAATGGCGAAATTTACAACCTTTCAATTGCCAGGGATATTTCCGATCGAAAACTAATTGAAGATGCACTTCGCAAGAGCGAGGAATGGTCGCGCTTTATATTGGATCACACGAATGATGGTATCCATATTGATAATGTGGATGACCAAATCATTCAGGTTAATCCACGCTTTTGCGAGATGATGGGCTACACACAGGCTGAATTATTAAAGATGCATGTATCTGATCTAATCGCTCCAGAAGCTCGTAAATTTTCTGATCATGTATTAGCCCATGAGATTGCAGTCTATGGGAATCAACCATTTGAAGCATTGAATATCCACTCAAATGGCCATCGGATTCCAGTTGAAGTCAGCGTTTCAAAGGTGAATAGCCCGCTAGGTGAAGTCTATATTTCTCTGGTTCGTGATATTACAGAACGAAACCTGGCAGACGCTTCATTACATGAACAGGAAAAATTGATACGAACGGTTTTTGATACTGTTCCGGTGGGTATATTTATCGTTAATAAGGAAAAACAAATTACAATGCTCAACCCAGCCGGTCAGAAGATCTGGGAAGGTGTCAGATATGTCGGAGTAGAAGACCTGGATGTATATAAAGGTTGGTGGCGATCTACAGGAAAGCAATTAGCATCTCATGAATGGGGGTCCGCCCGCGCAGTGGAGAAAGGCGAGACTGTGATTAATGAGGAAATTGAAATAGAGTGTTTTAATGGAGTCCATAAGATCATCTCCAACTCTGCAGTACCACTTTACAATGACGAAAATCAAATTAATGGAGCGATCGTTGTGCTTCAGGATATCACGGAACAAACAAAATCGTCAGAAGAGTTGCGACGTCGCAATAATTATCTGGCGGCAATGCAGGAAACTACTCTTGAATTGATCTCGCAATTGGACCTGGACCTTCTACTGGAAAACATCATCAAACGTGCCGGCCAATTTATGCAGACTCCTTTCTGTTTTCTTAATCTGCTCGACCCAGAGAGTGGTCAAATGGTTCCCAGGGTAGGTAAAGGTGCAACAGAAGATTCAATGCTTTATCCTGTTCGACCAGGAGAGGGAGTTGCCGGGATTGTATGGCAGAATGGTAAGCCGTTAATTATCAATGATTACGATCACTGGGCCGGGAGGGTCAAAGGGTATAAAGAAAACGTAGTATATTCTGTTGCCGGAGTGCCATTGATATCTGGAAATGTTGTGGTTGGTGTACTTGAAATGGCGTATGATTTTTCATCTGGAAAAATATTCGACCCTGAAGCGATCGAGTCCATATCCCAATTTGCCAGACTGGCCACTATTGCGATGAAAAATGCCCAGCTTTACTCAATTGCCCAGCATGAACTATCAGATCGCAAGGTCGCAGAAGCAGCTCTAAAGGAAAGTGAACACCGATTTCACCAGATGTTTGCGGAACATAACGCCACAATGCTTCTTCTGGACCCCATCACAGGAAAAATAATTGATGCCAATCCAGCAGCGAGCGAATTCTACGGATATTCCCTGCAGGAATTACGCGCAATGAATATCCGTGATATCAATCTGTTCAATAAAGAAATGATTCATGACGCTATGAAGGACACCCTTGAACAACGGATGAATGTGCTCATTTTTCCACACCGTCTGGCTAATGGAGAAGTAAGGACTGTAGAAGTTCATTCATCCCCAATCGAGGTAAATACCAAGAAGATCCTATTCTCGATCATTCATGACATCACAGACCGACAACAAGCAGAAATCCAGGTACAACAACAACTGGATGAATTGCGTAGATGGCATTCTGTGACCTTGGGAAGGGAAGCCAGGGTGATGGAATTGAAATATGAGGTCAATGAATTGTTGAGAAAAGCTGGTTTACCTTCACGATACGAATTTACGCTAGAGCCAAATAATGAATGAGACATCGTTCCAAGCCCTGGTCTATAATGCCTCACTTTTGTTGGCATTAGCCTTACTCTTTGATCTGGTAGCCATTCGTTTACCAATTACAAAAATAAATATATGGCAAATCCCTCTGGGAGTGGTTATCGGGGGAATTGGTATTACTGTAATGCAAACACCATGGATACTTACTCCAGGTATTATTTTTGATACACGATCCATTATTCTTGGGATTTCCGGATTATTTTTTGGGTTAATACCAACTTTGATAGGCATGGTGATGACAGCTGCATTCCGAATATTTCAGGGTGGTGCAGCCACCATTATGGGAGTCGCTGTTATCATTTCATCGGGAACGATAGGACTTCTCTGGCGACATACACTGAAAAAAAATATATCGAAAATATCTCTAAAGGAATTATATGGGTTTGGAATCACTATCCACCTGGCGATGCTTCTCATGGCATTTTTATTGCCATGGAAAACAGCAATAACTATTCTAACTAATATTAGTGTTCCTGTTTTGGTCATTTATCCGATTGTCACAGCATTGTTGGGATTATTAATGGTCAATCGTATTCGTCGTGAACAATCTTCTGATGCTTTGATCGAAAGCGAAGAACTGCTTGAGATTAGCAATTGAAGCTGGGAACATCAGCCTATTTTCCACAGATTTAACGACTCATCAAGTCATTGTGTCTCCAGAATGGAAGAAACAATTAGGTTACGAAGATAATGAGATTACAACTGACAATCTTGAATGGAAAAATCGGCTGCATCCTGACGATAAAGCTTCCACTTTAGAGGTGGTGAATGCTTGTATCCAGAGTAACGAATCCACGTATGAGATTGAATATAGGTTACTTCATAAAGATGGAACCTATCGTTGGATCCTTGAAAGAGGATTGGTTCATCGGGATCGTAATGGAAAAGCAATCAGGGTGGTTGGAACACATGTGGATATCACCAAACAGAAGGAAGCTGCTGAATTGGTTCAAAAAAGTGAATCCCGCTTCCGGGGTCTTGCAGAAAGCAGCCAGGATTACATCATGTTATATGATAGCGAAGGCCGGCATGTGTATATGAATTCCGCTGGTCTGAAGGTATCCGGGTTTACTGAGAAGGAAATTATTGGAAAAACACATCGGGAAGCAGGGTTCGATGAAGAGTTAAGTAAGAATTGGGAATATGACATTAACAATGTGTTTAGCACTGGACAACCTTCCCAACGATTATTCGACTGGGAGAGTCCCCAATGGTCAGGTGTTCCTGGACTGGCGGTTATCACCTGTACTGGGTCCCACAGGAGAAATAGATCTTGTACTGGGTATTTCCCGTGACATTACTTCATTGAAAATCACTGAAATTCAACTTCAAAAAAGTCGGGAACAGTACCGCGTATTGACAGAAAGCATAAAAGATGTCGTCTGGATTTTGGATGCGGAAACAAATCTATTCCGATATATCAGTCCTTCTGTAGAACGGCTGCGTGGTTATACTGTCGAAGAAGTCATGGCATTTCCAGTTGCAGAAACGATCGTACAAGCAGCACAAGATGACATGATGCAATTAATTCTAACGAGGAAAGCAGCATTTATTGATGGTGAAATCAAGACTGATCAGTTTTTTACGGATGAAGTTCCACAGAGTCATAAGGATGGTTCAATAGTCTGGACAGAAGTAATCACAAATTACTATCTCAATGATGAGAATGGACATATTGAGGTTCGGGGTGTAAGTCGGGATATCAGTGAACGGAAACTGGCAAAGGAAAAAATGTCAGGTGTTCAGTCAGAACTTATTCGTGCATTGAAAGAGTCAGATCAGTCCCGGAGGTCATTGCTTTCTGTAGCAGAAGATCAAAAACGGACCGATGAAGCCCTGCGAAAATCTTCTGAAGACCTGATTAATGCTTATGATGCCACCCTTTTAGGATGGTCCACGGCACTCGAAATGCGAGAAAGGGAAACAGCCGGTCATAGTCTGCGGGTAGTACAACGCACCCTTGAACTTGCCAATGCCCTGGGGATTGATCAACAAGAGATGACACACATTCAACGTGGAGCATTACTGCATGATATCGGTAAAATGGGAATACCAGATAGTATTCTGTTAAAACCAGGACCATTAACCGAAGATGAATGGGTGGTCATGCGCCAACATCCATCTTATGCCTATCGTTTGCTATCTAATATTCCTTATCTGGCTCCGGCGTTGGAAATTCCATTCTTTCATCATGAACGCTGGGATGGATCAGGTTATCCGCAGGGGTTAATTGGTGAGAATATCCCATTCAAAGCCCGCATCTTTGCAGTAGTTGATGTTTGGGATGCTTTATCTTCTGATCGGCCATATCGTCCAGCCTGGGCGGAAGGGGCAGTCAATAAATATTTACGCGATCAAGCGGGTAAACAATTCGACCCAAAAGTTGTGGAAGTTTTCTTAAGATTATTTTCCAAATAATTATTACCTGGATCGACTATTTATCTGGGATATTTGTTATCTCCCGGATGATTAAGCTTGACTCATTATCACTGTGCTTACCTCATTTTCCCAATAAGCGATTTTCAACTCAACCATCGATCAGAATACTTGAAATTGAAGCAGACAAGTAGGACTCGCACAAACTATTAACTTCAGGTAGAATAAAAAGGAAATTGACATCAGGCAAAGTCAGTACATAAAAAAGTTATTGACATTCAATTAACCGATATTTAGATTTGCACATACAGGGAAACCTATGAAGAAAAAACCGACTGCTCAAGAAGAAATCACAACATATAAAAAGAGGCAGCAATGGGGTCCATTCATAATCGGCTCTTTGGCTGTGGTGCTCGTAGTTGCCGGGATATTCATCCTAATTTTTTGGATGACAAGTTCAGGTAAACCTATCCTGCCATTCCTTTCAACCAAAACACCTACACCAACCAACACAAATACACCCACTCCGGTCACTCCAACAGAGACCCCAACCATTACACCAAGCGAAACACCTACACCCACAATAACACTAACCCCGACCGCTTCCGGACCATTTGAGTATGTAGTACAGGCTGGAGATACTTGTTTTGCGCTGGCTGTCAAATTTAATGCGGACCTAATGGTGCTGGTAAAGTTAAATGAAGCAAATTACGGTCCTACTTGCAATGTGCCGGTAGGGGCGAAGCTCTTGATCCCACAACCAGATGCCAAATTGCCAACCCCGACTACCGTGGACCTAAGCAAGTTAGCTAAAGGATATATATTTAAGGGATATGAAGTTCAACCGGGTGATTCGCTTGGCTTAATTGCCGAATTATTTAATAGCACTGTGGACGATATTATTAAATTGAATAAGCTCGAGTCTAATGCTATTCAAATAGGTCAACTTTTGGATATCCATGTTAATATCATCACACCAGCTCCAACACGTGCTAAAACAATCACCCCGACAGGTACTCTCTTACCTTCATCGACTCCATAATATCGAACACAAGCACACTATATAAGATACCAAACTGAGTATTTTCAATACACCTAAACCGTATTGAAAATACTCAGATTTTGAAATAATGACTGTCACCTAAATGCAATCAAACGAATCTCACCTTATCTCCAGTAAATGGCTTGATCTGATCACTGCTGCATTTGTGGCAGTTCTCTTAATCTCCAATATCGCCTCAACGAAAATCCTCCAGTTGGGTCCTTTTTCATTTGACGGAGGCACACTTCTATTTCCCCTTGCATATATATTTGGCGATGTATTAACCGAGGTATACGGTTATCGACGTTCACGACGAGTCATATGGACTGGTTTCTTTTGGATACTGGCTGCAGCAGGAGTTTTTGCGATAGTGGATAAATTACCTCCCGCAAAGGGTTGGGAATTGCAGACAAGCTATCACAGCATTTTGGGTCAAACTCCCCGGATCGTGATCGCCAGTCTGGTGGCATATTTTGCTGGTGAATTCTCGAATAGTACCGTCCTGGCCTGGATGAAGGTGGTTACCCATGGTAAATGGTTGTGGATGAGAACAATTTCTTCCACCCTGGTGGGTGAGAGTGTGGACACCATTTTATTCCTGTTGATAGCTTTCCTGGGTGTTTTACCCAAAGAATTGTTGATCACAGTTTTTATCTCTAACTTTATCTTCAAGGTAGGGGTGGAGGTCTTGTTTACGCCTTTAACTTATCAGGTGGTAAACCACTTAAAAAAGGAAGAGCAGCAAGACTATTTCGACCGGGAAACCATCTTCAATCCATTCGCCAGGTAAACAACCATCCCACTTAACGTAATAAAAAACAAGTTTGCTAAAGCCAGGTCTATACGCAATCTTGACTATCTTTTTGATGTATTTTATAATTGATAATGGTTTTCAATATCAGTAAGGAAATTATGCCAGCAGACCTTCAATTAATTGATGAATGGCTTCGATTATTACAGGAGAGCGGTTATCGGCAGACGCTTGCCCGCCGCACCATTGTAGAGGTGATTCTAAACTCGCCGCGAGCCCTTGAGCCAATAGAAGTATTCAACAAGGGACGTAATCTTCACGCGAAGCTTGGTTTAGTCACTGTATATCGGACCCTAGAAAAGCTGGAGGAATTAAGCCTGGTACAGCGGGTTCATCAACCCGGTGGCTGCAACATGTATTTAAGAGCAACTCATGGGCATGAACACTTGATTATTTGCACAAGATGCGGTAAAGCGGATTATTTTTCCGGAGATGATCTTTCTCCACTTATGAACAATGTTACAAATCGGACCGGATTTACGATCAATAATCATTGGCTTCAATTATTCGGACTCTGCCCCGAATGTAAAAATCAATAATGGTAGTGTCAAATAATCCGGTGAAATTCCGGAAAATCATTGGAGGTTAATATGAAAAAGGGTTTCATTATCATCAGCTGCGTTATTATTCTTACCGGCTCTGTATTGGCTGGCTGCCAAACATCAGAAATGCATCCTGCAAACAATACCAACGAACCTGCATTAATTGTTTTGGCGGCCGAATCATTTATTACAGACATGGCTCAGAATGTAGCCGGTGATCGTATAAAAGTTGAAACGCTGATGCCCTTGGGAATGGACCCACATGGTTTCGAGCCTACACCTCAGGATGTTGCCAGGATTGCTGATAGTAATGTCCTCATAATCAATGGCGCTGGCTTTGAAGAATGGCTGCAGGATGTGATCAACAATGCTGGTGGTAGCAGGACCATTATTGAAGCTTCAGCTGGATTGGTAAGCAGACTGCCGCGAGAAGGCGAAGTTGCAGAATTGAGTGCTGCTGAATTGGGTGATTCCATGTGCGTAAGCTTTCAAGAACAGGAACCTCAACCCGGAGTAACTGGGAAAGACAAGGATAGTGCAGTTGAATTACCAATCGAATCAGGGTTATTTAACTTAGCATTAAGCGATCAGGATGACGGGACTTTTTCGGGGTACATCCAGTATTTGACAGATGAGAGCGGTGATTTTCAGATCATTACCAGCGATGGAAAAGTTGAAGTTTCCCGCTCATCTGATGGAAAAGTAATGGAAATTGAAAAAAACTTAGCACTTTCCTGTAAGGATGCCAGACTGGGACGTATAATTGAGCTTGCGAAAGACGAAAAATACCTGATCTCTCTGACAGGTTTTACATCTGAAAATATTACCATGCTAATCGGTCCTGCTGGCGGACATCATCATCATGACGGGGATCCGCACTTCTGGCTTGATCCCATTAATGCCATCAAATATGTGGAAAACATCCGTGATGGATTGATCGAGGCTGACCCTGAAGGGAAAGTAATCTATACAAACAATGCAGAATCTTACATAAAACAGTTAATTGAACTTGATCAAACGATCAGACAGAAAGTGTCCGTCATCCCTGTAAATAAAAGGTTGATCGTCACAAACCATGAAAGTTTTGGTTATTACGCAGACCGGTACGAATTTCGAATTATTGGTACAATCATTCCCAGTGTAAGCACGGGTGCTTCACCCTCAGCCCAACAATTGGCACAGTTGATAGATCACATTAAAGAAACAGGTGCAATTGCAATTTTCCTTGAAACCGGGACAAATCCTCAACTTGCTAAGCAAATTTCAAACGAAACCGGTGTGAAAGTTGTAGCAGATCTTTATACTCATTCAATCACCGCTGCAAACGGAAGTGCACCAACCTATATTGACATGGTCCTGTGGAATACTGATCAAATTGTATTATCATTAAAGTAATAGATGAATATACAAGCCGATACTATATTTACAAATCCAGCACGAATGGAATTTGAGGATGTTACGGTTTCCTATGGGAACCGTAATGCCCTTGAAAATATATCCCTTCAGATTCCTCATGGTGCCAGGGTAGCTGTAGTTGGTCCGAATGGAGCCGGAAAGTCAACCTTATTTAAAGCTCTGGTTGGATTATTGCCTTTGACATCCGGCACAATTAAAATCCACGGAGCACCGTTAAGGCAGCATATCGATTGCATAGCTTATATTCCACAAAGGGAAGAAGTGGATTGGCGTTTTCCCGTGACTGTGCAAGATGTGGTTATGATGGGCCGTTTTGGTAAACTCGGATTGTTACAGCAGCCAGGAAAATTGGACAAAGAGATCGTGCGAGATGCCCTGGTTCAGATGGACATTATCAATCTGGCAAACCGACCCATCCACGATCTATCGGGTGGTCAGCAGCAACGAGCTTTTCTCGCCAGGGCTTTAGCCCAACAGCCACATATTCTGTTAATGGACGAACCATTTACCGGTGTGGATGTTTCCACACAGGAAACAACATTAAGACTCCTGGATGATCTTCGCACAAAAAATGTCACAATTTTAGTTTCCACACATGACTTGAATCTGGCAAGAGAACGTTTTGATCAGGTAATTTTATTAAATCACAGTCTTATTGCCTATGGGTCACCAGAAGAAGTCTTTACAACTGAACATATCTCATCAGCCTTCCATACTCAAATGCTGATGCTTGATGGAGCACTGGTCGTTGACCAATGCTGTGGCGGGGATGTTCACGAGGAGATTAATCAATGATCATCCATTGGTTGATCGACCCATTAACATATAGTTTTATGCAGAGAGGCTTTCTTGCAGCTATCATGGTGGGAGTTCTTTGTGCTGTGATTGGCTGTTATGTTGTTCTCAGGGGAATGGCTTTTCTAGGGGATGCCATGGCACACGCAATCCTCCCGGGTGTGGCAATTGCATATTTATTGAAAGGTAATTTGCTGGTAGGAGCATTAATAGCTGCTGTGGTTGTAGCACTTGGAATAAGTTTATTCTCAAAAAATGGCACTATAAAAGAAGATACAGCTATTGGAATATTCTTTGCTGCTGCCCTGTCACTGGGAGTTGCATTAATTAGCGGAATTCGGTCATATGCTGTAGATCTGTCGCACATTCTGTTTGGAAATGTTCTCGGTGTAAGCACCACTGATCTCTGGATGACAGGGATTCTTTCCATGGTAGTCATCGCTGCCATCATCATCTTCTATAAACCATTCATGGTTATCTCTTTTGATCCAATTCTCGCAGCAACTTTACGAATGCCGGCAAATTTATTAAGAAGTCTTCTTCTCATCCTGATCGCATTAACCGTGGTGGTCTCGATGCAAACGGTCGGTGTTGGACTGGTCGCTGCCATGCTGGTAACTCCAGGTGCAACAGCCTATCTACTCACCCGCAGGTTGTCCAGAATGCTATTCATTTCTGCCCTAATTGGTGGATTGGCGAGTATCACCGGTCTATATCTAAGCTTTTATTTGAATATCGCATCCGGGGCTGCCATTGTTTTATGCGCAACTTTAATGTTCATCGTTGCTTACGTTTTTGCACCAGAAAAAGGCATCATTCATCTTCGAAAACAGCAATCCATGGATTAATTACCAGATTCTATTTTGGAATATCCTTAATTTCCAACCCTGCTGTGATCATTTGGTAAAGAATGGTTCTCAATTTGACTTAATGCCACCTGAATTTCTTCGCGAACATTTGCATCACTTTCCTGATAGAGCCGATCTTGTAGAGCCAATCGTGCCTTTTCTCCACCGATCTGACCTAATGCCCAGGCTGCTGCCCCCCTGATCAATGGTTCATTTTCAAACATCATTGAGTTGACCAGGGCTTGGAACTGCTTCTCCGGATTTCAAGTTACCCAGAGCTGTAGCAATATTTCGAAGGTACCCTTTCCTTTTTAATCGTAAAATGGGTGTACCAGCAAATCTTCCCTGAAATTCCGTATCAGATAATGACAATTCTTCGATAGCATCTGGAAGGAACAATTTCCTTTCAGAAGGAACCAAAGTTTAGTTGTTGAAAATTACCTACGCGCAGTCTATTCCATGGACATACCATTTGACAGATATCGCAGCCAAAAACCCAATTACCGGTATATTTGCGCAGGTCATGAGGGATTGGTCCTTTATTCTCAATTGTCAAATAAGATATGCATCGATTCGCGTCAATAGTCCGGTCTGGTAGAATGCAATGAGTCGGGCAGGCTTCCAGACAACGAGTACAGCTTCCACATCGATCAGCTAAAAATGGTTGATCAATTTCCAACTCAATATCAGTGAATATTTCTGCCAGTAAAAAGTAGGATCCTTGCTCCGGGTGGATCAGACAGCTATTTTTCCCTATCCAACCTAATCCTGCCCTTTGAGCAATGTCCCGCTCCAGAATGGGCGCAGAATCTGTAAATGATCTGTACCTGATCTTTCGACCCAGATTATTCTCAATCCTTATCATCAGCTCATTGATCAAAATTGGAATAGTATGGTGATAATCAGGCAGCCAGGCATAAGCAGCTATTCTACCGGTAGGCTTATTATCATTTACTACTAAACTATTCGCATTTGGATAAGGAAGTGCCAGGCATATGATGGATTTGCATTCAGCCATCAATTCTTTTGGTTGATACCTTTTAGCAATTGTATCTTCCCTCGAAAGGTATTTCATACCTGCCTGATACCCGGCACTTAACCAGGATTCAAAAACGCTAAAATGATCCGGAGTATCCGGTGTTGTAATGCCAACTAGAGAAAAGCCGAGGTTTTTCGCCTCGGCTTTGATGATCTTTTCGGGTTTCATTTCCAGTCTATGGACATACTTGGTCTAAGGTTTGTTGACCATAAGCATTAAGATTCAACCGTACCGTAACAGCACTACCAGATGCCAGGCTTAACTTGGTACACGCACCGGCAATACCTCCCGTATAAGTTTGCACTGGGAGGCCAACCCCGTTGAATGTTTCCGTAACAGGTGAGGTTAGATTCACCCATTTAGTACGTGGTGAATCCCATACCTGCCAGTTATATTCAACGACTGCTCCGGTTGCAGTGATCGTTCCTGAGTATGTTGGATCAGCATAAGCTATGGTAGATGTTAAACTGGACGGAGTAACAACACCCGTCTTGCTTACTTTGATCTGGACATACCAACCAGCACCATTCGGCCCGCCGATTCCAAAAGATTTTCCATCGGCGTCTTCCATTTTCCAATACTGCCTGTAGGTGCCTTCTTCTTTTGGAGAAATCAGGTTAACAGATATGACCGCAACTCCACCAGGAGCTACACTTGCAGTCATACCTGAACTGCCATCCCCTGTAATAGCTGGAGAAGCGGGATCGTTACTGAACATAACTGCAGAAAACAGAGTAGTCCAGGTACAAGTACCATCGTTTTTAATCTTCCAGCTCTTAACGAATTTGACTTCTGGTTTCAATACTGTATTATCTGGTATGGTTTCATCGGAAATAAAAAATACTTTATTGCACTCTGTGCTCCCAGCAGTGGTTGGCAACGGAATCAGGGTACTGGTTGCCAACGATAATGTTGGAATGCCTGTCAAATTAAGAGTTGGCACAGCCAATGTTGCGGTAGCTGTTGGGATTTCCGTGGCGAGAGGTGTGGCTGTAGCGGGTGGTGGAGCCATTTGGGTTGTGAGGGCTTGCACGGTCGCTGCAGCTATTGTATTGATCTGGTCAGGACCCATCTGTGTTGGGCTTGCTGCTTGCAGGTTGCATGAGCTGAGTAATATACTCAGCAACACGATCACTGAAGTTGCAATTGTTGTTTTTTTCATTATTATCTCCTTAGTAGTCCGAGGTTAAGTAAGTCTCCCGGATGCATTTGCAATTTTACGACAAAGTTGACATCCAATCAACCTGGCCGAATATGATTGTAACACGCAATTCGTGTGTTACTTAATGACTACATTTACATTGGTAACATTCTCAGTTGGTACACTCAACATCATATCTTACTTTAGGAAAGTCTTGATGGTTCGGAAAATCAATATATAGTCGTATCCAATTCTCATGATATCCTCGACTAAACGTCCAGGAAGATGATACAGTTATTTCGTCTGCCCCATAGAATATTAACTCCTTTATTGTATAGTCCGCCGCATTTTCCTTGCCCTCCCAATGATATTTTACTTTTCCGCCTTTGTTGGTCTTGATCTTCCCGGTAAAATATATGGTGATTCCATTTTTTCCACAATACCCTTTATAAGTGGTCGGTGCAGTGAAAATTGGAGCTGATATTACCGCAAATTCATCTTTTGTTTCTGGCCCCACAAAAATCTGGATATAAAATGCCTTTCCTTCACCCCCGATACCAAAACGTAAGCCTTGTGTATTCGTGAGTTTCCAAAACCCGACATGTTCACCCTGGTCTTCCGGAGCTGTCATCTTTACTGAGATTTTAACTGAATCACCGGGTGTTACCTCATCCTTTACGAATGCGACTGATGTGGAGTTGGTCATAGCCTCACCCGATTCAAAAACAAGACGATAATCCTTTGTCCAGGTGCAGGATCCTACATTCCTCAACGTCCAAGTCTTTACAAACTCGGTTCCGGGTGTTAGTTTGGCCTGATCCACAATAGTTTCCGAAAGGAATTCTGCCGCATCACAACCATTCCAAGGAACCGTTGGTGTATAAAATATTGTGGGTGTTTTGGTCGGTATATTTGTCTTTGAAGGAGCAATTGTCTGAGTGGATGAAGGTTTCGGTGTTGGAGTGACCGGTTCATGAGTTGATGTTGAAACCGTAACCCCAGCCAATTTGGTGCCTAATACCTCTACAGTTTTCATGGCAGCTGTACTCGATGCGATCAGAGAATCATTCGAGCTGGGAGTTGCAGGTTGGCACGCAGAACCCAGGAGTACAAGTATCAATAATACTGTAGTAAGAGTCATTTTCATATGACTACTCCATCACCGGGTCTTTCCATAAGTACATGAATATAAATATCTCCCCGGTATATGCTCTTAATATACCATATTGACGTTATATGCAATAAATAGTTCCATAACATCAGAATTTTTAATTGCGATTAGATCCAGAGAAATCTTTCTGAAACCAAATAGATCAATTTTCATTATTATTGTGATGAAGATGTATTCAATATTTTATATAATACATAACCGTATCAATTGAGATCACCGAAATTAATTAATCTTACCTATCAAAGCTTTAAGGAACCGTGTCCGGCTAAAAGGCTGTCCTGCAAGAATTACCTGGCCTCTAAATAATACTGATATCACCCGGATCACCCAAATGGCAAAGAGGATCAATAATCCAGCTGAAAGTAGAACCTGCCAGATCGGTATATCGTCGACTGCCATACGGGTAAGCATCGCTACAGGTGATGTGAGGGGAATGAAACTAAGGGCAATAGCAAATGGTCCATTTGGATCCTGGATCAGGTTGCTCATCATCACCAAAGGGACGATCATTGGCATGATGACCATGGAGGTTGCCTGTGATGCTTCTCTCAAGTTGGGTACCATTGCACCTACACCGGCCATCAGGCTTGCATAGAGAAGATAGCCACCCAGGAAAAATATTAATGCCCAGGCGATAAAGGAAACTGGAATTGTGGCATCCATAGGAATCATACTTGCTTGTTGCCCCGCTCCGAGCATAATAACACTTGCCCCTATCCAGACTCCAGTTTGGAGAAGCCCCACCAATCCCAAGGCAATTATTTTTCCAGTTAACATTTGACCTGTGGTCATGGATGATAACAAAATCTCTAATACCCGATTCTCTTTTTCTTTTGTAATACTTTGGAGCAATAATGTAGATGCCGATACAAGTATGATATAAAACAATACAGTTACACCTGTTGGCAACAACATACTTAAAGCACTTTCCTGTGCTTTTTCCGGTTCCGGGTTCTTATTCACATTTTTTACTATCAGAGGCTGGATATATCTTTCAGCCAAACCAGGGTCGTTCGCTAATAGGTTTTTTTCGATCAACTGTCTAAATTTCCCGGATTGTTCAAATGCTGTGAGCGGATTGAAATCTTCCCTGATATATGTTATTTCTCCGGTTTGCATAAAATCTTTAGGTATGATGTAATAACCGCTAATTTTTCCTGATGAGAGGTCTTCCCGGGCTGATTTGTCATTCTCATATTGAATTAAGAGGGGGTCAATATTTTTTTGGTTGATGATCCCGCTTTGATCAATATATCCTGAGGGTAAAATGTCAACAGCCGGTGAAAAATAATTTTCCACTTGACCTGGTTGATTCCGGTTGATCAACCCAACAATCCCAAAAATTAATGCTGCAATAATTGGTAATCCAAATAAAGTGAAGAGAAATGATGGACGAAGAACAGTCGTAATAACCTCATTGATAAGGACAAGCAATGTTTTACGCATGTCTCCCCCCTTGTTTACCGATCAACTCTCTCAATGAAACTTTTTTGCCATATCGGACCATCCCCAATCTATAGGCACGGGCTGAGAGCCAAATTGCACCAGCTGCTGTTAAAAAGAGGATCATCGAACTTAGGAATATTTGCCACGTAGGCACAACTGACATCGCTGTTCGGATACTCATAGTCACAGGTGCGGTCAACGGGAAGAAACTTAAGGCAACTGCCAGGCTGCCATTTGGATTCATGATAATTGGGGTGGATAACCAATAGGGTGCAACAACTGGAAGGGTGATCAACCCTGCCATTTGCTGCGCTTCTCTTGCTTCTGTCACTGTCGTACCCAGCATGGCCATTAAAGCTGCAACAAGAATAAATCCCGGAAGCATTATTGCTGCAAGAGTAAGTATTTCACCCAGGCTTATATTTAAATTCTGCAGCCAATTGAATTGGCTTCTCCCGATTAAATATCCCAAAATTAAGGTGATGACCCAAACTAACATTTGAGTAAGTCCAACGCTCAAATTACCCAGTACTTTTCCAACCATCAGTTGATCGGGTGAAACTGAAGTGATCAGAATTTCCATCGTTCTATTTTCTTTCTCTTCGACAAGGGCTGACATTAAGTACCCGGAACTGGTAAATAAAACCACAATGAAAAGGATTCCTGCTCCGAAAAGGACAACATAGTTAATCCAATCAAGTTCCCCCATTTTGCGGCTGCCATCCGATGATAACAAGGTCAGATGAAAGCCTTCAGACAAACGGGTCACAACTGCTGCGGGTTGCGATTTGATCAAATATTGTTTAACTTGATCCGAAAATTGTTCTTGAATGCTACTGGCGGGAAATTTGTAATATACCAGCTTTGCGTTTGCTGTTTGATTGTAATCAGTACCGATAACAAAGTATGCCTGAATGGTTTCATTTTCCAATTCAGCATCGGCTTTTATTTCAGAATCATATTGTATGAAATCGACTTCGGTTTGGAAAATACCGCTCTTGGGCGGACCAGGTTTAAAGTCACTCAATAATTCGGAATGGTTTACAAATCCAACTGGAGACCGATTGATGCTCATCAACGATGATGCAATACTAGCAACCATCATAACCCCGATAAATAATGGCATCGAAATTACTGTAATGATGAACCGTTTCCGCAGAACATGCCGCGAATATTCATGTTTAAAAATCAACCAAATTTTGTCCATTGGTTCACCTGAGCGAAGTTTCCTGGTTGACTACCTGAATAAATATCTCGTCCAGTGTAGGGACAGCAATTTCGAATTGTTCAACATCTATATTTTGCTCAACCAGCTCGCGAAGGAATTGTTGAGGTTTGGTGTTTGGTGGTAAACCGATGCGATAGGTTTCCCCATTAATTTTTTCGAGAGTAGTTATCCCTTTCAATACTGGTAACTCATTTTTTGTTTTCAGAACAATATCGTGCCCTGCGTAATCTTTTTGTATATCAACCAACTTTCCATACAGCATGATCTTTCCATGATCTATTAATACCAGACGATCACAAAGTTCTTCAACCTGATGCATCTGATGTGTGCACATAACAATCGTGATATCTTTTTGACGCAGTTCCCTTAAAACATCTTTCACCATCTGAGTATTGACCGGGTCAAGGGCACTAAACGGTTCGTCGATGATCACGATCCGAGGTTCGTGAACCAGTGTCGCAATCAATTGTGCTTTCTGCTGCATACCCTTGCTAAGTTCTTTAACCTTCTTCCGCGAGTATGCAGACAGGTCAAACTTTTCCAACCATGTGGCAACCCGCTTTCCTGCTTCAGTTTTGCTTAACCCTTTTAAGGTAGCCAGATATACAAGGCACCGTTCGAGTGGAATATCCTGGTATAGCCCCCGTTCTTCAGGAAGATATCCGATCAAATCTTTTTTAGCTTCAGTCATAACACCACCCAGAATGGAAATTGTTCCGGAATCCGGGGTAAATATGTCCAACAAAATTCTAATAATTGTAGTTTTTCCGGCTCCATTTGGTCCAAGTAGGCCAAATATTTCCCCGTCTTCAACTACAAATGATACGTCATCCACTACTTTATTTGAACCAAATGACTTAGAGATGTTTTTGATTTCGATTGTTGGCATAATTTGATCCTGACAATTGGTTATATTCAATATTTATTATTATCTAAAGGAATACCTGATTATAAGTCTAACTTTGCTATTAGCAAGCAACTCACATTTTCCCTCAATAAATATACGTAAAGAAGGATTAATAGTTTCATTTGATAATTGTTGCTTGTTATGAAGAACATTAATTTGCATCAAACTTATTAGTGCATATTCACGGGGTCTGCATGCTATAATTTTCTTAATTCTTTAGTATTGTAGAGGTAAATATGAGGATTACTCCACGAGAGCGGGTCTTAACAACAATCAACCACAAAGAACCTGATCGGGTACCGATCATCATCGGAACCAGTAATACGACCAGTATGAAACATCCTCCATACGTTGGATTAAAGAAGCTTCTTGGGATAGAAACGGCGGACCGATATATCTATGATTGGCCTGAGCTTGGAACGGTTTTACCAGATGAGGTCATGCTTCAACGCCTTCATGGAGATGCCAGGGGAGTACTGGATCGTTATCCTCAATGGGTTTATGACCAAAACAAAGCCAGGCCAGCCCACTCTCCATTTATGGATGACTGGGGTAGCGGGCAAAGCGAGGTGGATCCTGGAGTATGGTTCCCGGGCATACATCCCATGCGGGATGCAAAAACAATAACTGATATTGAAAACTATCCGTGGCCGGATATGGATGATCCGACCAGAGTGGCGCACGTAAAAGAGGAAGTCAATAAACTGGCAAGCCAAAATCAGTATGCGATTATTGGTACTCCCTGGCTGCTCTTCCCGCTTGAACGTGCTTTTGCTATGCAGGGGATGGATACATTTTTATTAAACCTGGCAATGGAACCGGAATTTGCTCAAGCATTATTAAAAAAGATCGCTGAGTTGTGCAAGACCTTGATGGGTCATTTCCTGGATGCTGCTGAAGACCAACTGGATATTATAAAAATAGGTGATGACATCGGCACACAGGAATCCCTATTAATGTCACCTAAGATGTACAGACGCATCCTTAAGCCGATCCATGCAGATTACATCTCGTTCATTAAAGAACGCACCAAAGCCAAAGTCTTTTTCCATACCGATGGTGATGTTTTTGACCTGATCCCTGACTTTATTGAGATTGGCGTGGATATTTTGAATCCGATCCAAACTTCAGCCGGAAAAATGGCAAACTTACAGGAATTAAAATCCAGGTTCGGTGATAAACTGACCTTCTGTGGAGCGGTTGATACACACCACATATTACCGCACGGAACTATTCAGGATGTTCGCAATGAGGTAAAACGGGTCATCGATATCATGGCTCCAGGCGGTGGATATATGGTGGCATCGGTCCATACCATCATGGACGAAGTGCCGGCAGAGAATATTCTCGCCATGGTCGATGCAGTGGAAGAATTCGGTAAATATCCAATTCAGTGAAATAAATATCAAGGAGGCGATTTTCCAATCGCCTCCTTGATTTAATTAGAACTTATGTTTTAACCTTTTTCGTAAGGTTCACCATCCGCTGCGGGTGGTTGACTCTTGCCAACTACACCTGCAAGCAAGATCATTGTGGCGATGTAAGGAGCCATTAATAAAAAGTCGGAATGAATTGGTACATTCAATATCGATAATCTTGTTCCCAGCGAGTCCGCAAAACCGAATAACATCCCAGCGCTAAAAGAACCAATAGGGGTGTAATTTCCAAAGAGCATCGCTGCAAGACCTATAAAACCTTTTCCCGAAGTCATTAATTTATCAAAACGGCCTACAGACCCAAGGGTAAAAAACGCACCTCCAAGGCCAGCCATCAGACCTCCAAGTAGAACTGCGATATATCTTGTTTTGTACACATTAATACCTAGAGTATCAGCAGCTTTTGGATGCTCACCTACTGCTCTGACGCGTAATCCCCACCTTGTATAAAATAAGGCAAAGTGAATAACAAACATAAGTATTAACATCGCATACACAAACATACTATTTTGAAAGAAGACGGGTCCAATTATGGGAATTTTTGACAACAGCGGTATCTTCCAAACAGGAAAAGTCCCGGGGCTATTTAATGATTGGTAAACTTGAATGAATCTAGCCGAAATATAGGATGTTAGCCCCATGGATAAAATATTGATCACAGTCCCAGCAATAATCTGATTTGTTTTGTATTTTATTGAAAGCACCGCTAATAATAAAGCCATTAATGAGCCAGTAAGCATACCTGCTAGTACCCCGAGCCACAGGTTATGTGTAATTGAACCAACGATTGTTGCAGTCAAAGCACCTGCTAACATCATTCCTTCGATCGCTATGTTTACAACACCAGACCTTTCACATAGGATACCAGCAAATGCTCCCAGTGTAATGGGAACTGCTCTTTGCATTGTGGTCATAAGCAAACCAACAAGGTTTAATGATTTATCAGCTGCCCCCCAAACCAGAAATCCAAAAATAAAGAAGAATAGTAAAACGCCAAGAATGGGATTAGTCCATCGCTGGAATCCTTTTATTATTTGTATCACTCCAAGAATTAAGCAAATTATGGAAAAGGCGAGCAACGTATAATAGGAGTTTAATTTCCAATCTGGAAGTACCTTTTCTTGCCCTCCCGGATTTAGACCAAAAGTTGTTATTTGAGACGGATTTAGGTTCCTCGTAAATACAAGATGTATTAATACTCCTATAAGAATAAAAACGATTCCAAGAATAATTTGCTTTGTCTTGGAAGTTTCGATATATTTGGCTCTAGAGACTGATAGGCTTTTTTGCATTTTTCTCCTCTCCTCCCAGTCTTGCAGATGTGTCCTCTAAGTCTTTTTGTTTAGGATCACGTAACCTGAAAATTGTTCGCACAATTGCCGGGGCAGCGATAAACATCAAGATCATCGCCTGAATAATCGAAATAATTTCGACCGGAGTGGCTGCGTCCATCTGCATCTTGGTCGCTCCATTTTGTAAAGTACCAAACAATAAGGCAGCCAAACCAACCCCAAATGGGTTATTATTGCCCAATAAAGCCAATGCAATACTGTCAAATCCATAACCGGATGAAAAAGCAACATACAGGCTGTGGTTAACTCCAAGTACCTCATTTGCCCCTGCTAACCCAGCCAATGCTCCTGATAGGGTCATTGCAAGCATTGTATAATTTGGTACATTAATTCCAGCATACTTAGCAGCATGTGGGTTTGAACCTACCATACGAAGGTTAAGCCCCCAGGTCGTTTTGAATAAAAAGAAATATACGATGAAGATAAACGCAATAGCGATAAAAAAACCTATATGGAACCGGATGGGGTAAGGGAATAATTTTGGTAATTCTGCTGATTGTTGAATAACCGGGCTAACAGGTTGAAAAGTACCTTCCTTTCTCATGGGACCACGGAGGAGAAAGTCATTTAAGAAGAAAGCAATATAGTTCATCATGATTGTGTTGATGACTTCATGACCTCCTGTTTTTGCTTTTAACCAACCAGGGATAAATCCCCAAAGCGCTCCGCCTAATGCACCCGCAAGTAGTGCAAATGGAATATGGATTATTGCTGGTAATCCAGTGAAGTAATAACCCACAAAAACAGATGTTGATGCTCCGATGAAGATCTGTCCTTCAGCTCCGATATTAAAGACACCTGATTTAAACCCTAATGCTACTGCAAGGCCGCCGAAAATATACGGAGTCGTTGCAACTAAACTTTCAAGGATTGGAGCAAATGCTGCAAATATTAAAGCTTGATCTTTTGACCGCAATGCCTCGATAATTTTGTCGGGAGATCCGATAGCTCCCTGGAATAAAGCTATATAAGAAACAGAAGCTGTCTTCCAGGCCATATTGAGCCCACTTAGGAAAGACGTTTTAAAAGCAGAATATACTTCAACATTTGTTATGACATTAAAGATTGCGCCAAACACTAATCCGGTTACGATAGCAAGGAATGGAATTAGAAGTGATTGCCAAACCGAGTTTTTCTTTCCCTTGGGATTGAAGCCCTTTTTTAGCTCCTCAAGGAATATTCCAACAACATTTGGCTTGATAGGATCATTACTTTTCATGATGTTTCTTCTTCCAAGTTATGAATTGATTGCATAAGATAAGAGCGAATCAGGGACAATCCCTGCCATTACTAGACCAATCTGTTCTTTAGTTGCTGCTCCTGAGGGGAAAATCGCTAGAATTTTACCTCGGTACATGACTGCAATCCGGTCAGAAAGTTGAAGAATCTCATCAAGCTCCGGTGAAACTAAGAGGACCGCAATGCCTTCGTCCCTCTTTTGGATTATTTGATGGTGAATATACTCTATTGATCCAACATCCAAACCTCTGGTTGGTTGAGAAGCTACGAGCAGTTCAATTGGTCTTGATAATTCTCTGGCGACAATTACTTTTTGTTGATTCCCGCCAGATAACGTGCCAACATTAGTATAGATATCTGGTGTTCTAATATCGTATTGTTTGGTTAGTTTGGAGGCATGATCAGCAATAAATTTCCAGTTCATGATGTTGTGATTTGAAAATGGCGGATGATAAAAGGTGCATAATACAAGATTTTCCATCACAGGTAGAGTCAGTACTAGGCCAACTTTTTGGCGGTCTTCTGGAATGTGGGCAACCCCCATTTCTGTGACCTTTCGTGGAGTTGTTCTTTCAATATTATTATCGTGGATAATTATCTGGCCTTTTGTGATACTTCTTAGGCCGGTAAGTGCCTCAACAAGTTCGGTCTGTCCATTTCCCTGAACACCAGCAACACCCAAAATTTCACCAGCATAGATTTCAAAAGATACGTCGTTAACAGTTATTTGCTTTTTATTATCAGTGACAATAAGGTTATTTACCGTTAGGATTTTTTCGCCAATTTTAGGTTTGGATTTTTTTAGTTCCAATTCGACTTCTCGTCCGACCATCATCGACGCTAACAAACTCTGGGATGCTTCCTTTGGATTTGTTTCTCCAATGACTTTTCCTAAACGCAATACAATTATCCGGTCTGCAAGATCTAGTACTTCACGCAATTTATGGGTGATAAAAATAATCGATTTTCCCTGCTTGGCCATAGAGCGAATTATTACGAAAAGGTCATCTGCTTCTTGTGGAGTGAGCACTGCTGTTGGCTCATCAAATATCAAGATCTCAGCTCCACGAAATAGTAGCTTGATAATCTCGACTCTTTGTTGTACACCAACCGGCAAATCTTTTACATAATCATAAGGATTTACTTCAAACTTATACTCTTCTGATATTTTTATTATCGAATCAGCTGTTTTTTTCTCATCAAGGAAACCCCCAAACTTAATATCTTCTTTTCCCAGCATTACGTTTTCCGCGACATTAAAAACAGGCACCAGCATAAAATGCTGGTGGACCATTCCAATACCTTTTTCAATGGCATCTGAAGGTGAATGGAATGTTACCTTTTGACCTTCCAGGAAAATTTCTCCATCGTCAGGCTGATAAAGACCATAAAGAATATTCATCAATGTGGTCTTACCGGCACCATTTTCTCCAAGGAGTGCAAGAATCTCACCTTTTTGAACCGAAAAGCTTATACGGTTATTAGCTATTACACCTGGAAATATTTTGGTTATATTTTTAAATTCCAGAACAGGAGGCATAAATTCTCCTAATATATGATTGCACAATTATTATAGCATTTATCAAAAGCGAGTTGGCAATTGCCAACTCGCTTTTGATATTTACTTTAGATCATTATCTTTTATATTTTACATCAATAGTACCAGCGATGATATCAGCTTTCAACTGGTCGATTTCAGCAAGGATCGCTGGATCAACCGTATCCTTGAAGTCAACACCAACGGCTACACCAACACCACCGTTTTCCAAATCACCAACAAACGTGTTACCAGCATAAGTCCCATCAACAACAGTTCCAATAGTGTTAGTCAACCACATATCCATGTTCTTCAATGCGGATCCGAGGACGAAAGCAGAGTCTGCATCATAAAGAACCGACCAGTCAGTATCAACACCAACCATCAATGCATTGCGCTCTTTAACTGCTGCAAGAGTTCCAGCACCTACTGGTCCTGCTACTGGCATGACGATATCAGCACCTTCATCAAGCAAACCTAGTGTAATGGTTTTTCCTTTATCAACATCGCTGAAGTTACCAACTTCGAGACCAGTGTAAGCAGCGGGGTCCCAACCAATTAGTTTTACAGTGGTTCCATGGACTTCATTGTATTTCATCATGCCCATATAGAAACCATCCATAAATGAAGTGGTGGAGGGGAATGCCATTCCAACATAAGTACCAATGATACCGGTCTTAGTCTGGGAAGCTGCCAAGTATCCTAATAAGTAGGTTGCTTGATCAATGTTGTATACGCTGGCTGCCACATTCGGGAGAATGGGATCATAGGCATCATCAATAATTCCGAATTTTTGATCGGGATTTGCTTCAGCAGCTGCTTTGGTTGCTGCACTGATGTTATAGCCAATTCCAACGATGAGAGCACAATCTTTTTCAACAAGATAACTGTTAATATTCTTTTCGTAATCAGTTTGTTGCTCTGACTCTAGGAAGGAACCTTTAATTCCATACTTGGTTTCAGCATCCAAGACACCCTTCCATGCAGTAGCATTGAAGGATTTATCATCTACACCACCCATATCATTTACATTGCAGATTTTCAGTACGGGTGTTTCCACAACAGGAACATCAGTCGGGGGAACCGCTGTGGGTTCTACAGGAACAGCTGTTGGTTCTACAGGTGCTGCGGTTGGTTCCACAACGGGAGCCGGAGTGGCGGCAGGTGCGCATGCAGATAGTGCCATGCTTGCTAATAGAAGGACTGCCATTAGGGTATATAGCTTTTTGGACATTTGTCTTCTCCTCATGATAGGATTAAATTTGATTTGGGGTAATTGCCTCGTGTAAAGGCGGCGCAAATTTCCTACCCCATTTCAGCTAGTATACTACTTATCACAAAGCTCTGCAAGCAGGATAATTCCAGAGTTAATGATTTTTTTGGGGTAAAAGTGAAGTTTATTGTTGATTTTGCAATTCAACAAATGCATTTTCCGTTTTTGCTTCACCTCGACGAACGCCCAGCATTAATATCAGTGCCACGAACATAAGTATGGGGGAAACGATCATGATCGCATTATAATTCAGGTTGCTGAGTTGAACGATCCAGCCATTCATGTTAGGGCCAACAATTGCGGATAGGGTGGAAAATAAATAATACAATCCGGTATAAGTGCCAATTCTGGCTTCGGTCGTCATATCGACGACCATGGGCAATGAATTAATATTGATCAAAGCCCAGCCTGCGCCTGCCAGCATTAGTATTGCCCCTACAACCGGGACAACCCCGAGGACTGGTAGTTTTGTGAGGACAATGGTCAGTATTGCTGGGGGCGTGAAATACATGGACGCCGTACAGGCAATCATGATCAGTAAACCCAGCGAGATCGTGACCTTGCGCCCAATTTTTGCTCCGATATAACCTGCCGGAAGGGCAAAGATCACAAAAATTACCGAAAGTTGACCAAGCAGCCGGGCACCATCCGCCTCTTCCAAACCGAGGTATTTATTTGCATATAGGCTAAAGAAAGCTTCAATGGCTGTGTACCCAATAAACCAGAAAAAGATAGCCGACAATATTCTTAATGCGCTTTTATCAGGATCCTTCATAACATCTTGCAGGCTGGCGATCATTCCGGGTTGTTTTTCTGCTTCCTCATATACTTTGGGTTCTTTGATGAAGACAAATAACAATATTGATGAAATGATCACCAGACCCGAACCCATCCAAAATGGAAAGCTGGGATTCATCTTATATAATACTGATCCACCTAAAAATGATATGATGGCGCCTACTCCGCCCATGAAGTTTATGATCCCGTTCGCCTGAGAACGAAATTTTGAAGGTGTGATATCTGGCATAAGTGCTACTACCGGGGTCCGCCAAAAAGCCATGCTCAAAAGCAGGGTGCTACGTGCATGCTACAAATAATGGGAGCACCGCTGCCAAAGGAATCAACCCAAAAACTACTGCCCCGACAGGAGCCCCGATCAGAATAAAGGGCATTCTTCTACCCAAAGGAGTTCGCAATTTATCTGACCACGCGCCCACTGGGGGTTGGATCAAGAGAGCAGCAATATTATCCAGGGTCATAAAAAAGCCTATCCACGCAGGAGCAAGGCCAAACTTATTCGCAAGGAAAAGGGGGACAAAAGCATTATATACGCCCCAGATCACACTCACACCAAAGAAGCCAAAACCTAATAGAAATGTTTTTCCATAATTCAATTTCATGATGCGGCTCCTTCTTTTTCTATGATTACTGCTGTGCCATAAGCCAGTACTTCGGTAACTCCATCCATCACATCATTGGCATCATAACGCATTGCCACAACAGCATTTGCTCCCATTTGTTGTGCGTGTTGCATCATCAAGTCGAATGCTTCCAGGCGGGCATGTTCACACAATTCGGTATACACCGTGATATTGCCGCCGACCAAAGTCTGTAACCCGCCCACAAAATTTCCTACGACACTTCGAGATCGGACAGTAATTCCGCGGACTACACCCATATAACGGGTGATCTTATAACCCTCAAAGCCAAAGGTTGTTGTTACCCAGAGTTGACTTGCCATATTTTCCTCCAATTTTCAAAAATAAGTATAATTATTAATTCCTCACAAATCACTTGATCCTGTAGATCTTGATTTTTCTTCCTCAATCGCCCTCAAGAATTCTTTATCTTCAGATGAAAGGTCTGCTTTCTGAAACATATCTGGTCTACGTTTGAAGGTACGTAATAGGGCTTGTTGCCTTCGCCAGCGATTGATCTCAGCATGATTTCCAGAGAGTAAAACATCCGGAACTTTCCATCCCCTATACTCAGGAGGGCGGGTGTAATGCGGATATTCAAGGAGGCCGCTGGCATGCGAATCATCTGCTGCACCATCTGGATCTCCCAGAACACCTGGAACCAACCGTGACAGAACATCCACCAGGATCATAGCGGGGAGTTCTCCACCTGTTAATACATAATCCCCTATCGAGATTTCTTCGGTAACTAAATGTTCCCGGATACGTTCATCAAAACCTTCATAACGGCCACAGATTAAGGCAATATGATCATGTTCGACCAATTTGTAAGCCATTTCCTGGTCAAGCACTTTTCCCTGTGGAGATAATAAAATAACAGGGCAATGAGGATGAGTGCCCAATACAGTCTCTACCGCGGTAAAGACCGGTTCAGGCTTCATCACCATACCCCCTCCACCGCCATAAGGAGTATCGTCGGTAACATGATGCTTATCCGTGGTGAAACTACGGATATCATGAATGCATATTTCTATTAATTTCTTTTGGTTGGCTTTGGCTAGAATGCTGGAATTTATATATGGGGTGAAGACTTCAGGCAGGATGGTAAAAATATCGAATTTCATCCTCTGATTCTAGCCTGAAGATGTTTTAGGAGCAAGTTTTTCCGATACAATCTCCACTCGTCATAATCTAACTTGAAGTCATCTTAGTAAACCCGAAATCTATCCTTCCTGACCAATTTTTATGAATTTCCTTGACATATGGAAATAGGTGAGTAAAATTGGCATTTATACATGATAAAGAATAATATTGCCTTACAGAACCATCCTAAGCGTCAGATCTACCTTTCCTTCTGGAAAAGGTCATTTGTGCTTAAAGGCAGTTAAATTCAGCCAAGAGTAAGCAGATGAGGTCTTCCAAGAAGGAATTTTTAGGAAGACCTCTTTTTATTTTTCTGCTGATAACAAACAAATAAGGAGGAGCCTGGAAGAAGGAAATGTGCAGCCCTGTAAATGTTTGTTTTATTAAAAATTACTAATTACAAGAGGAGAAGAGATGAAAACAACAAGATTAGCAAAATTTGTATTTATCCTAATGGCTGCGGTATTGGTTTTAGGTGCTTGCACACCAGCAGCGGTAAATACCCCTGCCCCCACTGCTGTCCCGGTCGAACCGACAGCTGCGCCCGCCATGGTGTATCGAATCGCTTCTGATGCAACATGGCCTCCATTTGAAACAGTAAATGAAACCACAAAGGCGATTGAGGGTTTTGATATCGACCTGTTAACCGCCATTGCCGCTGAAGGTGGATTTACGTTTGAAGTAGTAAATGTCGGTTGGGATGCCTTGTTAACCGGTATGGCTCAATGTCAATACGACGGAGCGATTTCCGCAATGACAATAACCGAAGATCGCGCGAAATCATTCAACTTTTCTGATCCATACCTTGCTGCAGGACAGGTCGTTTCAATAAATAAAGATACAACTGATATTAAAGGCGTAGCTGACCTGGTAGGAAAAAAGATAGGTGTTCAGATCGGGACAACTGGTGCGATTGAATCAGAAAAGATTGAAGGTGCTGAAGTTAAAACATACGACTCAGTTGATCTTGCGTTTCAAGACCTCATAAACAAACAGGTGGATGCAGTTGTGGCTGACTATCCTACTGCTGTTTCCTTCGTCGGAATAAATGCAGATAAATTAATGACCACTGGTGATGTGTTTACTTCAGAACAATATGGCATTGCAGTATGTAAATCAAATACTGAATTGTTAGGTCTGATCAATAAAGGACTTACTGCCGTCAAAGCCAAAGGGTTGATCCCTGAGCTTGAAAAGAAATGGCTGGCTGCACCAGCGCAATAATACACGCACAATAGAGTAAAATTAACCACGAGCTTCTTATACAGTATGAAAATCCCCGCAAATGCGGGGATTTTTTTGAGGGAACAAGATTAAATTATGCCTAGATCACGAGAAATTTTAATCGCTTCGGTACGAGATGATACATTCAATTTTTCAAAAATATTATGCAGGTGCCGCTTAATTGTGCCCGGCGAGAGGACCAATCGCTCAGCAATAGACCCAGTTGATAAACCTGATGCAAGGTAAGTTAATACTTCAATTTCTCTATCTGATAATTCCTTTCCATGAACATTTATATTGGGTGTAATAGATTTCGTTGTTGATGGAGAATTTGTCCGGAGCGGCAAATTGCTAATCATCTGATTAATAAATTCTTCCTGTCTTTCACCGGAGTATTTCGTTTTAATAATAGGGAGGAGATCTCGTATTTCGGATCCATAAAGTATGAAAGATATTATGTTGTGCTCTTTATATGCAATATCTACTGCTCTTAATAAGCTTTCCAGAGCTTTTTCTTTTGATCCAAATCTCATCAAGCCTATCGTTTTTAATAACTCTGCCCGGATATATTCGTTAATTCTTGCGTTTGCCTTTGTGATCTTAATTATTTTTTCCACAAGAATAAGTAATCCATCCATTGGAGATAATTTGTAATATATACTAGCCTCGATGGCTGTCATTAAAAGCTCTGTGTAAAGAGAATCTTTCAAATTCTCTGGAAGCTGTAAGATGTCCTGGACCTGGTGGGTGAGCGAATGTATGTCTTTCTCCAGAATTACAGCTTCCAGTTGGATTATCTTTGCGATTAATAGTGTTCCAGGGTTTAAATGGCCGATTTCTGATAATTCTCTAGCTTTCTGAACGTAATCATCTGGAATATCAATTCCATCTACAATCGATAAACGAAAACCCTGGTAGAGATAAGCCATCATCGAATCTAGATTTCCCCACTTGATTAACCAATCATATGATTCAGAGTGATGTTTTCGCGATTCTTCTAATTGATACCAGGAGTAATAAATTCCCGCCAATTCTAGATAAGCTTCAGCAATAATTGGATTTCGTTTGTTTTTTTCTGCATTGGAAATTTCAATGGTCTCTAGCAGTAATTTTTCTGCTTTATGAAGTTCACCCATCCTGATCTGCATTCCGGATTGATTCGCCATTGAGCTTATTTCCATCATTGTTACTGAATTCTTTCTAGAAAGAACAACTGCTTCAGCAAAAATTTGTTCAGCCTTCATAATCTCGCCAAGTGATTGGTATGCAACTGCCTTTCCTATCAAGGAACCAATTTTTAATGCATCTTCCTGTTGTAGATAGACAAATGATTCTTCAAATTTTTGAATTGCGCGGTGGTTATCCCCCATCGAAGAATAATACATGCCTTTTATTACATCCAGCTTTGCATACAATTCATCATATTGATCTATGGGTAAGTATTCACGAAGGTCTGTGATCAATTTTTCGAGTTGGGGGTAATACTTACTCAACAAGATCCCCTTACTAGCAGTGACAAGCGAAAAACAGTAGATTATTAGCAGGTTTAATGATCCAAATAAGATATTTTCGGGTAACCCATCCATCCAATCTATCGCCCGAGCAGCATTCCCTGCTTCCAATAAACCTGAGGCATAGCTAATTGCTGTTCTAGTGCAATCTTCGGGCTTATCAGCCTGGTAATAGTGGTGAACAGCTTCAGGCCATAATTCGTTAGCTTCGAACCATTTGGCCGCTGTATCGTGAAGGTTTTTTAATTCCTCTGGGGGAATCTCCTGCTTTAATCTGAACCTGAGAAGATCTGAAAACAAGTTGTGATACCGATACCAAATCCGGTTGTCGTCCAATGGGACAAGGAACAAATTGGAGGTTTCAATAATATTAAGAAGCCTTTGTGAATTTTCTTCATTTATTACTTTGTTACAAATAGCTGCGGAGAAACGATCCAATATCGACGTTTTTAATAAAAAATTCTTAATATCCAACGGTTGTTGATTTACGACATCCTCAATAAGATAATCCAAAATATACCTGTTTGAACCTGTAAAATCATGAATAAATTTATCGATATCAGAAGTTTCCAATAAGGACAAACCAGCAAGTTGGATTCCAGCTGCCCATCCTTCGGTTCTATTGAATAACACCTCAAGATCATTGTTGGAAAGATTGGTTTGCGAAATTA
The DNA here is from genome assembly GCA_963827895.1 of uncultured Chloroflexia bacterium. Taxonomy (GTDB): domain Bacteria; phylum Chloroflexota; class Anaerolineae; order Anaerolineales; family Anaerolineaceae; genus PNON01. The sequence goes on along the minus strand of CAWHCY010000004.1, from coordinate 111,458 downwards.
TATTTAATAGGTTTTGAGTTTCTTGTAGATTAAATCTAAGATCACCTGTCCTGATCTCAGTAATTTCATTTTTTGCTCTATATATGGAAAGAGGAAAAGGAGGATCTTCTCTGGTAGATATAATGAAATGAATATTTTTTGGCAGGTATTCCAATGCTTTTCGAGTAAATTGATGAATTTCCAGATTATTGATAAGGTGATAATCATCCAGAACAATACAGGTTTTAGAGGGAAGCTTTTCCAATTCCCTTAAAAATGCATTTGCGTAAAAATCAGATGACGGACGAGGTGTGAGCTTGATCATCCGATCCAATTCTTCCCCAAAACCTGGTTGAGCTTGCCGAATTGAATTGCATAGATAAATTAGGAAATTATCCAGTAAATTGTCCTGCTCATCCACCTGAAACCAACAAATTGGATGCTTCGCCTTTAGGGACCATTCAGCAATAAGAGTGGATTTTCCGAACCCCGGAGGAGCGCATAAGATGGTTAGTTTTCGCCATAACCCTTTTTCAATTACCTCAATTAAATGTGGTCTTGCAACCAGATCCGGTTGAATTCTTGGATTTTGAATTTTGGACTGAAGATAATTTAATTCCATCAGGTTTCTTCCTACATTAGTTTAGCATGAGATTAATTATTATTACAAAACAACCATCATGTTGACTGATGGGTAGAATAACATTTGAAGATATAAAAGTACCAATTGTATAATGGAAAAAAGGAGATGAAATGAAAACTTTATATACAATAATTACCTTATTAATAATCCTGATTATCACCTCAGGTTGCGGTCTTCTACCTCAACAATTGGGTACCAGCATGCCTCAAGCCCAAATCCCCCCCGCAGATAAACATACGATTAATGTCACAGGGAGTGGTGTGGTCATGGCTACACCTGATATCGGTTATTTGAATATTGGCGTACATACGGAAGATTTTGATTCTGTCGCTGCAGTGGAACAAAATAATAACCTTACTCGCAGTGTAAAGGACGCCCTGAGGGGGTATGGAGTTGAAGATAAGGACATTCAGACCAGCAACTTTAGTATTTATTTGCAGGCACCTTATTCCGGGGTGTCCACTGATGCTTCCAAGACCATCGTGGATAATACAGTCCTGGTGACAGTCAGGGATTTAAGCGACCTAAGCAAGATGCTAGGCGATGCAATTCGTTCAGGTGCTAATAATGTCTATGGGATGAGTTTTGATATAGTGGATAAATCAACCTTCCAGGACGAAGCCAGGGGGAAAGCTATGCAAAATGCTGAACAACAAGCTCAACAGCTCGCAGCATTGGCGGGAGGAAAACCTGGAAAAGTGATCTCAGTTACAGTTGTAACCAACAATGTGATTAACCCATACACTGGTTCAGGCTTAGGTGGTGGAGGTGGCGGTATGGTGAATAACAGTAATGTTCCTGTTTCTTCCGGAAATATGACCATCACAGTAGATGTCAACGTTGTCTTTGAACTGATAAACAACTGAGTAATTGAAACAAAAAAGGCTGCGTCTATATAGTAGACGCAACCTATTTATTTTTACCTAGTATTTAATCGTCGTCCCGATTTCTTAAATGCGGGAACAAGATCACTTCGCGAATGGAATGATTACCGGTTAATAGCATAACCAATCGGTCAACCCCCATTCCAAATCCACCGTTTGGCGGCATTCCATAAGACATTGCCCGCAAGTAATCTTCATCCAGGGGATTGCTTTCCTCGTCATCTGCAGTATAGTCCCGTGCCATTTCAATAAAACGAGATTCCTGATCCATTGGATCATTCAATTCAGTGAATGCATTGCATAATTCCATACCCCCGACAAATCCTTCAAAACGTTCCACCGTTTGGGGATCACCCGGTATACTTTTCGCCAACGGGGATATATCGCGCGGGTAATTATAAAGAAATGTCGGTTGAATAAAATTGGGTTCTAAAAAATCTCCGATCATTCCATCTATCAGTTTTCCCCAATTCGCCTTTGGATTGAATTTCAGCCCTTTTGATTGCATGGATTCTTTTAAACTGGCTGCATCTTTATATATAGCAATGTCAATCCCTGTGGCATCCAGTATTCCTTGCCGCAATTCGATTCTTTTCCATGGTGGAGTCAGGTTGATCTCATGATCATTGAAAGTGACTATCATCGTACCAAGAACACTTTGAGCAGTGTAGGCAACCATTTGCTCAGTTTGATCCATAATTTTTAAATAGTCAGCATAAGCCTGGTAGTATTCCAACTGGGTAAATTCAGGGTTATGCTTATAAGATACTCCCTCATTCCTGAAGTCGCGCCCAATTTCATAAACACGTTCGAATCCGCCTACCAGCAGCCTTTTTAAATATAGCTCAAATGAAATCCGCAAGAAAAGGTCCTGCTTCAATTGATTATGATGAGTAATAAAAGGCCTTGCAGCAGCTCCACCATATATCGGCTGTAAAATTGGTGTTTCGACCTCAATAAAACTTCGATCATCTAAAAATTGACGCAAAGCTTTAATGGTTGCTGATCTGGTTCGAAATATCTGTCGCACTTCCGGATTCACAGCGAGATCAGCATATCGTTGTCTAAATCTCACTTCAGGATCATTCAATGTGGCATGTTTGATTATTTCGCCATCCACGACCTCATCTTTAGCTGCAGGCAGTGGAGTAATGCTTTTAGCCAGCATTTGATAATCTTCGACCCGAAGCGTAATTTCACCAGTTTTTGTACGGAATAATTGACCTTTGGCTTGAATAAAATCGCCTAAATCGAATTCTCTGGCGAAAAGATCCATTTTTTCCTGGCCAAGGTCATTTATCCTGAAGAACAGTTGGATGCGACCATAACCATCCTCTAAATGAGCAAAAATAATTTTTCCCATCAAACGCATGGATCGAAGTCTACCGGCAATTATCACGTTTACTTTTTCAGGATCAGTTCCTTGAGGAGCATTACTTTCGGTTTGTTCAAATTCTTTAATTGCCTCCACACTTGTATGAGTGACCGAGGCTCTGGTTGGATAAACTTCAATCCCGGCAGCCTGTAGTCGGTGGATTTTTTCAATTCGATTCTGTTCTAAAACACTTTTTTCTTGTTCAAGCATGTGGCACTTACCTTTATTTCCAAATATTCGCCTAATTAATTATAGTTATTATCACCATGTTATATTAAATAAAATCTGCCAGCCGGGATATAGACCTTAATCGGACTGGCAGAACTTCCTGAATGGATTTACCCAATTTTTATTATTTGAACTTCAAATGAACCTGCTGGCGCATCAACTTTTGTCTTTTCGCCGGCTTTGCGACTTAGCAATGCCTTTCCCAAGGGAGATTCATTGGAAATCTTACCAGCCCTTGGGTTGGCTTCAGCAGCTCCGACAATTGTATATGTTTCTTCGTTACTGCCTTCCTCTTTTATCGTGACAGTTGTTCCAACCTGAATGATTTCGCTTTTATCGTCTTCACTGATCACACGGGCAGTGGCAAGAAGGATTTCTATTTCTTTAATTTTCCCTTCAACAAATGCCTGCTCATTTTTTGCGTCTTCATATTCTGCATTCTCTATCAATTCACCACCTTCCATGGCTTCATGCAGACGATTCGCAATTTCTTGTCGACGAACAGTCCGAAGATGGTCTAATTCTTCCTGTAGTTTTTCAAAACCTTCACGTGTAAGGAATGTGATAGTCATGCCCTTTTCCCTTGTTTTTATTGATTCACTTTATGATACTGATACCCCGATGGGTCACTATGAACACAAACAGCGCCCCGGAGGGATTCCCTCGAAAAACGCTGTTTTGAAATCTTACCATATTATAAAACCGAAAGCAAGCATTCGTGTTCAGGATGTTAAACCAAAGTAGAAATGTCCCCTTTTACCAAAGTTAAAATGTCCCCATACGTGGAGGCAGAAAGTGGACAGAATATACAAGATGAGTGAAAAAGAGATCATAAAAACACAGGTCATGAATCAATTGGAAAAGAAGGCAATAACCCAACGGATGGCAGCAGAACAACTTGGAATAAGTATTCGGCATGTAAAAAGATTGTCGAAGATCTACCAAGAGCGAGGACTGGAAGGGTTAATCAATAAAAGCCGTGGGAAACCAAGCCACAATCAGCTGAGGGAGGAGGTAAAGAAAAGTATAGTAAACCTGATACTTGAAAAGTACCGAGATTTCGGTCCAACACTAGCCACCGAGAAATTGGTAGAGCTGCATGGGATTAAAAATCTCGGATGAGAGTGTGAGAAAGATCATGATCTCAGAAGGGTTGTGGAAGCACAGACGAAAGCAGAAATTGAAGGTCTTCCAGATGCGAGAAAGAAGGGCATGTTTTGGAGAATTGATCCAGATTGATGGATCAGATCATGATTGGTTCGAGGGAAGAAGCCCAAGAAGTACTTTGCTGGTCTTTGTTGATGATGCTACAGGGAAACTGGTAGAACTATGGTTTGTGTCACACGAAAGCTTCTTTGGCTATTGTGAGGCATCGAGACATTATTTCGAGCGTTATGGTGAGCCTGGAGCCTTTTATAGTGATAAACATGGCATCTTTCACCTCAACAACCCAAGAGTAAGTCCTGGAGATGGCCTAACGGACTTTGGTAGAGCAATGAGTGAACTCTGTATAGAGATCATCTGTGCCAATACCCCGCAGGCTAAAGGGCGAGTGGAGAGAGCCAATAAAACACTACAAGATCGGCTGACTAAAGAACTCAGACTTCAGAACATTTCATCACCCGAAGAAGCTAATCTTTGGCTTCCAGAGTTCATCCAAGACTACAACAACCGGTTTGCCACTACTCCTCGAAGTGATCTTGATTTTCATATCCCGCTTTCAGTCTCAGATAATCTGGATTTCATCTTGTGTAGAAAAGAGACTCGCACCTTATCTAAAAATCTCACTTTCCAATACCACAAATCCATTTACCAAATCCATGTTGATCGACCCACGTATGCATTAAGAAATTCTGTCGTTACTATCCTTGAAAACTCTAATCATGAAATTATTGTGCTTTACAAGAACCATCCCATTAATTTTGATGTATATTATCTACAACAAAAACAAGCTGAAATCGTTCCTTCCAAGTCGATTGATTTTGCATTGCGTAATGCTTCCAAAGCTCATACTCCTGCAGCAGATCATCCTTGGAGAAATTTCAACCTTAACAAAGAAGCCCCCTTAAAAGGGGACATTCTAACTTTGCCTAATTAGGTGACATTTTAACTTTGGGCTAACAGCATTCGTGTTCAGGATGTTCGCAATTGAACATATTTGTATATTTTTTAAAAAGAATTGTAAATTCCCTGTAAGGTTGAGAAATCTAACTATCTCGGCCAAATGATATAATATGAAATCTTAGTTTTACCCATGGAATAACTATAAAAATGCAAGAAAATAAGGTCAGGCAAAATTATTTCCTAAATTATTCAACGAAACAAGTTCGTTGGTATTTTGGATTATTAATTTTTCTTATTATCGGTTTTTTGGCTGCTGATTATCTTCCCGATGCATTAAGCATCTCTCAATACCAGGTCTGGTATCCTGCTGCAGGGGTCGCCATTTTATTAGGTATATTATTTGGGTGGATAGGATTTCTTTCCGTTTTCCTAACCAGCGTATTAAGTCACTTTCTCCTTGGTACAGTTAACTTTGGAAGCCAGGCGATTTTCCAGCTCGCATTAATCTCCTTCGCCCTTACAATTCCACCTAGATATTTCCTCGCTTATCTGAAAACAGATATTTATCTATCTTCAACTCACGACTTGAATTCATTCTTATTATTATCAATTCTTGTTTCATGCTTGGTTAGTGGCATTCAAGTTTGGGCAACTGGTATTAAGATTGGGCTAACACAAAATATTGCCTGGTCCAATGGGTTGTACTATACCCTACAAACAATGATCGGATTATTGTTAATATATCCATTAGCAATGATGATATTAAATCAAATAGAAAAGACAAATAATTTTCCGGGAAAATTAAGAATCTTTTCTATTCGGAGCTTTGTTAATTCCAAGCGGTTTTCGTGGCCTAAATTATTTGAATTTGTCCTAGTTTTAATAATCCTGGTAATAATAATTTTCATAGTTTTCCAGGTTCCCGGTTTTAAAACTCTTAATTCATACTATTTATTTTTCATACCTCTTATCTGGCTGGCTTTAAGATTCAACCGTTTTGGCGCGATTCTGGGCGTATTAATAATCACTTCAGGAATAATTATCGCTATTAAAAATGACCTATCTTCCATGGTCAATATCTTAAATATGCAAATGTTCCTTTTCATTCAGGTACTTGTCATTCTGGTAACCAGTCATTTTATATCAGAACATAAAAAAATCATTACAAAATTAGAGGTTGGAGAACGCAAGTTTCGAGCAGTCACATATACTACCCCTGCTGGAATAATTCAAATAAATAACCAAGGAAAGCTAAATTATTCCAACGAAAAATGGTCTTTCATTTCTGGCTATACGAATGATGAAAGCATGGAATTAGATTCTTTCAGGTCGATCATTCATCTTGATGATTATGATAAATTTGATGAACAAATTAACCAAGTAATTAATTATGGCATAGTCATATCTTTACAATTTAGATTAATTCACAAAGATCAACACCTGATATGGGTGCAATGTAATTTATCTCCTTATGGTGACAAAGCTGTGGAAGATGTGGGAGTCTTGGGTGCGATTTTTGATATCACCGATATGAAAGAATCTGAACAAATCCTCTCAAACAGTGAAATGTTGTTAAATTCATTCATTAATAATATACCAGATCCTGCTTGGTTAAAAAGCCTTGATGGTAAGTATTTGGCTGTTAACCAGGCAGAATGCGATTTATATGATCTGGAGCCAATAGCATTTTTAAATAAGACTGATGAGGAAATTTGGGGTTCAAATCCGGAACATAATTTTAGCAGCCTGGATCACTATGTAATTGAGAACAAGCTACCAGCCAGATTTGAATACGAGTTGGTCAATAATAATGAGTCTGTTTGGTTGGAAGTCGTAAATACTCCGATACTAAAAAATAATGCTGTAATCGGTACTACAGGTATAGCTCGCGATATTACTTCTCGAAAGATCATCGAGAGTGCATTAATTGATAGTGAAGAGAGGTTAAAAGCTATATTAAACAATATTCCCGACCTGGCATGGCTAAAAGATAATCATGATCGATTTATTGCAGTCAATGATGTCTTTTGTTCGACCTATGATTACAGTCGGGATGATATCCTTGGAAAAACAACTACTGCCCTATTTCCTCCAGAAATCGCAGACAGGTTTTTAAAAGACGACCAGGAAGTAATTACCCTCGGTCGGCCTAAAGTAATTGAAGAAGAAGTGACAAATATTACCGGGTATTCTTCCTGGTATGAGACAATTAAAATGCCAATTTTTGATGATAAGCGAAATGTTGTGGGATTAACTGGAATTTCCAGGGAAATCACGAATCGTAAACGAGCAGAAGAATCCCTTCAACATCAATTGACCATGGAAACAATAATAACCAATATTGCAGCGGGTTTAAATCATTTCCATCCTGAGTCTTACGAAAAAGATCTGCTATCTATCTTTGATAAAATTGGTACCTTTCTGCATGTGGATCGTTGTTCTTTTACCACGATAGATGAGAATAAAGCGACAGCCGATTTGCTTGTCCAATGGAGAAACTTCGGCGTTCCAAATCGAGAGTTAATTATTTCAACACCTATCTGGAAATCATATCCTTGGATAAAAGATATTATACAAAATGGGAAAACCATTAAGTGTTCAAGGGTAACTGACCTTCCAGGTTCAGCCTCTGCAGAAATTGAGTTCTGGCTAAAAAACGGCGTCGTTTCATTACTTGAAATGCCAATTTTTACCAGTGCTAAAGGTTTAAAGGCCTTCATAATTATTGAGACTGTGATACAAGAAAAGTTATGGACCATTGAAGATGAGCAGTTTCTTAACCTGGTGGGGGAAATGATCATGACAACCATATCCAGGTTATATAGTGAACGAAGGCTTCAACAAACAGAGCACCGATATCGTTTACTGGCAGAGCAAATTGCCGCAGTTGTGTATATTGAAACACCTAATAACCATGGGCAAATTACATACATCAGTCCTCAGATTGAACAATTAACTGGATATTCTCCTAATGAATGGTTGGCACCAAATTCGTTATGGTCAAAGACTATTCACCCTGAAGATAAAAAAAGGATAATACAACAGGAAAAGCTATGTCTAAAGACAAATAAAGATTTTCGGGAGGAGTATCGATTAATTACAAAAAGCGGTAGCCTTATTTGGATCGAAGATCAAATGTCTTTTATGAAAGGGGAAGATGGGCTGGGCGTATGGCACGGTGTAATGTACGATATTACAACCCGTAAATTAATTGAAGAAGAACTTACAAACAGTAAGGCTCGATATCAGGAGTTATTTGATCATTCACCCATTTCGTTGTGGGAGGAAGATTTTTCTCTCGTTAAGAAACGAATTAATTCTTTGAAAAAGAGGGGAAATTTGCAAATTCGCGAATTCTTAAAGGCGAATCCCAAGGAAGTAAGTCGATTATTAAGTCTACTTAAGGTAATTCACGTAAATCAAACAACATTGACATTGATGAAAAAAAATTCATTTGATGAACTCAGTACAGTTAATAACCTTAATTTTAATCTCAAACCTACTGATTTATTTATTGAAGAAATTGTTGCAATATCAGAAGGAAAAACACATTTTGAGGTTGAGGCAGCAAATGATGTACGAGATGGAGTAATCCGTTACCATAACTTAAATTTCATGGTTGTTCCAGGATATGAAAAATCATTTGAACGGGTAATTATCGCGATCACTGATATTACTGATCGCAAGCTCTCTGAAGATAAGCTAACCTATTTGAGCACACATGATAGTCTAACTGAATTATTCTCCCGAAGTTTTTTTGAAACAGAGTTGGGTAGATTACAGGATAGTCGGCAATATCCGATCAGCATCCTGATGGTGGATGTCGATAATTTAAAATTAACCAATGATACTGATGGCCATTTTGCTGGAGACCAATTAATAAAAAGGACCGCCTTGGTCTTAAAGTTAACATTTCGTCCGGAAGATATTATTGCCCGGATTGGTGGAGATGAATTCGCGGTTATTATCCCCAACACTGATAAAACTGGTGCCTCGAATTTGGTTCAGAGATTGCAGGGAATGTTGGTGATAGGCAATAAAGCCAATCCAAAATTAAAAAACCTTGAGTTATCCATAGGTGTAGCTACTGCGGAAATCGGAGATTTACTATCAGAAGTTCTTAAAACAGCCGATTACAAGATGTATCAGGATAAAGAAAAACGAAAAAAAGGGCGGACTGAACTTATAAAAGTGTAACAACTCCCGGGATTATCCGGGAGTTGTTCTTTACGGTACACAAGTGATTGCAAGATCAATCCGGTCGGCCTTAACTTCGTATGGAGAATAGACTCTAAATCGAACATACCCAGCTGTTGTTGAGCTGATCGTGATAGTTTGTGTAAATGTTTCTGATCCTGCGACATCAAAAGTAAAATCTTGAGCGACAAATGGATAACTAAAGTTCGCTGCCCAATTGTAGGTTATGGTCACAGGTAAGGATACTTTTACCTTGCCTGTCAAGACAATATTTACCGGACAAGAACCAGTATAAATTTTAGGAGCAGCATTTGATGATACTGTGATTACAGCTAAGGATGGGGTTACTGTAGCGATGGGAGTAACAACTGGGATTATGGAAAGATTCCCTTCCACTATGGTGGATTGATTCCATACCCAACAGTTATTTGCTAAATTATCCGGATTTTGGATATACCACCATGAACTGTTTGAATTTCTTCCAAAAACTTTCACATAATCGCCAACCATTAAAAATCCTACCACATCATAGATGGAACTCGGCCCCAACCTGCAATTAGTATTTGCAGTAGCATGGATCATTGGTACTGTTGGAGTTAACGTGATAACAGGAAAGGGAGTATTGCTTGGGGCTACTGTATTGGTTGGGAATATTATCGGGGTATCTGATGGGGGAGCTATTGATGGAGTTGGAGTACTGCTCGCCGGAGATGGATTAGTAGCTACCAGGGTTTGATTAAAGCTCTCAGCTAAGGCACCCATGGTTAATGTTGTTTGAATTGTTTTCGCTGCAGCAGTAAAAACCTGGTTCTGGTCCATACCGTTTTGAACTTCACTTGTACCAGGGAAATTGCACGAAGCGATGATAAATATCATTATTAGAATAAAAAATGTTCGAAATATTTTTTGATTAGCCATCTTTTCTCCAATCACTAATCGGGTTTTCTATCAACAATATAACTATTAATTGAAATAATTACAAATTAATTGTTAAAACTGACAACCAGGATGATTAAAACATCCTGGTTGAATATTGGATGAGAAAATTCCTCAATGCCCACAAGTTACAGAATATCTTTGACGGGAAGAATATACTCTATTTGGATATATCACCTGTAACTGGACTGTACCAATGCTGGTGGAGTAAACCTTGAATGTAGTCGAAACAACAGCAGATCCATCAGCAGCTATGGTTACCCAACCTTTGTCAATAACCGTGTTTCTCCTAAGCCATTGGTACCTATATTGGCCACCTTGATCTGACCGAATGACTCCTGCAAATGTCACTTTGATCGGGCATTTTCCTGACTGGTTACCCGTCCAGGCAGTTATATCGGTGGAGATATTTGCTGTTCCGGGTGTTGGAGTCCAGGGATCAAAGTAAACAGGGATTGTTGAAGTATCACCTTCAACAACCGACGTCCATTTCCATACCCAACAGTGATATCCCGGATAAGTTGGATTATCCACAAACCACCAGGAATGCCCGACATTTATTCCTCTGACCGGTAGTACCATATCAGTGGTCACATAGCCTTCCACCCCATACATGGGGCTTGGCCCTGCCCTGCAGTTTGTGCTTTCTGTAACATGGAGCATAGGTGTTAGAGGTATTTCTGTTGGAATCGGTGTTTCAGTACTGATCACCTCCGGAATTATCACTATCTCTGGTTCCATGATTACTGGCGGTTCGATCGTGGCTGTTGGTTCGGTGGTTGCTGTCGGAGGTATTGCCGTTGGCTGGGTTGTACTCGTCGGGCGTTCCAGCAATTTATTTAATGCTTGCAGGGTGAGGGTAATACTCATTGTCTCCATCGCATGAGTAGATTCCAACGCGAAATCGACTGTGGGAACTGGATTTCCCTGCGGTAATAAAGCACACCCCGTGATCAATAGCGTAAATATTAATAATGCTGAGCTGATACTAATCATTGGTTTCATATATCTTCCCTCTCACAAATACGCTTGAAATTACGCTCTGATCACTTCTCTATTTTTATTATGGTCAATTAATTAAATTTTACAAGATGTAAATCAAAAATCATAGTGGATTCAACTATTCTTTGGAATCATAATTACTATTTTCACCAGTTTGGGTCAAATTAATTCAAAAAGACCTGGCTCTTAATCTAAGGCCAGGTCTTTAGTTTATTAAACTTTTTTATGGACAATCTAGATTAAAGCTAATTTTTGCGGAATGATGTTTCCGCGGGTTCGTAATGACTAATTGAACCCAGCCGTTTATATCACCATTAAATGTTTCTGATAGCGATACTGTTTGTGTTCCATCATCAGTAAAGAAGAGTCTTCCGCTTTGCCTGACCTCGCCATTATTCATTAGGAATTGGTAGGTTAATGTTGTAGCCCTGTCCGAAGTGACTGAACCAGAGAACACAAATGTGGTTGGGCAAACAACTGAAGATGCAGGTACAACCCCCAGAGTCACATTTACAACAGCATTTACCTCACTTGGAGTCTGGGGAGGTAGGATATCTGGAACCATCTCTGTGTCACCGGTTACGGTTGTGGTTTCTGCCCAAACCCAACAGAGTTTAGGATCATCCGGGTGGGTGATATTTTTAATTAACCACCAACCGCCACCTTTTAACTTTCCATACACTTCTGACGTCTCTCCAACCCGCAATGCTCCTACCACATCAAATACAGTATCCGGTCCCAGGCGGCAATTTGTATCCAGCTTTGCAGTTATGGTTGGATATGACGAACCGCTCACAGGTATCCACAATGTTGGGGTGTTTACCGGAGTACCATCAGCTACAGTTGCTATAGGAGTGTTTGTAGCTGGTTCAGGTGTTTCTGTAGGTAAAACCAATTCTGTTGCTGTTGGCATCAAGTTCGCTTTTCGCGTTGATTCAACTTCATATGTTTGAACGGCAGCTGTATATATCGGGTTAATATCAATGGTAGATTGTGGTTGGGGTGAGGCTTTTGGTGCAGCTGCTGGTACACATGCTGCCAGCATTAGCACAATAATGAACGTGTAAGTAATTTTTCCAATCTGGTTTTTCATTCGATTGTCTCCTTTATACTTAACACATTATTACACAGTTTTTGAGTTTTGTCGAAAGAGTACATAAAAAGACCCTCAGAGCAGCTTCAATGATCACTGTAGGCTCTGGGAGTCTTTTTATTAGTTCAGCATATTGCTGAAACCAATCATAAAAGGGGAAAAGAAAAATTTCCATGTAAATAATACGACCTTCATCCAATCGGAGATAGTGATTTTACTCCCAAACTATTATGCCAAATTGCCTTTAATCCGGTTTTTTCTCAATTCTTAATAGAAAATCCTTTTAGTTTATATAATTTGCTGTTGCTTTTTTACAAAACATGTATAATACTATTGTAGTAAAACCTATCTAGTGGAGGATAATATGGCCGAAGAAGGATATTGTGTAAAGTGTAAAACAAAAAGAGAGATGATCAATGTCACAAAGGTGACTATGAAGAATGGTCGACCTGCATTGAAAGGGACCTGCAAAGTCTGCAGTACCGGCATGTACAAAATAATGAAGAAATAGTATAAAGAAATAAAGCAGTAAAAATAAAAACCAGGTTCATTTTCGAACCTGGTTTTTTATTACTTAGAAATCCTCAGGCCCTTCTTCAGGACCACCCCAGGATACTCTTTTTTGAGGGAATAACTTTGAAATCAAGCTGGTAAAAAATTTAATGATGACTACTACAGGTCTAAGTACCCAGTCCAGAATGGTATTAAAATTCGCCATCCCTTCAGCGATCCATTTAAGAGCTGGTCGTAATGCTTTTAAGGATTTCGAATGCGAATATATGATAGCAAGTAATATCGTAGCTGCTGAAATCCCAAAACGAAGGTATCCTTCTAATTCAATATGGTATATTTCTGATGCTAAAAGTTCTAGCCCGATATTGAACACCAATATATATGCAGCATTCTTTAATATGGGCTCGCGCTCAATAGCGTAACTAAATAACCCGGCTGCAAATCGCATCATGAGAATTCCGATGCCTACCCCTACCAGGATCACCCATAATTGATCAGACAGAGTGACAGCTACAACCACATTATCCAGGCTGAACACTAGGTCAGTCACTTCGATCGTTAAAACTATGCTCCAGAAATTCGATCCTTCGAGGTGATGAACATGTGCTTCTTCCTCAGTTTCGCCTTCAGCTGGTTTTCCGAGATTATCACATGCCAGCTTGATCAGATAAATTGCACCTATTAGTTTTAACCATGGATTATTGATGACAAAGTTGGCAATAAAGAGCATTAATCCCCGACCGAGATATGCGCCTAATAGACCAACCCTTAATGCTGCTGTACGCTGATTTCCTAAAAACTTATGGAGTTTCCAACCGATTTTGCGAAGAGATGTCGGCCAGGAAACCGGTCTGTCGTCTGGTAAATGGACCACCATTGCACCGAGAACAGCAGCATTATCTACGGAAAGAATACCTTCCATAAAAATTAGTTGTAGAATTATGAGGATTATTGAAAGATCCATACCACCTTTTAATTGAGATCAGGAATGTTAATTTTTACATCAGTGGCGTACTCAAGTGATTATAGGCGATTAATTAGTGATTTAGGGTAACTCCTCCTCCTGAAAATTAGCCGACAAATGTCACATCTTATTGCGGTTCTAATGTCATGAGGTTGTATAATTCTGTAAATAATGACCAATTAACTTCGGAGAATATGGACGAACAAAATCTTGTAAAGGATGCTTTAAAAGGTGACCTGGATGCCTTCAACCGATTGGTACTGGCATATCAGGATCTGGCATTCAATGTCGCATATCGAATGCTTGGTGATGAAGCGAAAGCTGAAGAGTGCACACAGGAATCTTTTTTTTCTGCTTACAAACACTTGAGCACTTATCGCGGGGGATCATTCAAAGCCTGGGTGCTCCGAATGGTTACCAATGCCTGTTATGATGAACTGCGTAGGCAACACCGACGGCCTACAATACCATTGGAACCTATAAATGATAATGAAGAAGAAATAGAGTCTCCCGCCTGGTTGGCTTCGACCGATCCATCTCCGGAGGATTTATTGGATGAAGCTGAGATTGATCAGGCATTACAACATTGTCTTAAAACCCTAATGCCTGACTTTCTATCTGTAATCGTTCTTGTTGATGTAGAAGGGTTGGATTATGAAGAAGTCGCTACTGCATTAAAATCACCTTTAGGAACAATAAAGAGTCGTCTTGCCCGTGCCAGGGTAAAGATGAGAGATTGCCTGCAAGGTTTCGAGGAACTTTTACCCTCCAGTTACCGTCTTGAAAAGGAGGGCAAATAATGGATATTAAACGGCAATACAATGAGATTGAATGGTTATCGGATTATATTGATAATCGTCTTTCCGTTGAAGAAAAATCTGTCTTCGAACAAATGCTTGAGAAAGATGGTAATCTTCGAACCTCTTTGGCATTATTGCAATCCACCAAACTTATGTTGCGGCAATCTCTTAAAAGACGTGCTCCTCATAATTTTTTCCTCACGAAACAAACCGCTTCCAGTATCCGTAGGCAAGTGATCGCTTTCCCAATATTGCGTTTTTCATCTGCATTAACTGGAGCATTATCCATTTTGATATTCGCAGTTTCATTCCTGGTACGTAGTCCAGTTGTCAACCCGAATACCATGTTGGCTGCAGCTCCTATGGCAGAAAAAAGTGGACCTAATGAACAACCAATGATCATTACCTGGGGAAGCCCAGGATATGGAATGGGTGGTGGTGGTGGCGGAGCAGCAGATCTGGGTTTAGGGAAAGGCGGTGGTGGCGCTCCCCAAACCATGAGCGCTGTAAACCCACAGGTTCCAACTGAAGCAGTGCAACCGGATGCATCAGCAGAAAATACATCACCTACTCCAACTCCTGAGGGGTTTGCTTTGGCTGCACCTGAAGCTCCTCCTGTTCCTGCTCCTCTTCCTACCCAGGAGGCAGATTTACTTCAACCAACCGAGCCAGCACCCGATACCCAGCGAAGTGTTCAACCGCCTTCCATAACAGATTCTTCACAACTACCTGCTATTTCAGGAAGCGGGCCGATCCTGGGCATAAATCCTTCCCCTGTGAATCCTGTTCAAAATAGTCAGGAGATAGATGAAACCTCTGGCAAGGCAATTTCAAATACTACATTACTGATTACAGGCTCCATATTCCTCCTGTTAGGTTTATCATCCGGTATTGCAGCATTCTTAGTCAGCAAGAGGAATTATTAATGGGTTTTTCTCCAAATTTCTGCGTTCAATGCGGCGCGGCGCTTGAAAATAAAATATACCATGACGGTCATATCCATCCGGTTTGTCCAAATTGTGGGTGGGCTTATTTCCCTGACCCGAAAGTAGCTGCTGCAGTCGTTGTTGAGAGAGACAACAAGGTTCTACTTGTCCGCCGGTTATATGATCCGCAACGGGGTGAATGGTCATTGCCTGCAGGTTTCGTAAATGCATTTGAGGATCCGGCACAAGCAGCTGCACGGGAGTGCCTCGAGGAAACCGGTATTGTGGTAAAGGTGGGTAAATTGCTTACAATGGTCACAGGAAGAGACCATCCTCGAGGTGCCGATATAGTATTGGTCTATAACGCAGAGTGGATATCTGGTGAAATCAAAGCCAATGACGATGCAGACGAAGCAGAATTCTTCCCAATGGATCAACTGCCTAACCTCGCATTTCGGGCAACCCGAATAGCATTAGGCAAGGAATAGATCTGTTCGATCATTTTTATCTTTAAATGAAGACATCGGCTGCCCTGCAACAGCCGATGTCTATCTAAGGAGGAGAACAAGTTTTATGCTTTTGAATGATTTAGCTCTTTGCTAAATCGGAGCTTAGTCATCGTGCAATCAACCATCCTCATATTAACATAATTTCATTAGAAATTTCTAAAAAATAGATAAAATTCAGCCTAAAAATGTGTTAATTTGGTGAATATTTGCTGATTCAGGATATTTGTCATGTTACCTTATTCGTTGGATGGGAAATATGTCACAAATGGCGAGGTTCATTTCAAGCATTTTTAGAACCTCGCCATTTCACTCAGCTAACCTTGAAATAAAGACTCGCCAACAATTTATTTAACTTTTATTCAATTTGAATTGTTTACCCGTGATTGCTCGATATATGGCTCCCCCTAATTCGATACCCTCGATCACAAGGACTACAATTAATAGAGTACGGAAGCCTGTATAGGCAAATGGAAATACGTCATTTAAACCTCGGAAAGCATTTGCTATTTCAGGGAGTCCCTCAAATGTTAAGTTCAAGATAGGCGGCCCGGCAATGATCACAGCCAATAGCACAATATTGAGTACTTTGATCAGCACTTTGAACCAGCGAGTAGCGGTTTGCCAAACTCCTGCCCTGAAAAGGAATATGCTTAGAATGATTTCCAATCCCCATAAAATCGTTAAAGCAGGTACATACTTAAAAAACGCTTCTGACAAAAAAGTAAAGAAATACCATTGTCCATTTTGAAGGAATCCAAACCTAAGCAATTGAGGGTAAAAATTGAATAATAGGATTGCAACTGAAGACCAGAGGATGATCCACCCTTGTTCGAACCGACTGATCTTGTCTGGTTCTTCTATTTTTTTCATTGACCTGGGATCCCACTCTTTCTCATTCTGAATTCCCTGGGGAACAAAGCGTTCTATGATGGCAAATATAAAAACGATATTCCCAAGGACTGTCAGTAAAGATTGGAATACAGTACCTACACTGTGCAAAATTAGTTCAAAAATGGTTGAATAGGAATTCATGCCTTGGGCTGCTTCGACCCCCAGCCCGATCAGTGCTAAAACTAAGACAATCGAACTGACAATCTTAAGGACCAGGATGAATGTCGGGTATAGTTTCGGACCGATCAGGTATCTTTGCGGTTGATAAGAAGCTGCCATTTTTTCAGGGGCACCAAATTCCTTCAACACTTCAGCGATCATATCATCATCAACTTCCCTGCTGTAAGTTCTACTACGTTCCTCAAGGGTATCTTCGATCAAGGAGCGGATCTCTTTTTCAAGGTCCGCCCGTAATTTCTCGGGGAGATTCTCCCCCACTTCAAAAACATATTGGTCTATCATATTCATTTTATTTTTCCTTTTGCCAGACTACTCCGGCTTGAATAAAGTAATGTTTTCAACAGCCCGGGTGATCTGTTTCCACTCTTCATTGAGTTTTTGCAGTATTTCTTGTCCCGCCGAACTGGTTTGATAATATCGTCTTGGGCGTCCGGCCTCGATTCGCCAGGCAGATTGCAACAATCCCTGCGATTCCAACCTTCGGAGAAGTGGATAAAGAGTGCCCTGGTCCACTTCAAGGCCATTCTCAGCTAGCTGCCGTAATACTGAATAGCCATAGCCCTCTTTCCGAAGGATTGTGAGCGCAGCCATGACAACCACACCTCGTCGTAACTCTAATACAGAATTATCTACTATATCATTCATCGTATTATACCTTTATAGATACTATACTATATATCACACAGTATGTCAAGAACCAAAATACCCTGATTTTAGTCAGGGTATTTTGTGTTTATCCTATAAACATGATTAAAATCCGGCTGCAGATCGCAGATCACCAACTTTGTTCGTTTTTTCCCAGGTGAAGTCAGCTTCTTCCCGGCCAAAGTGACCGTATGCGGCTGTCTGTTGGAAAATGGGACGTCGCAGATTCAGATCGCGTAGAATGGCACCGGGGCGCAGGTCAAAGACCTCGCTAACGATCTTGGCTATCTTCTCATCATCGATCTTGCCAGTACCGAAAGTTTCAACATTAATGCTTAATGGATGTGCTACCCCGATCGCGTATGCCACCTGGATCTCACAACGATCAGCCAATTCGGCAGCAACAATATTCTTTGCCACCCAGCGGGCAGCATAAGCACCAGAACGATCCACTTTGGTGGGATCTTTTCCTGAAAAAGCTCCGCCTCCATGGCGTCCCATTCCGCCGTAAGTATCGACAATGATCTTTCGGCCGGTTACACCTGCATCACCCATTGGGCCACCGATGACGAATCGTCCAGTGGGGTTAACGTAAACCTTCAGGTTATCATCCACAAGTTCTTCTGGAAGAACTGCATTAATGATGTATTCACGTACTGATTCAGAAATATCAGCATGGGAAATATCGGGAGAATGTTGGGTAGAGATCAATACGGTATCAATGCGTTTTGGTTTACCATATTCATATTCAACCGTAACCTGGCTCTTTCCATCCGGGCGCAGCCAGGGCAATTGACCGGATTTCCGTGCGATTGATAATTGCCGGGTCAGTTTATGGGCATAATGAATGGGTGCCGGCATTAATTCTGGAGTTTCATTACAGGCGTAACCAAACATCATTCCCTGGTCGCCTGCACCTATTTTCTCGATCAAAGCGTCTGTCATTTCGCCAGATTTTGATTCCATCGCATTATCGACACCCAATGCAATATCATGGCTTTGCTCTGCAATAGCCACCTGTACTGCACAGGTATGACCATCAAAACCTTTATCAGTATGGTCATAACCAATCCCGAGAACAACTTCCCGCACCAGTGTATCAAAATTGATGTCTGCGTGGGTTGTAATCTCACCAAGAACCATCACAAAACCTGTCTTTGTGGCGGTTTCACAAGCGACCCGGCTAAAATTATCTTCCCTCAGGCAGGCATCCAACACTGCGTCGCTGACCTGATCACAAAGCTTATCAGGATGACCTTCAGTTACTGATTCTGAAGTGAACAGATACTTTGGTGAAGACATAAAAGTGGTAGACATACATTGCTCCTTAAAAAAGAATAGTTTGCCCTGCGGAATACATCATTTGAGGGGCAAACTGTGAAGTCGGCTGCCCTCTCATCTCCCAGAATTTTCTCTGCCGGAATTGGCACCGACGAAACAAGTGTTAACCTGTTTCCGGTTGTCGAGGTATCATAGGGCCGGTCCCTCCACCTCTCTGGATAAGAGTGCCGCAATGGGCTATTTAATTGTTGAAGCGATTATAACATGAAATAAAACCAGGATAAAGTGTCAATAATAAACTCTTATACAATTTAGGAACTGAAAATATAAACCACAATTTGTACCAAAAGATACATGACAATGTATCTGGTTGACGAATAAGATATTGTTACAAGTGAAAAGAAGGAGATAAATCAATGGAAGAAGTAATTATATCTGTTAGACATTTCAAAAAGGTCTATGGCACCAATGTAGCAGTGGATGATATTAGTTTTGAGGTAAATAAAGGCGAGATTTTTGGTTTGCTCGGGCCAAACGGTTCAGGTAAAACCAGCACACTGGAGAGTCTGGAAGGAATAAGAAGCCCGGATGCTGGAAGTCTTCAGGTGTTAGGGTTGGATCCCAAAACACAACAGCGTAAACTTACAACCCTTATTGGAGTCCAACTACAGAGTTCAGCCTTGCCAGCTAACATGACTGTTCGGGAAGCAATGCAATTCTTCTGCGCCTATCATCAGACTGCCCCCCGTTACGATCTTATAGAACGCTTACAACTCGGCTCCAAAAAGAATGCACAATACGGCAGCCTCTCTATGGGTCAGCAACGCCGGCTTGCTCTTGTCCTTGCGGTAGCTCACCGCCCTCAGATTGTTTTTCTGGATGAACCCACTGCTGGTTTGGACGTAGCCTCAAGAGTGGAATTACATGACCTGATGTATGAATTACAGCAGGAAGGTGCCAGCATGATCCTTGCGACCCATGACATGGCAGAAGCGGAAAAAATGGCTAACAGAGTTGCCATCTTGCTCAAAGGAAAGATCGCTGCCATTGGCACACCTCAGGAGTTAACAGCTGCAGGAGAAGGGTATACACGTATTTCTGTTCATTCAGAAAAAGATATCCTTGCCTTAAATGGCCATGCCTTCCCAGGCGTTCAACAATACCAGGTAAAAGACGGCTACGCGCTTTACTATTCCACTGACCCGGGTGAATCGGTTACAGCCATCATTCAATACCTTGGTAATCACGACGATAAACTGATAGACCTTCGTGTTGAGCGCCCAACCCTGGAAGAACGCTTCCTGGAAATTACCAAAATCCGACCCACAAAATAAGGAGAAATCCCATGAATGCCTTTGGTCACCACCTTACATATGAATTCCGTACTGGATTACGCGATCGGTCCATGCTTTTAATGAACTACCTGTTTCCGTTATTCTTTTTTGTTATGATGGGTCTTCTGATGACGCAAGTTAACCCCGCTTTCAAAGATTCTATGACCCCTGCAATGATCCTGGTCGCCATCATGAGTGGCACATTACTGGGATTACCCAACCCTCTTCTAAGTTCCCGCGAAAGTGGTATTTTTCGCAGCTTTAAGATCAATGGAGTCCCATCGTTTTCCATTGTCAGTATTCCTGCACTTACATCCGTATTGCATATGGCATTAATATCAGTCGTAATAACAATTGCGGGACCGATATTTTTCGATGCTGCCCAACCTACCAACTGGTTCTGGTTCGTTGTGGTCTGGCTTGCCAGTGCTTTTGCTTGTGCTGGGTTGGGAATGTTAATCGGTGTGATTGCCTCAAATTCACGGGCAACCGTTCTGCTGGCTCAATTGATCTTCCTGCCTTCCATGATGCTTGGTGGTTTGATGATGCCAACATCCATACTTCCTGCATCCCTGGCGAAAATTGCCCAGATACTCCCTACAACACACGCCATGGCTGCTTTCAATGGGCTTGCCATGGGTCAATCGGTGGGTCACAATCCCCTTTTCAACCTTGCCGTATTGGTTACAGCAGGTTTGATCTCATTTATCCTGGCTGTCTATTTATTCCACTGGGACAATACGATTAAACGCAGCCGAAACCCATGGCTTGCTTTGATAGCCCTTCTACCATACATTGCTTCATTCGCAATTCGCTAAACATAATAGAAATTATGACCGGAGGGATGAACAGTCCCTCCGGTTTGAGGTCATATGGCGGAAACAAAAAATACACAATCCATTAATATTGAGATCACGATCAAAGGATCGATCAGTTCACAAATGGAAG
Organism: uncultured Chloroflexia bacterium; assembly: GCA_963827895.1. GTDB lineage: Bacteria > Chloroflexota > Anaerolineae > Anaerolineales > Anaerolineaceae > PNON01. The sequence goes on along the minus strand of CAWHCY010000004.1, from coordinate 90,066 downwards.
GATGGTTTGAAGGGATGTCTGTGTTATCAGGTGAAGATAGGAGTATTATTCGTGGCACACTACCAGATCAACAAGCACTTTATGGGTTAGTTAACCTGCTACGTGATCTGGGAGTGAGTATCCTATCGATAAAAATGGATCCGATGAATGAATAATGAACCATCACACGATAATATTTTTAGGGGTGGTTTATGAATTTGAATAATTGGATGAAGTTACTATTTATTTAGTCGAGAATCCATTTTCTTAGTCCAATTGAATTAAATTGAGTATGTATAGCATAAATTAGGATTTCCTTGTTTCGCAAAGTTCGATTTTAATAATTGTTCTACCCATCTAATCTATGGCATAATTAGGTGGCTAAGGAAAAATATGATTAAAATTTCTTCCAAGTCATTTCTGACCATCTTCGGGTTCAGCATGGTATTGGTGTTATCAGCCTGCAATACCCCCCAAATTGAGCCAACTTCCATTCCTACTACTGAACCAACAGCAACCATTGCCCCAACCGTGCCAGGACCTACCTACACTCCAGCCCCCATCCCAACATTGCCCATATTACCCACACCGGTTATTACAGAACCGGTGCCCACAGTACTGACAATCGGAAAATTTAATCACACCAACTTCAGAAGTTGAATCTTCCACCACACTTGAAATATCTCCCGGAGGAAAACCACAAGTCGTTCCAATCGAAAATTCTAATTGCCACATTAGACCAGGAAGAGAACCCAACATTGTCGGATACTTTTTGAAAGGGATGACAGCCGAAATTTATGGAATTGATCCAACGGGAAAATGGTTAATGATACCTAATCCAGACCGTGGTGGCGAATTTTGCTGGGTTTGGACAGGCAGCACAAAGATCACTGGTTCTTTGGATACTGTCCGAATAATTCCATAGCATCTGGGTAAATTCAGTTATCAATTAAAACCTTTAAGGGAGAGGAAATGAATACCCTTAGCCAAGAAATCGTAAATCTGTTGTCTGCGGGGAAAAACATCATTCTTGCCACATTAATTAGTCAAAATGGATCCACTCCCCGGTCAACTGGTGCCCGGATGGTAATTCTATCGGACGGCAGTATCATTGGAACAATTGGCGGCGGCCAGCTTGAAGCCCAATCCATCAAGATTGCCAACGGAGATCTTCGTTAACCACACTTCACATTATCAAGGAATTTCATCTCACGGGGAAAGATGCTGCTTCCACGGATATGATCTGTGGTGGAAACCAGGAAGTCTTGATCGAATACTTGGAATCAGGAGATACTGAACTACTAGCAGCGTTTCAATCTGCTTTGGCTGATGAGCAAACCCGCCAGGGCGGCTGGTGGATCATCCAATTACCCAATAAAGGTGAGGAAACTTCCCGACTACCACGTTGGTATATAGGTAAAAATGGTAAAGTAATCACACGGACAGGCGATATTTTTAATACCAATGTTATGTTTCAGGCACCTCAAGTAGGTGGTGAAAAACAAAACCCCGAGGAACCATCAATACTTCTTGAAGTGGATAAAGCGATCATTAATATCGGTTCCCCGCGATTGCCGCAAACAATTTTAGCGGGAAAATCCCGTTTCTTTATTGCTCCTTTGAACAATTATGGGACTGTTTATATTTTTGGCGCCGGCCATGTTTCACAAAAGTTAGCTTTATTGACCAGCCTGGTTGGATTCCGTACGGTGATCCTTGATGATCGCGAAGAATTCGCCAACCGGGGAAGGTTTCCAGGTGCAGATGAGATCATCGTTTTGAAGAATAATCAGACTGCGTTGGAAGAATTCCCTGTTGATCCGGAAAGTTTTTTTGTGATTGTTACTCGTGGTCACTTGCACGATCAAGTCATACTGACACAGGTATTAAATTTAGATTCGGTTTATATAGGTATGATCGGAAGCAAACGAAAGCGGGACGAGATCTATAAGTCCTTGGAAAAAGAAGGGATTGAACGGGATAAAATTGGAGAAAGTCCATTCACCGATTGGGCTCACTATAGGGGCAGAAAGCCCTGAAGAGATCGCCGTCAGTATTACGGCTGAATTGATACAAGCTCGAGTTAATCACCTAAAATCCAGAACTAGTAATCTGCCTCGTCGTTTAATATTATTCTTCCATAATTTATCTTTTCGCTTGGAAAAATCTATTCATATATTCTTTCCGCATTTGTTGTAGATCTTCCCACATCTCGTCTGGACCGAGTTGTCTTAAATAATAAATATAGAGGTCTGGCTTTATCGGCATCCTCTCGAGTCAATCCTGCTGGAATATGGAATTCATTGTTTTCGATGATCCCGTCACACCATTCCTGACTACCACCGACAATTATCTTCAATGCTTGCTTCCAACATAGTTTATAAAATCCATCTGATTCCAGAAGATCATGGAGACGGGAAAATAAATCATGAGGAATGGTAAAATAGCGGTTCCAAACAGGTACGCCTTCCAAATCATAGTCAGGTCTATAAGATACAATACCTGTCCTATCTTCCTGAATCTCTACCGAATAATCATAGTGGTAAGGGGGTGGGACACTTCCCTCTGTCCAATGATATATAATCTCGAATTTCGGTTGTTGGGGTACGTTCATCTTCGTCAATAATCTATTTTAATTGAGTTTTTGATAATTATTCAACGACAATCTGTGGATAGAACGCAAGGCAATTCACAATAGACATGGCATTATTTCCAAACTCGATTTATGAATATATGCATAACTATCTTTAATTCATTATCCCATGAACAGTTAAAGTATAATCATGTTTCAATCTGTTTAGAAAGCAAATTATTAGATAGCGTATTTTTTTATTGCTATTGGAACCTGTAATATGAAACGATTAACATTTACTGACAGTTATCCCTTTCTATTTTCAATATATCCGGTTATTGCGCTTAGTTCAATTAACCTGGGTTATATTAATTTCAACTCGATTTTTAGGTCCCTGATAATCACATTAATAGTTACATGCGTCCTGCTTGTTTCTCTTTCCCTCGTAACGAGGAGTAAAGATAAGGGGAAGCTTCTTACTACGAGTTTCATATTAATCTTTTTCTCTTATGGTCAGGTTTATGATTTTCTCATTGCAAAACTTAGTCTGCCTGTACATCACCGTTATCTATTATTAATATTCATATTATTACTTCTGTTGATCGCATGGTTCATCTTCCGAACCAGGACAGTATCAAAATCACTGGAAAAATTCCTGACAACAACCAGTGTTATTTTGGTCGTAATAAGCATCATTCCTATGATCAAATATTCAGTCACAAATGCCATATCCCAAAGTAAAGATAAAAAGGCAGTAGTTTTCAATCCACAAATCCAAATTTTACCCAGACCGGATATTTACTTGATCATCCTGGATTCTTACACCCGGGCGGATGTCCTTCAACAGAACTTTCAATTTGATAACACTTCATTTTTAGATCAGTTAAAGGATCTGGGATTTTATATAGCTGATTGCAGCCAGAGTAATTACCCCAGCACTAAATATTCGCTTTCGTCATTAATGGAGGTAAATTATCTTCAGGATATAAACCCCGACGTGTCCTTGGAGCCATTCAGCCGCACAGTCGTAACTAAATCCCTCCGCTCACTCGGTTATTCCGTTTATTCATTCGAGAATTGGTCCAAGGGTCACTTTGATCTTGGAGAAGATAAGCAATTTTCCCGGAATAATCCGAAATTTGGATTGAACTTTTCCCTCGCCGGTTTAAATGAATTTGAAACAATGCTATTGAAAACAACATTGTTCCGCATAATTTTTGACCTGCCCCAACTGGTTCCCGGGTTTGACCCCTTGCATTTGGAATATTACGAACATTTCGAACAGGTTAAATACACTTTGGCTGAATTACCCAATATGCCATCACTGCAAGGACCGAAATTTGTCTTTGTGCATTTTATGGTTCCACATGAACCATATATTTTTACCCCTGATGGTGAATATAAATATAACGGAAATGTTTATAAAGGATACCCGGCAAATATTTCATTTATCAATAATAACCTTCCTGCCATTTTAAAAAAGATTATTGATGACTCAAAAATTCCACCTGTGATCATCATCCAGGGTGATCATGGGCCAAATTTAAATCCTACACCACCAGCAATCCGTCATTCCATTTTGAATGCATATTTTGTCAATGCCGCTGCGAAAAACCTGCTGTACCCATCGATCACCCCTGTAAACTCGTTTCGTGTGATTTTCGATGCATACTTTGGTGAAAATTTGGAATTGATTCCAGACAAATCTTATTACGCATATACGCCAAATAAAATGACAGATGAAAATCTTGTACCAAATCAATGTTCGAAATAACAAATGTAGACAAAACATAAATCCCATTCTTTGAGGGCATTCCGAATGGGATTTTTTATATATTGGATATCTTACGAGTAAAGGTAAAGGTATCTACTTAATTGAATAATTTAGTGAAGTCTTTACGGGGAATGTTTACGGTCCATATTTACTTGTTTCATCAGGATCGATAAAAAGTTCATTTACCAGGGGGAGAATGTTGATCAATGGTTGTTCGTATGGATGATTCTCGTATATGGCCTGTAATACTTCATGAATGTGTTCATGCTTGCACGAGACTTCTATTTTTATTTCAGGTTCTGAAGAGATCTCTCCTTCTTTCCCTTTATAAGGTTTCGCATCTTTTAATGGTCGCCAGTATCCAGTGACCTGCATGGTGGCTGCAGTATGGTCATACCTATCAATTCGTCCAGCTCCTGCTTTGGCAATTGCTGCTTGAATTTTTGCTGCAGCTTCCAAAGGTGCAAAGATTTCTATCTTGTAAAAATCCATTTCTTTCATATAGTTGCTCCATGATAAATTCCCATTCATTATAAGTATTATTGGTGAAAATTCAATTGTTTTTCTAAACAATTAAATTTTCAAGTAAAACTCATTTAGATAAACCTAAGAATTGAGATTATTAAAAATCCCGGTTAATCGAACCGAGATTTTATAGATTCTATTCTTAACTATTCATTGGAAACATTTATTAATACTGCCCTGATCATCGTTCGCCATAAATATGTGTCACTCTTTTCATTATAATCATGACAGGTGATCAACGTGATCCAAGGTAATTCTTCATGCTTTGTTGCTGTGCTAATTGAATCGGGTGATAACCAAAGATTAACTGATCTTACTTCATATGTATATACCTGACCCCACGAATGGATTAGGATCTTGTTGCCCCAGGACATCTTTCCCAAGTCAAAGAACAAACCGGGTTTACCATTTGAATCTGTCACATGCGCTGTCAGCAATGAGTTCCCATTCCAGGTCGGGAATGCTGTTCCGTTCAACCAGCCAACCTGGTTACCTAACCAGGTAACGTCCCATTCGCCTGCTTCATTCATAGGTACTCCTACGATAGCTGATTTTAATCCAAGTGATGGTATTTCCAGCCACATGCCATTCATTTCTGAGTAAGCTTCAATGTTTGGTTGAGAAGGAATTTTGGTCAGGACACCAGGCGCGAACCCTGTCCTCGGAAGGCCTTTTAGATTCCGATAAGTTAATGAGGCAGAAGCGACTTCCAACTCCCCTTCATCGGTCGGGTCGCCATCTCCATTCAGGTCCAAATCGATCGTAGCAGTGTTAGACACTTGTTTTACACCTTTGCTAAGTCGGACATTGAATGTGATTTGGATTTCATTCACTGCCATTAATGGATCAGTCACACTAAAGTCCGGACCTAGAATCCCCTGCCAAACAATTCGTCCACGAGGATACTTGTCTGTCAATCCTTCATAGTAACAATATTTAGTAGTTGTTATTCCTGAGGTATCTTCACAAGAAACACCACTCGCAATTGAGCCAGCTGGTAAAGGATCTGGAGGCAACGGGTAACCACTGCCAATGCCGTTATCTTCGAACACGGTTCCATAAGGAATTGGATCGCTGGCAGCCGCATTTACAGCAACGATATTGGTGTCATTGATCCATACCATTGTCCACTGGAGGACGGGTTGCAGTGTTCTATCGAGTAGTTTTATTCCGTAAGGAGGATCGAACATTCGCGGACCAAAATCAATTAGTGTAGGATCATTATTGTTCGTTGGATCTCCATCCTTGGGGTCAGGATCAGGATCAATACCATCCTGAGAGACATCACTAACTGGATCTCCGCTTGGGGGATTTCCTCTAGCGACTGCCGAATTCAGGAATGGACCTCCATAAGAAGGTATTACTTCTATCTTTAATGTTATGGTTCCAGATTCTCCTGGTTCAAGAATATCAGAACCTACACCCATGAGGAGGTTGATATCACTGCTTCCATTGTAACCAGCCGGCCAATTTACCATAAAATCAGTACTGGTTACCGAAAGGACAGTATAAGTTGTAGGAGTGATAACACTGGGAGGTGTTACGAAGGTATCGTTAAGATTATCAGTGACCTGGATGTTCTTAAGGGTTACATTGCCGTAATTTCGTACAACGAAACTGAAAGTTACTTCCCAAGTACCTGGACTTGTTTCAGTAGGACTGTCAACAACACGTTTGGCGACTCCCAGCAACGGTGATGCCTCAAGAGGTAATGTAATTTCATCTGTATCATTAACGACCTCGTTTGTTGGAGACTTTCCAGATACATCAGAAGTATTAGTGATCGAACCAAAATCGATTTCAGCCAGGGTCAAAGTGTGGGTACAGGTGTATGCCCACGTCTCTGTGACATCCAACAGCCCTATGTTGGCTGTATCACCAGATTGGTAGGTTGGCCCGCTGTTGCACTTCGCATCCACCAGGCTGATGGAATTGAGGGTGACATTACCTGTGTTTTCCACAGTAAATGAGTAGCTCACAACATCCCCAGCCATAACCGGGTTGCTGAATGTGGAATGATCTTCACTCTTCACCAGGTCTATGCCGGGTGCCGCAGTGAGTGCAACTGTTTTGGTATCTGTGTCTGTTGGCCCTGTGTCACCAGCAGGTAGTTTGCTGGTCACTGTGGCAGTATTGATGATTTGATGTGTTATGTCATCAATATCCGCCTGTGTCAAAGTGTGGGAACAGGTGTAAGTCCACGTTTCTGTGACATCCAACAGCCCTGTATTGGCTGTATCACCAGATTGGTAGGTTGGTCCACTGTTGCACTTAGCATCCACCAAACTGATAGTGTTTAGAGTCACATTTCCTGTGTTCTCAACGGTGAATGAATAATTGACTATATTTCCTGCCATTACAGGGTTGCTGAATGTGGAATGATCCTCACTCTTCACCAGGTCTATTCCAGGAGCAGCTGTAAGGGGAACCGTTTTGGTATCTGTATCTGTCGGTCCTGTGTCTCCGGCTGGTAGTTTACTGGTTACGGTGGCAATGTTTACCAGACTGCCTGAGTCAACATCTGCCTGGGTAAGTGTATGTGCGCAGGTGTATGTCCAGGTCTCAGTTACATCCAGATTGCCGGAGTTTGCTGTGTCACCAGATTGGTAGGTTGGACCTGTGTTGCACTTCGCATCCACCAGGCTGATTGTATTGAGTGTGACATTTCCTGTGTTCTCAATGGTGAATGAATAATTGACTATATTTCCTGCCATTACGGGGTTGCTGAACGTGGAATGATGTTCACTCTTCACCAGGTCTATTCCAGGAGCAGCTGTAAGGGGAACCGTTTTGGTATCTGTATCTGTCGGTCCTGTGTCTCCGGCTGGTAGTTTACTGGTTAAGTTAGCGTTGTTCACCAGGGTGCCTGAGTCAACATCTGCCTGGGTAAGTGTATGTGCGCAGGTGTATGTCCAGGTCTCAGTTACATCCAGATTGCCGGAGTTTGCTGTGTCACCAGATTGGTAGGTTGGACCTGTGTTGCACTTCGCATCCACCAGGCTGATTGTATTGAGTGTGACATTTCCTGTGTTCTCAACGGTGAATGAATAATTGACTATATTTCCTGCCATTACGGGGTTGCTGAATGTGGAATGATCCTCACTCTTTACCAGGTCTATTCCAGGAGCAGCTGTAAGGGGAACCGTTTTGGTATCTGTATCTGTCGGTCCTGTGTCTCCGGCTGGTAGTTTACTGGTTAAGTTAGCGTTGTTCACCAGGGTGCCTGAGTCAACATCTGTCTGGGTAAGTGTATGTGCGCAGGTGTATGTCCAGGTCTCAGTTACATCCAGCTTCCCGGTGTTGGCGGTATCACCAGATAGGTAGTTTGGTCCATTGTTGCACTTTGCGTCCGTCAGGTTAATGGTATTAAGCGTGACATTGCCGGTGTTCTCCACTGTGAATGTGTAGCTCACATTGTCTCCGGCTATGACTGGTGTGCTGAAGGTGGAATGATCTTCGCTCTTCACCAGGTCGATACCAGGTTCCGCCAGGTTTTCGGTATGGTTGGCTGAGGTACTCACCGGGCTGCCAATAGGCGGAAAACCGGTGACGATCGCAATGTTTGTAAAAGTATCTGCATCAATGTCAGCCTGTGTAAGGGTATAAGTTCCTGTAAATGTACTCGAATCTGATTCACCTGGTGCGAGAGTCAGTGGATCAGGTGCAGCCGGAGCACGGATGATATTTACACCACCCACGATATCCGTGAGAATGATATCTGTCAGCGTCACCTGTCCATTATTAGTTATTGTGAATGTATAGTCAATCGTCTCCCCGGCATCGGTCCGCCCATTACTATTAACATCCGTCACTGCTCCATTTTTGTTTAATTGGATGGATGGGGTCTTTAGTATGACCACTGCCGAATCTGTAACTTCGCCTGTCTCATCACTGGTTGCCTTTGCTTTATTCCTGAATCCGCCAGCCAGCATGTTATTGGCTGTGACCACATGTGTCGCAGAACAAGATAAAATATCATTCGGTTCAAGATCTGCTGGTTGAGCTGGTGTACATGCACCCAGGGTAACCTTGTAATCCGGATCGTTTGGATCCAATGGTAGTTCAACCAGGTCGCTGATGATCACATTATGAAGGGTCTGATCCCCAGTATTCTTAGCGGAAATATCATAAGTGATTGTGGAACCAGCATTATAAGGTCCTGTAGAAATGACTTCCTTGAATACTTCCAATTTGGCATTTTGTTTAATGGGAACAATAGCTGTATCTGTGACTGGAGGGTTTGTCTCAGTACTATCAGCTATGGCTGTGTTACTAAAAAATCCTGCATTAACATCACTAGTAGTTACATGGTGGGTTGCAGAGCAGACCAATGATTTCACCACTTGCCAGGGTTGATCCAAATGCGGGCAAACAGGTACCTAATGTTACATCAGCTCCCGGATCAGTTACCTGAACGTTGGATAAACTATTCAGGCCGAGATTTGTGGCTGTTATTGAATAGATAATTGTATCATTCAGCCTGAATGGTCCTATATTTGTTACAACTTTTTTGATTTCCAGGGAAAATGGAACATTTAACGGAATGTTCTCTGTGTCTGTATCTGTCGGACCTTCAGTTACTCCATCAGGAAGTTTACTGGTGACAGTAGCTGTATTTGAGTAAAGCTGATTAGTAATATCTGCATCTTTAAGCGTGTAGACCGCCGGGCAGGATAAAGTCTCACCTTTTAATAAGGTTGCAGGTTGAGCTGGAGTACAAGTTCCAATAATTATTGCCGGATCAGCATCCGTTATGGTTACATTCGTTAATGTCACATCACCCATATTGGTTGCCACCAGGATGTAATTAATTTTGTCACCGGTTTCGGCAGTTGTAGATGGTGAAATCACAGACATATCTAGAATGCCGGTTTTTACCAATTGCAGATCAGGAGTTGAATTGACCGTCAATGTATCTGAAGCTGGATCAGGATTTGTTGCATCTTCATTTGTAAACAATGTCCGTGCAGGGATCGTGTTGGTATAACTTCCCGGGCTAACAGCGGATACTGTTACTGTAATATCACAGGTCGTATTTGGCCCTGCAGCTAGGCTGCCATTTACTAATTCAATTTTTCGGGTAACTGTATCAACAGTCAAACCAGGGGTGCTCGAGACGTTGCATGTTGTATCCGGAACGGGTAAGGCTTCAATAACTAATCCTGCCGGGAGTGTATCCATCAATCCGATATTGGTTAAAGGGATATTTCCTGTGTTTTTAATGCGAATCGTTAATAATGACGTGTCTCCAAGTACGATCGAATTGGGAGAAAAGAATTTCGTTATACTGGCGCCTGGTAAATTGGTGAGAGTGGCGCTGGCGGGCTGCAAGTTTTTAGCGCCATTAAAGGATGTAACTGCCAAAGCAGCTATGGTATTCGTCCGGTTACCATTGACATTCATCGTTGCATTCAATGTGATGGTACACCGTTTGTTGGCTGCTAAAACTCCGCCACGATAACTGAATTCCGTTCCTCCAGGATCCAATTGAGAACCATTTGGAAGGTTAGAAAGAATCCCGCCGCATGTTCCTGTTGACGCGTCAACAGGATTCGCAATATACATTCCTGCCGGTAATTTATCTGTAAAAGCCAAGCCCGTGAGAACTGTATTATTGGTGTTGTCCAGGGTGATACTTAATGTGGAAAGGGTGCCTCCAAATACAGTCAGCGGGTCAAATCCTTTCACAACACCAAGAACAAGATTTGTGATGGTTAGCGGTGCAGTTGCTGGAAGCTCAGGTTGTATTATCGGACCGGTGGTGCCTACTCTTCCAGACACATTTGCCACAGGGATATTGTTATCGAATTGAACTGAAGGTGGGGACGTAGCAGTTCTTTTTCCCTGTACATCGACAAGTATCGTACAAAGACCATTTACAGATCCAATTTTGGCTGGAATGGTGCCACCTGACATTGTAATGGTTTTTGAGCCTGCGGCAGCGGTTACCAAACCGCTTCCACAGGTAGTACTCTTGTTTGGTATTGGCGCGACAATAACCCCATTGGTCGAATTCCCCATGGTATTCAGAGAATCTGTCAGAGATACATTGGTCAATGCAACATCATTGGTATTCTCCAAGGTAATAGTGAGAGTGGACAACCCGTTCGGGCTGACAATTGTTGGATAAAATACCTTCCGGATAATTAAATTGGTTATCCTCAAGTCGGCTGTAATTGCCTGGCTTAGTGTCTGGTCTTCATCATTTTGAATATCTGCAGGATATATTGTGTTGGTATACGTTGCTGGTAAGGTACCAGTGACATTAACCTGGATCCGGCACAATGCTCCGGCGTTGATCGTTCCCTCCGCTTAATTCCACCTTATTATCTCCAGCGGTTGCTGTTGCCAGAACACCACATCCACTGGTCGAGACATTGGGTGTACTATATATGGTCAGTCCCGCTGGTAAGGTGTCAGTTGCATTAAAACCATGCAGTGTTTGATCAGCTGGTGCATATAGATCAATGGTCAAACGGGAGCTTACCCCTGCCAAAACGACAGTGGGATTAAAGGATTTACTGCCTGTAACTCCCAACCCGGTGGAATAAATATCCACTCCGCTGCTTGTACCAGTCAAATTAGTTACATCCTCTTCAGATGTGACGATCTCTGCCGGGATGGTATTGTTATAGTTTTGCGTTGCCGCACCCGGGTCAGTTGTCACAGTTGCGGTAATGTGGCATGACGTTCCAGTAGGCAGTGAAGCGCTGATTAAGGTAATTTCTGATGGATCTGTTACTGGAGGATTGGTATAAGTTACAGAAACTGAACTTCCTGCGCAGGTTGTAGATGGTGCTGGGGAATCCTTAATGAGTAGGCCGGCCGGCATGACATCCACAAGACCAACATTGGTAAAAGATTTATTGGTATCATTCCGGAGCGTTATCGTTAATAAACTGCTGCCACCCGCCTGGAACCTATTCGGAGAAAATGATTTTGCAACTTCTATTGTGATCGGTGTGACAGTTACATTCGCGTTTGCCGCGGTCAGATTCGTTATTCCCTCGACAGTCGTCATCACACCTTTAGCAATTGTATTAGTGTATGAGGTATCTGTTTTAACAGCCCCGGATGGGGTTGTGACAGTCACATAAATGTAGCATTTTGTCGGTGTACTGGAATTAAATGCCTTTGCTACTTTTCCTTTATTGAGTTCTATTACCTTCAATGGTGTACCGGATAGATCCACTGTCTGGTCATTCAAATCATTAATACAGTCAGTAGTTGCAGAAACCGCTTCCAGGGTTCCAGGTAAAGTATCTTTGAGGTAGACATCCGTGTAATCTTGTAATGTATCCCGATTTTCAAGGGTGATCGTTAAAACACTGGTATCACCAGCTTGAAATGTTGTCGGTAAAAATGCTTTGGTGATTCCAACTGCTTGAACATTTAGATTCGCTTCAGCAATGGAAGCATTGGTAACACCCTGCTTCGTATGGACAGCTCCTACATCGATATGATTGATATATTCATCCGATTGTGCTGATTTAACATTTACTGCTACCGCACATGTCGCATTGGGTAATATCGTGGCATTATTGATAATGACCATATCTGTGCCGGAAAATGCTGTGACAGATACTGAAGATCCACAATTCGAGTGGGATTCTGCAACAGTACCAGCCAGGACTACCCCAAGAGGTAAAACATCTGTCAAAGAGGTTTCGGTTATGGAATTACCGGTATCGTTGTTACGAATATTGATCGTCATCCGGCTATTTTGTTCAACCCATACTGTGTTTTGAACAAAATTTTTGGTAACTGAAGGGGCTGCAATCGGATTAATTCTTAATGTTCGGCTGGCTGGATCAGTGTTTCCAATTTTTACACCAGGTTCTCCATCCGAAATCAATGCCCCGCTTGGGATGGTATTGGTAAGGTTTCCTTGGGTAGTTGAGGTAACATCCACGGAGATGGTGCACTGCCCATTTATCCCTCCAACCCACGCCGGGACAGTACCACCATTTAAAGAAACGCTCGTTCCTCCCGGTGAAGCTGATACAATGCCGCCGCAACCGGTAGCCATGTCGTTAACGATATTGGGATTTGCTGCTATTGTTATCCCCGGTTGAATGCTATCAAGGTGATCCACCCAGGCAGCATTGGTTAATTGAAAAGGATTAGGGTTATAAATGGTTATGCTGAGTGTTGATGTTTCCCCGGGGTTAATGATTGCAGGGTTAAAACTCTTATTTATTTCAGCACTAAAATTAAAAGTTGAGACATTTAACACCGCACTGGCTGGAAAAGGATTGCTGACAGTTCCACCATTTCCTGTTGCGGTCAAAGAATCAGCACCCATGGTATTTGTTAAGATTCCAGCTTGCCCAGCCACCACATCCACCGAAACTGTACATAATCCATCGCCAGTCCCATCTTTGGCCGGCACGCTTGCACCACTTAAACTGATAGTGCTTTCACCAGGATTTGCAGTAACAGATCCGCTGCTGCAATTCGTTAAAACCGAGTTTGGAACCGCTGCAACTAATAACCCGGTTGGTAATGTGTCAGTCCAACCTGCATTGGATAGTATAAAAGTATTCGGATTGGAAATGGTAATACTGAGCGTAGTCGGAGTTGAAGATCCCAGGCTGGTATATGCTGGTAAAAAACTCTTAATAAATTTTGCAGAGTACTGATAAGTGGTGACTGTCAGCGTATCAGAAGTTGGATTTGTATTACTTACTGACCCTCCGTTTGATGAAAATGTTTCAGCGTCGATGGTATTCACAAAATCCCCGCTGGCATTGGCAGCGACATCGACACTAACCTTGCATGAGCCATTAGCGGCAACGAATCCACGAGTCAAAGATAACATAGCACTTCCGGCAACCGCTGTTACTGTGCCTGCGCAATCAGATGTTACTTTAGGCGTTGAAGCGATCGTAATCCCGGATGGTAAATTATCTGTCCATGTAGAGTTAATTAAATTAAAATTATTAGGATTGGAAATTAATACAGTTAACCGTGAGACTTCATTCGACCCAATGATCTTTGGGGAAAATGATTTCGTAAGAATCGCATTGTAGTCAGCCTGGGCTTTCACATTTGCTAAAACATGAGGTGAAGGTGAAAGGAAAACTAAACTCATCAGATACAGACCAACAATGATGGACTTGATTACATTTTTCATATCTCATCCTTTAAACGCCTTCTAATAATAAGTATCAATAAAACTCTGGCTTCTCAGACTAATGAAATTCTCATGTGTCATTTTCATTATTCATATATTAAAATTAGATTAAGATATTATAGCTTATCGTATTCAGTTTCTTGAGTAAAGATGGTATAAAAAAATTCCGAATTTTGAATGGAAATCATACGATTCTAATGAAATTAGAAATAATTGGAAAGAACCCTTATAATAGGAAAATGTTGTTGTTCAATTTCGTATAGTCCAGTTGTTTCTACGAACATTAAGAACAATTTATATATTCCAAATAATTCTCCTAAAAATTTCTTTATGCTCTAAACTTCAAGCATATGCCCATTACCGAGAATACAGTTCGATTTTTGCCGCACACAAAACGAGGAACGATCATCCTTGGGATGCTTATATTTGTGTCCATTAGTGTGGCAGTAAGTTTTTTCTGGTTATCATCAGTTGCTTCCGGTGGAATTCTATTCGCACTCTATATGGCCCTTGGCATTATAAGTTGCATGCCTCTCCCCATGCTTGGCTACCGTTTCTTTGCCCTTAACCGGGCATATTACGACCTGGATAGGAATGTATTAACCATTCATTGGGGATTAAGAACTGAGGTCATTCCCATCCGGGAAATCCAATGGATCCGTCCTGCATCTGATCTGGTCCTGACCTTGCCAAACCCGAAATTAACTTTGCCTGGAGCATATTTAGGCATTAGGTATATTGAAGGCATGGGTAAGGTCGAATATTTAGCTGATCGGTTGAATGGGGCACTTCTTGTTGCTGCGCCACAAGTTGTTTATGTGGTTTCCCCTGAGGATGTGCGTGGATTCATAAATTACTACTCGAAAGGTGTGGAATTAGGAAGTCTGGAGAGCGTCTCAGCTGAATCTATTCAACCTTCATTTATCATCGGAAAATTATGGGATGATCGGATCGTTCGCAATCTGATATTCTCGGGATTCCTGATTGGTGTTGTTGTCTTGCTCTGGTCTGTTCTGATCATTACAAGCCGAACTGATGTTGTTTTTGGTTATCAACTGGGAAAGATCATTGAACCAGTGCCTTCCATACGATTATTGCTGCTACCGGTCGTCAATGGATTAGTGTTTCTTATCGATACCGTTGCCAGTGCTTTCTTCTATCGCAGAGAGGATCAAAAATTCATTTCTTACCTGATCTGCTCTGGAAGTAGTGTCACCGGATTCCTTATTCTGATAGCGTTATTATTGGTTACGATAAATCCATGATCTTTCCATCCTTTCTATCCATTTTTACAGGATTTTGTCTCAGTCTACTGATAGCTTGTATTGCTTATTACATCAAATTTCTATCCTTGTCGGGGGCATTAGCTGCAATAGCAGTGGGGACGATTGTATTTGGGTTGGGCGGCTTGGTTCATACAGCTGTTTTGTTAACTTTCTTTTTTTCCTCCAGTATATTGTCTGTTATTTTAAAAAAACAACATGTAAACGAAAAATATGCCAAAGGGAGCAGGAGAGATGCTGGGCAAGTACTGGCAAATGGCGGAGTTGCGACTTTATGTGTCATTATTGGAGCTTTCTTTTCAAACCAGTCGGTTTTTTGGTGGATGTTTTGTGTAGCATTTGCAGCCGCAAACGCGGATACCTGGGCAACTGAGATCGGAGGTCTTTCCGAGTCTGCACCTCGCCTTATTACCAGTTTCAAACAGGTGGAGGCGGGAACATCCGGGGGAATCACTCTGCTTGGGTCAATTAGTGCTTTGGCTGGGGCTTCATTAATCGCAGGGATTGCGGCTATCGCTCGAACGGGGTTGGGTGGATACTTTCTGATCGCACTTGCTGGCTATTTCGGTTCAGTAGTTGACTCATTATTGGGAGCAACTGTGCAAGGGATTTATTTTTGTGGAGCCTGTCAAAAGGAAACGGAAAAACATCCAAAGCATACCTGTGGAGGGCAGACAGTTCTTATTAGAGGGTGGAAATGGTTGAATAATGACTGGGTAAATACGTTTTGCACCCTTTCTGCAGCAATTTTCATCTGCTGCCTATATATATTATTAAAATAATAAAATTAACGGGTTATATCCAGCCTGTTAGCATACAGTAAATTTATCAGAATATCTTCTAGAATTTGAATATTGATCACATAATAAAAAGATCTTAGTGTGAGTATTTCAATTAAAGTTGACTCTTTGGAGTTCTATCGCGATCTATAAACAGTAGATCTGTTTTGAATCAGCCGCCAATTTCACTCATGGTCCTATTCAGCGGTATTTCCCCATCTGCAAGCCCGTGGCCCCATGGTTTTCCCCAAATTCCGGTAACGATCATCTGACGTATGTCTTCATCTGTAGCACCATTTCGTATTGGGGTAAGCAGATCGACTTCATTTTCTCGCAGCAGGCAGAGACGGAGTTTACCATCAGCTGTCAAGCGGGCACGTGTGCAAAATGCGCAGAAGGGTTTGGATACAGATGAAATAAATCCAACTTGTCCCTTGGCACCTGGAATCTGGTACATAACTGCTTCACCATCCATCTTCCCGCCATTAATACTTTCAAGTTTTCCGAATGCAGATTCAATAATACCAATTACCTCGTTGGAAGTAACAACCTGGTGAGTTTGCAAATCGGTTATTCCACCAAATGGCATCATCTCAATGAACCGGATCTGCCAATCGTGTTCTACAGATAGTTTTGCCAGGTTCGGAATGTGCTTGTCATTATATCCACGGACTATGACCGCATTCAATTTGATCGGTAGTAGTCCTGCCGCTTCTGCAGCTTGAATTCCACCCCATACTTTATCGTAAGAATCACGTCGGGTGATCTGAAAGAATTCTGTCGGGTCGGTTGTATCCAAACTTACATTTACACGTTCCAACCCTGCTTGAGCTAATCTGACTGCCAATTTTTCCAATAGTACCCCATTTGTTGTCATGGAAACTGACCGGATACCTGGAATATCAGTAATCCCATCGACGATCTGAACTATGTCTGGATGAACTGTCGGTTCACCGCCCGTTAATCGTATTTTGTCCACTCCCATCCGGGCAAACAGCTTGGTCAAACGGAATATTTCTCCCGTGGACATTAATTCATGCTTCGGTCGAAAGACCATGTTTTCAGGCATGCAATAAACACATCGCAGATTGCAATGATCTGTCAGGCTGATTCTCAGATAATGAATGTTTCTACCAAAATGATCTATAGGCATAGGACTAATTCGGACTATATTTGTCTAAATTATAACACCAATTAACAAAAAATAAAACACTGCCAATTGTACACGAGAATCCATCGATTGGAGAAATGTTTTAATTATTCCGTGCTATAATCCAAAAATATAAGGACTCCCAACCAATCATCATATGAATTATCTAATAACAGGTGTAGCAGGTTTTTTAGGAGCAGCATTAGCAAACCGGTTAGTCCTTGAAGGACACCATGTTTCCGGTTTGGATGACCTATCCACAGGTGATCCTTCCAAGTTATCCCCTGAGGTCTTTTTTACGAGGGGAGATATTAATGACCGTCCGAAGCTTTGGTCCTTAATGCAGGATATCGATTGTGTTTTTCATCTTGCAGCTCGTGTCTCGGTTCCAGAGTCCATGTTATACCCGCGTGATTACAATAATGTTAATGTAGGTGGTACGGTAACCCTCATGGAAGCTGCCCGGGATGTGAATGTGAAAAGGGTGGTTTTTGCTTCATCTGGCACAGTGTATGGTGATCAGAAGAGTCTTATTCTTAAAGAAGATGCAGAACCACAACCTCGTACCCCCTATGCTGTTTCAAAACTTTCTGCTGAGTACTATATCCGTACCATAGGGTCCATTGCAGGAATTGAAACTGTCTGTCTGAGGATATTTAACGCATACGGTCCTGGTCAGCATATACCTCCATCACATGCACCAGTAATCCCATCATTCATCAAACAGGCTATGCGAAATGGAACTATCGTTATCAATAGTGATGGTCGCCAAACTAGGGATTATGTTTATGTTGATGATGTAGTTAGTGCAATGCTTGCTGCAGCAACCGCGCCTAAGATCAATAATATGATCTTTAATATTGGCAGCGGTTCTGATATCAGCATCAAGGACCTATTAAAGACAGTTCTAGAAGTTACTGGTGGTCACCCGCAGGTTGTTTACAATTTACGTGCAGAAAGTGGGGTTTCTAGAATGCGGGCAGATATAAGCCTGGCAGGAAAAAAGTTAAACTACAAACCGTCCATTAAACTGGAAACTGGTTTACGCCTCACTTTGGAACGCGATCCAAATATCAAATCACCTGAAGCCGATGGATTTGAACACCGCAATTAACTATTCTGCCCATTTATTCGATATCCTTCCCATAGACTTTTATTCCCAATCCGCCCTTGAGACTGCCAGAAATTTAATTGGGAAAGTGTTAGTCCGAAGATATCTTGGCCAATTGGCAGGTGGGGTGATCATCGAAACTGAAGCATACCAGGGTGAAGAAGATCTTGGCTGCCACGCAAAAGCCGGGCTTACTCCGCGAACAAAAATCATGTACGGTCCCCCAGGTCATGCCTATATCTATTTTACTTATGGAATGCATTGGATGCTAAATGCTGTTTGTTGTGCCATTGGTTCACCAGCCGCAGTGCTTATCCGTTGTATTGAACCAGTATATGGTTTGGATATGATGCGCTCTTTACGTCAACAACCTCAAACCAGTAAGCCGGGCCCAATAAATAAGGGTTGGACAGATGGCCCTGCAAAGCTGTGCCAGGCTCTTTCCCTGGATGGGAAGTTGAATGGGATTAACCTGTGTGACCCCAATTCTGACATTTGGATCAGCAACACCAGCTTCGATGTACCTGAAAGTGGCATAATCAGAACGCCGCGTATTGGGATGAATAACGTTCCAGAACCCTGGAAAAGCATCCCATGGCGGTTTTTATGGAGGACACCTTAAAAACATCGACCTCGAAAAATAATCGGGGTCGAAGCATTCAAGTTTTTCGACAGGTTATAACTTTAATACTTGCCTGAGTCTGCTTTCATCAAAATCTATCACAATCTGGCCATCAATATCAAATGTGGGTGTGACCAGGTTACCTCCAGTCCATAAACGGATCTGGTCATCGGCTCCAACAGTGGACATCACATCGACTTCAGTAAATTTCAAACCTTTTTCATTCAACCAGAGGCGGGCTCGACGACAATCGGGACACCATTTTGTGCAGTACATGACTATACCACCGTGCGGTAATTTAACCTCTGCTGGATCTATGACTTCCTCCACATAACCTGGCCGGAGTTTTTTTATCTCATCAAACAATATTTTATTACTGGGTTGATCGTCAATATCATGAACATCGATATAACGGATGAAGCCGTTATCATCGATTATGAATAATGCCCGTTCAGAACGCCCTTCACTTCTGAGGACACCATATTTCAATGCAACATCGCCATGCGGCCAAAAATCGCTGAGCATAGGATAATGAATACCGCCAAATGTCTCTGTCCATGCTTTCAAGCAGGGAATATGATCGATGCTTATACCCAGGACCTGGGCATTTAATCCCGCGAACTTACCGAGTTCGGCTTCGTAGGACGGGATCTGTGCAGTTCATATCGGTGTCCATGCCATTGGAAAGAAAGCCAGTACTACTATCTTTCCCCTCAGGTCGCTAAGCGTTATATCTGTGTCAAGGTGACTGGGGAGTGTAAAATCTGGCGCCCTGTCACCCACCTTGAGATGGGTCATTTTATTCCTCCATTTATTATTTAGTATAGCAAAAATGATTATTTTTGTAAGAATATTTCTGCAGAATATAAACTCAAAGTTGGTAAGAAAAATCCTTAAAAAAGAATCATGGGTATATTTGGTTTTTGCAGGAAATTAGCTTATATTATTCAACCCAAGCAATATATAAGAATACTTGTAATCAATAGTTTACCTCATACCCCAATATAAAAACCATTTATGGTATAAAGTATCTATACAATTATGAGAAACACGAAATTATAATCATTCTATTATCTTAGGAAAAAGTATGTTTAAACGTCCGAATGCAACTGTCAATACACCTGTTACACCAGTGGAACGGGTTACATCTGTCCTTGGACCAGGCATAAACTGGTCGGGAGATTTATCCGGATCTGGTGGAATAAGAGTCGAAGGCACATTTGAAGGAAAGGTGATCTTGCGTGGTTTGCTTGTTATCGGGGAAACCGGGCGAGTCACTTGTGAAAATGTTGTGGCAAATACAGTCATCGTTGCCGGTGCTGTCCGCGGAAATATCATTGCCGAGAAATTGGAAATCCGATCCACAGGGCGGGTTTGGGGAGATGTGATTGTGATGGCGTTATCAACCGAAGAAGGCTCCTTCCTTAGAGGGCAAATTCAGATGGAAGATACCATCGATCTATCCAAGTATGGCCTTGGGCCGGTTCAACCTGCTCCTGAAGAGACACTCCCACAATCACAGAACCAGGATCCATCAAAACCGGGTCAGGATGGAAATCCTGTATGAATCTTCCCATATTATTAATCAGTGAAATTGTTGGTGTCATTGCGGTAGTATTGATTCTATCCATTAGTCCAGTGGTCAAAAATAGACGACCGTTACAATTCCTTTACCCCAAACGGGAAGGAAGTGCAGCATTGACTGTAGGAATCCTGGTTCTGCTATTCACCGCTTTAGTGCAAAGGTTTCAACCTTTATTGTTCGCTCAGCTAATAAACTTCACATCCTATCCCGGATTCTTCAATGCACCTAAACCCTTATTTGCAAGTATCAATGCGTTGACAGCTGGATTAATCTTCTCAGCTGCGATCATATTTCCGGTGGGAATTAGTCTATTTCTCCGAAAGCAGCCCCTGCTAAGTATTGGATTAAGCAAACCAGGATTAAAAATCGGTTTACAAACTGGAGCTGTGCTCGTGATTCTGGTAATCTTCTTACAGGGAAAGATCTTTGCCATTATCAATGGTCTTGCCCAGGGAGCGTTTCTGACACTTGCTATTGCATTTGTTGCAGTCCTCGGTGAGGAAATAGTTTTTCGTGGTTATATTCTACCCAGATTTTCTGCTTGGTTGGGTGAAAAATGGGGGATGCTGGCAGCTATACTTTTATATGTAGGTTGGTGGGCTTTACCGACCATTGGCACTTATTCCGGAGATGGCCTGCAGCTATTAGGGGGGTTTCTATATCGAATTACCCTGGCTATCCTGTTAAGTTGGATAATGAAAAAGACGGGCAGCCTCCTTACACCCGTGCTTTACCATACTGCGCATTTATGGTTAGCTTTTATGTAACCAGTTTTCAAACAATATATATATAAGATTACAATTTCTGGTTAATTTTTGGAGTAAATCCATGCGGATGTCAAAGCTATTCTCACAAACTCTAAAATCGACGCCTGCAGATCTTGAAACAGACAGCCATAAGTTATTGCTTCGGGCGGGTTTTATTCGCCAGCATGCTGCTGGAATATTTAGTTATCTTCCCCTGGCGCGACGATCCATGCGGAAAATCGAACAGATCATGAAGGAAGAGATCGAAGGAATTGGTGGTCAGGAAGTTACTATGCCGGTGGTACAACCAGCAGAGTTATGGCAGGAGACCGGGCGCTGGTCCACAATTGGTAGTGAAATGGGACGGTTTAAAGATAAAAATCAGCGTGATATGGTCCTTGCCATGACGCACGAAGAAGCTGTCAGTGATCTCGTCCGTGGTGAAATTCGGTCTTATAAGCAGCTCCCCCAACTGATCTACCATATCCAAACCAAATGGAGGGATGATCCGCGGCCGCGCGCAGGTTTGATCCGTGTGCGGGAATTCACCATGCTAGACAGCTATAGTCTGGATAAAGATTGGGAGGGATTGGAAACTCAATATCAGGCTCATTATTCAGCTTATGAACGCATTTTCAAAAGATGTGGTTTACCAGTACGATCTGTAAAATCCGACACCGGCATGATGGGCGGAAAGATAGCGCATGAATTTATGTATCTGTCCCCAATTGGTGAGGATACACTCGTACTCTGCGATCAATGCGGTTATGCTGCCAACCGACAGACAGCTAAATTTCGTCGACCGAAAAATACCAATGAACCACTCCAAAATCTTCAAAAAGTAGCCACTCCGCACACCACCACGATAGCGGATTTAGCTGGTTATCTTCAAATTCCTGCTGAGAAGACAGCCAAAGCTGTCTTCTTCATGGCTCAACTACCTAATCGTGAAAAATTGCTCTTTGTTTTTGTCATCGTTCGCGGTGACATGGACGTAAATGAAACCAAACTGATGAACATTCTAGGTGCTACTGAACTTCGCCCGGCAACAGATGACGAGATCAAAAATACCGGGGCTGTCCCTGGTTATGCCTCACCGATTGGATTACGATTTACCGAAGATGTCACTGTAGTTGTTGATGAACTTATCATTGATTCCACTAATCTGGCAGCTGGAGCGAACGAAGAAGGTTACCATTTCATCAATACCAACTACGGGCGTGACTACTCAGCAAATATAGTTGGTGATGTGGTAAATGTTCGTGAAGGGGACGCATGCCCGGATTGCGGCTCCCCAATCATCCTAAAACGGGGAGTCGAAGTTGGTAATATTTTCCAGTTAGGAACCCGTTACAGTGAAGCTATGAATTGCATATTCCAAAATGAACTTGGAGTGAATTTACCCGTTATCATGGGCTCATATGGAATAGGCGTTGGCAGGCTGCTGGCCTGTGTTGCTGAAGAACATCATGATGACCATGGATTGATCTGGCCAATCACGATTGCCCCATATCAGGTTTATCTTGTTGTTCTACCTGGAAAAAGCCTGGATCTACTCCCTATAGCAGAAAAGACATACAAAGACCTTACTGATGCAGGGGTCGAGGTATTATTTGATGACAGAAACGATAGCCCGGGAATAAAATTCAATGACGCTGACCTGATCGGATGCCCCATCCGTTTAACTATTGGAGAACGCTCACTTAAACAAGGGGGGGTGGAGTTGAAACTTCGCAATGAAGATGAGATCAGAACAATACCTGTTGAGCAAGTAGTCACTTTTATAATGGATGAGATAGCGAAATTATTTAGACTATGAAAGAAATCGGAGATTAATACAAAACAGGAATTGATTTTCTAACAAGTTATTCACTGAATCAGCTCAAACCCCTTGACTATTAATAAATCGTTTGATATATTAATGTAAATCTAATCTGAAAGGAGGCACTCGTTTTATGGATATAAAAGTTCTTGCACTGACACTTATATTCTGCGCGCCTCCTCTTTGGACATGTAAGTAGAGGGATCTCCCTTTTATCCAACCACAGGCACGCCCTGTGGTTGTTTTTTTTAACAACCGCAACGAAAGTTGGGGTTTTGTTTTTAAAGCTTTAGAGAGTAAACATAATGATAGACACAGATGCATTTGAAGAATTTGATGAATTGCCAACATATTTAAATATAAAAAAACCGGTACAAAGAAAGAACAAGCTACCGGTGAGTATGAATAAATTACCTCCTTCTGAATTACTGGCGCAAATCCAGGAAGGTCGGTCAGACGATTTCCCATATACCTATACACCTTCCAGGTTTGAAGGGAAATGGTTGACGAATTCATTGGGTGGTTTTTATGAAGAACACTGGTTTGATGATGTTGTTCGGATGGTAAAAGGCGGCAAAGAAGCTTCGGTGTATTTATGCCGGGGGAACGAAACAACTGGACAGGATTGGTTGGCTGCCAAAGTCTACCGCCCGCGTATGTTCCGCAACCTGAAAGATGATCATATCTATCGGGAAGGACGTGCTTACCTGGACGATGCAGGTTTAGAGATAAAAGATCACAGGGCTGAACATGCCATCACTAAACGGACGAATTTCGGATTGCACTTGCTGCATATAGATTGGATTCAACACGAATTTAATACAATGAAAATTCTCTATCAGGCAGGTGGTGCCATCCCTAAACCATATGTTTGCGCCAATAATGCCATCCTTATGGAATATATTGGCGATGAGCAAACACCTGCTCCTACTTTGAATACTGTTAATCTCAATCGGCGTTCAGCAGCGCGGTTATTTGGCAAGGTTGTTGAAAATATTCGCTTGATGCTTCAACACAACATGATCCATGGTGATTTTTCTGCTTATAACCTTTTATATTGGGAAGAGAATATCTGGATGATAGATTTTCCACAATCATTTTCATGCCATGCAAACCAGAACGCCTGGCCTATCTTCCACAGGGATGTGAAGCGTGTCTGCCAGTATTTTTCTCACCAGGGTGTAGTTGTTAACTCTGATGAACTGGCACTATGTTTGTGGAAAGAAAAAGGATTACCAACCGCACCTGACAATGACCAGTCCATAATCGATGAATAATATAAATTCCCCGGAATAAAAAACCGGGGAATTTTATCAGTTAATCTTAATAATCGGTGGATACAATAACCCAATATGATCTATTGAGGTAGTGATGAAGCCGGGTACAAGAATTGATCGTGAGAGAGATACGATCAAGGCAATGGTTGACTTTTATTGCCTTGAAAATCACAGGCAGGCTGCCTTATGCAAGGAATGTTCTTCCTTGATAGATTATGTCTCAATGCGACTGGATCATTGCCCTTTTCAGGAACAAAAACCCACTTGCCTGAATTGCACGGTTCATTGCTATGCAACCCAACAAAGAATTCAAATCAGAAATGTAATGCGGTTTTCCGGTCCTCGAATGATCTTTAGACACCCTGTAATGACAATCTATCATATGTGGGATGGGATCAAATATAGACCAAATAAAAAACGGACGGTTTGAGAGCCGCCCGTTTATAAAATCAGGATGGATTATCGCATTAATTGTTGTTTGACTTCAGGTTTTTCCACGTACCAGAGAACAAAGGCAGATGCCAGCATGGAGATAATCGAGAGAATAAAAAATGGTGCATTAAAAATCTGGCCTTGAACACCCTGTGTTGATTGTGGCATAAGCATCAACAACCTGCTGATCACATTAAAACCTTGCGCAAAAGAGATCAGGAAAAGTGGCCATGGAGCGACGGATTTTCTAAAGACCTGGACAACACCAACAATAGCCAAAACCACGAGGATCGCGGGCAGCCACCAGGTTTGCGAGGTTAGTTCAAAGGTGGATGGAGGAAATAATAATATCGGAATGAATTGCAGAAGAAGAATAGTTTTAATCAATTTGGGGTTGGCTAAATCAATCCTGGTCATATATGATTTCTCCTTTAATGAATTACTCTGCAATTGACGTTCAATGGATGAATTCTATGCGTTCCTGCAAAATAGTCAAGCGATTGATGAGGAAATATCCAAAATGATGTCTTTACCACTTGACATTTATTGAATAAATAATTATAACTCAATAGTCCCAATATTAATATAAAATTAATGTACAATCAATAGATTAAGTAAAACATTTAGAGCAGTATGACACTTCTGAAGGGAGGTGGTAGACAACCCATAAATAAATTTGAAATGGGTAGTACTTGGTAAAACCCCTGCATTTGATTGTGCTTATTACACAATCTCAAACATTATCTGAAGGAGATAAACGAGATGAAGTCATTTAAGTTGTTGAGTGTTTTAGTTATTGTTGCTTTTCTGCTCACCGCATGCGGTGGTGCAGCAGCCCCCAAAGAGTTGAAACTTGCTGTTCTTGCACCTCTCTCTGGTCCAGTTCCTACCTTTGGTGAAATGACCCGCGATGGCGCATTACTTGCTATTGAAGAATGGAATGCCAAGGGCGGAGTATTAGGTGCGACAATCGTACCCATTGTTGAAGACAGCCAGTGCACACCTGATCCAGCCGTAAACGCTGCAAATAAAGTCATCAACCAGGATAAAGTACACTATATCATTGGCGAAGTATGCTCTAGCGCTTCCATTCCGATTTCTGAAATCGCAAACGCCGCCAAGGTCGTACAAATTAGCCCAACATCCACAAACCCGAGTGTTACCGTTGATGGCAATGGTGTAACCAAAGCCTATATTTTCCGTGCGTGCTTCATCGACCCATTCCAGGGTCAGGTTGCTGCCAAATTCGCGATAGAGCAATTAGGTGCAAAAACAGCCTTCGTTATGTCAGACCAGGCAAATGATTATGTTAAGGGTCTAGCTGAATTCTTTGAGAAATCCTTCACAGCCGGTGGTGGAACTATCGTTGGAAAAGAATCATACACCTCCAGTGACACCGATTTCTCTGCTATTTTAGCAAAAATCGCTGATGCCAAGCCCGATATGGTCTATTTGCCGGATTACTACAACATCGTAAACCTGGCGACCAAACAGGCCAAGGAAAAAGGCATTACTGCTCCATTCATGGGCGGTGATGGCTGGGATTCCGCAGATTTGGATAAAGTTGCTGCCGCTGGCGGTTACTTCACAAACCACTATTCCCCGGATGATCCTCGCCCAGAAGTTCAGAACTTCCGTAAAGCGTTTGAAGCAAAATATAACAAGACCCCAGATGCTCTTGGTGCGCTTGCATATGATGCAACCAATCTGATGCTAGAGGCAATTAAGGCAGCTGGAAGCGATGATACAGACAAGGTAAAAGCCGCTCTCGAAGGTATCACCTTCAAAGGTGTATCAGGTACCATCACCTTCGATTCCTCTCACAACCCTGTAAAATCAGCCACCATCCTTAAAGTTACAGCAGATGGCATACAATTCAATTCTGTTGTAAATCCGTAATTTTATTATAATAAATGGGGACGGGTAGAGCCCGTCCCCATTTATCCTTGTTAAAATCCTAATTAAGAAGGAGAGTTTGCCAAATGCAATCCGTCTCCAAACCACAAAAAAAACCGATCATCGTATCGCCGAATTCGTTCCTGGCATGGATCGGCAAAATATTTTTAATTATCATTGGTTTACTTGCTGCATATATTCTTATTATTAATTTGTTTGATAAACCATACCTGTTTGCACAAAATGTGATCAATGGTCTCCAATTGGGTTTTGTGTATGCCTTGATCGCACTCGGGTACACAATGGTTTACGGTATCGTAAAACTGATCAACTTTGCCCATGGTGATGTTTTTATGGTGGGTGCTTTTGTCAGCTATTTTGCCGTTGAAAGATTTGGCCTACATCAATGGCCACTAAAGGTATTTCCCGGTTTTGACCCTTTCCTCTCGACAGCAATTGGTACAGTAACGACCATATTATTAGCTATGGTGATTTGCGTTTTGCTTGCCATCACGATTGAGAGAGTTGCATATAAACCATTACGTGACGCTCCACGAATTGCAGCTTTAATTACCGCAATCGGTGTGTCATTTTACCTGGAGTATTTTGGTCTGTTGGACTTTGTGTTCTCTGCCCGGTTTATTCCATATCAAAGACCTTTTGAAGTTGTTACCTGGTACATTAAAGATGGCATACACCTGGTTGAAGCTGGTGTTGCTCCTCCCGATGGTGCGATCACAATTTCCAACATTTTCATCATCATCATTATCGCAACCATACTTGTACAGATATTCTTACAATATCTGGTTCGACGTACAAAGATTGGAATTGCAATGCGTGCAACATCCTTTGATAAACCGACCTCCCGCCTCATGGGAATCGAAGTGGATCAGGTAATCTCGTTCACTTTTGCCATTGGTGCTGCTTTCGCAGCTCTGGGTGGTGTACTTATACGCAATTGCCTATCCATCCATTAAGAACTTTGATGGGTGTTTACCCGGGTTTAAAAGCCTTTGTGGCAGCCGTGCTCGGAGGGATTGGCAGTATTCCCGGAGCGTTTGTTGGCGCCTTGATCATGGGTCAAGCTGAAGCGATGACTTCCGGATACATTTCCACTCCAATGCGGGATGCAATTGCATTCTCCATCCTTATCCTGGTTTTGTTGATTAAGCCTACCGGTATTTTTGGCGAACCAGAAAAAGAAAAGGCATAAGAGGAAACCATGGATGTTACTACTATGATTTTATCCTTGGTAAAGATTGTGGCTGTCATTGCCTATCTTTACGGCCTGTTCTGGGTGTTAGGCGTGAAGTTCAAGAAAATTCAAATTGCAGGCAGACAGGTAGACCCCAGTATTGCAGTAAATATTCTTGGCGGGATCGTGGCTTTTGGCATCATTCAGCTTGCACTAACTGAATTTAATGGTGTCAGTATACTTGAACGACTTTGATAGTGGTCTGCTCTACCAGGCCTGCACCATGACAATGGTAGCATTAGGCCTTGAACCTGATCTACGGCTTTAATGGTCAGTTCAGTCTTGGACAATGGGGTTTCTATGGTATTGGAGCATACGCTGCCGCTGATATTACTTATCGCTGGGTGAACGGCGATTCCCGCGGTCTGGTCGTTGCTGGGATTAGGTGTAATTCTGGGAGGGCTGGTAATCCTACTAATTGGTAAGTTCTTAAGCAATTTACGCCGAATGCCGGTTCTTTCATCTTTTACCCTCTACTTGATCGGTTCCATTTTTGCCGGGGCTGTGGCTGTCTTTGCTGGTAAACTCAGTCGCACCTGCTTTAGATCCATTTTTAGGTACTTCTTCAAGCCTTGGACCTCTTGCGCAAGGGTTACCAATGCAGATTGTATTTTTCCTTGCGATCATTTTTGCCGGGATTTTCGCCGCAGAAGTCAGTTTTCTGTTTGGACTGCCAGTTCTGTCACTTGGATCAGATTACTTTGGTATTGCGACTCTCGGTTTTTCAATCGTCATCTATACACTGATGGTCAATTCCGATACCATCCTCCCGTTCCCTGAAATGAAGGGCGGCCGGGGAATGATCGGAATTCCCAAGTTAACCACCTGGTTCTGGGCATTCTTATTTATGTTGCTCGTGATCATAGTTATGCGTAACATAATTCGTTCATCTACTGGTCGGTCAATATTGTCTGTCCGTGAAGATGAGATTGCTGCCAGGTCAATGGGTATTGATGTTGCGGGAACCAAACTGATGTCTTTTGTGATCGGCAGCCTTTTTGCAGGTATAGGAGGTGCTGTTTATGCACACTATATTGGCTTCCTTAGTCCTAAGGCTTTTGACTTTCTAGTTGGCTTCAATCCGCTGATTATTATCGTTTTTGGCGGGCTGGGTAGTATGACCGGGACAGTCACTGCAGCATTTGGATGGATTTTCTTCCTGGAAGGTATGCTGCGTGAAATACTGGGAAAGATCAGTCCGGAAGCACCTTCGTGGCGTTATGTTCTATATCCTCTGACTTTGCTTCTATTAATGCTTGTCCGTCCGAAAGGACTGTTAGGTGAAGTCGAATGGGGTTTCCTTAAAATCTAAGATGATTTCCTTACGTAAATCGGGAACCAAAGAAGGAGTAAAGCCAGCATGAATAACACAAATGTTGAACAAACTCCTTTGCTTCAAGTGGAAGGACTTACCAAGTTATTTGGAGGTTTACGCGCTGTCAACGACTTCAATTTGACTATCAATCAAGGCGACCTTGGTGGGTCTGATCGGACCAAATGGAGCCGGGAAGACAACAGTTTTCAATCAAATCACCGGGATTTATCTTCCTACAAAAGGATCCGTTAAATTCAATGGGATCAACCTGGTAGGATTTGAACCGCATGAGATCACCCGAACAGGCATCGGTCGTACTTTCCAGAATATCCGGTTATTCTCCAATCTGACTGTACTCGACAATGTTCGCATTGCATTCCACCCTCAAGCCGGTTATTCCATGTTTGACAGTATTGTTTCAAATAAGAATTTTTCTCAAAAAGAGAATGAACTTACTGAAAAAGCCCAAGATCTGCTTGAAGTAATGAAACTTTCACGTTTTCAGAATGAAATCGCCAGGAACCTACCGTATGGTGAACAACGCCGAGTGGAGATTGCCCGGGCCTTGGCCTGCCAACCACAGTTGCTCCTACTCGATGAACCTGCTGCAGGTATGAATCCAAAAGAAATTATGCAGTTGATGGATTTGATCCACTTTGTACGTGAAAATTTCAATCTGACGATCTTACTGATCGAGCATCAAATGCGGGTGGTTATGGGAATTTGTGAATATATTACTGTAATGGATTTTGGCGAAGTCATTGCCCGTGGTAATCCCAAAGAAATTCAACTTAATCCAAAAGTCATTGAAGCTTATTTGGGAAAGGGAGCCGCAAATGCTGCTTGAAGTCAAAGACCTCAATGTTTATTACGGCGCGATCCATGCGCTGCAGGGTATCTCGTTTAATGTCAATGAAGGTGAGATCGTCTCATTGATCGGTGCAAATGGTGCAGGAAAATCCACAACCTTACGAGCTCTTTCTGGTCTCATTCGCCCCCGTAGTGGCTCGATCACCTTTAAAGGTGAAGACATCACATTGGCACCAGCCGAAAAGATAGTTCGGCAAGGTATCAGCCATGTTCCGGAAGGACGGAAAATATTTGCACCATTAACAGTTCGTGAGAATCTGGAAATGGGTGCATATATCATTAATGATAAGGCTGAGATCAATCGAATGATGGAGAGGGTCTTCCGGAGCTTCCCGCGTTTGAAAGAACGAATCTCTCAACTTGGTGGAACACTTTCAGGCGGTGAACAGCAGATGCTTGCCACCGGACGAGGCTTAATGAATAAGCCCACGCTTATTCTGCTTGATGAACCCTCGATGGGATTAAGCCCGATCATGGTGGAAGAGATCTTTAGGATCATAAAAGAGATCAACCTGGAAGGGACAAGTATTCTTTTAGTTGAGCAAAATGCCCAAATGGCACTTTCAGTGGCTAACCGGGCTTATGTACTGGAGACGGGCAGGATCACCCTATCCGGCCCCGCAAAGGAGATTGCGGATAATCCGCAAGTCAAAGAAGCATACTTGGGTGTATGAATTCTAAATAGGAGTGGATCAAAAGATCCACTCCTATTTTTTATAAATTTACTTTAAGTTTGTCATAAATAATAGTTCTAGTTATTAATATCCCGTTCTCCTATTAGTTTTAGAAATATTTCCACCACTTCCGGGTCAAAAGACTTACCAGTTTGATCTTTTATATATTCCAATGCATCTTTTTCTGTCCAGGCTTTTCGATATGGGCGATCTGATGTCAGTGCATCATACACATCAACTACTGCAAATATCCTGGCTTGTAACGGTATTTTTTGACCTATTAAACCATTCGGGTAGCCAGTTCCATCCCATTTTTCATGATGGCTGTAGGGGATATCGAGTGACGGTTGCAGGTATTCGATGGAAGAAAGCAGGTTAAACGCCAGTACTGGGTGTTGTTCCATGATCTTTCTTTCCTCCGGTGTAAGAAGCCCAGGCTTGAGGAGGATGGAATCAGGGATGCCTACTTTGCCAATGTCATGTAATAGCGCACCGCGCCGCATTTGGATAAGTTTTTCAGAAGGTAATCCCATTTGTAAAGCAATTTCGATGGTCATATCAACAACACGCTTACTGTGACCTTGGGTTTCACGGTCGCGTAATTCAAGCGCATTTGACCAGCCTTCCAATGTTGAATCATAAGCTGCCATAAGGTTGAGATTTGACTTTTCCAGCTCCTGGAAAAGTTTGGCATTATCTATGGCAATGGCTGCTTGTTGGGCAATTCCCGACAAGAAACTTAACCACTCATCATCTACGTCTAATGCAGTCCGGTGGAAAACTTCCAATACTCCGACCAACTTCCCTTTAACAACTAATGGATTTGCAATATATTCAATAAATCCTTCTTTTTTAAAATATTGAAAGTTGTCCAGATCTCCTTCAGGGTCATGACTAAGATCTTTTATATGCACCACTTTCCGAGATAATGCTGCTTTACCAGCATAGCTTTCTCCCGCACGAACTTTTATTTTTGTTGCCTCGAGACTATGAAATCCAATGGTGGCAGCATCTTCGAGATAATTGGTGATCGGATCAAATAAAAGGATTGCCACTGCATCCAACCTTAGCTTTTCCTTAACTTGCTTAATTAATATATTAAGAATAAATGTTAGATCTGTACTGGATGTGATCGCATTGTCTATGGTTCTAAGAGCAGAAAGATGCTCCAGCCTATTTACTGTTTGTTCGTGCAGGGTTGCCCTATTAAGGGCATTGCCTGCCATATCTGCCACTGCTAGAAGGATATTGAGGATGTTTTCTGCAAGGGGTTTATCTGAAGCAAGGTGGAAATATCCGGCTACTTCCTGGTCAATCAACAAAGGAATAAAAACAGCTTCATTATTTTTCGTGATCCAATTCGGTTGATTCTTGAAATTCTTAATTTCTTTTGGGTGGAAAAAAACAGGTTTCCGAATATTCAGTTTTAGTTGATAGATTAATTCTTTACTAACTTTCATGCCTATATCCGATGTTCCTTGCCCGAATGCATTTTCTATGAGATATTCGTGGCTTTCAGGAAGGAATTTAAGATATGCTACAGATTTGGCATTTGCCAGCTTTAACAAATTTGTGAGAATGATTGGGATTATTTCACTGGATGTCTGAGCAGGGCGCATTGCAGCGGAGATTGAGGCTAGTGCCTCCAATTCTTTGCTCCGGTTTTTTATCTCAGCAAACATCCTGGAATTGATGATTGCAACAGCCGTCTGGTTACCGAAAAGAACCATCAGGCGTTCATCTGAAGGCGAGAATTTATACTCCTGTTGGTCACTGGCTGCAATAATACCGATTATGTTGCCATCATGAATGACTGGCACTAGAAGATAGGATTTTTGACCCGGGTCGATAATTTCAGAATTTATATCGACATCCATATTGGAATACTCCACAGGTAGATGGCTTTGCATCAATCGATCAATTGGATCACCCATTATCGCTGTAATCTCAATCCCTGTTAGATGTTCCACAAGTTTTTCAGGAAGGCCATGTCCTACTTCATATACTACCGTTCCAGTATCTTCATTAAAACTTAGGAAGGCAATTCTTTCACAAGATAGGGCTTGTTGAGCTATCTGCAACAAAAATGACAGTTGCTTTTTTGGCTCCAGCAAACTATTCAGCGCGAGGCCGGCATCATATAACATGGCCAACTGGTCGACATTCGTCTGCACGGTTTGGAACAATTCAGCATTATGAATTGCACCAGCAGCAGCATTGGCTAGCAATGATGCCCAATTCAGATCTTCTTCTGTAAACACCCTTTTGGAAGGTTTAAACTCCCCTATGCCGATAATACCAATAAGGTCATCACCAAATAGCATTGGGACCGTCATGGTGGCAGCAAACGGAGCATTATAAAACTGAGGAAGTCTTGCTTCGTAGCTGGCAAAATCATTTAATATAATAGGTTTGTGAGTTTGGATGACTTTTCCAGCTATTCCAACACCGTTGGGAATTACCATTCCAACAGGAATATCATATCCTCTAACGCTTTTTACTATTAAGGCATCCTGTTTTGGATCAAAGGTACTTACTCCCACTTCAGATACCGACATAAGATCCATCATCTTTTCACAAACCAGATCCAAGATCGTTTGGAGACTCTGGTGTCTGTTTAAATCCCGCGTGATCTCATATAACTTGCCCATCTTTTCGGCACGTTTGACGATATTATCCCGGTTTTGCCTCTCTTCATTAATGTCATAACATGAACCCAGGTAACCCGCAAAATTGCCGTCCAGGTCATTGAAAGGGTGGGCGATGTCCATGATCCAACGGTATTCTCCACTGGCGTGCCTCAGCCTGTATTCGACCTGGAAAGGTTTACGCGCTTCAAAAGCAGAAAAGTACGTCTGCATTCGGCCAAGCAGGTCATCCAAATGAACTCCTTCAGTCCACCCGTCTCCCAATTCCTGTTCCAGGGTCCGGCCTGTCCAATTCAGCCAGCTTTTATTTAAATAATTACATTTTTTATCCAAACCTGCGCGCCAGATCAAAGCAGGGAAATTCTCAAATAATGTCCAGATATAATCCCGGGAACGCATTAACTCCTCTTCCTGCTTCTTGCGAAGGGTTATATCACGGCCTACTCCCAGAATGTGTGTTATCTGGTTATTGCTGTCCCTGATCGTATCCAGAATATCCTCACTCCAGAAATGTGTTTTATTTTTCCGGATGTATTCCAACTGAAACGACCTTAGATGTTCCGATTCCCAATCATGTTCCCCATCAATTGCCGCGTTTTTCATTTGCAGGCGTAGCAGGTTTACGGATTCAGGTGTGAGAATATTATTTATGGTTAGCTTTACCAATTCGTTAATTGAATAACCGAAACTTTTGTTGGCTGCCGGATTGAGGTAGGTGATCTTTTGAGTCTTAATATCCATGATCCAAACCGTATCAGTCATATTTTCAGTTATGATCCGGTAGAGTTGTTGGCTAGCTGCCAACTCTTTGCTAATTCGTTTTTTCTCCTTGCGTACTTCAGCATCCACGAGTTCTCGTTCGACCGCTGGACCCAGCCTGGATAAATTATTCTTTAAAATATAATCCGTTGCACCGGCTTTCATGAGAGCAATAGCTTCTTCATTGTTGATTACACCAGAAATAACAAAAAATGGGATTCCAGGTTCATTCTCTTTCCAGATTTTTATAGCTTCTAAAGCCGAGAAATGCGGCATCCTGAAATCGGAAGTAATGAGATCAAACTTCTTCCTTCTGAGAAATGAACGCATTTCCTTTTCAGTATCCACCCTTTGGATGGATGGACTATAGCCACCTCTTTTCAATTCCAACAGGATGAGTTCTGAGTCATCTGTTGAATCTTCTATTACTAAAACATGTAAGTTTTTTTCTTCCATTTGTAGTTATTCTTATAAATGTTACCTGATTGGGGGTTCATTTAATAGCAGCCAGTACATGCCCAGCTTTGCCACCGCTTCAATGAATTCTTCGAATACTACCGGTTTGCGAATATAGCTGTTAGCGCCTCTGTTATAGCCTTTGATGATATCCTGTTCTTCATTCGAAGATGTAAGGATCACAACCGGCAGGAGTTTTGTTTTTTCGTTCGCTCGTATCGCTTGCAGAACTTCGAAACCATCCAGTTTGGGAAGTTTGAGGTCCAAAAGAACGACAGCTGGAAGGTAAGGTTCAGGCAAGTTAGAAAATTTACCTTTTCGGAAGAGATAGTCCAATGCTTCTGCACCGTCATTCACAACAATGATCTCATTCTGAATTCTGTTCTTAATAAAAGCCCTTTTGGTTAATTCGATATCATCCGGGTTATCCTCGACTAATAAGATTTTTCTATCAGCCATTTTTCTCTCCTATTTTATTTAATGTGAAGTAAAAAGTAGCTCCAGCATCCGGTTTTGATTCAGCCCATATCCTTCCACCATGTTTGTTGATGATACGTTGCACGGTTGCCAGACCGACTCCGGTACCTTCAAATTCGGTAGACGAATGCATCCTCTGGAAAGCACCAAATAATTTTGACGCATACTGCATATCTAATCCAGCGCCGTCATCCCGTACAAAATAAATCATCTCACCATTTTCATGGATGCTTCCAACCTCAATGGTAGCTGAAGGATGTTTGGATGTGAATTTCCAAGCATTCCCAATCAGATTTTCCAGGGTGCTTTTAAGTAAGGTTGAATCTGCAATTACAGTCATTCCAGGCTCGATCTTCCAGGTCACATCGCGTTCTGGGTTGTGTAATGTCAATTCTGCAGAGATTTCCTCTGCTAGACATGTTAGATCTACATCCGTGAGAGTAAGATCAACTTTGGACACGTGGGATAATATCAGCATGGATTCTATTAAATTCGCCATTTTCTGGCTGGCTTCACGGATCCGGTTCAGGTATTTTTTTCCCTCACTATCCAGCTTGTCGGTGTAATCTTCCAGGATTGCCAGTGAAAATCCATCCAGTGCCCGCAGGGGTGCACGCAAGTCATGGCTGACTGAATAACTGAAGCTTTCCAATTCCTTATTGGCAGCTGTCAGCTGGCGAGTGCGAAGCTCCACCTTTTCTTCTAGGTTTTTATTTAATTGAAGAATTTCTTCTTCAGCATTTTTCTTCTCAGTGATGTCGTCAAAAGTGACGATCAGGTAGTCTCCTAGGAAAGAAGCATAAAGCTCGCAAATACGCACTGAACCATCTTTGCAGGTTACCCGATATTCTCCAGTGTTAACCGGTTGGGAAGATTGTCGAGCCTTCTCCAGGAATATTTTCCAGCGGTCTATTACACTTTGCCGGTAATTTGGATCCGGATAGGCGAGCTGGTACCACTGAGATGAAGTTGGCGCGGTATGGCCAAAAAGGGCAAGAGCGCTGCGGCTCCAATAATGGATAATGTTGTCTTCCACATCGACCATGGCTACAGGGAAGGGTGTAGAATCAAGGACTGCACGGAGGCGAGCTTCATTCGTTTGCAAAGTCTCTACCATCTTTACTCGCTCGGTAATATCCATCAGGGAGGTCATTAGATACAACGGATTACCAGCCTTATCCCTCCGGATGGAAGTACTGAGATCTATCCAAAGTACTGAGCCATCCTTCCTGATATATCTTTTTACAAATCGGGCACTTTCTTTTTCTCCTACAGTGAGTGTATTCATCTCTGATTGAGTGAGTGCAATATCGTCGGGATGGGTAATATCCTGCCATTTTTTTCCCTGGAGTTCTTCCTCAGAATATCCGATCAACTCTACGAATGTCTTATTTACGTGAATCTCTCCAGTAGGCAAGGTGATGGAATTTCCGATATTTGAATGATCGAAAATATATTTGAATTTACCTTCGCTTTCACTCAAATCCAGTTCAGCTTTTTTTAGCTCTGTAATATCGTGAAAGACTGCCATTTTGGAAGTGGAGCTATCCAGATTTTTGATGGGGGTTTCAAAAATACTAAAGATCTTTCCATCTTTTAGTGAGGTCCACTCCCATTGGATGGTTTTTCCATCAAACACTTCGCTATTCTTGCACCATGAACATGGATTCTCAAGATCATTAAAATACTCATAACACTTCTTGTTACCCGGGTTACCAAATTCCTTGATAAAGACAGGATTCACATACTCGATGTCATACTCTTTGTTCACGATGTAAACACCATCGTTCATCCTATCCAGAATGTTTTTTAACTTATTTCGCTCAATTTCCAACTCCCTGCTGGCTTTGATCTTCTCAGTGACATCCCGCCCATAGACATTAAGGATTCCGGCATTGGGGGAAGATGATAATATAAAGGAAAATGTTTTCCCGTTGAAATCCTCAACAATTTCTACGGTGTGGTGCATTGTGGACGCCTCGTTAACGGAATTACCCCAGAATACCGGAACACCAACCGAGTACAAACTCTGCCAATAGTCAATAATTTCTCTGCTGGCAGGGTTGGCATAGAGTATCTTACCTGTGCTATCGATCCTCAATACCGGGTTGGGATTCTCCTCGGGAAACCGGATGAGGTTCCTGATCTTTTCATCGGCTTCCTTTTTTTCAGTCAGGTCATGAATGACAGAAATGACATATTTGGAATTACTAATATCGATCACTTCGCTGGAAATCCAACAGGGAAAGAGTTCCCCGGACTTGTTGCGGAACACTGTTTCGAAGTTGCTAACTCGGTTATTTTTCTTCAAGTTTTCGACATATTTTACCCGGTCTATGGCATTTTCCCAAAAAGATAAATCTATGGTTGATTTATCAATGGTCTCTTCCCTGGTAAGTTGAGATAACTTGTAGAAGTGTTCGTTCACTTCGATGATCTTCCCAGTTTCCAAAGCCGAGAGAATTATCGCATCCGGACTGTTTTTAAAAACCAAGGAGAATTTTTCTTCGCTGGCTTTTAACTCTTCCTGGGTGGTTTTCCGTAGATTGGTATCAAGTTCGAGCTCACTGAACAACCGGCGGTTGACCATCAGGAATAATGAGAAGGTGAGGCCAATAAAAAGCATCTGGTAGGTAAGCAGGATCAAAGTATCATAGAGACCAGATTTGAACAGGTCGTTGCTCTGTGCAATGGTTGAATCCATAATAATGCGGGTAAAGATGACCACACAATAGATGATAAAAATGGTGCCGGGCAGCCTTGCAGCCTGCATCGATGATTTTTCCACACGGTGCAATAACAACCAGGCACACTGGACACATATAGCGAAAAGAGCTATCGAAGCATTTATATTCCTGGCTTGCAGGCTTTCATTGGTATATGTGAAATACAAATGGACGATGAGGAATAAGCCCAGCAAAATATAATTGGGATAATGGGAACTTACCTTACCGATGTATCTTTCCAATCCTATAAATAACAGGATAGTTCCTCCGATAACGAAAGCATTTGGAAGAATGATCGAAAAGAATAGTGGGATATTGGGGCGTAAAAGAATTAGGAATATTGCCAGGAATTGCAGCACAAAATCGACAAACCAGTAGGCAATTTCTGGGGATTGTTTCCGGTTATTTCTCCACAGGTAGAACATTACAATAGCGCAAATTGCATTACTTACGACCTGGCTAATTAATACTGTTTTTATATCAAGATTGAGCATAAGATTTCCATTGATTGGAACAGTCTGTTCATAAATTTCCATATTAAAATGCAACATCACCCCCGTGTTAGCCCCGGAGGTGATGTTTTCGTCATTGGAGCTTTAATTTGAAACAATAATCTAACTATATTCACTATAATAGCACGATTATTTGCTATTTATATAGGTATTTATTTATCCACTAGTGAAAAGCGAAAATATGGCAAATCATCTATTGCTATAGTTTTTAGAATATAGTGAAATTCTGGTTTAGATAGAGATGAGTATTACTGCTGCAACACACAAACTTAATCCCAACCACTGGATATTTGAGATATGTTCTTTCTGAAAGATACGGAAAAGAAGGACCGTTATCGCCGGGTAAAGTGATGATAAGGTCACTGCAAACTCGAAACGGGTATACTGCCTGGATAACATGAATAAGGCAGTACCGGTAATATCAAAGAATCCATTAAACCAGACCAAGGGGGAGATAGCTGCTTTTCCCAATTCCTTCTTTTGGAGCAAGAGGAGGAATAAGGCGATGGTAAAGTATGTTGAACGGCAAATGATCAATGGAGTAAATGTTAATTTTGGTCCGGCAAGCGGAATGACAATAAAAAATGCACCAAATCCGATCCCTGCAAGAACTGCCAGCGTTATACTTCCAGGTATGATCTTATTACGTTCATGTGAGACGCGCGAAACTAACCATATTCCCAGGATTGCCAGGATAAATCCAATTACCTTTATTAAATTAGGTAAACCGGCAATTAGGATACCATAGCAGACTGGAAGAGCTGCACCTATAACGGCTGATATTGACGCTACTATAGCAGAATTTCCAAGCGAAAGGGCTTTATAAAGGAAACCAAGGCTAAGCACAGCAGTTATACCAGCCAGAACAGCCCAAAGGATCGCAGGCCATTTTGGAAACGGTTCAGGCCAGATAAATGTGCATAGTATTAATAACAACAAACCGGTAAAAGCGGAAACTACCAGAACTGCCAGGGAGTTGAATTTTCTGGTTGAAATTCCTCCGGTATAATCACCTGCGCCCCAAACTGCAGCAGATAAAAGCCCAAAGACAATCCCAATAATATTTGCTGGCAGCATGTGGAAAATTACCTCATTTGATTCTTGAAAATGTAAAATCAAATTGTTTTAGTATGCTAACAATTTTATTAGCCTTTGACATTAATTGAAATTCCTGAATAATATCTATCATTATTAAGGGAAACCTTTAAACCTAAACAGGTTGTCTTTAGTTCTAATTTATAGATTTCCCTCATGAACTCCTACTTCAGGCAAAATTTTGAATAGCAGCAGATATATCAACCCTGCTCCCAGGAGAAAACTAACTAAATTAAAAACAGGATCAACTATACTTGCCATGAAAATAGATGGGGAAGGTAATGCTGAGTCTTTGTAATTGGCAAGCAAGATGGTCACTAAATTATTTGCTGCATGGATTCCGAGGGCATATTCCAGCCGGTTGCTCTTCAGCGTGATCATTGTTAAGATTGCCCCAAAACTAAAGTAGAACAAGGCCATAATAACAAATCCATACTTCATTTCGGGGTTGAGAAAATGAGGAACGGCAAAGATCAAACCACTAATAATAACTAATACCCACTTTCTTTTTGTAATGAAACTCAATCCCTGCAAAAAATAGCCTCGAAATAATAATTCCTCAGCACTGGTTTGAATGGGAGTAAGGATGATGGCTGCCAATGCAAAAGGAACCCATGTTTTCCATTCAAAAGTAATACTGTAAGATCCCGGATGAACCAGGGAGTCAATGACCGTAGTAATGACAACAATGATGGCCCACATACCGGCTGCTATCCATATTTTCTTAAATGAAATCCTTTTCTCGCCAGTAATCAGGCTAACCGGGTTACGTTTATGAACAAATCGAACGAATAACAATAAACTCGCCATCAGACAAATAAAGCTAAAACTGATGCCAATAAAAGAAATTAGTGGTTGGCTGGTTAATTGAAGCAAGATGAGTATTGCATAAGGTATTGCGCCAAAAGCTTGCCAAGCAAATAAGATCAAAAATATTGATAAGAGGTACCGCCACCAGGAATTCTTCCCTCTGGTGGCAAGATCCAGGAAATCTGTTGATTTTTGAAGTAAATAACCTGTTTGAGTGTTTGGAGTTGGGTCAAAATTTTCCATGGGTTTATTGTAAGTGATTCGAACGAAGATTGCTATTGCCTGATTTATTGTAAAATTATTGGTATAAGGTATTGCATTTTGCAAACGTTTGCAATATAATATTTCCAATAAAAGGTGATGCAAATGTTGACTACTGAACTTCTTGGCTATCCAAAAGGTACTCGCCTTCTAATATTGAACATTGATGATTATGGGATGTGCTTTTCCGGTAATCAAAGTGCCATTCACACCCTTGAAAAAGGTACCGCCAGTTCGTGTACTATCATGATGCCGGCTCCATGGGGAATACAAGGAGCTTCCTTACTCAAAGCTCGCCCGGCCATACCTCATGGAGTTCATTTGACAACGATCAGCGAACATAAGATCTTCCGTTGGCGACCGCTTTCATCCCCGGAAAAAATACCAACACTCGTGGATGGACAGGGATTTTTCCCGCTTGAAACTGAAAAAAAGGCTTTGGTGTTGAGGGCAGATCTGAATGAATTGGAGATTGAGTGGCGTGCTCAAATCGAGTGTGCTTACTCCTATGGTTTACATCCTAACCAACTGGATTCCCACTGTAATATTCATGATTCCAGGGAGGATATTTTCCGAATGTCTATCCGGTTAGCCCGGGAATATGGGCTAGCTTTACGGGTACATGAAAATAATTTTATGAAAGTGGTCAAAAGTATTGGCTATCCAGTCATTGACCATCCAGACCTCGATAGTTTTGATCTTCCCACCATCGGAAAGGCAGAAATATACCTAAAAATGCTGCATGAATTACCAGAAGGTCTTTCCGAGTGGGCAATTCATCCTGCCCGCGGTACTGCTGAATTGCGCACTATCAATCCTCGCTGGAGGGTGAGACAGGCTGATTATTCCTTCTTTAATTCCAGGGAATGCCAACTAACTATCAAAACCGAGGGGATAAAGATCATTACCTATGAAAAATTGCAGCCTTATTGGAAACGACAATAGTTAGGAGGATTATGCCTGGACCTGGATATTATTTGATTGGTGAAGAAGAAAAGAACGAAGTTTTAGAAGTATTAAGTACTGGTCATTTATCCCGTTATGGGAGTGATGAAGATCCAAAATTCTTGCACAAAGTATATTCATTGGAACAGGAATTTGCGAAACGAACCGGAGTAACCCATTGTGTTGCAGTTAGTTCAGGGACAGGTGCCCTCATGGCCTGTTTAACTGCCGTTGGTATCAAACCGGGCGATGAAGTACTAGTGCCGGGATACACTTTTGTAGCATCGTTTTCATCTATCATTGCCATTGGTGCAGTTCCTGTTTTAGTCGAAGTAGATGATTCCCTTACGATGGATGTGGCAGACGCTCGGGCTAAAATCACCCCCAAGACCCGGGCGATCATGCCTGTGCACATGCTTGGAAACCCCAGCAATATGGATGCAATCACAGCGCTGGCAAAAGAAAAGGGGCTGTTCCTGATTGAAGACTGCTGCCAGGCACTTGGTGCATCATACAAAGGGAAAATGTTAGGGACATTCGGTGAAATGGGGGCATTTTCATTAAATAATTTTAAGGTTATCAATTCGGGTGATGGCGGATTACTGGTCACTAATGATCGTTCTTTATATGAAAGAGCTTTCGGGTTTCATGACCAGGGGCACATGCCACTCCGAAAAGGCTCAGAGATCGGGAAACGATCTTTGATCGGCATTAATATGCGAATGAACGAGCTTACTGGCGCTTTCGCACTGGCACAATTGCGGAAGCTGGATTTTATTCTTCATTCGCTGCGGACGAAGAAAGATCGATTTAAACAAATCATAAAGTCAGCCCATCTTGAAGGCCTTCAATTCCGAACGATAAATGATCCCGGGGAATGTGCAACATTACTTACGATCCTCCTCGAGGATGTCGTAACTGCACAGAGAGTAGCCATAGCCCTGGGAACAAAAACAGTGGATAAATCTGGCTGGCATGTTTATAACAATATGGAACAAATCCTTGCTTATAAAGATCGTGAAGGTAGAAAGTTATACGAGAAGCACATGCTCCCAAAAACTGATGATTTAGTTAGTCGGGCAGTGAACTTGAGCATTGGCGTGGTTGATTCCGGGTTGGGAACTGATTTTGGATTAAATATTTTGTCAACAGATAGCGAGATCGACAAAAAGGCTGAACAATTCATAAAACTTGTTAAACCGATCATCGGTTAAGGACATTTTTGCTGGGAGGGTAAACAAAATGGAATGGATTATTGCCCTGGTAATCCTCGTTGTTCTAGTTTTGTTAATAATCCTGCTCAAACCAAAGGACATTGGCGGACCATATAACCCTTATTTCGCACAGCTAAATTCTGCATTGAAGAAGGCAGGTGTTGGTACTGCCCGAATATTGATCGACCTTGACCGACTGGACAGAAACATCACAACCATCCAGGCTAATATACCATCCGATTCTCATTATCGAATTGTTGTCAAATCCATCCCCTGTGTGGATTTGATTCGTACGATTAGGACAAAAGTCCAAACGAATAAATTTATGCTCGTTCATCGGCCTTTTATCAAGGTGATTCTGGATAACTTCGAACCAGGAATTGATATTTTGATTGGGAAACCCCTCCCTGTCTTTGCCCTTGATGAGTTCTACCAGGAGATCCAGAAAACCCAAATTTCAAGAGCCCAATCAGAGATCCAGTGGCTGATCGATACTCCTGTCCACTTACAAGAGTACCTTCAATATTCGGTCCAAAACAAATTGAAACTACGGATAAACCTGGAAATTGACATTGGCCTTCATCGAGGCGGCGCAGAAAACAATCATGATATCCAGAAATTATTTGACATCATCCAACAAAACCCGGATCACCTGGTTTTTAGCGGTTTTATGGGATATGAGGGGCATGTACCGCATGCTCCTGGAATTTTTAGTTCTCCCAGAAATGCCGCATTAAAGGAATTTAAAGACAATTTATCAGCTTATAAATCTTTCATAGACTTTGGTCGAGAAAATTATCCAGACCTTTTCAATGACGAATTGACGTTTAATTGTGGCGGGAGCGGAACTTACAGTTTGTTCAAAGAATACTCCTATATTACCGATATCGGCATTGGAGGAGCGATCTTGCGGCCAGCCGGATATCCATCTCACTTTTTGAAAGATTTACTTCCTGCAGAATTTATCGCTACTCCGGTACTGAAAAAGCGCAAAGGTGCAGTAATTCCATTTATTGAAGGATTATCAGGATTAATATCGTGGTGGAATCCGAACTATCAAAATAGCC
The DNA here is from genome assembly GCA_963827895.1 of uncultured Chloroflexia bacterium. Classification (GTDB taxonomy): domain Bacteria; phylum Chloroflexota; class Anaerolineae; order Anaerolineales; family Anaerolineaceae; genus PNON01. The sequence continues at coordinate 46,293 of CAWHCY010000004.1, read as the reverse complement.
TTGAGATCTATGGAGGCGGTTGGGCAGGTAACTTCGTGGCTCCGAAGGGCGTCTTTTGCAACCCGCTTCTTACTGATCCTCCAAATCAAAACCTGGTTCCGAACCAATCGACCATCAACGCATCTTCCAGAACAACACTTGAAATCGGCGATTATGTGTTCTATCATCCGATCCAATCAGACGCCATGTTCCAGTTTGAAGACATCCTACTGATAAGTGGAGAAGAAGTTCAAGGGGCTTGGAAAGTTTTCGATCGTAGATACTAACAACCATTCAATTCTGGCAAGGAGGAACTCATGAAAGAAGGTTTTGTCGTTCCCGTAAAAGAAAAGGTAGCTTTTGGATTGGGGGATTTCGCCAACAATTTAGCCATCACTGCCATGAATTTCTATTTCATCTTTTTTGTCGTCAATGTAGCCGGATTACCACCGGTTTGGGCGGGTCTGACATATTGGGTTTCACGTACCGTGGCAGCGCTTACCGACCTGTTAATGGGAATCATTTCTGATAAAACCAGCAGCCGTTTTGGGCGGCGAAGAGTTTTCCTCCTTGCCGGAGCCGTTCCCCTTGGTATTTTGTTCTGGTTGTTGTGGATTATACCTTCCCAGGATAAGGTAACTCTATTCATCTATTACATGGTCATTATGGTGTTATTTAACGTCGTTTTCAGCGTTGTGACGATACCTTATAACTCTTTGATGCCGGAACTAACACAAAATTATGATGAAAGGACATCAATATCCGGTTATCGTATGGCATTTTCTTTTCTAGGCAACCTGGTAGCTGCAGCAGGAGTTGCAGTTATTGTGGATAATATCTTCCCTGGAAGGGGTGAATACCCGGTAAGTTATCCAATCATGGGCATCATATTTGGTGCAGTAACCTCCTTATTTGTATTAATTACTTTTCTGGGTACGAAAGAAAGGGTTCATGCTGATGCTGAAAAGATCCTTGGCAAAGGATTTTGGAAAGAATTGCGATCATTATGGCAGGTACGCGAAGTCAGGTTGATGATCATTATGTTCGTGTCCAACCAGATCGGCGCTGACCTGTTCATGGCTACCGTGATTTTCTTCTTGAAAGATGTTGTCAAAATTCCTGACGATATTACTTCACTGATAATGGGATTGCCTCTTGTTATTGCCATCATATCAGTTCCGTTATGGGTCTTTCTTGGGGAAAAATTAGGGAAAAAACGGGCTTATATCTATGCTGCTTTCTTTTTCCTCATCCCATTATTGATGGTGCTGTTTGCACCGGTTGGAAATGTGACAGTTGTTATCATTATTGCAGTTCTTGCAGGTGTCGGATCTTCCGCAACCCAGGTGCTGCCATGGTCAATGATCCCGGATGTTGTTGAATTTGATGAGTATCAAAACGGAGTAAGGCGTGAGGGGTTTTACATGGGGTTAACCCAGTTAATCTACAAAGCTTCATCAGCCTTGGTTATTTTCCTGGCGGTCGGATTGTTAGGTATTTTTGGCTATATTGAAAATAATCCAGCAGGAGTGCAGCCTACTTCAGCGTTGATTGCTGTACGGCTTGTGCTGGGACTGGGCACAGCTTTCTTTTACTTGATGGCTGCCCTATTTGCGAGGATCATGCCATTTACTCAGGAGAGATTTGAAGAAATTAAACGATTAATTGAGGAACGTAAAACTCAATAGCCTTAATATGATTTGATCATCCAACTATTTATAATTAATAATAGGAGGACTATTTTGTTTTTTTTATTGACCAATTAATAATCATTCTTTTACCCAAATATCCTCTGCTCCTTCTATTTGTATTTACAAAAGAATAGAATTATTAATATCGAATTTATTATTTTATGCTGGATTTGGTTATAATCAATCCGAGGCAATTTTGTGAACTTTATCTCGGTTGGCTTTCTAGCTTTATACGCAGTTTTAACTATTTATTCCCTGTTAACAATTTTCTTCCGGTGGAATTATCCTCCCTTCCTGACACCAATAAACACTCTGGGTGGTTTTCTATTCAGTTTATTTAATGGTGCATCCAAATTGGGTTGGATGAGAGTTTTTTTGTTGTTGGTATCTTGTTTTATTATTTCACTCTCGATGGAGAGTGTGGGAGTGGCGACTGGCTGGATTTATGGACCATACCATTATACAGACCTCCTTGGCACTAAATTTCTCGGCCTTGTTCCTTATCTGATACCGGCAGCCTGGTTCATGATGATGTATCCTTCCCTTGTGATATCTGCCAGGATACTGAAGTCACCTAATCCCCACGGTTGGATGATTCTGCCAGTGGCTGCAGTTGGTGGAATTATTATGACAGCCTGGGATCTCGTTCTGGACCCAATTATGGTTCAAGCTGGACATTGGGTTTGGGATGGACCCATATCTTCCCGGATATATTTCGGGATCCCCTTGCAGAATTTCGCAGGGTGGTGGTTAACGACATTTCTGACTTATTGTGTATATTTATTCATAGTGAATAAACTGGTTAAGACAAATATTCAGGACCTGAGTGAACGAACACCCGTGTTCATGTACATCATCACTGGAATCAGCTCGATCTTATCAGCATTCATCATGGGTCTGGGTGGACCAGCCCTTGTAGGTATTTTTGCCATGCTTCCCTGGATGATTCTCGGAATGAGAAAAACCGAAGTATCAGATATCCATGGATTAAAAACTACCTGGTTCTGATGTTAAAAGTAGTATTGGATTGATTTAAGTAGCCCGATTTTGGCTTAAAAGATGAATCTCTTTTTCCAAACTGTTAATTCTATCAAGTAGCTGCTTATGTCTCTCCTCATCTACATTTGATTTCTTGGCAACAAAACTTAAATTTCCTTCAGTATCAATCATGGCTGAATCTATGACTTCCAATGAATCAAAACCCTGTTTATGTGCGGCAATTTCCAATTCAGTTTGGTCAATTGATTCTTTATCAAGAATTTTTTGCTGAAGAACACCATTTTTTATTAAGAACTCTGAGTCCCCTTCCAGCAATCTCTCAAGGAACCTATTCTTATGGATTAACTTGACTACCAGATAATTGATAACTAATAATGTGGCAGCTCCAATCAATCCACCAATAAGCGAATTATCCTGCCCAATAATTGCATTTTGAACAGTGTTTGATATTGTCAATAACACGATCAAGTCAAACGGGTTTAATTGTCCTAATTCCCGCTTACCAGCCAGACGCAATCCAATGATAAGAAAGAAATAGACAATGATTGGTCTGATGATCTTTTCCAGAACTGGAATGGTTAATATGAATAGGTTATTTAAAATAGGGTCCATACCACCTCCAAATCTAGATAATATTCAATTGTTAGTTTAGTTATTTTGAAAAATATTCCTGCATGGGTGTAAAGTAATAATCTTCCCAACCTTGAATATATTCATCTTTACTGCCATCAGGTAACCCGGTGTGGTTTAATGTAACTTTGCAGCCCGAATCCATTTCTTCAAAGGTGACTTCTAATCGAGAATCGGGATCATCTTCTTCAAAATCTGTTGTTCGCCAGCTCTGAATAATCCGCGTGAACGGTTCCAGAGAAATTGTTTTTCCTGATATATATCCTTCCCAGGTAGAAAACTCCCCCCCAACATGAGGATCTATGATTGCTTCAGAATTTGTAAATGCACTATGCTCTTTTGAATCCATCCATGCTTCATATATCTGTTTTGCTGGAATAGAAAAAACCGAAAAAACATTCAATGATTCAGACATTTTAGCCTCAGTTCTTGAATTAAGTAGTTATTCTTTTGTCTCATTTGCGAGGTATGTGAAATAACCAAGCATGGGCTCAAAATAATATTCAATCCATCCTTGCTCGTATTGATGACCTTGGCCAAATGGAATTTCTGTATGATTCAGATTAAGCAACGTTCCATCATCTTCTTCAGTGAGGATGATTTCAAGGTGTGAAGACGGGTCAAGGGGATGAAAATCTGTTGTTCGCCACGATTGTATTATGCGATGGTATGGCTCGAGCTTAAGTAAAATCCCTGTGATATAACCATCCCATGCGGAAAAACTTCCTCCATTGCGAGGATCAATGACAGCATTGCCACCAGTGAAATCTCTATGGGCGATACTGTCAATCCATGCATTAAAGACTGTCATGGGTTTGACAGGCAATTTCAATGTTAAGTGTAATTGTTCTTTCGGGTTAGTACTCATATTATTACTTATTCCATTTCCAGAGAGGCATAAGCAAACGGTGCAATTGACTAATCAAGCAATTTGGAAGTGATTGGTTTACAATCGAGAAGTTTGGGCACTTCAAAAATATATGCAATCTCCGGACATTTTATCACTCCATTTTTCACTACTATTTGCGAATTCTTTACCTGATCATGATATTTCCCGTCAGGAATAGATACTTTAATTTTGCGTGACTTTCCTTTTACATTGAATAATCCCAATAAAACACCTTTTTCCGATCTCCAAGCTGCCTGGATAACAGGATTTGCTGAAAGAAGGATTATTTTCCCCTCACTTATGATCGGATGTTTTTTTATTGTGTTTACGGTAGTTAAGAATTTTTGGTATGGATATCCTTTCCATCGGACTTGATCACGCTCAAAAAGGGATGGTGTATGGGTTTCACCTGCTTCCTGACCCGCATAGATCAACCAGGCTCCATCGTTAAATGCCTCGAATGCTGTCCAGGCGAGAGCTTGTTTTTTTCCCGCTGCTATTTTTTGAATTCTTGGTTGGTCATGGTTTTCAACACAATGCATTTTTATGAAGTTTTTTGGGTAAATTGCATGTTGAAAGCGGTACATTTCCAAAAGCCTTTTCACCGGAGCTTTCCCTTTTATAACACTTTGAAAAAGTGGCCAAATATCATAATCATAGGTAAGATCAAATGCAGAATATAACTCACTATCTGAAACTGCAGCCAAACCGTATTGACGTCGATGTTCTACAAATGCAGCATGAACACTCTCTGCCAGCCAAATGATATCTTTACGCACTTTCGTTAATTCGTTGCGGGCTTTTTGCCAGAATTCAACAGGAACTAACGATGCAACATCACAACGGAACCCATCAACCCCAAGTGAAGCCCAGTATTTCAATGAATCGATCAAATAGGTAGTCAGTCCAGGGTTTGGATGTTTTAAATCAATTACATCACTCCAATCTGGTACAGTTGTAATTGGATTTCCATTCGCATCCTGGTGAAAGAATTCTGGATGCTCTTTTACCAGGACCGAGTCATGCGATGTGTGGTTATAAACCACATCAATCATGACCTTAAGCCCCAATTTATGCGATTTATCGATCAACTCTTGAAAATCAGACAGAGTACCATACTCCGGGTTTACTGACCTATAGTCCGAGATCGAATACGGGCAGCCTAATGATCCTTTTTTATGCAGCTTTCCAATCGGGTGGATCGGCATCAACCAGATGATATCCACTCCCATGGAACGGATACGTTCAAGGTCATTAGTTACCCCTGCAAAGTTTCCTTGCGCACTGTGATTACGGACATAAATTGAATAAATGATTATGTTTTTTAATGAAATGGGGGTATCTTTTGCCAATAGTTTCCCTCGCAATAAGTTGTTATATATATTAAACCACAAGAAGCTGCTAGTTGATAGCAGATTAATAATCCTTTTCAATATGACCTGATAAGTTGGATCTAATGTTTCATCATTAATAAAAACTTCGATACAACTTTTGGATCAAAATGGGAACCTGAATTATCCCGTATATATTTGAAAACATCTTCTTCAGACCAAGGTCCACGATACGGACGGTCGGATGAAAGTGCATCCCAAACGTCTATAACAGCGAAAATTCTTGCAGCTAACGGGATTCTCAGACCAGAAAGACCCTGAGGATAGCCACTCCCATCCCATTTTTCATGATGTGAAAATGGAATTTCCAAAGCTGGTTGCAGATAAGAAATATTTTTTAACATTTCTTTGGCAAAGAATGGATGTTTTCGCATAATAACCCATTCTTCCGCAGTGAGAGGTCCTGCCTTTCGAAGAATATCATCTGGGATTCCCATTTTCCCAATATCATGCAGCAAGGCACCTCGTCGAATATGCACAAGATCTGAATCAAGGACACCCAACTGGATAGAGAGATCTATGGTCATTTGGGTGACTCGCTGTGAATGGCCTTCTGTTGCGCCGTCACGAAGTTCTAATGCCCTCGCCCAACCTTCAATCGTAGCATCGTATGCTAAAGTAAGATCGAGGTTTGCCCGTTGCAAATCCTGGAATAATGATCCGTTATCCAGGGCAATGGCTGCCTGGCCAACCATGGATTCAAGAAAATCCATCCAAGGTTGGTCATGGGTTGAAATATTTCGCTGAAATACTTCCAAAACCCCTTTCACTATTCCTTTAGAGATCAAAGGAATGCCAATATAACTTATAAAACCTTCTGATTCTTGGAAAGGAGAACCATAAAGCTGACCAGGTTCCGTTTCCATATTATCAATTAATATGGTTCTTCTTGTTTGTACTGCTTGCCAGGCAAAACTATCACCCCTTGGTAAACTTGTTCCCCTGATAAAAGGAGTTCGGAAACCCCTATCAGCCGCATAATCGAGTGTTCTGGTATAAGGATTGAATAATAAAACATCACAAGCATCTAACTTAAGTTTAGAGCTTACCTGATCGAGAAGAATATTTAATGTCAGTGGGAGGTCCATGCTCGCATTAATTGCTACACCTACTGCCCGAAGGGCAGATACATTTGCAAGTTGTTGATTCAATCTCTCTTCAGCAACTTTACGATCAGCGAGTTCCCTATTTAATGCAGAAGTTTTCAAATTTACCTGGGCTTGAAGAGATGCATTCCAAAAAATGGATGTAAAAACCAGTATAGCTAATGCTGCCAGTACCCAAAAAGTAACGGTTAATAACTGGTTTTGAAATGTAAAACTAAAATTTTCCAATCCAATCCATTTTTTATATATATCTCTCTTCTGCTCGTCAGAAATCGACTTCAATCCTTTCTCCATGATTCTTTGTAAAACTGGATCATCAGAACGAACAGCGATGGATAATGGATTATTTTTTCCAGAATCACCAGCAATTCTTAAGTTAGTAATTCCATGTTCATTAATGAGATTTGATGCAATAGCCAGATTAACCACAGTGGCATCCGCTTGATCAAATGAAACAGCTTCCAACGCCTCAAGATCGCTATTTTGAGGATAAATTGTTATTAATGGATAATTGGCTTTTATATATTCTTCCAACGCATAACCACGGGTTATAGCGATCGTCCACCCAGCCATATCTTTGAGCGTTAATGGCTTAGTCCAATCTTTCTGCGTGATGATTACATTGGGGATGTCAACAATTGGAGATGTAAATAATAAATACTCTGATCTTTCAGGGGTGATTTGCGCTGCTGTTATCCCATCAATATTTCGTTTTTTTGCCTGGTCTAAGACATCGTTCCAGGAATTGAGGTGAATGACATCAATATTAATCCCAATATTTTTTTCTATAAGACTAAAATAATCTGCTACTAATCCAACATAATTTCCATTATCGTCAAATGATTCAATCGGAGCAAAACTGGGATCAGGCGCTAAAGTTATTATTGGGTGCTGATTCAACCAGTTTCTTTCTTCTTCGTTCAGGATTCCCTTAAATCTATATCCAAAAACACTATAACCAAGAATACTGGTAGCAAAAATCAGTAATCCTAAAACAATCCAGGATGTAGCTCGGGATTTTCTGGATCTCCCCCAGAAAAGAAAACCCTCTGAAAATAACCTCTTAATGAATGCCTTCATAAATAAATCAATACCTTTTCAAATAAGAACTAGCCGTCCAATTATCATGCAGACGGGAGAAAATAACAATAAATTATTAATAAAAACAATAACTGATGGTCAGTTTCTTGCAATTGAAAATATTAGAAGGAAACTAACATGCAAAAACATTTGATATTCTTATTGGCTATTGTCTGTTTTGTAATATCAGGTTGTCATGTGATCTCCGATAATCAAAATATCTTTGGGAAATCGGCTGTTCCAAAAATACTTCCTGGCAAAGGTGGAATTATCGGCCAGGTGATTATTGATCAGAAAGGCACACCCAACCCTGGTACTCCTGTTCATCTTGCAGAAGTCTTTCGCAGTAATAATAAGGCGGCATATATCATTGATACATCCAATAGCCTATCCTCGATTACAAATGAGGTTGGAAAGTTTTCTTTTTCATTGATACCTACGGGTGAGTATGTAATTATTATCGGTGATCCATTGTCTGAACATCTGATCGTGATGGATGAATCGGGGAAAGCAAAAGATTTGATTGTTCAACCAGACCAGATACTGGATGCAGGGTCAATCCAGTTTGGATCAAACTAAAAATCATTAATTTCATCGGATATCAAATTTAGTCTACTTGGGTATAATTGCCTCCATTATGGACTTTATTGGAACAATGATCATTGCCATTGGCTTATCCATGGATGCTTTTGCGGTTTCGCTGGGTGTGGCGACTAATGGAACAACCAGGGATAATCGGTCTCTTGTAAGACTGTCTTTCCATTTTGGACTTTTTCAAGGATTAATGACATTTCTGGGATGGCTGGCTGGGAGTACGATTGCTAGATGGATAAATTTATTTGACCACTGGATCGCTTTTATATTATTGGTATTGGTAGGGGTAAATATGATCCGTTCTGGGATAAATTCTGATCCGAAATCATATCAGAATAATCCTACCCGGGGAAACTTAATGGTCATACTCTCATTAGCCACAAGTATCGATGCCCTTGCTGTTGGATTGAGCCTGGCCCTAATTGAAACCCCAATCGTTCAGACAGCATTGCTTATTGGAGTCACAACATTTACTTTATCGATCATAGGGTGTCTATTAGGATATCGGTTAGGTGAGAAATTTGGAAAAAGAATGGAAATGCTGGGAGGACTAATTCTAATTGGAATTGGCCTGAGGATTTTAATTTCGCATCTTCTGTAATCTCAATTTACATATATTATCCGGTTTGATAAAAAAACTCACCACTCTTTCATGGTGAGAATTAATGTTAATAGACTAATATCAAAACTGAAAATGAACTATGGGGTTCCGACAGGAGAAATTCCATTATACATTTCACCAGAATAGACACCAGCGGACACAACATTTAATACTAACCCGACTGCCATCAATGAGCTTCCGACCGGCCCTTCAAGTATTACACTTCCACCAGTAGTTCCGTCTGAATAATATCCAAATTCCGCTCCTGCTGCGCCGAGTTGAGCAGCATTAGTGTCAATTTTTACTCCTGAATAAAATGCAGGAAAGGAATAAGTACCTATCAATTTTCCATCCTTCCCAAAATACTTGGCTTTTACTGCACCTGCTGCCAGATTCCCACCCAAATTCATTACGGAAATAGTTGTTTGAGAACGCTGACCCGTTGAAAATTGTGAAGCAGAATAAAGAGCATAAGGAAAAGCGAGTTTTTCTGCTCCAGTGGATTGGCCTATATAGGTGGCAGACACTCCCATATTTTTAATTAATCCCTTGGCCAGGATCAATGGACCATTACTCTTTATAGTTGCATAACCTGAATAACCCGAAGCAGTTGATTTAGGAGTGCATGCACTAAAAAAACGACCTGTACGACTAGCCAGGGATTGAGATTCGAATTTTCCGGTATTGTATGTAACTGTGACAGTAGCAGATTGAATGGGGTCAGTATTAAAAACGAAGTATGAGGAATTCAAACCTCCCAATGCATAACACATGGCAACCGGCATATATATTGTTGTTCCACCACCTGTTATGCTTTCAGTGGCATTCGCGTCGGTGGAAGTTCCTGCAGAATAGAGAGACATGCCTGTGATCTTCCCGGGAGTGTTGTTACCAGCCCGAACGGATTCAACAAGGACTGACCCTACATATAAATTCGGAAGATCATTCAAATCCGCCAGATCAACATAGGCTGATCCACCGACTGGGATATTATTTTTACTTATGATGACCGGGTTAACTCCACCATAGAAAGTAAATTTAATATTAGCTGGGTTGTTATCAAGGTTTTGTACTGAAAGGATCGCTGTCGTCCCGGTATTTTTTGCGACATAAAGCAACCAAATACTAGCAGAGCCTTTAGTTGTGGCTCCTGTCAGGGGTCGTGCTTTGATGCTAACAGTAGTAGGAATCTGAGTCATCAACACAGCAACCTCGACATCTGATTTGATCACTGCGGAACCTTTGAAGCTTGCAGGTGTCGTTTCCAGGTTACCTATGGATACAGTCGCACTGGCACCGACAGGTAAATCCGGCCGGGCAATGGATATTGGTGTGGACTGACCTTCCGGATAATACAGTATGGTTATATGGGCAATATCCATTCCGACATTTTGGTAGGTGATGGTTGTCGAAAAACCAGTGCCAGCTGCAAAGACAGATGTAACTGGAAAAAGGATCATACTCATGATGATGGTTAGGGACCAAATTTGTAACCAGCTGGATTTCTTCATCCATTAACTCCTTATTGTTAAATGGTAGCTAATAATAAGTTGCCAGAATCATGCCATGCAATAAGAATATTAATTTTGTAGTCTCTATAGAATATTTTTACGGAGAATTTACATAATTCATATAAGCACAAGTTTCTAAAACGTATATACTGTATGCGAGATATAGTACATTTGGGTAAGTACTGCTTCACTACCGAGAAAGATCATAAATGCCATTACAGAAAAAATCATTTCTTACATTGTTGGCTTCACTTATTACATCCGTAATAATCCTATTTGGTACCGCTTGCATTATTTTGACCCAAAGCTATTCGAGATTGGAAACGTTTACTGCAAAACAAAATGTTGAACGGGTTGAAAATACATATTCATCAATAATAAATCAAATGCAGAGTACAATCGTTGATTGGTCTTATTGGGATGATACTTATCAGTTTATAGCTGATCACAATCAGGATTATATTGATGAAAATTTAACAAATGATACACTTGCTAATTTAAAAATCAACCTGATCCAATTTGTAGATAATCAAGGGAGTGTCGTTTTTACAAAAGTGGTCGAGTTCGATGGGAATGGGGTTACTTTTTCATCGATCGATAATTCTGATTTATACCATAAATACCCTTTAATATTTCAATCTACGGATGAAGATCCTCAAACGTCAGGGATTATTTATTTTAATAAATCTCCGATGTTGGTTGTCGCATCTCCGGTTATCCATAGCGATCAATCAGGTCCTACAAATGGGACTGTTCTTATGGGGCGATTCCTAAATCAGAATTTAATGAATGATCTTGCGGATCAACTAAATACCAGTATTAATATTTCAACTTATCCCATCGATAAATCGAATACTTCAATCATAAAAATGAGTAGGCTGCTGGAGGAAGGTGTTTTATATCCATCTCAAGTTGTAGATAAGTATATTTTTGCGGGGTATAAACTATTGCGAGATGTTAATGGAGGTCCTTTTGCGGTTTTGGAAGTTAGATTCCCTCGTGATATTTATTATCAGGGTATAAGTACCCTGAATTATCTACTTTCTACACTGTTGGTTTTGGTACTAATAGTTCTCCTGGTTTTTTATTTCTTATTGGATCGAATGTTCTTCAAACGGATCATGGATCTAAACCGAGATGTTAAGCGAATAAATGCCTTAAGGCAGCCAAATGCACGGATTACATCCAATTCAGGCAAAGATGAAATTACCAGGCTCGGGGAAAATTTCAATCAATTATTAGGAACCCTGGAAGAAGTTCAGGGGTCGTACAAATTGCTTGTCCAAAATCAGGGCGAAGGTGTCGCAATCATTGATGAGCATGAGAATATTTTATATGCAAATCCGGCAGCAGATGGAATATTTGGCGTTTCCGAAGGTTCGCTTCTGGGTAGAAATATGCAAGAGTTCCTTAGTACTGAAGAAAAAGAAAAAATCAAAGATGAAACTTGGATTAGGAAAAAAGGCCAAAAATCTTCTTACGAATTAAATATTCTTAAAGCAGATGGTACAGCGGTGCCAATTCTTGTGACTGCTACCCCTAAATATAATTCTAATGGAGAATATGCCGCAACCTATGGAATCCTCAGAGATATTACTGACCTTAAAAAAGCTCGAAGTATATTACAGGAAAGTGAAACCAAGTTTAGAAGTTTCATCGAGCAGTCCCTTGTCGGCATCTTTTTATTAGATGAAAGCGGAATGGTGATCGAGTGGAATCAGAGCCTGGAAGATTTAACCGGGGTAAAAAAGGGAACTGTAAAGAATAAACCTTTCGCTGATGTCTTAGAAAGTTTACTTCCAATCGCAGATAAAACGGAACGGATTTCACGTTTTATAAAGACAGTTTATTCACGGGTCGTCCGAAACAGCGGCTCGGCGCAAAAGCAAACACCGTTAGAAATGCATATGCAGCATCCAGATGGAGATAGGATCATTGTTGACGTTCTTCCATTTCCTATCACAACCGAAAAAGGGGTCATGGTTGGCGGGATCTTCTCAGATAAAACCGAACGGAGATTGTTGGAAAAGGCTGAAAGAAACCAGAGAACATTTATTGAAGCACTTTTGGATACATCTGAAGTCTTGAATAGTACCCTCGATTTAGATAATCTAATGGACAGGATCTTGGAAAACACCGACCGAGTTCTTCCAAGCGACACTGGAGCAATTCTATTACTGGAGAAGGGTTATCTTAAAGTGATGCGTGGGCGAGGATATATTGAAAACGGTCGAGGAGACATTTCAAAGAATCCACCGTTTTTAATTTCTGAAAGACCAAATATGAATCGTATGTTTGAAACCGGTCAACCCGTGGCAATACCGGATACTTCAATAAACCAGGGTTGGAATCCCTTACCGCAGAATCACTGGGTGAAATCATATATCGGGGTTCCATTAAAAGTACATGGGCAGGTCATTGGATTTATCAGTTTATTCTCAGGAACAGTGAACTTCTATTCCATCAATGATGCCGAAAGATTAAAACCTTTCGCGAACCAGGCAGCAATTGCCCTCGAAAACGCCCGCCTTTACTCTGAAACCCAGCTAAAGGCAGACACCGATGAATTAACTGGCCTAAAGAACCGGCGCAGTTTCTTTGAAATGGGTTCACGGGAAATTGAGCGGGCAATCCGGTTTAAACATCCTTTAGCTGCATTAATGATCGATCTGGATAATTTCAAAGATGTAAACGATAGTTTTGGACATCCAGTCGGTGATCGACTATTGAAAGAGCTGGCTGATGTCTTCAAAAGCAAATTGAGAAATGTGGATCTCATCGCCCGATATGGCGGCGATGAATTTATAATCCTACTCCCGGAAAATGATATAAAGGCAGCTACAGATGTTGCGGACCGTATATGTCATAGCATAGGGAAAATTAGGATCGAGACCACTCAGGGTAAAGCAAAGGTTACTGCGAGTATTGGTGTGGCAAGTTTGGATAAAGATATGACCACACTTTCCGCTTTGGTAGAACAGGCTGATCGCGCTTTATATAATGCAAAAAAATTCGGTAAAAATCGCGTTGTGTCTAACCACACGAATTGATTGAGATTTCCTCAATGTCCACACACATAAAATTAATACATGAGTGAGCAATTTTTTTCGCTTCAGCATTATTAATTCCACAATTTTGTTTTATTTTATATATCGGGGAAAAAATCGAATCCTCGCTTAAATTAAGGGGTCACAACCATATATTCCTTCCATAATAACAATAATTACGGATGTTATAATAAATTGTGGATATTTTTGTAGTTAAATTGGAGTGATATGGCTGAAATATCTAATCCTCAACCCATTCGTTTCAAGGCAACTTTAACACGGGAACCGGATAGCTCTGCAACCTTTCTTGCCATCCCATTTAATGTTTTTGAAGTGTTTGGATCAAGGTCAAGAGTTCCAGTGATAGGAACAATTAATGGATTCCCCTATAAAAGCACAATAAGCCCATATGGAGGAGTACATTACCTGGGTGTAAACCGGCAGCTAAGAGAAGGTGCAGGTTTAAAAGCGGGGGACATAGTGGAAATTGAGATGTCTTTAGATACTGGACCACGTTTTATCGTTCCACCGGAAGATCTGTCTGCTGCTCTGGAAGTCAATATCCAGGCCAGGAAAAATTGGAAAAAGTTATCCTATTCACACCAAAAACAATACGTAGATGCAGTTGAAGATGCAAAAAAACCTGAAACCAGGGCTTCTAGGATCCAAAAAACCATTAAAGATTTGATTCAAGAAAAAAAGAATTAATTTCGGAATGTAGCGAAATATTAATCAATGGAACACTGTCAACAAGTTGTTTCCAAAATATTGTTGACTGAAATAAATATCCGATATACAATAAATTCACAATTGAATAATGCAGCTTAGGTGTCTATCCCCCGGATGGGAAGACTTAATGGCGAAGCCGGTTAGAAACTCAAATTTCAAGTCCGGCGCTGTCGCGCAACTGTATGGAGTAAATTCCAAGTCAGGTCGCCCACCTTTCCTGCTAATACCACAACCTCGCGTAAAGGAGGTGGAATCGTACTGAAGAAATTACAGACTTTTCACCAAACCTGTCGAGAGACAGGTTTTATTTATTAAATCGATATAACTTAAGGATTATTATGAAAAAGAAAATTACTCATATCAGCATATTACTCCTGATTGTCACCTTGATCATTGCTGGATGCAGCACTGGTAATTTGCCCCAGGAGAAAAAAACCATCGAAATAGTAGATGGATTAGGACGAACGGTTGGTCTATCCACAGTCCCCCAAAAGATCATATCCCTTGCACCTTCCAACACCGAGATTCTGTTTGCAATTGGTGCTGGAAAACAAGTCATAGGAAGAGATGAATTCAGCGATTTCCCGGTTGAAGTAAAAGGTATCACCAGCGTAGGCGGGTCAATGGGCAAGTATAGCCTGGAACAGATCTCTGCCCTTCACCCGGATCTAATCCTTGCTGCAGAGATCAATACCCAGGAGCAGGTAAAGTCCTTCGAAGATTTGGGATTAACTGTATTTTACCTGTCAAACCCGAAGGATCTCGATGGTTTATACCAGAATATTCGGACTGTCGGCCAGTTAACTGGAAAAGAAAAAGAGTCTGAAGCATTGGTTGCATCACTGCAAAATCGCGTGAAAGTAATCACAGACCTGCAAAAACCGGATTCCAAATCTGTCAAGGTTTTTTATGAAATGGATGGAAGTGAGCCATCCAAGCCGTGGACAGCAGGAAAAGGTAGCTATGTGGATGTGCTTCTTACACTTGCTGGAGGCACCAATGTCGCCAATGATGCCGGTGAAGGCTGGATTCAGTACAGCCAGGAAGCATTGATCGTAGCTAATCCTGATGTCATCTTGCTTGGCGATGCCGCTTATGGTGTCACAAAAGAGAGTGTTACTTCCCGGGCAGGGTGGGGTACATTATCAGCGGTTATGAATAATCGCATTTATGCATTTGATGACAACCTGGTCAGCCGTCCAGGGCCGCGACTTGTCGATGCCCTTGAACAGCTATCAAAGCTCTTAATTAATCAATAGGCTGAAGGAGCTCGGAGTGAAATTTAAGATCTCACCAATGGTTTGGGTAATAATAGTAGCATTTTGTGCTGTATTACTCAGCCTGGCGGTGGGATCCGTTTCGATTCCTATTGGAGACTTGCTTCGAATGCTTCTCGGAAAAATACCGGGGATTCACCTCGCTTCTACTTGGCCAGCTTCTTATGGAACCATCCTATTTGATCTCAGATTTCCCCGAACTGTACTTATCGCATTAACCGGAGCATCCCTGGCAGGTAGTGGAGCAGCTTACCAGGGATTGTTCCGAAATCCATTGGCTGATCCATACCTGATTGGGGTCGCTTCTGGTGCGGGACTAGGTGCTATCATTGCCATGAGTACACATTGGCCAAGGGAGTATTTTGGATTTTTTGCAATTCCATTTATGGCTTTTATCGCTGGTCTGGTTACTGTGCTTATTGTGTACATCCTTGCTCGGGTCGGTAAAACAGTACCAACCACTAACTTGTTACTGGCTGGGGTGACCATCAGCAGTTTTTGTACTGCTCTAACATCGTATTTAATGATCCAATCTCAAAATGAGCTTAGGCGGGCAATCATCTGGTTGTTGGGCGGATCCGCAATAACCGGATGGGAACCTGTTCTTGCGATGCTTCCCTATACCGTGGTTGGTCTGGTTTTATTACTTATTTCCGGCCATCCTCTGAATGTGATGCAATTTGGAGAAGAACAGGCTTCTCAGTTGGGTCTGAATGTTCAAAAAGTAAAAATAATCATTATTATTGGTTCTTCTTTGGCTGCTGCATCTGCCGTTGCTTTCACCGGGATCATCGGTTTTGTCGGGTTGATCGTTCCTCATATGGTTCGCATCCTATGGACAGGTGACTATCGCAAGCTGATTCCTCTATCCATTGTGGGTGGCATTGGTGTTTTGCTGGTAACGGATGTGATTGCAAGAATTCTAATTCCTCCGCAAGAGGTACCCCTCGGAATTATCACCGCGCTCGTAGGTGCTCCATTTTTCCTGTGGATACTTCGGCGTTCGAAACAACAGGCATTCTGGTAAAACGTATGTCAACAGAAAACTATACTCTCTCATTTGATCAGGTTTCATCTGGATATCATAACCGCCAGGTATTAAAGGAAATTTCGATTTCCTTTTCACCAGGTGAAATTTCAGCATTAATTGGCCCAAATGGGGCTGGTAAGTCAACCTTGATCAAAACTGCATCCGGAATCGTCCCGATTACAAAAGGCCGGGTGACAGTTAATGGATTTGATATATCAACAGTGAATTCAATAGAAAGAGCCCGCCTGATTTCTGTTATTCCCCAGGCCAGAAACTTGCCATCTGCATTCACTGTTCGTGAAGTGGTATTAATGGGTCGAACTGCATATTCAGGTTGGTTTGGTCAATTCTCTTCAACTGACTTGGAAATTGTTGAACAAGCTATGCAACGCACTGATACCTTTTCCCTGGCTGAAAGAAGGATAGGTGAACTATCCGGTGGTGAAGCTCAAAGAGTATTATTAGCCAGGGCGATTGCCCAGGAATCCAAGGTGATGCTTTTGGATGAACCCACAACCCACCTGGATATCCAGTATCAGATCAATCTATTGGATTTGATATTGAAATTAACCCGGGAAGATCATTTGGTGGTTGTGCTGGCGATTCATGATCTAAACCTTGTATCACGCTATGCGGATCACATTGCGTTATTGGTGGATGGTTGCATTCAGGCAAATGGATCTCCTGCAGAAGTATTGCGACCTGAAATACTATCCACTGCATACCAACTGGAAATGAGAATATTTCATCCTGAAGGCAGTTTATTCCCGGTCATTCTTCCCCGAGAAACCTAACTTATAACTAACTTAATATTATCCCCGCCCAATCCTTATACAAAATCGATATTTGTAGTTTAGTTCAATGACTCCTCGTCCATTCTTCTATATAATAAGACTAATATTATCTTATTAGTACTTTATAGTTTATTTTGGAGGTTTTCGTATGAAAACAAATTATTCAAAATTTTTTAGAAAACTGGCATCCTTTGCTTATTCTGCTGGTGTACTTAGCTTGATTGTTGGTCTGTTATTGTCAACTATAAATCAAACAGTATATGCATCGAGTCAAAACACGGGCGGTGGCGGAGATCATAAAGTATGGATCTGCCATGTTCCACCGGGAAATCCTGGAAATGCTCGTGCAATTAATGTTGACGCGAATGGTTGGAATGGACATGACAATCACGCAGGTGATTTCCAAATTTCAGGCGAAAATGATCCCAGGTGCGGTGGTGATGATGAGGAAGAATCCACCAAAACACCCAAACCTACGAAAACCAGCAAACCAACAGAAGTAAAAGTTACTGAAACCAAAGAGCCAACTGAAGTAAAAGTTACTGAAACCAAAGAGCCAACTGAAGTAAAAGTAACTGAAACCAAGGAACCTACCGAAGTTGAAGAGACAGAAACCAAAGAGCCTACCGAAGTTGAAGACACAAATACACCTACTGCTACCCAGGTAGTTGGTTCAACTCAGACACCAACAGATACTCCTACAGATGGCCCAACTGCTACCGGTACATTTACTCCTACTGATACCCCTACAAATGGTCCAACATCTACAGGAACAGCTACACCAACTGATACTGCTACTCCGACCATTACTGACACTCCAACCGATACTGCTACTCCGACCATTACTGACACTCCAACCGATACTGCTACTCCGACCGCTACTGAGGTTTCTTTCAAACGTCTCAGTGTAAATTGGGAATGTGTTGATGGACAGCAATTGTGGACAATTACAAATCCAAACGCATTCGCAGTCAATGTGGATTGGTCATTCTCTAGTGGACCTGGCCCAGGCAGCACGACCATTCCTGCTAATAGTAGTTACAACTTTACCGTAGCAGGTGGTTACCACACGATCACCGTCACATGGAATGATGGAGAAAACAACCAATCACTCAGCAGTACTACCAGCCCAAACAGCCCATGTGCAATTACCGGGACTACAACTGCAACCCAAATATCGGGCGATGATACCACATCAACTCCGACTAAATCTGGGACAACGGGTCAGAATCCTACTGCAACCCGTCAGGCAAGGTTCTTTGCAACACTTGCTGCAACAGTGGATCCATCCCAGGAAGTTTTGATCCCGGTTACCGGAGCTGATTTTAGCAACCCATTCTCCAATAGGCCGCTTAGTTCGATATTCTTGAACCTCGGCTTCGTTTTTCTTGGAATGGCATTTCTAACTCACGGTTTATCTTCAAAACTTAAGTAATATACCTGGAAGTTAATTAATAATTATGTTTATAGTTTTCCGGAAGGATGATCAAATCTCATCCTTCCGGAAATTAAAAGTGATGTGGTAATCATGCAGAGTAAAAAAAGTATTATCTTAATCGTTACTGGTGTATTGATCACCACATTTGCCATTTTGAATATTTTTTTAGATTTTCCCGATTTACTAGCTACTTATCAAGTGGAACATAACCTTTCCAAAAAATTATCCACTTCAGATTCTTCTAGGTCCAATAATACTGCTGGGAATCAATTATCGCCATTGGAAGCTAATACCCCCGATGCCAGGATCATCCCCCCGACTGAAAACCAACTTTTGGTAACTCCGGAACAGGCAAAAGCCCCACCGGTACCAACCCAGATCATCGATGGTTATATTCCTGACAGGATCATCATCCCGGCTATTCAACTTGATGCCCCTATTCATTCCGCTACTTTCACATCTTTGGAATTGAGGGATCAGTGGTTTGAACAATGGAAAGTTCCGGATGAGTTCTCAGCCGGTTGGCAGACCAATTCAGCACCTCTGGGGATGATCGGTAATACTGTAATTGGCGGTCACCACAATGAATATGGCAAAGTATTTGGGCACCTGATCGATCTGGAGATCGGCGATATTATCTATGTTTTTTCAGGCAAGGTCACTTTTCAATATAAGATCGTGGATAAACAGATATTACAGGAACGGGATGTCTCCCTGGATATCAGGAGAGAAAATGCGAAGTGGATCTCACCTACCGGGGATGAACGTTTAACTTTGGTCACCTGCTGGCCAAAACGCAGCAATACACACAGGTTGATCATTGTTGCTGAACCTGTTGTAGAATCTCAAAGCGGGTAGGTAGTTCGTATCTGTGGTATTATTAAGTACAGTTGTTTGTTTGCTTTAAGTGCTTTGACAGTCATACACCCTCATGATAGAATTTCTATCATTGCTAGTGGTGTAAGCAATTATTATTTGATAATGAAAATCGCACCCCGGCAGAATGCCAGGGTGTTTTGTTAATATAAGGAAAAAATGAAAGATAAAAAATTAAGGATTATTCCGCTTGGCGGCCTGGGGGAAGTCGGCAAGAATATGATGGCGTATGAATACGACGAACGAATACTTATCGTAGATACCGGGCTTATGTTCCCGGAAAATGATATGCTGGGGATCGATTACATCATCCCGGATTTCAGCTATTTGCTGGATAAAAAAGATAAAGTGGATGGGATCATCATCACCCATGGTCATGAAGATCATACCGGTGCCATCCACCATGTGCTGCAAGAGATCAATGCTCCCATCTATGCCACCCCGCTTACCCGTGGTTTGGTGGAAGTGAAGCTTGGCAGAAATGGCCTCGCTTCACGGGCAGTACTAAACACGGTTCATGCTGGCGACACTGTGCAAATCGGGCCATTCAAGGTGGAGTTCTTCCATGTTTGTCACTCCATCCCGGACGGAGTCGGATTGGGGATAAATACTCCGCTGGGATTGATCGTCCATTCCGGCGATTATAAATTCGACCACACTCCAGTGGACGGTTGGCCAAGTGATTATGCCAAACTGGCAGATTTCTCATCGCGCGGCGTTCTGGCCCTTCTATCCGACTCAACCAATTCAGAACGTCCAGGTTGGACGCCTTCTGAAAAGGTCATCGATGCTGCATTCCGGAAAGTGTTCCGCGAAGCAAAAGACCGCATTATCATCGTTTCATTTGCCTCCCTTATCAGCCGTATGCAGCAAGCCGCAAATGTAGCCAATGAATTCGGCCGTAAACTCGCTTTCGCCGGTACCAGCATGGTGGATAATGCCAAGATGGCAACCAAGCTTGGTTACCTGGATATACCGGAAGGTGTTCAGATCCCGATAGAACAAGCTTTGAATATGCCTGGAAAAGATGTGGTCATCATGTGCACCGGCTCCCAAGGAGAGCCCTCTTCCATTCTTGGTAGATTATCCATGGGAACTAATCGCCAATTCGATATTAAAGCAGGTGATACCATCGTGCTTTCATCTCATCCCATTCCGGGAAATGAAGAAAGCATTTACCGCATGATCAACCGCTTATTTGAACATGGCGCTAATGTGATTTATGAGGCTATTGCCAATGTCCATGTATCCGGGCATGCCAGCCAGGAGGAGATGAAACTACTCTTGCACCTGGTCCGGCCAAAATACTTTATCCCCATTCACGGCGAGCTGCGTCAACTCAAACAGCATGCACTCCTGGCCAAGGAAATAGGGATAGACGAGAATAATATCCTGGTCACCGAAAATGGCCAGATAATAGAGATCACCGAAAAAGGTATGAAGCTGGCAGAAAAGGTGCCTGCAGGTTATGTTTATGTGGATGGATCCGGTGTGGGCGATGTCAGTGAAGATATCATGCGTGAACGGGAGATCCTCTCACGGGACGGCATTGTTTTGATCAACGTGAACGTGGACCGGTTTACCGGTGAAGTTCTTGGCGAACCCGAAATTGTTAGCCGCGGATTCATTTCTCCACGGGAAAACAACGAGTTATATGCCGGGCTGAGAAAAAAGGTGATCGAAACGATCAAGCGCATCGGCAGTAAAGACCGGGGTGAGATCGAACAGATAAGCCGGACGTTCATAAACAGTGAAACCCGCCGCCGACCGGTGGTCATGGTCACTATTGGCAGATCATAAAGCTAAAACCAGCCAAATTTTCCGCGCAGCGGAACAAAGACTACAGAAATATGTTCATCACACGAAGGATGCCCAACAGCATCCTTCTTCCATATTTGGAGCACCTGGGTCAGACGATCACCAACAGGTATGACCATCCTTCCGTTCGCAGCCAGTTGTTCCATTAAAAGCGGCGGCACGGCTGGAGCCCCGGCTGTCACAATAATGCGATCGTAAGGAGCTTCATCTGCATAACCGCTGCTTCCATCCATGTGTAAAATACTGGCATTGAATATTCCCAATTCAGTCAGCCTGCTTTGTGCCGGTTTAACGAAGTGGCTTTCCAATTCCAGCGAAACCACATGATCAGCCAGTTCTGCCAGTATGGCAGTCTGATATCCAGAGCCGGTCCCGATCTCCAGCACCTTTTCTTTTCCAGTAAGGTGCAGCAGGTCGGTCATCAAAGCCACGATATAAGGTTGGGATATCGTCTGGTTATACCCGATCTGCAACGGGCCGTCATAATAGGCTGCTTTCCTCAGGTTTTCGGGTACAAAGAAGTGCCTGGGAATTTGTTTCATCACTGCAAGAACACCTGGAGAAGATATTCCCCTGCCCCGAATCTGCAGATCCACCATTTCATCCCGTTCGAATGCGAACGCCTGACATTCCGGATGGTTTGTATTCATCACCACCATTATACAATTGGGTCCATCTGATGAGATTAAATTACTTGACCATTGATGCGAGAATCGTATTGGTGACCAGCCGGTCGAGCTTTCCCATGGGGTATAAGTGAAGGTCAGCAGTGTTCACCCATTTGATCTCATCTGCACTGATCGATTTTGGCTCACCTGAAGTAATAATACAACTATACGCATGCAGTGTCACCCGAAAATGGGTATAAGCGTGCTTATAAACCCCAATATTGTGACCAACCCTGACTTCGATCCCCAACTCTTCGATTAATTCCCTTGAAAGGCAATCTTCCAGCGATTCCCCTGCTTGCACTTTCCCGCCCGGGTATTCCCACATTCCACCCAGCAAGCCATTTGCCGGACGTTTGGCAAGCAGCACTTTTCCGGGCTGATCAATATTTTCCATGATCACCCCGGCTGTCACAATATAATGCGGAATTTCTTTCTTCGTTTTCCGGACTGGTCGCAGGTTTTGGACCTCTGCAAGGTAAGCCTGGCAATCGTCTTTCAAAGGACATTCTTGGCAGGCAGGATTCTTGGGCAGGCAAAGACTTGCGCCTAGATCCATCATCGCCTGGTTGAAATCCCCGGCTTTGCTGGCAGGCAGAAGTTGATCCAAAAAAAGCTGGCAAGTTTTCGTAAATTCAGGCGTTTCCAGGGATAAAGTCAGGTTGAACAATCGGGACAGCACCCGTTTGATATTGCCATCCAGGGCAGCCAGGTCTTTCCCAAATGCCACAGAGAGGATATCTGCGGCGGAACTGTGACCGATCCCCGGCAGTTGAATGAGCTGTTCATACTCTTCCGGGATTACCCCTGCATACTTATCCATGACAAGGCTGGCTGCTTTGTGCAAATTGCGGGCACGCGAGTAATACCCCAATCCTTCCCAGGCAACCAGCACATCCTGCAGATCACTTTTTGCAAGGCTGACCAGATCCGGAAATTGTTTCATCCATCGTTGAAAATAAGGGATGACTGTCTCGACCCTGGTTTGCTGCAGCATGATCTCCGAGATCCAGATTGCGTATGGGTCTTTGGAATCACGCCAGGGCAGCTTGCGGGCATTCTGCGCGTACCATGCCAGCAGGTCTGAGGTAGCGGGATGTATTGCCATTTAGAATTGAAAACGGGTCAGAAAACGGGCGACCTTCTGGTTATAGTTAACAATATATTCCAGAAGCTGTTCGTGCAGGTCATTCCATTCCTTGGACTTGAGCATTTGCTGCAGCCTGGCATAATCCGGCATCTTGACCCCAACCTGAATTTGCGGACGATTCCCGAAGGAGGTCGCCCAGGCTTCGCTGATCTCGAGATCCATATTTTGCAAACCCGGAATGAACTCCCTGACCACAAACTCGAAATATTCGCGTTCTTTTGTGGGGGCTATGTCCCAGGTCATGATGAGTTTTACAGGTTCAGATATTGCCATTTCGGTTTCGGTCGTACTCCAAAACGTACACTTTTGTTTCTTCCGGCAGGGAAGGTTTCGTGATCTTCAAGAAAGGAATGGTCTCATAAGTGGTCAAACCCATCTCTTTGATGAACTTGCTCAACGGTTCCAGTTCTGCCGTGGATGCTTCTGTGGCAAAATGCATGGGTATCACAATATTCGGTTCCAGCAGGCTGACCACTTCGGCGGCTTTGGCAGCGTTCAGGCTGCCACCTGCACCAACCGGGATGAGGGCAATGTGTACCGGGCCGAGCGATTCCACTTCTGATTGGGTGGGAACCCGGACCATATCTCCCATGTGGGCGACAGTGAGTCCGTAATAATCAAAAACATAGAGAGTGTTCTTGATCTCACCCGGGACTTTTTTGCTTACTCCATCAGTCTGAATACCGGTGATGAATACTTCGCCGATCTCGTATTCTCCCTGCCCGGTAATGACTTTGGGATCACCTTTCACAGTGCCTTTTACGGCAGAAGTGAAGTTGTGCCCCGGGGAATCATGACTGACTGTAACAATATCCGCTTTTAATTTGAGCGGTTCATAACCGATCACTTTAGAATCATATGGATCTGTAACTATGCTTGCCATACCCCGCTCGCTTAAGCGGAAGCAGGAATGACCATACCAATTTATTTCCATGTGCCCTCCAGAATTCTTATGGAATTATACAATAAAAAGGAGGTTGCAGTAACCAGCGCGTCGAAGGAGATTCATCTGATTAGGAGTAAAAAACAGTTTCTTTGCAGACCTTTTCCTTGACATCCACCCGGCTTGAACTTATAATTTGCTTCGCTTTCCTCGATAGCTCAATTGGCAGAGCGAGCGGCTGTTAACCGCTAGGTTCCAGGTTCGAGTCCTGGTCGGGGAGCCTCTTACTTCTTCGAACATGGTATTGATATATCCTTGCCCCCAGCAACGCCGGCTGGGGGATATTTTTATTAATACGAATAGTATGTATCCCTTACCCGCAAAGTAAATTATCCAAAATTACAATAATATGACTGGGTTTTTATAATATTTAGAATAAATTATGAACAATTATCCAAAAAGTGTGCTGCAGGTAGCCCAAATATCAACTCTCAATAAATGGACGATTGGGGTGGAATGATTGGGTAAAGAAATGTATTAAAACAATAACTAGAACTCCATTGATAATGGATGGAATTGAAAGGGGTAAGATCTCGCGACCTTGCAAGAAAACCGTATAAGAGAGCAACGAGGTGGCCTGCAATACGAATGGAACAAGTCTGAATTTCGGCAAATAAAACGGTAGAGCAATCGCAATCAAGGCCGCCGGATAAAAATATCGCTCATGCATTTTTGGCAGGACAAAAGGTATGATAGTTGTTATCATTACAATAAATAATAAGATTCTCTCATTTGTAAGCTCAACTTTACTGCGTATTACTTTCAAGGTTAATATGCAACAACTACCCAATCCCAGTAACCAACCGAGAGGTACAAAAACATCATAATACCGATTAGAAATGAAAACGTATAAATTTGGTGCATGCATCGTCAACTGATGGTAGGAAGTAGATTGATCGATAGACATGGTCAACGTCCCAAAAATTGGAAAGCCTGTCATAAAGGCAGGTAGCAACCAGAATAGGTAAGTAACCGGCATGATTAATAAGGAACGCCAACTAATCATCCGTCTAAAAAAGAGTATGACAATTAATGGAGTGAGGATTAATGCCTGCACTTTAAATACTACTGCTGTTGCAAAGAAGATCATAGCATGGGTTATTTTTTTACGGAAAATATAATAGATGCTCATCATGAGAAATGAGGAATAAATCCCATCACATTGTGCCCAGTAAGCACTGTTGATGAAAACAGTTGGGGCGAAGCAGATGCAGAAAAAACCGATCCATTTCAAAGCACCAAGAGGGTGTTTTAATTCTATTATTTTATATATATAGAAGGCTGATACAAAATCAAAACACACAGAGACGATTTTGATGACTTCTATTGGGGTAAAAAAATGGGTCAGTGGGATAGCAATCGTTAATAAGTACAGGTAAGGCGGAGAATACGCATAGACGAGATCTTTGATACCAAAAATACCGCCATTGTTGATTAGGTATTCAAACCAAGGTACAAAATAATTATGAATATCAGCATTAATGTACTTGAATTGTATAACTCGTAGAATAATAGCACTTGCTAATAACACAAAGATTACTAAATTACGGACAATTCGGTGCCGTTTACTATTGTTTATGAATCGCCCAGTTAGGTTACTTGGAGTCTCTGTAACAATCATATGTAAGTATTATATGTCTGCTTCTATAATCCTTTACCATAGATTAATTCACATACCAATCTAGTAGTAATCACAACAGACCTCAATATTTATATATTTAATCAACCATACTTATTTTGATTGATAATAATGAAGCAAGTTCAATTTCATAAAATTACTAATCAGGTTAAACATAACTATAGTTGGAGGTAAAGGTCGAAAAGTGAGTATGAGGGCATATGGTTTTAATATTTCAATAGTTGGTCCTGAATACAGATCGCTCAAAATGTCTCAAACCTTATCCAATGGGTGCCCCTGCTACGGATCGAACGCGTAATAAACTGATTCAAAGTTCTATATACACTTGTTCGCCTGTTTATATTGGCATCAGAAGACGAGTAACATCCATTCTGGGTACAGATAAATTTGATACCGACACAATCAGTATGTGGGGGTGACATCAAATCCTGGTCGGAGAGCCTACTATACCCCCCACCCCCAGCAACGCCGGCTGGGTGGTTTTATTTAAGGTTCCAGGTCCTCCGTATGTTTCGCTTCTGGGATATTACCCGGCCATTGAAGCTAATAGAGTGATTTCGGGGTTACCACACAATATACGGAAGTGTATTCTATTCCAAAGTTGTTTATACTGGATTATTCAGGTTTTATAACTAGCGTTATAACAATTATTTTATCTTAGGTAACCTTGAAAAGAACTAATTGTAAATTTGTCTTTCTAATCAATATATTATTTCTTATTTCGATAAATGGTTCGAAAATTATAGTTTCGAATTCTTTACAACAGGGCAATGATTTACCCAAGTATCAATTCACAGCAGTAAAGTCATCCAAACTTGAGGATAACCATTTGGGACAGATGGACCGGCTTGATGAGGCTGACTTTCCAGGAGAAATTGATATTGATCTTTATGCTCACAGATCAACCGACCTAGGTCTTAAATGGATTCGTTTGACGGAGGGATGGTTTGATTGGAATGAGGTAGCGGTTAATGGACAATACTCTGATATGTATATTTCACCCGCACTAGATAAGGTTGTATCCAGAATTCTCGACGAGGATATTCAGATTATGTACACATTGATCTATTGGGATGAAAGTATTGTAATTGGAGAAAATTATTCTCGATTTAAATCCGAGGAAGAAATTCAACGTTATCTCGATTATGTACGATTCACAGTTAACCACTATAAAGGACAGGTTAAATATTATGAACTGCTGAACGAGCCTAATATATTGGAATTTGGCACTCAACAACATGTTGATGTAATGAATTATATTGAACTAGCCAGGCGTACAATCCCTGTAATCCGGCAAGAAGATCCGGGTGCCAAGATTGTTGTTGGCGCCGTAACGCCTTTTCATGAACCGGGTGCCTACGAATATTTGTTTACAATTGTGAATTCGGATATTATGCCTCTTGTTGATGGGGTTTCCTGGCACTCAGGTAGTGGAGCTTCCCCAGAATACCTTCCGGAACTCTATAATTCATACCCTGCCCAAGTAACCGAAATCATGAAAACGGCCTTGGCATCCGGTTTTAATGGCGAGTTTTTTGCTGAGGAATTACACTGGCGAACTTCCAAGACTCCACATGCAACAGAATATTCAAAATACGGATTGATCCCTTCAGCAAAGTATTATGCTCGTGAAATTGTAATGCATCGAGGTATGGATATTACGACTGGACTTGCACTAGAGAACATTGATCAACTTGATTCTCTATCTATGGTCATTAAGAATTTCTAAGTACTGTTTTAGCTGGCGCTAAACCCGAGAAAATATCCACATAAATAAAAATTTAAGTACTGTTTTAGCTGGCGCTAAACCCGAGAAAATATCCACAGAAATCCAAAGCAAAGCTTCAAATGCAAGAATATTTGGGTTTGTTTTACCAGATGGAAATAATCTCCTTGCATTGTGGACAGATGGCATTGCAGCTGATGATGATCCAGGTGTGGTAGCTGATTTGACTATTATGGGTCTCACCAGCGATCAAGTGATTGGTATTGATGTCCTTTCTGGATTTGAACAAGAATTAATAATTGAAAATGTAGGAAATTCTGTACTTATCCGAGGGCTGCTCATCAAAGATTATCCATTGCTCTTGCACATCAACAATATTGCAAAACCATAACCAATATCTGAGCGGGTAAACAATTCACCCATTGGACTGGTGAGAATTACCCCATTTTGTCGAATTAATTAATCTGTGTATCCTAAGAAGTTGAATTCCACTCGGCCAGGTTCCAGATTCCCTCTTTCCTCACAAACATGCTTCACAAGGGGATGAAATCGAGTCCTGGTCGGGGAGCCTTTTTCTTCTTTGTTCATGGAATTGATATATCCTTGTCCCCAGCAACGCCGGCTGGGGGCTCTAGCAACGCCGGCTGGGGGGTTTTATTTAATTTTTGCTATCCTGATAAATTCCTTGGGTTAAGCTGGCCTTATAAATTTCCAGCCGATGTTTTACAATCTCTTCGTATCCATCAATACCCATACCGGAATTTATTCTTGGTCTCAAGTCATCTTGAACGCCAGCAGCGAGCCATAAAAATATTGCCATCACATCTTCCTTTGGAAACCGATATTTATGCCAGTTGATATTCTCAAACAATTCGCTATATGTTTTTGAGAACATTTCCTGGCGAATAGTTTTAATTTTGAGATACACAGAAGATGTGACGTCCAGATCTGCTTGCAGTAGGAACTTGTATTGAAGAGGATTTTTCCGGAACACCGAAAAACTAAACTCTAATAATTCCTCAATTCGATCAAAAAGGTCATTATTTTTATATTGTTCTGGTTTGTCTTTAAGATTTTCTGTCCCACTGTAAATATCTTGAAGAAGGAACAGATAAAGATCTTCCTTTGAGTGCGTATAATTATAGAAGGACCCTTTGGCGATCCCAAATAGCCTTGGCGATCCCAAGCCTTTTTATCATAATATTGATGGATGCATTGTCATAACCATGATTGACAAATTCATCCATGCAAATATTTTTAAGCTCTTCCTTTTTAATTTCAGGTAAATTGAAGTAAGTTTTTTTCAAATCTTCTCCAACCAATCAGACATGGTTTTTAATGCCAGACCTACATTTCCCACCTGACAGTGACTTGCCGCATTTTCCGAACTCGGTAAAAATTCTAGTGGTTACCGAACGGGCATTGATTAGATTGGCTTTCTGTTTTGCCAGGAGTTTTACTGGGAAAAACTCGTCTGCTTCGCCTGTCAACAAGAGCACATCCTGGGTGATTTTTTCCGGGTGCATATGTTCCTGATTCATAACGAGCATATGCATGGGAACTTCTCCAACTGATTTTGACTTGGTGATGAATGCCCATTGGTTGGTAATCCAACGATGATTTTGATCCAATTTCATTTTCATCTTGATGGAATTCTCCATCCGATTGGGATTTTTTAGGAACCATTCAGTGATTCTTTTCTGAGCAGCTTGTTGGGCAATGCCATAAAATCATAAACTAGGCCATAGGCAATTACATGCTGTACGCGGGGTTCGAAAGCTGCTGCGCGCAGGCACCAGTAACCACCAAGGGAAGTGCCAATCATAGTTACCTTGTCTAATTTGAAGTAATCCAATATTGCTCCGGTTGGTTTTTCCCATTCCTGGATTAATGGTAAACCAAATTTACGCAAAGTATAACCTTGACCGGGTCCTTCAAATGCGATGACCTCATAGCCTAGTTTTTGAAAGTATTGTGGGATGAAAAAGAACTCCTCGATAAGGCTATCAAAACCGCCGTGGAAAACAATAGTGCTTCTATTGTTTGGTTTTTGCGGAATAAATCGCAGTGCATGCAAAAAGCTACCCTGATAGGGTACATCCAAATAATGGATATCCTCTTTTCCAAAAACCTTTGAGAAGAGGTCAAGAAATTTGTCATATAGAAGCATTTTATCAGGGTCGTCCCCCGGAACATAAAATTCAGCAGCACGATAATAAATTGCAGCATTCATCAGACGTCCTTCATTCTCTGCCTTTTTCGCCTGCTCCCAAAATACAGCTTTATTATCATCAATAGTATTGATCGATTTCGTGGCTTCTTCCAGGTCTTCCAGCCTGGCAAAACCAAATGCATGCCAGCGGTTGAGCTCGAAATTAATAATTTTATTATTGCTGAAATTATGTAAACCTACCGGGAACTGACTCATCTTATTGCTCCTTTGACTAGAATAATAACGACCAGGTGGTCGTTATTATTCTATAATTGATGTTCCTGGTTGTCAAGGATTTTCTATCAGAAGCCAGGTGATTCAGAATGGATGAAATCGCACACACCTGGTGCGAACAGAGGTGTTACCGGCTTAAACAATTTCCAGTCAGATTCAGATGGATTCAATCACGAAAACATTGTAGAATGAACGTGGATCAGGCATTCATTGGGGTAATTTCCCGTTATTTCCGCAGTAAATCCACTGGTTCGGCAAATAATAGTAATTATTGGAGGGATCATGTTTGTGAATATTGAAACAAATCGTTTACTTTTAAAGTGCATTGATCAGAATGACAGGGAATTTATATTCGAAGAGTTCCAAAATGATTTCATAAATAAATATCTGTATGACGAAGAACCTATGTCAGATATTGAACAGGCTGATGACCTGATTGAATTTTATAATATGAAAGACCCAAGAAATCAAAGCAGGTGGGTACTCATTGACAAGCTTGAAAACAGTAAAATGGGCACTTGCGGATTCCATAATTGGGATAGAAAAAAGAATCAAGTTGAAATAGGTTTTGAGCTGATGCAGCAGTATAACGGAAAAGGATATATGGCAGAAGCCGTGGAGGTGATTATTGAATTTGCACGAATGAATATGGAAGTGAACAAAATAATTGCCATTGTTTATGTCGAAAATAGCAACTGTAAAAGATTACTGGATAAGTTCGGATTCAAAAAAGTTGGGAAGGAAGAAACCATGTTTAGGGGAAGCATGTTTCTGCATGATGTTTGCGAATTGGAACTTCTGAAAGGATAGTGTCAGGATTTCGCTCATTAGAAATACCGCCTGACTGGTGTCGACTGTCAATCCGCCAGGTTCCAGGTTCTCCTGCATCACAGGCATACTACATAAGGGGATGATGGCATGAACCGCGGTATGAACGGCTCAGACAAATTCCTGTCAGATTCCAATGGCTTCACTTACCAAAACATTGTAGAATGAAAGTGGGTAAGGTACTTATTGGGGTTATTTTCCGGAATTTTCCAGAAGATCCACTAGTCGGGTGATCCATTTGGAATATATTCACAGGAGACGACAATGCAAAAAAGGCTCTTTCAAATTACATCATATTTGATTGCCTCCTCTTTCTTATTGACCGGGTGCGGTTTTATACTGCCAAAACCATCGCCAACCCCGACAATGATTCCGCCTACTGCAACTTCAACGGTGATTCCACCTACGGAAACTCCCACGATTATTCCTACCCCCAAACCGTCACCCACACCCCAGCCATCACCCACACCAAGTTGTAGTCGTGACAGTGCATTAGCTAACCTCAAGAAAAATGTCCCGTATGCCGTATTTGATATTAACTATAATTCGATCCTTGACACGAGTATTCTTGGCATTTGGTTTGTAGATCCAAACGTCAACCCCAAAACCCTTAAAATGGATCCAATGGATTCCGCCTACCTGGCTTTCAGCCATACGGTCAGCCTCTGCCAAGAAATTAACTATAAAGATAGATGTATTGAAGAACTTTTTGACTCTATCAACCTGGTTGTGGTCGATTCTGGCTACAATGGTTGGATATCTGTAAGTGTCGAACCATCAAAATTACCCAGGATACAGAATCCAAACGAAGCACATTTAGACGGTATTATGGATGATTTCCAAATCTATTACGTTCGCGAGAAGGCTCCACCAAAAAGTCGTACTGCTCCTGCTAAATCCTGTTCCTGGTTGGAAGCAAGCCGAAATATTCAATCACATTTTGACACTGCAAGAGAAAATGTCAGTTTTCAATATATTATCGATCAGTCTTCAGCACATGTTGATGCACAGTGGGATTCGGATCTCGGAAATCTGGAGCCAAAAATGTGGGGGGCAGTACAGGTTGCATCCATGCTAAACATAGCAATGGAACTTAACTGTTTGTACCCCGTTCCTACAGTACTCAATATAACGGTGGTAGATTCCAGCGGAAAAATCCTTTTGGTCGGATCCCTACCGAAACCCAATCGGCCGATAAACCAGATCGATTTTAATGATTTTAAGATCACATATGCAAATATAAAATAGAGAAACATCCATCCAAACCGTGCAGCCTGAACAAGCGCTGAGAAGGACCACCTTCACTCCGTTTGTTCAGGGAGGTTTCGATCACCCCGGAGTGAACAGAGAATAATCAATATAATACATAAAGATTATGAAATATAAAACCTAATATTTAATTAGATTTTTCTGAATACAATCCCTCATGGACTCATGATCAATTACAACCTGCGCCGAAGGAAATTGTCGATATTGCCCATATTGAAATTAATTCAAATTTAGATGACCCTACTGGTGACATAGTTTATATCACAGATAAATACGGAATAGTTTATTCGAATACTATATTCCAAAATAAATGAGAAACAGTTGACCCTATTCCCAATTGGGAAAACGACTTCAATATTTCCAATTGTACAAAAGAGAGGCTTGGTCCAAACGCTTCGCACATTTGGGATAACCCGCCTATTGAAAAAGGTGTAATCGATAGCGCTGGCGTATTATTCGAAAGACCGATTTCAATAATTGTAAGGTGTTATGTATTACTAGATGATGGCAATCTTGAAGTTTGGGTACATTCAGAAGATGCGATGTCCCTAATGAAAGTAGAAGGTCCAAAAATCTTGTTTACAATACTCGGAGCAATATTGGGTATCATTACCGGCTTAGTTATTGTCCTTTTCAGAATAGAAAGATAGAATTCAAACTTAACTACCAGTCAAAGATAAATTATAGAGGTTCCAATCCTATTTCAAGAAGATTTTTTGTGGTATTGATACTTAGTAGCAACACACACCGGCACGAACAGAGTGTTGCCACGGTCTTTCAGTTGCGCAACCCGGTCTACCGCTGTAAAATCAAACTACATACCGGCATGCATTCACGCCAAATTGAAAGAAGAGGAATTCGATGGAAACAGAACAAACTCCTACCCAGCCAGACGAGGCAAAAACACCCGAAGCTGAAGTTGTAGAAACCACCGCCACGCCCGTACCATCCCATAATATGCCAAGATGGCTGCGGCTGGGATTGATCGGATTGGGCGTAGTGGTATTGCTATTCCTGGCCGGTTTTTTGACGGATCATTTTGTGCGTTATCAACCGCTGAATGCTTCTTATAAAGCCATCAGCCTGCAGGCAGCAGACCTGGACAAAAAGGCGAGCAGCTTGAGCGGTGAACTGACCACTGCAAACACTCAGATCGTCGACTTGAAAAGTAAAAACACCGAGCTGCAGGCGGATTTGGCAGCCGCCCTTACCCACGTTGAATTACTGCGCGCGATAAGCGAGATCCAGGCAGCACAGGTTGCCCTGGCGAATGCCGATGTTTCCGGAGCGAAGGTCGCCCTGGTGGATACCCCCAAACGGTTGGAGAATTTGAAATCAGCCATCGCACCAGTGGATGCTGCGCTTGCTGAAAACATGTCTGCCCGTCTGGGTACAGCCATCACAGCCATTGACACCAATATCGGGGCAGCCAAAACCTCTCTGGCTGCGCTGACGGATAACCTGTTGAATATCGAAGCACTTTTGTATAAATAATACACCTAGTGTAACTTAAAGCAGGTTTTATTTATAACATTGTAGTAATATGGGTGCGGAGTGAGGGAATTATTAAGAAAAAGATAAATCAAATAATAATGACAGTTTTCCTAGACATTTGGAAGAATAAGAAGGTAATAAAAGAATACTAATTGATCGGGGGTAGAAAATGAACGAAACCACAGCATTATCCAATATTGGTGAGTTATCTAAACCTGCTACGGTATTAATCGAAAAAGTCTCTGATGCCATAGGCGGTATTTTTAGACCTTGGCAAATTCGTCGAGTTGCGTTAGCCAATCAGAGGCAGAACAAATCAGAGCAAGAACCAAAAGAAAAACTACTGCATTGGAACATCGTGCCTTGCAAAGGTTTATTATTGAGGAATCTAAAAAACAAAATAATATTGAAGAAATAACCGCAAAAGCATTACCACTAGTTGACGATAGCGCACATCCAGAAAATATGGAGACTGATTGGATTTCAAATTTTTATGATAAATGTAGATTAATTTCAGATGACGAAATGCAAAATCTATGGTCAAAGGTATTGGCAGGGGAAGCGAAGACTCCAGGTTCATTCTCAAAACGCACAGTAAATATATTAAGTTCACTCGATAAATCTGATGCGTTATTATTTCAATCTTTATGCGATTATGGCTGGAATTTTAATAAAGTAACACCAATCATTTTTGATAATAGTAATGAGATTATTACGAAGAATAATATAACTTTCGCTTCTATCACACACTTAGATTCGATTGGGCTATTAAGGTTTGCAGGTATAACCAATTATTTTAATATTTATAAATCTAATTTGGCATTTATTTCATATTTCGGTCAATATGTAACAATAGAGTTTATTCCTGATAAGGAAAAGAAGATAAATATCGGTCAAATACTATTGACAAAAACCGGCGAAGAACTAGCCCATATTTGTGGTTCCTCACCGGTTCAAGGTTTTTTTGATTATGTTATAGATAAATGGACAAATGATAAAGCATTTAATATCACACTCCAACCCGCTAACACTATCAAAAAAACCAGGGCTAAAAAGCCTAAATCTTGATAAGATAAATTAACCAATGAAATACTTTAATTCACTACGTAGTTTCATGAAAACAGCAGAACTTATTACAATATTCATTAATTGTTGTTTCGGACAAAATCTGAAATCGATACATTCATATCACAGGCGGAAACAAATTCAAAATTTTCAATATCTCACTGTTTTCGGTAACTGATGTGACGGAAAACGATTTTATGGGTGGAAAAATTATGATAAAGAAAACCATTTCTACAATAAGAAATAATTGGTGGATTATTTTTCCACTTGGTTTATTCATTTGGTTAGCATATGTTTGGTTCAATTTTAATCTCTGGCCAAATAAAAACTGTACTGACTTTGAAGGTAAAACGATATGGGACGTGTTGGAATTGTTAATTATTCCTGCAACTTTGGCTGGTGTTGCCGTGTTTTTGGATAGACTTGAGAGAAAAGCCGACAGAGAGAATTCCAAAGACAACCAGCGAGAATTAGCCCTTCAAAATTATTTTGATACGATGGCTAAATTAATCTTGGACAAGGATCTTAGAAATTCAAACCAAGGTGAAGTACAAAAAATTGCACAAGTTAAAACAATACAACTCTTAAAGTTTAAATCCTAATCGCAAAAGTAAACTCATCAATTTTCTTTGGAACCTAGATTTGGTCTATGGTAAAGGGGCCGAAATACATCCGATCATTTCATTTGGCGAATATCGACCTGATGAATACTCAATTAATAGGGGCTAACCTTGCGGGAGCATATCTTTATAAAGCTCACCTTGAGGGTGCTAATCTTATGGGGGCAAATCTTGAAGGGGCTGTACTTTCAGAGGCTCATCTTGAGAGTGCCCTCCTTGTGGGAGCATATCTTGATAAAGCTCACCTTGAGTTTGCCCACCTTGAGGGAGCATATCTATATAGAGCCCACCTTTATGGGGCTAACCTTGCGGGAGCATATCTTGAGGGGACGAACTTTGAGAGGGCTCACCTTGAGGGTGCTAATCTTATTGGGTCTAATAATCTTGAAGGGGCTTATCTTGTCAAAGCTCATCTTGGGGGAGTTCACCTTGAGGGGGCTAACCTTGAGGGGGCTAACCTTGAGGACGCTGACCTTGTGACGGCTAACCTTGAGGGGGCTAACCTTGAGGGGGCTAATCTTCAGAGGGCTGACCTACAGGCCGCCAACCTTGAGGGGGCTAACATTCAGAGGGCTGATCTTCGGGTGGCAAACCTTGAGAGGGCTAACCTTGCATTGGCCCGCCTTGAGAGTGTTGATCTAGAGGGAGCAATTATGCCAGATGGTTACAAATACGATCCAAATATACACACTTATGAAATGTTGACACATCAAAAACCAAGCTAAAATCGAGGGTTTTATGCTTCTTCCACTATGTTCTGAGAACTGACGTAACCCTTATCGCATAACTCCCAATATATTTTATGCGATAAAAAAGGAGAAAAAATGGACTTTGAAACGATTGGAAGTATTGTCGCTATTTTTATTGGTATTTGCGCTTTAGGAATTTCAATTTGGCAAGGGATTGAAATGCGGAAGAATTATAGGTTATCGGTCACTCCTAATATTTCGATTAATTTACTTTTAATTACTAATTTTGAACAACCTGGTATGTTTATTATTTTTAACAAGGAATCGGACCAGCAATTGTAGATGAAATAAAATAACTACAAAGGATCAAAAGGAATTTAATGGTCCTCATACAATGGAAGATTTAGCAAATTTTCTTATGAATAATTTGAAAGATGTCAATTTAAAAAAATTGTATATTGCGATCTTAGGCCTGATGAAACATTAGCAGTTGGTGAATCTTATTGTTTATTGAGTTTTAAAGATGAAAGTAATAACAAAGAATTTCTTGACGCTTTGGATGTAATTCTTGATAGAACGAGAATAAATATAAAATATAGATCAATTTATAGTGAAAAATATGTTTTCGAGGATACTATTTAAGGCTATTTTTGTCACTTCAACTACAAAAGAATCGGGAGCTCCGTTCGTGTAGGTGTGCGCGCAGCCTCCCGAAGTGGGATCTCACCGAACGTCGGAGCGCAGCGGAGATCCCGGTGTATTGTCCGGGGCGTCATTTGACCGCAGGTCTCCCCGGACATGTGCGCTATAATTAACTCATGGATCGCTAGGCTCTCACCTCAGTATTCTCCAAGGTGGGTGCAAGCCAAGTATGAGGCGAATAACCTGGGTGAACCGAATTAGCAATATGATCATTAGTCAGTTAAATGATAATGAAACCAATTCTGTTAATTAATTCCTAGCCTGATTATATAATTGACTTACATTAGCATTCAAATTTACACGAACAGGTCAATTTTATGTGAGAGGATTAGATGGACGAGATTATTAAGTGGGTATTCCAATAATTGTTGGTATTTTAGGTATATTTATTGGAAGAGAATGGCAAAAACATGATTGGAAACGGACAGAAGATAAGAATACAATAACAAAAATTATTAACTTGTTACCAAGTACTGGGTCTATTTATTATATTTGGCAAGAAGATTTCGGTAATGCTTTTGCAGTTGATAGTCTAAAAGACTTATTTAAGGTTTGCGATAATATAAGTAATCCAGAATTAATTTTTATGAATAGAGACTTGGAGAAAATTCGTAAAGCATTGTTCAATTCGGTCAAAATATTCACTACCGATTTAGGCCAGATGAGTAGACCATCAGGTGGAAGCGATATCCGATTTAATAGGATCTATACTCCTGAGGAACCGGATGATGAAGGGTGGGAAATCTACGAAAAAAATCGACAATATTTTAATGATTTATCACATGAGATTTGTTCACAATATGATGATTTGATTCGATTGGGGAAAAGTATATAGCTTTATTTGATTTTCAATAATTAAAAACTCCGTTCGCGCCGGTGTGTATGCAGCCTCCCGTAGTGGGACCTCACCGGGCAAACAAAGCGATGACAAAAAGCTAGAGAATTATACTGGATGTTCTGGTTCGAAAACCAGAACATCCTGTTTTTATTTAGATCTTTGCTATTTGATGCTTTGGGCGATGGCGATCAGGTCAGCTTTGGTAAGTCGAAATGGGCTGGCCCATATAAACAAACTCGAAAGCCATGTGATCCGCCTGCCAACGCATGGTCTTCAGGTAAGGGTCTGACACCCAGACCGGACCTTGATCGGTCAGTTTCCATACACCTTCCACGTATTCACCAGATACATCATTGATCTGTACTTTTTCGACCGCGGCACTAGCGCCTACCATATCCGCACAGATTCACAATCAGCGGTTTCCTGGAAGGGTTCCATCTTCAAGATCAAACCATTCGTATCCACATCACGATAAAATATTCTCACGATCTGATTATCGGCTTGATACGATGCTCCCACCAAAGTCAGTGCATCCGGTATCCATGTAGGTTGTAATACTTTATAGCCGGCAATGGCTTCGACTTCTTCCACCGTCTGATGAACGTCAAGGATGCTGCCTGGGTCAGGAGTAGTTAAGCATGGAAGTTGGAAGTGGGGTCAACTGCCCAACTTTGAACCGGGAGGGTACTCGCTTTCAGCCCGGGTGAAGAATTTCAAGATATCTTGTGCGAAAGCATGCCCTTGAGGGGTGAGCGTAAAGAAACCGCCCACGAGAAATAAGGCAAGAGCAATGATCGCCGCCATGCGGGCAGCAGCGGGGAAATGTCTTTGTTGAATTGATTCGTGTTTTCATTGTGATCCTCTCTTGGATAGTTTGCTGTCTCTCGTCTGCAAACGCGTCTGAAAGGTGGGCCAGGGGTGGAGAGTATCCGGGAAAGCTTCCCGTGCAATTTCATCGAGGTGGCGTTTCAGTTCCTGTTCTCTCATCGCAATTTCTCCTTTCCCGCATCAGGTTGACCATCCGCCGGTTCAAACGCTTGAAGAAGGTCGTGTAAACGCACCCTGGCAGAGTGAAGCCACCATTTGAGCGAACTCTTTGGGCTGTCCAGCTTTATTGCCATTTCGGATTCGCTCATCTCCAGGTAGTAGCGCATGACCACTGCCGCACGCTGATGGGGGGTCAACTTACACAATGCCTCAAGAATTGCCTGGTTCGTTTCGACCTCTTCAAACTGCTCTGCCGGACCGGGATCTGGGTCGAAGCCAACTTTCGACTGAAAAGTTCGTTTCAGCATCCACCTGATCCAGGGATAAGAGCTTTGCTTCCCTGCGATTCGCATTGATGGCTGCATTCACCACACAACGTAAGAACCAGTTGCCGAATGGACGTTTTGGAGTCGAATTGCCAGATTGTTTCACTCAGGCCTAAAAAGGCATTCTGAACGACATCTTCATGCCTGTCCCTTATCCTGCACAATCAGGTAAGCGGCGCGAACAGCCGGCAGGTAATAGCGTGATACCAGCACTGCCATACTTTCCAGGTCACCTTGTTTGAGACGAGTAACAGCTGATCGTCTTGCATCCGTTTCCTTTCGATGTTGTGCCTGCAGACGCTTAATGAGGATCCTCTACTATATATACAATTGATGATGCCGAAAAGATAGTAGTGGAAGTGATCAGAAGAAAAATAAAGATAACAATTCATCGATGAGATTTCCTGATATTTCATTTGACAGTAAATATTTTCACATTTATGATTTAATAAACAATTCTATGGAGGGATATATGAGCAGACGCATAGGAACATTTCAAGTCTTTATATTCTACCCGTAATTCTTAGCTTTTGTTTTACCTTTAACCCCAAATGGCATCAATACAGTTTTTGCTTCAAATGTTTTTCATTCAACTTCTACACCCCCAGGAAAATTATCGAAATTTGCAGTCACAGCACATAAATGAAGTTGCTGGTCCAGATATGATTTATTTCAGTCCTAATAGGTCAACGAGGATTGATCATACTAATCGGATAAATAGTTTTGTGGTAAATACAGAAGATACAATTCCGTATCCCTACCTTTAAATTCGGGCAAATTGGGATACTCTCGATATTGAGGATTATCCAATCGGATCAGAGCTTAGTTTAGAGATATATGACACTCAAGGCCAAGGAGAACTACTTTTTTTACTCCGCTATTTTGACTGATATCGAAATTACACCTTGGAATCAGAATGAAAACCAGGTATCCTTGGATCTTTCTGGTATTTTTAATATTCAGCCTTACCAGTTTATCAAGGTAACTGATGGTGTAACTGAGAAAACTCTTGAAGTACCTCCGCTGGAAATCACTGAAATAGATCTGGTGAATGATAAGGTGTATGGGATTGCCACCCACATGAGAATATCAATGTCTGGGTAAGTGACAACGAAAATACAAACCGCCATGTGGTTGCAGACGAAAATGGTGAGTGGGAGGCTGATTACAAAAATGAGAACCAGGGAAGATGAACAGGCCATATTCGATCTGAAGAGAGGTCACTTTGTCGAACTCCACAGAGGCGGATGAGGATGGTGATAGAACATTCTTTGGCCGATTATACGATACCCACCTAGCATTTCCGTGCGCGTCAATTGGGATACCCTAAGTTTGGATGATTTTGCGGTTGGAGCAGAGCTAAGTTTAGAGATTGATGACCCGGGGACAAACAATAGATCCCGATTACTCAACAATCGTAAACGGTATCGAAATTACACCGTGGGATCCAAGTGGGACATCGGTATCTTTGGATTTGGCTGGTATTTTTGACATCCAGCCAGGCCAGGTCATCACGGTTGAAAATGGACTTAAAGCGAAAACCCTCTTAGTTTCTCCTTTGGAGATAACAGAAATTGATCTTAAAAATGATAAGGTTTACGGGATTGCTACTCACGATGAAAATATCCATCTCTCGGGTGAGTGATCATGAAAATACAAACATTTCCTTAGATGTTCATGGAAATGGTGAATGGG
The DNA here is from genome assembly GCA_963827895.1 of uncultured Chloroflexia bacterium. GTDB lineage: Bacteria > Chloroflexota > Anaerolineae > Anaerolineales > Anaerolineaceae > PNON01. The sequence goes on along the minus strand of CAWHCY010000004.1, from coordinate 5,728 downwards.
ATTTTGATTATTGTGATAATGAAACCGGGGGAAATGAACAATGCCTGATAAATTTGCTGCCTGGTTATTTTCTCAACTCCACAGAGATGGATGAGGATGGCGATAGAACTTTCTTTGGCCGTTATCCTTTAACGCCAAACCTCCTGGTACGGGCAAATTGGGATACCCTCGATATATATGAGTATGCAGCAGGTGTGGAACTCAGCCTAAATATTTACGATCATCAACCGCTTGAAGAGCCTATCTATTCAGCCACTTTGAGCGGTACAGTAACTACACCGTGGGATAGAACCGGACTTGGTTATCACTGGACCTATCTGGTGTTTTTGACATTCAACCCGGCCAGATCATCACGGTGGATGATGGAATTCGAGCGAAATCCCTCGTAGTAACGCCACTGGAGATAACAGAAATTGACCTTCAAAATGATATAGTTTACGGGATTGCTTCCCCGATGACACTATCCATCTCTGGGTCAGTGACCACGAAAATACGACTCGCGCTGTTGATGCTATAGATGGTAAGTGGGTAGTTGATTATCGACAGACGGGGACCGGGGAAGACGAACAATTCACATTCGATTTGCTGCCAGGTCATTTCAGGAACTCCTCCGACATGGATGAGGATGGCGATAGGACATTCTTTGGCGTTGAGATTCCGATGGATATCGAGCGCGACGCACTTGAAGCATTCTATTTTTAAGTACCAATGGAACGTCCTGGATCGATCATACAAATTGGCTCGAAACAGACTCACCCTGCGATTGGTTCGGGGTTACCTGTGAAGATGGTAAAGTGGTCAGCCTCAACCTGCGTGAAAACAACCTCACTGGTAGTATTCCACCTGAGATCGGCAACCTGACCAATCTGACAGAATTATCTTTGGGCAATAATGGACTATCTGGACCTATTCCTTCGCAACTTGGCAACCTTACCGCTCTTAATGTGTTTAACCTAAGTAATGATTTCTGACAGGAATAATTCCACCACAGTTAGGTAGCCTTTCCAATCTCACCCAACTATATTTAAGTATGAACCAGTTGTCCGGTGATATACCTCCAGAAATTGGCAACCTCTCTAACCTAACTTATTTTATGGTTGAGTTCAAATAACTTTAGTGGTGGTATTCCGCCAGAATTAGGAAACCTAGTCAATCTAAGCGATCTCGACTTATATTCCACAGGTTTGAGTGGGACAATTCCAGCAGAATTAGGAAATCTTGCCAGTCTCTCTGTCTTTAGTCTAGACTATAACGGAATAACCGGAAGCATCCCATCCGAGTTAGGAGGCCTGGCAAACTTGACAAGTCTCACTATGTCAAATAATCAACTGAGCGCAGCCTTCCCCTGAATTGGGCAATTTAACCAATTTTACGGTAATGGATATAAGCTATAACCAGTTAGATGAATTCAATCCCGGCTGAGTTTGGCCAATTGACCAACCTCTCCTCACTTTTTATCAATGATAATCTTTTTAGCGGGAGTGTACCGGAGACATTTACCCAATTTAACTTCAACTTCAATTGTTCTTCTTTCAAAATTCTGACCTTTGCGAACCTCAAAGCGAAGGGTTCCAAAATTGGTTATTTTCAATCCCACTTGTCACCGGAACAGGCGTTGCCTGCCCTAACGCGGAGATAGCCACCATCAAGTTTTCGGATAGTACCGGTCAGGGATTAACAGCGGTACAGTGCAAGTGTATGATCACGGTTGGAAAGCTATCCCCGGAAGCACAGACAGCAATGGATTATTGAACACAGATATCCCAAGCTCAAAAGGCACGCTTACCTTCCGGATGAAGTTTGCCGGGGGAATGTTAAACAAAACCCAGGATATCTCCGACGACTCAATTGTGACCTTCGAGACAGTCAATGTTTCAGCCCTGCTAGTAGATAGCACCGGCAATTATCTTGATACCGGAACGGTTCTCTATTACGCTGGCGGTTGGCAGACCTTTGGAACAACTTAATGGATTAGTTAGTAAGGAACTTTTGCCCAATAATTACAGTTTCCGGATGAAATATGGCGGGGCATCGAATGACAAGAAGCAAGATATTGCACTGGATTCAACTGTTGTATTTCAGACCGTGAATGCAACTGTTCGATTGATCGACAGTATGGAAATCCTCTCGATAATGGAACTGTACTTTACTATGCTGGTGGTTGGAAAGATTTTGGTACAACAACATTTGGCACAGTCAGCAAGGAGTTATTACCTAACAGTTATAGCTTTCGTATGAAGTACACTGGTAGTTCAAATGACAAATCTCAGGATATCGCGCTTGACAAAACGGTTGTGTTCCAGACCATAAATGTAACTGTTGAATTGATCGACCATTCAGGTAATCCACTCGATACAGGAACAGTACAATATTATGCGGGCGGTTGGAAAGACTTTGGAGCGGCAGTTTCAGGCACCGTCAGCGAAAGAATTATTGCCAAACAGTTATAGTTTCCGCATGAAGTACGCAGGCAGTTCGAATGACAAGTCTCAGAACGTTGCAATCGATCCTGTAAGTAATCTTCCAAACCGGCCTGGTCAATTCTGTAAGCGGTAGTTGTGTGAAATATTATGCTGGTGGCTGGAAGCCATTCATCCAGAATATGGAGTTATTACCCAATGAATACAGCTTCCGGTTTAGTGGTGGTGCACTGGATAAGAAGATTAGTATTTCTGGTGGCATTGAAAACTTGATCGACTAAACTCACATATAGATCTGTCTATTCAAGCAACTAAATAAGCAAAGTATCTTTGCATAAAGCCCATATTCCAACTTATGTAATGGAATACGGGCTTTATTTTTTTTACCTGATTTGATTACTCTACCTACCAATAACAAGGTTCACAATTTTCCAATAATATTTTTTTTACTTCTCATCAAAAGTCTATTATTACAATTTCCTTACAACTTCCCTTCATTCATTGATTAACCCGTTAAATTTGGTACTATCATCTCAGGGAAAGTTATCATCTGCCGATATTTATAATTACCGATGAAGTTGATGCGAAGATCGATCATTGCAGGTTTTCTGGTCCTGGTTCTGCTGGTTTCTGCAGGTTTATCAGTGGAGCTTGTTTCTGCACGCCAGCTTGACGAAACCTCCCCGGGCTGATCGACCCCTACGGATACACCACCGATTTTCCCATCCGAAACACCTTCCCCGACCGTTCCTATAACAACACCTGAAGACACTGCCACCCCGGCAGATATCTCTTCCACCCCGGAGGTCATCGAGACCACAGAACCACCAGTCTTCACCGAGACCCCGACCACAACCAGCACATCAATTCTCCCGGATGGATATGTGGAATATCGCGATGATCAATATGGTTTTGGTTTTTTATATCCGACAGACTTACAGCCAAAATCCTGGGAACCGGCGGCAGACATTTTATCCAGCCTGAGCTTCCATTTCGGCGAGTACGATGAAGGTGAGAAGAGCGAGATCTCCATTTCTGTTCTGTCCAATCCGGACCAGCTATCCATCCAGGAGTGGATCGAAACCCATTCCCCTGTAGATCTTACCGATCTTCCTGAATTATTAGTTAATTCCGGCATCATCTTTGAAAACACCTCAACTTCCGAGGTTTTTACAACCAATCCGGATTATTACTACATCACCAAATCAAATATAGAGGCAAAAGCCTTCCGCATCATCGTCCCGCACGATGGTTCCATCATCAGCCTGGTGTGCGCCAATTGTGTCACAAAAGAAACCCGGGAAGTTTTTAGCGCCATCGCGGCATCCCTCACCTTTAATACCAGCCAGCCGGCAGAGAATGTTGAGCTGCGTGATGAAGTCTCTGCTTTGTTATCTGAGGTGAATACCCCGGAGGCAGAACAATTCTCTGCGATGGCTCCATTAGCTGCGGGGAACGGGACTGGCTATAAACTTCCATGGTCTTTCGGGAATACGGTTTATCTTCGGCCAGGGCTGGGGCAATGATGCAGACAGTACCGGCAGCCACGAAGTCACCCAGATGTATTATGCCTACGACTTTGCCGTCCCTGAAGGTGCTCCGATACTGGCAGCCCGAACCGGTACTGTTACCGATTCGACCGGGCAGTATTCAAGTTGCGGCGGGTACGATCTGCGGAACCTGGCAAACCGAATTACATTATCTCATGATGACGGCAGTTCAACACTTTACCTGCATCTGAAGAGCACCTACCTTACAGAAGGATCAATCGTTGAACAAGGCTGGCCGGTCGGTATCTCCCGGCAAGACCGGCTGGACTGATTGCTATGCCCATGTGCACTTCCAGCGTCAACAACAGGGGATCTGGATCACGGATGCGCTGCCGATCTATTTCGACAATACCCCAATCAGCAGTTGAATGATTTGCCCAACACGTTTCAGGTCAACCGGTAAATTCGGCCCAGACGATCGTAGATGATGCTGATGCTGCACTTCAATATACTGGTTCAATTGGCCAGGCCATTCCCGGCCTGTTTCAAAACACTGAACATTATTCAGCCACATCTGGAAATAAAGTCACCTTTCAATTTACCGGAACAAGCTTCAAGGTCCTTTACCGTGGTCATCCAAACTTCGGATCAATGAATGTGGTCATAGATGGCATTTCCAGCGGGAGTCATCAGATTTCAGCATACTTCCGTGGAACATCGTGGCCTGCAATGGAACAGCCCAACTGTTTCCAGCGCACTGCATACTGTCGAATTGATCCATGCCAGCAGAACTCGTGGCCTGGATGGATTGATCATCTTGAATGATGTACCCGTTACCCCTACTATCACCCCAACCGGCACCGTAACCCAAACTGCCACTACAATTCCACCACGACTACACCTATTCCACCCTACCCTTATTACCTTGTACATAACGGAAATTTCGGCGCCCAAACTTCGGTTAATTGCAGGGCGATTGGCTATGCGAAGAAAAATAGATTCCGGAACTGGAACCGTCTATATCCGCATTTACATCGATAATATTCTTCGATCCGGAAAATACACTGTAAAAGGCGGCCGCATTTCAATTTTGACCTGCTCACCTTGCCCGGTTACAGCTTCGCGACCGGACAGGATCACAACATCACCTTGATGGCGATCCTTGAGAACTCACAACCATACTATTTTTCTTTAATCCAAATACGAACCAACCCGGTGGAACGATTAATTGTGCATCGGGTCGGCAAACTGCCACCAGTACTTCTACGAATACATCAACGCCTGTATCTGCACCTACAAGTACGCAAACACCAACCACCACGCAAACGAACACAGTCACCCCAACAATCACCAGCACAACTCTACCGACTTCTACATCCACTTCAACCTCGACGTTAACCAAGCTCCCGACTAAAAACTGCCAGCCACCAACCAAACCCAAACGACAGTAAAAACAGCCACGCAGACGAATACCCGGGCAGCGTAGCAGCACTCCGAGACCCATTTACCCCTACGACCTGAAACATACCGGTAATTTCGGAACGCAGACTTTCACCGATGAAGCGATCGGCTATCAAGGTGAACTTTGGGTACTGGAACGGTATACATTCGAAATTTTAGTGATAACCATCGTATTCGGATTATCGGCCCGGGGTGGTAACTTTAATTTTGATCTTCTTCGCTGCCCGGATTTGCCTTCAGCCCGGAGAGCGTTGGCAGGTGTTCTTGTCGCTGGCAATTTGGAAAACTCACAACCATGCTGTTTCATTAATTCCGATTCAAATCAACCGGGCGGAGTGATTAATGCCAATAACCTAC
>CAWHCY010000003.1:0-344444 GCA_963827895.1 uncultured Chloroflexia bacterium | reverse complement strand
AAACTTACGATCTTGACACAACTCGCTCTTGGGTTGGTTGCTACAGTCCTGGGTGTCATGACTTTCCGTGAGAATGTTACTATTTGGTTGATATTTGGATTAATGATAGTCCAATCCATAGCTGTAGCTTTTGATGTCCCCGCACGACAAGCGTTAATTCCGTCCCTCGTTCCACGTGAGGATCTCCCGAGTGCTTACAGCCTTAATTCCATTGCATCAAAGGTTGGAGGAATCCTTGGCCCTGGAATTTCAGGGATCGTAATCGCTTATCTTGGCCTGGAATGGGCTTATTGGATCAATGCCATCTCATATATTGCTGTCATCATTGCATTGCTAGCCATGGGGAATATCTCCAGTGTCAAACAAATAAGGACTTACTCCCTGCAAACGACTTTCGGTGACATTAAGGCTGGCATATCCTTTATCAAAAATTCCCCGGTTATCTTGTCGGCCATGATCCTTGACTTTTTTGGTACTTTTTTTTCCTCAGCCAATACCTTACTTCCTTTTGTCGCCAGAGATATCCTCCATGTGGGACCAATTCAATACGGCTGGCTCTCCGCTTCACAATCCATCGGTACCCTGATGATTGGTATTTATGTTTCACAAAAACGTAATTTATATAAGCAGGGAATGACTATTGCGATTTCAATAATTCTCTTTGGATTGGCAACTATCCTATTCGGGCTATCAACATCTTTTTGGTTGACAATGGCAGCACTCATACTAATCGGAGTTTTCGACGGGTTGAGTTCCATAATTCGAAATATATTACGCCAGGTACTCACCCCCGACGAGATGCGTGGAAGGATGATGAGCATTACCCAAATATTTTTTAAAGGTGGTCCCCAGCTGGGAGAAGTTGAATCGGGTATTATCGCCCAGTTGTTCAGCCCTCCGGTGGCAATCATAACAGGGGGAATTGGATGTGTGATTGCATCGTTGTTAGTTTTAAGAAAATATCCACAACTGTGGCATTACAACGGTGATGAGCAAATAGTCGTGAAACAATCAGCTGTATCAATACGTTGACCCATGCAACACTCAATCATATTCTTGACAACCAATTTACTTAACTAAACCTTGCATTTTTATATATTTTGTTGTAAGATATTACAAATGCAAGTAATATTTCAATTTATCTCTTCTTGCAAGTAAAACAATATTTCGATAAAAGGTGTTCTTATGACAAGCGCATCCCTCCAACAGATTATAGATGTTAGTCAAGTCATTGGTGAGCATTTTTCTAAGTTGACAAAAAGCGAGAAACGAATTGCAAATTACTTCAATAAGTATCAGGATGAAGCTGCATTTCTTGCTGCTGGTGAAATTGCTCACCGCCTCAACTTAAGCGAAGCAACCCTGGTGAGATTTGCCAGGTCGCTGGGGTTCGATAGTTACCCTGCGATGAGAACCGTTTTACAGGACAATTTTCGCCACCGTGTCACTCATTCAAACAGGTTGCGCAGCAGGTTAACAGAATTACGTGAATCCGGGGGTATTTTTGAACGTCTGGTTACTTCGGAAATTGATTATTTAACTGAAGCCCTTCAATCTGTGGACAGAAATGAATTGGACACAGCAGTAGAATTATTACGAACCCGAAACAGGATTTTTGTTTTTGGTATCGGCCCATCCATTTCCCTGGTTGATCTACTTGAAATAAGGCTAACTCGCTCTGCCAAGCATGTCATAGCTTTGAAGACATCTGGTCGCGAAGCTCTTGAACCATTGCTGTTGATGAATCAAGATGATCTATTAATTGTCATTGGTTTCTATAACATGACACCCAACCTGCAAATGGCTCTGGAACATGCCAATAAGCATAACACACCTGTTATTTTAGTTACAGACACCCTTGGACCTCTAGTCAAGGATAAGGTCGATGTGATCCTGGCAGCGCGACGTGGACCTGTATCCGCCTATCACTCCCTAACAGTCCCCATGACCATCATCAATACCCTATTGTTGATGCTAAGCCAGGTGGATGAGGCTCATGTTATGCCCAACCTCGATCTATTGGATGAATACCGCCAGCGACAAATCGAAATATTAATGAATCCCGATTGAATTCCTAAGATTTAGAATAATTACCAATTCTAACCTGGAGAAAACCATGTCAAATGTAGCATTTGTTCCATCATCATCACAGAAATATATGGCTCGGTTTAGAAGGTTTTTACATTGGCTGAGCAGTCCACATGTGGTTTTGTCCTTGATCATGTTGCTCATAATGTTTTACATGGTCATCATCCCATTATATCGGTTGGTATTAACTACAATTACATGGCAACCACAAGATATTTCTCGTGTCCCTGAAGCGGTAGTGGGAGATTTTACACTCTTCCACTGGATCAGGATGATGACTGGTGTGTTGGGTAGAATTTATACATTAACCCCATTGACGCATTCGATGACGATTGCCTTGGGATCTACCGCCCTCGCCTTTTTAATCGGTGGAGCATTAGCCTGGTTGGTTGTCCGTACAGATATGCCAGGAAGAAAGATTGTAAACTCACTGGCAGTTCTCCCTTACATTATGCCAAGTTGGACCATCGCTCAAGCCTGGCTGGTTTTATTCAAAACCAGGCTTTCTGGAGGAACTCCAGGATTATTTGAGACCCTGGTGGGACAAGCCCCTCCTGATTGGTTTTCGTATGGTCCTGTGCCAATTATTATCTGTAGCGCTTTGCATTATTACACTTTCTTTTTCCTATTTGTTTCAGCGGCATTAATGTCGATCGATTCAAACCTTGAAGAAGCCGGTGAACTAATGGGAGCGAGTCGATGGCGCATCCTGCGCAAGATCACCTTCCCGCTCGTTCTCCCTGCACTACTTTCAGGTTTCATTATGACCTTTTCAAAGGTAATGGGAACATTTGGTGGACCGAATATTTTGGGTTCACCAATCAGGTATTATGTGGTTGCTACAATGCTCAGGGGAAGTATTGCTGCGGGAGATAAAGCTGATGCTTTTGTGCTTGGAATTGTGCTAATTTTATTCGCCATGGTCACCATTTCTTTCAACCAGAGATTGGTAGGAACCCGTAAAAGTTATGAGACTATTGGTGGACGTGGTTTTGTTGCCCAGGTTAGCAAGTTGAGAAGCATGAAAAAGGTATTTTTTGCAGGGGTTATCGTTTTTCAAGTCCTGGTACTTGTGCTTCCCGTAGGCCTGCTTCTCCTTTCTTCTGTAATGTTGCGCTCGGGTGATTACAGCATTGCCAATCTCACCTTGCAGCATTGGATAGGCGATGCCAATACTATCTATAACAGTGGAGAGCCCGGTGTCCTACGAAACCCGAAGATCTATGCAGCTGCCTGGAATACAATAAAATTAGCGCTTTATACTGCCTTTTTTACAGCCTTTTTGGGTATTATTCTCGGCTATGCCATTGTTAAAGGCCGTGGTACCCGTTTATCCAAGCTTGTTGAGCAATTAGCATATATCCCATACGTTATCCCGGGAATTGCCTTCGGCGCTGTGTATATTGCCATGTTTGCTCGTAAACTTGGTCCGCTGCCTGCTCTTTATGGAACATTTGCATTACTAGTAATTGTGTCTGTATCTAAACATTTGCCTTATTCATCCAGGTCGGGAGTCTCGGCTATGATGGCTGTCGGCAGGGAACTTGAAGAGGCAGCAGCTGTTGCTGGTGCGAATGCCTGGCAACGTTTCAGGAGTATCATCTTTCCTCTGACAAGCAGTGGCTTCGTTTCCGGGTTTCTTCTGACATTTATCACCACCATGCGTGAATTGTCTTTGATCATCCTTTTGGTCACTCCTGCGACCCAACTTTTAGCTGCGCAAACTATGTTTTATATCGAAAACGGAGATGAGCAAATGGCTAATATTGTCATTCTAATTCTCATCACTATCACATTGATCGGTAACTTTACTATTGGGCGATTCAGTAAGGGTGGTGGTCTTAAAAAAGGTTTAGGAATGTAAAGAGAGGATATCATGACAACAACAATCAGAATCAACAACCTAACAAAAAAATATGGCAAAGTAACAGCGGTCAAGGGAGTTAGCTTGACCGTAGAACCGGGAGCATTCCTAACCCTGCTTGGTCCTTCTGGTTGCGGCAAGACTACATTGCTGCGCTGTGTGGCTGGTCTTGAAGAACCGGATGGCGGTGAGATCTATATTGGTAACAAACTGGTTTTTTCATATGATAAAGGTATTTCTCTTCCCCCGGGTAAGCGTGAATTGGGACTGGTCTTTCAAAGTTACGCATTATGGCCTCACATGAAGGTGGATAAGAATATTACCTTTGCTCTAGAGCTCCAAAAAATGCCAAAAGACGAAATGGCGAAACGAGTAAAAGAATCGCTCGCAGAAGTTCAGATGGAAGGCTATGAAGATCGTTATCCACGAGAAATGAGCGGCGGACAGCAGCAGCGTATTGCTTTGGCTCGTATGTTGGCTTATCGTCCCAAGGTTTTCTTGATGGATGAGCCCCTCTCCAACCTGGACGCCCGCTTGCGAATGGATATGCGGACGGAACTTAAACGCCTGCACCATATCTCTGGCGCCACAACCATGTATGTGACCCATGACCAGGTGGAAGCCCTGACTATGTCTACTACGATTGCAGTAATGAAGGAAGGTGTGATACAGCAGATGGATACTCCGGATAAGATTTATCACTATCCAGCCAACCTTTTTGTGGCAGACTTTATCGGCAATCCGAAAGTCAACTTGATACCTGGTCGTGTTGCTGGAAAAAATACCGTTGATCTCGGAAAGTTTTCCATTCCTGTCAATACATTCGGAAAAACTGGTGATGTAGTAGTTGGCTTCCGTCCCGAAGATATTAAGATCTCTACAAAAAAGACAGATGGCGCAATTGAATTTCTTGCCTATTCCGTATTACCTGCAGGAGCAGACACAACCCTAATCGTCCGCAATGATGAGCTGGAGTTAACCATAAAAGAGATAGGAATCAGCAAGATAAAAATGGATGAAAAAATATGGTTGAATTTCGACCCGGATACTCTTAATCTCTACGATAAAGAATCTGGAAATTTGGTTTCTGCATAGGTTTCATCAGCTAATTCATTCTGAAATATCTCATTCAGAAGTGTGAAACTTGAACATTGAATTCACTTTCGAAATGATCAGAGTGAATTCGAAAGGAGGTTGGAATAGGCGAATATCTGGTTTGGTCATTCAAATCTCATTAGATCAATTTGGAGGATTAAATGAAGTCACTTGTTAAGATATTTACTTTCGTAATGTTGATCAGCTTGTTGTCTGCTTGTGCTGCACCTGCTGCCCCAGCTGCCCCGGCAGAACCTGCTGCTCCTGCAGCACCTGCTGCCCCGGCAGAACCTGCTGCTCCGGCTGCACCTGCTGCCCCAGCCGAACCTGTTCTCACTGAAAATCAACAATGGGCCAAAGACAATGGCGTTGGACCATACCAACCAGAAACACTGGATTGGGCAGCGATAGAAGAAGCCGCTAAGAAGGAAGGAAAAGTTGTTGTTTATGCAAATTCTTCCAAGATCGGTAAATTGCAGGAAGCATGGGAAGCTTTATATCCAGACATAGAATGGGGCGGTACCGAAGCTGATGGCATTGATACCAAGATGTCCGCTGAACAGGAAGCCGGGAATGTTGTCGGTGATGTCTGGTTTAACAGCGATGGACACATCCTATTTGGTAGATTTGTCCCCAATGAGTGGCTTTGGTCATTTGTCCCTGATGGTGTAGTCATCTCTGAAATTACTCCTGACCGTCCCTTTGCCATCGCACGCCATGGGACTGATCTATTTGGGTACAACCAGGAAGCTCATCCGGATGGCTGCCCGGTTACCAACATTTGGCAGCTTACCGAACCCGAGTGGAAAGGTAAACTCTTCATGGAAGATCCTCTTTCTGATGTTAGCATGATGGCAAAATTGGCTACATTCGTTCAGAATGCAGACAAAATGGCAGAAGCTTATCAAGAACTGTACGGTAAAGATTGGTCCACAGATGAATATGCTGGTACTGACGCATTCGGTATGACTACCGATGACGCAGGTTATCTCTGGTTGAAAAAACTTGCTTATAACAAACCTAGCATTCAACCTGGTGGTGATGAAGTAGATGGTGCCTATGCAACTATCGGCATGGATCTGACCACAGAACCAGGTATGGGTATATCTGGTTATTCCAGCTATCAGACGACCATGGAAGGCGAATTAGCAATGGCTCCTTGCTTTGGGATGAAACCCGCAACTGGTATTTTTAAGACTAGTTACCTGGCTATTGCCAATAAAGCTGCTCACCCCAACGCTGCAAAATTATTTATCAAATTTGCCCTCACTCAGGAAGGTTTCGATCCCTGGAATGAGATCGGGAACTACTCAGCAGTCGAAGGTATCGAAGCAGCTGAAGGCACCTTACCTTATGAAGAACTGAAAGTTCAAGTTTTTGAGATGGATCCAGTTTTTGACTGGAACAATGTAAGTAAAGTGCGTGATTTCTGGGCAGTTAGCCTGTTATCCGCACCTGAGCCAGAAGATTAGCACAGCTTACACAGTAAATTTATACTATTCTTTGGACACGGAATCTATCCGGTCCGTGTCCAAAGAATTTGTTCATATTTACACTTTTCTCGTGTACGAAAATATCTGGTTATCAAAAAACTCTTGGTTATAATCTCTGAGGCTGAAACTGGAGTATTTTATTAATGCAGGATCGACGGGTATGACTATAAAAGCGGTATTCTTTGACATGGGTGGAACCATAGAAACTTTCCGGTTTGATCGGGAAATGCGGTATAAAGCCACACCTGCTCTTAATGATTTATTGATTTCCAAATATATCGATCTTCTCCTCACACAAAATGATTTATTTGAACTTATCACTTCGGGTCTGGATCGATATCATAAATGGGCTATTGACTCGCTGATTGAGTTACCTTCAAACCGTGTTTGGAAAGATTATATTCTTGTTGATTATCCCCAATTCTTCCCAATTTTAGATCAAACCGGCGAAGAATTGATGTATTGGATCGAAACAAATTACTATGAAAGATCGCTCCGGCCTGAAATCCCATCTGTCCTTGATAAATTAGCAAAAATGGGAATGGTAATCGGACTTATCAGTAATGTATGCAGCCTAAGCCAGGTGCCTGAAAACTTAAGGAAATATGGAATTATTCAATATTTTAATACCATCGTAACTTCATCAGGATATGGCAGGAGAAAACCCGATCCGTCCATTTTCCACCAGGCAGCATTTCTAGCCAAAATCCCAACCTCACGTTGTGCATATGTGGGGGATCGAATCACGAGGGATATTATTGGTTCAAAGAAAGCTGGCTTTCGTCTTGCAATACAAATAACTCATGACTTCGAACACGGTGAAATTGATGAAGGTGCTCAACCAGATGCTGTGATCCATTCGATGGATGAATTAATTAATATTATTCAGGAACGAAAATCTTCAAAAAACAAGTTCTCCATCAGGCAGCCATCCAATCAAAGCATTTCTTTTTGATGCAGGAGATATTCTTTACCATCGCCCTAAAAGCGGTCACCATCTTCGTTCATTCCTTAATGAAATAGGTTTAGTCGATATGGATATTCCTATGGATAAAAAAAGGCAGTTACGAGATCAGGCATATAAAGGATTGATCACTCAAAACCAACAACGCGAAGAGATCATGTTCCATTTGGGTATCACTGATCCGAAGCTCGTTCAACGTGGTTGTCATGCGCTGGAAGATGATGATAATAATGTAATATTCTTTCCTGGTGTTCAGGAGACTTTGAAAACATTAAAACAAAATGGATACTTACTGGGGATTATCACAGATACAGCCAATCCCATTTCCGTCAAACTAAGTTGGTTCGAGAATGGAGGTTTCGCTGATGTATGGGATTCGATCGTTTCATCACAAGAGATAGGCGTTGAAAAACCTGATCCAAAGATATATCAAGCTGCTTTGGACCATCTTGGGATTACAACCTTTTCAAGCAGTTTTTGTCGGCCATAACCCCATAGAGTTGGATGGTGCCAACAAAGTTGGAATGACGACGGTTGCATTCAATCAGGATCCCGGTGCAAAGGCAGATCATTCGATCACTCATTTCAAAGATTTGCTTTCTATTCAATTTACGGATCGATTGTCTGAAGGTCAAAGAATATGAGTGACAATCGCATTACAACGATATTCTTTGACGTTGGTAGAACATTACGGAAAAATGTACCAAATCCCGCTACCCGTGATTATTGGCTCGAAAAGATTATTTCTACTACTGGCATCAGTTGGACGCCAGATGAGCTAGCCAGGCAAATTACCTGTAGACTTGGAGCATATAAAAAATGGGCAAGTGAATCGCTTGAAGAATTACGTGTTTATGACTTTTGGCGAATCTGGATGCTCCCTGAAGCAGCTAATAAAATCACCCATCTTAATGCTCCTGAACTGAACCGATATTCCCGTAGGGCTATCGGAGATGGAATACTTTTACCGCATGCATCTGAAGTTATCCGTCAGTTATTCAAGAGGGGTTACCGCCTCGGAGTGATCAGTAATACTGTTAGTGAAGAACAGACTCCGGATTTTCTAAAAGAAACCGGATTGAGTGATTTCTTTGAAACCATCGTTCTTTCATGCAATTTTGGTAAAAGAAAACCGGATCCATCAATATTCTATGAAGCAACCACCTATATGGGCGTTGACCCCAAAAATTGCGCATATGTTGGTGATCAATATGCAAAGGATATTATCGGCAGCAATAATGCTGGTTTTTCCAAGTCAGTTTTACTAAAACATGAAAATTCATCCATCGATCTTTCCACCAATCCTGGAATAAGCCCATCGCATGTAATAAGCGACCTGTCTGAATTACTGGACATTTTTCCTCCTTTCTACCAGGTAAATAAAAGTGGCAACCAACCACCAGAAGAAAAAATGGGAATGTGGAACATTTCTCTGTCGACCATGTGGAGTTATGAAAGAAAAATTGGTCTTCTTGAAGTAAATGACATCATTAAGCAATTGCATATATCAGGAATAGAACTTAATCATAGTCTTAAATTAAAGGATCTCACAGGAATTGACCTTGGATCCCTGCCAATTACAAGCATTCATGAGCCTTGTCCTTCGGATAATTCGATGTCAATCCTGTCCAGAAAAGATTGGTTAATCTCATCCGAGGATGAAGATAATCGCAGACAGGGTGTACGGTCCGTAATGAGAAGTATTGAACTGGCAGCCAACCTGGATGTCAAACTGCTTATTACTCATCCGGGAAATACAGGATGGGGGAATAAATTGGAAGATAAATTGCGGGTCCTTTATAATGAAGGTAAAGTTGAGACTGAGGAATATCAAGAATTATTTCATACCATGAAAAACACCAGGAACGTGAACCTGGCTGCCCGTCTCAATGCAGTAGAAAAAAGTCTAAAAGAGTTACTGGAATTTGCAGGGAAATCAGGAGTTAAATTATCACTGGAAAACCGCTATCATTATATGCATATTCCAACCATTGAGGAGATGGAAAGGTTTCTCCAGTTGGGAGATGAAAGCCAACTTGGTTTCCAATTTGATATCGGCCATGCAGTTACAATGGATCGATTGGGCTTTATGCCGATAATGGAATGGTTGGAGAAATTTGGTTCCAGAATATCAGGTGTTCATCTGCATGATGTTCGTGGATTGGAAGATCACTTCTCACCCGGGCTTGGTGATGTTGATTTCAATTTGATATCCAAATACATTCCCAATGACGCTGTCCGAACCCTTGAAATAAAAGGGGTCAATGATATAAATGATATCCATTCAGGTTTGGAAGTCCTTGGTAAAGCTTCACTAATAAATATCAATGAGTAAGAAATTCAGAAAATCTTTGGAGGTTTGATCATGAAATCATTATTTACAAAAAGGCAAAATATTTTCTTAAAGTTGCTTCATGACCAGGCGCAGGCAACCCTTGCAGGCCTTGAAGCATTATTGAGCTATATGAAGAGTCCGAATTCTGAATGCTCAACAAAGCTGAAGAATAGCGAAAAAGAAGCAGATGAATTTCGTCGCATCCTGATCTATGAATTGAACAAGACTTTTATCACACCTATTGATAGGGAGGACATTTTTTCCTTATCCCGTTCCATTGATGACGTACTGGATTATGCATATTCCACCATCACCGAAATGGAATTATTAAAGGTCAAGCCAACCACCTATATGGAGCGGATCGCCTCTTTATTACGTGATTCTGCCAATGAGATATTAATGGCTGTCGACCGCCTTCAAGATCACCCCGGTGTAGCCAGTGAACACGCCCAGCGAGCCAAAGCCCTTGAAAATAAAGTGGAAGCGATCTATCGAGAAGCTCTTGCAGAATTGTTTAGTGGTGCTGAGGATATCAAACATGTCATGAAAATATTGAAGATGCGTGAAGTTTACCGTCACCTCAGCAATGCAGCAGATCGCGGGGATGAAGCTGCCAATGTAATTGCAGATATCGTAGTTAAAACAACCTAAGAAAACAGATGGAACTATCACTAATACTCCTCATTGTCCTTGCTTTGGCATTCGATTTCCTGAATGGAATCCATGATTCCAGCAATATCGTCGCCACGATGATCTCGTCTCGTGCGTTATCACCAAAACTGGCGCTGGCGATTACTGCAGCAGCTCATTTTTTTGGGCCATTTATTTTTGGAGTCGCGGTTGCAAAAACCATTGGAGATGAAATTGTAAAATCAGGGAGGATTAGTATAGGAATGATCATCGCTGCCCTTATTGGTGCAATAATTTGGAATCTTCTCACCTGGTGGCTTGGTATGCCTAGCAGTTCATCCCATGCCTTAATCGGTGGCATTACTGGAGCAGTGGTTTGTGGAGCAGGTTGGCAGGCACTTAAATTAGAGGGTTTCGAAAAAGTGCTTACTGCATTGTTTGCTTCCCCGATCGTAGGATTTATTGTTGGTTGGTTGGTTATTAAAATGGTATTTCTCATCAGTTGGAATGCATCACCAAAAATTAACTGGGTCTTTAAAAGATCTCAGATCTTGACTTCGATCGCACTAGCTCTTAGCCACGGAACAAATGATGCCCAAAAATCGATGGGAATCATTACTCTCGGGTTAGTTACAAGTGGTTATATAACCAGTTTTATCGTCCCTATTTGGGTGATTTTGCTTTGTGCCACTATGATTGCATCAGGAACAGCTATCGGTGGGTGGCGATTAATTAGGACATTAGGTGCAAAGTTTTACAAAATTCGACCAATAGATGGTTTTTCTTCACAAGTTGCGTCTGCTGCTGTAATTTTAGGAGCATCATTGGTCGGAGGACCAGTTTCAACTACACAGGTTGTCAGTACAACCATTATGGGTGTAGGAGCTGCTGATAGGGTGAATAAAGTTCGCTGGGGAGTGGCTGGAGAAATTGCAACTGCATGGTTTTTAACTATTCCGGCAACCGCATTATTGTCTGCAGGATTATATTTACTAATTCGATATTTGATCCAATAATTCGATTATTGATATCCATATATTGAAATTTTGAAAATTTATACTTATTTGTCTGTCCGGATGCATTTCGAAAACGGATTGCTGGGACTTTGAAAGAAGAAATATGGCGTTTACATTGATATTAATAATTGTCCTCTCGCTTGGGTTCGACCTTTTAAATGGAATTCATGACTCGAGCAACATAGTTGCCACCATGATATCATCGCGAGCGATTCCACCTAAAGCTGCTCTAGCTATGACTGCAATCGCCGAGTTCTCAGGCCCATTTATTTTTGGAGTTGCAGTAGCAAAAACAATAGGTGATGAGATTGTCGTCCCTGGTACGATCAATATCGAGGTTCTCATTGCTGCGTTGATAAGTGCCATTGGCTGGAACCTTTTAACCTGGTGGTTAGGGTTTCCCAGCAGTTCTTCACATGCGCTCATTGGTGGTCTTGCTGGAGCTGTGATAGCAGGAGCTGGATTCCAGGCAATTAAGCTTGCTGGTTTTGAGAAAATTATTATTGTTTTATTCACTTCACCATTAATTGGTTTTACCGTAGGTTATATTATTACCCAACTTGTTTTTCGTTTATCTTGGAAAGCCAGCCCGAAGATCAACACCTTATTTAAAAGGTTCCAAATTGTTTCATCAATTTCCTTAGCTTTAAGTCATGGAGCAAACGACGCACAAAAATCCATGGGAATCATCACATTGGCTCTAGTTACTACCGGTGCGATTGATACTTTCAAAGTACCGCTCTGGGTAATTGTTGCCTGTTCTAGCATGATCGCTTTAGGCACTTCCCTGGGAGGTTGGAAACTGATTCGTACCCTCGGTTCCAAGTTCTATAAAATAAAACCGGTCGATGCTTTTTGCTCTCAACTTTCCTCCGCTGCAGTAATTCTTAGCGCTTCTTTGATAGGCGGTCCTGTATCCACAACACAGGTGGTGAGTACGGCCATCATGGGTGTTGGAGCAGCAGAAAGAGTGAACAAAGTTCGTTGGGGAGTTGCAGGAGAGATCGCAACTGCCTGGTTTTTGACCATTCCAGCTACGGGTTTGGTGGCTGCAGGTGTTTATTGGGTGATCAATCAATTATTCATGTAATCAATAAATATATCATCAAGAAATTAGAGGATTAAAATGGAAAGCAATCATAACTTCGATGTAGTTTTCGCTGGGAATTACACAAAGGACACGATCATAACGCCACAGGGAACCCGGTATGTGGACGGTGGTGGAATGAATTATGCCGCCAATGCTTCTGCCCGTCTTGGGAGCCAAAACTGGTGTCATCACACACCTCGCACAGGAAGATGACTATGTGATCAAGAAAATATCTGAATCAGGTATAACTTGTTTCCCGGTATATACACCAAATTCCACTCGTGTCACCCTTGAAGTATTTAACCGATGATCCGGATATCCGCAATTTATATGTAACCAGCGTGGCAGATCCCATAGAAGGAAAAGAGTTGGATGTTCTGAAAACAAAATGGGTAGCAATTGGTCCGTCGTTGCGTGGGGAAGTAGGTTTTGAGTTCATCAAGCATGCAAAATCTCTCGGAATCAAAATAGCTTTGGACGTTCAAGGATATGTTCGGGTATTGCGTGGTCAGGATCTTTGTTATGAACCCTGGGATGAAATGGATGTCATTCTGCCTTATGTGGATGTATTAAAAACTGATGCAGTCGAAGCAGAGTTTTTGACAGGGAAATCAAATATCCGGGAAGCCGCTTTAATTTTTGCCGGTCTCGGATCAAAAGAAATATTATTAACCCATCGCGATGGCTTGCAGGTTTATGCCAACGGAAAATTTTTTGATCGCAAGTTTCACCCGGAAACACTTATTGGCCGATCAGGACGTGGTGACACGTGTGTCGGTTCGTATGTTGCCTCCAGGATCACGAAAGAGCCGGCAGAAGCAGCCACCTGGTCCGCTGCGGTGACCAGCCTCAAGATGGAAAAACCCTGCCCATACGATCGGTCACTATCTGAATTGACCAGCTTCATAGCAAAATGGTATAACCATGGATCAGCCGATTGAGGTCAAGCGAACCAGGGCATCACTGGAATATCCGGCTATATATAAAAGAGTGATTGATCAATGGAAGCTGGAAGGTGAAGATGCCTTCTGGTTGATCTATTCCGCCAACTACTTATTTCGTTGTGGTGAAGTCCGTTGGGCAGTTGACCCGTTGACCCTTTCTTCAAGAATCCCAGCAGAGTCTCCACCTCACATTGAAAACGATTTTGAAAGAGCTGACTTTATCGTCCTGACTCATCGACACTCTGACCACCTGGATAAACAACTATTAAAAGCCATTTCGCAAATCAATATACCGTGGGTGGTTCCTGAATTTATGTTGGATGAAATCCAGAAAATCGTCAACCTCCCTAACCACCGCATCATCGTTCCAATTCCCGGGAAACAACTGGAAGTTTCAGGGATCACGATCCTACCTTTTGAAGGCTCGCATTGGGAGAAGACAAGCGATTTGAATATAGCCGAATCCTCTATGCGTGGTGTTCCAGCATATTCTTATCTGTTTGAATTCAATAATAAACGTTGGTATATCCCGGGTGATACTCGAACTTACGACCTTAATCAAGTTCCACATATGGGTCATCTGGATGGCCTAATTGCCCATGTGTGGTTGGGACGGAAAGGTGCTTTGAAGGATCCTCCACCACTTCTGGATAAGTTCTGTGAATATTTCCTGAGGTTTAATAGTTCAAAAATAGTATTAACCCACCTTGATGAGTGGGGAAGAGTAGAATCTGATCTTTGGACGAACCACCATGCAGAAATGATTACCTGTAAAATAAGGCAAGAATCTTCTTCTGTTACGGTTATTTCAGCAGTGACCGGCGATCAAGTTTCAATGCAATAAATATTATGAAATTTTCTAGGTTTCCGATTTTTGCAAATTTCAATGTATAATTTCAGACGCAGTTACATTTCCGACATCTTTACCGGTAAATAATGGTATTCAGGAGGCACTCATGCCAGGTTTGACACCTGGCCGGCGCTGGCAGCCGGCTTATTATCCATTCCATAACGATACTTTCTTCAATCATGTCATGCAATTTGTTGAACGAGGTGTCAAAGGTCCTCTTTTTGGCTGCCGGATGTGTGGCAATTGCCTACTGCAGGAGACTGCATTTATCTGTCCCATGGAATGCCCGAAAGGGTTGAGAAATGGCCCTTGCGGCGGATCGACTGCAGAACATTGCTATGTCGATCCCTCTCGTCCCTGTATTTGGTATAAGATCTATGATCGTGCTGAAAAAATGGGTCGTTTGGATCGGTTGATGGAAGTCTTTCCACCCCTCGATTGGGATCAAGTCGGTAAAGATCAATGGGGTGATGTGGTGACCAAGTGGTTAAAATCCGGTGGACTTTCCAATACCATCCAAAATTTAAAACTCCCCCGTGCTGAACGAACCAAACGATACGAAGAATTTCTTGTATGAATTGCGCCAACCTGATTGGTGGCAGGGAGATAAATTACCCCATCCAGCTCCTTTACATGTTCCAGTATCTTCATTGGAGCAAAAGCTGTTCGATCATGAGTTTGTCATTACCGCTGAAGTAGCCCCTCCATTAGCCGCATCATCCGGTGACCTGGTAAAGAAATTCAATATGCTGCGCGGTTTTATTGACGCAGTCAACTTCACTGACAATCCTTCTGCCACATCCCGTATGTCTCCCCTGGCTGCTTCGGTCCTCTGTCTCCAAAATGGATTGGAACCTGTTATGCAGATCGCTTCACGTGACTATAACCGTATGGGTGTGCAATCCACCATCCTCGGGGCATCTGCGCTGGGTATCCGCAATATTCTCTGCCTGACCGGAGATCATTCCAGCCTGGGGCCACACCCTCACAGCCGCATGGATATTTGGGATATAGATTCGATCCAACTGGTGTGGATGCTGCGCCGTATGCGTGATGAAGGCCGCTTCCTCGACCAGCGTAATATTGACCCCAGCCCTCCATTATTTATTGGTGCAGCTGCATCCCCCAATGCTTCCCTGCCTAAAATTCAGGCACAGCGAGAATTAAAAAAAGTAAATGCGGGTGTGCAATTCTTCCAAACTAATCTAATTTATGATATTGATACCTTTAAGAAATACCTGGAGTGCATGGATACTGCTGGAGCCCTAGGAAACGTATATATCTTAGCCGGGGTCGCCCCCATTCGCAGTGCAAAAGCCGCAAATATGATGAATCAAGTTCCAGGTATTACTATACCCGCTCCCCTCATAAAGAGGTTGGATGAATCCAAATCCCCGAAAGAAGAAGGTGTTCAGATTGCTCTGGAACTAATCGATCAGATCAAAGATTTGCCTGGTATCAGTGGTATCCACTTTATGGCAGTTGGCTGGGAATTGATAGTGCCCCGGATAATCGAAGAAAGTGGGTTGAGAAGAAAATAAGATATGTTCGTGGGTGGCGAATTCTATTATGAAGAACGCTGGCTGACAGATAAGCTGACGCTAAATACCGATGGGATGTACTTTCTCAATGGGGGAATGGCTTGTTTGATAATAATTAGTGATTTCCTTCTTGACCATAACATTAGACAGCATCTTACTGCCATCCTATTTATGTCCCATCAATTGTAAATACCTTTGAAAGACAGGGTGTGGTATGTGATTATTATCAGGTCAATCACGACTTATCCATTGATCTGGAGGACCTTAAGAATAAGCTGACTACCAACCAGGCAGTTTACCTGATCAATTATTTTGGTTTTCCTCATCCAGCTACAACACGTGACTTTATGATTGAATTGCAACAAAACGGTAAAATAGTGGTCGAGGACAACGCTCAGGCAGGGTTCGTCTACCCCACAACAGGTGATTTTGTATTCAACAGTATGCGGAAGCTGGTTCCATATGATGGTGGTTACCTGATCACTAATCATAATCTGCACCCTTATATCAAAAAATACTCAAACCGTCCCAATAACCGACTTCCTCTTATCAGGGAATATCGAAAAAATCTACATCCATATCTCGAAAACGGTGAAGGCAGCTATGACAGTCTGGTGAGGTTATTCGCCCTTTCCGAACAACTATACGCACAAGACATGATTGTTATAGGTGATGAGGTCGAGAAGCAGCAAATTGAGCGTTTGGATTGGGTTGGAATCAGGCAAGTCCGTCGGCAAAACTACCAGTATATGGATCAATTGATTAAGGATATTCCTGAAATAACTCCCGTCTTTCCTACTCTGCTGGATGGTATGATGCCGATGGGATATCCTATTTACTTCTCAGGGGTTTCCAGGGATGGTGTGAACAACGAATTGGGTAATTCAGAGATAGGACTTAAGCATCCATTGGGACGATCTGCTTACTGATCAGCGTACGAATCGCAACATAATTGCAGTTGAAATGGCGAATAAAATGCTAACTCTGACCATTGACCAGAGGGTTACAAATATTCAAATGGATTACCTTGTCAGTACATTAAGGGACAGTATTGCTTCTGTAAAAAAGATGTCTTCCTTATAGTAAAATCCCGGTCAATCCCCCAAAATATCTGTCAATACATCCCGTACCCAATATGTGGTTTGCCCCTGCCTGGAGAGTCTCCGAATTCCATCCAGGTGATTTCCCAGTGTAACAATAGCTGGTTCTTCCAGTAGTTCTCCGTTTGTCTTAACTACTTGTCCCAATCCAACAGTTGCCAGGAGGCCGTTGCACAGGCACCGTTTATCGATCTGCGTTATGAGATAACCCGCGTTTCTTGATAAACTCCTCGATTGGGGCTGCGGAACAGCGTTGGAAAAGTCTGCGTGATCCATCTTCAGCTGATTTATTGATCCCCCGTTGCTGCAATAATCCAATATCACACACCCTGGTTCTACGGGAATAAACTTCTGCGTCAGATAGTGTGCCTTCAAGTTGAACAACTTTAAATGGAAATCCGGTTGGTGAGAACAGTGTTGTTAGAACCATGGCTGAATCATCAGTCAGTGTCTTTATTTTGTTGAGGATTGCAGTGCGATATGTGGGCTTCATCCCTGATTCCTCAGCCAGGGCAAAAGTCGATCCGACTTGTACACCGACTGCACCAACTTGAAGCGCCTGGGTCAATTTCTCTCTGCTGCCATATCCTCCAGCCAGCCAAAATGGGATTCTAACATCAACGGATCGACCTTAAGATCAGGTTCATCCATACCACTATACTGTGGTTGACCAAGATCGTCTGTCTTCAAAGGTCCCTGCGGGCCGGCATTGTGACCGCCGGCTGTATGATGCTCAATAATAAATCCATCCGGAATTTCACTTACACTTTGGGCTAACGCTTTTACCAGATTTTCTTGAGAGACGATCGCCAAAAATGCCGGTCTGTTCAATGGAGCAGACGTAAGTTTGTCATCTGCAACCAGATGCGGGTCAAAAACACACTGAAATGATTCACCTGCCTCTCTGTAAAGAACTGGAAGATCGAATGAAACACTGTTGTGGTTTGCAAGCTGCGAACAGACAGCTGCTAATCCATCCGGATTGCCAGCCCCGACTACAATAGCATCGACACCAGCCAGCATTGCACCGTACATGGCAAAAATTAATGGCAGTTCAACTTTTTTCATTAAATTAATGAAGATATTCCCGGAGTGCCCTTCTTTTGCCAGCCAAACCTCTGCAAAAGCTGTTGCGATCACCAGTTCAATTGTTTCGGGATTAATGTTTAATGGAATTGGAACATTAGGCAAAGACATTGCCGGAATCGAATCACCTTCGTTTCCTGTATGAACGACCTGCATG
The DNA here is from genome assembly GCA_963827895.1 of uncultured Chloroflexia bacterium. GTDB lineage: Bacteria > Chloroflexota > Anaerolineae > Anaerolineales > Anaerolineaceae > PNON01. Next base: position 326,191 of record CAWHCY010000003.1, on the reverse strand, counting down.
GGTGAAAACTTGAACTTGCTACCTGGAGCTTTCCCGCCTGCAATGAAATAGCGATTTAATATTTTCTGTCCAATGCCGCATCCAAATTTTGAGTCAAACGCAGTCAGGGCTCGCGTTACATGACCCCCGGGATCCCCAAGCTGCAATAAGCGGACGTAGACAATATCCAGTCCGGTGCCTGAAATCGTTCCGGCTGTAACACCGGGATTTCCTTGTGCCACAGCTTTGGCCAGCCGCCAATTCGATACATATACACCCATTCCCCCTTGAATGAGTTTAATCTTTTTTAAAAAATCCATACCAACTACCTCTAAGGAAAATGCTCCGCTAAATTAAGCAGGTAAATGTAAATTTGATAGTTGATAGTAATAACACCATAGATTAGTTCAAGGTATGAAAACAAAATTACTTTTCACTGCAAATGGATTCACTCATCCTGGTTAACTAGTGTTTGTGGTTTGGAAAGACCAATACATATCTGATAATCCTTGAACTCTTATTTGATTTTACCTGCAACAATTCATCGCCATTTCTTCACGAATACTTATATTCCTCATTAAAAATTGTTGGGTCTTAAGTAATAAAATTGTATAATATTTGTATTCAATTATCTGTAACAGCCTTGTAATAACATTGATTGAGTACACAAGGAGACTGATGTTTCTTAATCGTAGGATTGGTAAACTTGTTTGGCTCCTGCTAGGATCATTCCTAGCAGGATGTAATGGTGCACCTGCAATAATTCTGCCTGCATCCGGTAGTGCTAAAGCAATTACTGAATTGCTGTGGATCGTTTTTGGTGTTTCCCTGGTTGTATTCCTGTTGATCGAGGGAATGCTATTTTTTGTGGTATTTAAATTCCGATCCAAAAAAGGACAAAATGATGGATTCAATCCTTCCCACGCAAACCGAGGGTAATCAAAAAATGGAAATTGCGTGGACAGTCTTACCTGCGATCGGTTTATTAATAATCTTTATCATTTCAGTCGGTACTCTCCAGACAATCGTGAATAGGCCTTCACCCGACTCGTCAAAACCCGGGTGTGATCAATGTAAAGCGATTGGTCATCAATGGTGGTGGGAATTTCAGTACCCAGATCTGAAAATCGTAACAGCAAGTGAAATGCATGTACCTGTAAACGCGGTAGTATATGTTCAGGTTGATTCAGCAGATGTGATCCATAGTTTTTGGGTTCCGCAAATGGGAGGTAAAGACAGATGTCATCCCCGGGCATACCAACCTGACCTGGTTTCAGCCAACATGAATTAGGTACCTTTGTTGGAGAATGTTCAGAGTTCTGCGGGGATGAACATACTCATATGCGGATGGATCTGGTCGTTGAAACACCGGAACAATATCAGGCATGGGTGGATCTTCAAAAGTCTGCTCCACCACAGATCGCCGGTGCAGCAGTCGAGGGAGAAGATTTATTCCTGGAAGGTGCATGCAGTAGTTGCCACACAATTAATGGAACAGAAGCAGCAGGCTTGTCTGGTCCAAATCTTACTCATTTTGGTAGTAGAAAATCCATAGGTGGGAAAGTCTTTGAAAATAATCCAGCAAACTTTGCAATGTGGTTGGAAGATCCTATCCAGGTCAAACCGGGAGTTCTCATGCCCAATTTAGGTCTCTCACACTGAGAATATCAATGCATTGGTCGCATTTTTAGACAGCTTAAAATAATCTGGCGAGGATGGAATTCATGCAATCAACAATAGCAACTAATTACATTAACCCTCCCTTCCAACACTGGATGGAAAAGATGGATCACAACGACCAACCATAAAGACATCGGCCTGCTATATATCATTACCGCAGGAATCTTTTTTCTGGTTGGCGGGACAGAAGCAATGCTGATAAGGTTTCAACTCAGCCAGCCAAATAACACTCTTCTTTCCCCTGAGATGTACAACCAGATTTTTACCATGCATGGAACAACCATGATCTTCCTGATGGCCATGCCATTATTGGTTGGCTTTGGCAATTATTTGGTTCCTTTGATGATTGGTGCCCGTGATATGGCATTCCCACGATTAAATGCTTTCAGCTACTGGTTGTTTCTTACCGGTGGATTACTCATGTACAGCGCATTCCTATTAGGTGGTGCTGCCGATGCTGGTTGGTTTGCGTATGCGCCGCTTACTGCGAAAGAATTTTCTCCGTCGCATGGGTTGGATTTTTGGGTGTTGGGAATATTCCTAACAGGTGTTGGATCAACGGTTGGTTCGATTAATTTTATCGTAACCATTTTAAATATGCGTGCCCCGGGAATGACGATGTTTAAAACACCGCTCTTCGCCTGGCAGGTATTAGTTACCTCTTTCCTGATCATATTCGCCATGCCCAGTCTGACAGTGGATGCCATTCTGCTCTTCCTGCAGCGCAGTTTTAATGCGCCATTTTTTACCGCTGCCCAGGGCGGCGATCCTTTACTCTGGCAGCATCTGTTCTGGTTCTTTGGGCACCCGGAGGTCTACATCCTCATATTGCCGGCTTTCGGTATGATATCTGAAGTTGTCCCGGTTTTTTCTCGAAAACCCATCTTTGGATACGGTGCCATTGTTTTCTCCGGAATTGCCATTGGATTCCTCGGATTCACAGTCTGGGCGCATCACATGTTTACTGTCGGAATGAGTCCGATTGCTGATGCCATTTTCTCTTTTGACAGCATGATCATCGCCGTACCAACAAGTATCAAGATCTTCAATTGGATCGCAACCATGTGGGGCGGAAAACTGAACCTGAAAACCCCCATGTTGTTCATCATCGGATTTATTGCCATGTTCATTATTGGCGGGTTAAGTGGTATATCCCTGGCAGTTGTGCCGATTGATTTTCAAGTTCAGGACACATATTACGTGGTTGCCCATTTCCATTATGTGCTCTATGGTGGAACGATGCTGGCTATCTTCTCCGGTATTTATTATTGGTTCCCGAAGATCTCAGGACGAATGCTGAGCGAGAAAGTTAGGGCAATGGAATTTTTGGACCATGCTGCTGGGTTTCAATTTAACATTTTTCCCGATGCACATCCTTGGTTTGCTCGGAATGCCTCGTCGGGTCTTCACCTATGCTGGTAGCCAGGGTTGGGATACATTAAATTTACTGGCAACCATTGGTGCGATCGTCATGGCCATCTCCACCTGGATCTTCATCGCAAATGTTGTTCACAGTTTATACAGGGGAAAAATTGCCGGCAATGATCCCTGGGATGCTCATACACTTGAATGGACCACTACATCTCCGCCGCCAGTCTATAATTTTGCAACCATTCCAGTTGTTTCAAGCCGCAGGCCATTTTGGGATTTTAAATACTTCGCAGATAAAAATCCCGGGATGCAAGTTGTAGATTCAGCTCCACCAGGGGAGCCGCAGCCAATCATCCATTTACCGGCAGGATCGTACAACCCTATCATTATCAGTTTGGGTTTGATGGTGGCCTGTTATGGCTTGATCTATACTTACTGGTTGTCTGGTTTGGGAATGGTCATCGTATTTGCTAGGTATCATCGGTTGGTTCCGGGAACGTCGTTAAATTGGCAAAGGATAGATATGAGTAATTCCCTTCCTGAACATTTACAAGAGACTCCTCCTTCTCTGGGTGTTGAAAACCAGAAACTGGGAATTTGGGCGTTGCTGGGATCTGAAACTATTTTCTTTTCCGCATTGATTGTTACCTATGTGGTTTTACGTGGGCGAAGTATCAGCGGTCCACTCCCAAAAGAATTATTAAATATCCCATTGACTGCGGTGAACACATTCATCCTAATTTGCAGCAGTTTAACAATGGTGACTGCCCTGGCAGCGATCCAGAATGATGACATTCGCAAATTACGTCTCTGGTTAGGTGCCACAATTCTTCTCGGCCTGACATTTCTAGCTGGCCAAACAATTGAATTCACATTACTGGCCAAAGAAGGACTCTCCTTGAGTGTTAACTTATTCGGTGCGTCATTTTTTACACTGACCGGGTTTCATGGAGCCCATGTACTTGCTGGCATCATCTGGATGGCATTTGTTCTCGCTCGTGCCGTTCGTGGTGGTATCACCCAACAAAATCATATCTCTGTCGAATTAGCCGGCCTGTACTGGCATTTTGTTGACCTCGCCTGGATTATTATCTTCACTGTTGTATATTTGATTTAGACAAAACATGGTTTTCTCTTGTCGTGATGTTGTATGATGAATTTACACATTATCAGTTATCTCTTAGAGGTATGGATGACGACATCAGAATTACAACAGCACAAGAAGGTCAATTATTTAGGTGTCTTCTGGCTTCTTGCAGGAATAACAGGAGTTGAAATAGCAGTGACATACTTGCCAATACCGCAAGTACCAATCCTGATTTCCCTTGCTCTTACTAAAGCCAGTTTGGTAGCCATGTATTATATGCATTTGAAAATCGATCAGAAAATTTTTAGAATGATCTTTCTATCAGGTATTTTGATGGGAGTAATCCTGATTATTTCTTTTATGCTCTTATTTGCACCAATTCACTAATACTTATGGCTGACCTACAAGCTTAAAGTCAGCTTTAATAAAATTTTCTTTTGGGAGGGAAAATAATTAATGACCGGGTGGGATAGTTCATTCTGGCTGACTGCCTGGAGTTGGGAACCGGGCACAATAATTGGAATAGCTGTAGTCATAATTGGATATTTCTCAATCACTTATCCACTTGGTAAAAGGATTTACACATTCTGATCCACCAAACACTACCCGGATTCTATGGTTTACCCTGGGTATTTTAGCTGCCATAATAGCTCTTATCTCCCCAATCAATATTGCCAGTAAGGAATATCTTTTTAGTGCCCATATGATCCAGCACATCCTGATTACCCTGGTGATGGCGCCATTGCTCCTGGCAGGTACACCAGGTTGGCTAATTTCCGATGTGATGCAGCACAATTGGATCAAACGGTTTACAAAAATCATTACAAATCCAATTCCTGCATTTTTCCTTTACTTTCTGTCCCTATCTTTTTGGCACTTACCCTCAGTGCATACAGCCATGATGGGAAATGAAACCATGCATGTGGCGCAAACATTAAGTTTTATTGTGACCGGGTTGTTGTTTTGGTGGCCAGTGATAATTTCCATCCCAGAACTGCCCAAACTATCGGATCCAATAAAAATGCTCTACCTGTTCCTGGCTGTAATTCCTTGCACTGTTTTGGGGGTGGTGATCATTTTTGCACCGACAATCATGGCTTCCAGCTATTCCATGGCAAGCCAGGATCACCCCGCTTGATCCGATGACAGATCAGCAGGTTGCTGGCATTCTCATGGCAGTACCCAGTATGTTTATCCTGCTCGGTACGATGTTAACCGTCTTTTATAGGTGGTACAAACGCGAAGGTGCATCACGGGGAAATTGATAATTTACACAAACTAATTGTGGAATTAGGATTGTAGATATCCACATATTGCTGTCCACTATTCTTATTCCGACTTGCCTTATCCGATTAACACATGTATAATCCCGCCTATGAGCGCATTATCTCGTCGCGATTTTCTTAAACTCTCCTCCCTAAGTCTGGGAGCTATGGCGTTGCGCCCATTTGTGAAAGATTATTCGTTACTTACTGGTGTGGAAGTGGGACGAATTGCTTATGATCAACTGAGCGTTTACAGTGCTCCAGACGATAAAAGTACAATAATCAGCCAGCACTTTCGGGATGAACTCATTAATATATATGAGGACGTCATCTCTGAGAAAGGTCCAGGATATAACCCTCTCTGGCACCGTGTTTGGCGTGGTTATATGCATAGTGCCCGCATCCAAAAAGTTAAGACTCTTTTGAATGAACCGCTTTCGGCGGTCCCTGAGACGGGTATTCTTTCTGAAGTCAGCGTCCCGTATACTCAGGCTTTCCGGTATACAAAAACCTATGGATGGCAGCCAATTTACAGGCTGTATTATAGTTCTCTCCACTGGATCATCGGTATTGATGAAGGTCCGGATGGCCAACCTTGGTATCGCATTCGGGACGAGTTGCTTGCAGCCAGGCATGAAAATTATCATGTCCCCGCAATTCATATGCGTCACATTCTTCCGGAAGAGTATTCACCCCTATCCCCGGATGTACCCGCTGAGAATAAACGCATTGAAGTGGATCTCGGAACCCAAACTCTGACTGCATATGAAGGTACGAATGTGGTGCTGAAAACGCTCATCTCTTCCGGGATCCCATCCTTACATCTTGGGAAAAAAGGAAGTGATACGGATACATCCCGTGGTGATTTCAATGTGTTTCGTAAAACACCGTCCAAGCATATGGGGGGCGGATTCTTCACGGACGACCTGGATGCATATATCTTACCTGGTGTTCCATGGGTTTCATTCTTTACAGAATTGGGTGTAGCTTTCCATGGTACCTGGTGGCATAATAATTTTGGCATGACTATGTCACATGGGTGTGTCAACATGCGAACCGCTGAAGCGAAATGGATCTTCCGTTGGACCACTCCAGTAAATCCCCCGAACACTGTTGAAACGAATGGTCGGGGAACTCAGGTTCACGTATTCTAATTACTTCCAACAAATTCCATAAACACTTGATTTCCTAATAATATCCCGCGTTTTGTAAGGACCAAGGTGGATTCTTTTCCATTCTTCCATTGAAGGAGGTCTCGTTCTATTAACCCTGTAATCTGTTCACTAAAGATTTCGGTCATCTCACATCCAAATTTAGATCTGAACCCAGCGGAAGTCACACCCTCATCTATCAACCGCAATCGGAGCATCATCTCATCCTGCATGCGTTCAAATGGGTTGGTTTCTCTACTTTCTATTCTAGCTGACCCGGCAGTAGAGCCATTCTTAATTAGTTTGATAAATTGAGGTATATTGCCATTATTGGCTACGCGCAAGTTATGAATATATCCATGTGCACCTGCCCCAAAACCGTAATATTCCTCGTTTCTCCAATACTGGAGATTATGCCGGCACCGATAATCCTCCCCATCAGACTTCACCTTTGCCCAGTTGGATATCTCGTAATGCTCGAAAACCCGCATTAGCCAGCTCTTCGATCGCAAGTTCAAACATATCCGCTGCAACATCATCGTCTAATCGGAATTGATTTCTCCTGCACTTCACACTCTCTGCAAGTGGAGTACCCGTCTTCGATCGTCAGGCAATATAAGGATAAGTGTTCAGGTTCCAGATCCATTGCCTTTTGAAGTGTCTCCTTCCAATCTGACATGGATTGCCCTGGCAGACCATAGATCAAATCCAAATTCAAATTCCGAAAACCACTGGAACGAATACTTTTAACGGCAGCTATTGTTTCTCGATTGTCATGGATCCTTCCTAGAAGTTGTAATTCTCTTGGAAGGAATGACTGTACTCCCAGGCTGATTCGGTTGAATCCCATTTGCCTGTATTCTGACAGATCCTTGTCTTGTATCGTTCCCGGGTTGGCTTCCAGGCTCATTTCCAGGTCATCATCGAGGTCAAACTTATTTCGCACAACCTTCAGCAATTTATCGTAGATCCCAGCAGGTACAATGGATGGTGTTCCACCCCCAAAAAATATTGTGTGTATTTTCGGCTTTAATAAATCATCACCTGTAGCTAAGACCACTTCTTTTTCCAATGCATGGAAATAAGACGGGATCCACTTTTCCATACCGGAATAGGTAGTAAAATCGCAATATGTACAGCGCTTGATACAGAAGGGGATATGAAAATAGATGCTTTTTCTGCTGTCCATGCTGGAATCTTATCATGGTTTGGTAAAGCTAAAAGGCAAAATAAATACTGGTATAATAACCAAACTTAAACTATGAGAAAAATACTATGACACCAGACAAACTGAATAGCTCAACAAAAATATGTCCAACCTGCGGTACACGGGTAAGTGAAAAAGCTGCCAAGTGTGTAGTCTGTGGAACCGACTTAGGTGGACCATCATCCAAGATTACCCCAAAGCCTGTCCAGGGCAGTCGTATGCCTGAACTAACACTTAGCCTGCCACTTGCATTGGGGTTACTGGCTTTATTTGTTACCATCGGGGCAGCGGCGGTATATTTCACCCTTTCCTCAAGTGGGCGAGTTCTTGAACCCACACCCATCCCATCGCCAACAACTACTGCTACCCTCACTTTGACTCCAACATCCACTCAAACGCCCACACCCCAACCCACATTTACTCCAATCCCGCCGATTGAATACACAATTGCTTCCAACGACAGTTGCTTAAGCATTGCCCTGGCTTTTGACGTTTCATTCCAGAGCATCATCCTTCTCAACAATTTGCCGGCAGCGTGTAATAACTTGGTGATCGGGCAGAAAATACTTGTTCCTCGACCCACTCCTACACCTACAGCAGCACCATCTGCAACCCTGAGTGCTGGAGACGCAACAGAAGCAGCCTGTGAGAAATACGTCTATACAGTCTTGGCTACCGACACCCTGTTTGGTATATCGTTGAATTTCAATGTACCGATGGATGCAATTAAAGAATATAACGGCTTGGCTGGAGATTATGTATATGAAGGTCAAATCCTCAACATACCGACCTGTAAGCGTAACCCGACCCCTGGACCATCTCCTACAGCCACAACTCCACCTCCATACCAGCCACCAAACCTGCTGTTACCCCCCGATGGAGCTTCCTTTACACTTGCTAACGATTCTTTCACACTGCAATGGGCTGCCATCGGAGAACTCCGTGCTAATGAGTTTTACGGCGTGACCGTCGTGGATCTTACCGATCCAAACCAAAGGCGATTAACCGATTATGTGACAGATACCAAGTTCATTGTTCCACCAACTTTCAGACCAAATGACACGATACCACATGTTATGAAGTGGTGGGTCGTCGTTGTAAGACAAACGACTACCGATGCTGAAGGTAAACCGGTATTTGAATCGGCTGGCCTTCCCAGTGAACAACGCGCTTTCTCCTGGATTGGTTCAGCAATCAGCACAACCCCTCAACCATAACTTATTTGATCAAAAAAACGGGTAATGGAGATTTCCATTACCCGTTATTAATTCCATCAAACAATTTCTTCTGCCTAATTCGTCTCTTCCAGGTACTTAGCGGCCTGGATGGCGGCAGCAGCACCCATTCCAGCAGAAGTGATTACCTGACGGTAAACCGGATCTGCTGCTTCGCCTGCTGCATATACCCCGGGAACACTCGTCTGCATTTTCATATCAGTAATAATGTAACCTCCCGGAGATAGTTCCAATTGTCCCGCAAATAATTGCGTATTCGGAACATGACCAATGAAGATGAAAATTCCATCTCCAGCCAGATCAGATTCTTTGCCCGTTTTCACGTTCAACAAATGAACAGATTGCATCCCCTCTTTGCCAACAATAGCATTGACAACGCTGTTCCAGACAAATGAGATCTTTGGGTTTTCTTTTGCCCGTTTCTGCAAAATAGCGCCAGCCCTCAATTCTTCCCTTCTATGCACAATGGTCACGGAGGATGCATATCTGGTTAAGAAGATCGCTTCTTCAATGGCGCTATCTCCGCCCCCAACAACAATCACCTTTTTTTCTCGAAAGAAATAACCATCGCAGGTTGCGCAATAAGATACACCTTTTCCAACAAACTCAGTTTCACCTGGAACATTCAAATGCACTGGGGATGCACCTGTTGTAATGATGAGGCTCTTCGCCAGAATTTTTTTGGAATATGTATTGATCGTGAATGGTTTGGAAAAGAGGTCAACCGATGTCGCTGTGTCAAAGTCAACTCTTGCGCCAAAATGTTCAGCTTGTTTCTGAAACAGATCCCCCAATTGCGACCCGCCAACCCCATCCGGGAAACCCGGATAATTCTCGATGATATTCGTTAATGCTGCCTGCCCACCAAGTTCCAGACCAGAAAGTACCAGGGGTGATAATTCTGCCCTGCCTGCATATAATGCAGCAGACAACCCTGCTGGTCCTGATCCCAGGATTACCACATTCTCGACTTTTTCTTGTGTTTCTTCTTTTTGTTTCTTTTTTGTTGATAATTTTAATTCCATATACCCTCGATTTATGATATTGGATGATAATTTTATTATAAAGTTACAAGGATTCTATTTATTTCACTTCGCGGTCTGCGATCTCCAAAGCCTCGTCGATGATCGCGAATCCATCTGCTAATTCTTGCTTGGTTATGACTAAAGGTGGAATGATCAGGAGGGTATGCCAGTGTGTGTATGCAAATAAACCCTTTTCCAATAAACGCTTTTTTAGTGAAACCATCACCTTGGACGTTTCGTTAAAAGGTGAAAGTGGCTCTTTTGTCTTTCGATTCTTGACCAATTCAATGATCCCAAATAACCCTATGTTGCGTGTTTCGCCTATGGACGAGTGTCGGTCATAGAGCTCAGCATTCAAATCTTCAATCACTTCCCCCATTGCTTGTGAGTTATCAATAAGGTGGTCATCTCTTAAAACCTGAATATTCGCTATCGCCGCGGCTAATGATATTGGATGTCCGTTGTAAGTCAAACCTCCCTCGTAAACGACATCATCAAAATGGTGTGCAATCTCCGATTTCATCGCCACAGCACCTAATGGAGCATAGCCAGAAGTCAATCCCTTGGCCATTGTCATCAGGTCCGGGACGACCTTCCAATGATCCACGGCAAACCAGGTGCCGGTTCGTCCAAAGCCGCTCATTACTTCATCCGCGATCAATAGAATCCCGTACTTATCACAGAGGGTTCGTACACCCTGTAAATAGCCATCCGGTGGGATGATGATCCCGTTTGTGCCAGTAACGGGTTCCAACATGACTGCAGCGATCGTTTCCGGTCGTTCATAAGTGATGATCTCTTCAAGGTGAATCAGATAATCTGCCGAGAAATCAGTTTCAGAAATATTTAGGTTGTTCCGATGGAACGTGGAGCGGTATCGGTATGGATCGAGGAAGTGCACCACGCCAGCGGCAACTCCCGGTTCCCAGGCTGCCCGGCGGGGGTCACCTGTGGCCGCAAGTGCACCCAGGCTGGCACCGTGGTAGGATCGGTACCGTGAAAGGATCTTGTGCCTGCCGGTATATGCCCGGGCTAGTTTGATGGCATTCTCGTTCGCATCCGCCCCGCCTAATGTATATAGGAAGTGGTCCAAACTACCTGGAGTGATTTCTGATAAAAGTTTACCCAGCATTGCTCGGGGTTTAGTAGCCATTCCAGGTCCGGCAAATGGCAATTCTTGCGCCTGGTCCACTATCGCCTGGATCACCTTTTGGTTTCCATGACCAATGTTGACACACATCGTCATCGAATTGAAATCCAGGTATTTTTTCCCATCTACATCCCAAAAATAAACGCCTTGAGCGTTTTTTATTGGTATGGGGCTGACATGATTTTGGGCAGACCAGGTCCAAAAATTATGCTTTAGCGACAAGGGTAGGATATCTGAATCTTGTAGTTCGATCATAGAACCTCTGTTTCCGCTTGTAAGTATAGTTTCTATATACTATTATAAAGTATGCTTGAGTTAGTAGAGGAGAACTTATGGACAAAAGCTCTTCCATGAAACAGAATATACTATCTATTGCCTTCCTGACGATTTTTGTAACCTTCGCCTGTAGAATAGGAGCAGTACCCCCAACCCAAATTTCACCTCCCACTCCTACTCAAATTCCAATCCAACCAACTGTAACTATTTTTCCGACGATCTCGCTGGACACTGAAGTGATCATTCCAGAATTGCAGTTTACTGAAATCTCTCCGATCAATTCGGCAGATGAAGCAATATGGATTCATTCTCCACTTTCTGGAGACCAGATAACTGATGAGGTTTTACTCCAGGGTATTGCTGATCCTACTTTTGAACAGAACCTGGGTATCCGATTGGTTGGTGAAAATGGAAATGAGTTCTTCCACGGTAATGCCATCATTAAGTCAGAAGCTGGAACACGGGGTGAGTTTTCAGCAACAATTGATACTTCTGACACTCCGACCCAATCTGCAATCCTCCAGGTATTTACTACCAGTGCTAAAGATGGCAGCTTGATTCATTTATCGTCTGTCATTATTCAGATAAAATCAGGAAATAGTCCGGCTACCAGCACAACTTCACCCGTTGAACGAATTAATATATCGAACATTACCCAACCATCGTCAAGTTCAGATCATGAAGTCATCATCACTGGTAACGCCTGGGGATCTTTTGAAAATACCCTCAATTACGCTGTATGTGGGGAAAATTCAGGTAACAATCCCGATTTAATATGCGGCTCCATTGAAAATCGCCTTATTGATGGTGTCGTTACCACAAACGCCATTGAAATGGGTCTGCCCGGCAATTTCGAAATATCCTTAACTAACACGAATCCATTTCCCCCGTCAGCAACCATTGTCGTATATTCGGTATCTCCGATGAATGGTGCTATTGACCATGCTTGTAGTAAAAGTTTGTTCCAGCAACAATGACAATTACTCCTGAACTGCCAACTATATTTCTCCGCGGTCTGGATTTATTAAATCGTGGAGATTATTTTGAAGCGCATGAAGCCATCGAAACTGCATGGCGCGCTGAACCGGGTGATATTCGTCAGCTTTACCAGGGGATTTTGCAAGTCGCAGTGATTTATCACCATATCATTCACCATAATTATTTTGGAGCAAGAAAAGTGATTCGCCGGGCAATATCCAATTTAACTCCTTTTATGGGCACAATATTATTTAATATCCCGGAAATAATAAGCAACCTGGAAACCATTGATTCCAGGTTGCTTGTGATTGGATCAAATAAAGCTGAAACTATAAATCCCGAGCTATTGCTGCCTGTCAAACTTCGTCAATAAGAACCACTCGGGCAGGAGCACCATCAGACCCTGCCAGTTTAAGCGGTAGGCAAATCAGTGAATAATATCCTGTGGATACTGCATGCAGATCCAAACCTTCAATAATGACCATTCCTGCTTTTAGTAAAGCTTCATGGGTTGGCCGGCTTTGCTTATATGGCGCGATGGAGAGGTAATCGATCCCAACCAGGTGGATCCCTTTTGATACCAGTAGTTTTGCTCCATCTTCAGTCAAACCTACAAAATTTGTTTCAAATTCAGTATCTCCTCTCTCCCAGAGGCCTGAATTACTTGTTTTCATCAGTAATCGAGTCGTACCAGATGGTATATGGATGGACTCTAAAACCTCAGCGGTAATATTTCCTGAATCTGCAGGAATTTCCACCAAAAAACACGGACCGATTAATTCAGGCAAAGATATCCTGTCTACACCTGTCCCTCCTTGTAGGAAATGGACAGGCGCATCGATGTGAGTTCCAGTGTGCACCTGCATTTCCAAATGGGATACATTCGAATTTGCCCCATCCTCGATCTTGCGCACCCGCTCAAGGCTGACCCTTGGATCTCCCGGCCAGACTGGTAGTTTGTCTGATAGCGTAAGTGATACATCAATGATTCGCATAATACCTCCACAGCTCTTGTTTGAAATAATTATACCTATATCACCTGACTCTTGCCCAACCTGATAGATACTGACAGGGATGCTGGCTATAATTAGGCTTGATAGATACATACATTCATGAGGTCATTATGAGAGAAGTTGCAATCATCGGAATCGGGCAAACAAAAGTTGATGAACACTGGGATAAATCCTTAAAAGAATTGGCTGGAGAAGCTGTCATCGATGCCATGCGTGATGCCAACCGGGATTATGCAGATGCAGTTTACATCGGAAATATGATGTCAGGCTCCGCCAACCACCAGCAGCATCTGGGAGCACTGATCGCTGACTGGGTCGGCCTCAGATACACCGAAGCTATTAAAGTGGAATCTGCTTGCAGTTCAGCAGCTTCTGCATTCCGGGCAGGGTTAATGGCTGTTGCCTCAGGACAAGTAAATTGCGCTGTTGTGGCAGCGGTCGAAAAGATGACTGATTCAACCATGGCAGAGATCACAACCGAGTTGGCTACCGCTGCTGATGCTGATTATGAAGCCGGAATGGGCTTGTCGTTCGTTGCCCTAAATGCGCTGATCATGAAACGTTACATGCATGAATATGGCTGGAAAAAGGAGGATTTCGCTCCATTCCCGATCAATGCCCATGCTAATGCAGTGCACAATCCCAATGCCCGCTTTCAGGAAGCTATTACCCTGGAAACATACTTGAAAGCCGGGATGATCTGCCCACCCATCAACCTTCTTGATGCTTCCCCGGTTGGTGATGGTGCTGCTGCAGCAGTATTAGTTCCCTTAGATTCTATTATCCGGAATGGCAGGCCAACCGTAAAAGTAGTTGGATCAGGAGGAGCGACAGATTCCATCGGAATTCACCACCGGCGGGAACCATTGTTCTTAAAAGCAGCCGAGATTTCCTCCAAACAAGCATACCAGCAATCCGGATTGACTTCAAAAGATATCGATTTTTTCGAACTCCATGATGCTTTTTCGATCATGGCCGCTTTATCACTTGAGGCATCCGGTTTCGCCGAAAGAGGTCAGGGACCCCGCATGGCCAATAATGGTGATATTTTCCCCACCGGAAAACTCCCGGTTTCCACTCGTGGAGGATTAAAAGCCCGTGGGCATCCCGTTGGTGCAACCGGTCTCTACCAGATTACGGAAGTTGTCCAGCAATTGCGCGGTGAAGCCGGAGGCAACCAACTGGATGGTGTCCGGACCGGTATGGCGCAAAATATCGGGGGAAGCGGATCGAATATCGTAACCCATATCCTTCAGCGCGTTTAAAATCATTTTCGCTATTTCATACCAGGCTGGATATAATAATATTCAGCCTGGTATTTATTATGACTGAATACTCAATAGCACTTGAAAATCTAAAAAAATACAGACGAAAAATTTATAGATCTTCAATCGAGGATCGAATACATTCGTTGGATGCTGCGGTTGGATTTATCAACCAACTTGGTCTGATTGCTTTTTGGCCATTAAATGGAATTCCAATGCCCAGCCTTTGGGCAGCCGCAGCGGGTGATCGCCCGGTCCCGGATGAACATGATGACCCTGGTCACATCACCTGGGGTTGGAAGGATGAACTACTCAGCCGGAAAAAATGCTTTTACGCACGAATTTTATGTAAACGGAATTTTTTTGTCAGCCTGGACCTGCTCCCGAATCTTTATGCTTTGTCAAGGAATACCGGCGACCCATCAGAGGATCACAAGGTCCTTTATGATTCCGGAGAACTATCTCACGCAGCTTTCGTGATATATGAAACAATACTGAATTCAGGTCCAATGGACACGATCACCCTAAAACGGGCTGCCCACCTGACCGGGAGAGAGGGAGATCGGCAGTTCAACCAGGCGATTGACACCCTGCAAAATGATCTTAAGATTTTACCTGTTGGTATTTCCCGTTCAGGTGGCTGGCATTATGCTTTCATCTACGATCTTGTTCCTCGGCATTTTCCAGAACTTATTGAACAAACCCGGTTCGTTTCAGAACAGAATGCGCGAAAAACATTGATCCTCAATTACCTTAATTCTGTTGGTGCTGCTAGCGAAATCGAAATACGAAAACTCTTCAGATGGGAGTTGAATATCACTCGTTCAATGCTGGATGAGTTGATCGCTTCCAAACGGATCAAACAAATCATGATCATCGACAAAGACTTTTCGATTCCTTGTTACGCAATCCCCGATATGATTTAGAATAGATGTATATACAAATAAAGAGGTGGTTCATGGAATTTCACATCAGTCGGAAATCACGGGATAAGTATCAATTTAGCGATACCCTCTTTTCTTATGACGGAAATGTGATTTTTTCCAACACCCGTTCTATTCGTGAATTCACGAGTCAGATGAACAACCGTATTGACCTATCAGTATTCCCCGAAAAAGCTGTTCATGCGAGTCAGATCAATGCCATGGGGTTGATAGATGAGGTCCTGCATTACATCTTTCAGCTTTATCGTACTCAGATCAATCCAAATATCCTGAATGGGCTGTATGAAAAATTAGAAAACGAACTGACTCCAGAGACACTGACTGCTGTATTAACACGGTTTTGTGACGAGTTTCCACCCAATGAAGTATATAAAGGTCACCTACCAATCGAAATATATCTGGTAGGAAGAACAGCTGAGCGCGATAACCGCCACATCGTGTTGGAAGAGATATTGATGTTATGGCTGACCAATATTAATCCGGCATACATGCAATATTCCGAATTATTCGATGACTCGGATCTTGCCCATTCCAGTTCATATTCCGAATTGATCAAGGCTACAAGGACATTTTTTGTTGATCAGCCATTTTTCGGACCCGAAAAAACTGACTTGCTATCTTTACTACATAAACCTGTCGAAGCTGCCCCTTACTCCCTCACTGGTCAATTGGAGTACATACGTACTAATTGGGCGTCATTGTTAGGATCACTACTTTCCAAGCTCCTCTCTGCCCTTGATTTTATTAACGAAGAAACAAAAGCCATATTTACGGGACCTGGTCCGGCACAGATCCCCGATTATAAAACCATTGGACAGTTGGTGGACCTTGAGTATGAAAGATTTTCACAGGACAAGGATTGGATGCCAAAATTGGTTTTAATGGCGAAAAATTCTTATGTATGGCTGGACCAACTTTCCAAAAAATATAATCGTTCCATCACAAAATTGAACGAAATTCCTGATGAAGAATTGGATTTTCTCGCCCAGGCTGGTTTCACTGGTTTATGGCTGATTGGCCTTTGGCAGCGCAGCAGGGCGTCTGAACAGATCAAACGACTTTGCGGCAACCCGGAAGCTGTTGCATCAGCTTACTCAATTCAATCGTATCGGATAGCAGATGACCTTGGTGGAGAAGGTGCATTTCAAAATCTGCGTGACCGTGCTTGGAACCGGGGAATACGCATGGCCAGCGATATGGTCCCCAACCACATGGGAATCGATTCTGACTGGGTTTTGCATCATCCGGATTATTTCCTATCGCTTGATTATTGCCCCTTCCCGTCATATTCATTCAATGGACAAAATTTATCCCCAGATCCTGGGATTGGTATTCAAATTGAAGATCACTACTTCACGCGGACTGATGCGAGTGTCGTCTTTAAGCGGACAGATTATTCTTCCGGTTCTGAAAAATATATATATCATGGCAATGATGGTACTGTCATGCCGTGGAATGATACAGCTCAACTCAATTATTTAAATCCAGAAGTAAGGGAAGCCATCATCCAGGTAATCCTTGATGTGGCTCGAAGGACTCCCATCATTCGCTTCGATGCTGCCATGACACTTGCGAAAAAACATATCCAGCGCCTCTGGTTCCCTGAACCGGGTTCAGGAGGGGCAATTCCCACCCGGTCAGAACATGGTCTAACTAAAGCTGATTTTGACCGGCTCCTTCCGGAAGAATTCTGGCGTGAAGTGGTAGACCGGGTAGCTAATGAGGTTCCTGATACTCTATTACTGGCTGAAGCATTCTGGCTGATGGAAGGATACTTCGTACGAACTTTGGGCATGCATCGGGTATATAACAGTGCATTTATGCATATGCTGCGTAATGAGGATAATGCAAATTTCAAGACTTTGATAAAGAACACACTTGAATTTGACCCGGATATTCTGAAACGCTATGTCAATTTTATGAACAATCCGGATGAAAAAACAGCCGTGGACCAATTTGGCAGCGGTGACAAATACTTTGGGGTTTGTACAGTTTTAGCCACCCTGCCAGGGTTGCCCATGTTTGGACATGGTCAGTTGGAGGGATTTTCCGAAAAATATGGAATGGAATATCGACGCGCCTACCTGGACGAAAAAGTTGACGAAGCTTTACTGAGCCATCATTACAAAGTAATATTCCCGCTTCTCCGAAAAAGAGAACGATATTCTGGAGCAATAAATTTTAGACTATATGATTTTTACCGGTCGGATGGATCGGTTGATGAGGACGTATTTGCGTATTCCAATAAGGGCTGGTCTGAAAAGTCGCTTGTACTGTATCATAATAAATTTTCTGATTCACAGGGTTGGATCAAAATTGCCGCACCCACCCTGATTAAGAAAGATGGAAATAACCAGATGGTGGTTGATTCCTTGTCCTCCGTTTTGGAGTTAACAGATCGATCTGATCACTTTCTGATATTCAAGGAGCTTAACTCTGGATTGATGTTCATCCGGGATTCAGCCAAGTTGATCCGGGAGGGTTTATTTTTTGATCTTCATGCTTATGATTACCGGGTATATGGGGAGTTTTTTGAAGTTCATGAAGAATTTGGTACACATTATCGAGAGATTCATGATCACTTAGCTGGTCGAGGTGTCCCGGATCTTTACCAGGAAATTCGCCGCCTCCACGTTCGACCAGTTATAGCAGCTCTTAAAAATTTGATGGTTCCAAAAATCATTGAGGACCTTCAATATTTATTAATTGATTTTTCACAAGAATCCCTGATTGTTTTCATTGATAGCCTGCAGGAATTGCTTAATAATTTATTCTATGCATTCCGGGACTATGATCGGGATGTTCCTTCACTGGAGGATTTTCAATCAGATTTCGAACTTAAGATAAGTAAAATCGGATCAATTTTCAATCGGTTTAAATTGGGTTATGGTTCCTTAAAAACTGTTTCAGGGGAAATATTTAATAATGCAAAGAGTGGTCTGTGGAATAAGGAAAATATTCCCGCATTGTGGTTATGGATCATCTCAAATTCCTTTACCAAGACATCTGTCCCTTCTGGTGATAATTCTTTAGTGAAGGTTTATAACGAATTGTTTCTGGATGAATTCTTCAATTCCATAAATGAACTTCACCATACTAATGATCAACTAAATAATGTCTTACAATTATTAATGCTCCAAAACCCATCACTGGAGATATTATCAGGAACCCCGGGCCAATATATTAAATCCTTACTCCAAAATACATCAATTCACCCCGCATTAGGCATAAATCGATCAAATGGCATTCTCTGGTTCAATCAGGAATTGATGGAAGAATGGACTACCATTCAAGCTTTCTTGTTGGAGTACTGGATCAATAATGAAACGGATTGGGACGATAATAAAAAACTTGAAGAGACTATCAGAACATCAGTGATTTTGGAACAAATCAAACTGAAAATTCCGGAAAGCGATTTCAAAGTCGAAAAGCTTATTTCGTTGCTTGATGATGACTATTTGTTGTAACGTTTGTCTTTACTGATGTTTTTTCTTCCACGCTCATAATATTCCATAAATACATCAAATCCGTTGACATTAAAGCGCGTACTTTTAACATCCTTCAGTTTACTTGCCATTTCAACAGCCAGATCCTCGTGAGATGCCATTTCAAGTAATACAGTTACTTGTGCTGCATATCCTATATTATTTCTGGGTTCAATTCGATTAAGCTCATCAAAGAACCAGCCGCAGGATGTGAACATTTTTTGGCGGGAGACCTGGGATTCCATCAAAGCTGTTAGCCATTTAACCTCGTTGGTGTCCAGTTCACGGTCGGAATATTCCTTTCCGAACTGCTCAATCGTCTTATCTCCCAACATAACCTTGATATATTCATTTCTCATTTCATAGGGATCTGGGGAGATCTGCAATGCTTCGGTCTCATAGATTTTATCCAGGCATTCTGCGATTTCATTCAATGCTTTCCGCAGTGGTGCTTTCCAGCTGCTGCCCGGAGTACAACTGCATTCTTCATTCCACCTGGAAATTCCATGGTGGCAGCTCCACGAAGTCCCTGATTGGATTGTACAAGTCCACTTCGCTGGGTGCTCCAGTAGATATTTTCCCGGATATGTATATTGGACAGATCCATCTAAAACCGGACCACCCATAAGTCTTTGCAAGAATTTATCACGAAATTGTTGGTGATGGCCATACAATTCACCATCCGAAGCTGCTATTATTATTTCTTCTTTTTTATTGTTTCGATAATGAGGAAGTAAAAATTCAACAAAAAAACGGTCAGCATTGGACGTTGCTCCAGGATCAAAACTGATCCGTGTGCTGATATCCATCTGGTAGAAGAATACTGTAATTGATCTTCCTTTGGAAAGCCTTACAATATATGGCCTTGAAGTATCCAGTCCATTTTCTTTTGCCTGCCATGGAGCCAGGATTGTAAATTTTATTCCACAATCAACAAGTATATTAAGAGTTTCATCATCTACCGCTGCTTCCGGCAGCCACATACCATCAGGCAGGTGACCAAATCGGTGTTCAAAGTCCGCAATACCCCACTTTATCTGGGTCTGTTTATCACGTTCGCTTGCGAGGGGTAATATGGCATGGTTATAAGCCTGGGATAACGCATTACCAACTCCATAATTATTAAAATTACGGTTTTCCTGTTCGATGATTGCCTGGTAGGTCTTGGGATCATATGTTTCCATCCACCTGAATAGCGTTGGACCTATATTAAAACTGATCTTCTCAAAATTACCAAGCTCAGCATTTGGTTTATAGCATTCAGCATGGATTCTTTCGTTCCAATTATTATAGGGAGCGACTTCAGATTCATTTGGAATCAGTCCTGTGATCGCATCCTCGCGAGGTGGTTGGTAAAAGTGACCATGAATACAAAAATATCTCTGACTCATGATTGTTTTTTATAGAATTCTTTGTACGGAAATGTGCGTTTCCCGGGCTTCAAATATCCGATTTTTTGTGCGAACCTGGCTGGTAAGATCCCAAATTCCCTTGGAAGACTATCAATCGTGCAGGTTCGACTAGCAGATAAATAATCCAACCAGAAGGTGGAAACAGGAAAAGATGGAAATGCGTTTTCCATTATGACAGTAAAAAACCGTAAGTATGCTGGATGGATTGTGATAATTCTCTTCTTCAATCCAATTTTCTGTTTCACAATTTGGACGATTTCCTGGATACTCATATATTCTCCCCCGCCAACTTCATATACTTTGTTTCGGGTCTTCTGATCATCCAGTGAACTGGTAATACACCCGACGAGATCTTCTATCCAGATGGGTTGTATCACATTAGAACCGTCTCCTGGGAGAAGGAAGATAAATGGGATTGCCTGCATTAAAGTACGTATCCCTTCAGTTAAATGATCGGATGGACCATAAACCAGGGCAGTCCTGAATATTGTGTAATCAACACCACACGCTTTGATATAGTTTTCGGAAATGCCTTTGGTTTTTAATGTAGGGTACGCAGATGCACGATCAGCGTCCAGATGGCTGAGATAGATAATCCTATTAACACCAGTTTCAGCCGCTGCTGTGCTGATAGCTTTGGTGGATTCGATATCGATCTTTAGGAGGTCGGTCTTACTTCCTTTATTCTCACCAGTAACAAGATGGATGACAGTTTGGACATCCTTCATTGCAGCCCGGATCCCTCGTAGGTCCATTAGACTGGCGACAATTACTTCCACAGGTACTCCCCGTGGTAAGTTAGGTGTCTTCTTGGAAGGTTTGATCAGACTTCTAACCTCATAACCTGAACTTATAAGTTGACGGATTAATGCCTGGCCAATGAATCCGGTGCCACCTGTAACTAGTATCATAGACAGTATTATAGCAGAGCAACCTGCCTGTTCAGGTGCAATATTCTCTGGCAAACAACTTGCATCAAAATCCCATATAAAATATCAACTACTAATAAGGTAGATATTCCATGAATCCACTACCAATCCCTTTAAACAACTCTCGTGTCGGTTTTCATTATTTTCAGGATTCTTTCCATTTCCGGGAAATTGATATTGCCACATGGCTGCCGAAGATCCAGCAACTGAATACTTCCTGGCTCATTTTGGATGCACCGCAGGATCGTGCAATTCCTGAATTGTTTATCACTACTCTCATTTCAAATAATATTGAACCTGTTGTCCACTTCAATATTGATCTCACTACACCTCCCTCCCTCGTTGATATTAAGTTGTTACTTGAAAGCTATGCGAAGTGGGGAATTCACTATGTTATGATCTTTGACAAGCCAAATGCTAAGTCTTCATGGGCTTCAACATCATGGGCCCAGCACGACCTGGTGGAAAGATTTTTGGATAGATTTATTCCAATTGCCAATGCTGTTCTCCAAGTTGGATTATTCCCCATATTTCCACCGCTTGAACCTGGAGGAGATTACTGGGACACAGCTTTTTTAAAGAGCGCGCTTGAAAGCTTAAAAAGACGAGGAAAATCTGATATTTTGGACAACTTGGTTCTTTCAGCCACTGCCTCATTTTCTCCTAATGGTTTGAATTGGGGATCAGGTGGACCTGAAAGATGGCCGGGAGCGCGACCTTATACCACTTCAGAAACCAACGAAGATCAACGCGGCTTCTGTATTTATGAATGGTATAACGCAATCTCTCATTCGATCCTGCAGAAAGTTCTTCCATTAATTCTTGTGCAAGTAGGCGATAAAGACGATCCAGCCCCCCAACCACAGAACTATTTACAGGTCTTCCAGATCATGAACAATGAGACGGTGAATTTACCTGGTTCAGTTGAAAACAAGCTTGACCCATTACCAGATAATGTCCTTGCTTGTAGTTTCCGTTTAGTGCCCCAAAATATGGGTGGTAAATCTGAATCAAGTTCATTCTTTTCTAATGACCAGGAACCGACCGCAATACAATCTTCAGTGCAGCAATGGATACTTTCTAGAAAAACTGGTGAGAAAACACGGAACGAGCCATTAAGTGAAAATATCCATCCTCTACAGCATTATCTGTTACTGCCCGCTTACGAATGGGGAATTTCAGAATGGCACTTGGATGTAATCAAGCCATTTGTTAAAAGATATCTGCCTACAATTGGATTTTCATTGTCAGAAGCAGCTTTAGCTGCAAAAGTGACAGTCGTTGGTGGGCTTCAATCCTTCCCGGAAGACTCTTTACAATTCCTTCGTACCTCCGGCTGTGTCGTCGACCGTATAAGTGGCGATGGCACTACTATTGCATCACAACTAGCAGAGAGGTGAAACTATGATCAGTAGCTCTACTCAGGTACAGCATACTCCAATTTTTGCAAAGCAACCCGTCCTAAAAGTGATCGGTTTAGGAGGTGGTGGCTGCAATGCCATTAATCGTATGGTCGAACTTGGTATCAATGGTGTCGATTTTATTGGTGCCAATACAGATCACCAGGCATTAAAAGCCTGCCATGCACCGACAACAATTCAACTTGGCCCTAAATGTACACGTGGACTTGGTTCTGGCGGGAATCCCCAGATTGGTGAAAATGCTGCTGAAGAAAGCGCCAGGGAAATTGCTCGTGCTCTTGAAGGTGCTGATATGGTATTTCTCACCGCTGGTATGGGTGGTGGTACAGGAACTGGTTCAATTGCAGTAGCAGCAAAAATAGCCAAGGCACTTGGAGCAGTAACAGTAGGTATTGTGTCCACACCATTCTCATTTGAAATGGGTCGCAGGCAGCGTAATGCTAATGATGGCCTTTCCAAACTACGCATGTATTCAGATACTTTGATCACAGTTCCCAATGATAAACTCTTGCATGTTGCACCCAAAGATTTGCCGATGGAATTAGCTTTTCGCCTGGCAGATGATGTCCTCAGACAGGGAATCCAGGGAATTGCAGAGCTTATTACTCTTCCAGGATTGATCAATGTTGATTTTGCTCATGTCCGTAATGTCATGCAGATGGGTGGTGGCTCCCTTCTTTCCATGGGTCAGGGTGAAGGTATGGACAAAGCACGTAAAGCAATTGATCAAGCTCTTCATCACCCCCTCCTTGAGTCAGTTAACTTATATTCTGCAGGTGGAATCATTGCAAATTTCACTGGTGGTCGAGACCTGACTTTCATGGAGGTCACAGAAGCCCTTACTTATCTTCAGGATTTGACAGGCAACCAGGCTGATGTTATCCCGGGCTTTACTGTGGATGACCGCCTGGATGAAAGGGCTCAAGTGATATTAATTGTTACCGGTCTTGGTGGAACTGCAGTTGATAATACCTTATTTGCTCCCCGCAATTCAGCAGCAACTGTAGATACACAATCTGTAATACCAGTAGAAGTTCATGAGCGGGAAATTTCTCTTGACTTGGATCAACCAATCGCCCAGTATTCACCCACAAGCCAGGAACTGCCCAGTTTGCCCTCCAATTTAGACCTGCCTGCTTTTCTCCGCCGCCGGTCTAAAATGACTTCACAGGAAATGTAACTTATGGACGCAGAGATCCTTTCAAAAGTGTGTGCGCAAGTTTATAGTAAGTATCCAGAAGTTAATGGAATTCGACCAAAAGTACATGCCCAAGCAAAAGTTGGCGGTACAAACCATCTTCTAATTTTTACGGGAAGTGCAAAATCTTCCAACGGAAAAACCTTATCCAGAGTGCTAAGGGTTGTTGTAACAGATGACGGGAAGATTATTAAGGTAACTACTTCTAAATAATTATTCGGTATAGTGTGAGATGATGAATATTCAAAACAGCTTCAACAAAATCGAAGCAACTGCCTGGGATTGGATCATTAAACTAATGACAGAATCTCCTTTTTTTCGTTCAGCAATAAAACGAGGCTTTAATCTTGTTAAAGATAAGGAAATTGTCTGGCTCGCCGGGTTATTCCTGGTGTGGGTCAGCGCAGGATTAACTGTAGGTTACTTTCTAGGTTTTTCCGGTATACGATAGTTATTTGAGCGTTTGTAAAACCTCTCCTGATGGGGAGGTTTTTTTCTTTATATTATAATAGTAAGGCACTTTTGTAAAAGAAAATTACCAGTTCGCAGAATTCGGAGCAAAATATTGAAGCCTCATGTAAATGAATCGACACAAAAAAGTTTTATTCTTTCCCTAAGCTTGACAGCAATCATATTCCTTGCGGAATTGATTGGTGGCTTATGGACTGGGAGCCTGGCATTAATTTCTGATTCTGCCCACGTATTATTGGATGTGTTTGCCTTGGGTATCAGCTTTGTTGCGATGCGCTATTCTGCCAAGCCAGCGGATAAACGGCATACTTATGGTTTTCATCGTTTTGAAGTTCTAGCTGCTCTGGTTAATGGTGTTACGTTAGTGGTTGTTGCTCTGGTCATCTTCTATGAAGCATATAAACGGTTTTTCACTCCTGGGGAAATAAAAAGCGGATATATGCTGGTAATTGCTATAGTAGGATTACTTGTCAATTTATATGTCGCCTTTATTTTAAGGAAAGAAGATCATGCAGGTCATGATCATGGGACGAAAGACATTAATGTGCAAAGTGCCTATTTGCATGTCATTGGTGATGCAATTTCGTCTGTAGGGGTGATCATTGCGGCCATCGTCATCTCCTTTACAAATTGGTTATGGTTGGATCCGGTTGTAAGTATAATTATTGGCTGTATCATCCTTTCAGGCGCATATAGAGTATCGCGGAACGCCCTCCATATATTGCTCGAAGGCACACCCGATAATCTTGAAGTATCCAGTGTCCAATCTTCATTGGAATCATTTCTGGATGTTGATGAAATCCATGATCTACATATATGGAATATCTGCTCAGGTCATGTGGCATTGAGTGCGCACGTCGTTACCAGTGTGGATACAATTGTTCAAAGGGAAACGATGCTGATGGGGATCAAGAAATTGTTGATCGATAAATACCAGATCGAGCATGTCACTCTTCAACTGGAACAGGAAAGATGCTTCCAAATGGATTGTACTTAAATAAATAGACGGAGAAGCATGACTTCTCCGTCACAGTTACAACTTGATTACTTCACTGCTTTATACAACTCACCTACATAATCCCAATTCACAATCGACCAGAATGCCTTAATATAATCTGCCCTGCGATTTTGGTAATTAAGGTAGTATGCATGCTCCCATATATCGAGTCCCAGAAGTGGAGTTAAACCTTCCATCACTGGACTATCCTGGTTTGGAGTCGAATATATTGCTAGTTTATTTGATTTATCTACCGCCAGCCAGGCCCAACCTGATCCGAAACGGGTCAATCCGGCTTGTGAAAATTTTTCTACAAAGCCATCGAAATTTCCAAATGTTGAAGTAAGTTCTTTATCCAGGGCGCTGGATGGTTTTTTTGCTCCACCAGGAGCAATCCACTTCCAGAATAACGAATGGTTATAATGACCTCCCCCATTATTCCTAACTGCCGTCCGGATCGATTCCGGAACCATATCAAGGTGGGAAATCAGATCAACCAGATCCTTTTTTTGTAAGTCCAGGTTGTTAGCCAATGCATTATTTAAATTTGTAACATATGCTGCATGGTGTTTATCATGGTGAATTTCCATTGTTTTCGCATCGATCATTGGTTCCAATGCATTGAAACTAAAACCTAATTCAGGTAGTAAGTGTAAGTTAGCCATTATATCCTCCAAGATTTTTATATACTATTATTATCTTATTCATCTGATTACAAATAAAGTGTTGAATAAGTTTTGTATAAGGTAATAAAAAACCGGCAACGTAATGCCGGCTTTATCCAGGTCAGACAACGGAGAATTTTAGTTCGCTACACTAATATTGACCGTGATCTCATTATTACCCTCATTTTTCTCACTGATCACATCATCTTCATCAGCAACTCCCCGCAGGCCAATTGAGCCATACCAGCTTGGAAACGTATAACTGCACGATTTTACTAATCCACCATTTTTAACCAGTGAGTCAAGCACCCATGAGCATTTAGCCGCAGGTGCAGATCCAATATATAACCTGGCTTCAAAAGGTGCTGTAACATTTTTATCACCATTGTTATAAATGGAAACCTTAATGGTACATGGCACTCCTTGTTTTGGAGCCGCACAGGTCGTGATCTGAGTGATCTTTAAGTCTGGGAGAGGTATCTCAAGAACGATTGGCGCTGGTACTTTGATCCTTACCCAGAAGGCACCTTGCCCGGTGTCTCCAATTCCAAATATGTTTCCATCCGCAGCCTTTAATCGATAATTACCCTGGTAAGTACCTTTTGCATGTGGCGCCTTTAATTGCACTGAAACTTCTACCCAACTACCAGGCGGGACTGTACCGGATGTCAACTGTACAGATGCAGGAGAATTCATCTGGTCGCCGCTGTCAAAAATCAGGGAATATCCGGAAGTCCATGTACAAGAGCCATAATTGGTGATCCGCCAGGTTTTTACAAAGTTGGTATCCGCGTTGACTTTTGTATCATCCACATATGTCACATCAATGACGTTTCCAGCAAGGTTACAAGGGGTTGGATTGCTTGTCGAGCTTGGCATTGTCGTATTGGTTGGTTGCAATGTTGCCGTTGGCTGATTAGTACCGGTTGGTTGAATGGTGGGTGTAAGTGTTGTACTCGGTTGTAGTTGCCCAGCCAAAGCAGTTTGAGTAATTTGGATGCTTAGAGACAATAATGTCGCATTATAATCTGGTCCGTTTGCTGTCGGGGTGGTATTGGTTGTGATAGGCATATTGCATGCCATGCCTAGAAGGAAAGGAATTAATAAGCACATCAAGATTTTCTTCATTTGTCTGGTCTCCTCAACTTATTTGATGGCTACTGCAAAGGATAGTTTGAAGTTTCTCCAAATCCACAATTCATAGTACAATTCCGACTCAATTTTTTATTTTTAAACATCAATTACTAGTATTATATACTGATTGTCAATGCAAAATTAGGTTAATTATGGTCTATTTGTTACTGGTTTCCATTATCTGGGGTTTTTCTTTTGGTCTCATCAAAACAAATCTCACCTCTATCAACCCAATTCTTGTAACCGGGTTAAGGCTATTGGTAGCGTGTTTGGTATTTTTACCATTTCTGAAATTGCGTAAATTAGAAAAGAAAATCATATTGCCTTTATTAGCGATTGGCAGCATTCAATTTGGGTTGATGTATATATTTTACAACTGGTCTTTTCAATATCTAAAAGCGTTTGAAGTAGCTTTGTTTACAATTTTCACACCTTTTTACGTAGTAGTAATCAATAACTTGATCGAACGCAAGTGGAACCACATTTACCTGCTGACATCAATTCTAGCAATTATTGGTACAGGGATTATTGTCCATACTGGATTCGATCGACCAGGAATGATAACTGGTTTCTTGATAGTTCAACTATCCAATATTTGTTTTGCAATCGGTCAGGTCCTGTACCGAGGTATCATGCGAGTGAATGTATTATTGAAAGATGTGGAAATATTTGCCATCACTTACTTTGGTGGCTTTGTTACCGCAGCAATTGCATCAGTTGTATTTGTTGATTGGAGCCAAATCATTATCACTTCAACTCAGTGGTGGAATCTATTGTATTTGGGAGCATTAGCATCCGGTCTAGGATTCTTTTTATGGAACTATGGCGCCAGGCGAACTAATATTGGAGCTCTAGCAATATTCAATAATCTTAAAATTCCGTTGGCCATTATAGTCTCGCTCTTATTCTTCCATGAAAAGACGGATCTACCCAGTCTATTGCTGGGTGGTTTACTCGTCCTGGGATCACTATTACTGAATGAGGGATTTGAAAAGCGACAAGCCAAAACTATAAGTATTGTCACCGACCAGGTGATTTCCAAGTAATTAAAACTTTTACCATTATTTTACAGCTCAAAAACACTACTTACTATATAATTTAAATAATCGGACAGGTCCGGTCTTTTGCTATTTATATGTTTGTGATTATTAATAAAATATTATGACCTTATTTATCCAATCTCTTTATACTTTGCTTCCTGCAATGGCCAATATTATTGACCTTACTTATCCATTTTTCAGAAAATCATCATTAAAAATGAATAACCATACCGACCTGCAATGGACAAGGAAATTGTGATTCTGAATCAGCGGTGGTTCTTGGCAACGGTAATCTCTGCCATTTTTCTGCTATTCGTTGTTCAAAGTGGCTCTGCCTCCACAACTAAAGCAAACACCAACCCAACTGGTTGTACTTCCAATCCTGCCATAATTTCGGATACCTGGCAAAATATTTCCAACCAACCCACTTTTACATGGTCAGGTGCTGCAGGAACCATTGAAGGGTATTATGTATATTTTGGAACAAACTCATCCGGGGCGGATTCAGCATTTACAACAGATACATCCTTTCAACCATCAGTAGGTGTGACAACTGGTACCTATTATCTTAGAATAAATACCAAGGATACTGGTGAAGATATCCCGGATTTAGATTGGGTTACGCTCTTTATTTTAAAATTCGATAATTCTTCACCAACTATTTCTGCAACCAACCTTGGTGGAGCTTCGAATGGTGTTTGGCAAAATTTTGATACTTCCCCATCTTTTTCGATCAGTCTTGCTGATCTAGAGGTGGGTTTGGATGGCTACTACTTATATTGGGGATCTGATTCAAATGGCACATCTAGTGATCCGATCATACATGGGATTTTTACGTTTGATCCTGTATTACCATTGGCTGATGGAGAATATTTCCTTCGAATCAATGCTGTAGACCTCCTGGGAAACACATCTGGTTGGCAAACTGCTTTTACCTTTAGATTGGATACTCTGTCTCCCGCTTCAGTAACCGGTGTCACAGAAACAAACGGCCTGGTATCTTCTACCTGGGATAATACTTCTTCTCCATCTTTCACCTGGGATATTCCTCTTGGTGCTACGAAATTCAATATCATGTGGGGATCAGATCCGTTATCCACCATTCCGACGAATACAAATGTTTTACCGCCATTTTCTGCGCCCGCTTCGTTAGGTGTGGATAATTACCTGCGTATCCAATCTGTGGATGATGCAGGAAATGAAAGTGCCTGGTCAACTGTCCTTTTTACTTATTGGTACGATGATACTCCTCCAACAGCCGTAACTTCGGTTACTGAAATTGCAAATGGGATATTAAGTGGTCATTGCAGTATATTAAAGAATGTTACATTCACCTGGGATTTATCTATTACAACCGGGGCTCCCATTGCCGGATACTATTATTATTGGGGCGTTGACCCGTTGGGAATTAATCCACACGCTTCGAGTGCAGGTCCACCCCTGATGTTAAGTCTTCCCAAAGGGGACAAATACTATTTACGTATGGCAGCCTATGATGACGCAGGGAATATTTCTGCATGGAATACAAACTTCATCTTGTGCAATGGTGATGTCGTCAGGTTGATCTCCGCAGCCGCTGGAGGCGAACTTAACCTGGGAGTTCCTGATACTGTAGTGAATGCATCAATAAATTTTCCTGTGAATGCATATCAGGTTTTTGAAGATCCGCTTTGGGTGGGTAAAGATTTCTGGGCCCGCCTCTGGTATCCAACAATTAATGGTCATCGTGACCCTTCGGCCGGAAAAGTGACGCCATACAATCACCGGTCATTCAATTTAGCAGCAGATTTGGCTAGTGATACCTCAACGCTTTTCAGCCTCACTCTACCATTCACATTCACATTGACATATAGCGAAGATAGTATCCTGGCACTTTACGAATACTCCCTGGCTATATACCGCTGGGATGGCAATGAATGGAAAGCCTTATCCAATCCAACCTTGGATATGGTAGGGAATACTGTGACCGGAACTACCAATGATTTAGGTGAATTCATATTAATGGGCGACCCAATACCAATTGCTGACCAATTTAGCATCATAATAAACCCAATTCAATTTGGTACCCATAGACTTACAGGATTGGTGGAAATATTATCAGGTTTTACATCTCCCTGGATCATTCTGGATTCAACCCGTATTGATCAAGGCTGGCATGTAAATATAAAAGCCACAGATTTTTCAGATGAATTCGGTCATACTATCCCGATTTATAATCTTCAAGTACGATTACTTCAGGCTAGTATTTCCACAATAGTTGGAACGACAACTCCATTTTCTGATATTTTAGAATTCACTGACCTGTCACCATTTGATCAGGTTTTATTGCACGCACCATATGGGCAGGGAACAGGAAGATTTAATATAACTCCAGAATTCCAACTGGTCGTTCCAGCCAATTCATTTATTGGTTCGTATTCCAACCAAATTACCGTCACGATAATTGCAGGACCTAACTAGGAGTTTTTATGAAGAAACTTATGATCATTATTATTCTTATTTCATTACTTATATTTCCATCTAGAGTTAGCGCACAAAATGCTGGTTTTAGCATCAAACCCGAGAATCCCACCATCAGTTATTTTACTTTCACAATAAATCCCGGTGAATCCGTAGAGGATGCACTGATTGTATCCAATAATACGAAACAAACTGTAGACATAATCGTAAAAGCTGTAGATGGTCAATCCGCCCTTCGAGGAGGGATCTCATTTGATTTTGAGCATTCCGGCAAGTATAGTCAATGGGTGACTTTGGAAATGGAAACTGTTCCAATGAAATCTGGAAGGATCAAACGGGTTGGATTTTCCATCACTGTTCCCCCCGGTACACCGCCAGGTGAATATTTAGTGGGATTTTTGGCCGTAATTGATAAAACCAAACAATCATCCGAGACACCTCTCCCGAATTCCTTTAATGTTGAAAATGTTACCCAAATTGGTATCTCTGCCGTGATAATTGTACCTGGACAAACACGGTGCAAAATGGAGATAACCGAAATTAATGAAAAAATTGAAGCAGGCAGATGGCAACTTGATGCAGTCATTCAGAACCAAAGCACTGAACCCATCACAGCAACTGGAAAATTTGAATTAGTTAATAAAAAAGATGGCTCAATTGTAATTTCGAAAGAATTGGATCTGGGATATACCGCCACAGGAAATGAAGTCCATTATCCTTTGGAATTGTTACTTCCTCCAGAAGGAATATATACAGCCAATTATTCTCTTATTAGCAAGGCTGATTCGGCTTGTTTAGGGAATATTTCCAAGGATTTTACAATAGGTGTTAAGCAAGTCTCCACTTTTGAAAACCAGGCTACCAGAATGGCCATTGCCCAAGAGGTGACCCTCGTGCCATCTGATCTACAAAATCCATCTAAACCTAGCGAACAAGTAGTTGCAAATCAGAGTAAATCTGAAAATAATTTTATCTGGCTTATTATTATTAGTGCTATTTTATTCCTTGCAAGCATCTTTTTCTTCGCCTATTCACAAATTTCATTAAGAAAGCGTAAAAATAACATAAATAAATAGTGACCAGGTTCAGTTCCCAATTTCTCCTCCGATAATGTTGAATAACAAAGTTATATATCAGGAATGTGGAGGAAAAGATGGCAAAAAGAATATCTTTGATGTTGTTAGTTCTCGCTTTATTGACTGTAACCACAGGTCTCGTTTTTGCAAATCCTTGTGATCCGGCAGACCCAGCCTGTAATATTGCAACTGGTACGATCGAGTTCACCAGCGGTGGATTACATGTGTTAGCTCAGAATTTCACCATTGGTGGAGGAGCCCTCACCGGTCAAGATCTTACTTATGAATACATTAACGATAAGACTGGAACTGGTATTTGGACTGTGAGCGACCAAACTGGAACAGGAGCTGGTTGGCATGTGAATATCAAGGCAACTCCGTTTAGAAAAGCACCTGGTATTGGTGTTCGAGATTGGGAGGACCCGGTATCGTATTTCAGAGCTGAAGTCTTACCAACGAAACTTGAACTATTTGATGAAGTAACGATCCCGGAGGACGTAAATGAATCTGGTGATCCATTGGTAGATGCATATTTCCAATCATTTGCATCATTATCTGGAACAGATGCTAGATTATTATATGCTCCTGATTTTGATACAGAAGGTTACGGAATGGGAACATACCATTTTTATCCGGATTTTAGTCTATACGTACCAGCAGAAACATATGCAGGTGTTTATACATCTACAGTTACCGTTACGGTCATATCCGGTCCTGGTGTTGCTAATCCATAGTAATTAAATAATTCAATTCTTGATCCTAATAACGGAGAGGATATTAAAACCATCTTCTCCGCTATTATTATTTAATCCACAGTGATTCAAGTTCTTAACATTGGAAATATCTCATTCCTTGAAATGTAATTTTGTTATAATAACCATAATTCAAGGAGAGATAACCCTATGACCCAATCCAGAACGCGTAAAATTGTCCTTACCGGTATTCTTGGAGCTATATCCATTGTTTTAGGCATCACTCATTGGGGTTTCATCCCATGGTTTTCTGGTGCGTCTCTGACAGTGATGCATGTACCTGTGATTATCGGGGCAATTTTGGAAGGTCCCTGGGTGGGAGTTGTTATTGGCCTCATCTTTGGCGTATTCAGCCTCATCCAGGCGGCTGTCGCCCCGACAGGACCTTCTGATGTCTGGTTCACCAATCCGATTGTATCTGTCCTCCCTCGTTTATTAATTGGTCCGGCAGCATGGATCGTCTGGAAGTTGTTGAAAAAATGGGAAATTCCTGCCCTTATTGTCTCCGGAATTGCTGGTAGTTTGACCAATACAATTCTGGTACTCTCAGCGTTGGGATTGTTTGGGTTCCTGCCCTGGCAGGTGATTGCTACCATTGCAACTGCAAATGGACTCCCGGAAGCAGGGGCAGCAGCATTTTTGGTATTGGTGGTTGTAGCTGCCTGGAAAAGAATCAGCTTGAACAAAAAGCATGGCGCCAACCTGGATTAATATCGGAAAGTTGTAATTATCGAACCCGCAATATAAATAAGTTGTACGAGCATAAAGGCCACATCCCCAAATATCACGCGGCTGGATTGATACCGGCTGCGTTTTTTGATTAATCCGTAACCCCGGGCATCCATCGCCAGGGCGATCTTATCAGCTTTCTGGAAGCTTTGTAGAAACAACGGAACGATGAGAGGCAAAACCTGGCGGATTTTATCCTGAATTTTTCCTTTGGATGTACCCCAGGTCGCACCTCTGGATGCCTGTGCCTTTGCTATACGTTCAGCCGTCAGTGTGAGTAATGGTATATAGCGGATGGCTATCTCCACAGATACAATCAAATCCTGAATAGGGACCTTTATCCAGGTCAATGGCATTAACACATCTTCCAATCCATGAATAAATCGGGAAATCGAAAAATTGGCAGTCGTAAGACTGATTGCAAGCAAAAAGATGACAAATCTCGAGACCAGTAATAAGGATTGTGAGACGTCTTGAATTGATATTTTAATGATCCAAAATTGTAAAATTATCTCCGAATTATCCTTCGCAGGATTGATGAACAAATTTATAACAGCTATGATCAGGATGAATGGTAAAGCTTTAATTAATCCACTTAAATACATCGAAATTTTGATTTTCGAAAGCCAAATTCCAATCAGGCATAGAATAAATCCTGCAGCGATAACGATCCAGGAATGAGTAACCAGAACCCCAAGGAAAAACAATAAAAATCCGAAGAGATATGCTCCTGGATCCCGTTTTTGCAGCCAGGAGCCAGTTTCAATGAATTCTGTAAAGGGGATACTGCGTTGAAATTCAAAATTACTGGATGACATGTTCCCCCACATCGATTGCATCGATAAAATCTTCGATGCTGCAAATTCCACTCAGATCTTCCTTGGACTGTACATTAATTTCCTTGATGAGTTTTGTAATGAATGGAGGATCAATTCCGTGATTCAACAATACATCCGGATCAGATAATATCGATCCGGTTGTTCCATTCAAAACTGAATGCCCATTTTCCAAGAGTGTCATATTGTCCGTTAGAGTCTGAATGTCCCGCAGGTTATGAGATGATACGATGATCGTCATCTGGTTTTGTTTCAATTTATTAAAAGCATTGATAACATCATGTCGGGATTTTGGGTCAAGGCCAGCAGTGGGTTCATCTAGAAGCAACAGGCTGGGTTTCAGCGCAAGTATGGAGGCCAGAGCAATTTTTCTTTTTTCACCGCCACTCAGTGTATGGATAGGTCTATCTTTAAAAAGAATAAAATCCAAACCAACTGTTTCCATCGCCCATTGGACCCTGTCTGCCAATTTACCATCAAACCCAATATTTTTTGGTCCAAACGCAATTTCATCACCCGCATAATATTCAAAGAATTGGTTTTCCGGATTTTGCATTACCAGACCAACAAATTGCACTATTTGTTTGATGGTAATTTGTGGATCATTGAGGAGAAATTTACCTACCCGCACCTCCCCCAATTGTGGAGGAAGTAGTCCATTTAAATGCTGTAATACAGTGGATTTGCCAGAGCCAGTACGTCCTACCAATCCATGTCCTTGACCTTTGTCAACTGAGAAGCATACCCCACCCAATGCTTGTACAGCCTGTGGTGTACCTTTAAGGTACTCGAAAGTCAAGTCAGAGACATCAACCATGATTTCTCCAGCAGGTTCATCCTCATCAGCTCCGATGTTAATGACTTGGTGGAAATGACATTGTTGCAGGATAAGCTTGGCAAGTTCGGATATGCTGAATAATCCATTCGGGATATTCACTCCCGCTTCTTGAAGACCCTTAATTAACTGTACACTTTCCGGGTATTCAAGGTTCCAATCGTTATCGATATTCTCGATCAGAAACAATTCCCCCGGTTTGCCGTCAAAAACAAGTACTCCGTCATTAATAACGAGTACCCGGTCTGCCTGCGCTGCTTCATCCATTGAATGGGTAATATGGATGATCGTCTTGCCTTCATTGTGGAAGGATTTCATTACTCCAAGTAAATTCTTCCTGGCGGCTGGATCCAACATGGAGGTCGATTCGTCAAATATCAGGCATTCAGGCTGAATGGCCAGGATGCTTGCCAACGCTAACCTTTGCGTTTGCCCACCGGACAACATATATGTAGGCCTATTGCGGATCTCCCATAAATCAAATCCTTCCATCACTTTACGCACTCTGGCATGCATTTCTTTGGTAGGCATTCCAAAGTTTTCAAGACCGAAAGCAATATCTTCCTCCACAGTTGTGGCAACGATTTGGTCCTCCGGTGACTGGAAAACAATTCCCACTTTCTTTCGTATATTCTCCAGGTTTGTACCTTCAGCAAGTAAAACGCCACCTACCTCCAGCTTTCCGCCAGTTGGCAGTAATAACCCGTCGATCAATTTCACCAGTGTGGTTTTTCCAGATCCATTGGCTCCTACTATAGCTACGTATTCACCTGAATCAATGGAAAAGCTCACAGATTTAATACTATCTTCTGAGACAGGGTTTTGTTCGGGGTAACGAAATCGTGTTTCTGAAAATACGATAAAGTGGCTGCTCACGTTTATAATCCAAAAATGACTAAACTTTAATAAATTTTATCATATCGGCTATCTAGAAATTTTATAGAAAAGTCTATACAAAATTAATCCTAACTTGATAGTATTAGTATAATTACTTTATACAATCTTTATACAACACCAAGAGGAAATATGGCAACATATCTGGCATTTATGGAAATTTGGCGCAATCGGAGTAGGTTCTTCCTGTTCAGCCTCGTCATCGCTTTAATTACAACGCTGGTCCTATTTATCGCTGCCCTGGCGCAGGGATTATCCAACGCCAATATTGAATACCTTTCAAAATTGGATGCTCAATTGGTCGTTTTTCAGAAGAATGTTGACCTATCAGCTTCAGCTAGCCAGATTAACCGCTCAATATTAAATAATATCCAGCGGGTTGATGGAGTACTGGATATCGGATCTATTGGTACCAGTAGTGGAAAAATAGTTAATATCCCGGGAAAAGATCCTTTGGATGTATCCCTTCTGGGTGTGGAACCAATGAAACCTGGCTCGCCGCTTGTAATTTCTGGTTCACCGATTACCCTAAGTCGAGGGAACGAGGCGGTCATTGACCAGGGTCTTTCCACAGAATTAGGACTTGGGCTTGGAGATTCGTTCACTATACGAACTATTCAGGGAACAGATGAAAAATTCTACTCATTTAGGGTTACAGGTATCACAGAATCTCAAGAGTATCTATACAGTTCCTCTATTTTCTTACCATATATGACTTGGGACCAGATTCGCCCGCAACCCTCAACTCGTGATTCGAACCGGGATACTGTTTCTAATTTTGTGGCTGTCAAGTTAAAACCAGACGCTGATCCGATAGTAGTGGCAAAAGATATTCAATCCCAGGTTGTAAATGTTGAGGTAGTGGATAAAAAGATAGCCTATGAAGCTCTTCCTGGATATAAAGTCCAACAAAGTACTTTAAATACTCAACAAGGTTTCACACTTTTGATCGGTGTATTGGTTATCGGTGGATTCTTCCAGATCCAAATGTTGCAAAAGGTTCCATTAATTGGTGTTCTAAAAGCTATTGGGACGTCAAATTCAACTGTCGCCTGGGCTGTGGTGACCCAGATCGTTCTTATCACCACCTTCGGTGTAATTATGGGAAGTCTGGTAACTTTTGGCCTGGCAGCAGCCATGCCTGCTGGAGTGCCAATAATTTTCAATGGTCCTTCAATATTATTGGCTGTTGCTGCCCTCCTCCTTATTGGGCCATTGGGAGGTTTAGTCAGTGTGAAACTGGCCGTAAATGTAGAACCACTTACTGCCTTAGGTCTTACATCATAAGGAATAAAAATGGATACCGTATTACAGGCAAAATCAATCTCAAAAATCTATAAGTCGGGGGCAAATGAAACACTAGCTGTCGATGATATTTCTTTGTCCGTTGGAAAGGGAGAGTTCATCGCAATCGTAGGACCCAGTGGATCAGGAAAAACCACTATGCTGGCTATCCTTGCTGCCTTACTAACACCCACACACGGGGATGTTTCAATTGATGATATTAACCTTCGCACCATGGGTGAAAAAGAAAGGGTCAAATTTCGTCGTGAGAAAATTGGATTTACATTTCAATCGAATAATTTACTACCATTTCTGAATGTTCGTGAAAATGTTGAAATGATGTTGAGATTAAATAATTCTTATACTCCAGAAACAAAAGAATATTGTCGTGATCTACTCTTCCGCCTCGGTATGGAAGACCGTCTGAATTACCTCCCCAACCAGCTCTCCGGTGGTCAACGCCAGCGGGTTACCATTGCTCGGGCTTTAGTCCATAATCCCAGTCTTGTTCTAGCCGATGAGCCGACAGCCAGCCTGGATACCGAAAGGGCGTATCAGGTGGTAAAAATCTTCTCTGACTTGATCCATGAACAGAATAAAGCCGGCATTATCGTGACTCATGACCTGAGGATGTGTATTTACGTGGATCGTGTTATCCAGATGATGGATGGGAAGGTGGAGAATATATTATCAACCCGTCAAGAAATTGATGACTTTATGGCTTGTGGTTAATTACGAAAGGTTAATTATGAAGAAAAATATTTTTGGTATTATCGTTATTTCATTACTGTGTGGTGCAATACTTGTTAGTTGTCAGGCAAAGGGAGCAACTGTTCAACCTGTAACTGATATTGCTACCCAGACAGCTTCCAACAGCATTGTTGCTGAAGGAAAACTCGTACCAGCCAGATCTGTTGAGCTTGCATTTTTCCCTTCTGGTGGTGTTATTGAAAAATTAAACTATCCAGAAGGTAGCCTGGTAAAAATGGGAGATGTCCTGGCAAGTCTATTAGTGACACCACAACAGACTGCCAATGTTGCCAGTGCTGAGTTGGAATTGGTGAATGCCAAAAATGATCGCCTAACTTTTTTAGAAGAGGCAGAGGTTCAAAAAACACAATTACTAATGAATGTTGCCCTGGCAAAAGATCGGCTGAAAGATGCAGCCAGTAAGAAAAGAGACAAGGAAAGTGTATATCGTTATAGTAAAACAGCTGAAGCTACGGTCGAAGTAGGTAAAGCAGTAGCCGATTTTGACCTTGCGACTCAGCAATTAGCTTATGCTGAGCTCCAGGCTTCCAAGTGGATGAATGGACCAGATCCGGAACAATTGTCTGTTTTGGATGCTCGAGTATCAAATGCGCAGGCATCTTTAACCGCTGCACAGTCTGTTGTAACCAGCCAATCTGAATTGATTGCTCCTTTTGCAGGTCAAATTATCTCCGTCGATGCTGTCCCTGGACAAATAGCACAAAGTTCGCAATCAGTGATCACAATAGCAGATACCAATTCATGGTTGATTGAAACAACTGACTTAAAAGAAGTTGACATCTTATCAATAAAATCAGACTCTTCGGCCATCGTTCGAGTAGATGCCATTCCAGGTGTTGATTTCCAGGCTCGAGTAAAAACCATTCAAGCATTTGGCAAGAATAATCAGGGAGATATCACCTACAAAGTCACTTTGTCAGTTGACCCGGATCCCCGGTTTTTATGGAATATGACTACCAGTGTGCATTTCGAATAATACTTATCACTAGGTAACTGATAAGAGTTCAACAATTGGTCTATGCACTTAAAGGATGTACCCGGCTATGATGATGTTTCGGAAAAGCAGTTGTATAATAAATATTGGAGCTGATATTTTTCAATCGAATAATTATCGGAATGACCTTCAAACCTGCAAATTTGGGCATAAAATCCAAAATTAAGATGAATACTCAGGGCTTCATTCCTATAACCTAACTTGAAATGGAGGAGAATTATGAAGCCTAGTGCACCAAAAGTCATTACCTGGTGGATTTCAGTTATTATCGTTGTAATAGCAGTTTTAGGTTATACCAAAACAATTGCGGGCATTCGTCCGGAAATGGCCTTCTGGCTTGCAGTAATTGGTTTTGCAATCCTTGCAATTGCTAATTTGGTAAAAGGTCTATAAAAAGTTACACTGATTAATTACATCTCATTTGTGGCTCCATTTGAGATGGGAACTTTTTTGGCATAAAAGAAGAAGCTCCCCTGGTTTTTTTCAGGGGAGCTTCTTTGCTTTTGAATTCTAGAAATTCACAGTTAGTGGCATAGGGTTGTTCCAGAGTCTGTGAATGTAGATCCTGGGACAGGTACGAAATTCCATGTATAGTAGTTATCACCTAATGTCAGCTTTAGTATTCCAAATACACCTGTTTGGTTTCGAATTGCTTCGTTCGGGTCAAGCGGATGATCAGTGTAACTATAACCATCTGATGGGGCTCCACCTGTTCCTACTACAAACTCACGAATACCATCTGCAGCTGCCTGTTCTGAAGGGTCGATCAAGTTGAACCTTTCGTAGTTATGATTATGTCCATTCGCTACGATATCGACCTTGTATTGATATAGCAGGTTCCACCATGCCGCTGACGTGCTGTCATCCGAATGTCTACCGGATGTCCAACGCGGCTGATGCCAGACAGCAATTACGCACTTTTTTGTATTTG
This sequence comes from uncultured Chloroflexia bacterium, assembly GCA_963827895.1. Classification (GTDB taxonomy): domain Bacteria; phylum Chloroflexota; class Anaerolineae; order Anaerolineales; family Anaerolineaceae; genus PNON01. The sequence goes on along the minus strand of CAWHCY010000003.1, from coordinate 286,251 downwards.
CAGCCAGGTCAGCTTGCAACCAGGTAGTTTGTGGTGATGTGGCTCCACAACCACCTGCTTGAGAACATTGGGCATTCAAGGCGATCACATGCCAATTCTCTCCTATATCATAACTGTAATAACCGCCAGGGTTGGGGCCTGCGGCTGCTCCGAAGTAATTGAAATAAGGAGCTGTTCCACCGGGTGCATAAGTGTCATGGTTCCCCATAACTGAATGGGTGACATTCAGGAAACTTCCCCAATTGGGAGCAAATAGATTTGTATATTGTGCATCATAAGCCGATGATCCTCCATCATTATTGATATTATCGCCAAGGGTCTGTACCTGTGCGCCTGGATTGGCAACGATCAAGGATCGAACAAGATCTCCGGTTTTCTTACAATTGCCTGTATAGTCTGTGGATCCCACATTATATTTACAGATATCACTTCCAATCAATAATGTATTCGTTGTCCCAACCGAGGAAGGTGTCGCAGTGGATGTTGGTATTGCTGTAGGTCCTGTTGTCGGTCCAGTGGTTGGAATTACTGTTGGTGCTTTTGTAGATGTAACTACACCAGTAGCAGTTGGAGATCCACCGGGCATATTTCCGTTGAAGTGGAGTGCATCCAGGTATTGACCATAACCAGAGTTGCTTGTCCATTCTGCTGCCGGTTCCACGATGGTGCCTTCACCCCATTCATTGAATGTGGTTACAAGCTGCCATTTGGCATTCGAAGCGACCATGCTTTTCACGTTTTGTGTCCAGCGTGTGAAATCACGTGCAAGTCGGACATTTTGAGCTTTCAGCCAGAATCCCGGGCTGATGGCGTAACTGGTGGTACCCTGTTGATCTGTTGCTACTGCAGGCGAGTATTGGTGCCAGCTGTCAGGTTGGTTTGCACAACTGCTATAACCACCAAACACTTTCAATACAACATAAGCCCCGGAAGTATTGCCTGCTTTCCATCGATCAGCCATACCACAGGCATCTACAGCATCTGCATAAACGAAAACTACAAATTTCCCGTTCACTCGCAAGTAGGATGGATCTTTTCCGTAATGTTGGTATATATAAGCTAGATCATTCTGAATTTGAGTGGTTGAAGGATCTCCGAGACTTTCATTTTCATAGTAAACACTCCAACGGAAGTTCGTCCCAGAAGCAGCCGATAATAATCCTGCAATCCGGGTATCCGAGCGTGAGCCTTGGCCCCACCAGGAAGCGATTCCAGCCTGTATGTTTCCGTAACTCATCATATCAATATGGGTCTTCACAGTAGCCTGGTCAGACTCACTGTAGTAACCCAGGTTGGGTGTGTAATTGGTATAGGGTGTGATTCCCTGCTGTGTCCAGGCTTCCGGGAACCAGGGATAGTAAAACGCAGCCCGGATCGGGAAGGTTGGTTGCCAATCTGCGGATGAGGTTGCTGTCTTCGTAGCAGTTGGTGAAACCCCTTGAGTAGGTATTGATGTTGGCGGAACCTGTGTAGGTGCCACTGTAGAAGTAGGCAGTTGAGTGGGTATAACCGTCGGAAGACTCGTGGGTTGTATTGTAGGAACGACAGTGGGGGCTGGCGTATCGGTCTGTAACGGTGGTTCAACTGCACCGAAACTGATCACTAATTGTGGTGCTTTTTTTACCCCGGCTTCACGGGAAGCCAGGTTGGTATTGGTTACATTTTGTGTTGTTAATGAAAGGTTGTATGTGCCTTCACCGGTTATAAACGGGGTAATATCCACTTCGGTCCATAAAGCTTTCTTGAATCCGGATGATTTTGCGATCTCATCCCCAACCGGAGGAGCATTTTGAAAAGTGATGCTGCTCTCTGTCCAACTGGTATCATCCACCACTTGAACTGAATAACCAGTTGTATTAGCACTATTTGCATATACCCGCAGCTTAGCAGATACGATCTGGCTGCCGTTTAACCCGGAAACATCGAAACGCAAATAACTGCGTGTTTCGGGTGAATTATCGACTCGAAGTGAGACGCTGGAACCATAGTTCTTATCCGGCGATGTAGCAAGCACATACGAATCTGCAGATGGTGTGAATTTCATTGAAGTATCCGCTGCTTGAACCTGTGCCGGAAGGATCATTGATATCGCTAATAATAAAACGCCGATATTGATCGCAAATTTTCTATAAATAGAATAGTTTTGCATTTTGTCTACCTGTATTATCACCTTTCGTTGGACTGCCCTGTTATATCTACTTATTAAGGACGGACAGCCTAAAATTGGAGGATATTGTACAAATGGTTTTGTACACCTATGGAAAGCACCACACTTCTTACTTGATTATTCAAAACCTGTTTTATTCAACTTGCTTTATTGATGAGAATCTCGGTGCTTTTCACCTATGGCTGTAAAACATAATTTTCTCTTGGTGATAGCCATAGTACAACTACCGAAATATTACCTGAAAAACCTTCTTTGTCCCGTAAATAGAACTTACAGATACCTTACAGACACCAGCCAACATCCAACAATCCTGTTGAAAATCATAGTCAAAGTTTAGACATGGGGGTAGTAATTTCAGATTACTTAAAAATCAAGTTTTGAAATTACCATTAAATTGCAATGCAATTATTAATCCCCGGCAATATTAATATTTATCTGTTGATACCTCTAATAAAAACTTAATAGCGTTTGATTTTTGGACTTATTTCAAAATTATTTTCTTATGGTGAATATAGTAATATAACCTTATACATCCAATATTATTGATAGTAATTGTCCACCATTAAGACTATATTTATCTTATATTTTTACTGAACCTTTAAAGCAATTATCAATCAAATCAATACAAGGTGCTGCAAAATGAATTGGGAAATTCAAATTTTGTAGTCATCATTCAACACCGAAAAAATAATTTTTAGATTGAGGAGTTCTATTATCCTTGATGGGCAAGTTGCCAAAAAGGAATATTTTACTTTTAACTATTTCATTATTAATGTAAAAGGAATTAACAATGACCACCTTAAATGATGTTACTGGAACAATTACTTCTCATAATATACCAATTTATACTCGTCAACTCGACCTTTCGATCATTGTTCCTACTCGGAATGAAGCAGGAAATATCGAGAAATTACTTGCCGGAATTCAACAAGCCATGATGGGTAAAAAAGTTGAAGTCATCTTTGTTGACGATTCTTCTGACAACACTCCTGAGGTTATAAATAGAGTTTCACAGCAGTTCGAAGGAATACACGTATGCATGATTCATCGTGAACCTGACCAAAGGATCGGTGGTTTGGGTGGCGCAGTTGTGGCTGGTTTACAGTCTGCAGGAGCAGAATATGCAGTGGTTATGGATGGAGATCTTCAGCATCCTCCTTCTTTGTTACCCACCTTATTAGAAAAAGCTATTTCTCAGCATGCCGACATGGTGGTGGCAACAAGAAGGTCGCAGGAAAGTACTGTCGCTGGCCTTAATACAGCCCGAAATTTCATTTCCCGTGTTTTGGACTTGACTGCCCGTTTGTTTTTCCCAAAACAACTCCATGGAGTGAGTGATCCACTCACAGGCTTTTTCCTGGTACGTGTAAATTCAATTAACCCTCAGACTCTTCGTCCAAAAGGATTCAAAATCCTGCTTGAGATTTTGGTTCGAAATCCAAATCTAAAGAAAGCCGAAGTCCCGTTCCATTTTGGTGAGAGGTTCGCCGGCCAAAGTAAAGCATCAGCGAAGGAAGTATTTAAATACCTTAATTTATTGTGGGTATTGCGGTTTGGTGAATCATCACTTCGATTTATTGGATTTGCTCTCGTGGGGTTGAGCGGAATTGTTGTGAATTCACTGGCCTTATATTTGGCAACAGATCTGTTCAAGATTTTTTACATTTATTCAGCAGCCATTGCAACTGTGATTTCCACGGTTTGGAATTTCACCTTGAATGAAGCCTGGGTCTATCACGCTCAAGGTAAAACATCCAGCAAATTCGGAAGGCTGGGTATCTTTTTCGTGATGAATGTGATTGCCTTAGCTTTACGAACACCCATTATATATCTATTCACTTCAGTGGTTGGTATCCACTATATTCTTTCCAATTTGCTATCGTTAGGTCTTCTCACGCTCGCCAGATTTGCCTTGGCAGACAACCTTATCTGGGCAGGTGATAAATCTAACAAACCAGTTTCAAATCAAGCTGTATCACAAGGAGAGTAAAAAAATGAAAACAAATTTCTCGTATAACATACACAACATCGTTACAGTCGCTTCAGACGGTGAATTGCCAGAATTACAGCCATTTCTGGTAAAAACTGAAATAGTAGAACCGACAATAAATGTGCGCACAGGTCAGCCTCACTTTGCCAAGAAGACTGAAATGAAAAACGAAAATTACCTTGCTTATCGGGAGATTTTTGGCCACCTGGGTTTTGAAGTAGGAATCGAGATGATCGGGGATCAGGTCGATGTCGTTGCTTCACCTGCATTACATATGTCGCCTCATGTACTTTATACGAATGTCGTTGAACCGATCTTGCGGTGGACATTCGTTCGAAAAGGATATGCGCTTGTACATGGAGCTACGATAGCCTTTGGAAATGATGCGTATATGATCACTGCCAGGACTGATACCGGAAAAACAACAACACTTCTCAAGATTTTAGCTCACCAACGTCGAAATCATGACCAGGCAGCCTTCCTTTCAGATGACATGACCATCGTTTCACCCGATGGAACCGCATACACTTACCCCAAACCGTTAACGATCAGCTATCACACCTTACGGGCAGTCAATACCGATACATTAACATCTTCGGAAAGGTTTTCCCTTCCTATTCAGAGTAGGATACATTCAAAATCAGGCCGCAAGCTGGCATTTTTAATCAGCAAAACTCATCTACCTGCCGCCACGATCAACATGATAACCCAAATGCTGGTACCTCCGCCCAAGTATTTTGTGGACAAACTGGTACCCAAGGTCAAACTTACCCGCAAGGCTAATTTCGTGGGTATGTTCATTATTGAGCGTGGAGAGGAACAAATTTCACCAATGGAGAATGAAGAAGCCTTGCAGATTTTATTACAGAACTGTGAAGACGCTTATGGTTTCCCTCCCTATGAAGACATCAAGGAATTCTTATATATTCGGGATGGTGTGGACTTACGCAAAAAGGAACACGAGATCATATATTCCGCGCTTGGGAATAAACCGGTTTCTTTGATACGTTCCAGTAGTCTGGATTGGTGGTGCCAGATCCCGGCATTCGTCAGTGACCAGCTAGCCAATGATTGTTCCTGTGATAACGAAAAAACAGAAACTTCCAGACAGCGTGAACCGGCAGTTGCTTCAACATAATGTGAATTTATTTCTAGAGGAAACACCTTCACTTGTAAAAAAGGTGTTTCCTCAAATGATTTAAATGGAACTTTACGTTTTTCACCCGAACTGCTTAAATCTTTTGAATATGATCTGATTTATGGAAGTATGGTTGTAAAAATTATCAAAGGAAATCATGATTAAGCTTAACGAACAGACAACAACCTCCACTTATGCCTTGACAATCCCTGCACTGAATAACTTCGGTTTAAGCCGAATGTTATTGGTTGCAGCTTTGGTGATTGGCACTTTTCTCAGGCTGTGGAATATCAATGCCATGGGGTTTAATACAGACGAAGCTGTATATGCAGGACAGGCTGCGGCAATCGCAGGAGTTCCTGGATTAAAAGATATTTTTCCAGTATTTCGTGCCCACCCACTTTTTATTCAATTTTTGCTATCTTTGTTTTATCAGGTAAGTTTTTCTGATCTGGCTGGACGTCTGCTGGCTGTCGTTGCAGGTGTAGGAACGATATACCTTACTTACTTGATCGGAAAAAATATGTATGGTCGAGTGATCGGTTCACTAGCCGCACTCTTCTTAGCATTCATGCCTTATCATGTTCTCGTCACCCGGCAAATGCTCCTCGATGGACCGATGGTATTCTTCGCGACATTGACTTTTTATGCTCTTGTCCGTTTCGCCCGTTCTCAGAAGAGTGTTTGGTTGGTCGCAGCCGGCTCTAGTATGGGTTTGACATTTCTTTCAAAAGAAACAAGCATCATATTATTAGGTGCTATTTTTGCATTCTTCGCCCTCACCCCCGAAATAAAGGTGAAGATAAAGGATATGCTCTTCGCCCTCCTTGCTTTAATTTTGACCGTTTTGCCGTTTCCTCTATCCTTGATGTTATCTTCGGGTGGATCTTCGACCGGATTAAGTTACCTAACCTGGCAATTATTTCGGCGACCAAATCATGAATGGTCATTCTACTTGACTTCTTTACCCCCATTTTTCGGGGTGATCACTTTAATTGCTGCTGCTGCAGGTTTCATCCTTTTATGGCGAAATCGCTCATGGCGGGAAAAATTGCTGGTCGTTTGGATTGCAGTATGTTTTATATTTTTCCAACTTTGGCCTGTCAAGGGATTTCAGTATTTGCTACCAATCGCACCTGTAATTGCAGTGCTTGCTGCTCGGACTCTTGGCAAGCTTTTGGACAAGTTTGATGAAGATATCTTGCCTGGATTAATCACCTTGCTTCCAGGTCGATCAGTAATTGCTTCACTCCTTATCGCTGCTACTGTTCTCACAATGGGATTCACAACCTGGCAGCGAATTCAGCCAAAAACTTCTGCTACTTTCCTGGCAGGTACTGGTGGGGTACCAGGAGGTCGGGAGGCAGGTACTTGGATAAACGCAAATGTTCCTTTATACGCCAGATTGTTAACCATTGGTCCTTCAATGGCTAACATACTTCAGTTTTACGGTGAACGGCATGCGTACGGTTTGTCCGTAAGCCCCAATCCACTGCATCGCAATCCATCTTATACTCCCGTAGTCAATCCCGACTTACAAATTCGGAGGACTGATCTTAACTATATTGTATGGGATTCATATTCAGCAACACGTTCTCCATTTTTTTCGGACAAACTTCTCAACTACGTCAAGAAATATAACGGTACAGTTGTCCACACAGAAACCATTCCTTTGATGAATGCAGAAGGAAAACAAGTTGATAAACCAGTCATTATTATTTACGAGGTACATCCATGATTCGCAAAGTTGTCCTACCTATTTTTATTTCACTCATATTAATTGGTCTGGAAGTGCGTCCAGCCATATCCCATGCTGGTGGAAATCCTCAACAACCCGCTACACCTATTGAGCATTTTGTTATGGTAATGCAGGAAAATCATTCTTTTGATAATTACTTCGGTACTTATCCTGGTGCAGATGGATTTCCAGCAGGTATTAAAATGCCGGTTGACCCTAACGATCCAAACGCTGGTACGGTTGAACCCTGGCATATTGGCAAATCTTCCATAACCGATTTAAGCCACAGTCTTTCCACTTTTAAAGATCAATTCAACAATGGTAAAATGGATGGTTTCGTCTGGGCATTGAATAAACGCAATCAAGATGGCCGGTTGGCAATGGGGTATTATGACGATCGGGACCTTCCTTATTACTGGAATCTGGCTGATCAATACGTCCTTTTCGACCGTTTCTTCAGCTCTGCAAAAGATGGTAGTTTTGCGAACCATATGTATTCTGTGGCAGCGATACCACCAATAAAAAATAGTGGTGAGGAACTAACAAACTATCTTGCTGATAAACTGACAATTTTTGACCGGCTTCAAGCGGCTGGCATTTCGTGGAAATTTTATGTACAAAATTACGATCCGACTATTACCTACCGCAATTTAGGTACGAGTGGCAATAGGGCATCCCAGGTAATTTGGGTACCCCTGCTAAACTTTGACCGCTTTCTGGATAACCCTGATCTGGCCAGCCATATTGTGAATCTTGATCAATATTATATAGACCTAAAAAATAATAATCTTCCAGCTGTATCTTTTATCACTCCATCCGGAGCCAGCGAACATCCACCGGGAAGCCTGGAAACTGGTCAACGTTTTGTAAAAACACTGATCCAGGAATTAATGCGATCCTCTTTCTGGGATACTTCGGCATTCATGTTGGTTTATGATGATTGGGGAGGTTGGTATGATCATGTAGCTCCACCGGAGGTGGATGAATATGGTTACGGCCCAAGAGTTCCCGCAATACTGGTAAGTCCTTACGCAAAAAAAGGCTTCATCGACAACACAGAACTCGATTTTACGTCAATGTTAAAATTCATTGAATATAACTGGGGGTTGGAGGCTCTTGCAGAACGTGATTCAAAGGCAAATAATATCTTGACTGCCTTTGACTTTAATCAACATCCACGCAGTGCTCAGTTTTTACCGCTTAGCAGAGAAGTAGCCTCAATCTCAATTAAATCTCCGACTACAAAAATATATTTTACCTATGGATTTGGATCCATCTTGGCTTTGGTTTCCATCGGTTTTGCTGCCATAAAAACACGTAAGCCGAAGGTAACTCCAAAAATGGAAGTGGAAAATGAAAAATAATTGGACCGCCAAGGTTCTCCTTTCCATCCTGGCCACTGCAATTTTGCTTATTACAAGCAACTTTTCGGTAACAGCCAATTCTCAGCACAAAGGATCATTACGTGCCAGCGTTTTAACCTTGGTCCCGCTGAAAGACGTAAATCTCGGCGATAAATTTGAAATATTGGGAAGTATATTGGATTCTTCCGGAAATCCAATAGAAAATGAGCATATATTTATCAATGCGGATGGTAATTATCTTGGGCAGGCGAAATCAGATCCGACAGGTATATTCATGCTCAAGGTAAATAAAAAATTGGATGCTGGAAAATATACCATCCAGGCAACTTTTGGGGGATCCTACCTCTTTAGCGGATCTGATTTTTCAATCCCTCTTGAGATCAACCCTGCACATATAGTCGTACAGACAGTCCCTCCTCTATCAGGTGTTCCTTTTAGGATGAATGGTAAGGTAATTCTGTCCGATCCTAATGGAAATGCCACATTTCAATTCACAAAATCAGGGACATATCGCCTGGAAGTTCTTGTTGATGAATACAAGAATTCATCTGTGCGGATTGAATTTGGCCGTTGGGCTGAAGAGGACTATGAAACTTTTCGGGACATAAAAGTTCCAACGAATGACATAATACAGGTAGGTCTGAATGTTTTTCACCAGGTGAGTCAAAAATTTGTTGATTTGTCCGGTTTCCCTGTATCTCCCGACAGGATCACTGAATATACGATCAAGAGTGCTCAGGGAGATGTGTTCAACTTTACAACCAATCAACCTAGTTGGATTCCTTCAAGCAGGATTGCCAGGCGAATAACCGGTTTGGAAGAAACAAAGTTACTTTACTCTACAGTCAGTGTAACAGTTGACGGTTCGAATGTTGTAAACCAATCGCAACAGAAATTTTACGCTTCACCTAATGATACCTGGCAAATTTCGTTATTGCTATATTCCTTGCAAATTCATGCTCGTGATGGGTTGTTTGCCTCACCAGTAGGTAAAAATATTGAACTGCAGTTCCCCGATGGCAAAATTATTAAGTACCCACTGGATTCTTCAGGCAATGCCCAAATCCATTCCCTAGCCAGAGGTCTTTATACATTCAAAATTGATGGCGTGAATGGATTAACGAATCCAACACCAGTTGCGTTATCTCGTAATCAAATAGTGGATGTAAAAGTTATTACTTTCCTTGATATTGGCATTGTCGGGTTTCTGGGTCTTGTACTTGTGCTTGGGTTGATCATCTACGGTCGTCCATGGCTGTTTATTCCATCAAAACAAAAGAATCAAAAACTCGTACTTGATAATATATGGTCATCCATCCATGAAAACTAAACCAATGTCTACATCTATTTTGCTTATAAGTGTGATGTTATCTATCACTTTATTTCAGGTTGTACCAGCAAGATCTGTAAAAGCGAATACCACCCAACCCACGCCTGTCTTAGCTTATTACTATATCTGGTTTGATACAAAATCATGGGACCGGGCAAAAACAGATTATCCTCTCTTGGGAAATTATTCTAGCGACGATAAGTCAGTTATGCAGCAGCATGTCCGCTGGGCTAAGGATGCGGGGATCAACGGCTTTATTGTCAGTTGGAAAAGTACCGATGTATTGAATAGGCGACTATCCCTTTTGGCTGAAGTTTCTGCGGAAGAGAACTTTAAACTCGCAGTTATTTATCAAGGTTTGGATTTTGATCGTAATCCTTTGCCTATAGACCGTATATCTAGTGACCTCGATTATTTTATAGATTACTACGCATCGAAACCGGTCTTTCAAATATTCAATAAACCCATGGTAATTTGGTCGGGAACATGGAAATTCAGTACTGAGGATATTGAAAAAGTTGCCTCATCTCACCGCACTAAATTAATGATTCTTGGCTCCGAAAAAAATGTCGACGGATATGAACGAATAGCAAAGGCAGTCGATGGTAATGCTTATTATTGGTCATCCGTGAATCCGGACACTTTTCCAGGATATTCGGATAAATTAATTGAAATGAGCAATTCTATCCATGCCAATCACGGGATTTGGATTGCCCCTGCAGCCCCGGGTTTTGATGCTCACCTTCTCGGAGGAACTTCCTTGGTGGATCGCAAAGATGGAGAGACATTTAGGACTCAGATTAACACAGCCCAATTATCATCACCAGATGTACTTGGTCTCATAAGTTGGAATGAATTTAGTGAAAATTCGCAAATTGAACCATCTGTGAATTATAAAATGCAGTCTTTACAGGTTTTGAGTGAAATTAACAATATGCCGGTACCAGTCATTGCAGATTTTGATTCGAGTGAACCAACTGGTGTTTATAAGGATTGGTTCACTGGATCGAGATTATTTGCATTGGGTGGCCTGGCAATACTAATGCTTTCAGGTATTCTGGTCCTGGCTTTGCGTCGGCCTAAGTCTTTACTAATAAAGTGATGAAAGTATTGGATTCAGAATCTTATAGGTACATAGTGAGGTAAAAATGAACAGTAAAAGATTAATACTTAGTTTCTTTGTAGTGCTTTCACTCCTCGTTGCTCCTTTTACTGGAGGAAACTCGATTGTTACGGCAGCTCCCCTGGCTGCACCTACTTGTCATAGTAGTTCTCCTACATCCGGTGCATATATTGTTTCACTATGTTTTACTACACCTGCAGCCGGCGCCACCTTGACTGGAAATACGACCGTGACTGCAACAGTAACAGTAACGGGAACGAATCCAGGTGTGCAACGAATGATTTTTTATCTAAATAGTTTGTATCAGTTGACAGACTATCAAAGTCCCTATACTTTTACGCTTCCTACAGCAAAATGGGTGGATGGTACTTATTCACTATCTGTAGGTGCATTGATGCGGGATGCATTCACCAGCCAGCAGACGATTTTGCCTGTGACTTTCAGTAATGGCATCACCACTCCACCCGTAAACACCAATACCTTTCATCCATCTACAGGTCTGCCTGCGAATGGATCACCATTTGTTGTTGTCGCTGTGGGTGATGGAGCTAGCGGAGAAACCAATGCAGTCAATGTCAGCAATTTAATTGGTTCATTAAATCCAAATTTATTGCTTTACCTGGGAGATGTATATGAAAAAGGTAGTCCTTTGGAGTTTTTCAACTGGTATGGAGCCCAGACTAATAATTTTGGTACATATAAGGCAATAACCAATCCTACGATCGGTAACCATGAATATAGCAACAGCGCTTCTGCAGCGGGTTATTTTGATTACTGGGACAATATTCCAAATTACTATAGCTATAATGCAGGTGGATGGCACTTCATCAGCCTAAATTCCAATCGAACACGTGTCGCTATTGATCCAACATCAGCTCAATATCAATGGTTGCAACAAGATCTTACTGCGAATTCACAAGCCTGTAAGATCGTTTACTATCATCATCCACTTTTTAATATAGGGCCAGAAGGTTCAACTTCTCAGCTTTCGGATATTTGGTCATTACTTGCTCAATCCGGAGTTGAAATTGTAATTAACGGGCATGATCATACCTATCAGCGTTGGGTTCCTTTAAATGGGAGTGGACAACCAAGTACTACCGGAATTACTGAATTTGTTGCTGGTGCCAGCGGTCATGGTCTGCAAACCATAGGCACTAGCGATAGTCGGGTAGCATATTCAATAGATACAAATCCCACTGCTTTTGGCGCCTTAAAATTTGTATTAAATAGCAATGGTGCATCATTCCAGTATGTAAATACTTCAGGTACGATATTAGATTCTGGAACAATTCCATGTACCACATCCGGTGCCGATACCCAAGCACCAACAATTCCAACCGGTGTTACAGCAACCTCGCCCAGCCACTACCAGGTTAACTTAAGTTGGTCTGCTTCTTCTGACAATGTCGGTGTTTCCGGTTATAGGATTTCTCGAAATGGCAGTGTTTTAGTTTCTGTCCCGGGATCCAGCCTTTCATATCTGGACTCCACTGTATCTCCTTCCACTCAATATACATATAGAGTGGATGCTTTCGACCAGGCAGGAAACCATTCTGCTGCTTCTAATCCTGCGGTGGTGACCACCCTGTCGATGCCTGCCAGTCTCACCTACCCTCCAGTCGCAGATACTTATGTTAGTGCTTCCAGCCCAACAACCAATTATGGTACCGCCACAACTTTCCGGGTCGACGCATCTCCTGATCTCCACAGTTATCTGCGCTTCCAAGTGCAGGGCACTCTAGGTGTCCCTATTACCCGTGCTACCTTGAGGATCTACACGAATACAACTTCTGCAATTGGAGTCCAGGCGTTGGGTGTTTCCAATACTACCTGGGGTGAGACCACTACCAACTATAGCAATGCCCCTGCTCTGGGCTCTCTGCTAGCTTCTTCAGGTGCAGTAACTGCAAATACCTGGGTTTCCCTAAATATCACTCCTTATATAACTGGAGATGGAACTTACAGCTTTGGCGTACAAACAACATCCAGCTCAGCTATGAGCTTCCCTTCAAAGGAAGCGACGACCAATAAACCTCAATTGCTGTTGGAATTTAGTCCAGTATCGGACACTCAGGCACCCGGAACGCCAGGCGGTGTAAACGCTGCAGCAGCAGGTTCCACACAGATAAATCTTTCCTGGACTGCTTCTACGGATAATGTAGGAGTGACTGGGTATTCAATATTCCGTAATGCTGCATTGGTGACTACAGTCCCATCATCTTCGTTGTCCTTCCAGGATATTAACCTTACCCCTTCGACAACCTACTCATACACACTTGATGCGTTTGATCTGGCAGGTAATCATTCTGCCTTATCTGCTCCGGTAAATGCAACAACTACCGCTTTAACGGATACACAGGCGCCATCCGTTCCAACCGGCGTTTTAGCCACTTCGCCCAGTCACAACCAGGTTAATTTAAGTTGGTCCGCTTCTTCTGACAATGTCGGTGTTTCCGGTTACAGGATTTCTCGGAATGGTAGTGTTTTAGTTTCTGTCCCGGGATCCAGCCTTTCATATCTGGATTCAACTGTATCACCTTCAACCCAATATTCATACACTGTGGATGCTTTCGACCAGGCTGGAAACCATTCTGCTGCTTCTAATCCTGCGGTAGTGACCACCCTGTCGATGCCTGCCAGTCTCACCTACCCTCCAGTCGCAGATACTTATGTTAGCGCATCCAGCCCGACAACCAATTATGGTACTACCACAACTTTCCGAGTCGATGGCTCTCCCGATCTCCACAGTTATCTGCGCTTCCAGGTGCAGGGCACTCTAGGTGTCCCTATTACCCGTGCTACCTTGAGGATCTACACGAATACAACTTCTGCAATTGGAGTCCAGGCGTTGGGTGTTTCCAATACTACCTGGGGTGAGACCACTACCAACTATAGCAATGCCCCTGCTCTGGGCTCTCTGCTAGCTTCTTCAGGTGCAGTAACTGCAAATACCTGGGTTTCCCTAAATATCACTCCTTATATAACTGGAGATGGAACTTACAGCTTTGGCGTACAAACAACATCCAGCTCAGCTATGAGCTTCCCTTCAAAGGAAGCGACGACCAATAAACCTCAATTGCTGTTGGAATTTGGCCCAATATCAGATACTCAAGCTCCCGGAACACCGGGCGGTGTAAACGCTGCAGCAGCAGGTTCCACACAGATAAATCTTTCCTGGTCTGCCTCAACGGATAATGTAGGAGTGACTGGGTATTCAATATTCCGTAATGCTGCATTGGTGACTACAGTCCCATCATCTTCGTTGTCCTTCCAGGATATTAACCTTACCCCTTCGACAACCTACTCATACACACTTGATGCGTTTGATCTGGCAGGTAATCATTCTGCCTTATCTGCTCCGGTAAATGCAACAACTACCGCTTTATCAGATACCCAGGCTCCAACTGTTCCAGCGAATGTAAACGGGGCAGCAACCGGAACACCCCAGGTGAATTTAACCTGGAGTGCATCAACAGACAATATCGGTGTTACTGGTTACACCATCTATCGTGGAGGTGTAAGCCTGACAACAGTTACTGGATCGACACTATCGTATACTGATCTGGCTGTATCTCCATCTACAAGTTATGTTTACACAATCGATGCCTTTGACTTGGCATCTAACCATTCGGCAGTTTCAGCACCGGTAAATGTGACCACCCCGGCTCTGTCAGACACCCAGGCACCTAGTATTCCATTGGGTGTAGGTGCAGTATCACCAAATCCAAACCAGGTTGATCTGGTATGGAACGCATCGACAGATAATGTCGGTGTTACAGGGTACACAATTTATCGGAATGGTGCCAACCTGATTACAGTTCCTGGTACGGCTCATACGTACTCTGATACCACTGTTTCTCCTTCCACTTCATATGCTTATACTTTGGATGCGTACGATCTTGCTGGAAACCATTCAGCAGTCTCAACCGCAGCTAATATAACAACTGGCTCTCTGCCAGATACACAGGCACCGACTGTACCTACGGGTTTGAACGCTGTGTCATCCTCTCCGACAAAAGTTGATCTAACCTGGGGAGCAGCATCCGATAATGTAGGTGTGACTGGATACACGATTTATCGGGATGGTAGTTCACTTACCACGGTTTCAGGTTCAACATTAACTTTTTCAGACACGACTGTTGCTCCTGCGACGGTATATTCTTACACACTGGATGCCTTTGATCAGGCTGGCAACCATTCGGCTGTGACTGGACCAGCTACTGTAACCACACAAAGTTTAGCTGCCTCTCTGACTTTTGGGCCGGTAGCTGATACTTATGTAAGCGCGACTAATCCAACCATAAATTATGGAACAGCTACAACCTTGCGGACAGATGGATCACCTGATCTGCACGGATACCTAAGATTTAATGTTCAAGGAATTGCTGGCCGGACGATCTCAAAGGTCACTTTAAAGTTGTATGCTAATTCCAGTTCGAATCAGGGAATCCAGATCCTGGCAGTATCAGATAACACATGGGTTGAAACTGCGGTCAACTATAATACTGCTCCAGCTCTTGGATCAGCGCTTAACACTCCAACAGCATTTCCAACCGGTGCATACGTATCATTTGATATCACTGGTTATATTACTGCAGACGGTATATATAATCTTGGATTCCTAACTCCTTCCGCTACTGCAATAAGTCTGCAATCGCGTGAAGCTGCATCTAATAATCCCCAGCTTATTTTGGAATTCAATTAGGAGATCAACAAACAGTTTCCTTACTATACGCATTACGATTTATTATTAGACTGGAACATAAAATGATAAAAAAAATCTTTTTCTTGTCACTCGTTTTAGTATTGGCTGCCTGTACCCCTGCCGGAATGCAAATTCTCCCGGTAGGAGTCTCAGCTCAAAACTCTGCATATATTCAAGCCTCTCCTACATCGGTCGTCACGAAAATTGTGACAATGACTCCAACAGCAACATTGCCGACTACCCCATCACCATCAGCAACAACAGAGGTGAAACAAAATCAAGTACCAAATTTTGATCATATTGTTCTGATGGTCCTTGAAAACGAGGATTATAAGAAGATAGTTGACAACCCTGAAATGCCGCTCTTGAATGCATTAGCTAAAAAATATGTCCTACTATCCAATTACTATGCGGTCAGTCACCCCAGTCTCCCTAATTATATTGCTCTAGTCAGTGGCGATACCCAGGGTATCACGAAAGATTGTCGTGATTGTTTTGTAGATCAACCGAATCTGGCTGACCTAATTGAGAAGAGCGGAAAGACATGGAAAACTTATCAGGAGGATATGCCTGGTGCATGTTTCTTAGGTGATTCAGATCCGTATGTGCAGAAACATAATCCGTTCATTTATTTTGACTCAATTAGGTTGGATCAGACCAGATGTCAGCAGAACATTATCCCTCTAACCCAATTGGATAAGGACTTGGCAGCCAACAACCTTCCCAATTTTTCCTTTATCATGCCAAATTTGTGCAATTCTGCCCATGATTGTTCATTAAGTACAGCAGATAAATGGGTTGCAAATATGGTCAGTAAATTACAGGCATCACCAAGCTTTGGGAGCAATACATTAATTATCCTCACTTTCGACGAAGGTGATAAAGAAAGCACCGGGTCCTGCTGTGGTATGGGTAATATTGCTGGTGGGCAGGTATTCACCATTCTCATTTCTCCCCTTGTCAAAGCTGGATTCTCAGACTCAACGCCATATTCACATTATAGCCTGCTAAAAACCATGTTGCAGGCTTGGAATCTTCCCGGATTGGGAAAAACCACCGACCCGGCTTCTCAACCAATATTATTACCTTGGAAATGAAACCTAAGAGACTATCGATCCTAATTGTGGTTGTTTTCCTTCTGGTCACTGTGGAACCGGGTGGAAATGCGTCGGCTGATGTGAAAGCTATTGATGGAATTATGGACAATCCTAAGAGCACACTACCTTTCCCGATTCGTGCAGCATTTTTTTATCCCTGGTACCCTGAAGCATGGAACCAATCCGGGTTGAATCCATTCACCCGTTACAAACCATCCCTTGGGTATTATTCTGCGGATAATAGTCAAGTCATTTCTGATCAAATTGAAGCAATGCAGTATGGAAAAATCCAGGCTGGCATTGCCTCCTGGTGGGGAATTGGCCATTATACAGATAAAAGGATTCCCCTTTTACTGGAGAGCGCAAAAAATACCACATTTCTTTGGTCTTTATATGTAGAAAGTGAAGGTTATGGTGATCCTTCTGTGGATTCGATCCGAACAGATCTGACATATATTCGTGATCAATATGCGGTTTCACCCGCGTATTTAAAGATCAATGGTAAATTTGTCGTTTTCGTGTATGGCAATGACTCAGACAACTGTTCCATGGTAAAACGTTGGACCGACGCAAATACAGTCAATGCATACCTTGTTTTGAAGATTTTCGTAGGATACAAAAAATGTACACAACAACCGGATGCCTGGCATCAATATTCTCCTGCAGTATCACAGCGGCAGGTGGGCACCGATAGCTTTGTCATCAGTCCAGGGTTTGCACTCGCTGGTAAGGAAAATATTCCCCTCCCAAGGGACATTGATCGTTGGAAAAGTGATATTCAGACAATGAATGCATCACATGCCAACTTTCAATTGATCACTACATTTAATGAATGGGGTGAAGGCACAGCTGTTGAAACAGCAAATGAGTGGACAAGTCAGTCAGGTTTTGGGTCTTATCTTGATGCACTGCATTGGGACGGTAGTGATCACCTTAATATCCCCAGATTTTTCAGTTATACAAGGGTGAATACCCTAAACCGCTGATATTTTTATTAATCATTATGATCGCGCTCAAAAATGATAGAGTGCTCAGGAGGATAAAATGGATAAATATGGAAAGATTATATCGTTTGAAGACTTTGACAAAATTCGAAATGTATTGGGGAAGATTGTCTGCACATCGGGCGGTTTTGATCCCCTTCATCCCGGACACGCATCTTGTATCATCGAATCGAAACAATACGGTGATACGCTTGTTGTTGTAGTCAACGGAGATGGATTTCTGGAGCGAAAAAAAGGCAAACCATTCATGGATCTGGAAACTAGATGCGCAATGGTAGCCTGCATTCGAGATGTCGATTATGTTATCCCATTCGAGATCGATGATGACCAAACAGTAAGTGAAGCGCTGCGTCGGCTTCGCCCACATGTTTTTACAAAAGGTGGCGATCGGGTGGATTATACAAATATCCCCGAATGGGCAGTCTGCCAGGAATTAGGGATCGAGTTGGTTTCTCGTGTTGGAAGGCCAAAATATTGGAACAGTTCCGACTTATTGAAAGAATGGGGTGAATTCTGGGTGGAGACCCATGAGAAAGCTCCCTGCGAGTAGAAAATATTAGTATATGAATTAGTGAAACCCCCGATAACTACTTATCGGGGTTTTATGTTTTCCGCCATCCAATCATGGTAAACTTAATTGTTAATGAAGCTACCATCAACCCTACCAAAGCAGGCTACCGCCATCGCTCACCCCAATATCGCATTTATCAAATACTGGGGAAATCGAGATAATGACCTGCGTTTGCCTGTCAATGGTTCCATCTCGATGAATTTGGATTCTTTGACAACACAAACAACAGTCGAGATTCAACCTGATCTACATTCAGATAAATTGATCATCAATGGCAAAGGTGCTGCAAGAAAGGCAACTGAACGCATATCAGTTTTAGTACACTTGGTTCGGAAAATGTCAAAACGAACGGAGTATGCGCTTGTTTCAACTGTCAACAATTTTCCTGTCGGCAGTGGAATCGCCTCCTCAGCTTCAGGTTTTGCCGCCTTGGCACTGGCTGCTTCGACTGCTTATGGCTTGCATCTTTCCGAAAAAGATCTCTCCCGTCTGGCTCGACGTGGATCAGGTTCAGCCTGCCGCTCCGTTCCTTCCGGTTTTGTAGAATGGGTGGCTGGATCATCAGATGCCGATTCTTACGCCTCCTCCATCGCTCCCAGAGAGCATTGGGATCTGGTCGACCTGATCGCCATCGTGGATAAATCCCACAAAAAGACCGGATCCACTGAAGGCCACCAACTCGCCTACACCAGTCCATTCCAACACTCCCGCGTGGAAGATGCTCCCCATCGGCTGCAAATTTGCCGGCAGGCTCTCCTTGAACGTGATTTCGCCAGTTTTGCGGCAATCGTTGAACTGGATTGCCTCATGATGCACGCTGTGATGATGACATCCTCTCCCGGTTTGATGTACTGGAAGCCGGCAACATTGGAGGTCATCCAAAAGGTCGCCTCACTTCGCTCACAAGGCTTGCCCGTATGTTATACGATTGATGCAGGTGCAAATGTTCACATTATCACGCTGAAAGAAAACCTCTCCATTATCCAGGCTGAAATCCAAAAAATGAGTCCCGTACTTTCAATCCTGGTCTCTGGTCCGGGTGGAGCGGTCTATATACCCGGTTGATGCTCGATTGGATGGCTGTTACAATTACCATAGATATATAACAAAAAGCAGGAGCAAATGATTCAAACCAGTTTATTCGTATCTATATTGCAATTTATTATTGTCCTGGGTTTCCTGATGGTATGCCACGAATTGGGGCATTTCCTGGTAGCCAGATTTTTCAAAGTAGAAATAGAAGAATTCGGAATCGGTATCCCTCCCACGAATCATAGGCAAGAAATTTGGCGGAGTCATTTTCAGCCTGAATGCCATTCCTTTTGGAGCATTCGTGCGTCCGAAAGGGGAAAATGACCCGACTGTACCCGGTGGCTTGGCTTCCGCCAGTCCCTGGGTGAGATTGGCTGTCCTCTTTGGCGGTCCGATCATGAACTTATTGGTCGGTTTTATCGTCTTCGTCATTCTCTTTGCCCGCGTCGGCATGCCTGATACAAAAGTCGTCGAGATTATGGACATTGCACCATCGTCTCCTGCAGAAAGTGCAGGCATGCTTGGCAGGTGACACTGTCGTTTCGGTCAACGGTATTGCCATTACCAGTGCCGACCAGATCCAGACTCTAATTCAGGGTCAAAAAGGTTCACCGGTGACCATGGTACTTCTCCGCAGCGGCCAGACGGTGACAATTTCAGTCACCCCAAGGGTGTCACCTCCTGAAGGCGCAAGGACCTGTCGGTTTTGTGATGGGTAACCCGTTCCATCCAATCCCCTGGTACGAAGCAATCCCGACCGCTGGCAGTGCCATGTATGAACAAGCTAAACAGCTCGTCCTTTTACCGGGGCGCCTCATCCAGGGAACGATTCCCTCTGACCAGGCTCGCGTTGTCGGTCCCAAAGGGATCTTCGATATTTACCAGGCAGCAAAAAGCAGTGATGCCAAGGCTGAATCCTCACCTGTGAGTTTGCCACCTGTCAGTGTGCTCTCTTTTATCGGCACCATCTCCGTTGCCCTCGGGTTGACCAACCTGCTGCCCATCCCCGCCCTGGATGGTGGTAGGATCATATTTATCATCCCGGAACTCCTATTCCGCAAGCGCGTCCCGGCAAAGTATGAGAATATCGTCCACTCTATCGGTATGTTATCTTTGCTGGCATTTATGGTTTTCATCACTATTCAAGACTTTATTAACCCGATCAAACTTCCGTAACATGGGCACAAATATGGAAAATAAACCTGATATCGGCTTTGATAAAATAATCGATGCACTCCTCGACCTGAATAATACTTTTCCACCTAAATATCTGCATCGCTTTTCTGACATCTCTCCAATGGATCTGTCTTCCCTCCAAAAGGTGTGGAACCTGATCGTTGCTTCCAGAAAGGTCACCCTGCTGGAAGATCTGGAAGCGATCTCCGATTCAGATACATTGACCTCCTTTTATGATGTGGGCCGCCTGGCGTTGACCGACAGCTTTCCTCCGGTCCGTGAACTGGGCATCCGCCTGCTCTGGGAATGCGAGGAACATTCCCTGGTCAAAGTCTTCCTGAAGATGCTCAACAACGATCCCGACATCAATGTCCAGGCAGCAGTTGCCAGCGCCCTGGGTCGATTCATCAACCTGGGCGAACTGGATGTCATTCCCGGTGAGGAACGTGACGCCATCGAACAGGCTCTCATCCCAAAATTCGACAAATCCAACCCGCAGCTTCTCCGGCGGCGTGCGATCGAATCTCTCGGTTATTCCAGCACACCAGCAATTGACAAGCTGATCAAGAAGGCCTACTCCGAAAGCGATAAGGCCATGGTGGCCAGCGCTCTATTTGCGATGGGTCGCTCAGCCAATGACGCCTGGGCTGAGACCGTCATTTCGAACCTGCAAAATCAAAACGTGGATGTGCAGGAGGAAGCTGTGCGTGCTGCCGGCGAATTGGAACTTCAGAACGCCCGCGAAGAGATCCTTGAACTGCTTGACGATGAAGGCCTCGACCTGGATGTATTCCTGGCAGCCATCTGGTCGCTCTCACAGATCGGTGGTCCCGGTGTACAGGAAAAGCTGGAAGCGCTCGCCGAAGATCCGGATATGGATGATGAGACCATCGAGTTGATCGAATCAGCCGCCGAAAACCTGGATTTCAATAACAGCCTGGTCAATTTCAACCTTCTGGATATTTCTCCCGAAGAGGATGAAGACGAAGAAGTATGAACAAACGCATTCACGCCGTTATTTCCGGCCGGGTACAGCAGGTCGGCTTCCGCAGCTTCGTCGAGGATGAGGCCGATAACCTGGGTCTCACCGGTTGGACGCGTAACCTGTACTCCGGCGAGGTCGAAGTTGTGGCCGAAGGGGATGAATTGAAGCTACAGGCTTTCAGCCGCAGGATCAGCCAGGGTCCTTCGCTATCCCATATCATTCACTTCAACCTGGAGTGGCTGCCGGCTACCGGGGAGTTTCCCCACTTCAACGTCCGCTCCACGTTTATCAGCGACTAACCCCTAATCATCACTGAGCATCAGTTTGGCTTTCTCCCAGGGTGACACCTTGGCAGTTTCCGCATACAACGATTTCAACTCGTAGATCTGATCGCGAATGGCAGCCGCCTTCTCAAACTGCAGTTCCTTGGCGGAAGCTTTCATTTGATTCTCCAGCTCTCCGATCAAACGGTTGAACTCTGACCGCGGCATCAGCATCGTTTTGCTGGAGCCATAGCTGGCCCGGGTCTCAGCCAACTCACGCACACCGGTCAAGCGTTGGGTCAGGTCCCTGACCGCCTTGCGGATGCTGACCGGTTCGATGCCGTGCTTCACGTTGTAGTCATACTGTTTCTTCCGGCGGCGGTTGGTCTCGTCGATGGCTTTCTTCATCGAATCGGTGATCCGGTCGGCATACATCAGCACCTTGCCGTTGACATGCCGCGCCGCCCGCCCGATCGTCTGGATCAATGCTGTCCCGGAGCGTAAAAATCCTTCCTTGTCCGCATCCAGAATGGCGACCATCGATACTTCCGGCAGGTCCAGTCCCTCGCGCAGCAGGTTGATGCCAACCAGCACGTCGAATGTGCCCATGCGCAGGTCGCGCAAAATCGCGATGCGCTCCAGCGTCTCCACCTCGGAATGCAGGTACTGCACTTTGATGCCCAGTTCTTTCAGGTAATCTGCCAGGTCTTCTGACATGCGTTTGGTCAGCGTGGTCACCAGCACCCGCTCCCCCGATGCTGTTCGCAGCTTGATCTCACCCAGCAGGTTATCCACCTGCCCCAGGGTCGGACGCACTTCCACTTCCGGGTCCAGCAGCCCGGTCGGGCGGATGACCTGCTCGACCACCTGGTTGGCTATCCCCAGTTCGAACGGTGCCGGTGTGGCCGAGGTGTAGATCACCTGCCGCATGTACTTCTCGAATTCTTCAAACCTGAGCGGACGGTTATCCAGCGCGGATGGCAGCCTGAAGCCGTAATCCACCAGCACCTGCTTGCGCGACCGGTCGCCGTTGAACATGCCGCGGATCTGCGGTATGGTCATGTGGCTTTCATCCAGCACCAGCAGAAAATCCGTCGGCAGGTAGTCGATCAGCGTCCACGGTGCAGAACCTGCCGGGCGTTGGTCGATCAGGCGCGAGTAGTTCTCGATCCCGGCGCAGGTGCCCACTTCCCGCAGCATCTCCAGGTCATACATGCAGCGCTGCTCAATTCGCTGCGCTTCCAGCAGCATGTTCGCATCCTTAAAGTACTTGATGCGCTCTGCCAGTTCCTCTTCAATATCCAGGATCGATTTCTTCAAGCGCTCTTCCCCGGCCAGGTAGTGCTTGGCGGGGTAGATATCCAGTTCGTCGAGGATGTTGAATATCTCGCCCGTCACCGGGTGGACGTCCATGATCTTCTCGACCTCATCCCCGAAGAAGGAGATGCGGAAAACGTGCTCATTCTCATACGCCGGCTGGATCTCGAGCGTGTCGCCGCGCACCCGGAAGTTGCCGGGTTTGATCTCCATGTCGTTGCGCTGGTACTGGCTCTCCACCAGTTGACGCAGCAGCGCGTTGCGGCGGTAGATCTCCCCTTTCACCAGGTGCACCAGCCCCTTGCCGAATTCCTCGGGGTTGCCCAGGCCGTAGATGCACGAGACAGACGCCACGATGATCACATCCTTGCGCGACATCAGCGCGGTGGTGGCTGCCAGGCGCAGGCGTTCGATCTCCTCGTTGATATCCGTCTCTTTTTCGATGTACAGGTCGCGCCGGGGAACGTAGGCCTCCGGCTGGTAATAATCGTAATAGGATACAAAGTATTCCACCGCGTTCTCGGGGAAGAATTCCTTGAACTCGGCGTAAAGCTGGGCGGCGAGGGTTTTGTTATGCGCCATCACCAGCGTGGCCTTCTGGGTGCGCTGGATCACATTGGCAATGGTGAAGGTCTTGCCTGTGCCGGTGGCACCCAGCAACACCTGGTGCGCCATGCCGCTTTCGACGCCCTTCACCAGCTGCTCGATCGCATCCGGCTGGTCGCCGGTGGGTTGATAAGGAGAATGTAGTTTAAATTCCATGCCGCACCTCGTTAACCAATGGTATCAGTGAGTAGTGATTTGTGAGTAGTGATTTGTAAAAGTATGCCTGGCGAAATACGGCTGTCATTCCGATCTCATCTATTCGTCAATTAAAACGAAGAGCGAAATCTTACCGCAACCCTCTAAGAACCAGGGTACTAAGATCGCAAAGTCCGCCAAGCTTTTTTTATTTTTACTAATCCCTAATCCCTTCTCACTAATCACTAATCACTAATCACTAATCACTAATCACTGTATTTCGTAACGTAATGTTCTGTATTGCGAAAAAGAATTCAATTCCCTATAGATTATATGTTCTATATATATTATATCACA
Organism: uncultured Chloroflexia bacterium; assembly: GCA_963827895.1. Classification (GTDB taxonomy): domain Bacteria; phylum Chloroflexota; class Anaerolineae; order Anaerolineales; family Anaerolineaceae; genus PNON01. The sequence goes on along the minus strand of CAWHCY010000003.1, from coordinate 262,150 downwards.
CCCCCACCCAACCCCACTTGTGCCCGAAACGAGTAGAGGTCCCCAAATGATCAAGCATTTGGGGAAGAGCGGTTCATTAATGACAGGATTGATTAAAAACAAATAGTTTCAAATAGGATCAAATCAAGCCTCCCTGCTACGCTTGTCCCCCTAATTTCCCGAAATTGGGGGGACTTAGAAGAGGGGCTCGAATTTGCCGTTCGCTCCGGCGAGCATAGTCGAACCGACCAGGGGACGTTCCAGGAAGGGGCGCTATCATTCCGAAGCCATCTACTTGTCACTCCGAACGTAGATCGCAAATTCGACTTTAAGACTCACTAATCACTAATCCCTACTCACTTCTCACCAATCACTCCTCCTAATCCCTACTCACTAATCCCTAATCACTAATCACTAATCACTACTCACTACTCACTATTGTACGTGCGCCGGATCCATCCACATAAGTTCCCAGATATGGCCGTCCAGGTCCTGAAAGCTGCGGGAATACATGAAACCCATGTCAGAAGCAGGTTGTGGAGCAGCGCCGCCTGCCTTCACGGCTTTTTCGATGAGTGCATCCACCTCCACCTTGCTTTCACAGCTCAAGGCGATCGTTAATTCAGCGGTCTTTTTTGTATCCGGGATCTCTTTAAAAGTGAACGACTTAAAGAAATCTTCCACCAGCAGCATGGCGAAAATATCGTCGCTGATGACCATGCAGGCTGCCTTGTCATCTGTGAACTGCGGGTTGAAGGTGTAGCCCAGTTTGCCGAAGAAATCCATCGATCGCTTCAAGTCTTTTACCGGCAGGTTTACAAAGATCTGTTTGTTCATTCATAATCCTTTCAACTGATAATTGGAAATGTATAAGTAATCCAATTATCCCACCCGGAGAATTCGATTTTCAAACCTGAGACTATACAGCCGGCCCCTACCCAACCCCAATTGTGCCCGAAACGAAATAGAGGATTTGGGGGGATGTCGCAGCCAAGGGGTCAATATATTGTGTACATATGGTATACTGTGTACACATTGGAGGAATATGGCATCGTACACCATTAATAGCCGTGAGGCGCGCAATAAAATGCGTGAAGTGTTGGATAGTGTTTACCTGCAGGATAAAGATGTGGTGATCGAGCGCAACGGCAAACCCATTGCGGCCATCATCCCATTACAAGATTACCTGGCTTTGCAGGAAGAGTTGGAAGACCTGCGTGCCGGCCGGGAAGCCGATAAGGAATATACCAAATGGAAAGCTCAACCCGGCAGTGCCGTATCGCTGGAGGATTTCGAAGCCGGGTTGAAACATGACGAGTGATCATCATTGGCAGGTTTTGCTGCTCAAGGGACCGCAGAAAATCCTCCGCAAGCTCCCTGCTGATGTGAGGAACCGGCTCCTGGCTGCACTGCATGGGCTGGAAAAAGAACCATATCCAGCCGGGGTGAAAAAGCTCACCGGGTATGAGAGCTACTTTCGCATCCGCGTGGGTGATTGGCGAATTATCTATACTGTTGAGGCTGATCGCCTCATCATTCTGGTATTGGAGATCGGCGCTCGTGGCGGGGTGTATAAGGAATATTAATGACGAGGTAAAAGAGGCAGATGTTTTGTTTTGGAAAAGCTGTCATTGCGAACCCTTGAAAAGGGTGAAGCAATCTCACTACGGAATTAGGAGATTGCCACGGACAAAAATACGTGTCCTCGCAATGACACCACGATGGCGCAATGACAAAATGAGTAAAAGTCAGTCCCCTCTTTTAATTCCCCCCAAATACCTTCGGCCCCTACCCAGTCCTCCCCAAATACTCGAAGATATTTGGGGGTATGGCGAGTCAGGGTGGCCGTATTAAACCGCCGTCAAATGGATGATCTCGTTCAGCGCCTGCAGCAGGTCATTCTGCCAGGTATTGTCATCCGGGTTGAGCGGCATCCAGTACGAGTTCTTGCCGGAGCGCAGGTTGAGGTTGATGAAAGGCAGGTTGCGGGGCGGGAAACCCTCGGGCAGTTGTGGGTAGCGCAGCACCAACTGGCCGTTTTCCACATACACCGATGCCAGGCCGGCCATTTCCGCCAGCAATTTGACCCGCAGTTGGTAGAACAGGTTCGCCACTTCCTGCGGGATCTCGCCGAAGCGGTCCTGCATTTCTTCCGCCATGGCATCCAACTGGTCCGGGGAGCTCACATCCGCCATGCGGCGGTACAGCTTCAGCCGGGTGTTCTGGTCGGCGATGTATTCGGTGGGCAGCTCCACCGCCAGGGGCAGGTCGACAGCCACCGGCAGCGAGAGCTCCTTGATGACAAAGAGGTTGTCCCGGCTGTCATCCGGCAGGCCGCGCAGCTTGCGCTCCACCTTGACCGCCGATGAAAGCATCTGGGTGTAGAGATGGAAGCCGACCGAGTTGATATAGCCGTGCTGGCGGGTGCCAAGCAGTTCGCCGGCGCCGCGGATCTCCATATCGCGCATGGCGATGGAATAGCCCGCTCCAAGCTGGGTGTTCTCGGCGATCACCTCCAGGCGCTCCTGGCCGTCAGGTGTGGCTGCCCGGGAGCGGTGCCGGAAGAAGTAAGCATAAGCACGCTGGGCGCCGCGTCCGACCCGGCCGCGCAGCTGGTAAAGCTGTGCCAGACCGAACGTATCGGCGCGGTCCACGATCAGCGTGTTCGCATTGGGGATATCCAGCCCCGATTCGATGATGGAAGTGCACAGCAGCACATCGATCTCGTTATGGGTGAAGCTGTGCATCACCTTCGCCAGTTCGTGCTCCTCCAACTGGCCGTGCCCGATGCCGTACCTGGCTTCAGGGACGAGTTTTTGCAGGTGCATGAGCATGGCGGGGATGCTGTGAACGCGGTTGTGAAGGAAGAACACCTGTCCACCCCTCTCCAGCTCGCGCAGGATCGCCTGGCGCACTAAATGAGGCGAATAGGGACCAATATGAGTATTGATCGGCAATCGTTCTTCTGGGGGCGTATTGATGGTGGAGATATCGCGCACCCCGGTCAGCGCCATATACAACGTGCGGGGGATGGGGGTGGCCGTCAGGGTCAGGACATCCACTTCGGTGCGCAGCTTCTTCAGGAATTCCTTGTGGGTCACCCCGAAGCGCTGCTCCTCATCGATGATCACCAGCCCCAGATCCTTGAACTGTACATCCGCCTGGATCAACCGGTGGGTGCCGATGATGATATCCACCTGGCCCATGCCCAGCTTGCGGATGATCTCATCCTGCTCTTTAGGCGACCGGAAGCGGGACAGCATCTCCACGACGGCCGGGAAAGGCAGCAGGCGCTCTTTGAAGGTATCGAAGTGCTGCTGGGCGAGAATGGTGGTGGGCACAAGGATGGCGACCTGCTTGCCATCCATGACCGCCTTGAAGGCAGCCCGCAGGGCAACTTCGGTTTTGCCGTAACCTACATCGCCGCACAACAGGCGGTCCATCGGGCGCGGGTTTTCCATGTCCTGCTTCACCTGGCGGATGGCGTTCACCTGGTCGGGAGTCTCAATATAGGGGAAGCTGCCTTCCAGTTCCATCTGCCAGGCAGAATCCTTGGAGAAGGAGAAACCGGCTGCGATCTGGCGCTGTGCATACAGGTCAAGCAGGTCGCCAGCGACCTCTTGTACCGCTCCCCGCACCCGGTTCTTGGTGGTGGTCCACTCGTTGCTCCCAATCGGGATGCGGTAGGACGCTGGCTGTCTGGCCCTACGTAGCGGGATAGCCTGTCCGCCTGGTGGATGGGGACAAAAAGCTGGTCCCCGCCCTGGTATTCAATAGCCAGGAATTCGCGGCGGATGCCATCCAGCACCCGTTTCACCAGGCCGATAAATTGCCCGATGCCATAATCGATGTGAACGACCCAATCGCCTACCGAGAGATCAGCATATTGGGCTTCGGGGTTATCCCCGATCTGAAGCTGCTGCCGGCGGGAGTGCGGTTTTTCCCAACCGAAGATCTCGCTGTCGGAGTAGACAATCACCTCGGCAGATGTGCCATCCTTCAGGTGCCAGCCTTCATACAGGCTGCCATCGATGAAGACCGGCTCTGTGACTGCGGTATCGAGCTGTGCGGTGTTGTCCAGCCAGACTTCCTTGATGCGGGGAACCTGGCGCGAGACGATATATTGTTCCTTGACGACCTGCGCATCCGTGAGCAGATCATCGACAAAGTTTTTCAATTGACCAGCATAGCGCTGATTCGGGTAGAAACAGGAGGATAGATCGGAATTTTGCTCTGAGTTGCCATACCCCAGGTCAAGAACCAGGAGCTTGCCCATGGAATCCTGCAATTCGGACCAACTGAGGTACGGAACGGGGAAGTCCTCTGGCAAAAAACCGGAGTGTATGCCTTCGTTGCGCATCTTGACTGCATCCTCTTCCACCTCGTTGACGATGCTTTCCAGCTTTACTCCGTCGTCCAGGATGACAAGAGAATTTTTAGGCAGATAATCGATGAGAGTGCTTGAGAAACTGTGCAGCAACGGGAGGTGAAATTCAGAATATTGCTTTCCGGCGACCATGGCAGGCTGGTCCCGTAAAAGGAATTCACGTGCCGGCGGGACATTGATCGAATCGCATTTCTCGATGGTCCGCTGGGTGGCGGGATCGAAGAGTTTAATGGTCTCGATGTCGTCGCCGAAGTAATCCAGCCTGACCGGTACCTTGTCACTCATTGCCCAGATGTCGATCACCCCACCACGGTGGGAGAACTGTCCCGGCTCGACCACGATCTCTGCAAACTGGTACCCATTCTGGACTAGCTGCTCGATCAAGCTGTTTTGAGGTTTTTGGGTGTTATTGGCTATGCGCAAAATAGATTTCAGGTAATCACGCCGCGGCATGGTACGTGTCATCAACGATTTTGCCGAGGAAATGATAACCGGGGGGGAACTGATTGATCGCAACTCCAGGGAGGTGATATCCAGCCAGACTTGTGAGGGTTGCCAGGCGATCCTGCCGGGTATTGGAACTCCACCCGGCTTCTTCATAAAAGAGCGGCGTGGGCTCGGTAAAACTGAATAAGCGCATTCCAGGCTGCCAGAACTCCAACTCATCCATGGCCGAGGAAGCTTTTTCCTGCCTGGACGTGATGAACAGTACCGGACGGTTGAGATCCTGCCACAGTCCTGCCACGATCGGCAGGCGAACAGACCGGATCAAACTGAGCGGGTCAGGTACAACTCCATTCGGATGGAATCCAATAGAGTTTGATAGGAGGATAATTGCCTGATATTATCGAGGATCATACTGTTATTCTTTGGTGATATTTCCGTTATAGCGGGTCATCGCAGCTTCCAGACCATCGGCAACAAAAACCTTGATCGCCTCGACAGCCTGAGGGAGAACATCCTGTAAAACCTTTTCGTCAGAATTGGAGAACTCCTGCAACACATATCCGGCAGCTTCCTGGCTGCCCGATGGCCGGCCGATACCTATCCGCATACGGGGAAAATCCTGCGTTCCCAGTTTTTCTATGGTGGAAGCGAGGCCTTTTTGTCCGCCTGAACCACCTCCCGGGCGGATCCTGATCGTCTCCAAGCGGCAGATCGATATCGTCATGTGCCACCAGGACTTTATCCAGCGGGATCTTATAGAAGCGCATGAGAGCCGCTACTGCCTGCCCGGATAGGTTCATAAAGGTTTGCGGTTTGGCCAGGATGATACGTGCGTTATCCAGTTCAATGGTCCCGGTCATGGCCTTGAACTGGACCTTGGTCAACTTGGTTTTGTATTCCGATACCACGCTATCTATCAGCCGAAAGCCAACATTATGCCTGGTATTTCGGTATTCACGGCCTGGATTTCCAAAACCGGCAATTAAGTAGAATTCTTTTTCCATATAATGATCACTTCACTATTTTCTAAATATGGCAGCCAGGACGAAAGCTAATAGGATTCCAGCTAACAGACTCACCACACCCAAACGAACAAGCTGCGGTCGGGTTATTTCGATATTATGGTTATTTTGAGATTCGCCTTGAAAAACAGGAGCCTGAAATGTGGGTCTATTCGAAGTCACTTGTGTTGGACTGGTGAGTATTCCCGATCCAGGAGTGCTGGTTTCGATCGGGGTGTAATTTCGAACCCGGATCTCCTCTGCAAAATATTCTCCTTTTGTTGAATCTTTATAGTAAACGGTCAGCCGTAAACGATAATTTCCATCTGAGATAGAACTTGTATCCCACACACCCAACAACCCGTCTGGCGGGTTCTTATCACTGGTTTTGATGTTGAACCAGCCATCCTCCGGACCAGGACTATGGCTAAAGTCCAGGTCATATCGGACGAAGTTGGTGGACTTGATATATCCGCTCACATCCACCTTGCCTTGAATAGCTGATCCGCTTGCGGGGGTGGTGATGGCAGAATCGGCTTGCCCAAACGCACTTCCAAGCGGCACAGATACAATCAACAGGCAAAATATAAGAACAATTAATCGCTTCATGGCAATCTATTAGTTTAACATGAAGGTAACCAATGGTCAAATTTACATGCACTGACTTTTTACCAGTTCAGCCACGAGCAAGTTGTTTGCAGTTGGGATAAAAGATTTAGTCGAATTGATCCCGCAATAGACCCGGATGCATAGAATGAGACCTTTCAGAGATATAATGGGACAATAATCCAATACATTTGAAATCAGGTTCGCATGACTCAATCTACACAAACCTTACCGGATGGCTATCAATCGGTTTATGTCATTAATTTGGCAAAGAATAAGCTTTTAGCTGTTGTGCTCAACCTGGCTGCCCTAGCTGTTGTATTGCTTTCCTTCTGGTTGCTGGGAATCTTCACCAAATGGGTACATTCAGATCTTTCTGGAACGGCAATTAGTATAAAGTTCGGTGTACCGGATATTATTTTTCTACTTTTTCTTGTGATTCTCAATTTGATCGTACACGAACTCATTCATGGAGTGTTTTTCTGGTTCATTACCCGTTCCAAGCCAGTTTTCGGGTTAAGTCTTTCTTATGCGTTTGCAGCAGCTCCAGAATGGTACATCCCCAAAAGACTTTATTGGATAATCGGTCTCGCCCCGCTTATATTAATAGGTCTTGCGGGTTTATTGGTCATCGCAATAGGTCCACCTGCCTGGATTCTTCCCGCGCTTGTTGTAACCGGTTTCAACACAGGTGGAGCTGTGGGGGATATTTGGATCATTTACAGGCTGCTACGAACTTCTTCAACATGTCTGGTGAACGATACAGGTCATACAGTAAGTTTTTATCAACCTAAATAATCGCCCATTAGGTGTTCTCTTTGACCAGTTGACCTTTCTGTCTGTTTCTTGAAATTTAAATGGTTTTATTGAAAAGCAAAGCCTTTTTCTTTCATCGAAACAAACTGTTTATGGCCGATCACAATATGATCAAGAACATCAATATCCAGCAACTTACCTGCCTGGATGATGGCTCTTGTCAAAGCTATATCCTCCGGGCTGGGAGAAGGATCGCCGCTCGGATGATTATGAACTATGATGATCGAGGTTGCATTTCTTCGGATGGAACCTTTGAATACTTCTGCAATACGCACCTGAGATGAATTGACTGATCCTTTGTAAATTGTCTCTATCTCGAGTATGTGGTTGCGAGTATCCATTATTAAGACCCTCAACTCTTCCTGGTCCAACGCCAGCATATCGTAGACCAGCTCATCATAAACATCCTGGGGACCATGAATCGTACGCTGAGTATCTTTGTCAGCGAGAGCAATACGCTTACCCAGTTCAATGGCAGCGAGCAATTGGGCAGCTTTTGCCGGGCCAATTCCATGCTGATCGCATAATTCAAGGTAGCTAGTGCGATATAGTCCGATCAAACCATGGTTATCATTCAGAATGCGATCAGCCATGTGAACAGCATTTTCCCCTTCCACGCCAACGCGTAATAAGATCGCAAGCAGTTCGGGGTTGCTCAGTTGCGCAGGACCATACCTTGCCAACCTTTCCCGTGGACGTTCGCCTTCTTCCATATCTGTTATCCGGTAGATAGTATTCTCTTTTATCCGCATATCATCCTCAATTATTCAGCATTACATTATTTTATATCACTTGGAAAATTATCCATTATGTTCCATGCTATAATTTTATTAGCGGAGAATATATGACTCTTAACCCAGCCCTGATCAGCAATTCATTACTTTTTTTATCCAGTTTTTCTGTCATTTTCCTTGTGGTCCTCTGGATTAGTTTGATCATTTGGACATTCCGGGACATCCGGAAGCGCACAAAGGATAGATTCCTAACTATCCTCGCAGTAATCATTTCGACTGTTCTTTTCCTACCCGGGGTATTTATCTATATGCTAATCCGCCCTCAAAAAACCATGGATGAAGCGTACCAGGATTCATTGGAAGAAGAAGCATTATTACAGACTCTGGAAGAATTTTCAACCTGTCCCGGATGCAACCGGCAAGTAATGGATGGTTGGGTGATTTGCCCCGATTGCCATACCCGATTAAAAAAGAAGTGCCAAAAATGTGGAAATTCATTGATCCCAACCTGGGAGATTTGTCCATACTGTGAAGAGATACAACCCGGGTACCACCGGAATGAATTTGAATCAAACCCCATAAATCCTATCTCCCAATCCATTCCTGATACTATGGATGAATAATATGGTCGCAACCCAATCTTCAATAGATTCAGGTATAATCAACCAATGCTCACTCATGACCACATTGAACCAATTGATTACCTCGTCTTTGGACACCTAACAAAAGATCTTACACCTCAGGGATCACGCATGGGTGGAACCGCATCTTTTGCGTCTTTAACCGGCAAAGCTTTAGGAATGCGCGTTGGAATTATCACTTCTTGCGGAAATGATATTGATCGCAGCAGCCTGGCTGGCATTCCAACCATTGTCAAACCAACTGACCAAAGTACGACATTTGAAAACGTCTACACGCAACATGGACGGATACAATACCTTTATCACCAGGCTCCCATTCTAGATTATTCACTGGTGCCGGAAGTATGGAAAGACACCCCCATCGTTCATCTCGGACCTATCGCACAAGAGACTGACCCTAATTTATCCAAATCATTCCCAAATTCCCTGGTTGTTCTTACACCTCAAGGATTTATGCGTTCATGGGATAAAGAAGGCAGGGTTTCAGTGTGTGAATGGCCGGAATCGCGCTATGTTTTAGGTAATTCTGAGATCGCAGTAATGAGTATTGAGGATGTTCAAGGTGACGAGACAAGAATCGAGGAGATGGCCTCGTCCATAAAAATTCTTGTAGTCACAGAAGCAGCAAACGGTGCCAGGGTGTTCTGGAATGGAGATATTCGGCGTTTTGTTCCCCCTCACATGGAGGAAGTTGATGCCACAGGCGCTGGAGATATATTTGCCGCTGCTTATTTCTTTAGGTATCTCCACACAAATGACCCCTGGGAATCTGCCCGTTTTGCGACCAACCTGGCTGCATTTTCTGTTTTAAGACAAGGGTTGGAGAGTATTCCCACGTCTGAAGAAATTAATTCCTGTCTTGTCGAAATTCTATAATATCCAGGTGAGTAATTAATATGGCTCGAGTGTATACGCTGGTCAACCAAAAAGGTGGAGTAGGAAAAACAACCACTGCGATCAACCTGGGTGCTTATTTGGCACATTATGGGCAAAAAGTGCTGTTGGTAGATATTGATCCCCAGGCAAATGCCACATCCTGCCTTGGTATAGATAAATACCATGTTAATTCTGGCACTTACCAATGCCTAGTTGGTCAAGCGGTCACCTCCGCAGCCATTTTGCATAACCCAAAACTGAAAATTTCCCTTTTACCATCATCTCCTGCTCTTGCTGGTGCTGAGATCGAACTGGTTAATTTAGATAAAAGAGAGCAAAAACTATCAGATGTGATCGCTTCAGTCATGGACAAGTATGATTACATTCTGGTCGATTGCCCACCTTCACTTGGATTACTGACCTTAAATGGCTTAATTGCCGCAAAAAATGGCTTAATTATTCCGGTTCAATGTGAATACCTGGCGCTTGAAGGTTTGGGCCAACTCACACAAACCATAAACAAAGTTCATGCTTCTTTATATCCAGGTCTTCACATTCGTGGAGTAGTCATGACGATGTTTGATACACGAACAAACCTAAGCATGGATGTAGTCAAAGAGGTTCATCGGGTATTCCCCAATAAAGTCTTTTCATCCATCATTCCACGCAGTGTAAGACTTGCTGAAGCACCCTCTTATGGGCTTCCGATTTCTTTTTATGCACCTGATTCTTCCGCTGCCAAAGCGTATTCTTCGCTAGCATTAGAGTTGTTAGATCAGGATGGCGTCACCATCGTTCAACCAGAAATTCAATTGGAACAAAGGGGATAAAATGGTCAAACATTCTGGGTTAGGTAAAGGTTTGGGTGCACTTATTCCTGGTGATGATATGAACCAGGAAACACAAAGTAGCAATAACATTGCGATCGAATTAATTAAACCCAATCCCAGACAACCTAGATCCATCTTCAAACAGGAAGAGCTAAAAGAATTAGCAGAATCGATTCGTGAAAATGGAATCATCCAGCCATTGATCATCTCGCCAGCAGAAAACCCTGGGGAATATTACCTTGTTGCCGGTGAACGACGTTTGTTAGCCGCCAAAACAATAGGTTTGGAGCGCGTACCAGTTATTATTCGGGATGTAAGTGATATCCAACAGTTAGAATTGGCATTGGTAGAAAACGTACAACGTGAGGACCTGTCCCCCCTTGAAACAGCAGAGGCCTACCGGCAGCTAGCCGATGATTTTTCATTGTCCCATGATGAAATTGCTAAAAAGGTTGGAAAATCACGGGTTACCATCACGAATACTATCCGTTTATTAAAACTTCCAGAGGATGTATTAAATCGGCTTCGAGCCGGAGAAATCACCGAAGGGCATGCCCGGGCAATCCTGGCACTTACAACCCCGGAATCACAAATCTCTGCAACCGAAACCGTTATCCGAAAATCATTGAATGTCCGGCAGACCGAACAACTTGTTCAACTGCTATTAGGTCAGAAGAAAAAAGAAGCAGCAAAACCGGTTTACTCTTCCCAGGTGAAAGAAATTGAAGAGCTTTTAAGAAACTCACTGGGAACGAAGGTAAATGTGCACTATACCCCAAAGGGTGGATCGGTAGTAATCAGGTATTTTTCAGACGAAGAATTAGATTCGATCATTAATATAATCACTCGAAAATGATACAGATCCTTCATAATGGAAAAATCTATACCCAAGTAAAAGAAAGAACCCACGTTACCGCCCTTGCCATTCTTGATGGGAAAGTAATCGCCTGTGGTTCTGATGATGAAATCCTTACCCAATTTAAACAGAATGCAGTTATCACGAACTTGGGGCAGCGGACGATCCTTCCAGGATTGACCGATGCCCATATTCATCTATCCCTCTATGCGTTGAACTTGCAACGAGTGGATTGCGAAACAAATACCATGCAGGAATGCCTGGACAAAGTTCAAGAAAAGGGGAAACTCATCCCACCCGGAAAATGGCTGCTGGGGCATGGTTGGAATCAGAACTCCTGGGGAAATCGATTTGGAAATAAAGAATTACTAGATGCTATCGATAACCAGCATCCAATCTACCTCACTGCCAAGTCATTGCATGCTGGATGGGCGAACTCGAAGGCTCTGCAATATGCAGGAATATCGCCGGCCACTCCAGACCCCGAAGGGGGAATTATTCAACGCGATTCAGAAGGTGAACCAACAGGTATATTGTTTGAATCGGCAATGGACCTCATCACCAACGCCATACCAAAACCATCCGAATCGGACCTGACGAACGCCATCAGCCAGGCGCAAGATCAACTGAATAGATACGGAATTACAGGAATTCATGATTTTGATTCCATGGACTGCTTTGATTCTTTGGAAACGCTTCTATCATCTGAGCTTCTTAATATAAGGGTAACAAAAAACATCCCGCTTGAGTTTATGAATGAGGCGTTACATTTATCCATTCATTCCGGTTTTGGCGATCCATTATTGAAATTCGGGGCAGTAAAACTGTTTTCAGATGGTGCGCTCGGGCCAAAAACCGCCGCGATGATGCGGCCTTATGAATCAACCATGGATGATTATGGAATGCTGTTACTGCGGGAAGATGAAATTCTTGAAATTGGAAAAAAGGCATTGGCAGGAAGGCTTCCCCTAGCGATACATGCTATTGGCGACAGAGCCAACAGAGAGGCAATTAATGCTCTAACAAGACTGATCAAGTTAGAAAAAACATTTTCCAATAAGCCTATGCGACACCGAATAGAGCATTTACAAGTAATTGCCCCATCAGACCTTGAACTCCTGCGAGGTAGTGGAATAATCGCATCCATGCAACCTTATCATATGATCTCAGATCAAAAAATGGCAGATAAGAATTGGGGTAAACGCAGTGAATTCTCTTATGCTTGGAAATCAATCGCAGATATCCGGAACTGTTTTGGCGTTTGGTTCGGATGCACCCGTAGAATCACCGGATCCATTTATTGCAATTCATGCTGCGGTTACCCGTTTGCCAAAAGGTTATACTGACCCTGATGGATGGTACCCGGAGCAACGGATCACGCTGGAAGAAGCTCTGGGTGGTTATACTCAAGGGCCAGCTTATGCAGTCAACCAGGAAAAAATTGTGGGTAAGTTATTAGAAGGATATTTTGCAGATTTGATCGTTCTTGAAGATGATCCATATTTGCTTCCTCAACAAAGGTTGCCTGAGATGAGAACATCCGCTACAATGGTAGCAGGTAAATGGGTTGTGAAGGGGTTCTAGTATGATAAATACACCATCAATTACACCTGAAATTCTCGTTCCTAAACTTGGCGACTATCTGGTTGTAAAAGGGCATATTACCAGAGACCAGCTTGGCGAAGCCCTTGACCACCAAAAAGAATTAAAGATAGCGGGACGTGTTGAGCTTCTTGGGGAAGTATTGATCAATAAGAAGTTTATAAGCAGGACACTTCTGGATCAGGCTATTACGGAACAAATTTTACAACTCCGAAATGCTCTTCAGGAAGCTAACCGGACGCTGGAGCAGAGGGTTATCCAGAGAACTATGGAGTTGCAAAGCGCTCTGAACAAACTCTCTGAATTGGATCGGTTAAAAAGCAATTTTATCTCAAACATATCGCATGAATTACGAACTCCTCTGACACACATTAAAGGTTACCAGGAATTACTGCTAGCCGGGGCAATGGGACCACTCAACCCAGAGCAGGAAAATACAATAAATATCATTAAGAATTCTTCTGAACGGCTGGAGAGGTTGATCGAAGACTTAATCAGTTTCTCGCTGATTGCCAAAGGTGAAATTACATTAACCAAGGCTCCGGTAAATATTGGTTTCCTTGTGAACAATGTTGTAAACCATAACCTCACTAAAGCTAAAGATAAAAACATTTCGCTCAATGCGACCATACCTGATAACTTACCGATAGCTCAGGTTGATGAACAAAAATTTTCATGGGTAATGATGCAGCTTATCGACAACTCATTGAAGTTCACACCAGATTATGGGAAGATAGATATAACATTACTTGAGAAAGATAAGGGTATACAAATTTCCGTGGAAGATACTGGTATTGGAATCTCACAGGATAATATTGGTGAAATCTTTGAACCTTTTCATCAGGTGGACGGTAAATCCACACGACGTTACGGTGGAACAGGATTAGGATTAACCCTGGTCAGACAAATAATTGAAGCCCACAATTCCCACATCATGGTCTCCTCAGAGGTGGGAAAGTTTACGAAATTTGAATTTATTCTACCGATTAGTGAATAGCACTACTAGGCCGCATATGGCTAAACGGATATTAAAGGAATTAGCAAAAATACCTGAAGATTTGAAGAATTTGCCTCTTGAATTGGCAAAACTCTCTTCAGGTGATCTATCATGGAAATCCAGTCTGGATCTTTTAGCAGCACTATTGCGAAAAACAATAATTTTCGACAATTTTGTCCTATATAAAAAAATAGAATCTCCTGATAATTATGAAGTGATTTTTGCTAAAGCACTGGGAAGAGGAAAAGCCAGTGGAGAAACCATTTCTTGGGGTGAATCAGTTGTCAGCCAGGTTTTTTTTACCCATAAAATCACAATACAAGAATTCAATCCCGTTGAATTTCCTGACCGGTTGGAACATCCGTTCGTGATCGGTTTTCCAATCGAAATTACACCAGATATTTTTTACACCCTTATGATCATCAGGTTTGGTGGCCCTTCCTTCACATACGAAGTTCAATCACTGATTGAATTGTTTGCCCAACATATTAAAACAATTCTACAGAAAAAGAATCTTCTGGATAAAATCACCTATCTTGAGGCAGAACATGAGCATATTGCCATACAGGATGATTTCATATCTACAATTTCGCATGAATTACTTTCACCAATTGGATTTATTAAAGGCTACACCACCACTTTGATGAGGTCCGACACAACCTGGAATGTGGATACGCAAAAAGAGTTTCTACAGGTTATTGATGAAGAAACAGACAGATTACAAGAATTATTAGATAATATGCTCGATTCTGCCAGATTACAAAATGGATCGATGCCAATTGAAAAACAACCTGTCAGAATTGAAGTATTATTGAGGGACGCTGTACAGCGAGTAATAGCTCACCAATCCAATATAGGGATATCGACAGAATTCCACGATCATTTACCAGGAATAAATGGCGATAGCCGACGCTTGACACAGGTATTTGAAAATCTAATCAGTAATGCAATAAAATATGCCCCCGGAGCCAATCTAACCATATCCGCAGATATTCTTGCGAACCAGATCCACATTTTATTTAACGATGATGGACCAGGTATTTCTCCCAGATATCTACCTTTCCTGTTCCAAAAATTTTATCGTTCCCCTGACGGCAATTCAAATATTCGCGGATCAGGGTTAGGTTTGTACATTTGCCGTCAAATTATTGAAGCCCATTCAGGTGAGATCTTCGCTGAATCCACTCTAGGAAAAGGAACACAGATCCATATTCTGCTGCCGATAACCGATGGAAAACCAGACGACAACGATCGTTAATCGAATCCTGGTAGTAGATGACGAAAATAGATACCTTCGTCTTCTGCAGATTAACCTTGCCACCGAGGGTTATGAAGTAACAACTGCCACGAATGGAGCTGAGGCTATTGACATCATTACTACCAGACCAATAGACCTTGTCTTGATGGACATTGTTATGCCGAAACTGGATGGAATTTCGACTCTTGAGCGGATACGTCAATTCACCAATGTACCAATTATCATGTTGACAGGCCGTAATTCAGAAGAGGATAAAGTGCGCTGCCTGAATTTAGGTGCAGATGATTATATTACCAAACCATTTTCTGCAACGGAAGTTTTAGCAAGAGTCAGAGCAGTACTCAGACGTAACAAGACCAATCAGGATGATAATAATAGGAACATCTTCATTAATAATTATCTGAAGATCGATTATGCCCGGGCAGAAGTCTGGTGTAACAATAAAGCTGTGGTTTTAACCGCGACAGAATATAAATTATTGATCCAATTCGCTTTGAATATAGGAAAAGTCCTCTCTGCTGATGAACTCTTGACGAGTATCTGGGGACCCCATTATAAAGATGATAAGGAAATATTATGGGTAAGTATTGCCAGATTAAGGCAAAAACTTGAGAACAATCCACGACAGCCCGAATTGATCATCACGCGATCAGGTCTTGGTTATATCATGCCAGCTTTGCCTAGCAATTGAAACGGAATGAGGGAGAATGATCAGAGATTTTGACGAAAAGGGAAAGTTGTTTACGAATATCGTCCAAAAAACACCCATACCTGCCACAATTCAGACCCTTACGCATCGTATTCATGGAGAAGTATACATGAAACCTGATGAACGATTAAAGGATGAGTTGAATCGTTCCGAACAATTTTTAGCAGTAACAAATGCTTCCATTTTAAATGACAAAGGTGAAGAGGCATTTTCATGTAAATTTTTAACATTAAACAAAAACCAGATCGTTTGGCTCATTCCTGATAGAGATATGGGATCTGGATAATCATTATGGATCAGTCAGAAAATGTATCCAGTCAAAGTATAAAACCCGAAGATTTCGAAAAAGTCAAGCGATACTTTCTGGATCACATTACAAATGAAATTGAAGCTATTTCACAATCAGCATTACTGCGCCAACAAGCTGTAATTGAATCAATTGACCGAATATATTCCCAGGCAAAACTTGCATTACCAACACCAATAAAAGAAAAGTTATATAAAGAAATCGAAGATGAGTTACTGGGTTTTGGGCCAATCCAACCCCTGCTGGATGATACCTCCATCACCGAAATCATGATCAATGGTCATGAAAATATATATATTGAGCAGGCTGGAAAAATAATAAAAACGAATATTCATTATGAAGATGACAGCCAGGTCATTAAACTTATTGACCGCATTATTATGCCTTTAGGCCGCAGGATCGATCCAGACAGCCCAATGGTTGATGCACGCCTTCCGGATGGCTCCAGGGTGAATGCGATCATACCCCCTGTGGCAATTGATGGGCCATCCATCACCATCCGAAAATTTCAAAAGGGAAAATTAGCGATCGATCAACTCATTGAACTTGGGGCATTATCGAAATTTATGGCAGAGTTTATCAAAGCGTGTATCCTCTCTAAATTTAATGTCATCATATCCGGTGGTACCGGTACAGGTAAAACAACCCTTCTAAACGCTTTATCCAGTTATATCCCTAACAACGAACGGATAGTAACTATTGAAGATGCTGCTGAGTTAGCGCTTGAACAGGAGCATGTTGTCCGATTGGAAACAAAACCAGCGAATGTGGATGGATTAGGTGCAATAACCATCCGTAACCTGGTCCGAAATGCTCTCAGAATGCGTCCTGATAGGATAGTTGTAGGTGAAGTACGGGGTGGCGAAGCAATGGACATGCTACAGGCGATGAACACCGGTCATGATGGCTCACTCACAACAATGCATGCAAACACTCCCCGTGATACCATATCCCGGTTGGAAACCATGTGCCTGATGTCTGGATTGGAATTACCTTTAAAAGCCATTCGTCAGCAGATAGCCTCAGCAATCGACCTGATCATCCAGATCAACCGTGAAAGTGACGGTACGAGGAAAGTTATTGCCATAACGGAAGTTGTCGGAATGGAAGGGGATACTATCGTATTAACTGATATTTTTATTTTCGAACGTACTGGTATATCTCCGGATGGTAAAGTAATTGGCGAATTAAAACCAACCGGGATTCGTCCATTATTTTCAAGAAGGCTCGAAGCAAATGGGTTCAAATTAAGCCCAGAAGTATATGGCGCAAATATAAATGATATGCTCAACCCGCAGCGTCGAAGATAAAACCGATTCTTGGTACAAATATTGCATAACAGTATGAAAACTGTAGCATTACAGTTATTAGATATATGAATTGTGAAGGGATACAATTATGAGCACTTTTCAAAAGGCGCTTACAATCCGAACAAAAAAACTTGGGATTTTGATCACAGACGCCAGAATTGCAGCAAGGCGAAGCATTAAAGACTGTGCAAATGCCCTTGGATTAAGCCTGCAAGAATTTTCGTTGATCGAATTGGGTGAAAAGACACCTTCTCTCCCGCAGTTGGAAGTGTTGGCCTTTTATCTTGGGATTCCAATTGAACACTTTTGGGGCAGTAAGGCCATCTCTGAAGATCAGGATTTCAAACTTAATAGTAAAGACCTAATTAAGTTACGGGAAAAGGTAATCGGTATCACTATTCGTCAGCTAAGGACTCAAGCGAATATTAAGATCAATGAATTAGCAACACATCTGGAAATATCTTCAGCTGATCTAAAAGCATATGAATTAGGTGAAAAACCAATTCCTTTTCCATTACTTGATGCCATGTTAAACGCACTCAATTCAAACATTTCATCAGTCACTGATCATCATGGGCGAATAGGCCAATGGTATCTTAAACAGAAAGTTGAAAAAAGATTCAGCGGTTTGACTGGTGATATTCAAGAATTCATGGTTAAGCCTGTCAACGAACCTTATATTGCGCTGGCGAAGAAGCTTAGTGAACTGCCTGCCAATAAATTAAGATCCATTGCAGAAGGTTTGTTAGAGATCACTTACTAGGCATAAAGACCCTTGTAATAAAAGTACACCATGTTTTATGGTATACTTTCATAGTTGTGATAATACTGTCATAACTACATATAAAACAAACAATGCCAGTTTGAATACTGGCTTTGATTTTAAGATAAGGAAATTTAGTGACATTCGAACAATTTACGTTTCACCCGCAGATAAATGCGGGAATTTTATCAAGCGGTTATACAACCCCCACACCAATTCAAGCCCAAACCATACCACCCATTCTCATGGGACGCGATGTGTTGGGTCTGGCTCAGACAGGAACCGGGAAAACCGCTGCATTTGTGCTACCGATATTACAGCATTTAATGAACCGTCCTCGTGGAAGGCTGCGCGCCCTCATAATTTCACCAACACGTGAGCTTAGTGAACAAACGCATCAAGCCATCAATACTTTGGGACGCAATACAAACCTTCGCAGTATGACCATTTTTGGGGGAGTAAGCCTCCAACCGCAGATCAGAGGATTGCGAGAAGGTGTTGAGATTGCTGTCGTTTGCCCAGGAAGATTGTTGGATCTCATGGGTCAGAATAAAGTAAATTTGAACTCAATTGAGATCGTCGTCCTTGATGAGGCTGATCACATGTTTGACATGGGATTCCTGCCAGGAATTCGAAAAATACTAAAAGCATTACCTAATAACCGTCAAACGCTTTTGTTTTCTGCTACCATGCCAAGCGAAGTTCGCAGCCTGGCAACAGAAATGCTTCATAATCCCGAGACAATTGAAATCGGCATCAGTCAACCATTAGAAACCGTAAGCCATTCTGTTTATCCTGTGCATACTACCCAAAAGACCGAATTACTACTTAACTTGTTGCGTTCAAGCGGCAACGGGCAGGTATTGGTCTTCACACGAACCAAGCATAGGGCCAAAAAACTATCGGAACAATTGATCCATGCTGGTGTATCTGCAACATCATTGCAGGGTAACCTTTCACAAAATAAACGGACAGAGGCTATGGATCGTTTTCGCAGTGGTAAAGCGAAGGTGATGGTAGCAACTGACATTGCAGCCAGAGGCATTGATGTATCGCAAGTAACACATGTCATCAATTATGATATCCCCGATACCGCTGATGCCTATACCCATCGTACCGGTCGAACCGGTCGTATGGAGCACCTGGGTGAGGCATATTCATTGATCACATCAGAAGATGTGACCATGGTACGAACAATTGAGAAATTGCTTGGAAAACGATTGGAACGACGTAATTTGGATAATTTCCAGGTTCCCAATCTCAATCACCCGGCCGCCCCTGAACAAACATCTCCCCGACCCAGACGACCTCAACAGCAATATCGTCGAACGAGACAAAGCGCACCTCTTCATTCCTCAAGGTAACCATGCCAGCACCCTGGTGTTTTCAATTTATCAATTTAGGTTAACCTGATAGAGGTAGGTACCAACAGATGGATGATGATTTTTGGGATGAATATTGGGAATCTCATCTAATAAGCATGGAAAACCTGGGAAAACAGGTTGCCATCCAAGCAGCCTCTCGCCTTATTCGTCAACTTTCAAAAGAATTAAACCATCCACTGCGACTTCTCGAATTGGGTTGTGGAGAAGGTCAGGTTATTGGTACCTTGCTGGATAGCCACAAACAGCTCTGCGATCGGAATAATTCATTAGGCGTGGATTATAATTCTCAGTCTGTTACCCGCTGCCGAAAAGATTATCCTGGTTTACGCGTAGATCAGGCTGATTTTACCGATCCAGAAATTCTTGGCAACCTGGGAAAATTTGATATCGTTCTCCTTGTTAATGCTCTGCATGAGGTATTTTCGAACACTTACAATATCGAACTCGGCGAAGTTGATATTACGGCCGCAAAGAATAATGTCCAAGTAGCACTCAAAGGTGCAATTAAGTGCTTGGAGTCTTATGGCTGGCTGGTGTTATTTGATGGGCTTGAACAAGCCGGAGACCCACATGAATCTGTTGAATTACATTTTCTAGATCCACAAGCACGGGCTGATTTTGAAACATTTGCAAAACAATACCACCCATTTAATATTCAATTTACCCAGTTGAATGATCCAATGAATGTACTGTTATCGAGACGCAGCTTTACCAGGTACATCACAAAATCGATCTTTCTAGGGAAAAAACTCTGGCAGACAGAACAGCTTGAAAGTTATCAGTACTTCACCGAACAGGAATTTCGCTCAGCCATTGATCAACAGGGATTACTGATCAAGGACCTGCAAATACTGACAATGAACGATGATAAATGGCAAAGTCGGGTGGAAATCATCACTCCCGGTATTGAATTTCCGGATGAGCACATTTTAATAATTGCGCAGGACTCATCAAGGTCTTAATAACCATTAACCATTAACCTGAACCTACTCTATAATCTACCTTTCATACTTCCACTTTGATAATATAATTGGATATATTAGAAGTGGGAATAAAGATGAACCCTACAGAATTTAAAATTTCCCCTGCCAGTACTGCTGATTTTGAGGAACTTTCAAACTTTTTTTCAGCATCACAATTGACTAACAGGCACCTGGACTGGCAAAAAACAATTTCCTGGCTTGGTTCTCAACCATTTTTAAAGTGTTATTACAAAGATATTCTAACATCCGTATTAGTTTGCCCTGTAACTGGCCAGGATTTCATTTGGATAAGGTCCTTTAATTGTGCCAACCAGTTAGCAGCAGAGCCGTCCTTTCGATTATTGCTTCAAACCGCTATCAGCATTCTTGATGGTACAGGAATCAATAAGCTATTTACAATCTCATTATCCCATTGGTATGAGGATTTGTTGGTCAATTGCGGTTTCACTACTCTAGACAAAATTGTCACACTTCACAAAGATAAATCATCCATTATTCCATTTGAACACCCTTTAATTATACAAATTAGAGATTTCTTACCTTCTGATATTGATCAAGCATTCGCCGTGGACCACTTGGCCTTTCCACCTTTATGGCAGATATCAAAAGAAGACTTCATCCAAGCTTTAGCAATATCTAAGAATAAGTCTGTTGCACTTAACCTCTCTGGGGAGATAATTGGATATCAGATTAGTTCAAATATATTTGATTCAGGTCATATCGCCAGAATCGCTGTCATACCCGAATATCAAAAACAGCACATTGGTTCAGCTTTATTAGAAAATCTATTCAGAAGATTCATCGCTCTCGGAGTTCGTGAAATTACTGTGAATACATCCTCGGATAATCAACCAGCCATCAATCTTTATTTACGCCATGGGTTTTCCTTCACACAAAACAATTATCCGATATATTACAAAACCATAAATTCAGTGTAAAAGCTTTACCTTCAAACGACTGGACAGGGTTCTATAGGTATGGCAAAATTTGACTTACCGAGGAGATTTCAATGTCTAAAAAAGAAGAAAATCGCAAACAGCGGGAAATACAGAAAAGAAACAGAATTCTTATTGTTGCAGGTATAGTTGTGTTCGCAATACTAATTGTATTGGCCATTGCATTGCCTCAGCTTAAAGCCAATAGTAAACCCATCGGTACTATCCAAATACCTGATCCCATTACCAGACCAGCAGTAAATGGATTAACCATGGGAGATCCGAAAGCCCCGATTCTCGTTGAGGTTTATTCTGATTTTCAATGCCCGTATTGCAAGAAATTTACCGCTGAAGTGGAACCAGGCATAGTCAAAGATTTCATCGCCAAAGGGAAAGTCTATTACAAATATATTCCTTATAGGGTTATTGGACCAGAATCAGACGCAGCAGCTTCTGCTGCGTATTGTGCTGGCGACCAAAACAAGTTTTGGGAATATCATGACATCTTATTTGCCAATCAAACCGGTGAGGAGGTTGGTGATTTTACAGACAAACGATTATTAGCATTTGCAGAAAAAATAAGTTTGGATATCACCAGTTTTAAGACCTGCTATACATCCAATAAGTATATTAATCAACTCCAACTAGATATGAATGCAGGAATCAAAGTTAAAGTGGATGGAACTCCTTCAATATATGTGAACCATACGAAGGTTGACCCGGATAAAGTCTATAGTGCGATCGCTGAATTGCTGGTTCCCCAGTAAGATGGGATCTATCTTTGTAATATGAAAATAAGGGTTACATAACTGGTTCTGGTATTTATTTTACTTAGCCATGGTCGGCTTGAATATTCCCTGATCATGCAGGATTTGAATCTCCAGCATAAAAAAATATGTGGATAGTCGATTGACATACTGCATGATCAATTTATTGTGGATTGTAATCAGACCATCCAATTCAACAATTCTTCTTTCAACTTTTCTGGTAATTGTCCTGGCAATGTCAAGATAACCAGCTTGTAACGAATCTCCGGGAAGAATGAAACCGGCCGGTATGGACACTGAGGAACTGATCTGTTTAATTATGTCTTCAATTACTATTAACTGATCGGTTGTTAATAATGGATTCTTTAATCTACTCTGGTCGGTGTACGATAACTCTGTCATCAGCTTATAGAGAGTTATTTGAATATCACTCAATTGTTGTTTTATTGCTAAATCGGATATTGATGCTTTTGCAATTCCAATTACAGCTGAAAGTTCATCAATCGACCCAAGAACTTCAAAAATAAAATTCGATTTGGCAAACCGCCCTTCACCAATGAGACTTGTTATACCTGCATCTCCCAAACCGGTAAACGGACGTTCTGTTTTCATCATTCCCTTAGTTGCCAACTGTTGGAGTTAATTCCAATTGATCCCCGCGTTTTACCAGAAGGAACCATGTATTGATGTTTTCAAGCCTGTCACTTGGATCAAAGAAAGAACCCATTTGAACACCTTTTACTTCTGTACTAACTGCATAGGTATAGACAGGGTAATAAAGAAGTAAAGCTGGCATTTCTTCTCTGAAAACCACCTGGAAATTATGATATAACCGGATACGTTCTGAAAGATCAGTGGTTACACGAGCTTGTTCGATGTATTCACTGGCGATGCGATTATCCCACTGAGAATAATTTTGTCCGCCTGTGGCCTGCGCCTGGTCCCAGAATGGGTAGGGATCCGGGTCAGGATATTTTGACAGGTTGAAATCGACGAGGGCGGCCTGATAATTTCTATTTACCAGCCGATCATCAATAATTGTCTCATAAGCCAGCGGCTCAATTCTTACTTCCACACCGATAGTTTTCCAATCTTTCTGGATCTGTTCGGCAATATTCTTATGGATATCATCATCAGGATATATCATTGAAAAGCTGAGTTTCTTTTCCGCCTTCGAGCGGATTGTATCAGTATCTCCTGCGAAAACAAATTCAGCGGTTTTCAGATGGTTAATCGCTGCCTCAGGATCAAAAGCGATTGGCGCATTATTATAATATGCCCATGTACCAGGAAAGATAGGGCTGTCAGCTTGAATCGCCTGGCCGCCCAGGAATTGATTAATAATAACTGAGCGGTTGATACTCTTCATTAATGCCTGTCTGACATTCACATCCTGAAAGAAATCAACTTTTGTGTCATTGAGATTAAGAATTACCATCGCCAGTTCTGGTCTCCTGCCGGTGTATGTTGCAAGGTCAGGATTTCTCAACACGTCAGGTAAAATCTCATTTGTAACCCGACTTATGCCTTGAATCTCTCCTTCGTTATAAGCGGTATACATATCGGATGAATTGTCAAAATATTTAAAGATCACCTGATCAATAAATGGTTTCTCCCCAAAATAATTCTGATTAGCAGATAGTACTACACCTGTTATCTTGTCATTTTCGACTATCAGATGATCTAATTTATATGGTCCCGTACCAACTGGTTGTAGGTTGTAAAGGGATTCCTGAATCTCCCGGAAGGTATTCTTGCCAAGAATATGCTCAGGTAATATTCCAAAAGTCAAATAATCTAAAAATGGGGAGAATGGCTCAGGCAGGATAAATTGAATATTATACTCATTCAATCTGTTGAGCTTTATATCGCTCCAGAAGTTTTTCAAATCAGTAGGAATGACAGAATCGGGATCCCGCATTTTATCTATAGTAAAAATAATATCATCGACGGTAAAAGGCGATCCATCCTGCCAGTTTATACTTTCCCTAATTGAAAAATTGTAAGTCAAGCCATCTTTTGAATAACCCCAAGATTCAGCTAGATCCGGCTGAGCAACTCCCTGAAGATCGAACTTAACCAACCCATTAAATATCAACCGGTTCACATCACGATCGGTCTGATTATAATGATCAAATAACGGATTTAGTCGTTGAAAACTTCCCACCAATCCTTCAGTATAAACACCACCGGTTTGAGGTTGAGCAGAATTGATAGGAGAATCTGGCTGCTGGGTAATCAATAAAACACCAACAATAATGCCAGTCAGTAAAATAATAAGTAGTTGCCAACGGAAATTTTTCATATTTAATTAATATTGGGCACCAAAACTATTTTTGAGGTGCCCATTCTGATAAACAATAATTTGAGCTCTCTAAGGTTAGAGAGTTGGAATTACTTACTGATGACTACAGTCACAACTGTTAAAATGACAAAAACTATTCCCAAACCAATGGTAACATAAAATAGAGTTTTCTCAATACCGCGCCGGGCAGTAAAAACTCCACCACTGTCCCCACCATTCAGTCCTCCCAAACCAACGCCTTTGCTTTGTAAAATAATACTCGCGACCAAAGCAATTGACGTTATAATTAATGCAATATCAAAATACTGTTCCACAATTATCCTCCTGGAAAATTACAATCGCTGAATTATACCTACTAACTGGTCAATCCGTCAACAATAATCATCAATCCCATGGCTGCTTATGCATGAAATTATCATTAATACTCACGTTCATAGCCATCTTTCCGATGGGCATGCTACCTATCAGGAGATTGCAAATGCAGCCATAGAAGCTGGTATTAATGGGGTAATTGTTACTGACCATAATGTTTTTGTTCAACGAAAGGATGGATTTTACTCACAAAACAACAAGAAAGTACTGATCTTATCGGGTCAGGAAATTCATGATCAGAATCGAAACCCACAGAAAAATCACCTGCTGGTTTTCGAACCGAAAATGGAATACTCTCTTTTTGCACAAAATCTTTCCCAGCTACTACAGAAAATTAAGTCCACAGGAGCATTATCTTTCATTGCGCATCCTGTAGACCCTGAACTTAAGGTAATTGGTGAACCCAATATTTCCTGGGAAGATTGGAGTGTAAGTGGATATACGGGAATCGAATTATGGAATGGGTTTAGTGAGATAAAATATCGCAGCCGCAATTTATTGCAATTACTCTTTTATGTATTATTTCCAGATTATTTGACCTTGCAACCTCTGCCAGACACCCTGAAATTGTGGGATACATTGTTAACCAATAATCCTTCCTGTGTGGCAATTGGTGGATCGGATGCCCATGCACTTCAGAAAAAGGTCTTATGGTTCCATAAAGTAATATTCCCTTATGCATATCACTTCCGCGCAATTAACAATCACCTACTACTAAATGAACCATTATCCATTGATATCACAATTGCCCGAAAGCAAATCATCCAGACATTCAAAAATGGAAATTTATTTATCGGTTACGATAAACCTTATCCCACAAAAGGTTTTCGGTTTTATGGGCAAGGATTAAACAAGACATTCCAGATAGGCGATAAAATTGATATTGGAGATGGTATTACCTTGCAAATCAATTTGCCAATCGCCACTGAATGTAATCTTTTGAGAAATGGTGATATCGTCAAATCGTGGACAGGGACTACCAATTGCACTTATATCACGAAAATTCCAGGAGTTTACCGGGTCGAAGCATATATTCAGTATCGAGGCAGCCGACGGGGATGGATCTATACTAATCCAATTTTTGCGAGATAATATGGTTTCGAATAATGTAACCCGCTTATTAGATAGTAAAAAAATAGTTTATCAAGTGTTCATTCTGCCACCAGAAAAACTGGGAGCTGAAGAAGCTGCAAAAGTCATGGATGTTCCCCTTAATGAGGTCTACAAGTCAATAATCATCAAACGTGAAAAAACAGGAAAACCAATAATTGCGGTAACTCCGGGTGATAAGGAAGTTAACCTCAAATTATTAGCAGAAGCAGTGGGTGAAAAAAAGGTAGTTGTTCCGACCCAGGCTGAAGCAGAAAAAATGACAGGGCTAAAGGCAGGAGGTATTTCTCCACTGGCACTTATCAATCGAGGATTTCAAGTGATCATTGACTCTTCAGCAACCTCTCATTCTCATATCCATATTTCCGGTGGAGAACTAGGATTGAATATTCGCCTTCCAGTTATTAGCTTGATCGAAATTACTCACGCCAGACTGGCAAATATAACGAGTAAAGCGTAATATTATTAATCTTTATACTTTAGATAATCACAATTAATGGAATAGAACCAAATCTGTTTTGGTATATTGATCAAAGTAAAGAATGTCACATAATCCGTCTACACTTCGATCATCGCATCATAAAACTAAGGGTCCATCGGATATCACCCTACAGTTGATCAATAACCTTTGATGGCTTGGGTATAATAAGAATAAAATAATTGGAAATTATCCGAAGTGAGTAAGGAAAAGGATGACAAATAGATTAGATCAGGTAGAAAACCTGATTCAAGTCATACTGGAAAAGAAAATCTTTACCTGGCTACCTGGTGGTGTTAGTACGCGTGAAATCCTCCAGAAGGTGGTAGAAGCCCTCACAGTAGCCCAGAGAACGTCCGGAGCAGGAATTACCTATGATGTACTCATTAAAGTATCCCCGGCTGTGTACGGGCTCTGGATGAGTCATCAAATGGACCTGGTTGATTTAGGCCATATCCTTGCCGATGAACTTAAAGAGGAAAATCGGGTAAGCAATTGTTCGCCGATATTTCATATCCTGGGTGATTTAGACCTTCAGGATGATAATATTGATATATCAGTTATCCAGTACCAATCAGATTCTGCAGACACCACATATATGGAACCGAAAATCACAAAAAGTGCTGATCAAAAAACTGTTGTGATATCTCCATATTTGATAGATCCTGAAGAAAATGTTGTGAATATTTCAAAGACAGTCTTCAATATTGGGCGAAGAGTTGATAATGATCTTGCATTAGAAGACGCCAGAGTATCCAGGCAGCATGCACAGATTCGTTTTTCTCCTGAAGGATGCATTTTGTTTGATCTCAATTCAACCGGAGGAACTTTCATCAATAACAATAAGGTGATCCAACAAAAACTCCATTCAGGAGACGTGATTTCTCTCGCTGGAGTTACCTTGATCTATGGTGAAGAAGTACAGTTGGACCCTAACGATAATACGAATTGTGACGATCACTCACAGACAAAACCACCTGACGAAAATTCAAGTGATCATTTGGAATATATCGGATGAGTATTTTCCTACTAATTATACGGTTACTCATAATCGCTGCCCTATATGCATTTATTGGATGGACGGTGTACACCCTCTGGATAGAAGTATATCGCCGCCAGGAAAATCATGAAAATATTTCTATTCCACCCCTAAAGGTAAAATATACGGATGAGCAAGGGGAAAAAATACAGTTCATAACTCAACCCCTTGCTTTTATCGGTCGTGAACCCGGTTGCGATATTATCATAATTGACCACTCTGTATCTTCACGACAAGCCAGGCTCTCATATCATCAAAACCAATGGTGGGTGGAAGATCTTAATTCAACTAATGGCACATTCCTGAACCGGGATTTACTAACCCAACCAGCTGTATTAATAACGGATGATCTCATTTCATGCGGAAGTGCTGATCTTTCCATCAAGATCGAGAAAGCAGATTAACCGTTTCAAGCGGAGGACAAATGGATAATTACCCTTTACTAGCGATCATTGGCGGTTCAGGCTTATATAATATGGATGGGATCACTGAAAAAAGTACTGTCTATCCAGATACTCCGTTTGGCAAACCCAGTTCACCTATAACCATCGGATTACTCAACGGGAAACGTGTTGCTTTTCTCGCCCGACACGGGATAGGACACACCCTTAATCCATCCGAGGTAAATTACCGGGCTAATATTTATGCCTTAAAATTACTCGGAGTGAAGAAAATCATTTCAATCAGCGCCTGTGGTTCATTGCGTGAAGATTACACCCCTGGAGAGATCGTTATACCGGACCAACTTTTTGATTTCACAAAAAATAGGAAGAGGACATTTTTTGAAAATGGTTGCGTTGCCCATATTAGCTCAGCAAATCCATTTTGTAACTCTCTGCGTTCAATAACCATAGATTCCCTCCAATCAAACGATACAATTGTCCATAATAATGGTACCCTGATCACCATCGAAGGACCCCGTTTTTCTACACGGGCCGAATCAAATCTATTCAGAGCCTGGGGAATGTCCATTATCGGGATGACGGCAAGTCCTGAAGCATTTTTAGCCAGGGAAGCTGAGATGTGCTATGCCACATTTGCCCATGTTACGGATTATGATGTCTGGCATATTAGCGAGGAATTTGTAAACGTAGATATGGTGATCCGGACCCTTAATAAAAACACACAAGTCGCACAAGAGAGTATTCGTGGAATAGTTTCTGATCCCCGTCTTGAAGATGATTGCGAGTGTTATTCAGCTTTAAAAGATGCAGTAATAACCCAACCAGAGGCGATCTCTATCCAGGCAAAAGAACAGCTTGATATTTTCCTATCAAAGTATAACCACTAGTGCAAAATATTTTAGAATACCACAGTCAACCAGGCTATATAAATTTCATCCGGATAAGGCTAACTTACCTGGCTGTCATTTTCATTTCGCTTAACGCCATCGGATTATCACTTGCATCTTTCATTCGTAATAAATCACTGATCGATCAGGCATCATGGCAGCATTGGATAGGTTATTTTGTCTGGCTTGGTTTATTTTTGGCAGTAACACGTGTATCGACCCGCTTGCTTCCGCATCAGGATCCTTATTTAATCGATCTCATTTACATTTGTTGCGGGTGGAGTTTGATGATCTTATGGCGGTTATCCCCCAACCTGGGAATGAGGCAAACAGCCTGGTTCATCGTTGGCAGTATAGCCTATCTTGCCATCCTGAGATTCCCCAAGATTCTGCATATCTTAAAAAGATACACATATATCTGGTTATCAGGAGCATTTCTACTAATCATTTTAACGTTGTTACCTGGTTTATTAAATGGTTCAAATCAACCCAAGTTGTGGCTCAGTTTCCAAGGTTTGACATTACAACCATCGGAACCATTTAAACTAATTTTCATCGTTTATTTAAGCACTTATTTTTCTCGAAAATTACCTGTAAAAATTAGTTCTCTTGCGGTCATCATACCCACCGTAGTGGTAGCTATGGCAGCAATACTTGTCCTGTTGGCGCAAAAAGACCTTGGTACAGTTTCACTTATGATGGCTATCTATGTTGTTATGGTATTCATCGCCACCGGCGATAGAAAATTTTTATTTGGCAGCATAGTAATTTTTATTGCAGCATTTATTTCCGGGTATTTTTTATTTGATGTTATTCGCCTAAGAGTCGGTGCGTGGATCAATCCATGGATCGACCCTGTAGGGCGGTCATATCAGATCGTTCAGGCATTAATCTCTCAAGCATCTGGCGGTATCCTGGGAACTGGACCCGGGATGGGAAGCCCTAATCTAGTTCCGGTCGCCGCATCTGACTTCATTTATACAGCCATAGCTGAAGAAAGTGGTTTACTTGGGGCGGCTGCGATCATTCTTCTACTGGTATTAATCACGTTTCGGGGTTTTTCAATTGCTTTGCGTGCAAAGGACAAATTTAATGCATTACTTTGCACAGGTATTTCGTTCTGGATTGCTGCACAAGGATTAATGATCATCGGAGGAAACATCCGCCTTCTTCCCTTAACCGGAGTTACACTTCCCTACTTCTCGTATGGCGGCTCATCCCTGGTAGTGTGTATGATCGCAGGCAGCCTTGTTACCTTAATCAGTGGTCAATCGGATGATTCTCCAGATGTTCAGTTATCAAAGAAGCAAATATACTTTGATATCATTCTACCCATCATCCTTGTTGTTGCTTCACTATCATTACTTTTGCTTCCTGTTTGGTCATTAATATTAAAAGATCAACTCACATCACGAAGTGATAATCTACGCAGAGCAATCGCCGATACAAATATTGCCCGGGGAGAAATCCTGGATCGAAATGGAGAAATAATCAATGGCACAACAGGGTCTCCAGGAGATTATTCCAGGTCATATTTTTACCCTCCCCTTGCAGCAACTGTAGGATATTCCAATATCTCGTATGGTCAATCAGGTCTGGAAGCCATCCTTGACCCATATTTAAGAGGATTAAAGTCTTACTCCCCATTTACTCTCTGGTGGAATAATTTACTTTTCAGTCATCCTCCGCCTGGTTCCAATGTGCGGCTATCAATTGATTTAGAACTGCAAAATTGGATGGACACTCTGCTGGACGCTCATATTGGATCTATAGTTGTGATGAATGCCGAGTCTGGTGAATTGCTGGCCGTTGTCTCCCATCCATGGATCGATCCTGCTCAACTCGAAACGGAATGGAATAATATTATTACCGACCCACGGTCCCCATTGCTCAATCGTGTGTTAGTTGGAAAATATCCTCCTGGCACAACGTTGGGGGTTTTTCTCATGGGAAAGGCACTCGATGCTAATTTACAGCTTCCATCGGGATCAAATGATTCAGTAGCATACAAAGGCAGGAACATTAATTGTGCTAATCCGGCTAATACCCAGGAAATTATGCTTGTGGAAACAATTCAAAGGGGATGTCCTCAGAGCAGTCTGAATATTGGTAGAGTCATCGGTAAGAATGGATTATATGATCTTTTTTCAAATCTCGGATTTTATACTTCTCCTGATTTCATATTTTCAGCAGCTGAATCAGCTGATCCAATAAGTATTGATAACATTAAAGCAGCGTCAATAGGTCAGGAAAATTTAAGCCTCACTCCTTTGCAAATGGTGCTTGCTGCCTCTTCCATCAGTTCCGGTGGTGAAATTCCAACACCATATTTAGCCTTGTCTTATCAACTCCCATCAGGAAGTTGGGAATTACTACAACCAGAGTCCAGCAAACACCTGGCTTTTTCCGAATCAACGGCAAATAGTATCAGCAATGATTTCACAATTACAGAATTACCGGCCTGGTCTGTAGTTGGCCAGGCATTAAGTAGCAATACTCAAACTGTGACATGGTTTGTTGGTGGGACTAATACTAACTGGCGGGGCGTTCCTGTTTCATTTGTTGTTTTACTTGAGGAAGATAACCCGCAACTCATCAGTCGGATTGGGAATTCTATCGCTCGCCGAATTACCATGATTCAGGAAAAATAGTCCTGCATTTACAAATTTTTCAATATCCGATAAGTATTTTTTACTAAACCAGGCGGACAAAGTGTCTTTTACCTACCTGAAGGACACCGGTCGATGGTAAGCCTGAAAATGGATCGTTCAATACTACTCCATCAAGCTTGACACCTTTTTGTTCGATCATTCTTCGTGCTTCCGCTTTTGAACTGACAAACCCAACAGCCAGAAGGACATCCAATAGTTTCTGTTCAGGCTGGAATGGAATTTCCGGCATTTCCGTGGGTATATCTTTTTTCTGGAATAAATTGACGAAGTAAGTTTGAGCTTCCACGGCTTCTGAGTCACTATAAAATGTGCTTACTATTTCCCGGGCTAATTTCATTTTCGCATCACGCGGATGAATAGTTCCGTTGGCTATATTTGCCTCAAGTTCTTTGATCTGCGGTGGTGTCCAACGGGTTACCAAACGTGAATATGATGGCATGGCACTATCAGGAATGCTCATCACCTTCCCGTACATATCCATCGCGTCGGTGTTGATCGGGATATGGTTACCATGGCTCTTACTCATTTTTAATACACCATCAGTACCTGGCAAAATACCAAGAATAATGGCAATATTAGGTTTTGCACCCAGATAAGTCATCACCTTGCGTGCTGCAGTGACAATATTAAAGAGTTGGTCTGTACCGCCGATTTGTATATCAGCATTTAGAGCATATGCATCATATCCTTGCATAATGGAATAAAATGTTTCGTGTAAATATATTGCATCGCCTTTTTCCCACCGTAATTTAAAGTTTTCACGGGTTAAGAATTGTTGGATCGTAAAATTGCTCCCCAGCTTGATCAAGTCTGCAAAGGTTAACTTGGAAAGCCATTCCGCATTATAGCGAATGGATGTTTTCTCGGGATCCAGGATCTTATACGCCTGTTCAGCATACGTTCGTGCATTTTCTTCAATCTCCTCTTTTGTGAGCAGAGGACGCAACTTATCTTTATCAGATGGATCACCAATTAGAGAGGTAAAGCTGCCAATCAGAAAAATGATCTGATGTCCCAATTCCTGGAATTGACGCATTTTCCGCATTGTAACAGTATGACCAAGATGCAAGTCTGCTTTTGTTGGATCGTACCCGGTATAAATTCGGAGTGGCCGATTTTCTTTTTCAGCTAAAATCAACCGTTCCCTGAGTTCGTTGGCCATGGCTGTTTGCAGGTTATCATCACCGTATTCAGTTCCCTGCATCAGGTATTGGACTTGTTCATCAATGTTCATCAGACCTCCCACTCGTGTTAACAAAAAACGCCCTCTGCGGTGAGAGCGTTCCTATTCCGCAGTTATTTTATATTATTTTGTTTGAAAATAAACACTCTTATGTTTCATGCAGAAATTATACCATGCTCAGTAATTCTTACTTCATCCTAGTAGATCCCGTAAAGCCGGCTCAATTTGCTCAAAAGTAAACTTGTATCCAGCCTTTATTAACTGGTCTGGTAGTACTTGCTGTCCATCGAGAACGAGAGTGCTCATCTCGCCCAGCAATAATCTTAGAAGAATACCAGGAACAGGGAACCAGTTGGGCCGTTTTAATACTTTACTTATTATCTTTCCCAGTTCATTATTAGTGACTGGATATGGCGCAGTCAGATTGAATACTCCTTCTAGTTTGTTCTCGATAATATACGCGATCGCATCAACTTCATCTTGTAAATGGATCCATGAAAACCACTGCCTGCCCGAACCTAATCTACCGCCGAAAAAGATTCGGTAAGGGAGGAGTACCAAAGGGAATGCGCCTTCCTTCAAATCCAGGACAATTCCTGACCGGATGATAGCCCTTCGAAAACCGGATAACTCAAGATCACTTGTGGATCCTTCCCATTGTCTGGCAATTTTTGAAAGGGTGTCATTCCCCAATGGTGAGTTTTCCTCCATTTTCATGGTTTCAGAAATACCATAAATCCCAATAGCTGATGCCTGTATGAATAATTCAGGTTTGGTGGAGCATTTTTTGATAGCTGAAACCAATGCACTCCCTCCAGCTAATCGGCTGTTGAGAATCCTCTTTTTTCGTTTATCGGTCCACAATCCACCACCAATATTCTCACCGGCCAAATTGACCACCGAATCTGATCCTTCCAGCTCAGATTCCCATTCTCCGGATGTTTTTGCATCCCATTGAACGAATCGAATCCCCGTAACTGGTTTTTTGACACTATTTGATCTGGTCAGTATGACAACCTCGTAGCCGTTAGTTACCAATTTTATAGCCAGAGCAGAACCAATCAATCCTGATCCACCACTTATCACTATCTTTTTCATATCAGCCTTTCAGTTGTTATTGTTTCACGATTTGATTATGCTATAATTTTCCTCATAGATAATAATATGCAGGACTTCTGTCTTGGTTTTGAATGCGAACTACCAACCTATCCACGTTTGTTCAACACGTCGGGCAATTACACTCATCTTTGCAAACAAAGCATCGTTGATCCAAAATGGACGCGGGTATATATATACTGTATCACAATCTTATCCCCGCCCATCCATTATTCGTCTCGATAAAATGGTTGTACGTCCCAGACTCAGGGTTCAATTTTCACGACATGAGATCTTTCGCAGGGATCATCATACATGCCAGTATTGCGGGAAAACGAACGGTGAACTTACTTTAGATCATGTGATTCCCAAAAAGATGGGTGGTGAACATACCTGGACAAATGTTGTTACAGCATGTATTGTCTGTAATCATCATAAGGGGAGTAGAACACCAGATCAGGCAAACATGAAGCTTCTCGCACAACCTGTATTGCCACCTGCTTCTGCGGTTTATTATTTTCAAACTCAGATAGCGAATAACTTGGATTGGGAGCAATATATCAAAGGTTGGTAGTCACCAGCTAAAAGACATACCATCGGTTGCTGCTATTATTTCCCCCGAATATTTTGTAGCGGCCTCATTAATTAGCAACGATCCTTCTGAATTACCCGGATAATGTATTAGTACAAGTTTATCCACTTCTGCCCGTGCTGCTGCTTCTCCCGCCTGAGTTGCTGTTGAGTGTCCTTTTGCATTTCCTGCAGATTCGTGAATTAGAATATCTGCTCCTAATGCAAGTTCATCCACCCCCTGGCAAGGCTCAGTATCACAAGAATATGCAATTGAAAATGGCTGAATCAGCCCATCCACTCGCAAACCAATGGTAGGGATTAAATGTTTTACAGGAGTGGACCATACTGTGACCGATGAATCGGAGAGGATTACCGATTTATCTGCAGGGATAACCATAAAAGAGACTTTAAAGAATTCCGGCCAATTTTCCCACCCGAATAAACTCATCATCTTCTCAATGCGAGTAATACTCTCAACCAAACCGTGGATTACCAGAGGTTCTTTTCTACCCATTAACCATAGATCCATTAATAAAAGAGGTAATCCCACAACATGATCCGGGTGGAAATGAGTAACGATAATATCGGTGAGCTGATCTGGAGACATTCCAGAATGTACTAACCTAACAAATGCATTTGTTCCACAATCAATCAAAATATATTTTTCTTTTGTTTGTAGAGTTAAATATGTGGTATCCCTATTTAATGTAGGGACTGCATTCGATGATCCAATAATGGTTAATAAAGGCATATCCCCTCATTTACCTCAACACCAAATAAGCAATTCTTGGAGTTACCCATGCTTCCACGCATGCAGCAACCAGTAATAATGGTATAACAACACCCAGCATTATTTTAACCCATTGGGCCAGACTCTGCAGGATGATCTCACTTACCGATCGGTTGGGATCAGGTGTTGCGATCAGTACTCCCGACCTGAAAACAGATGCGGTGGCAATGATCGCTGCGGGAATCTCAAATATGCCATGCGGAAGAATGAAAGCTGTAAAGAATTGTGTTGGTGTTAACCCTGCTTGATTGAGCAACCCCATCAAATAACCCATAATTCCCAAAGACGCAACCCCGGGTAAAACCCCTACCACTCCAAATGTGAATAGACCTAGTGGAAGAGCCACAAGAAGAACGCGTAAGTTCTGCCAAAAATATCCAGGGATCGAGGTTGATGAGTAAATTGGGGTATTCTTCATTATATCAACCATTTGGTTTTCTATATTATTCACACCAAACTGGTCGAGGGCAATTTTAAATCTAAAGGTCTGTAAGTAACCAATATACACACCAATTACAAACATCAGTGAAACAATTACCATCGGTATCCAATTTGCTTTTATTGCAGTAAATACCGATCTATACCATTTTCCAATGCTGTCAGCACCGGATCGAAAACTCGAATAGAAAATTTTCCATCCCCATCTGAAATTAAGAACATCAATTTCACGTCCCAATAACTCTTCTCTTCTAAAGTGAGCCAATCCCACCCTTACAAGGAGAATTGAAAAGATCGTCATTCCAAAAACCACCCACCACAAGGTCGTATAATCGCCCCAAAAAATGACCACACTTTCTCCCTGGATCAGGAGAGCGGATGGAATCACGATGAAAGACGCCAACAGGTTTGAAGCACGTACAGATGTAGTCTGCGTCGAAACAATCACAGCTCCTGCAACCATCACAACAGCTTGAACTGTTGTCAATGCTACAAGCTGTATGAGCACGTTTACTCCGGGCAGAGTAACCTTAGTAATTGCCAGGCCAACCAGATATACAGTCATACCAATATAACTGGAGAGTAGTGGTGGTATTATGGATGAAAGTAGCTTTCCCAAGTATATCTGCCAATCTTTTAAGGGAGTGTTCAGAAGGGGTTCAATCGAACCCCGCTCTTTTTCTCCAACGAATGATTCTAGTGCAATGACCAATGAAACAGATATGGGGAAAAAACCCACTACCATGAAAAGAAAAGGAACTAATCGATCGGCAATGAGGGATGCGCCATACTTTGAAACGAAATCCAATGCTGTTTTTGCTGTGAAATTCATCAAAAATGGAAAGAAAACTGTCAAACCGAGAACCGGGAAAATAATTCGCCAATCCCTCAATTGGTCCCGGACTTCACGTTTTGTGATAGCTAATGCTGGTTGAATTTCACGCCACATTTATTGTCTTTCCATATCCTGGTTGATGATCTGTAAATAGATATCTTCCAGACTATGATCTACTTGTTGTAAAGTTATAATGCTCACACCAGAACCAACGAGAGATCGAACGAGTGTCGGATTGAACTGGGCGCCCTTTTCAGTGGAATAATGGATGAAACCTTCTCCGTAATCGATCAATTGAGCATCCTTTTTTATATCAGACAATTGTCCATCAATACTGCCAATAAAACGAATAATGTATTCCTGTGGTCCCAATAATTTTCTACGGACTTGACCCAAATCTCCATTTAAGATGATCTTCCCGGACTTAATGATCGCTATCTGATCTGCCAATTCTTCTGCTTCCCGCAAATTATGGGTGCATAGTACGATTGTTCGGGAAGTCGAACGTAATTCGCGGATGGCTTCCCTTACCATAAATGCACTTTCAGGATCCATGGCAGATGTAGGCTCATCCAGGAGGATTACAGGAGGTTCATGCAAAAGTGCGCGTATCAGGGCAAGTTTCTGGCGCATCCCCTTTGAAAATTCAGACAAACGTTTTTTTCCCACCTGGAGTCCGAATTGTTCCATGAGGCGTGCACTTCTCAGACGCGATTCTTGTGCAGGTAAACCATACAGACTTCCAAAAAAGACGAGGTATTCATCTGCGTTCATACGGCCGTAGAGACCATGTTGTTCAGTTAAAACGCCAACTGAAGCACGGACTTTATCAGGAGATCTCTCCACATCATAACCAGCGACCTTCGCCCAGCCTGTAGTTGGTCGAAGAATGGAGGTAAGCATCCGAACCGTGGTTGTTTTTCCTGCTCCATTTGGACCAAGCAAGACTAGAATTTCCCCAATATTTACTTTGAGACTTAAGTTATCAACTGCAAGAAACTCATCGAATTTCTTGCTCAACCCTTCAGCCTCGATCATCAATGAACTCATGTATTCCTTTTCAGGATTGTGAGGATTGTATTAATCCAGCTCTTTTATCTTAATGCTGTTTTCTTCAGCTTCTGATTCTACTTGCACAGAAGGTTCTGTTTTTTTATCATTGCGATGGCGGAGAATTAAAGTTGCAGCCGATGCTATGGCTACTACAGCCATCAGTGTCTGATTGACATTCAAGCTGAAAACACTAGAAGCATCCAGTCGCAGGAACTCCAGCAGGAATCTTCCAACCGGATAGATGATGGCGTAACATAAGAAAATATCACCCGGTTTAAGTTTATGCTTATAAACACGACTGATCCAAATTAATATCCCCATATTTGCCAGGTTATAAAGTGATTCATACAGGAAAAGCGGATGATAATATGCCTGGTCAGTGTATCCAGAAATGCGATGTGCTGGATCTATAAATATTTTCCAGGGGAGAGAAGTTGGGGCGCCATAAAGTTCCTGGTTGATATAATTTCCCCAACGGCCAATTGCCTGTGCAACAGCTAAACCAGGAGCGATGTAATCTGCCCATTTCCGAAAATCGAGTGCATTCTTTTTACAGTACCAAACCAGTGCCAATAATCCAAAAATTACTGCTCCTGGAATTCCTAATCCCCCGTTCCAGATCATCAAAGCATCCAAGGGGTGAGTTAAGTAGTATTTTGTGTCCATACCCACTGCAACACTTGAGGCAGGCGGGGTCAAAATATGCCAGATTCGAGCACCAATAATACCGGCCACCAATAACCATGGCAGCATGTCCCAAATATCCTCCGGATCGTCTCCGTTCGCTTTCGCCTGCCTGGATGTCATCCATGCGGCAAGAAGTGCTCCTAACATAATAATCACCCCATAGTAATGGAGTATAAATGGTCCAATTTGTAATCCGTCTCGCATGGTCTACCTCAATAACAAAATTATATTATGGAATTACCCGGGTTTTTTATAAGATACTACTTTATTCTGATCGTAGGCCTGTTTACGAACAAAATATATCCTTTGTATAGCTGTAAAATTAGCAAATATTGCGATGATCCAGAGAGCAATTTGAGGAATATTGAATAATAATGCTGGAGCAAGGACCAAATACCGTTCTACGCGTGTGAGTATTCCAACTTTGGCGGTAAATCCAAGAGATTCTGCCCTTGCTTTTACATAAGAGACGAGGATCGACCCGGCAGCAGCAAAATAAACCAGGCCAACAGATAAATAATCCTGTTTCGTCAGGAAATAGATCATTAGACCTGCAAGGATCACAAGTTCGGAATAGCGGTCAGTGACAGAATCCACGAACGCCCCAAATTCAGTCTGTTCTCCACGTAAGCGAGCCATTGTTCCATCAAGCGCATCAATGGGACCCATAATGAGAATCACAATTCCACCCCAAGTGATATGCCCGGTCGCCAATAAATATGCACCTATTGCGTTACCAATAAGACCGAGGATGGTGACAGTGTTTGGTAATATCCCGGTTTTATTGACTGCCGTGCCCATTGTATCCAGGATGCCTTTG
This sequence comes from uncultured Chloroflexia bacterium, assembly GCA_963827895.1. Classification (GTDB taxonomy): domain Bacteria; phylum Chloroflexota; class Anaerolineae; order Anaerolineales; family Anaerolineaceae; genus PNON01. The sequence continues at coordinate 223,220 of CAWHCY010000003.1, read as the reverse complement.
AATGTTCTCCGCAAAAACATTTCTATGCTGACGACTTCTCTTTTCTTCTGATTTTCCACAGTTCACCCTTATAAAATTAAATATATCCAATCTTACCATATTCAACGTAATGTGATTTAAAGTAGATAAACCAATTATTCGTCTGGAAGAACTTCTCCATCATCATCGATGTCGATCAGTACTTCACGTTCTTTTCCCCCACCTTGAGCCGGTCCAACGATACCCATTTCCTCTAACTCCTCAATTAACCTGGCAGCCCGAGGATAACCTATGCGCAATCTTCGTTGAATCAACGATGCACTAGCGTGTCTCGATTCTTTAACAATTTCAATTGCCTTCTGGATCAATTCATCTCCACCGTTCTCCTGCTCTTCGAATAGCATATTTTCCCAGGGTGGAACGCTATTCAGGCTGTCTGGTTGTTCGCCTTGCCAGTGTGTAATGATCTTATCCACCTCTTCATCGCTTACCATGACACCCTGTGTGCGAATCGGAACAGCCTTTTCAGGGTCAAGGAACAACATATCTCCCCGGCCAAGGAGGTTTTCAGCACCGGTGCTGTCGAGAATTACCCGTGAATCAATATGAGAAGCGACAGCAAACGAGATGCGTGCCGGAAAATTAGCTTTGATCAATCCAGTGACCACGGTAGCACTTGGGCGTTGGGTAGCTACTATCATATGGATTCCAGTAGCACGGGCAAGCTGAGCTAACCTAACAAGTAAAGGTTCGGTGGTTGCCTGTGCACTCATCATCAGGTCTGCTAATTCATCGATGAAAATCACAATTCTTGGCAGAACGACTTCGCCCCTTTTCTCCATTTTTTTGTTATATGCATCCAGGTCACGAGCACCAATACTGGAAAACGCAATATACCGGCGATCCATTTCCTGTGTTGCCCACCTCAGGACACCCAAAATTCGTTCGAGTTCAGTTTCTACTTTTCCAAACATATGCGGCAAGCCATTGAAACGAACCAACTCCACCATCTTGGGATCTATCATGATCAAACGAAGATCTTCGGGTGAGTTATTCATTGCCAGACATGCAGCGATAGACGTGATACAGACCGATTTTCCTGAGCCTGTGGTTCCGGCAATCAAGAGATGCGGCATCCTGGACAGATCTCCCACGACGGGAAGACCCGAGACATCACGCCCAAGCGCAATTGCTAATGGCGAATTTAATTTGTTAAACTTTTCGCTTTCCAGGAGTGATTTCATCCGAACAACTACCGATCGTACGTTGGGAATTTCGATTCCGACATAAGATTTTCCCGGGACTGGTGCCTCTATTCGGATTGAAGTCGAAGATAATGCTAATGCCAGATCTTTTGATAATTGGGATATTTGAGAGACCCTGATTTTTTGTTTTAATGTTTGTCCTTCAGGTGCCGGTTTATCTATATATCCGGGTTCCACTGCAAACTGCGTAACGGTAGGTCCCATCCGGTAACCGATCACTTTTGCAGGGATACCAAAATCCATCAGTGTCTTTTCCAGGATGGATGCGGTTTGATTGATTGTGGCTTCATCCAGGCGGATCACTTGATCTTCCATGAGCATGGATAGTGGTGGAAGACTGCTCTCCCTATTTAAGTTCTTTCCTGGTGATGATGTTGGTACAGGTTTTCGATTATCTATACGATAATGATCTTTGGCCAGGTTTTGTATTGGTTTACTGCTGTTTGGCACAACCGGTGTAGTACTAAAAATATTTTTTTGTTTATTTTCTTCTCTGATTTTTTGTTTTGATTCGTTATCAGCCTTTATGGGGAGTTGTAACTGTTCTTGATTTTCGGTTGCGTGTCGTGATTTGACGGTAAGTCTTTTTAAAGATCCTGTTTCGGAGTGGATTGGAGAATCGTTTGTTGTAAAAGTTGTATCGCTTTTAATACGATGGCGAAGCACTGAAAAACCGATCCAACCCAATACCAATGGAATCATGATCCAAAGCAAGGTGGCAATAATAATTCCTGTGATCTCTGCTGTCATTTGAGCTAATGCCCAACCGACCAATCCACCCCACCTACCTCCTTCTGCCAAACCCAGATCAAAACCACTTAAGACAGCTAAAAATCCAAGTAGGCTGACGATGAGAGTCTCAAAATAGACCACCTTCCAAAAGTATGTTGTCCAGAAATTAACTTTTCGCTTGAGAACGTAGTAACCTACCAGTCCTATGGTCAGGTCGATCAGTACTGCCCCCCAACCAAACCAATGTTTTAGGAAATTTGACAAAGGTAAAAGTAAAACCCCACCAGTTAGCCCCAGCAGCGCAAAAAGGGTTAACAGGGAAGCAAAGATCATTATAATTCCCAGAACATCCCTGGCGAAACGTCCATAATGGGTGGAAAGATAGATTAAACCATCAAGGGGTTTTTTTAATGCAGCACTTGCATCTTCACTAAAATGAGATGCTGTTTTTTTCCCTGAATAAGAATACTGTTTTCGTTTTACAATTCTTTGCGGCATTCAACTTCCCGACTACTCCAGGCTTAAACCAATACGTTTCTTATCCTTATCTATATGCAATATTCGGACCTGAACACATTGATCGATTTTCAAATATTGGTCTATTGATTCTGCTGGTTCCGGAAGATGTATGGTTGAGATATGTATCAATCCTTCCACTCCCTCTTTTAATCGGGCAAAGGCACCGAATTTTGTCATGCTGGTTATTTTGGCTGTCACAACATCTCCGGGAGAATAGATATCCAGAATCGAATCCCACGGATTGTTCACCAAACGTTTATAACTCAATGCCACCCGGGCATTTTCTTTTGAAACGCTTAGCACTTGAGCTTCAATGCGCTGGCCTTCACATAATATATCACCCGGGTTTTGTACCCGCCCCCAAGATAGCTCGGAAACATGGATCAATCCTTCCAATCCTCCGAGATCTATGAACACACCAAAATCGGTTACATTTGTTACTGTTCCCCAGACGATATCGCCAGGTTGAATATTCTCAAATATTGCTTTTCTTTTACCTTCACCAGCCAACGCAGCTCTTTCAGAGAATACCAACCTTTCATCTTCTGGAACAAGCTCGATGATCTTTAACGATATCTCTTTACCAAGATAACCTTGCATCAATTCTTTACGTTCATCTTCTTCAACTGTGCTGGGAATGCTGACAAGATGAGATATCGGAACAAATCCCTGAATGTTCGATCCCTCAACCAGGAGCCCCCCACGGTTGTATCCTGTAACTTTTAATTGGATCACTTCATCATTAGTAAATACTGTTTTTAGAGTTACCCAATCGTTTTTTACAGGGTAGCTGATTTCAGAATGATCCTGATTTGAATTTTCTTTGGTGGATTGGAGAAATTCTTCTTCATCTGTTAATATCGAATTCCACCAACCCTCGTCGGGAATAATTTCTCCCGGGATCACAATTTCTTCGGCATTATCTCCGCCCACTTACCCCTCCACTATTCATCATCAATAAATAATATTAATCTGGCAACACACGTTGCACATTATGTGCCTCGACTGCCTCAACACGATTCTCCATTTCCATGATCGCGCTTGCAACTGTTTCTATCGCTACCCTTTGTTTTCTATACAAATCAGCTTCTGACATTGCCAGCTTCAATGCGACTTCTCTGACACGCTTTCCCTGTAAGAATTTCATTTCAAGAATATTATATAAAATCCATTCTCCAGTGAATTTTCTATCTCCTGCCGGTTTGACACTGTCAATCGCTGATTTTAATACTGACCTCAACGCATTCGTTGGATTTTGCCTGTTTTCTTCCAATGCCTTTTTAACAATATTCAATTCTAAAAGTGGCGATTCTGACAATTTTGGACCGCCCCAAAAATGTGTTAACGCATCTTTGACCCAATTTGACATATCATCTGACACGGTAAAATCAGTCTCAGTAAGCTCATCTACACTTGGAAAACGACTTTCAGCTCGCATCTTCTGGAATTGCTCAAATTGTGGATTCAATTCCTTGGCTTTTTTAAAGACTTCGGTCTGAAGGTTTCTATTTATTAATGCGAGAACAATTCGGTTACTCAATAATACCAGTACTTGCTTTTCGTCTGCATCAAACTCTATGGAAGGATCCTGTTCAATACCCAGAATTCCCAGCAGGACCCGTTCCTCATTTTCCTTTTCAAAGAGGGGCATGAGCAAATAATTCCCCCACCTGAATACATCAGTTCTCGTACCATAATTTGCCATGACAGGTAGAATACTTTCCTCAAGGTGGTTTTCTTCAAGAAATCCCGTGTCACCCTGAGAGACTACCATTGTGAGAGCGTTATTTTCAAAGGCAGCAATAAAGACACTTTTAGATTGAAACCGATCCCCTACAGCAGCTAAGACTGCCTCTAAAAACTGCTTTAGGTCATTCCTGGTCATCAACCTGTCAGAAAGATCAGTGATGAGGTCCACTTCCTCCTGATCAACTGTGGAAAAGATCCATTTTTCCCAGACCGGGGAGAATAAGGTGATGAAAAATTCCATTGTTAATATGGATAATGCCATGGTGATAGGAACCAATGCTGAGTATTCTATCCCAAAGAGGGAGCCTCCCCGGCGGATAATTGTCGTAATACCCAGGGCAACGATTGCTGTAACCGGTCCACGCATGATCCACTTGAATAAACGCCTTTTCACTACGCGGTCCGGCCAGTTTACGCCGAAAAATGATATGGAATAAGACATCATCACAATTAACCCGCCTACCAATGTGTTACTGATCATCACCACAATCCAGAAGATTAATGCATGCTCTGAAGCAAAAGATGAGCCGTAAAGTAAATATGGGAAAGACCCCAATGCTGGAGCCAGTGCGCCTGTGATCAGATAAAACATCCGCCGACGAGTTGTGGGAGTAGTTGTTCTCTGGTAGGCACGGGTGAAGTTGATCCAACTTGCAACCATGCTCAAACCATAATAAAGTGAAAACAAATTGGTTAATAAGGTTGCCTGAAGAAACGCTGCCGGTTCATCATTTATGACCAAAGGGCCAAGGAAAAGATTGAATGGTATCGTAATTAAGAAAAAGCTGGATATGAGATATGTAATCCGAATTGACCATCGCCTTTTACCTTTGGATGGCTTACCTGTGGTTGCGAGGATTGCATCGGAAAATTGCAAATATGTCGGCGGAAGATACAAAATCCCAACCCATTGAATTCTCAACCAAAATTCAATATCGCTTGGTTTTGTAGCTGTGCTTCCCAGAGCATCAGCAGCAAATACCGTAACTACACAAATCAAAATTAATGTAAATGAGCGCGCAATCCTGTCTTTTTGATTAAAAGTAAGGGCATACAACAGTAATGCGAAAGCTGTAATCGCAATGCCAGCTGATAGAATTTCGCTTACCGTCCTGAATATTGCCTGTAATCCACTCCACAAATTCACAACAGCCTCGATATATAAATTAGATCAAGTAATGAGAAAAAAATAGGGCAATATCTTGATTCGAGTAAAAATGGTCATTATATCCACAGAAATCATATCCAAACTTCCTGAATAGCTTGACACCAGGGGAATTTTTGGACTGCATATCCACGATCATTCTTTTTAAGTGCTTTGATGAAGCCCATTCTTCAGCCGCCATAACTAAAGCTGTAGCTATACCACCCCTGCGATTAATGGGTGAAACTGCCAGGTCAGTGATCCACGCAGACGAAGGAGCAAGATCTTCCGAAATACTTATATATGCCACCGGTTTTTTATCCAGAATCCCAACCAATAGGGCATCCCGATGGATCCAATCTTTAAATAGCTGCTTGGGTAATCTTGGATATTCAACTTTAACAGATCTGGGTAATCGATTTTCTTGAAAATTTATTCCCACATATTTATCTTCAGTTACAACATCCATCTGCCAGACATAATCTGTATGATAACTATGATCCAATTCCATCATCGCAGTTATATCTTCTAATACAGCAGTTCTCACTTCAATTCTTGGCATATTAATCCTATTCTGGAATGATCCGAATTTTTACAACACAAGCTGGTAATGCCGTTTCCTGATTATCGTAAACAACCAAACGCAGATAATAGTCACCTGGAATCCGCAATGTTGTGTCCCACACACCCAAAACCCCGTTGATTACAATCTCCCTGTTTGCTTGCATGGTCGTCCAATTAATATTATCCTGTGAAAATTCATATTTGTAAAAACCAAAATCCGGAATATTTGCAGTTCCCTTTAATTCTACCGATCCTTTGATCTCTTCACCTTCTTTTGGTGAAGTCCATTCAATTTTTCCGGCTTCACAAACAGGTGGAGCTGGTGGAATTACGGTTCCAGTCCCAATACCAGGAATATTAACATTGTCTGACAAGGTAAGAGCCTGGGAAATCATTGGGGTTTCAGTAGCGGACAGGTTTAGAGTAGGCGTTGATCGGATATCAAATGCTGTAGGGCTTGTTTCAATATAAGAAATAAAAGCAAATTCTCCAATAGCGACAATCAACACAAGCAATAAAATACCGCCAGCCTGGAACAAATGCCCCCTGGCATTATCCTTTTCCAGACCAAATAATGAGTTTCTATATTCACCGATAGAAATAATCAATTTCCTTAAATAAATGAAACCAATTATTCCCAGAAGGATATAAAGATATGATTCGGCAAGCTTAAATAAACGGAAAATCTCTGCCATATTTACAATTTTTAAAACAATAAATTAGAATACCCCGCCCGGTAATTAATCCCTGCGCAGTAGCTCCCTGATTAATTTTACTAATTTAGGAACTATGATCGTTCCTGCATTTAACACTTCTTCATGGGTAGTCATGGTATTTCCATCGAGGTTCGCTTTATTACTGATTCCCGAAATACCCAGTACCCTCATTCCTCCGTGACGTGCGATGATCACTTCAGGAACCGTGGACATTCCGACAGCATCAGCTCCAATCGTCCGTAAGAAACGTAAATCAGCTGGTGATTCAAATGATGGACCTGATAGGCAAACATAAACGCCTTCTTTCAAATCCAATTTTTGATCAATCGCGATCTTTCTTGCCAGGTTCCCCAAATTTCGGTCATATGGTTGGCTCATGTCCGGGAAACGCGGCCCAAATTCATCAATATTTGGTCCACGCAGTGGGTTTAGACCGGCCATGCCAATCAATCCAATATGATCGGTAATCAGCATCAGGTCTCCCGGGATAAAGTCCGGGTTGATTGCTCCAGCAGCATTTGTAACGATAAGGGTCTTAATGCCCAAGCGCTGCATCACGCGAACCGGGAGAACCACCTGATCCATCGGGTATCCTTCATAATAATGGACCCTACCCTGCAAAACCATGACAGGCTTGGTTTCCAATTCACCAAAGACAAGCCGTCCAGTGTGGCCTTGAACAGTTGATTGCGGCCAAAATGGTAATTCTTTTGATGATATTATCTGCGGATTAATCACGGAATCTGCAAGAGATCCAAGACCTGATCCTAAAATGATTGCATACTCCGGTTTTATTGTAATACGCTGGTTTATAATCGCACATACTTCATCAATCTGAGCCAGTGTTATAAATTTATCCATCATTTGACTTCCTTTGAATAGAAATTGGATAGCGACATTATAGCAGATGCAATAACTGGACTAACGCAAGTCACGGTATATTTCCTGCCATGCTTTGACAACTTTGTGAACAGAAGCATCATCCACCCAATAATGAGTAACAAATCTAAATCGTCGTTCTCCTGCAATACCTACCAGAACACCTTTGTTCTTAAACAGGTCAGCAAGTTGGGTGGCTTTTAGCTGAATTAAATCGTCAATATTTACAAAGATCATATTTGTGTATGGAGAACCTGCATCCAGAACCAAACCACCAGTTGCTGCCAAACCAGCTGCCATCTTTTTAGCTCTGAGATGATCCTCCGCTAATCTGCCAGTCATTGTTTGCAAGGCTACAATCCCTGCTGCAGCTAAAATTCCTGCCTGGCGCATTCCACCGCCTAATTGCTTCCGAATGCGGCGTGCTTTTTGGATGAATTCTTTGCTGCCACATAACACGGATCCGACTGGAGCACAAAGACCTTTGCTTAAGCAAAATGTTACACTATCAACTGGTTTTGTCAGAACTTCTACATTCACTCCAAGAACTGCCGCAGCATTAAAGATCCTGGCTCCATCCAAATGAACCTGTAACCCATTGGCATGAGCCAGATCCGACAGGTCCTTTGTATATTGTTCACCTATTACCACACCTCCACAGCGATTATGGGTATTCTCCAGCATTACCAAACGGGTAATCGGAAAATGCACATCATCTTTGCGGATTGCATTTTTTACTTCATTAAGATGCAAAGTTCCATCAGCCTGGTTAGGTAATACATATGGATGAGCACCTCCCAAAGCTGAAATTCCGCCTGCCTCGAACAGGAATGTATGGCACAGGTTTCCAAGAATTACTTCATCCCCCCGATTACAATGGGTTAATACTGCAGCCAGATTACCCATGGTTCCTGAAGTCACAAACAAGCCAGCTTCCTTGCCAGTAATTTCAGCGGCCATGTCCTGGAGGCGATTAATTGTAGGGTCTTCACCAAACACATCATCCCCAACAACAGCCTCAGCCATGGCTTTTCGCATTTCCGGTGTAGGTTGGGTAACAGTATCTGACCGAAGGTCGATCCAATCCATGAAAACCTCCTAAATTAATTTGTCGAGGATTTGGGTAAGGTCACCCGGTAATGGCGCTTCAAATGTTCTTAATGCTTTTGTTCGAGGTAGTTGTAATGTTATTTTTTCCGCGTGCAAGAAGTGTCTGTTTATATCCAGGGATGGTTTTTTATATCCATAGACACGATCACCAGTGATCGGACAACCTATAAAGGCCAGGTGAAGACGAATTTGGTGTGTTCGTCCGGTGACAGGGTGAATTTCGAGCAGTGTATGGTTCGTAAATTCTTTCAGGGTCAAATACCGGCTGGTTGCATCACGGCCCTTGTCATTGTGCATGACTGCCATTTGTTTCCTATGATTTGGATCCCTTCCGATAGCTCCTTCGATGATCCCTTCCGGAGTTGGGGGTTTGCCATCCACCAGAGCTATATATACTTTGTGAATTTCCCGCTGCTTGAATTGTTCCTGCAACAAGCGGTGGGTGAAATCATTTTTTGCCAACAATAAGATACCAGATGTATCCTTGTCTAACCGATGTACTATTCCCGGCCGGCCTTCCCCACCTATCCCTTCCATTTCCGGTGAGTGGGCGAGAGCTGCATTTACAATCGTTCCACTGGCGTGGCCAGCTCCCGGATGAACAACCATACCGGCTGGTTTATTGATCACCAACAAGTCATCGTCTTCATAAATAACGTCCAGATTGATTTCTTCAGCAAGGATTTGTGTTGGCACCGGTTCGGGAGGATTTAGAACCACTTCATATCCCAATTCAAGTGTATAACCGGTCTTGGTAATCAACTTCCCGTTTACAGTGACAGCTCCCCCAGTGATCCATTTTTGAATTCGATTCCTTGATTGTTTGGGATGTTGGTCCGTAAGGTACACATCCAACCGGATCTTTTCAAAACTGTCGTATTTATATATGAAAGTTGAATTAGCCACTTGAATTTTGTTGCTCCATTTGCTGCTCATTTTCAAGCTTGAGGGCAGCTTTTTTTGAATCCGCTTTCTCTTTCAGCCACATTCCTATCAACAGAACCGCAACACCAACCGATATGCTGGCATCTGCAATATTGAATACCGCGAAATTTCCCACAGATATAAAGTCAGTTACTTCACCTCTTGTTACCCGATCGATCAGATTGCCAAGAGCTCCTCCCAACTGCATACCCATGGCAATTCGTAGAGGCCATTCTTCAACCGGTACACGAGGGTAATAATAGACAATAACGGCAGCCACTATCAACGAAAGAATCGTGAAAACCATTCCGAAACCCTGGAACATTCCAAATGATGCCCCTGTATTGCTCCAATGTACTATTCGAGCATAAGGCATCAACCATTCCCATGGAGACCAGGAGTTTCCAAAGGCAATATTTGCCCTAACCAGCGATTTTGTTATCTGGTCCAGAATAATAATTATTGAAGCAATTCCGACCAGTAAAAAATATTTTTTAATTTTTGAAAACAATTCTCCTCCAAAATAAACTAATATATACAATTTTACCGCATCTGAAACATATTCTATCAACCTATCACAACATTCTCATAATCAAACACATCCGGATGGGTTTGATCCAACTGATGGACGAAAATATACATTGTAGATAAATCGTCGAATTACCAGTGTAAAAGAGATTGGTACTTTGTACCAATCTCTTTTTGGTATTTAATGTTTTGTGAGCTTGATGGCTATTTGTTCACCGTCAAATCCATCACGGGTGAAACTTTCATCCTCCATAGGAACGCGCCTCAATGCGACACAAAGCGTCTCTCCCATGATGTACTCCTTGAATGACAGGATGGCAGATTCCATACCAGGTGTGGATGTATAGTCGAGTTCTATTCGATCCGCTATGTCAAAGTCATTTTGCTTTCTGGCATCTTGAACTCGACGTACAAATTCACGAGCTAGTCCTTCCTTCACCAGGTCCGGTGTTAGATCGGTAACCAGTGCAGCCAGGTACGCACCTTCTGATGCGACAGCAAATCCGGCTTTTGCCTGTGCCCGAACCTCAACCTCTTCCGGAAGGATCTCGTATGAATTTCCATCAGCCTCGACTGTAAAAGACTGTCCGGCGAGCAGTTTTCGCGCTGCAGTTTCAGCTGATATTTCGAGGATGGCTTTGCGAATAGCTGGAAAATCCTTTCCATATTTTTGCCCAAGCTGTTTCGGAAGCGGATTCAGACTAAATGAAACTGCCTCACCTTCTGTGTCCAATGTCCGGACATGTTTGACGTTTAGTTCGTCCGCCAGAATATCGGCATACTTCGTCACGATCCGTTTCTCGCTTTTATTGCTTAAGGAGTAAGCTACTTCCTGTAATGGCTGGCGAACTTTTCGGTTGGCTTTATTACGGGCAGCATGACCCAGGGAAGCCAGCTTCATGATCAGGTCCATTTCTGCATTTAATTCTTCATTGATCATTGCAGGATCATACTCAGGCCAACTGGTTAGGTGAACTGATTCTTTTGCTTCCTCCTCCAAAGATTTGACGAGGTTCAGATACAGTTCATCCGCAAGGAATGGCATGGTCGGAGAAAGGAGTTTGCTGACAGTAACAAGTGCATGGTAGAGGGTAGCGTAGGCTGCTTTTTTATCTTCATCGGATTCTGTTTTCCAGAAACGGCGGCGTGAACGGCGCAGGTACCAGGTGGAAAGATGGTTTACAAATGTTTCCACCGGCCGGGTTGCCCCGGTTACGTCATAATGCTCAAAAGCTTCGGTAACATCCCTAACCAGTGCATTAAGTGCAGATAGGAGCCACTTATCCATGTCGTTATAAGCCGGTTTTGCGTTCGGATCAGGTAACCATCCATCCAGGCGGGCATAAGTAACAAAGAAGGAATAGGTATTCCACAAAGTGAGCGTGAAATTCCGGATCACTTCTGCTACAAGGTCTTCACTGAATCTGCGTTCCTGCCCCGGAGGTGATGCTGTATATAAGTACCAGCGGAACGCATCTGCTCCCTGAGAATTTAAAACACTCCAAGGATCTGCAATATTTCCGCGAGTTTTGGACATCTTGTATCCATCACTATCCAAAATTAATCCCAGGCAAATGACATTCTTGAAACATTCCTGTTCAAAGAGCATGGTGCTGATCGCATGCAGAGAATAGAACCAACCACGAGTCTGGTCAACTGCTTCACAGATGTAATCGGCAGGATATTGACTCTTAAACTGCTCCTGATTCTCAAAAGGATAATGCCATTGAGCGTAAGGCATTGATCCTGAATCAAACCAGACATCAATCAGTTCAGGAACCCTCTGCATCTTCCCGTCACATTTCGGGCAGGGAAATTGAATATTATCAATATAGGGACGGTGGAGATCTAGAGAACTCTGGTCTACGCCAGTTAATTCGGTAAGTTCCTTCACTGAACCTACACACAATTGGTGTTTACATTGTTCACACTCCCAAACTGGTAAGGGAGTGCCCCAATAACGTTCCCTACCCAGTGCCCAATCAATATTATTCTCCAACCAATTCCCGAATCGGCCGGCTTTGATATGTCCCGGATACCAGTTAATACGGTTATTGAACTCCACAAGTTTGTCTTTATATTGGCTGGTACGTACATACCATGTCTGACGGGCATAATATAACAAAGGTGTATGACAACGCCAGCAGAATGGGTAAGTGTGGGTGATTGTGCTTTGCCTAAACAGCAGACCTCGTAAAGTAAGATCCTCGATGATCAATGGATCAGCGGTTTTAACAAACATTCCGCTCCACGGTTTAACCTCAGTTACAAACGATCCATCAGGAGCAACAGTTTGAATTACCGGCAGGTCATATACATTGGCTACTTCCATATCATCCGCGCCAAATGCCGGTGCGATATGAACAAGACCAGTTCCATCCTCAGTGGTCACATAATCTGCGTTTACAACATAATGAGCTTGCTTTTCTGGTGGTATGAACGTAAATAAGGGATGGTATTTCTTACCCTTTAAAGCTCTTCCCTTGAATGTTTCCACAACACAAACCACTTCATCCCCAAAAACACGTTCGATCAGTGCATTGGCAAGGATCAGGCGTTCTTTCCCGCCTTCGGGCAGGTCACGTTCAACAACAGAATATTCCACATCTGGATGGACCGCCACAGCCACATTTGCCGGAAGCGTCCAGGGTGTGGTCGTCCAAATCAATAATGATGTACCAGGTTTATCCACCAGGGGTAACCGTATGTAGACTGACGGGTCGACTGCATCCTGATACCCCTGTGCTACTTCATGATCGGAAAGTGGGGTTCCACATCGAGGACAATATGGGACAACCTTGAACCCCTGATAAAGTAAGTCTTTCTCCCAGAGAGATTTTAATATCCACCAGACAGATTCCATGTAATCGTTGGTATAGGTTACATAAGCCTTTTCCAGGTCGACCCAAAAACCAATCCTGTCTGTCAACTTTTCCCATTCTTGAATATAGGTAAAAGCTGATTTTCGACATTCTGCATTAAATTTATCAATACCAAAGGCCTCGATCTGCTGTTTATTTGTGAAACCGAGTTTCTTCTCCACTTCGATCTCAACTGGCAATCCATGTGTGTCCCACCCACCGCGACGAACCACATGGAAACCACGCATGGATTTATATCGAGGAAATATATCTTTGAATGATCTGGCTAGAACATGATGCACCCCCGGTCGTCCATTGGCTGTTGGAGGACCTTCGTAAAAGACATATTCCGGACCACCTTCATTTAATTCATAAGCATGTTTGATCACGTTATACATTTTCCAATGGCGGAGCATCTGCTCCTCCATCTTCACAACATCCAATTTGGGTGAAACAGACTTAAAACCCATAAACATCCTCCAAATGAATTAATAAAAAAACTCCCGCCCATTCAGGGACGAGAGGAGAATTCCCGCGATACCACCCTGGTTCCCGGTTATGAGCCAGGCACCTCAATACTCATGTTTTTGATCAATGAGTAACGTTCTGATAACGGAGAACAAACCCGGTTTACTTAATCAGGTTCACACCTTTTCAGTTCACGACTCCTGAATGATTTTCCACTTGTGTCAATTCCCGACTTCCACCATTTCGAGATCGCTGTAAATGCTTACAGGTGTACTCTTTTCCATCAACATCGTATTTAATTAATATGATTATGCCATATACACAGCATAGCGTCAATAAGCATACATCCAAGATCAAATGGTTTATTAAATTTATTCTGACTGGATGACATTATAAAACAGAGGAAGGGGTTCCACCGGTACACTACTTAATTTAATTGCTTTCATAACTTTGCTACGGATGGTTTTAATAGATGCAGAATTCTTTGCATGAATGGTAAATAATAAATCTCCCACCCCAACCTTATCCCCGACCTTTTTATTAATGACCAATCCGACTGCGTGATCGATCTTATCCCCTTTCTTTGCCCGTCCAGCTCCCATCTCCACGGAGACCTCACCCACAACCCGGGCATTGAATTCTTTGATGTATCCACTTTTTTCTGAATAAACACTTTCCACTACTGGTGCTTGTGGGAGCTTTTCGGGAAAGTCGATAAATGAAACATCGCCGCCCTGGGCGACAACCAATTTACGAAACATTTCCAGGGCTTTACCGCTTGCAATTGCGTTACCGGCTAAAGTTCTGGCTTCTGGTAATGTCTTGGCTTTCCTGCCGATCACAAGCATATGCGCAGCCACAGTCTTACAATGCTCTTTGAAATCATCAGGACCTCTTCCATGTAGAGTATCTATGGCTTCTTTGACTTCAAGCGCATTACCAACAGCATGTCCCAAAGGTTGGTTCATGTCTGAAAGGATGGCTGTGACTTTGCGATCGCTGAGCTTTCCAATTTCCACCATTAGTTTGGCAAGGATATTCGCATCATCCAGGTTGGTCATAAAAGCGCCACAGCCTACTTTAACATCAAGAACTATCGCCTGAGCACCTGCGGCTATCTTCTTACCCATTACGGAGGCAGCGATCAAAGGTATGGACGGAACAGTCCCGGTCACATCGCGAAGAGCATATAACTTACCATCCGCTGGTGCCAGGTCTCCAGTCTGCCCTGTAAGCACCAAACCAAGGGATTTCAATTGGGAAATGAATTCCTCCTGACTTAGGTCGGTACGAAAACCTGGTATTGATTCCATTTTATCCAGCGTACCACCACTGAATCCCAATCCTCTTCCGGACATCTTTCCCACAGGAAGTCCACAGGCGGCCACAGTTGGTTCCACAACCAGTGTGGTTTTATCGCCAACACCGCCGGTTGAGTGTTTATCCACAACGAGGGAAATTTCTTTGGAGAGATCCATAACCTCCCCGGAGTGTGCCATGGCCAGGGTAAGCTCTGTTGTTTCACGGGCAGAAAGACCATTTAATAGGACAGCCATCGCCCAAGCAGATACCTGGTAATCAGGTATACTCCCATCAGCAATACCTGTTACGAAGAAATCAATCTCTGTTTTGGTCAATTCCTGATGGTCACGAACCTTAATAATAATATCTACTGCACGCATAACACACCTCACAGCCAATAAATATAAAGCGTTTCTACCAATATCCGGAGAAACGCTCTTTTTATCAAATTCACCTTCAAGTTACTTCTTTTGGATGATCGTCAGTTTCCTGAACGGTTCCTCACCAGTTGACTCTGTCGTTACCTGGGGATGGTCACGCAAAGCTATGTGGACGATTCTGCGTTCATTAGCCGGCATGGGTTCTAGGGTCTGCCTTCGTCCGGTTGCCACGGCTTGTTCTGCCATTTTGAGGGCAAGTTGGATCAACTGGCGTTCACGTCTGCCACGGTATCCTTCCACATCAATCACCAATGGAATCCATTTCTCCAATCGCTTGCCAACAATTAAGCTGGTAACGTATTGGAGCGCATTTAATGTTTCAGTTTTACGACCGATCAAAATACTGAGGTCTTCGCCTGTTACCTCAACGAGGACACCGATCTGACCTTTTTCGTCCGGTGTATCCATAAATGTTGCCGTTACCTGGGCATGAATATGCATCTGCTCTAATAATTCGCTAACAGTCTCCCGAGCGGTCTTTAATGTTGGGTCTTCACCGTTTGTTGAGGTAATTTTTATAGGTGCTGGTTTCTCTTTCGGAGCTTCAGGTATGGGTTTACTTTCCGGTTTTTCAACTTTTCGCGTCTTCGTGGGAACAGACTTATTCTTGATGGTAATTTTTATCCGAGCCTGACGTCCACCCAGTCCAAACAGTCCTTTGCTGCCTTCATCGATCGTTTCAATTTCTACGTCATCGATCGACAAGTTTAGGTCAGCAAGCCCAGTTTCTATTGCTTCTTCGACGGTTGGTGCGATCACTTCCAGATTTGTTCGTTCTTCAGTCATATAACCCTCTATTACTTCTTTGCAGGTAATTTGATAAATGAGAACATCTTCTTTAAATCGACTTGACCAAGAGCGGCGTATTGTAAAATACCAACGATATTACTGGCAACAAAGTAAAGAGCCAATCCTGCTGAGAATGTCAATGCCAGATAACCCATCAAGAAAGGCATGTACAGGTTCATCATCTTGCCCATCTGGGCACCCTGGTCATTCGAACCGGTTGATGGGGGAGTCATCGCCTTGGACTGAAGGAATGTCGTGGCTACAACAATAATTGCCAGAATTGGAATTCCAAATGGCAAGAAACTCAGGTTTAATCGTTCGGGTTGTCCAAGATCCATCCACAAGAATGTGCTGTTAAGTGGAATTAAGGTGGCTATTTTTAGGAAACCAGGATAAACATGCCTGGAGAGATTAAGCAGTTCAATGGGAGAGGACGCCAGGGCGACCATGATGCTCTGGTACAGCCCGATGATGATCGGAAACTGGATGATGGTAGGAAGACAGGAAGCGAAAGGATTGATCCCAAGCTCTTTATACAGCTTCATCTGTTCCTGGGATAATTTTTCTTTATCGCCCTTATATTTCTTTTGGGCTTCTATCCATCGGCTGTCACTCTGTAAAGCCTGCATTCCTTTGGTGCCTTTTACCTGTTGTGCAGTCAGCGGATGGGTAATTAACTTAATTAAGACTGTGAACAAAATTATCGCCAGGCCAAAATTATGACCTACGATCGTATAAATAAATAACAGCACATTTACAAAAGGGGTAATAATGATGCTATCCCACATGTCTTTTATCCTTATTTAGGTTGAGGCAGGATCCAAACCTGGTTTCCATTGGTATCAACTGCAATTAATATATTTTCTTTAATTGTCGTTCCAATGATCAGATTTTCACCAGATATTACTGGTGTCCCATAAAGTTTTTCACCAAGGACCTTGGTATAGATTTGCTTTCCGCTGTAATCAAGGGCAACTAAATTTCCGGTTTCGGTCGTGAATACAATTTGTGTTTCTGTCAGCAAAGGTGATCCCAGTATAGCGCCAGCAGCTTTGTACCGCCAGAGTTCTTTCTGATTCAATTCAGATACTGCATAAAGTGTACCTTCGAGGTCACCAAAGTATAATGTTCCATCTTTCACTGCGGGACCAGACCAGACTGCCTTACCTGTCGGGAATCTCCATTGGATTTTCCCATTTGAGGTATTAATTGCCAGGACTTCATTGGCTAGGGTGCTGATATAGATCACACCATCTGCATTTACAGGATTTCCGATGGTTGCTCCACCACAATCAGTTTTCCATAATTCCTTGCCTGTCAATGCATTAAGGGCATAAACATAGTGGTCCATACTTGCGAGATAGACGACACCATCCAACACCAGCGGTGTAGACCAGAGCAGATTCTTGGTCTTAAACTTCCAAACAAGGGTTCCGTTTAGATTAAGGGCATATAAAGTATGATCACCGTTTGGAGCATAGATCAGGTCGCCAGCTAAAGCAGGTTGGGCTATCCAACGCCCACTCGCCTTATAAGTCCATCGGACCGTGCGAGTATTCGCATCAATACTATGCAGTTCATTATTATAATCTCCCACCACTAATTGCCCGTCTGAGGTAATTACAGGCGGAGCAAAGAAAGTTGCCTTACCTGCTTTTTCGGGATAGCGCCAAAGAAAACTGCCGTTTTCTGCTGATGCTGCGTACACTCCAGAGCTGTAGGAAGTATAGACCGTGCCATTATTGACCAATAACCCCGGCCAACTTGATGCGATCCCAACTCCAGTACAACCTGAAATGAATACCGAAAGAATGATCATAATTGCGATTGGAAAAATTAATTTTTTCATTTGGTTTAAATTTTCAGCCTTCCATTAGTTTGTCTCTGACGATTGATCATGGAACCGGGTCAAAACCACCGGGATTGAATGGATTGCATCTCATTAATCTCCACGTCCCCATCACACTACCTTTAATTGCTCCATATTTATAAATAGCCTGGTAAGCATAATGAGAGCAGGATGGATAGAACCGGCAGGTATTCCCGGCAATTGCTGGTGAGATCACTTTTTGATATCCACGGATAAGCATCAATAGTATCCATTTGGGAAATGTCGTAATTGTAAATGGGAGATCCTTTAACCTGGGTTCAGATGCGTACTCTGCCCGGACATCAGATGATTCTGTCATTCTCTCTTAGTATTCTAGCTTTACTCAAAACCTGGTATACAGCTTTTTGAACTCCTGTATATGGGCTGGATAATAAGCCAGCTCTGGCTATTATCAATAAATTAGTTCCCGGTAAAATTTGATCAATATATTGCTCAAAAGATGCTCGAAGAACTCTCTTTGCACGATTTCGTGCTACTGCGATACCCATTGCCTTGCTTGCAAGAAATGCCACCCGAACAGAATCATCCGAAAGAACTTTTTCTACTATCAACACAAGCAGCGGGTTGGCAAATGAGCTTCCCAAACGCCGCACCCGCTGTATATCGCTTGACCGGGTCAGGCGATATTTTCGGTTCAATGAGCCACCTGACCATTTGACAAAGAAAAATAATTCTAGTAAATAAAACGATTTACCATCTAATACGTTTCACATGATTATTCATGGAAACTGTCAGTTTTCGACGACCGCGAGCCCGACGTCGTTTCAATACTTCCTGCCCGTCGGCGGTGGCCATTCGTGCTCTAAATCCATGCACCCGTAAGCGTCTATGGATCTTTGGTTGATATGTACGTTTTGGCATGCTTCTACCCTTTCACATCTATGCAGTATTAATAAATTCAGACTTTTGATTATACTGTAAGGCTCAGTTTTGGTCAAACCTTTGGTACCTAGACCGGGGGATTGAATACTTTTGCCAGTTGTTCTGCCCCTTTGGTATTGGTTACGGCCAGGACTTCATCTCCAGCTTCCAAAGTCGTAATTCCGCGGGGAATCATAATCTCGCCGTGACGAAGAATTGCAGCGATAACACAGTGTTCAGGAAGCTGAAGATCTTTAATCGCAATTCCTATGGCTTCTGCCCCCGGGGGAATTTTTTCTTCAACCAATGAATAATTCCCTCTCCGTAATTTCATCAAGGTCACCATATCGCCCATCGACATCTCTTCTTCAATAAGGCGGGCTAATATCTCAGCCTGGTTCAGGGCAACATCCACATGGAATTTTTGATCGAACAACCATGCGTTTCTAGGATTATTTACTCTCGCGATCGTTCGCTTTGTCCCATATCTCTCACGAACAAAATAACACAGAGACAAATTGGTCTCATCACTAGTGGTACATGCTGCAAGGACATTAGCTCTTTCGATCCCGGCTGCTTCAAGAATGCTTGGATCAACAGGATCTCCCTCAAAAATTACTTCTGTCGGCAATTCTTTGTGAACCCGGGCTAAAATCTCTTTGCGGTGATCAATGAGATGAACCTGGTAACCCTGTGTGATTAACATTTTTGCCAGTTGTGCGCCAGTCCGGCCTGCTCCTGCGACTAAAACAAACATGGTTACCTCCCCTCTATCGATTGAATTTGATCTTTCACTGTTTGAGCACCTTCCATTGTTGCAGTGAAATGAAATACATCATCGGTATGGAATATAGATTCAGGTGTAGGCAGAAAAGCTCTGCCATCCCGAGTGATCGACACAGGTATGGTTTCAGTAGATGTCAACACTTCATTCAATTTTTTCCCGTCCCATTTTTTGGGAACCTCAATTTCATATACTTCCACCTCGCCATTTCCAGCAGAATAGACTGTTCTCACTTCTGCATGGTAAAGCATTTCTTCTATCCGTTGAGCACCCCAGCTGGTAGAACTAACCAGTTGGTGGTGAAATAATTCATGGATTGGGCGCCAACGCGGATCAAAATTACGGACAACAATGTGGGGAACATTGTATACAACTTTTGCGATATGACCGATGACTGCATTTAATGGGTCACAATTTGTTACTGCGGCAAGGCCATCTGCTTTATCAATTCCTGCCCGAAGCAGGACATCCTGGTTGAGTGCTTCTCCTTCAACCGTCAGCCCCTCAAAATCCGCAGGTAAATTTGAGAAAGACGCGGCAATATTATCAACAATCGCCAGATCTGCTCCTGCCATATTTAATCGGCAAGCCAACTCTACTCCTAACCTGCCACATCCAATAACAATAATTTTCATTTATCCTCTTACTTTTTTAGTCCAGCTTATTCATAGATTTAATCTACC
Organism: uncultured Chloroflexia bacterium; assembly: GCA_963827895.1. Taxonomy (GTDB): domain Bacteria; phylum Chloroflexota; class Anaerolineae; order Anaerolineales; family Anaerolineaceae; genus PNON01. Next base: position 203,032 of record CAWHCY010000003.1, on the reverse strand, counting down.
TGGTATGGTACGTCTGTAATCACGATTCCCTTTTTAAACATCAAAGCCAATCTTAATCCCCAGGCTGTTTGGGTATGAAGGGCATTTGCCCACCATTTGCTTGGAATAAACTGCGGAACGACGATGGTGACTATTTCGTTGGGCTGCATTTGGGTGGTCACCGATTCGATATATTGAATGAGCGGTTCAAATAGTAATCGATAAGGCGAGACTAACACCACCAAACGAATACCATCACCCCATATTTTCCATTTTTCCAGTAATTTTTGTGTTTCCAATGGGTCAATTTCTACATAAACAGCTGTGATATCGCTGGATAATGTATTAGCATATCGAAGCCCTGCCAATGTCCCTCGATGTACACCACTGATTGGAATGATCACCCTATGACGAACAATCCTGGGTGGAGCTCCAAAAGCATCCAACGATAGTTTCTTGGCTATCCCCTTGTAATGAATATGAATTGTCATGAAAATGGTCACTAAAATTGGAACAATAAGAACAATTACCCATGCGCCGTCCGCAAATTTTGTTGTTGCAAAGACAATCATAACAATGGCTGTCGTAATTGCTCCCGCACCGTTTATGATCATCTTAATCAACCAGTGTTTGTCATGATCAAGGGTGGAACCACGTTCAACCTTTTTTTCATCAGATCCCAACTTCCCGGATTTCCACCATCGAACTGCCATTCCTGTTTGAGAAAGTGTGAAAGACAAGAAAACGCCGATAGCGTAAAGAGGAATGAGCCTGGTAACACTAGCCTGAAAAACTATGATCAATATAATTGCAATAATGGCCAAGGTTCCAATTCCACGGGAATAGACTAACCGGCTTCCGCGGTAGGCAAGTTGTCTGGGTAAAAAACCATCTGCGCCGATCAAAGCACTTAACCGTGGAAAATCTGCGAATGCAGTATTGGCTGCCATTACAAGGATGACTGTAGTGGCAGTAATGATACCCAGGTAAATAATTCCCCTCCCATTCCAAACTGTCCTGGCAAATTGGGAAATCACAGTTTCAGCTTCTGATGGAACGGCACTGATGTGATAGCTTAGGAATGTAATGCCTAGCAATAATGTTCCCAGGATACCGGCCATCCAAATCAAAGTCACTCCTGCATTCTTGCTGCGAGGTTCTTTGAAAGCGGTGATTCCGTTGGATATTGCTTCAACACCAGTGACAGCAGTAGTTCCGCTGGCAAATGCCTTCAGGACAAGGAATGCTGTAATTGGTTGTAGAGCACTTAGGGCTTCAACGTCTGGAGGGCTGATCACAGATCCCAAAGTACCTGTGAAGTAGCGAATCAATCCCCATATCACTGTACTTGTCATCATGATCAGGAAAAAATATGTTGGGATCGCGAAAGTAATTCCAGATTCCTTTACCCCACGTAAGTTGATTATCATCACAAGTAGAACGAACCCGCAGGCAATCCACACCCGATATGGATAAAGTTCTGGAGATGCAGATACGATCTGGGCTACACCAGAAGAAATGGATACTGCAACTGTTAAAATATAATCAGTCAGAAGGGCAGCGCCAGCGGTCTGTGCAGGCAATTCGCCCAGATTATCTCTCGAAACAATATATGCTCCACCTCCACCTGGGTAAGCATGAATGGTTTGTTCATAGGAAATAGTTAATATAGTTAACAAAACGACTATTGCAATGGATATCGGTATTGAGAAATGAAAAGCTGCCATACCTGCTGCTGCAAGGATTACCAACATTTCTTGAGTAGCATAAGCTGTGGATGAAAGAGCATCCGAAGCGAAAACAGCTAAGCCCACCACTTTACCAATCGTTTGGTGGGGAGCGTCAGCTGTGGATAGAGGCCGTCCTATTAGCCAGGTGCGCCATGATCTAGGGGGGTGATAATCAGCATTCTGTTTGATTACAGTGCTGCCCTCATTTTCTTCAATATTCGTCATTTCAATTTTCCAAACTGGTCAAGGTAATACTTACTTTACCTTTGTTGTTGTTTTTTTAGTGTATAGTACATGTGCTCAAGAATGATTTCTTTAGATTAACAGATGGATTATAATACATTTGAGATATTAATATGAAGGAGTTTCAATGTTCGGAAAAATTGGATTGCCTGAAATTTTGATAGTTTTAGTCATTGTTTTGTTGGTTTTCGGTGTCGGAAGGATCAGTAAAGTTTCCGGTGAACTAGGAAAATCCATCCGGGAATTTCGGGAAGGATTACAAGGAACCAAATCCGAAGACAAAGAAAACACCGATCAAACTGAAGAGAAATAACTTAACAAAACCAGCTTTGGTTTTCTTTTCGAAATGATGTGAATGAATATTTTTGGTATTGGATTTCCTGAACTTCTATTAATTTTTGTTATTGCACTCATAGTACTGGGTCCCCGTAATATGGTCTCAACCTCCAGGCAGCTCAGTAAAGCTATTCGAAAATTTATTACCTCCAATACCTGGAAATCCATCATAAATTCAACCCAGGAGATCAGGAGTATGCAAGATAAGATCATTAATGATACTGGTCTGCCTGAAACCCTAAAGACCCTTCAGAATAGCACCCGCGACCTGGTATTGCCCTCACAGCCAAAATGGAATTCTACACCTGAGGTATCCATTTCTTCACCAGTAGTCATAGAAGAAAAACCTGCAATCGACAAACAGGATATCAAATCAGATGTTCCTGAGAGGGGCGAAAGTGAACGATCCTCGTCCGAACATACTCCAGAATGAACCACTTAATTAAATTTCACTCAGAAAATGAACGATAAAAATACTCAAGAGATGACTTTCCTGGATCATTTCGAAGAATTACGGGGTCGATTATTAAAATCATTAATTGCGCTTGCAATAACAACGATTGTTAGCTTTTCCTTTGCCCAGTATCTTCTGCGTTTCATCGCCATTCCGATCGGCGGGTTGGCTCATCTGCAATCCATCGAAGTAACAGAAAATATTAGTGTTTATATGCGGGTTTCTTTACTGGCTGGTCTCGTTCTTGCCATGCCGGTCATTGTTTACCAATTGCTAAGATTTGTACTTCCCGGATTAACATCCAAAGAAAAACGCTGGGTAAGGTTAGCTGTTCCTGCGGCTACAATACTATTTGCCGGAGGGGTTCTTTTTGCTTATTTCATCATGATCCCGCCAGCGATTCAATTTTTAACCACTTTCCTGGAAGTGCAAACAGCACCCAGGTTGTCAAATTACATCAGCTTTGTACTAAATATCATGTTCTGGTTGGGAATTTTCTTTGAAGCACCGCTTCTGGTTTTTATCCTGGCTAAATTACACCTTATTACCGGAAAAGGATTACTGAAACAATGGCGTATTGCAATTGTCGTAACAGCTGTCATTGCAGCAATAGTCACGCCTACTGTGGATCCGGTAAATATGGGAATAATGATGCTTCCCCTATTCGTTCTATACCTGCTTAGTGTTCTTCTTGCATTTCTGGCATAATAATTTCCCCAATAAAGCCTTCGTCTGTTATTTCAACAAGTCTTGCAGGTAATACCTGGTTATTTACCGCCCTGTCGATCTCAGCACGTACCCTGTGATTATTATTAGTCAATCCAGCCACCCGCCAATTATTATCACCAATTTTCCGCATGCCTTCCCAAAGTACTTGTACAGTACTTGAGATGTTGGTTGATCGTATTTGTCTGCCACTTTCGGTCAGAACTTGCCGTATTAACCTGCTGCGTTCTTTTTTTGTAAATTGTGTTACCTGGTCAGAATACCTGGCTGCAGGCGTACCATCCCTGGAAGAGTAAGTAAAGACATGACCTCCAGAAAAGCCCATCCTTTTAACAAAATCAAGCGATTCTGAAAATTCATCGTCTGTTTCACCTGGGAAACCGACAATGACATCCGTGGTTATTGTTGCATCCGGCAGAAGTTCATGAATTTGAAGAATAAGCGCTTCATACTGCTTCGGGGTAGTTTGGCGTGCCATGCGCCTTAATGTTGCTTCGGATCCGGATTGCATAGGAAGATGGAAGTGTCTGCATAATCGCAGGTCTTTTTGCCAGTTCATTAATAATTCCGAATCTACATCCCAGGGTTCGATGGATGAAAACCGAATTCGGAAATCACCGTATATTGTGATGATCTGTTCCACCAAATCTTTCAGTCGAAGTTTAGGATTAAGATCACATCCCCATGATCCAAGCTGCACTCCTGTGAGGACAACCTCTTTGACTCCTCCTATTACAGCAGCACGAATGTCTTCCAAAACGGTAGCGGCTGGAATAGATCGCGCTTTTCCTCTGGCAATTCGGGTCAAACAGAATGTACAAAAGTTATTACAGCCATCCTGCGCTTTAATAAACGCCCGGGTCCGGCTGCGTGTCCCTGGAATTGGTATTCTTGCATCGGGATGTAATTCATGGATTTCACCTAGGACCAACTTTACCAGATCATCCTTTTGTAAATTGTCTATGATCCGCACATTTTGTTCTGTTCCAAATAAACCGGGCTCGATTGCAGTAAGGCATCCAGTTGATATGACACGTAAATTTTTATCCTGAATTATCTTGCGCAGTTTTTGACGCGAGTCGGATGCCGCAGCAGCGGTCACAGCGCAGGTATTAATTACCGCTACATCTGCATCTTCTGCTCTAGGAACCAGGGTATGACCAAATGCTCTGAATTCACCCGCATATTTTTCTATCTCACTTTGGTTTAAGCGGCAGCCAACCGTATCGAGGTATATCTTCATGCTATTTGTTGGTCTCGATCACGATGAAATTATCAAACTTTATGTCTGTTCCTGGTTCAGTAAACGTCCCGGAAATTATACCCACGTCTCCGGAAGACAGGTCGATATCAGCTACCTCATCCACCTTCTCCCAGTTAACAAACAGAGTCAAAGTTTTATCGACACAATCCGCACGAATGTGGTTGTTGGATGCGCCTTTTTGAATAAATGAAGATGGTTCAAAAGAATCTGAGCTTAGAATTCTTCGCTCCCCTCCGATAGTCTTTACAATTGCATAGTAACCATCACTGGAGATGAGGAACCCATAGAAATTGTCAGCATCGTTATAGCGACAAAGTAAACCAAAGAGATTGTTATCCGGTCCGCTAATTTTTTCTGCATCCACATTTATCGATGAGTTTTTTATGACAATACCTGGTGTGGACCACAACTCTGTCCCCGGGTTTTTAATTAACATCCTAATTGCATCACCATCGTACTGGACAATACCTTCTTCCTGTATGGTTAATTTCCAGCCATTTTGATGGTCAGAAAAATCATCCATAAAAAAAGGTGTATTCTCGCTGTTTACTGAATTTACCCCTGCCAATTCAAGCAGAGGTGAGCATGCACCTAGTACAAATATAACAGTAATTGAAACGAGAAGAATTGCTATTAGTTGTCGTGCTTTCATTATAAATAATTCTAACATATGACTATTCTGTCCGGATCTTTGAAAGGATCTTTGTAGCTTGCTCACTTATGGCTAAATCCTCACTTTGTTGCGCTGCAATGGTTAAATGGTTTCTGGCTTTTTCTGTTGAACCAATCCTCGCATACAAAGTACCAAGATGGAGATGTGCAAGGTAATAAATGTTATCCTTCATAATTGCCTGATTAAAATATCGCTCTGCCGTAATATCATCTTCAAGTGCAACGAATACTTGCCCGGCTAAATCTAGAATTTCAGGTGAATCCGGTTCCAAACTCAGTGCTTTCCTTACTGCTGGTAAAGCTTCATCCTGAATATATATTCCATTTTCCAAACAATAAATGATGACACTCTTCCAGCTATTGGCAGTATTTTGTTGTAAAGCAGACTTTTTAATATATTTCAGACCCTCATTAATATTGCCAATTTCTGAAAGAATCTGGCTTAACTTTGATAGAACTGTACTGGGAATTTGGATCTAATTCCAGTGCTTTATGTAAATAAATTATAGATAATTCGAGCTTCTTATCGATATACCAATATTCAGCCACCATTGCATTCGCTACAGGATCATTTTCTCCAAATTTTTGGGCAAGCTTGATCTCTTTTTCTCCATCCAAGTGCATGCTTTGTTTTTGCAGCGGCGATTTTTACCCAGCCAACAGCGTATTTCTCATTGATCTCAATAGATTTCTCAAATGCCTTCAGGGCGATATCAGGGTGATTATTTTTCACTGCAAGATCTCCAAATTCCAACCACCAAATGCTTACTTGCTGTGCATCATCTTTAATTGCAGGATATTTATCAATAAGACTGCTCACATCATGGTATGCATTATCTGTCCCGGCAGATAAGTCATTGAATACAATTCGGGCTTTCTCTGGATCGACAAACATTTCAATCCAGGCAAGCATCTCGCTTGTTTCACGCTCATCAGGATTTAATTTCAGCCGGGCTTTTAAGGTTAGTTCTGCATCACCCCACATGGATTGGTTAATAAAAACATTAAGCAGCCGGGCGGATACTTCATTAATCTTCTGTTTATTCAGGTCAATTTTCTTCCAAACGTTTACTGCCTGTTTCCAATTCCCATTAAGTTGGTAGACATCACCCAAGATCAAAAGACCAATTTCATCCAAGTCATTATTATTATCAGCTAGCTCAAGATAGTTTTTGGCTAATTCAAATTCTCCGGCGGCAAAAGCAGCCTCTCCAGCGCGCTGGTAAAGGTATGTTTTCTCTGGAGAATGGTAAATAATGGCCATGTATTGATTTAGTGCAGCTAATGATTGGCCATCTTTTAATGTCTGGTTTGCTTGGTGGACAGCTATCAAACCTTCAATATCAACTGGATATAAGTTGAGAAGGAAAGCTGCAAGAAGGACAAAGACAGCGTAAATGAGGGATTTTTTAGTCATGTTAAATCATATATATACAATATTGATAATTATAGCCACCTTTGATCAAACCCGAGAATTTTGATAATTCCTGAGGAATATTAACAACTTACTTAATCACCTTTAATTCAACATTTAATACATATCTTGACAGTCATATCTGAGCGTGATAATATTTTTTGTCGAATATTCTAACCCCGAATAAGTGGGGAAAGTAGAATAAAACATTTTTCAATGGAGAAAGAAAGTATGGCAGAACGTTTTGTTGGTACAATAAAGTGGTTCAATGCAACCAAAGGTTATGGTTTTGTAGGCCGTGATGGTGCAGAAGATGTATTCGTACATTTTTCCGCTATCCAAATGGAAGGATACAAACGGTTAAAGGAAGGTCAAAAAGTCGAATTTTCAGTAGAAGAAGGTCCAAAAGGTCTTCAGGCAGCCAATGTAGTACCTGTTGAAGAATAAGATACTAAATCATTCATATCGAAGCCGCCATTATGGCGGCTTCTTTTATTTCTCATATTGCCCGGAAAGAAAATAAAATATCTTAATATATTCAAGCATAGTTACATCACGGGATTCAGAATCCTTCCACCATTTTAAGGGATCATACCAGTATCCTTTAACATTTACCGGCTGAACGCTCAATTTTATTCCTGAACCCTTGAAAATTTTATCAAAAATCATTCCTGTCCTTCGGGAATGAAAATTATCTGTGACTATAACCAGGCTTTTCCATTCTTTTTGTTTCATCAGGATCAGTACTGCCTGGGCTTCTTCATAAGTACTGGAGGAGGTTTTCTTAGTTTTGTATATTTTGGATTTATCAATTCCATAACGGGAAGCAAGCGTGTCATAATTTATGGTCGTTATTGGAGTGGAGGAATCTGTCTGTAGTTCATCGGTCTCTGTTAGGATAATGCGCCGAACTTTTCCGTCATGATAGAAGTTCGCACCAGCTTCAAGTCGTTCATCACCACCACCGCTCAGAATCACCAGGGCTTCAGAACTTTTTAAGGGATCTTTTCGCACCAGAAGAACACCTGCAAAACCAAAAAATATCCCTGCAAAACCGATTAGGATGATCAGTATAACCAGAACGGAACATCCCCAAAAGGTGAATTTACCTGTCTTTTTCATCGCAATTCTCCACGAAATTTTTTGGAAATCGCAGTTTTTAGCCTTTGCAAAGCCTCCAATAGTACATTTTTTGAGCAGCCAAAATTTAGACGAACAAATCCACGACCAGGTTCCCCAAAATCCAATCCATTATTTAATCCCACCTTTGCTTCGTTAACAAAAAATTCGCAAGGGCTCGGCAATAATTCCAATTGCCTGCAATCCAGCCATGCCAAATATGTCCCTTCAGCAGGACAAGATCTTTATACCCGGAAGACTGGCTCTGAACAAAATCAGTTACTATGTTCCGATTTAGCTCCAGGTAAGCTATTAGGTTTTTGAGCCAATCTGCTCCATCACGATATGCAGCCATCGCCGCTGTCAACCCCAAAGCATTCACATGCCCGGCATATGCATCCCTCACCTGTGAATATTGCTTACGAAGGTCGGGATCACTAATAATTGCGACTGAACATCCCAGCCCTGCTATATTAAATGTTTTACTGGGTGCGATAAATGTAATTGTTCGTTTTTCTATTTCTTTCGATAACGAAGCGATGGGTGTATGTTGACTGCCAGTAAAGATCAAGTCTGAATGGATATCATCTGAACAAATCAGAGCATCATGGCGTAAACAAATTTCTGCAAGTTGTTGAAGCTCAGTTTTTGTAAACACTCGCCCTGTAGGATTATGGGGGTTGGACAGGATAAACTGGCTTGGTTCATCGCTTACAGCAGTTTCAAAAAGGTCAAAATCGATTTCATACCTACCATTTTCGGTTTGAAACAATGGTACTTCCCGTTTGTGAAGATGGGTGATATCCGCAGCATGTAGAATTGGCGGATAAACAGGCGTTTGTACAACCACATTTTGGTATTGGGAAGAAAAGGCATGGGAGAAAAGGTTTAGCCCACTAACCACACCTGGCGTTAATACAAACCATTCAGGATTTACGTCCCAATGGTAAAGCGTATGCATTCGGTCTTGAAGGACGTTCAATAGATCAGGGGGAGGATATGTATATCCAAAAATGCCATGTTCAACTCTTTTCTTTAATTCGGTAAGAACCGCAGGAGGTGAGGGAAAGTCCATATCTGCCACCCACAAAGGAAGCACATCTTTTGGGTAATGATCCCATTTAACACTTTGTGTGCCGGCTCTTTCAATATATTTATCAAAATCATGCTGTTGCATTAATGCACCTCCACCAGATATATATTGATTATAACCCCCCAAGAAATGTTCTAAAACGATGGGTAAAAGTTTCCGATAATGACTAATCGGTTCGAGGTTGGTTAATCGAACGATAGTCATAGTATCTGATATACTTTCATTGAAGGATGATCAATGTCTAATAAAGCACCCACAATTCAAGTCTCTGCTGCCCAGGAATGGATCGACTATGAACTGATCGATTCAGGTGATGGATTAAAACTGGAGCGATTCGGGAAGTACACATTTTCACGTCCAGAAGCACAAGCAGTCTGGTCCCCCGCCAGACCTGTAAGCACATGGTCAAAGGCAGATGCAGTCTTCCAGACGACCGCAGAAGAAAATGGGGGACACTGGTTATTTAACAAGAAACTACCAGATAACTGGATGATGGAATACAAGGGAATCAAATTCAAGGTACAAGCTGGTGCATCGCGTCACCTGGGAGTTTTTCCGGAACAGGCTGTACATTGGGATTGGATGACTGCTGCCATTACAACAGCCAATCGCCCAATAAAAGTGTTAAACCTTTTCGGTTATACCGGGTTAGCCAGCCTTTTTGCCGCAAAAGCCGGTGCCCAGGTTACCCATATCGATGCATCCAAGAAAGCGATCAGTTGGGCAAGAGAAAACCAATCCTTGAGCAATCTTAATGGTTCTCCCATCCGCTGGATTGTGGACGATGCATTGAAGTTTATCGAGCGTGAGATCCGCCGCGGAACATTTTATGATGGAATTATTTTGGATCCACCGAAATTTGGCCGTGGACCCAAAGGTGAGGTTTGGGAATTTTTCAATCTTCTCCCACAAATGTTGACTGCTTGTAAGAGTGCTTTGCACCAGAATGCACTATTTATGATCGTGACAGCGTATGCTGTAAAATCCTCTGCGCTTTCCCTGCATGGCGCCATGAATGACCTCACTAAAACCAGGGGTGGGAAACTGGATGTGGGTGAACTGGTCACAGTTGAAAAAAGTGCCGGAAGACTGATCTCAAACGCCATTTATGGTAAATGGTCTTCTGAAAGATGATCTACTCGTTAAAACTGCCCCTGCATACTGTGTGCATATCCAGTTAACTCAACATAACCAGATCCGGATACACTTTTCCCATTTACTACACCTTCGATGAGAACTGCACCTTCCCAGTAAGTAAAGGCAAAATTGAGCTCCTGGTCTTTGATCAAAGGAGTTATCTTTAGGTCCATTCCCTGGGAAGGAATAAGCAAACGCCAACCAGATGGATATGAAGCTTTTGATGTCGGGCTTTTCCAGGTTCCCGTCGAAGAAATATTAAAATCCTCCACAGCCAATCCTATTAGTGGTTGACCGGGTACTAAAAGTGAGCCATTTGAATTCGGATCCACCGACCTATCCCGGTTTCGCATCCGGTATACCATAATGTCTTTTCCATCATCGAGATGCAAGGCGAACCAATCCCAACCCACCTGTTCTCCCGATAAAGCGCTGGTACTGAATTCATGATCCATCCAACTGGTTCCGGTTACCTGGTATTTCTTTTCTTCAACACTAACGCTGCCTTTTGTTATCAATCTTGGAATACTGTAATAGTATGAGGCTGTGTCTGAGCTTTTCTGACTTAACCCATTATCACCTTGAAGGACAATTCCATGCTCATCCGAAAGGGATAGGTCAATTTCAATGCCTTCGGACTTTGCATTTAATTGGAATTCCTTATCAGAAATTTGTTGAACCTGCCAATCAGCTAACCAAACTTTCAGTAGAGGGCTAGTTAATGCACCGGCCAGTTGATTATCACCACGATTAAATCGTTGAAACGGGTAAAATCGGTTTGTTCCTGCATGGGTTACCGTAAAATGAGCCATATAGATCTGGTTTGCAGCTAGATCAGACGTCCGGTTCATTACATCTTCCTGCGGCAGGAGCGCACGACGGAAGAATGTGAGCTGATATCCAAAATCATCCCCTTGTTCAGATTTCAAATTACCGGTAAAGTACCACCACTCTGTCTGAAAATTTTGGTGCGCTCCATGGTCCACAGGGAAGCTAAAAACCCGACCTTGATCGGCATGATCAAAATGGTTTGTGTTGATATTTTTGATATCAGCCCATTCGATTTGCGAACTTTGCCCTAAGTCCTTTGGGATTGGGCTGGTGCAACCTGAAATGAAAATTCCAACTATAAGTAGTATCAGTATTTTTTGAACGCGAAACGTATTCCTACTCATAACGGATTGCCTCTACAGCCTGCATATGGCTCATGCGCCATGCCGGTAATATACCTGCCAAAACGGCAGCAGCTATGGCGATGCCAATTGCTTGCAGGAATATTACCGGTGAAGCCGATAACCTCATCGACCAGCCAAAGGAGCGCTGGTTGATGATATCCACCAGGACCAGCGCCAGGGTATACCCGGTTGGGATCGCCATCAATCCGGCAACCAAACCCATTAAGAACGTTTCCAACATAGCCAGTGACCATACCTCGCGGTTGGTTAACCCTAAGGCCCGCATGATTCCCATCTCACGCTGCCTCTCAAACTGCAACAATCCCAATGCACTAAGTATTCCGATAAATGCCACAACCATCGCCAGGATTTGCAATGCCCGTGTAATGGCAAACGTTCGGTCGAACACGACCATAACATCCTGCCTCAAATCTTTGTTAGGTCGAATCAAGAGGGACTGGTTCGTTGGAAGAATGCCCGGCAAATTCTTTGAAAAGTTATCAGCATTAATCCCCGGCTTGAGGTGAATCCCAATCGCGGATATCGTTTTATCCCCCCAATAACGCTGGTATACATCCAGCGGCATCTGGACGGTACCTGAGGTGGATGCATAGTCGTAATACACCCCGATGATCGGAAAGCTTACCAATCCCTGGCTGGTTGCCAATCTGATGCTTCCACCCGAATCTGGAATTCCCAGATGGTAAGCCAGAGATTCTGTGACCAGGATCGATCCATTTTCCATGGCTTGCCAGATCTCTGATTTAGGAATATCTATATGCTTATACAGCCGTTCAAAAGGAAGCTGCTTATTGTCAGTCGCAGCAATTTGGATCTCGCCCTTTTCAGATTCTACAGTGTTGATCTTTAGTTGATAAAAACTGGCAATCTCCGGGTTTGTTTTTAGTCCGGGAAGTATGGCAGGGTCAATCGGGAGTGTTGGCTGGTTTGAAATAAATGATGGCGCGGTGATATAGACATCCCCCTGTAATGAGGTGCGCAGCCACTCATCCACTGTAGTACGAAAGCTGCCAATCATAAGTCCCACGCCTATCGAGACAGCAATGGAGACCATCAATGCTGACACCGCAACTGATGTGCGGCTAAGAGAACTGATCAGATTTCTCGGAGCTAGACGCCCACTAAGTCTGCTTATTATCTTTAGTATTGGTTGGATAAAATTTAATAGCCAGACCATTACGAGTGGAGTAATCATTGCAAAACCGATTGTAATGAAGGCAATGATACCAAATCCAACTATCAAGCTCCTTGTTGGAACATTAATGAGCACGAAAGCCATGACCAAAGCAATAATCCCGCCTAAAGCTACTTTCCATAATCTTTGCTTTGACCGATGTTCAACTGAATAACGAGATAATGCCTCTCTTGGTGATACTGATGCAGCCTCAAGCGCAGGTGGAATTGCAGTAATAATGGTCGTAATGAGACCCAGCAAGAATCCCTTTACCAAACTCGATGAAGAGATGGATGTAGAATTTATGGTTGTCGTAAAATAAAGATCATTAACTGTTTGTGACACCATTTTGATCGTAAATTGACCCAACCCAATTCCCACTATCAATCCCAACAAACCGCCGATAATTCCAATAACAGTTGCTTCAGCCATAACCATTAAGAATATTTCCCGCCGGGTAACACCCAAGCACCGGTAAATTCCGAAAAAAGAACGGCGTTGAACTATGGAAAAAGTCATGGTGTTATAGATCAGGAACATCCCCACCAGCATGGCCAGAAAGCTTAATGCTGTCAAATTTGTCTGAAAAGCAGATGTGAGTTGATCCAATCCCGCTGATATTGCCTCTATTGGAGTCACTTTTACCGAACCAGGCAATAATAATGACAATAGTTCCTCAATAGCCTGATTACCGGGGGGAAGAATCAAATCTATCCGGTCAATCGTGCCTTCTTTTTGAAGTATTTCCTGTGCTGTTGAGATGTCTGTAATGATCAATCCCTGGAATATCCGGTTCTGATAACTGTCATTACTTGTAACCACACCGGCTACATACGCTTTCTTAGTCTCCCCACCGTAATCAATTGACAAGGTATCTCCAGGTTTGAGATGATACTGGATGGCAATGGATCTTGAAATAATGATTGCACCTGGGTGTGTAAACAGTTGAAAAGCGTTTACATCAAAAAATTGGTTTGTCTGGCCCAAATAACTTCTAAATACATAATCGTAAAATGGGTCGATACCCATCAACTGCATTGGTGAATTTCCCATCTGTGGAGACGTAACAATACCTGAAATGACAGACGCAGCCTTCAACGGTAATCCGGATTTTACAATATCAACAAAAACTGCTTCATTCAATCCTGCTGGAGGAGCAAATACCTGATGAGTCGCCTTACCTACCAAAGATTGTGTACTCAATTCCAGGGCTTTTGCTGAACTTGCGTTTGCCAGGTCAATAGCCACCGCGACAGCTACTCCAATGGTTATACCCATAACCATTAATAATCCCTGGATCTTATGTCGAAACAGATAGGCAAAAGATGATCGGGAAAATAATCGTAAATGAGGGAACAGCCTGACTTTCACCTTAGAGAACTAAATCCTTTCCCCGGTGATCTTCAGTTAAATGTCCATCCCTCAAAACAAGGATGCGGTCAGCAAAAGCGGCCGCAGTTGGGCTATGGGTAACCAGGACAAGGTTTTTTCCATTTGTACGAATTAACTTATCAAGCAACTGCATCACTTCAATTCCGGTTTCTTCATCCAGATTTCCGGTCGGCTCATCAGCCAGTAATAGCTCAGGATCATGTACAAGTGCCCTGGCGATGGAGATGCGCTGCTGTTCACCACCTGAAAGCTGATCTGGAAAATCATTTTTCCGGTCCAATAAACCCACAGCGATTAATAATTCTTCTGCCTTGTTCTTACCTGCTGCATCCAAATGGTCATTTAATTCAAGGGGTAATGTAACATTCTCCCATATTGATAGAGTTGGAATCAGGTTAAAGAATTGAAAAATAAATCCGATCTTCTTCCGCCTGATCATCGTCCTTTCATCTTCATTGAGCTGAGTAAGATCAATATCATTTAAATAGACAGAACCAGAATCAGGCCGGTCAATACCACTGATCAGGTTTAAAAGCGTGGTTTTTCCGCTTCCGCTTTTTCCAAGTATTGCTGTAAACTCCCCCAATCCAAACTGGAAACAGGTATTGTTTAGAACAATTCTTTGTTTCTTCCCATCAAAATATCCTTTGGATAAATTAACCAGCCTGAGGAAACCAGATCCATCTGTACATTCATTTTCAACGTGAGTGGTTGTAATTTCTTCCATCTCTCAATTCTAATTCATCTTGAAACCAGAAAAATCCCCTGGTAGGTTTTTGTTTAGTGTTTGTACAACAATTGGATTGGCGCTGAAAATTGTCTTTAAGGATTAGAACCAATCTTTCTTCATAAAGATATAGACCACCACAAAACTTATGCCCAGAAATAAACCAATGATGATCAAATAGGCAAAAGGGTGATTCATAAACGGCAAGGTCACGTTCATTCCAAAAAAGCTGGTCACGATGGTGGGGATACTCAAAACAATAGTAATTGATGCCAGGAATTTTAAGATCACGTTCAGGTTATTCGATATGATCGATGCAAAAGCACCCATCATGGAACTGAGAATGTTGGAGGAAATGTCTGTCATTTCAATGGCCTGTTGGTTTTCTGTTATGACATCTTCCAACAGATCTTCATCGTCAGGGTACTGCTTGAATAACTGCATCCGTTGTAACCTTTCAAGCAGTAACTCATTTGCCCTTAAGGCAGTCGCGAAGTAAACCAGACTCTTTTGGTATTTAAGCAATTCTTGCACTTCTTTATTTTTTACTGAATGCTGCAACCTGTCTTCCAATAATTCGGTCGCTTTATTGATCTCACGCAAATAGCTTAAGTACCTGGTCGCAACACCCAATAAGAAACGCAGGAATAATCTATATCTTTTCCCGGTTGTGAAACCCTTCGTTTTACCGGATGCCATAGCAGTTAAAATATCGCATTCCTGCCGGCAAATGGTAAGGATGTGGTCTTCGTTAATGATGATTCCTAAGGGAATGGTGGCATAAGGGATATCTGAACCTTCCCCTTCGTATACTGGCACACGAATGATGATCAGCAATGTGCCATCATCCTCCCTTTCCGTCCTTGGTCTTTCATCCATATCCAATGGATAGGTTAGAAAATCCTGGGGGAGTTTTAGTTCTCGTAGTTCTGCTAATTCTACAGGTGTGGGATCTACGACATTGATCCAACAATTATTTACTACATTACTGATTAGTTCTATCCCATTTTCTGCGGATTTATAGATCTGGATCAATGTACACCTCCAATAGAAAGATGGGTTGGTTAACTTACATTTGTAATTTTACCGTACCATCCATGAAACAGAAAAGTTATGAACATATCTGTTTTCAATAATCACAACCACTCTGATGTTTACTATTTGATACACTATTGTTTATATGAAGCGATTAATATTTCATAAAAACAAACAACCAAAAAAACGGTAAACCGCTTTAAAAATCTATCGTAAAATCTCCGTTGCTATAGATCAGTTGTCCGTCAATTTCCACTGCTCCGCCATGACGCAAATCGCAGATCATGTCCCAATGGACAGCAGATTCGTTTTCACTTTTTGATTCCGGGAAACCAGTCCCCACAGCAAGGTGTACACTGCCATTGATCTTCTCATCAAAAAGGATCTCACCGGTGAATTGTGTAATTCCAGGGTTTAGTCCGAAAGCAAATTCTCCAAGGAAACGGGAACCGTTATCCGTATCCAACACTTTATTCAGATACTCTTCGTTCTTTTCTGCAGTTGCCTTAACTACTTTTCCTTTTTCGAACCATAAACGGATACCAGACACTTCATGACCGTCGTAAATCGCCGGATACGAGAAATAAATATGTCCTTGAGCACTATTTTCGATCGGACTGGTGAAAACCTCACCATCAGGTACATTCTCATGACAATCGCAATTTATAAAAGGACGGTCATCGATCCTAAGTTTTAAATCTGTCTCAATACCGGTAATATGCACTTCTTTTTTCCCTTTCAGCCAATCAATTATTCTTCGATTCTTTTTTGAAAATTCTTTCCAGAATCGAACAGGGTTATCCAAATTCGGCATGGAAGCATTAAACACAAAATTCTCATACTCTTCCATGCTCATGCTTGCTTCCTGTGCATTTGCTGAATTCGGGCACATTGCTAAAGTCCAACGGAATTCACCAGCACTAAACCGTCGTAACATGGTATTCAAAAGCGAACCCGTTGCTTTATGCCTGATCGTTGCAATGTCAGGATCGATATTTGTCAGACTGCGCGTATTTTCACCACCCATAATATAAATCCGGGCATCATAATTCTCATACATATATTTGACAGGTTCATGGATAAATTTCAGCTGATCTTCATTGGCGTGAGTAAAAAAAGTATAGTCTTGTTCTCTGAAAGAGATCATGTTGATCGGATGCCCACCAGCTTCTAATACCTTGATATAGACTTCTTTTATCAGAGCTTCTGCCAAAACTGATCCCTGGATGAGAACTTTCTGACCCGGTTTGACTTCCACGGAATAATTGACCAACAGATCTGCAAGTTTTACTAGTCTTTGATCTATCATGTACTTCTCCTGAAATAAATTATTTTTTGAGATCGTAACGGAGTATTGGTTTGTTTTCTTGTTTCCTGGATGCGACAGAAAAACCGAGATCCAAAAAGACCTGGAAAAAGCCCCTGTAACCATTTACGTCAGGTATAACTGCCTCTTTTGGAACAGATGGAAATGCTTCCAAAACCTCAGCTCCATTATTGCGAGCATAATTAATCGCTTCATTGATCAAAAATCGTGTGACTCCCATTTTCCTATGGGTCTTAACAGTAAAGAAGCATGTAATTGCCCAGGTGTTTTTATCATCAATTGCTTTGTAAAACTTTGTTCTCTCTAAAACATCGTAATCAATTCTAGGAGCAACTGCACACCAGCCTACCGGATCAGTTCCTGAATATGCTATCAGCCCGACAGGACTCCTATTATCAACTATAGCTTTCAAACGTGACTTGTTCCCCGTTCCCCTGTTATCTTCCCATTCCTTTCGTGATCCACGGAACCACATACACCAGCAGCCAGCAACTTCTCTGTGGTCTCCGAAAAGTGAGACCAGGTCTTCCCATGTCTCTTTTGTCAATTCCCGGCAGGTAAATCCATTTCCTTCGGATATTACTGAATTTTCCATTTCAATCCTCTTTGTTTTTTGGGGCACTATTTATAGGTTACTTATCCTTGGGATATAAATAATCCATCCGGTTTGATATTCATCTAGCCAATATTCTTCTTTCACTGGATATCGTATTGATACAATTGACTTGAAAATCAACTGGGCTTATTATAATCTTGTAGACCAATTCTATACAATTGCACATTTGGAGGAAAAATGTCTTACAACACATCCACCAGCCAAACAAAAGTAGATAATGAATTATTTCAGCAGATCTGGCAGCCAGATGGTGAAATTAAAGCAGTCATCTGTTTGATCCATGGCCTGGGGGAGCATTCGTCGCGGTACGCCCACGTCGCAGAGTACTTCCGATCAAAAGGCTACGTAGTAGCTGCCTTTGATCTTCGTGGTCATGGAAAATCGCAAGGTCAACGTGGCCATTATGCCAGCCTGGAAACGGCGTTGGATGATATTAGAGTATTTATTGATTCAACAATTGCACAATTCCCCGGAAAACCAGTTTTTCTGTATGGTCACAGTCTGGGCGGTGTGATGGTTCTCAATTATGCTTTGAAAATCAAGAACAGCCTTACCGGTGTAATTGCTACCAGCCCCGGTTTAGCCGCTGGGGATAAAGTGGCACCCTGGAAATTATCCCTTGGCAAATTGTTATATTCCATCGTGCCAACTTTTTCAATGGCGAATGGGTTGGATGTAGAGAATATTTCAAGAGATAAGGATGTAGTTAGAAAGTATAAGGCAGATCCATTGGTCCACGATAAGATCACCGCTAGATTTGGGTTGGATTTCTTAAATGCCGGCTTATGGGCTTCAGAACATGCAAAGGAATTTAAACTTCCGCTCCTGCTAATGTATGGGACCGGGGATCATATCGTATCCTGCGAAGCCATTCGTGCTTTTGCGACTTCAGCACCGAATGTAACATTCCACGAGTGGGATGGATATTTCCACGAACTGCATAACGAACCTGAAAAAGCCGAAGTTTTTGAGTTCACAGATCAGTGGATGCAATCTCAAATTGCCAAAACTCCATAATAATTGTTGAATAGAAAACAACACAAGACTAAACAAGACTGTTAGCCCAAAGTTAAAATGTCACCTAATTAGGCAAAGTTAGAATGTCCCCTTTTAAGGGGGCTTCTTTGTTAAGGTTGAAATTTCTCCAAGGATGATCTGCTGCAGGAGTATGAGCTTTGGAAGCATTACGCAATGCAAAATCAATCGACTTGGAAGGAACGATTTCAGCTTGTTTTTGTTGTAGATAATATACATCAAAATTAATGGGATGGTTCTTGTAAAGCACAATAATTTCATGATTAGAGTTTTCAAGGATAGTAACGACAGAATTTCTTAATGCATACGTGGGTCGATCAACATGGATTTGGTAAATGGATTTGTGGTATTGGAAAGTGAGATTTTTAGATAAGGTGCGAGTTCTCTTTTCTACACAAGATGAAATCCAGATTATCTGAGACTGAAAGCGGGATATGAAAATCAAGATCACTTCGAGGAGTAGTGGCAAACCGGTTGTTGTAGTCTTGGATGAACTCTGGAAGCCAAAGATTAGCTTCTTCGGGTGATGAAATGTTCTGAAGTCTGAGTTCTTTAGTCAGCCGATCTTGTAGTGTTTTATTGGCTCTCTCCACTCGCCCTTTAGCCTGCGGGGTATTGGCACAGATGATCTCTATACAGAGTTCACTCATTGCTCTACCAAAGTCCGTTAGGCCATCTCCAGGACTTACTCTTGGGTTGTTGAGGTGAAAGATGCCATGTTTATCACTATAAAAGGCTCCAGGCTTACCATAACGCTCGAAATAATGTCTCGATGCCTCACAATAGCCAAAGAAGCTTTCGTGTGACACAAACCATAGTTCTACCAGTTTCCCTGTAGCATCATCAACAAAGACCAGCAAAGTACTTCTTGGGCTTCTTCCCTCGAACCAATCATGATCTGATCCATCAATCTGGATCAATTCTCCAAAACATGCCCTTCTTTCTCGCATCTGGAAGACCTTCAATTTCTGCTTTCGTCTGTGCTTCCACAACCCTTCTGAGATCATGATCTTTCTCACACTCTCATCCGAGATTTTAATCCCATGCAGCTCTACCAATTTCTCGGTGGCTAGTGTTGGACCGAAATCTCGGTACTTTTCAAGTATCAGGTTTACTATACTTTTCTTTACCTCCTCCCTCAGCTGATTGTGGCTTGGTTTCCCACGGCTTTTATTGATTAACCCTTCCAGTCCTCGCTCTTGGTAGATCTTCGACAATCTTTTTACATGCCGAATACTTATTCCAAGTTGTTCTGCTGCCATCCGTTGGGTTATTGCCTTCTTTTCCAATTGATTCATGACCTGTGTTTTTATGATCTCTTTTTCACTCATCTTGTATATTCTGTCCACTTTCTGCCTCCACGTATGGGGACATTTTAACTTTGGTAAAAGGGGACATTTCTACTTTGGTTTAACAAAGACTAAACAAGACTTGACCGTAAGTTAGTCAGGTAATACAATTATGGAGGAGTGAAAATGCAGCGAATATTCAACATGCTTGAATATCTTCCATACACCTGCTTGTTTCTACAAACAGGTGTATCTGTGTAAAAGTAACCGTATATTATTTGCCCGATTATCAAATGATAAGTCGGGCAAATTTTTTACTCTATAGTTGTTAACCTTAACACCAGGAGACAGAATGAAAGATTATCTTTTTCGTGGAAAGCTGGCTGAATTAGACAAAGATGTTTTTGAATTAGCTCAATTAGAAACTGAACGGCAAAATCGAAAGCTAATCATGATCCCCAGTGAGAGCACCGCACCTTTGGCAGTGCGTGAAGCCCTCGCCACTTCCTTTCAGAATATATATGCTGAAGGGTACCCGGATGATGAGATGCGAATCATGGATGAAAAAGAGATTCTGGATTATCCAAATCGATTAGCCGATTATCGTCGTTATTCGGACCCGAGGTTTTATAAGGGTGTGGAATATGCAGATGTGATCGAATCTTTAGCTCGACGCAGATGTGCAGAAGCTTTCGCAGCGAATGGCAAAAAGGCAGATGACTTATTCGTCAATGTACAACCACTATCAGGCGCACCTGCCAATAATGCTGTCTACCCGGCTGTAGTCAATCCGGGTGACACAGTACTTGGAATGAGCCTGCTTCACGGCGGACACCTGACCCACGGTTCATCCGTGAACCGTTCCGGAAGACTGTATCATTTCGTCCATTACCTGGTCGACCCGATTACGGAAAAAATTGATTATGCCCAGGTTGAAGCCCTTGCACTCGAACATAAGCCAAAGATGATCATAGCCGGTTACACTTCTTATCCATGGCTGCCGGATTGGAAAAAATTCCGGGAAATCGCTGATTCTGTCGGAGCCATATTGTTGGCGGATATCTCGCATATTGCCGGACTGGTTTCTGCCGGGGCACTAGCTTCACCAATAGGATATGCGCATATCACCACATTTACCACCCATAAGACGCTATGCGGTCCCCGCGGCGCTTGTATTATCACCACGGATGCTGCATTATCCAAAAAAATCGACAAGTCCATCTTCCCTGGCGAACAGGGTGGCCCCCATGTGAATGTTTTTGCAGCCCTGGCATTGACCTTCAAGTTAGCACGAACCGAAGAATTCAAATCTTTGCAATTCCAGATCATTAAGAACTGTGGCGCTCTCAACGACCAGCTGAAGAAACGTGGTTTTCACATTTCTTACAGTGGAACTGATACACATCTGTTGAATTTGGATTGTAAATCTGTTGTCGGTCCGGATGGCACCCCATTAATGGGGGATATGGCAGCAAGAATTCTGGATCTTGCAGGCATAGTTTGCAACCGAAATACGATTCCCGGCGATAAATCTTCTTTCGCGAGCTCCGGCGTACGCATGGGCACTCCCTGGCTAACCCAGAGAGGCTTCAAAGAAGCCGAGATGGTCCAGTTGGCTGACATTATTGCAGATATTCTATTAGCCGTAACACCCTATACCATTGAAACCCGTAAAGGACCTGCTGATAGGGCAAAAATTGACTTTCAGGTGTTTGAAGCAGCTAAACTCAAAGTTCGCAAAATGGCTGAACAAGCCGGCATGGTTGAAGAAACGCAGAAACACGGATACCCGCATTTCTTTTATATTGATGATGAACCTGCTTCCAAAAGCAAGGTAATCACACTCAAACTAACCGGGGAAAACATCCGCACATTCCTGAATTATGTTTTATCGAGTAATGTTGAAGCACTCAAACCGGGCGAAGGGCAACCCACCAGTCTGGTTGTGAATGGAAAAATTGTCTCCGGAGATTTAAAATCCATTGCAACTTACCAATTCTTACTGAACATAGACAAAAATGACTTTGGCGAAACCGCAACATGGTTAAGAGATCTTTCTGACGGGTTTGCCGGGTTTGATCCGGATTATCGAAAACGATTACCGGGTCCCATCCTGGTGGAAGAAGTTGAACCTTCAAAATTCTCAACTACAGGTGAGAAGGATTTTTCAGACAAAGCATATGCCATCGGACACCATACTAAACCAGGAAAGTCCTTATCCGCCTTCACCTGGGTGGAACCGGAAGAAAAGCTGAAATTTACTGCCTTAAACAAATCCCATAAATCACTCGGCGCAAAAATGGTACCTTTTGCAGGGTGGGAAATGCCGGTGTGGTACAACTCTGTAATCGAAGAACACCTGGCTACCCGCCAGGCAGCAGGTTTATTTGACGTTTCGCATATGGGAGTTTACCAGGCTGAAGGACATTCAGCTGCACCCTTCCTCGATTCAGTTTGTGGTAATGACATTGCCGGGTTGGAAATCGGAGAAAGCTGTTACACACACTTCCTTGATCCAAATGCAAATGTATTGGATGACTGCCTGGTATATCGCCGTGCCGAAGAGAAGTTCCTTGTGGTGGTGAATGCTTCGAATGATGATAAAGACTGGACATGGTTGAATGCTGTCAAAAATGGAGAAGTTTCGATTGATCCCGTTCAACCTTGGGTTAAAGCTTTCGGTCGAGATGTCGTTTTTAGAAATTTACGGGATCCAAAAGCTGGTAAGGATATGCGGGTGGATATCGCTTTACAAGGCCCAAAATCGCGGGATATCCTGCTCTCGCTTGGATGTGACGCTTCCACAAGGAAGCAGATCATGGGATTAAAACGTACACAACTTTGCGATGCGTCCGTCGGCGGGTTTGACCTGATCGTGTCTCGAACGGGTTACACCGGAGAAAAGATGGCCTTTGAATTATTTATCCATCCAGATCAATCGGTCGCATTTTGGAATGCTTTAATGGAAAAAGGTAAGCCGCTTGGCTTGCTTCCATGTGGTCTTGGAGCCAGAGATTCTTTGCGAACTGAAGCAGGGCTACCCCTCTATGGGCATGAAATGGGGGGTGAAATGAATCTGGGTGTTGCAGAAGCCGGGTTTGGATCTTATGTGAAACTGTACAAACCATGGTTCATCGGCAGGCAGGCATTCAGCGACCGCGAGAAAAATCGTTCCACGGTTGTAATTCGTTTCCGGTTCACCGAAAAAGCAATCCGAATGGCTCACAATGGAGATGCTGTTCTTGATAAAAAAGGGAAAGTGATTGGTGTGGTTACAAGCTGTGCGATAGATAGCGAAGGCTACCTCACAGGTCTGGCTTCACTTGAAATAAAATCCAGTATAGAGGGAACACCATTATTCATATATCAGGGTAATCCGAATTCCACAGGAAAACCACCTGCCCAATTAATTGCAGGGGATAAAGTCGTCCTCCCCACTGCTGCTGTCGTTGTCACCCGTTTTCCAAAATAATTACCGTAAAGGTAATTAACCGATCCACTATCAAATTAACTGATAAGGAGAGATTAATTTATGCAAACCCCCTGGGATCACCGGTATGCTCAAAGAACGCAGAGGATGACGAGTTCAACAATTCGGGAATTATTGAAACTAGCAGAAAACCCGGAAATCATCTCTTTCGGTGGAGGAATGCCTGCTCCTGAAGTATTCCCAACCGAAAAAATCGGTGAAGCGTGTCAATATGTTTTGAAAAACCTCAGTAATATAGCCTTACAATATGGAGCAACGGAAGGATACCTACCTTTACGGGAAATGATCGTACGTCACTCAGAAAGAATGGGAATAGGTATACAGACGGAAAACGTAATGATCACATCCGGGTCACAGCAAGCCCTGGATCTGCTTGGCAAAATATTCATCAATCATGGTGATCGCATTCTTGTCGAATCACCAACATACCTGGGTGCGCTTCAAGCCTGGAATGCCTATGGTGCAGAATATGTCGTGGTTAAATCTGATGAAGAAGGAATGATGACTGAGGCCCTGGAAGAACAACTGCGAACCGGGCCAAAGTTTATGTACCTTCTTCCCAATTTCCAAAATCCCACTGGCGTTACTATATCATTGGAAAGACGTAAAAAAATCCTCGAATTAGCTGACCGGTATGGAGTTCCAATAATTGAAGATGATCCTTATGGACAATTACGTTTTGAAGGAGATCACATACCCTCGGTAGCCGTTCTCGACGGTGAACTGCGGTACTCTATCGACTGTACATCATATTCTGGGAATGTGATCTATTTGAGTACTTTCTCAAAAATTCTAGCACCTGGTCTCCGGCTCGCCTGGATCATCGCACCGCCTGAAGTCATTCGAAAACTGGTCCAAGCTAAACAAGGTGCCGACCTTCATACAGCCACATTTAACCAGGTTGTCGCTTACGAAGTAGGTAAAGGTGGATTCCTTGACCAGCATGTAAAACTGATCCGTAGTGTTTATCGTGAACGGCGTGATGTGATGCTCGAGGCGTTGGAGGAATTCATGCCTGTAGGGGTCAAATGGACACATCCAAAAGGTGGACTTTTCTTATGGGCTACTCTGCCAGAATACATGGACGCTACTCAGATATTAAAGCCTGCCATTGCCGAAAAGGTGGCATTCGTTCCTGGCACCTCCTTCCACCCGAATGGTGGTGGAAAAAACACCATGCGGTTAAACTTCTCCATGCCGACGCCGGAAAAAATCACAGTTGGAATGGAGCGCCTCGGTCGGGTAATTAAGAGTTACTTGAAAAGCTAACAGTTGTAACCAGATTCCAACCGGAAAATTCTAATCCTGGAAATCAATCAACCTCCCCGTGTCTAAAGGGAGGTTGATTTCATTAAATCACCGTAGTGCAATTATCGTATATTACTCAGGTATGATCTTACCTACCGGTTATTTTGCCATAATTTGAAGTCGTGTAGTATGGAGCCCCCCAGGAACTCACGAATAATGGAATTATCCGGGATCAAGTCGCTATTAATCGGAAGAAACCAATCCAAAAATGCCAATAATCTTTTAGCCTCGATATATTCCTGGCTGCCAAATGGCACTTGACGTAAAAGTGGTTCAACCACAGGTTTTATGGCTGATAATTCATAGGCCAGGGCTGAATTAAACATGATATCTGCATTTTCCTGATAAGGGAAAATGTGGTTTTTTTCTCCAGCCCGGACTGATTCCCATCGCTGCAGTGTTTGGTGAGCACTATAACCTCTATCATTAGCATCACGAACAATTCTCCTTAACAAGCGAGTATCAGTCGTAGATATCCGATTATGTTTATCAAGGTTCAGTTGTGTCAAAGATGAAACATATATCCTGAATGATTGTTCCGATGGAATATCAGGTAACAATTGGGGATTCAGTCCATGAATTCCCTCCAGAACGATCAACTGTCCAGGGAGTAGCTTGACCATTTCACCCGGAAAGCTCCTCCCGGCTTTAAAATCAAAATGCGGGATTTGCACTTCTTTTCCAGCGATCAGATCTGTGAGGTGGGAGTTTAGAAGTGGCCGGTTGAGTGCATCAATAACTTCGTAATCATAGGCACCGGTTTTGTCTTTCGGCGTCATTTCCCGATCAACAAAGTAATTATCCATCTCAAGCGCATACGGAGATACACCCTGTGATAGAAGCTGAACGGATAGTCGCTTTGAAAAAGTGGTTTTTCCGGATGATGATGGGCCGGAGATTAATACAACCCGAATATCCTTTATCTTTTGGGCAATTTGAGAGGCGATATCTGAGATTCTTTGTTCATGCAATGCCTCAGATACAAGAATAACTTCCCGGATCCTGTTAGCAGCAATTGCATCATTCAACGCACCAACACTCTCAATACCAAGCCGCTCCAACCAATCACCATACTCATGAAAAGTAGTTACCAGTTTTAATGATGGCGGCATTGGTTGAATTTCGGTCGGTGCAAAGCGTCTCGGGTAACTTAATACAAATCCATGGTTCATTTTGGTCAATCCAAACCATTTAATATATCCGGTAGAAGGAACCATGTATCCATGGAGATAATCTCTGTGGTTTTCCAACCTGTAGAGTATGAGGAATTCTTTTTGTCTGTATGAAAGCAGGCGGACTTTATCAGACTCCCCCTTTGATTTAAAGTACTCAATGGCATCTTTGAGCGGTACTTTTTGCCTTTCAAAAGGGAGATTTGTTTGGACAAGGATTGACATCAATTTGCTTAATTGATCCAACTCATCATTACTTAATGGATCACGGCCACGGACCTGGCAAAAGAAACCGCCAGAGGATACAGAATGGTCTATCCATAGCTCAACATTCGGAAAAAGATCCTCAAAGGCAACTTCGAGCAGAAAAGTTAAGGAGCGACGGTAAATTCTTGCTCCATCTGAACTTTTCATCGTTACTGGAACTACTGTCGC
Organism: uncultured Chloroflexia bacterium; assembly: GCA_963827895.1. Taxonomy (GTDB): domain Bacteria; phylum Chloroflexota; class Anaerolineae; order Anaerolineales; family Anaerolineaceae; genus PNON01. The sequence goes on along the minus strand of CAWHCY010000003.1, from coordinate 176,669 downwards.
ATCCATAGTAAGGGGGAGCGTTAATTCCCTCAGCTCAGAATTCACGATCGCACCAACTATAATTTGCCGCTCTTCGATTGGAAGTATTTCCAGGAAATCTGCTATTGTCCCACCTCGATTACCCGATATTACCCTCCCATCAGGTAAATGGATTTCAATGGTATCGCGTTGTTCAGTCAAAATGCTGTTGTTTTTTGTCATTTCTTATTTCCTGAAATCCAATTCTATCATAGTCATTTTACGAATTAGTGCAACACAAATTGTACTGTTATTCTCGGCTAACTAATTTAAAACTGGATATGTTAGAATTTAATGGCAATATGTGAGAATCGAGGATTATAAACAGATGTCAAAAAAAGATGAACCGAATCAATGGCGGTTGATTATTGACCCTCCCGCACCAGGATCCTGGAACATGGCTGTAGATGATGCCTTACTCGAGGCTGCTCAAGGAGATAACTACCAGTCTACGCTTAGGCTGTATTCATGGAATCCTCCCTGCCTGTCATTGGGACATGCACAGCAAATCAAGGAAGTTGACCAGGAAGCATTAAAAAAGATGGGGTGGGATCTTGTCAGGAGGCCTACCGGCGGACGGGCTATCCTTCATATTGATGAACTTACCTATTCAATTACGGGAAATGCAGAACAGCCAATATTAAGCGGTGGAATACTAGAAAGTTATCAAAAAATATCCCGAGCATTCATTCAAATGTTACAAAAGTATTCCCTTGAACCTCGATCACGGGAAGAATCAGAAACAGGCGAAAAATCAAGTCGAACCAGTGTGTTTTGAAATTCCATCGAATTATGAGATCACAGTCGCAGGAAAGAAGATCATTGGAAGTGCCCAGGCCAGGCGTAAGAATGCCATTCTGCAACATGGGGCAATTCCTCTCACCGGGGATATCAGTAGAATAGTCAAAGTTTTAACTTATTCAGATGAAGACTCTCGAAAGGAAGCCGCCCAGCGGGTTTTATTACGGGCAACCACTATTGAAGACCAGACAGGAAAATCTGTTACCTGGCAGCAATCGGCGCTTGATCTCGTTCGGGCTTTTGAAGAAACCTATAATTTGGTTTTTATAAATGGACAATTGACAGCAGAAGAAGTTGTTTCAGCAAAGAGAATTGAACAGGAAAAGTATAGTAGTAGGATATGGAATGAACGAATTTAACTTTATTGCTGTTCTACGATCACATGATCATATCCGAGGTCTCTCAGAAAATTTGTCAGGTAGGTGATAGCGTTTTGTTTCGCCAGCTTGAGAATTCCATCTTGTAATGCTGCAGCTTCGATCTCTTTCTCTGCTGCTCTTCTTACTTCAGTTTCCAACTGTGGATTCCCTTTAGTAAAAATCCCGGTTTGCCGGTCGTAAATATATGATTGTTCATTGTCAAGAGATGCAATAAATATCTCCGGTTCAGGTAAAGATAAAACCAGACCACCATCGCGCTCTTGAATATGATCCAGAGTAAGTTTACTCATGTCCACACCGGCTATGACCGTTCCATGAGCGATAAACAGCAATTTATCTCCAACAAAGGTCTTAAACAATCCCTGACCCGTTTCCCCGGTGATCACCTTTTCCACTGAATATTGGATGGTTTCCAACCGAGCTAATGGTTGAATTGAGTGAATGATCGTAATCGGGTCTGGGCGAATGGTCGGCGTAGGGTGTAGGATTTCTGCAACCTGTGTTGAGATACCCGAATTTGCTTGAACAATGGGCTGAATGATATTGTTTACCGTTTTGTTAACGGAATCAATCAGATAGATACTGATGACGAGGAATGCTATTATTGCTCCAATTACCAAAATCACTGTCCATTTTTCTTTTCGCATATTTGCTCCATCCGAATAATAAAATTATACCTTGATATTTGATTGGTTTTATTCAATGGTAGAATTTTATAATGGTGAAAAAAATGTTTATTCTATTATCTAGGATTCTTCTTGTAATACTAGCTTCAATAATAATCTTAGCTGCTGCAGCAAGAATTTATATTGTTATTTCAACATATCGTGAAATTCATCAGCTCAACGATCAACCAGAAGCCCAGGTTGCCCTTGTTTTTGGTGCAGGTCTCCGCAGGGATGGTTCTCCAACGGCAATATTGAGGGATCGGGTCCAAAGTGCAGTTGAGTTATATAAAAACGGAAAAGTAAAGAAATTGCTTATGAGTGGTGACAACAGTAACTTGGATTACAACGAACCAGGAGCAATGCGGGAATATGCTCTCAGCCTGGGAGTTCCTGAAAGTGATATCGTTTTGGATTATGCGGGACGGCGAACATATGATTCATGCTATCGAGCAAAGTCAATTTTTGGAATTAAAAGCGCAATTTTGGTCACACAGCCATTCCACCTACCTCGGGCATTGTACACATGCCGAAATCTGGGAATAGCAGTTACCGGGTATGCTGCTGAAAATATTTCATATAGGAAAAGTTCGCAACTATATTGGAATTTTCGTGAAATTGCTGCGATGTTGGTTTCGACGATCGAGGTTAATATAACTCACCCTGTTCCAGTTCTCGGTGTCAAAGAACCTATATTCCCTGAGAATTAATCTACGGCATGAACCTTGCAATAATTATGTCAATCAAACTAATTATTGTGCTTAGTATTTAATTAATATGAAACGTGAACAAGCATTAACTATCGTAAAACAATATGTCAAAAGCCCCGGCCTGATCAATCATATGCTGTCAGTCGAGGCAGTCATGCGATATTATGCAAAAACATTAAATGAGGATACTGAACAGTGGGGATTGACCGGTTTACTACATGATTTTGATTGGGAGATTCACCCGACTGCAGAATTACATCCGGCTGCTGGTGCTGAGATATTACGATCCCTGGGGGTTGACGAGGTGATCATTCATGCCATATTGAGCCACGGATCAAACTTGGGTATTCCTAGGGTGACCAATATGGAAAAATACTTGAGTGCCTGTGATGAAATTACCGGACTGGTGACCGCTGTCGCACTTGTTCGGCCTTCCAAGTCATTATATGACCTGACATCTCCATCAGTGAAGAAAAAATGGAAGGATAAAGCTTTTGCCGCTGGTACCAACCGCGAGGAAATGGAAGCTGGAGCTTTAGAGTGCGGTCTGGATCTCTGGCAGCATGTCGATAATGTGATCCAGGCGATGAGGACAATAGCCCCTGAACTGGGATTGGAAGGTAATCTGAAACCTGATGAGCAATAAAAAAGATCGGATTGGTGAATAATGGGATTATCAGGTAAAGGTTTTTTTATCTGGAAAGTACCAAGCTGTGAAAACGGGAATCCTGCTTCAATTGCTGCTCGTGCTGTTGAATCAAAATTCACCCATGTCCTGATCAAGATTGCTGATGGTATTGCATTATCCAATTATGATTCAGTAAAGAAAATTGACTATATAGCCCCTGTTGTAACTGCATTACACGCAAAAGGTATCCAGGTCTGGGGTTGGCACTATGTTTACGGTGATGATCCTTTACAGGAAGCTCGCCTGGCAGCTCAACGCGTATCCGGATACAAATTGGATGGCTATGTCATAGATGCAGAAATCCAATATAAACAACCGGGTAAATCAACTGCTGCAAAAAGCTTCATGACAGAGTTGCGTAAATATTTGCCGAACACATTGGTCGCTTTAAGCACGTATCGGTATCCCAGTTATCATATGGAATTTCCATTTAATTCTTTTTTGGATAAATGCAATTATGCAATGCCCCAAGTCTATTTTGAACAAGCCCATAATCCGGATGAGCAACTTCTACGATGCATCCAGGAATATCGAACACTAGTTACACCCCGCACTATTATCCCAACCGGACCAACCTACAAAGCAGGTTCATGGGGGCCGACAGAAAAAGATATTACCCTGTTTATGAAAACAGCGGTAAGGCAAAACCTGCCTGGAGTTAATTTTTTTAGTTGGGATGAATGCCGCAGAGACTTGAATGCTGTATGGAATACCATTGGGAGTTTTGCCTGGAATGGCACACCGGTACTCGATTTCCCTGATCAATTCATTGCTGCATTAAATTCGCACAACCCGGATACGGTGGCAGCATTATATGTATCAACCGCAGTTCAAATAACACCCGCCCGCACCATTCAGGGGTCGGAAGCCATTCGAAGCTGGTACGAAGGTTTATTTAATCAAATTCTACCAAATGCGGTATTTACTTTGACCGGTTCTTCAGGTACAGGATCAACTCGGCATATCAATTGGAATTGCACATCAACCCGTGGCACGATCCAAAATGGCAGTGATACATTCGGATTGGTCAGCGATAAAATCTCTTATCATTACAGCTTCTATAAGCTTCCCTGATTCCAATAACCTGATTATGGTGTTTTCTTCGGTCGACCCCGGCTTATTTGCGGTTTACTATCCGGAGTTGTCTTACCTATAGATTTCGTTTTTGTCGATGAAATCTTAGGAAAAGTACCAACTCCTTTTGGTTTAGGATTTGTCTTTTTCCTTTGAGTTGCTGTTTTAACCGTCAGTTTCGGGTTTGTTACTTTTTTGGCCGTCTTTGAAACAGTTTTCGCTTTTGATGTCTTCACATCCTTTTTCTTGGGCTGAATTATTGGATCTTTTTTCGAGCTTGATCTTGTTCGTTTTTCCGGTTTGAATAATTCCAATTGCAGGTTGGACTCATCTTTCCCAGGACCTTTTCCTGCTCCAGAATCCCCCTTTGGATTTTTCGTCTTTTTTCCAACTCCATCCCAAATGGTAGTAATGCCTATCACCTGGTCGCCTGGTTTAACTTCCATTACCATCTTTCCCTGAGCCGCTCGACCGGCCTGTGGAATTTCATCGATTTTTTTAGATTTCGAAATGGATTTCATAAAATGAACAATGAATTTTTCAGAGTTATCACCCACCACCAAACCAGCAATATGTTTTCCGGGGGTCATTTTCCAACCCATTACACCCATTCCATATCTTCCCTGGGTCGGGTAATCCTTGGCAGGTGTTCGCTTCGCCCTGCCATCTGTTGTTAACAAAACCACAGCATGATCTTTATTAATGCAAGAGATATTGACCACTTCATCGCCCACACCAAGTTTAATTCCTGCCACCCCTGCAGCAACCAACCCTATGGGTCGCACTTCATCTTCATTGAACCGAATACAGAATCCCTTACAAGTTGCCAGAATGAAATCTGAACTTCCGTTGCTCTGAAGGACCCAACCAAGGATATCTCCTTCGTTGACCTTACAAAGTTGAAATGTCTGCGCGGACGGACCAGGCAAATCTGTTGCTACAGATTTTTTTAACATTCCACCCCTTGTGGCTGTGGTGATGAAAGTTGAGTCATTGAGCTGGCTTTTTTGCGGTAGAGAGAAGATTGCTGCCAGGTTATCATCCGGATTCAAGGCTGAGATCTTATGGACCGGCGTCCCTTCAGAAATTTGCCCTGCTTCTGGAACAGAATGTACTGGAATGGCTGCTGCCCTTCCTGTATCCGTGACAAGATATAGTGTGTGGTGTGTGTCGCATTTCAATAACCATTCTGGGGCGTCCTTACCGGACATCCATGGAGAAGTAGAGGAATTTGACCGTGCAATCTCGCCTGCTTCATTCACCCCAATCCAAACCTCTTCAGAATCCATTAGGTCAGTGACCGTCAACATTTGTGACAGACTTCCACCTTCCTTCATCCCGATAATGTTCGTCTTCCGTTTGTCTGCAAAACTCTTTTGTATTTCTGCTAATTCTTCGGCCACCTTTTGCCTGATCTTTTCTGGTGTTTTCAACAGGTCTTCCAGCATTCGAATGATTTGTGTAACCTCACGGTATTCATCTTCAATCTTTTTTCGTTCCAGTGCCGCCAACCTTTTTAATGGCATGTCCAGAATAGCCTGTGCCTGAATGTCTGATAGCGAATATTTCTTGATCAACCTTTCTTTTGCTTCTTCAGTGTCTGATGAATTTCGGATCAGTTTGATGATTTCATCCAGGTATTTGATGGCTATGCGCAAGCCTTCCAGGATATGAGCCCTCTGTCGCGCTTTATCCAGTTCAAATTCACTCTTTCGTTGGATCACAACCAAACGGTGGTCCAGAAATACCTTTAATGTTTGCTTCAAAGTTAATAATCGAGGTTCGCCACCTACAAGAGCCAGCAAAGCTATACCAAAGGTCGTTTGCATGGATGTGCGTTTATACAGATTTCTAAGTACAACTTCCGGATCGATCGATTTGTTGAGTTCGATCACAACTCGCAATCCATGCCTGTCAGATTCATCTCTCAGGTCAACCACACCATCCATATTGCCAGCTCTTACCAATTCAGCGATCTTTTCGATCAACGAAGATTTATTAACCATGTACGGCAATTCTGTGATGATGATCCGGTTTTTTCCCCTGTCCATCTCCTCCAAATGAGCCCGGGCCTGGATGATCACTTTTCCCCTGCCGGAGCCATAGATACTGGCCAATCCCTCTCCGGCCGGATCTTGAATGATCACACCGCCAGTTGGAAAGTCCGGTCCCTTGATGAACTTCATCAGGTCCTCAACCGTCACATCGTCAAGCTGATTCCAGTGTTGAAGCATATAAATGAGGGCATCCATCACTTCACCCAGGTTATGAGGTGGTATGTTTGTAGCCATACCCACCGCAATTCCGGTTGCGCCATTTACCAACAGATTCGGGAAAGCAGCCGGAAGGACATCCGGTTCCATCAAAGTTCCATCAAAATTTCGCGAGAAATCAACCGTATTCTTTTCGATTTGTCTCAGCATTTCGATGGAAGCCTGAGTCAACTTGGCTTCTGTATAACGCATTGCCGCTGGAGGATCACCATCCACGCTGCCGAAATTCCCTTGCCCATCTACGAGTAAACAACGCATGGAAAAGTCCTGAGCCATGCGTGCCATAGCTTCGTACACGGCCATATCCCCATGCGGATGATATTTTCCTAATACTTCACCAACGATACGAGCTGATTTTTTATAAACCGAATTGTTGTTCAATCCCAGGTCATACATGGCATAGAGAATTCTACGCTGCACCGGTTTTAATCCATCACGTGCGTCCGGCAGTGCGCGTGATACGATCACGCTCATTGCATAATCAAGATAGGATTGCTGCATTTCCTGGTCAATATCGATTCGGCGAACTTGATTTGGTGTACTCATATTCTCTCTTTTTACTGAAAACGAATAATTTGATAAATAGTCAGGATAATTTCGAAACTACAATGATAATCTTAAGAGTATTTATATCACCGGTCAAGAAATCTGGTCATGAAAAGACCCCGTCAAATTGACCGGGGTCTTAATTAATATCGATCCATATTATTCAGCGACGGGCATTTCTAAAACTGGTGCCTCTGTTTCTTCGAGTTCTTCCGGATATCCTTGCAAACCTAATGCTTTTGCCGCATCAAATCCAGACCCGGCCGGAATGAGCTTTCCGATGATGACATTTTCTTTCAAACCGATCAACGGATCCTCGGTAGAAGCGATTGCTGCTCCGGCTAACACCTTGATGGTATGTTGGAAAGAAGCTGCAGATAGGAATGAATCGGTGCTGAGGGAAGCTTTCGTTACACCCAGTAAAATCTCTGAATAACGGGCAACCTGTTTACCCTGAGCAGCAAGTTCTTCATTCACTTTCTTGATTTCCAATCTGTCCACGAGATCCAATGGCAGGTACGGGGTATCTCCAGGTCGACGAACTTGAACTTTACCAAGCATCTTACGGATAATTACCTCAAAATGCTTATCATTAATATTTTGTCCTTGTGAGCGGTACACTTTTTGGATCTCGTTCATTAAGTACTTCTGGCAAGCGTCCCGTCCTTTGATCTGTAAGATCATATGCGGGTTGAGAGAACCTTCGGTGATTTGCTGTCCAGCTTCAACATGATCGCCATCTTTGATGATCAAGCGTGCTGTGGAAGGAATTTCATACTCACCATTTTCCTTCTGTTCGTAAGAAACGATCACGGTTCGACCTTCAATTCTAACCCGGCCTGAATGTGTAGTGGTGATCGTTGCGTCATTCAGAGCAGCAACCAAACCACCAATTTCTATCTGTGTGGCATCTTCTACAGCAATAGTCCATTCTTCAGGAATGACGTACTCATCTGAAACCATTTCACTATTTTCTACACGAACTATGCGTAAATCTGCCATTTTTTCATTCTGGAAGAAGTGGGCGACACCTTTGATTTCAGAAATGATCGCTTCACCTTTTGGCATCCTTCTGGCTTCGAATAACTCTTCCACACGAGGAAGACCAGTCGTAATATCGCCTCCAGCGGCGACACCACCAGTATGGAATGTGCGCAACGTAAGCTGAGTACCAGGCTCACCAATGGACTGTGCCGCAACAACACCAACAGCAGATCCGTGTTCAACAAGTGTTCCTCGACCCAGATCCATACCATAGCATTTTTGGCAAATACCGTGTGTTAATTCGCACATTAATGGTGAACGAACTTTTACTTCCTGTACATTTGCTTCAGTAACCCGGCGCACACGTTCACGGTCCAGAATTTCATCCCGCTCAACAAGTAATTCGCCGGTATTTGGATTATAGATATTCGCAGCAGCCAACCTACCATAGAGACGAACTCCCATGGGTTGACCAGCCACATCATCTTCCTTGCGGATAAATACACCTTCTTCAGTTCCACAATCTTCTGTATTGACGATAATGTCCTGGGCAATATCCACCAGACGACGGGTCAAGTACCCTGCATCAGCTGTACGAAGAGCAGTATCTGCCAGACCTTTTCGAGCACCATGGGTCGAAATGAAGTATTCAAGGGCGGTTAATCCTTCGCGGAAGTTGGAAATAATTGGTAACGGAATGATACGTCCAGATGGATCAGCCATCAAACCACGCATACCAGCCAACTGTGAAATTGGACCAAATCCACCTTTTGTTGCTCCGGAATTTGCCATGACAGCAATATTTCCGTTTGGATCCATATAGTTGCGGACTGCATCACCAACCTGTTTGGTTGTTAACTGCCAGATCTCAATAACACGTTCGTTCTGCTCTTGTTCGGTCAATAAACCACGGCGGAAATCTTTTTGAACATCTTCGACTTCACTTAATGATCGATTGATGATATCTGTTTTTTCTGGTGGGATTGTTATATCTGCAACTGCAATTGTAGAGCCGGAGACCATGGCATAATGGAAACCAATATCCTTGATTCGGTCTGCAATTTCAGTTGTTACATCCTGACCACAAATCTCATAAACAGTTGCAACCAGATCCTTCACTGCACCCTTTTCCAGTTCCTGATTAACGAATTGGATTTCAGGAGGTAAGATCCTGTTGAATAATACACGTCCAACAGTAGAGTTCAATATCCTGGTCTCCGGTTTCAACAAACGGTTATTCTTGTCGTCATACCAGGTTTCCATTCGAATTCTTATCTTGGCGTGGATTTCAACTTGGCCCAAACTGTAGGCAAGTTCAACATCATCCATATCTGCAAAAATTCTGCCATCACCCTTGTGAGGCCGATTATCTTCAACTGTCAAATAATACACGCCTAGAACCATATCTTTGGATGGTGAGATGATTGGTTCACCATCGGCTGGTTTCAACAGGTTCTTTGAAGCAAGCATCAGGGTACGGGCTTCATGCACTGCCTTGTCGGACAAAGGAACATGTACAGCCATCTGGTCACCATCAAAGTCAGCATTGAAAGCCGTGGTCACCAATGGGTGTAGTTGGATGGCGCTTCCTTCAATGAGGACTGGTTCAAATGCCTGGATACCCAACCGGTGCAGTGTTGGTGCGCGGTTTAGCAGGACTGGACGATCCCCAATGACTTCTTCCAATACTTCCCACATTTCGGGCCGATTGCGTTCAATAAAGCGTCGAGCGCCTTTAACATTTGCGGCAAAGTTATGGGACACAAGTCGGGAAATTACAAATGGTCGATATAATTCTAACGCCATGGCTTTGGGTAGACCGCATTGATAAAGTTTCAATTGTGGACCAACGACAATTACCGAGCGTCCCGAATAGTCAACGCGTTTTCCAAGCAAGTTCCTGCGGAATCTACCTTTTTTACCTTTAAGCATATCGCTCAAGGATTTCAATTCTCTGCGTCCACGGCGGGATAATGCTTTACCACGCTGAGAATTATCGACGAGGGAATCAACTGCTTCCTGGAGCATGCGTTTTTCATTCCGAACGATAACATCTGGTGCGCCAAGTTCAAGAAGTCTTTTCAGCCGATTATTACGATTAATGACACGCCGGTAAAGATCATTCAAGTCAGACGTGGCAAACCTTCCACCATCGAGCTGGACCATAGGTCGCAAGTCCGGAGGAATTACTGGAAGGATGGTTAATATCATCCATTCAGGTCGATTTCCTGAACGTCTGAAGGCTTCAACAACTTTCAAACGAGTTGTCGCTTTTTTTCGTTTTTGTTTACTGCGAGAAGTCTTAACCTCATGCCAGAGTTCTTCAGATAATTTTTCCAGGTCCAACCGGCGAAGAATATCATAAAAAGCTTCTGCACCCATATCTGCCCGGAATACCTGACCCCAGCGGGTTTTTAGTTCGCGATAACGGCTCTCACTTAAGAAAGTGAAAGTACGAAGTTCTTGTAATTCATCGCGTTGGTGAGATGAATGACTTCGCCCTTCAACAGACTGATCCTCGAGTTGGTTACGCAGTTCATTCATCTGGAGATCCGATTCAGCACGGACCGTTTCAACCAGCATTTTGACCTGTTCCAGTTCGCGTTCCTTCTGGTCCTTCAACTCGGTTTCGATCTCTTCCAATCGTTCTTTGACCAGTTTATTGATCTTTTTCAGGTATTCGCCGGTGACTGTAGCTCCTGTTTCTGCAATGACCACATTTGTGGACTTGAACAGAACGGGGGAGGAAAGGACTGCACCCATCTTTTCCTGTAATTGTGATTCAAGTGCTTGTCCCTCTTTAATAACAGGATCCAACTTTGTGGCTGTTTCTTCGTCATATCGTTCATCGATACTGGCTTTTTGTGTCTGGAATTCTGCCAGTTTTTTATCGCGACCAATCTTTACTTCTGCGATCTTTGAATTAATTGAAGAAGCCTGTTCGCGTTCAGAGACATTGATTTCATCTTCGAGACGTTTGAGTGCTTTTTGGCGAGCATCTTCATCAACATAAGTGATGATATATTGCGCAAAATACAATACCCTATCCAAATTCCGGCGTGAAATATCCAGCAGTAGTCCCAAATAGGATGGAATTCGACGGGTATACCAGATGTGCGCGATAGGTGTGGCAAGCTCAATGTGACCCATTCGTTCCCGACGAACTGAGGAACGAGTTACTTCCACACCGCATTTATCGCAAACGATGCCTTTGTATCTTGGATTCTTATATTTACCACAATAGCATTGCCAATCTCTTGTGGGTCCAAAGATCGCTTCACAGAACAAACCATCTTTTTCGGGGCGAAGTCTTCTATAATTGATCGTTTCTGGTTTTAAGACTTCTCCATACGACCAACTTTTTATGGTTTCGGGTGAAGCAAGATTTATACGCAGTGCGGTTAAGCCCTTTGTTTCCACTAAATACCTCCTACTGTGACTGGACCGGTAACATTAACGATTTAAAGCGCTTAGGTTGTTATCCCATAGCGCTTGATTTAAATTAACAAACAGACATTATACGCATGAAATCTTATTATACTAATTCATGCTCACTTTCGTCAAGATAAGAAAAGGGATTTGTGTAATATATTATTCGGGTTGGACGGTTGGTTGTTCCTTTATCAGAGCTTCTTTTGTTCTTTCAACATCCATGGCAGCCGGAATCTGCAGGAAGAAAGTACTACCTTTTCCAAGTTGACTATCCACCCATACCTTACCACCATGCCGCTCGGCAATCGATTTAACTATCGCCAGACCCATGCTAGATGGTTTCTGTACATATCCTTCCCGTTGAGAACTACGGAAGAATTTCTCAAATAATCGGGGAATATCCAACGGAGCTATCCCCTTACCATTGTCTTTGACTTCGAAAACAACTGATGCTGAATATTCTGAACAACTGATGGTTACCTGACCACCGACCGGTGAGTACTTGATCCCGTTTTCCACCAGGTTATATAGGGCTTGTTGTAAAAGAGCGGAATCGGCGTTTACTATGGGATCACTCTCTTCTGCTAATTCATTTAAGAGAGTTATATTTTTTTGTACAGCCTGGAGCTGAAGAGTTGTTTCGACTTTTTGAACCACTTCTTTAGCATGGACCGGTTCCAATTGCAGCCCAATTCCTGCCTCAATACGACCCAGATCCAATAGATTGTTTACAAGGCGAGACATGCTTTCTATGCCAGTGGTGATCTTCTTTACATAATTTTTCTGCTGTTCATTTAACTCACCAACCATTTGTAGCATGGTTGCATTACCTCTCATTAGTGTGAGTGGGGTACGCAAATCGTGACTTACTGTTGCCACAAATTCTGATTTAAGTGAATCAACTTCCTTAAAGTGAGTGATATCCCTAAGGATGCAGACCTTACCAAGTTGTGTACTTTCAACAACCATATCCGCAATGGATGCATAGAATACTCTTTGTTGATCCAACTTGATCTCGCGGTTATTCGCTCCTAACTTGAGTAATTCAAGCAATTCCGGGTTGGATATCACGTCCTGGATCTTTTTTCCTTCGATGAATAGCTCATTCATTTTGAAAAGATCCCTGGCCGGGTTGTTTGCCAGTATGATAGTATCTTCCTGATCTATCACAAATATCGGGTCGGGAGTGGATTCAAGGATGGCAATTAATCTTTTCTTACCCAACTCAGCGGATTTATATAAGCGGATATTTGTTACTGCCAGGCTAACATCAGACGCGAGGGTGGAAAGGAATTTCACCTCAGAATCCGGGAATGACCGCGGTTGATCATAAGCTGTCCATAGAATGCCAAGAAAACGATTGTTATTCCGGATGGGGACAGAGATTATTGCTGCCGGATTAAGCAATTCCGGGTTTAGCTTGAGGACTCTACCTCGAATCAAATTGTTGAGGCTGATCACATCTCTACTGCGGGTAAGGGCCATAACCTGTTCATCCAGGTAAGTATAGTATTTCAGTGTTTCACCCAACCCAAAACTTGTGGGAGTATTCGAATATGGATCAGTATCCGGCTCTGGTACAAGGACAATACGCGCCATACTACCGCCATTACTTATCGCTGCTTCCAAAATCGGCTGGAGTGCAGATTCAAGATCAAGGTGGGTAGCAATTCCCTGGCTTACAGAAAGTAATAGATTCAATTCATCAATGCGGTCTTTTAATGTCAGGCGCATCTGCTCAAACATCTGTCCAAGTTGACCGATCTCATCATCACCACGAATATACTGGGTGTGGTCCATCGTTCCTTTTGAGATCCTGTCTGCCTCATTGGTTAATACTTTGATGGAATATGTGATTGATGATAATCCGGCCTTAAAGATCAGGAATAACAATACTGCTGCCACAAAGAGAATTGCAAACATGGGTAATGTGACTTCCCAGGTTGCAGACTGAACTTCAGCGGAGGGAACTGCCAGAACAACTGACCAATCCAAATTCTTGGAGGGTTTGTAGTAAATAAGCAGTTGATTATTTCCGGCAGTGGTTAATGTATAAAAACGTTCGACCTTTGATAATTCTCCCGGGTAGGTGGAATTTAGGTATTCAACGTTCTGGTGGTAGATCACCTTCCCCTTTTCATCGATGATGTAACCTTCCCCGCCTTTTTGAGACATATTATTGAGTAAATAAATGGTCGACTGGGTATATGGATTGGTTGCAAGGTCACTTCTTCCCACCAAAACACCTTTTAATCTCCCCAGATCATCCTTAACAGGAACAGCAAAAGAAATGGTGACGGCATTGCTGGCGGGAGGTGAAAATGCTGTGTATGAGTTAAGAATTCCACCTGTAACAGTTTGTTGAACGATCGCAACTTCCTCAAGTGAGAGTTGCGTGACACTTCCTTCAGGATAATCAACAAGTACTTTACCTGCATTATCCACAAATACAAGCTGTTTGAAAAACTGGATCGACCTTATACTTTGAGACAGACTGATCTGAATGTCTTTTGTAGAATCACCATTCAGCGGAAGGGTGCGCGAATACTGGGTTAATAGATCATTACCAGTATTGATAAAAAATGGGATTCCATCCGCAGCGACTTCTGCAGTCCCGGCTAAACGTGCTTGTACCAGTTTCCTGGCTGATGCTCCTGAAATCAACCATGTTCCAACCAATAGCGCAAAGAATAGAAAGAAAACGAAAGGACCAACACCCGTAAAAAAACGCCTGGTAAGGACATTCTCGTCAGTCGCTGGGAACAAAGGTCCCGGTTTAACCCAGCTCGCCTGGTAATAGGTCGATAAGAAATACCCTACAATTCCAGCAATAATGTTAGGGAGAACGAGTAAGGCAAATGCACCGGCCAGTGTAAGTAGACTTCCTCCTAACTGGCCGCTCAACATACCCGGTTCACCGATCGAATAGTCTCCGATTGAAGTGACCATGAAGAAGGCAGCAGAAACAAGGGCTGCGATGATTGGATTTCTGAGCAATCGATAGACCCAGCCACGATAGCGCATTCGTATTAACTCACAATAAACCAGTGCAACAATGCTGTATTCAAATGGAATTAATAGGCTATGTTGAGTGAAGAAGCTAATCAGCAATCCTGATATCCAGGCAGATACGACTGCATAAATTGGCGGCATTAATCCACCGGCAAGAATCCAAGGGATAGCTGCAAAGAGCGGAATCAATAATGCTGAAGATGCCCCCACATAAAGGCTGTTTTGTACTGCTTCCAGGGAGTTTAATCGTAAGGCAATAAATAATGAAGTAAAAGGAACCAGGATGATCAATAAAGCCAACAATACTGAATTTCCCTGGTTTTTCTTCGGAGCTTTTTCGTGCCAGTATCTAAGCCGCCAATAAATGACAACTAAATAGAATCCAATAAGCCCCCATCCAGTAATACTATGCGGCAATTGGAGGCTAAAAGGGTTCCCTATGAGAGTGATAATAAATTCCATAATGTCAAGAGAGCGCCAGTAATTTTATTAATTATATATTTATATTAATTGTCAGGCAACAGAGCCAAGTGATTGAATTTATTTCGAGACTGTTTATATAGGGCTGAAACCCCTTTCTTGATTGGTTCTGATCCTACCTTCTCAATCCACTTTATTGTAGCAGTTTTTGCTTTATCAAAACAAGCTTTTGAATACACCAGTTTCTCATTTTCAGATGTAGCTGCAAGGTTTTCAACTCCTTCAATAAATGATCCTTCCAACTGGTTTCGTTCTTCCTGATAAAGAGAAATCCGTTGAGAGTAATCCAAGATCACCGACCGGTGAAGTTTTTCATGCATCCACCAGAGAGAGTCTGGATCATACTTCCCGGTGGGAGTACTTCCCATTTCGGGTAGGCCGCCTTTGAACCATACGGGTTTGAAGATCCCCGTGCAGGGAGCGGCAGTTCCAGTGAACCAATGCAATTGGTCCTCCAGGAATAGTTCAGAAACCATTGAACCAGTAGTCTCATTGATGCGGACAGGTCCAACGCCGGCATGCATGCAAATATCCGCGCCTGTCAATCCACGATCCGGAGCCCAAGTTGCAGATTCACCTCTTCGATGAGTTCTCAATATATTCATCAAATCCTGTGCTTCGAGATCATTTTTTCCTGCAATCAGGTTCGTCATTGTACAGATCTGGCGCCCTCTGGCATCGCCAAAGTAAGTAATAAGAGGATCAGAATAACACTTGTTGAAATTAAAATCATCCTTATTCTTGCACCATTTCTTCTCCACTGCGTAAGCAACCAGGTTATTCGATGCCAGATCCCATTTGTCTGTGATTGTTATCGCATTGGAAATCGTGCGGATACCATTTACATGTTCAGCCGCCCAGTGTTTTCCGGCTGTTTCCAGAACCCAGGCTTCCTTTGGATCGGCGATCAGAAAACTATTATGATAATAAAATGGATGTAGAAACCCGCAATTGCCCCCCTGTCCATATTTTTCAAGCAATTCAGTAATGACTTTTACGGCATCGATAGCTGTGGCAGCCCGTTCCAAAGCCAGTCGTAAAAGATCCATGCCTGTCAGACCGGTTCCTTTATTGTATGGAATACGGGTGAAAACTGCCTCATTACCGATGGTGACCCCAAATTCATTCGCCCCCATTTCGCCGCCCCAGATCCAAAACGGTCTAGCGAGAATGATCGCGTTCGTGGAGGCTGCCTGTGGAATGGTTAAATAGGTACAATGGACATCTTCTCCCGGAAGATAATTTTTTCGGGGGTGCATTTCCAGGATGTGCGCCTCGTTCGGGTCACGATCGCTGTTTTTTCCAAATAATGCTATCCCCTTTTTTGACCGGTTAGCTGGTACATAGATCGTATCGCACATGCATTCACCTCTTCTCTCGTTGTAAACTTCTATTCTGTTGTTCTTACCGCTTAGGCGGGCGACAGAATACGTCAGGAATAATATCCCCGGTACTCTTCCGGAAGCAACTCAGCAATTTTCTTCATTACAAAATCTACTTTTTCCTGCCTAAGCTCCGAACCCGTTTTGCCTTTCTCGTCAAATTCAGGGAGGGAAAACGGTTTACCCACTATCATCGAAGCTCGCGGGCGTTTTCCATGTATAAGTTCAGATAAGAAGTCGTCTGTAGTTCCCACCAGAGCCAGAGGTACGATATTGACTTTTGTTTTTTCAAATAGGTAGGTAATACCTGCTTTTGCTTTCCGCATGCCTGGCGAATGTGACCGACCGCCTTCCGGAGCAATAGCCAATGATTTCCCGGATAGAACAGCATCAACCGTTCTATGCAATGCGGTTCGATCAATTTCACCCCTATCTATCGGTATTCCTCCATAAGCCTTTGCCAAAATGTCCTGACCCGGGCGATTCCAAACATCTGATGCCCCCAATACCTCAGGAAATGTCGGCCAATAGGCAACTATCAGCGGTGCTTCAAAAAGGGATACATGGTTGAAGATCAAAATATATGGATCTTCCGGTATATTTTCAAATCCTATACGTTCAACGCGGCTTAGTATGTTGAACAACGTCTTAAACACCGGCCGAATGATCCGACGAGCCACATGATTGTAAAATGGGATTTTATAATCGCTCATTCAAATTCAGCCTTAATTTTTTCCACAACCTGGGATACCGATAAATGATCAGTATTGATTATCACAGCATCTTCTGCTGGTTTTAAAGGTGCAATTTGACGGGTCGAATCGATCTCATCCCTTTTCTTTATCCCGGCAAGAATGTTCTCAAAATTGGCTGCTTCCCCCCTGTCGATCAATTCCTTAAATCGTCTTCTCGCTCGCTCTTCAGAGGATGCATCCAAATAGATCTTTACCTTTGCTTCTGGCAGAACCACAGTTCCAATATCACGTCCTGCCATGACAACTTTTCCGCGAAGACCAATTTGGCGCTGCTGGTAGGTCATTGCCTTACGAACGCCTGCATATGCTGAAACCTGTGATACATGCTGGTCCACCAGGCGGGTTCGAATTTGCCAGGTGATGTCATTTCCATCCATTAATACATCATACTGACGTCCATCATTGACCGAAGGCTCGGAGATGTCAATTTTGACTTTTTCGGCAAGTAAGGTTATTCCTGGTTCATCCAATAAAGATATATTGGATTGGAGCACACCGTATGTAACAGCTCTGTACATAACGCCTGTGTCAAAATAAAGGTAGGCAAGTTCTTTCGCAAGTATTGCTGCAACAGTGGATTTCCCGGAACTGGCAGGTCCATCTATAGTAATCGCTTCAGGAATTGACATTAATTTATCCGATCAGATTGATTAATTTTTTCCGGGATCAAGAAATAATAATCCCCGGTTTGAGGATTCAATATATTTGGTCATTACCGATATTCAAGATTAACACCAACAGGTACTTCAAGTTCTATTTTCTCGTTATTGAGATGGTAAACTGATTGTTCCACCCGGGAATTGGTCTGCCCTTACCCAAAGCACAACTGATGTATTCGAGTAGGATACTTTTCGGTGGACAAGCCAAGAAATCCAATCCATTGCTGTAAAATTCTGCCAATTGATGGTTTGTTCGTAGATAAAATCCTGTCCGCGGTATTGATCCTGGAATGCAAATGCCTGATCTGTACCAGCCAGAATTACTTCCGGTTGTTGGTCCTTTTCAGTTGCTAATTGAAATTTGATGTTTGAAAAATCCTTTAATCCCCATTCTAGAATAGATGAATCCAAACCGACCACAGAAACACCAATCCCAGTTGAGGTATCAACATTCCAGTTTGAGATCTCGTTGATCGTCTTTTTGATCAATCCCAATTGCGGTACTGTTTGGGTTGATCCTATCATTTCACTTTGCAGCCCTGTTCCTACACCTGAAACCCGCCACCCTGTCGAGAAAGTGTACAAAAATAGAATTATCAGAATACCCCAGATATATCCCTTCAAAGCAACTGTTCTAGACCATCCTAAAACTATCAAGATTGCACTTACGAGAAGGATCCCAATTCCACCACCGACCGCTAGAATGAGCTGATTCTGGTCGCCGCCATAAGTCAATTTTCCGAAATTGAACCATAAGAATCCAGCAATAGTCATGATAAGTATCGCGACACCCAAAGTCGGAATAAACTCACCACCCTCTGAATTTAGGTGATGCTTGATCTCAATGGCTGCCAAAGTGTATAAAGGAAAAACCAACCAGAAAAATTTGTGTCAATTCCCGGCCTGGATTGACCAAGATTAGAACCAGGCTAGCCAGGTACCAAATAAAAAGAAATTTACCAAAACCGTTCTTTTCAATAAAACTCCTGATCCCACCCCAAATCCCAAAGATCAGTCCCAACGGGAAGTAGAAAATTATGCCCAACAAGAAAAGAGGGAAAGAAAGGACTTCGTGACTTTTCCAGGCGTGAAAATAATCCGTAAATGAACCGGCAAGCGCATTTAATGACCGCGGATAAGATAAGAAAAACGTTCCAATCAGGATTACAGTCAAGTATTAATACCAGCCAAAATATCCGGTTATGGATCGTTTCGTTGATTATAGTGATTGGTTGTTCTTGTTTTTTGAAACTTTCCCTGTTGATCAGCAACCAGACAATCACCGCTATTGCCAGTGGAATAAGTGCTGACCAGATGCCTGTTCCACCAAGTATAGCAAGGCCACACACCACCCCAGACCCAATAATTTGCCGATTGAGCAGTAAATATACCGCCAGACCCAATAAAAACAGCGAAATTGTCGATCCACCAGCTGTCCGGGAAAGAGAGACAAGTGAAGGATCCATTGCCAGGAAGGCTGCCAGTATAATGGTCTCCCAATTCCCGATATTTTTTCGGTAAAGAAATGGAATGAAGATCAATAAAGTACCAAATAATGCAGGGATCAACCGGGCAATGAAGTTGGTTTGGTCAAATATCGTAAAAAGGAAACTTGTTAGTGCAAGGTAGAGCGGTTCTCCGGACCAATTTATCACCTGCCCTTTAACTGTCAATAACGCCTGCAGCGCTAAATTAGCTTCATTACCGGAAAGCGTTTGATCGCCTAAACGTAAAAACCTAATAGCAATTGCCAGGACAGCTAACCCAAAGATAAGTAAATATTGGTTTCTAGAGAATTTTTCCTGCATCATTTTGTTGATCCAATATAAGAATAGATGGTAACGGTTTGATTCTGGAAAACAGGCACCAGGTTTTGAATGAATTTTAAATCATCAACTTGATATTTAGTGCGTTCCAAACCACCAACATAGATATATTTTACCTTGTAAAGGTCAAGAATAGCTTTGGCTTCCAACCAATCTGGAGTGGAATACAATCTCTCGATATCCGGTTCCCGATTTCCTATCTCATCGGCCCCACCACGCCATTGGCTTTCATGCGGCGGCCAACCTAAAACACCAGGCATACCGCTCAGGGTAGCCACCCGGGCAAAACTGGAATAGCTTCCACCGACAGCTTCCACAATGTATCCGAAGGGTGCATTTGACAACCATTTGATAGCCTCAGCTTCGTCCGGATTGTACTTTTCCATATAGGCTGTTCCATCCAAATTAAGGCCATTAGAAGGATGAAAATTGTTGGTTGTATTCGCGATACCGATAAGGGGGTACGTTAATCCGCAGAGGACTACAAATACAATCAGAATTTTACTCAGAATGCCGGGTAAGCTACGGGCGACCAACCAAAGTAGCGCGATACCAACACTGGCAGCCAACGACCACAGCACCCAGGCCTGGTAGTAGAATTTAAAAATGGTATTCATTCGCCAGCCAAATTGATCCCGTAAATAAACAAATTCGGGGATCAAAGTCAGAAATATCCCGGCCACAATTATCAGGAGGATAAACACAACACCCATTGGAATAGAATCGATCTTTCCGAATTTGTTTACATCTGTTAATGTAAATTTCCGCGGTACAAATAAAACCGCGGCAATAAGTGTACCCAGCAAGAATAAAGTGATCCAGGTTCCAGGTGCAGAGAACCTTCTAAGGAATGCAGTGCTAACCAGTTGGCTGGTGGTAGAACCTTCCGCCCCTTGGATATTGAGGAAGTAGTAACCTGCTTCACTGAGTTTTATTCCCAGATTGCCCGGAAAAAGACCTGACCATTTGTCAGAATTAGCCGCAAAAAGACCCAGACCAAATCCACCAGCCCACAAGACAACCAAAACCCCCAATGCCGTAATTAATCCTTTTAGCCAGCTTTTCCCCGGTTTTTGTTGCAGCACCAAATAAAAAACAATAGTGAATATGGGTAATAAAAGAGTCCCAAACATCATCCAGAAATGAGTACCCCGGGTCGAAAAGACCATACTTGGGATAATTCCACCTGCCTGCGATGAAAACCCGATATAAAATGGTAAATACAACAGGATCGAGCCCGCAACCATCAAGATTCCCAGGCTGAGTAGCTTCCAAACCTCATCCCATTTAAAACCGTGAACCATCACCCTTCTGGTAAAGTATGCTGCCAGGAAAATTGCCAGATAGACAGGAAAATCCCAGGTATTCAAGAAAGCCATTCCACCCAACAGGATCGTAAAAAAGGCAAGGTTTACCGGTGGAATATGTACTTCTATCCCCCAGAGTGAAAATCCCTTTTCATCAATTGTCAGGAAGATATTTAATGCCAGGGCAAGCATTAAGGTAACAAAGGGAAGAGCCAGAACATGCGGATGAAGGTCAGCCAGGAGGAAAGAGAAAAACGGGAATTCGTCAATGATCTCCAACCATTCACCATTCATTTTATAATCCGACAATACCCGGGAAGCCCGCCACCAAATAATTCCCGCAGGACGGGATGGCCACCAAGAGAATGGGAGAGTCGGAGCCTGGTTTAATTCTTGTAAGTCCAGCCATTTCCAGAATGGAGATTGAAAGGTTCCGTCCACACCTCTGGCCCAAAATAAGCCGCGGGAGTGCATGAATTCGAAAATCCCTTCAAAATTACTGATAACCAGTGTAAATAATGGTCCAAATAATGGGAGGAGGAAAGTAGATGCACTAATTTCCTTTGATCCCTGCTTTCCGTTCAGCTTCAATATCCAATTTTTAACACCATCAGAATTGATGATGTTATATACCAGGCCATACATGCCGATTCCGGTCAGGGAAAACACCAACGAGATCATCAAATTGAATCCAATACCGGAGGGAGTTGCTGTCAATTTGACCAGCATGGCAGTGATCACATATCCGAAGTAATAATAGGAAATGGAGTATCCTGCCAGCCAGGGATCATTCGGCGGGAAGCTTGTTGAATGCAAAATTGCATTGATGAAAGCCAATTCCATCGGTTTTTCTGTACCGGTAATATCCGGACTGGATGCACGCAGCAAAGCGATCAACACAAATAACACCAGGAACAATATTTCTGCGGTGATCAAATATCCTTTTTGATCGAGAAATATTTCTTTTAACGCCTTCAGCGGGTTCTTTTTACTGATTCCGATGCTGAGTAAAGTGAACAGGATCAGTGCCAGGAGAATCCCACCCGAATCGTTCTGCATAACGTGGTAGGAGGTAAATACCCAAAATAAAAATCCGGTTAGCATCAACCCGAAAACCCGGCTAAATGCATAGCCTTTGTCTTTTAAGGAAGGCAGGAGATACTGGATCAAGGGGAGGGATAATAATCCAATAATGCTAATTACCAGATACCATATCAAGAAATAGATCATAGCCATCCCTATATGACGTGTTATTCAGTTAGGAAAAGAAATGAGCCATCAGGAGCTAATCCTAACGGTATCTCAGCTTCAACGGCGTTAATATTCAACTCACCATAAATATGCGGGTACCAACTTCCATTCGGAGCTTGTTCAGTGCGAATTTCAGATTTCAACTTTTGAATATTAATTTTTAATACGATCAGGTCCGGCACACCAAGATAATACCGTGTAGCTGTTGCTGCAACCTGTTCTGACAGGGAGCAGTGGATAAACCCCTCGACATCAAAGCTTTGAGGTTTATATACTCCTATTACTTTGGCTGCCTGCCATTCAGACTTTTTTATTATGTGAAAAATATATCCCATATCCATCCTGCTCAGTATTCTAGGTTTACTTCTAATATGGTTGTATTAGCTTTTTGATACACTATTTTCCAGGGTACACCATCCAATTGATAGAATTTGGCAAGACCTTCCAAAGGATATATCGCCTGTTCCAATTGGCCAACAATAATATATTTCACTCTATATTTTTGCAGGAAAGAGATCGAATCGGGTATGGAGGTTGTGGAATAGAACGAAGCGATCTCTGCAACACGCCCTGTAACCCATTCTTCGGGAGTAACAGCCCTTTGCTGCCTTTGATGCCAGTTCCAGCCCAACACACCTGGTAAACCAGTGTTGATGGTGTAGCGGTTTCCCCAGCGGTATTCGACAACATTCCCCTCGACGATCACAGGAGAACCTTTAACATTCGCCAGCATCCATCGGATTCCATCGAGGTCTTCTGCCAACTGCATGGTGTGCCCATTCTCTTCATAAGTGGCACCAATCATATAATTGATACCAATCAGTGAATGTGAAGCTGTATCCACATAGCGGTCGGTGATCTTATCTATTCCGCCGAAAATGGGGAACATTGCTGCGCCTATCAATAACAGGCTTGCTGTTGTCTGGTAAACCGGTCTCCAGTGCATCCTGCCTGCATTCATGCGTTCCAGAATCCACCAGGCTGATGCTGCTGCGCTAATGGCGAATAACGTCCACACCTGCAGGTAAAACTTAAAGACCGTATTCATTCTGGCGATATCACCTTTAAGGACGAAAACTTCCACAAAAAGTGTCAAAACCAGCCCGGTACCTATGAAAAACAGAACC
The DNA here is from genome assembly GCA_963827895.1 of uncultured Chloroflexia bacterium. Lineage (GTDB taxonomy): Bacteria > Chloroflexota > Anaerolineae > Anaerolineales > Anaerolineaceae > PNON01. Next base: position 153,299 of record CAWHCY010000003.1, on the reverse strand, counting down.
ACCCGCTTGATATCCGGCAAATCCGGGCGGAACATGATCACTGCAGCCCAGGCAGCCAGAGGCAATACAAACCAGGCAATTCCGACTCCCACATAGATTAATAAAATGGTGAGGATGACTAAAAGGACAAGCAATCCTTGCATCAGCCAAAGATAAGAACGGATCTTTGAAAGTGACCTCAGCGGGGTAAATGCCATCCAATCGATGGTTTCTCCGCTTAACCAGGCAATAATGAAGAATAAGAATACTCCCCAATGGGTAATATACGACCAGAAGGGCGTATGTGATCCTTTCCAGAGTTCAATTGAGTTATAACCTGCCCCATACCAATATGTGAAGGGCTGGTAAAGCAGCATGGATAACCCTGCAAACGCTGCCAGGAAAAGAACTATCCTTATCCAGAAATGGTTCAAAATTGGAATATCCTTCCAAAACTCATTCTGTTCGCTCTTCCACCTGAAGCTGAAATAAATAATGCATAATAAGCTTAACACCAGGTAGACTGGAAAATCCCACGTGTTGGTAGGTCGCAGTGCACCTACTGCCATAGCACCGGTGAACAAAACAGCACCAATGCCTAACAACTTCAATAGCCTGGTTTCTCCTCCAGTTTGACCTTTTCCCAGGATCAAACCAGTGATCCAACCCATCACCAGGATAGTGATCGGCAATGCGATCATATGAGCATGCATATCAGCATACAGGAAGGTAAAAAATGGGAATTCTGTGATGGGTTCCACATCATTTGGAGCTGGAATAGCCCGGCTGGGGATCCAATACCAATCCCCTGGCGAGAATGGGAGCTTTACTCCTTTTACCAGTTCTACAAATCCTTTAAATGACCAAATCCAGCGCTGGAAAACATTTGCGATAAGAATATCCCCACCTGGTGCCGCTAATCGCTGCAAGCCTTGCCAGATCATGCGGACCGTCCCTAAATTGCCTAAAAGTACCAATCCTGCAGCACCAGCCAGCCCAAACACATAGGGCATCCAAGTGTGGGATGGCTTTTCTATTGATCCTTCAACATCAGTTATTTCTCTTCTTGTATTTTGGCTGTGCGTGGTAATGTTCCAGATGATCGAGAACATGCCTACTGCCAAAATGCTATATAGTGTCGGGAGGATCAAATTATATGCCAGGGATGGCATGATCCCGACCAACTTCACCAGCATCCCGACGATGACAAATCCATAATAGTAGTAATTGATATATCCGCCGGCAAACCAAGGATCATAAGGCGGAAATGTGGTGCTTTTAATGACCGCATTAAAGTATGAGAAATCCATCGGTTTCTCGCCGCCCTTATAAGGATGCCAGAGGTCCGGGTTACCAATGCGGATCATAAGATCGATCAAGAAGAAGAGTAAGATCACTCCTTCGATGATTAAAATTACGTTCTTTTTCTCTGTGAAGAATGTCTTTAGTTCATTTTTTTGAAAAAGGGCCAAAACCAGGTTTATCGCAGCGATCACCAGAAGAACGGCAACCAGGGTCAATCTCGTAATTGGTATGCCAACTGATCCGACCCACCAACTTAACAGTGCAAAAAGCAGCATTCCTGTCATTCGCGAGAAAGCGTAACCTTTATCTTTTAATCCCGGGAAAGCTAGATGGACCAATGGAAATACCAACAAACCAAGTAAACCAATAACGATATACCAAAGTACAGCACTTACAGCCGGATACTTATTGAGTAAGTTATCAACATTGAATAACTCATACCAGGTACCACCCGATTGTTGTTGGATAAGTCGATTTTCAGGTAACAGCAGATCTTTCTGCTTCTGGGGACGCATTGGTACTTCGTTCAACGGCAAATGGACCACCCTGGTGAGATCGACGCTATTGAATAAAGTTCGTACTGCTCCAGGATTATATGCAGCAGTCTTCCGGAAGATCAAAACTTTGGGGTGGTCATAGACTGTAAAGGCTTCTTCGGCAAACTGGTCGTTGATACGGAAATCTCCCAGGTTCGGGTCTGATTGGAACACTTTTACCAGTTCAAATCCGAGCTGCCCCTTGAACATTCCCGTTTGGGCAACACTATAACACCAGATCAAATCCTTGTTTTCAGGGCAGCCCAATAAATTTCGATAGTACAAGGTAGCCAAGGGATACCTTTCAGGTATCCTTACTGTCGTTGCCCATTGCCGGTTGGAGCTGATAAAGATGACATCAGCCTGGTCCAGGTTGGTAATAAAGCGCTCACGCTTATCATTGTCCTCGTCCCAATACATCTGGAAATTCAATCCACCCGGATAAATTCCACCATACCCGTCATAATTATCAATTCGCAACGGCAGTCCATCATCCCAATCCGATTCGTTGGCCGGAGCAGAACCATAGAAAGTAAAAGCGGATCCTCCCTCCGGGGCATCCAGAATGATCTGGTACACATGGTTTTTGGTAACCTGAAATGGCTTTTCCAGCTTAAATAGGTAAGAATCACCTCGATAATCAGCTTTGGCAATGAAATCTGCTGTAACGGAAGAACCCGAAGAAATTCCATTTTCTATGTCATCCAGTCGGATGGTGAATGTCTTTAATCCGCTCACGGAATGAACATCCACCATTTTGTTGACAAATATCTCGCTGATCTCACCGGAAGCATTGGCTGTAAAGTTGAATATTCCCGGATTTTCATTATTGATCTGCATGTCTTGCGGGTAAGGCAATGGCTGGTTGTAGACTTCCAATGAAGTTACGATGTGGAGATTAATCGGACCAGGTATATTCTGGTAGATCCAGCGAGATGCTTCGATGCGGGTGACAGGCCGGGTATAGATGCGGGTGAATGCATAAGCCCATAATCCTGTTCCCACAACTGTGATCAGTGTAAGGATCACTGCGATTCCTCTTAGATTGTGCTCCTCAGAATCCTCTTTTACTTTATCCCACAAATAGAAGATTAACCACGCCCCCATGATGACAAGGGTTGGATAAACCAATACCATATATCGCATGGATGGATTCCATGCTTGAGACTGCCATGCAAAATAAACTGCTGTCCATAGCCAGATAATTATATGTTGATTCCAATCGCGCTTGAACATCCTCCAAGCCATAACCAAAAAACCCGACCATACGAGAATTCCCAATGGAATTCCCATTCCCCATCGGATGATATTTTCCAAGGCAAAAGTCGCCGGTCGACGTGCCCATTGTAGGGCTGGTGGAAAATCAGCTTTTCCACTGGTTTGTCCAGCGAGTTCTTTAAAGTTCTCCAATAATTTGGGATTGAGTGAGATACCAAAAAAACCGGGTCCACTAAATGCGTAAGGCTGGAAGATTCTGAAAACAATAAAAGCTGCAATAGCTCCGAACATAAAATTTCGAAGAACTGGAATTATCCAGTATTTTTTTTCTTCTTTGGGTAACTTGACAAACCAGGGTAAGACAGCAACAGGCAGCAAGATGGCAACTGGTGCAGCACTGATTTTGGAAGACATTGCCAACCCAAGTGCAACTCCAAAAAGCAGGTAATAACCTATACCGGACCACATTGTGTAAACGGTCTCAAGTATCCTTTTGGCTTGTCTATTTTGTCCATTTTCCGTATTCATTGAAGAAATATGGTTGGAATAAACCAGAACTGCGAAATACACTGCCAGGGTGGTAAAAAAGCACAGGAAAGTATCCACAGCAAAATAATGCGAGATCTGTATCTGCATTACGGAAAATGCAAAAAATATCGATGCCAGGAATCCAACCCTTTTATCGTATAGTTTGGAGCCGATAAGATATACCAATAGTAGAGTGAAAAGATCAAATATCGCCGATACCTGTCTGCCCAGAACATTCACCTGATCATATCCAGTTTGCCCTGTCCATTCAGCCAGGTAACGAACTACAATGATAGGTAGATCGCCGTATACATAGAAACCATGACCGCGGTTATGCGGATTGAGACTGGATAATTCTGTATTAAAGTATTGAGCTACCGAGTTCACGGGTGAAATATCCGTCTCAACCATGGTGAGGAAGCGTTCGTCCGGATGCAAATGCTGAGATTCATCCCATTTAATTCCCACTAACCTGAAATATCCACCCATAAGGATCACCAGGATCAATAACAGGTCAAAATACCAGTATTTTGGAAATAGCCATTTTCTATCTGGATAATCGGGAACGACAGTGTGAGATTCGGGGGTATCTATCATAGGTGTATTCATATAAGAAAATTAATTCCCTGGTCCAACGAGCATAATGAGGAAATCTCTTCCTGGAACTTTAGATGTATATGTTGTCACTTTCGCTGTTGGATACATTGTAAGCAAGGTGTTCAGATCCTCTTTATCCTGAGGGTTGAAAATGAATAATTTTGGACCGTCCAAATATTTTGTTTCTTCAAAATTCTGCGGCCAGATCGCATAATCTTTAATCGGAAATCCAGCTTCGATGCTGACCAGGCGGGTATCCACCCAGTATGGATATCCTACCACCCAGGCTGTATCAGGTGTGCCAACTGAATCAGCAAAACTGCGGATAACATGACCCATCTCAGTTGTATTTCCTGCTGATTCCCTGTAATCCTTCAGATAGGTATCAAATAGAAAATGATAATTCTGCCGGGCTGAGCCAAAAATCAGTACTGCCATAATAAGAACTGCAATTACTTTTCCCAACCTACCTTGCATCATCCTCTCAATAGCTGTGAGTAAACCATCCAGGCATAAGGCAATGATCAGATAAACCGGAATAATGGCACCTGCCGTTCGGTTAAGAACAGGATTCTCCTCAGGGAAAGCGATGGACAAGATGGATGGAAGCATAAGGATCGGGACTGAAAGGACCATAAAAAGGTCCAGCCAATTTCGTTTTTGGACATACCTGACAAGTAAAAGTACCAGACCCAAATAGAATAATGCGGCAGTGATCACATCCAAAGCCGGACGGTAGGTTATGGAATGCAGCCAGGTATTGCCATCATTCACCCCAAACATCAACATGGCATTCTTAACATTATCAAGAAAGATCACGAATGGGTTGCCGGGAAATGGTCTCTCCAATTCACCCAGTCTTGTAGCTAATCGATAAGAAAAAACATCCGGATGATGGATCGCATATCTGATCAAAGGGATTGCAACAATAGTGGAAGTAACACCCATCATGATCGTTCCGAAAATGGCCTTCTCCCAGTTGGGTCGATTCCGCTTGTGCAATATGAAAAGAAATACGCCAAAAACCAACAGAATTGGAACTGCGCGATATGGTGAGTAACCATGCAACCCAATGCCGATGGCTATTCCGGACCATATAAAGTCGTTCCGTGTTCCATTCTTCAACCCCTTCAACAGGTAATAAAGTGCAGGGGCAGTAAAGAGTGGATATAGAGCAAACCTTAACCCAACCCTGGAAATGACATTTGGCCAGAATGCAACCCCGGCAAATATTAATGCCAGAAATGCCACCCGCTTGTTCCAAAATTCTTTTGCCAGCAGGTATAGGTATGGTAATGTCAACAAACCAGCTGCAACCATACCTATCTTTAGACTCATGAAGGATATTCCAGTATGGAACAATTTCATTACGAGGATAGTCCAATAAAACTGAAATGCTTCCCTACCGGTGTTCCTTTGAAAGTAAATTGACCATTGACCATCCAGTACATCCTGGATGTCCATCAGTTTTTCGGCATGATCGCTGGTCATTTCAGGCGGGACTGTATTCAGTTGGTAAGTACGGAAGAAAATTATGAGAATTACTACTGCAAACAGGAGAATCGTTCCCCAGCCAATATTTATTTTCCAATTGCCGGCTCGTAAACTTACAAAAAACTGTTTGATTCCGGATTGGATGGGTCCAAAATCAAGAAATCCAGCAAGGAAATATAAAATACTTGCTCCCCAAAGAGTAAGATTAACAAATCCAAAAACATCTCCACCAAAAGCAATAAAAGCTAAAATTGCCAGAATCGTTCCAGTAAGGAGAAACTTCCAACGAATTTTAAAGTTTGGCCAGACTTCTCCTGAAATATCCAAATTCTCTGCGATGATCCATTCTTTGGTGAGAATACTCCAGATCAGCATCCCGAAAGCTGCAACATAAAGAGCAAGGGCTGCTTCATTGGACGGTTTTGGCGGTTCGAGCAATCCTTGGGCGATAAATGCGACCACAATGGCTATGAGTGATCGCCAGGGTATTCTAATTTGCCTGAAATCGAACTTTACCGCTGGTGCTATAACCCGTGGTTCCAAACCAGCCGGAACCGTTTCCACCTGGCTCTCACCAGGAGATCATATTTTCTTCAGGTTCAGGAAAATGCAGATCTGATTTTTCCCAAAACTTCAGTTTCGCTTTTACATAATCCAGAACAGAGGGTTCATTTATATTCATTGTGTGCTTTAGACTTTTCTTGCAATAAAGATGATGCTTTCTCCCCATTTAGAAGGAAGAAAGACCCAACCGGTAATAGCTTGAAAACCACCAAGAGAACCAAATAACAGCTTTTGCATCTCCGGTAGGTAATCCTTTGATATATGGAACATCCCAAAATCCATCTGCAAATGTTTTTACTATTTTCATCCCCGATGAAGAGATCATTTCTTTCCATGCTGCCGGAGTGCGGAGAGATATATGTGTGGGGTCCTGATACCCAATCCAGGAAGCACCTTTGAGTGGTTTCAGTAGTGAGCTCAAATTTGGTGTGGCCAGGATAAGCGTCCCACCGGGTGAAAGGATCCGGCCAATTTCATGAATTGCTTTCTCCGGGTCAGACAAATGCTCCACCACATGTTTACTGATTATCGCATTAAATGAATTATTTGGATAAGGAAGCTCACCTGCAGACGAACAAACCAAGTGATGTATTTGTGGCAACTTTTGCGGTTTGTTTTAATGCCCAGTGGTTGATATCCATCCCGAATGTCTCGAAATCAGGCTCCAACTGACCAACCAGGTGACCCAGACCACAACCTTCTTCCAACAGTCTTCCGCCATTTTTAGCATAACGGCGGGTTAATGTTGCATAAAACCGGTTGGACCACCAGTATTGAGAGTATTTCGCAAACGAAACCGTTTCATAGGTATTCGTGGAAAAATACTTATCATCAAATGGGGTTTCAGGCATATTACTGAGTATCTCCGGCTAATAAATTCTCAAAAAGTTTTTCGTAAACTGCTGCAACTGTATCAGGAGAAAAATAATCAATGATCCAGGCTGGATCCATTATATATTTTTGCCGATCCGCTAATATTGTGCAGATCTTTTCAGCAAGCATCTTCGAATCGCCAATTTCGAATACTTCCCCCATTCCTGTCATTTTTACCGGTTGGCGTACCCCTGGCAAGTTGGCAGCTGCAACTGGAACCCCATTCATCATGGCTTCGATCTGAACCAATCCAAATGATTCGGTGGAATTCAAACTTGGGACTGTGATGACATCCAGGTTGGGGTAAAAGGCTGCCATTTCTTTTTGATTAAGGACTCCCAGCCATTTCCAGTGCCCTTCATTAATATATTGGTCAATTTTTGGAAAAAGCCTGGCAGCGTATGCATCTTCGCCAAGCACGCTCTGATATTGGCCGGCGAAGAGGACAACAGCTTTTGGATATTCTTTTAGAATTTTGGGCATGGCATCCAGAAGGACTTCCACCCCTTTTTCGGTTGCGAACCTGGCAGCCATCCCGATCACCGGTCCTCGGTCTTTGAGGTCATGGTCAATAGAAAATTTCTCAACAGCTGCCGGTTCTGCAACGGGTAATATTACCGGGGGTTGAATTATGCCCGTCTTTTGGCGGTATTTTTTAAGGTACGGAGAATTGTCCGCATAATCCTGAGTGTAGGTGATGATCTTATTGGTAAACCAGGCAGCCAGATTATTCATGATGTGCACAACCTGGTTTACAACTGAATTGAATAATCCTGCCGGCATTTGTAGGTCACAGTGATAAGTGATCACTGAAGGTTTCCCGAATAATCTGCCTCGAAGAGCAACACCAGCTGCATCAAATTGTGGCAAATGTAGGTGGATCACATCTGTATTCTTTACCAGCTTTGTAGCCTGATAACCGAATGCAGGTGAAATGACTCCTTTACTGATCCGCATTAATACCCTTGATCGGATGACCTTTACCCCGTCCACCACTTCTTCCAGGGGCAGCTTTTTATCAAATTGGGTTGTAAATACGGTGACCTTATGACCGCGTTTCACTAAAGCGGCAGCCAATCGTTCGGTGTAGATAGTTAATCCACTGGTGTGCGGACGGTAATAAGTTAATACAATGAGGATCCGCATATTAGCCTGAGTTTATTTGAACAGATCTGGATTGTTTTTGACCCAATTAAACAACCGGCTGACACCTTCCACCGGAGTAACCTTAGGCGTCCAGCCAAGTTCCTTCGCTGCTTTACGAATATCAGAGATGTAAACTGCCTGATCTCCTGGACGCCAATCCCCCTTTGCAACCTTGATTGGATGTCCTACCAATTTCTCAAGTATCGGTCCGAATTGCTTCCAGATGGATATGGTGTTCTCGGCTCCTCCGCCTATATTCAAAACCCGTCCCGGTTTACTAACTGCCTGTTCGATCGCCAGATCATAAGCGTTTAAAAGGTCATCAACAAATAAGATATCACGAACCTGCTTGCCATCGCCATAGATCGTTATCGGTTTGCCTGTAATCGCAGCAATCACGAACCAGGCTACCCATCCCTGGTCTTCCATTCCAAATTGGTGGGTGCCATAAATGCAGCTTTGTCGTAAGACAACTGAGGGTAATCCATAAATTCGGGAATAATCTCTGACATACTGGTCGCCAGTCCCTTTGGAGCAGCCATACGGTGAATGGAAATCCAGGGAGAGAGTCTCCGGGATGCCGTACGGATAATCGGCATATTCATATCGATCATCTTTTTCGACTGTCTTTACTTCTTCCATGCCCCCATATACTTTATTCGTGGAAGCGTACAATACCACCGGATTACTTCCGCTCAGTCGGGCAGCTTCCACCAGATTGAAAGTTCCCAAAGCATTGATCTCAAAATCTTCGCGAGGATTGGTGACTGAGGTTGTTACAGCCACCTGTGCAGCAAGATGAACGATCACATTCTTGCCCAGTGCAGCTTCAGCAATCGCATCGTGGTCACGGATATCAGCTTCAATGAGCTTAAATGATTGGCCGTATTCCCGGCGCAGCCATTCCAGATTGAGTTTGCTGCCCGAACGGGAAAGATTATCATATATGGTTACGTTTTCACCGCGCTGGATCAATTTGGAAACGTAATTTGACCCGATAAAACCTGCACCACCTGTCACCAAATAACTTTTTGCCATGTAGCCCTTCTCAGTCATTACCCTCAAATTAGTTTTTGGATCAATCATCCCCAAGGCGAAGAACTGCCATAAACGCTTCCTGAGGAATCTCCACATTTCCAATTTTCTTCATTCGCTTTTTGCCGCGCTTTTGTTTCTCGAGCAATTTTTTCTTGCGGGAAATATCGCCACCATAACACTTGGCCAGTACGTCTTTTCGTAATTGTTTGACTTTGGCACTTGAGATAATCCTACCAGAAGCAGAGGCCTGAATGGAAACATCGTATAACTGTCTTGGAATCAATTCCTTTAATTTTGTAACCAGTTTCTGACCTTTGTGATAAGCATCAGCTTTATGAACGATCGAAGCCAGGGCATCAACCGATTCATCATCAACAAGAATCTCGAGCTTAACCATGTCTTCAGACCTGTAATCTGCAACCTGGTAATCCAGTGATGCGTATCCACGCGTTCGAGATTTCAGCTCATCAAAAAAGTCAATGATCAATTCCGAAAGCGGGATCTGGAAAGACAACTGTACACGATTTGGTGCCGGGTAATCCTGGGATACGAACGTACCACGCCGCTTGGTGACCAGATCCATGATCGTCCCAAAGAATTCTGTCGGACTGATGATCTGAATATTCATCCAGGGTTCGCGTATCTGAATGTATTCCCCTTCTTCAGGAAGCTTTGCTGGAGAATCGATCAGGATCGTTTCCCCGGACCGCAGAACAATTTCAAATTCCACAGAAGGCGCCGTGACCACGATATCCATGTCATATTCACGTTCCAACCGCTCCTGGATGATCTCCATATGAAATAAACCCAGGAATCCACACCGAAATCCAAAGTTCAGTGCCTGTGATTTTTCTGGTTCATATACCAGGGAGGCATCATTTAATTGAAGTTTCTCCAGGGCGTCTTTAAGGTCCGGATAGTCTTCACCTTCAACCGGATAAATGCCTGCGAAGACCATCGGTTTCACTTTTCGATAGCCAGGTAAGGGTTCATCCACTGGTGATGCAGCACTGGTTACTGTATCGCCAACGTGGCACTCAGAAACGGTTTTCAAACCTGTGGCAATATAACCCACTTCCCCGGCCGCGAGTGTATTGGTAACCCTCATTGTTGGAGAAAAAACCCCCACTTCAATCGGTTTTACAACTGTTTTTGTCTGCATCAACCGTAATGTATCGGTTGAAAGAATAGTCCCTTCGACTACGCGCACATAAGCAACAACACCCTTGAAAGAATCATAATGCGAATCAAATATTAATGCTTTAAGAGGTTTATCCGGATCACCTTTTGGCGCAGGAACCTTGAGGACAATCTCTTCGAGTACTTTTTCAATGTTCGTCCCATCTTTAGCAGATACCCGGATGATACCATCAGGATCAATACCCAACAGATTGGCTATATCTTCAGCAACAACATCCGGCTGGGCAGATGTAAGGTCAATTTTGTTGATCACAGGGATTATTTCCAATCCTGCGTCCAAAGCGAGATATAGATTAGCCAATGTTTGCGCTTCGATCCCCTGTGTTGCATCGACGATCAGTAAAGCACCTTCACAGGCAGCTAAAGCCCGGTTCACTTCATAATTAAAATCCACATGTCCGGGTGTATCGATTAGATTTAACTCGTACGACTTGCCATTTTGCGCGGTATATTCCATTCGCACAGCAGAGGCTTTAATGGTCACCCCTTTTTCACGTTCCAGGTCCATCGTATCCAACACTTGCTCGGTCTTATCCCGGTCTGAGATAGTCCCGGTTAAATGCAGCATTCGATCAGCCAGGGTGGATTTTCCATGGTCAATATGCGCAATAATGCAAAAATTCCTAATATTTTCGGTCATAGAAGAGTTTAGTATAACCTATTTTATTCGCTTTTACCCCTCAGCAGGAAAGCTGGAATCTGAGCCTGAACGAAACCAGGAATCTCGACTTTCGTCTTCGCTGGATAGCAAAAATGTGCTAAAAACTCAATATTCCCTTTGGGTCCTTTTAATGGGGAAGTGGTCAAGTCAACCGGTTCATAACCCAGCTCTTGTGCTAGGGAAAGGAGGGACACTACTACTCTGTAATGCACTTCCGGATCAGTGATCACGCCATCGCCATGGTTGACTTCCTGCCTACCTGCCTCGAACTGTGGTTTGATCAAGGCGACCACCTCACCTCCAACTTCTCCAAACCAATTTCTGATCACCGGAAGGAGTTTGTCGAGCGAGATAAATGATGCATCTATCGTGATCAAATTCACAGGCTCAGGCAGTTTCTCTACATACCGTGCATTTTGCCTCTCCATAGTAATGACACGGGCATCCGATCGAATTTTCCAATGCAAAATTCCATAGCCAACATCGATCGCATACACCTTTATCGCACCATGTTGCAGCAAACAATCTGTAAATCCACCAGTAGATGCGCCAACATCTGCACAGATCAACCCTGTAACTTCCAGATTGAATGCGTCAAATGCACCTTCCAGCTTCTCTCCCCCACGTGAAACGTACTTTGGGCTTTCTGTGATGGTTATCGTTTCAGTACCATGAATTGGATGAGATGCTTTTAATACTACCTGGTCATCCACCCGGACTTTACCCTCCATGATCAGCCGTTGAACAGCCGATCTGCTTTCGGATAGTCCTTTTTCGACCATTGCAACATCCAACCTTATTGTTTTCATCTACAAATGTTTCCTAAATCATTTATTCTTTACTATATTATAATTAAGATATCAATCAATCAGGGACAGGTAATCTATTGAAACCAAATCTCTTTAAAGCGATCATAAAAACCATGCGGCCTAAACAGTGGCCGAAAAATGTGGTTGTCTTGGCCGCCCTCATTTTTGACCGCCAATTAACAAACTGGACAGCATTATTACATGCTTCAGCCGGTTTTGTCATTTTCTGTTTAATATCCAGTTCTGTATATATCATCAATGATCTGGTGGATGTTGAAGCAGATCGCCAACACCCCGATAAGAAAAATAGACCCATTGCATCAGGTGTCCTACCTGTACCTATTGCAATTATTTTTGTTATTCTCCTTACTTTGGTCATTTTCCCCACAGCATATCTTCTTTCACCAACATTTGCACTTATCGGATTTGCATATTTTTTGATCAACCTGGCTTATTCGTTCTGGTTGAAACATATTCCCCTGGTGGATGTTCTAATAATCGCTGCCGGTTTTGTATTACGGGTGGCTGCTGGTGTAATGCTCATTCAGGTGGAACGCTTCTCGCCCTGGTTGTATGTGGTTACCACCCTGCTGGCTTTATATCTCGGTTTTGGCAAACGCCGTGCTGAGTTGGCACTGCTGGCTGAAGGAGCATATTCACACCGCAAGGTATTGGATGGGTACACCATTCCATTTCTGGATCAGTTGATCACGATTGTATCCAGCACAACAGTAGTTGCATACAGCCTCTACACATTTTCTGCTCCCAATTTACCCGAAAACCATACCATGATGTTGACGATCCCGTTCGCATTGTATGGTATTTTCAGATATCTTTATCTGATCCAGGTGAAGAATTATGGCGGTGCACCAGAGGAGATGTTATTTTCTGACCGCCCACTGCAAATCTCAATCCTCCTCTGGGGATTGTCGATCCTGGCTATTTTTTATATTTTTTAACATGCCAGCCATCTCTGCAACCTTTCCCGGCAAGGTAATCCTTTTTGGTGAACATGCTGTGGTGTATGACAGTCACGCGATTGCCATTCCAGTGAACCAGGTCCATTCTCATGCTGTTATATCCCCGTCAATTGGATCAATTCCGAATTATGTCGACATAATCGCTCCAGATATTAACTTTCATCAAGATCTCCAATCACTTGATGACGATAACCCGCTTGCATTCGCCATTCGCACTACCTTGCGAAAGTTGGATGTTTCCAAATATCCTGCCTTTACCATTCGGATCACATCAGATATTCCTATAGCGTCAGGTATGGGTTCAGGAGCATCAATTTCCTGTTCCATTGCAAAAGCCGTTTCTACATTCCTCGGAAAACCATTTACAACTCCGGAAATATCAGAAGTCGCGTTTGAGGTGGAAAAGCTTCACCATGGCACACCATCCGGTGTTGACAATACTGTTATTGCATTCAATCAACCAATTGTGTTCAAACGTGGTGATAGTCCTGTTAAACTGCAAACCGGAGTGAAACTTCATTTCGTGATCGCAGATTCAGGAATGAAATCATTAACTTCTCAAGTTGTTGTCGCTGTGCGATCGAATTGGGAAAAGGATAAGGCTCACTATCACACTTTGTTCCAATTGATCGATCAGGTTGTTCTAAGTGCACTGGAAGCTTTCAGATCAGGAGAAATTAACAAAATCGGCAGCTTTATGAATGAAAACCAGGGATTATTACAACAATTGGGTGTATCCAATCCCGTCCTCGAAAAACTCATTTCAGCAGCGATCAATAATGGGGCTTACGGTGCCAAACTCTCCGGAGCCGGCATGGGGGGAAATATTATTGCACTTGTTCCAGATGATCTAATTGGAAACATCCAAACTAGTTTACTTCAAGCAGGCGCAGTGCGTATTATTCAGACAACCCTCGAAATAGACAATTTAAACAGGCAAGGTTCTAATGGCTGAACCGGTAATCTATTTGAAACTTGGCGGTTCCCTGATCACTGATAAAAACCAGCCATATGTTGTTGAACAATCCACACTCGATAGAATTTCCTCTGAGATCAGCCGCTTTTTGTGTGAAAATCCTAACAGAAAACTGATCATTGGGCATGGATCCGGCTCATTTGGACATACCAGTGCGACCAAATATCACACTCTTCAGGGTGTGACTACAAAGGATGAATGGATCGGATTTCAGAAGGTATGCTTTGATGCCCGTTCTTTAAATCAATTGGTGATGCAATCCCTGCAGAAGGCGAATGTTCCTGCGGTATCCTTTCCTCCTTCCGCACAGGTTACAGCAACAAATCGCACCATACAATCGTGGGATATTTCTACCATTCAAACCGCACTTGAGCATCACCTTATACCCGTCATCTTTGGTGACACAGTTATGGATACAATTATCGGTGGAACCATATTATCAACCGAAGAGTTATTTATCCACTTAGCCCGGCAGTTAGAACCTTCCCGCATACTCCTTGCTGGTGTTGAAGATGGCGTTTGGGAAAATTTCCCTTCCCGGGAAAAGCTTATCGAAAAAATTACACCGACAAACTACCCTTCCATCAAAGCACAAATCATGGGATCGGTTTCAACCGACGTCACCGGTGGAATGACCACCAAGATCGAGAAAATGTTAACACTCTTGCTTGCTTATCCGGATATAAATATTCAAGTTTTTTCGGGAACAAAAATTAGTTCCATTTATTCTGCATTGTCAGGAAATATTATTGGCACATTGATCAGCAATAATTAGAAAGGATAATCTGATGATCAAAGACAGGAAATCTCTGGAAGATTCTGAAGATGCATTTCTGGCACCTTATGCAATTCATAGTAAGGACACCAAGGGGCGAAAATACCCGGAAGATGAACCGGCTTATCGGACTTGTTTCCAGCGGGACCGTGATCGGATCATCCATACAACAGCATTCCGCCGATTGGAATATAAAACCCAGGTTTTCATCAACTCAGAGGGGGATTATTACAGAACACGGCTGACCCATGAATTGGAAGTAACCCAAATCGGTCGGACAATAGCCCGCGCCCTTGGAGGAAACGAAGATCTCGTGGAGGCAATTTGTTTGGCTCATGACCTGGGACATCCTCCCTTCGGTCATAGCGGCGAAGTGGTATTATCGCGTTTGATGAAAAACTGCTGTGGTGGATTTGATCATAACAAACATTCTCTCCGGATTGTGACGGAATTAGAAACCCGGTATCTGGAATTTCCCGGGTTGAATCTTTCCTGGGAAGTTCTCGAAGGAATGGTGAAACATGAGACAGAATACGATATTTCTGATGCAGCTGAGTATGATTCCACCCTTAGAGGTCACCTTGAGGCTCAGATAACCAATGTGGCGGATGAGCTTGCTTACACTGCTCATGACCTCGATGATGGTTTGCGTTCCGGCATGATCACAGTATCCATGCTGGCGGGAATGCCGATTTGGGAGATCTTGCTTGAAAGTATCCAATGGAAAGGTACTCAGCTGGATGAGATCACCCGCCACAGATTGATTCGCAAACTTATTGGAATGGAAGTAACTGACATTGTTGATACAACCGACAGCAACCTAAGGAATAACTCCGTTCAGTCCGTGTTAGAATTACAAAAGTTAGCCTTCAATGTAGTCAGTTTCAGCGAAGATATGCGCCGCAGGAATCGGGAGTTGAAAGACTTCTTGTATAAAAACCTTTATCGTCATTACCGGGTTGTAAGAATGGCGGTTAAGGCCGAACGGATCATTACAGAACTTTTTAATAGTTACATATCTGAACCCACCATCTTACCTTATCATGTTCAGTCGATTATTCCGGAACGTGGTCTTGAGAGGACAGTGTGTGACTACCTGGCCGGAATGACCGACAGGT
The DNA here is from genome assembly GCA_963827895.1 of uncultured Chloroflexia bacterium. Classification (GTDB taxonomy): domain Bacteria; phylum Chloroflexota; class Anaerolineae; order Anaerolineales; family Anaerolineaceae; genus PNON01. The sequence continues at coordinate 137,502 of CAWHCY010000003.1, read as the reverse complement.
ATGCAATCGATGAATATCAAAAATTATTTGACCCGACTTTACTACCATAAAGTGAACCTGGAGAAAATATGTCAGATGTTTCTTATTTAACCCCTGAAGGATTGGAAAGAATCCAAAACGAATTAGCCCATTTAAAAGGTCCTGAGAGGGATGCGATTTCTCAACGATTAAGGTCTGCAATTCAAATGGGAGATCTTTCTGAAAACGCGGACTACATTAAAGCAAAAGAAGATCAAGGATTTCTTGAAGGACGTATCAAAGAGCTTGAATATACTCTTAAGAATGTCACCATTATCGATAAGGCATAACATTGATACCAGTAAAGTAAATATCGGATCAACAATTACCGTTCAAGAAGGCGATTTTGAGACAGAAACCTGGTTCCTGGTTGGACCCAAAGAAGCCAGTCCGCGGGCGGGAAAAATATCATATGAATCTCCAATTGGTAAAGCACTCATCGGGCGATCTGTTGGAGATAATGTAAACGTGATACTGCCTAATGGGAACACTATTTCACTGAAGATCCTAAAAATCGAATGATAATTCAAGAATAAAAAAAACGATCCCAACTAAAATGGGATCGTTTTTTGTTATTAATTGCTTTACGTTAAGCTTTTCCTTTTGGCCAAACTGCAAGTTCCAGAGTTAATCGATCAAAGTAACTGTTAGGAGGCAATGGACCCTGTCCGTAATTCATATCTACGATTCTGGCTTCCAATTGGAGGGTTGCTGTCTCAAGTAAAATTCGTTTTCCAGGCTCAGCCAGGATCGGTTCGCCCTTGGACATCAATCTCTGTTGGGAGGCTGGATCTGAGAATGTGTGTTCACCCATTAGAACCTTGGTTACGGTTTGAATGTCATTCTTATCGAACAACCAAACTTCAAAAGCAGCTACCTTCTTTGGATCACCAACACCAATTGTGTCTGAAATTCCTACTCCGCACTCCCCTAAGAACTCACCCATCGGATTATCGATGCTGAATGAGTCATCATATTGCTCGTCCCCCTGCATATATGTTGTCATGAACTGTGAAACGGGAGATTCACCTGGGTTTCGGAAGAATTCAGCGCCTTTGGTAGCCGAGCTTTCACCTGAAAAACCTGTATCAGTGCCATCACTGGCAGCATCCTGTTTTACCCTGCGGCCGGGAAATTTACCCTTCTTCAGGAAAATGTAAACTACAACAAATCCCAGTACCAGGGTAAGTACACAGAATAATCCCAATGCTACTGGCAGAATTCCAGTAAACCCGGTTTTCTTGGGAGTCTCTGTGACAGCCGGAAGTATTGTTTCTCCACCAGTTCCAGGTGTTATTGCGCTATCTTCAGGGGTAGTAGCCGCTGCAGGTTCCTCAACTGCTGGTTGCTCAACTGCAGGTGCTCCGGTGGATATGGAAGTATTAACTACCCTGGCAAAAGCAGCCAGGTCACCAGAGCTGATGTTTTTCGTATCTATTTGGATCTCTGAGAAAAGCTTTTCTGCATCTTTTCCAAGACTTTCCCATCTGGTCTTTGCAAGGACAACATCCTTATTTACAGCATAAGAGTCTACAGTCATGCGTAAATAATCAGCTTTAATGTCCTGACGCAGGTAAGCTGGTGTAGCATCCTTCCATTGAACAGGCATAAGCCACCAACCTAATATGATCAAACCGAATAATACGCCTGCCAAACCTGCGATCACATTCCAAGCCCAAGGTTTCTTAAGAAAATCTTTTATCGTATTCATCATTTATTACTCCTGTCGATATTCAAAGAATTAGCTGCTTAACATTAATCAAAACAGCCTGGTAAACTCTAATAAGAAGTCCAACAGGAATGTTGCAACCTTTATGCCGTGTGGATTTATTCTTTACTTAATCTGAAGTATCTTCCAGGTTGTATATTTCTTTACAAACAATGCATTGAGCTTCTTTTTTATTGATCATTACCAACAACCCGTTTACACAATTGGTATTTGTGCACGGTTTGGATATTGGTTTTTTCCAACTTGTAAAATCACATTTCGGATAATTTGCACAACCATAAAATACTCTTCCCTTGCGGGTCTTGCGTTCGATCAGGTCCCCACCATCTTTAGGACATACGACACCGATTTTTTGCAATATGGCTTCTGTATAACGACAAGCGGGGAAGGTACTGCAGCTAATAAATTTCCCAAAACGACCCCAACGGTAAACCAATTCATTACCGCATGTTGGACACAGTCGACCGACTTTTTCCAATTCTGTTTTGGTCTCCGGCATCTCTGCTTTGGCTTTGATCACAAGTTCAGCAAATGGCAGGTAAAACTCTTTGATCACGTCTGCCCAGGCTCGTTTCCCTTCTGAAACCTCATCCAGGTCTTCTTCCATATGCTTGGTAAAATCAACGTCAATCAAGTCGTCAAAATGTGCTACCAGAAGGTCATTAACTAGGAATCCCGTTTCAGTCGGGAATAATCGTTTTGCTTCACGAAAAACGTAACCCCGCTCCTGGATAGTTGAGATGATAGGCGCATATGTTGATGGCCGGCCGATGCCATATTCTTCCAAAATTTTTACCAGGCTGGCTTCGGTGAATCTCGGTGGCGGTTGGGTGAAGTGTTGTTCTGCTATTGGCAAGTCAATCAGTCTTTGAATTGCGCCTTCCTTTAAATCTGAAGGTATCTTCATATTCTCATGAGGATCAGCTGTAATATCGTCTTCGAATGATTCTTCATAAACCACGAGGAATCCCGGGAATTTAATGGTCGACCCTGCAGCTCGAAAAAGATACCCATGCAGTGGAGTTTTACCTTCGATGTCGATAGAAACCGCATCATATATTGCACTTTCCATTTGGGAAGCAATAAAACGCTGCCAGATCAGTTGGTAAAGCTTAAACTGATCATTCTTTAGATACTGCTTTATTTTCTCAGGTTCCCGGTAAACCGAAGTCGGCCGGATGGCTTCATGTGCTTCTTGGGCGCCCAAGGATTTTGTTTTGTAATGGGGTGAAACCGCTGGAAGAAAATCAGCACCATGCTTTTGAGAAATGTATTTTCTGGCTTCCTGTTGTGCCTGGTTCGAGACATTCATCGAATCAGTACGCATGTATGTGATCAATCCGGTTGTACCGCCATCGCCTACATCGATCCCTTCATATAGTTGCTGAGCCAATGCCATGGTTCTGCGGGCAGTAAAACCCAGCCTGCGGGATGCCTCCTGCTGAAGAGTGCTGGTTGTATATGGTGGAGATGGTTTTTTCTTTCTCTCACTCTTTTTAATCTTACTTATGGTGTAGGTAGCTTTTTTAATATCTACAACAAGCGGGTCCACACTATCTTGATTTTTCAGTTGTGGTTCTTTACCATCGAGCTTTGCCAAATAGGCTCGGTAAATGTGCCGGCTACCCTCCTGTTGAAAATCGGCATCAATTGTCCAATATTCAACCGGGACGAATGCCTCAATCTCCCGCTCACGGTCAACGATCAGCCTTAGGGTAACAGATTGAACCCGACCTGCTGAAAGCCGTGACCTAACTTTTTCCCACAACAATGGGCTAAGATTGTAACCCACCAGACGGTCAAGGATCCTGCGTGCTTGTTGGGCGTCGACCAGATCCATATTCACATCCCGTGGATGGGAAAAAGCTTCATGGATCGCATCTTCGGTGATCTCATGGAAAACAACCCGTTTGGAATGTTCCTGAGGAATTTCTGTTGCTTCAGCCAGATGCCACGCGATTGCTTCGCCTTCACGGTCAGGGTCGGTAGCAAGATAAATGGTTTCAGCTTTTTTTACAAGTTCTTTTAGCTCTTTTACTACTGCTCTTTTTTCATTTGGAACCCGATATTTCGGTGTAAAATTATTGGCCACATCCACCGATAGCTCTGACCTCAACAGGTCACGAATATGTCCAACCGATGCCCGGACAGTATATCCCTTACCCAGGAATTGTCCAACTGTTTTAGCTTTTGCCGGAGATTCTACAATAACCAATTTACCATTACGTCTGGGTTCCGTTACGATACTCTTGCGTTTCGGTTTGGTAGCTTTTTTCTTGTGTACTATAGCAAGTTGATGATCTTTTTCGGGAATAGGTAGCGATGCATGAGCATCTGTTCTACCCAGTCTGTATAACTTTGTTGAACAGACTCCACAAATACCTGTTGTTGCAGGTGAACCATTCGCATTAAAAATGGCAGTTGCATCCTGGATTTCCCTCTTGGTTTTGCATTTAAAGCAATAAGCTTCCAAAATTACTCTCTCCTAAAGGTATTCAACCTTACTGTTTGTTTTTAATCGTACCACTATCTCACGCACCTGCTGGACTTGTTCTTTTGTACATACCAATAATGCTTTTTCGGTATCGACAATGATTATATCCTTCAGTCCGATCGATGCAACCAATTTGTGCGGATTTTCTTCTACAACCAGGGATCCTTCTGTTTCCTGCCAGATGACTTCAGTCCCCATCCTAATATTTCCATCATCATCTTTTGTCATAAAATCAAAAAGAGATGACCAACTTCCAACATCATTCCAGCCAAGATCAGTTGCAGGAATAACAAAGATATTCCTGGCCTTTTCCATGATGCCATAATCGATTGTCTCAGGCTTGATAAGTGACCAAATCCTGGATACTTGATTTATTGAATCATTTCCCAACCACGCTTCCCGAATTTCTTCCAAATGGCCATACAATACCGGCATCAACGACTTCATTTCCGCAAGAATTTCACTGGTTTTCCAGACGAACATACCTGAGTTCCAAAGGTGTGTGCCACTTTGCACCAATGCCTCAGCTAGTTTTTGATCCGGCTTTTCTTTGAATTTTAGAACATGGTGGATGGCACGACCTTGCTCCACCACCGCAATATCTCCAATTTCGATATATCCATAACCTGTAGCAGCATAGGTGGGTTTGATACCCAGGGTAAACAAGCCACCTTTTTCTGCAGCGTTGCAGCCTATGTCGAGTAATCGAAGGAATTCATGATTATTGTCGATCAGGTGATCTGCGGTGAGAACGACCATGATCGCATTTGGGTCGCGTTTTTCGATTGTGATTGCAGCCAGACCTATAACTGAGGCAGTCCCTTTGGGCTGTGGCTCTATAATAAAATTACTAATAGGGATTCCTGGCGCCAGGCTTTGCAGTTGACTTGCTTGATCCTGAATGGTGACTACAAAAATATGGTCAGGCTGAAATAATCCTTTCAGGCGATTGATGGATTTCTCAAACATTGACTCATTTCCGGAAAGTTTTAACAGGTGCTTGGGATGATCCAGGCGAGATAAAGGCCACAATCTGGTTCCTCCACCACCCGCCATGATAACTGCATATTTATTTGTCATGTACTTCACCGATCCGATAGTTTTCACTTTCATCGCGAATGGCCATGAAAGTCATCCCGCTGACCTGCTTAACCATACCCTTCAGTTCCATCATCGTCAATGCCGCAGAGACTTTTTCCACAGGAAAACCTGCTTTTGACTGAATTTCATCTATATATACCGGTTCAAGATTTAGAATTTCCATTAATTTTGTCTCAAGTTCATCCCCCGGGAGGAGTAAAGTAGCCTGTTTATAATGGTCCACTTTCCTCAAGTTCAAACTTTCCATGATATCAACCGGATCAAGCAACGGTTGCGCACCTTCGCGGATCAACCGATTCGTTCCCTTGCTTTGTGGAGCATAGATAGGTCCAGGTACAGCGAAGACTTCACGGCCCTGTTCGGCTGCAAATGTAGCTGTGATCAAAGCACCACTGGTTTCACCGGCTTCGACTACCACTGTCGCCAGTGATAATCCAGAGATGATTCGATTTCTTGGGGGAAAATTCCCGGCGTCAGGTGGTGTTCCAGGATGATAATCACTAATTACCGCACCGTTTTCGATGATCTTTTCTGCCAGCTGCCTGTGTTCGGGTGGATAGATCTGATCTATCCCGGAGCCGAGGACAGCGATGGTCCTGCCATTATTCGCCAGAGTTGTCTGGTGCGCGACACCATCCACGCCACGCGCCAAACCGCTGACCACAGTCAAGCCGTTTCGAGCCAGATAGGTGGATACTTGTTCTGTAACCTGCCGTCCATAAGATGTTACCCGTCGAGTACCAACGATTGCCACCGCCCAACGATCTTCAGGTTTGATCGAACCACGGATGTAGATCACAGGCGGAGGTTGATCGATATTCATTAATTTATCCGGATAATCAGGATCTTCCCAAGTCAGGATTTTGATCTCCTTCTTAAGAATATCCTCGTATGCTTGAATAGGGTCGATTTTATGGCGGGTTGCAATAAAAACATCAATGATTCGTTGACTTAGTCCAGCGGAGAGTAATTCACTTTCAGAAGCCTGCCATGCAACTTCAAGGTTGCCAAAAAATTGGATCAGTGCCTGTAGTCGAACAGCACCTATCCCCTTAACAAGGTTGAATCCTACCCAGTATGCTTTTTGATCCATTCTTTAATAATAAATCAATTCCACTCAGGGGGTTTAACGACCATCCTGGCATCTTTCAGGTTAACACTGATGATGACTGATTCGATTGCCGGGAGAAGAATTTCTTCTCCATTTTCTGATTTGACAACATATACATCATTGGCACCGGTTTCCAGAACCTCAGTTAGAACACCAAGCAATTGGTCAGCGGTATCAAAAACATTTAACCCAACCAGATCAAAGTGGTAATATTCCCCATCTGGTAATGCTGGCAGGTCATCTTTCAGGATGTACATAAATTTGTTCCGGAACAATCCAGCCTGATCCGGATCAGATATGTCTTTAAATGTGATCAACATGGCTCTGTCCATCGCCCTGCGTGTGCGAATTACCTGAGGTAAATGGTCTTCACCGATCAAGACTTTATTTCCCGGTTTGAATCGATCAACAAATTCGGAGTAAGGGTCGATCATCATTTCACCATCGACGCCATGAGGACGCCGGATCTTCCCAATCAGGATGAACACAGGCTCGCCCGGTTGGGGCGAGCCTTGATCATCTGCTATTCTTCCGTAATGAATTTTTACGTACACTCATCGCGGTTCGATCACTTCCAAGTTGGCTTGTTTCCCTTCGGAATTGGCTGCAACCCTTAAAAGAATCCTGATTGCATTGGCAACTTTGCCACCTTTTCCAATTACACGACCCATATCTTCTTTAACGACATGTAATTCCAAATTTACCTTACCACCCATTACTTTTTGATTTACCTGAACTTGATCAGGATGATCAACGAGAGAACGGGCAATATACTCGATCAGCTCTTTCAATGAAGCTCCTTTCCCATTTATGGGACGCTATCAAATCAGCGGCTATTGTCGGGTTTTTGGACTAACGGGTCTTTTTAATTTTGCAGCAGCGGAATCTGCCATCACGGTTTCCAAGCTCTCACCAGCTTTTACCCGTGCGAAACGGTCCATCAAACCAATGGTGTTGAAAATTTTAATAACGGATTCACTTGGTTGAGCACCTTTGCTCATCCAATCAAATACCCTTTCTTCCTTGACTTCCACTGTGGAAGGATTGGTGCGTGGATTATAGAAACCCAAGATTTCTAAAAACCGACCATCACGTGGGGCTTCTTTGTCTGCAGCGATAATTCTGTAACTGGGTTGTCCTTTCAGACCTGTACGACGAAGACGAATGCGAACCATTTAAAAATTCTCCTATTTCCTGATTTAACTAATTGTTCCTGAAATATAGACCAGTGGTTGAGAGGTGCAGAAAGGTGCACTCCAGTGGTTCTATCTCAGGTTCCTGAACAGGCCGGCTAAACCTTTACTGCCTGTTTTATTAAGTGTTTTCATCATTCGCTGCGCTTCACGAAACTGTTTCAACATCCGGTTAACTTCCATTACTTCCGATCCACAGCCGCTTGCAATTCTTCTTCTGCGACTGGCATTCAGGATGTCCGGATTTTTTCGTTCCGCCCGCGTCATCGAATTAATGATGGCTTCAGTCAATTTTAACCTGTTTTCTGTTTCTTGGGGAGATATGGATTGTGCAGCTTTCCCAAGATCGCCCGGCAGCATATCGAAAATTTGGGAAAGTGGACCCATTTTTTTCATTTGTTTCAGTTGATCTGCGAAGTCTTCCAATGTAAATTGCCCGCTTGCCAGGCTGGAAGCTTGTTTTTGAACAGATTCCTGATCGAAAGCAGCTTCCGCTTTCTGTATGAGACCCATGATATCGCCCATGCCAAGAATTCTGGATGCAAGGCGATCTGGTAAATATGCTTCGATCGCGTCAATGGACTCACCGGTGCTTAAGAACTTGATCGGTACTCCAGTTACAGCACGGATGGATATCGCAGCACCCCCGCGTGAATCTCCATCCATTTTGGTCATGACCAAACCAGTTAGCTTAACTGAATCTCTGAATCCTTCTGCTACATGCAATGCTTCCTGCCCGATCATCGAATCTACTACAAGCAATGTTTCGATTGGTTCCACCTTACTGCGAATGGCTTTCAGCTCATTCATCAGAGTATCATCCAGTTGAGACCGTCCCGCAGTATCGATGATCAGTATCGTCGCGCCGCTTTTTTGTCCGTTAACCAGCGCTTTCTTAACAAGGTCAGGTGGGGATACTCCATCCATTGTAAAAACCGGAACACCTATTTTCTCGCCCAGTACTTGTAATTGCTTGATGGCAGCAGGTCTATATGGGTCAGCTGCAACCAGTTCCACCCGTTCACCTTGAGAGCGCAGCATCGCAGCTAATTTGGCGGCTGCAGTTGTCTTACCTGAGCCCTGTAACCCTACCAGCATGATCACCCGTGGTTTTTCTCCGGTCAGATTCAATCGATCGGGTTCACCCAGGCTGGCGATCAATTCTTCATGGACGATCTTGATTACCTGTTGAGCTGGGTTTAGTGCTTTCGATACTTCTGCCCCCACAGCACGAGTTTTAACTCGAGCCAGGAAGTCTTTTACCACGCTGTAATGAACATCAGCTTCGAGCAAGGCGAGACGTATCTCACGCAGAACACTATCCACGTCTTCTGCAGAGAGTTTTCCTCGTTTTCGCAGATTGGTGAAGATCTGGTTTAATTTTCCCGACAGGTTTTCAAACATATCCTATTCCTTTAGCTTGCTGAAGGATTTTATAATGTATATGGTAAATGGTCAAGCATGGTAGTCGCTACATAATTACATACAACATAGAGACATTATTCAAATTTATTAATTATCCATTCAAAGCTCCCTTAATATAGTTACATTCCTTACTTTTATTACCTTATTCACCATGCAATAATAACGCACATAAAAGAAAATAAAATGATTAATCACCCTTGTTCTATATTGATCAAATCATAATAAGAGGAATTTTATTTTTGCGTTTTCCAAGTCCAATGCTATAATCGCATAAAATATTTATTTAGTATTCAGGTGTTAGTTGATCTGTAATCGAATAAATTACCCAAAGCGACGAGACTATTATTAGTATGAGCGAATTTATTTTAGAACTTAAGAATATAAGTAAGAGCTTTTCTCAAGTAAAAGTATTGAATAATGTTACTTTAAAAGTAAAACCTGGAGAAGTACATGCTTTAGTGGGGGAAAATGGAGCAGGTAAGTCGACTCTGATGAAGATTTTGATGGGCATATATTCAGCAGATGAAGGTGAAATTCTGGTTGACCAAAATAAGGTAAATATCCGACATCCCAGTGAGGCGATCAGAAATGGGATTTCGATGATTCACCAGGAACTAAATCCCATTCTTGATATGGAAGTGGCCGAAAATATTTTTGTAGGTCGTGAAATTCACAAACACGGTTTTGGCGAATTTAGCTTGGTTAACATTGCTGAAGAACGATCCCAGACACGCGATTTATTCGAAAATATAGGATTAGAGATCGATCCACAACAGATCATGCGCAACTTAAGCGTTGCTCAGATCCAACTTATTGAGATTGTCAAAGCAATTTCAGTTTCATCCAAAGTAATCATTATGGATGAACCTACTTCAGCCATAACTCAAAAAGAGATTAAAACACTTTTTCAACAAATCGACCGTTTACGAAAACAAAATGTAGCGATTATTTACATATCACATAAGATGGACGAGATATTTCAAATTGCAGACCGCATCAGCGTATTGAGAGACGGTAATTACATTGGAACATATCTAACCAAAGAAGTAGACCAGAATCAGTTAATTAAATTGATGGTCGGCCGGGAGATTACAGAATTTATTCCGAAAACAGAATCTGTTATCGGTGACATTGTGATGGAAGTAAAACATTTATCGAGAGGTAAACATTTCCAAGATCTGAACTTCACTCTCAGGGCTGGAGAAATTCTTGGGGTAGCTGGGCTGGTTGGAGCAGGCCGTAGCGAAATGGCAGAATGCATTTTTGGTATTACACACCCGACCTCAGGTGAAATCATTATTAATAATAAAAAGTTAGTCTCAAAACATCCAAATGACACAATCAAGAATAAAATCGCATTGATCACTGAAGATCGAAAATTTACTGGTTTAAATTTAAAAGGAAATGTGAGGGAGAACATAACAATTGTTGGTATAAATTATCTGTCAAAATTTGGTGTAATAGATTCACACAAAGAACACGAAGTCGCGGACAGGTCTATCAATAATTTAAGGATAAAAACTAATTCGAATAATACAATGATTTCAAACTTAAGTGGTGGTAATCAACAAAAAGTAGTTCTGGCAAAATGGTTATTTACTGAACCAGAAATTATTATTCTCGATGAACCTACACGAGGAATTGACGTGGGGGCAAAACGTGACATCTATATTCTGATGGGTGAATTGGTGAAAGCCGGAAAAGCTTTACTAATGATATCATCCGAAATTCCTGAACTAATGGGTTTAGCTGATCGGATAATCGTTCTTGCCGCCGGAAAGATAACCGGTGAGATAAAACGGCAAGATTTTTCACAGGAATTAATCATGAGATATGCATCCGACTTTACCAATGGCGGTAAATTATGAATAATTGGATTAGAAAAAGAATCCGGATATCTTCCTTGAGGGAAGTAGGCATTATTATCGCTTTTATCCTTCTCCTCATCGTATTAAGTATCCTTTCACCTAATGCTTTCGCTAAACCGGCGAATTTAATAAACATCTTAAAGCAAGCCTCAATTAATGGGATATTGGCAATGGGGATGATGTTTGTTATTGTCTCCGGTGGAATCGATCTCTCGGTAGGTTCGATAGTTGCTCTAACAGGTGTTGTAGCGGCTAGCTTTGCCCATCCAGGTGAATATCCTCTGATCGTACCAATCATCCTTTCCATGGTAATCGGATCTTTAGTTGGTCTGGTAAACGGAATAAGTGTTGCTGTTGGGACTATACCCCCTTTCATTGTGACCTTAGGGATGATGACTATAGTCAGGGGATTAGCATTAATTGCAGCGAATGGTCAACCAGTATTCGGCATTACAAAAGTATTCGAAAGGATTTCTGGAGGATTCCTCTTCAATTCAATTCCACACCTTGTCGTTTATTTTATAATAGTAACGATAATTTGTGCATTTGTAATCACCAGGACCGTGTTCGGACGCCGGGTCTATGCGATAGGTGGTAACGAAACTGCTGCAAAAGTTTCTGGAATTAATGTTAACAAGATTAAGATAGCAGTTTATACAATTTCAGGTTTTTTGGCTGGCCTTTCAGGATTATTGCTTGCATCACGATTAATTTCTGGCAGCCCAACATCCGGTCAATCTTATGAGTTGGATGCAATTGCAGCAGTCATCATTGGGGGTGTAAGTATGTCTGGTGGTGCTGGTAAATGGTATGGCGTAGTAATAGGGGCTTTACTTATTGCAGTAATTGGTAATGGGTTGGATATTTTGAATGTCTCATCCCATTTCCAGCTCATCATCAAAGGTTCAATCATTATTGGAGCAGTATTATTGGATATTAAAGGGAAAGGAAAACAATAAACAGAATTCATCTTGCTAGTGGTAAAAATAATAGTAAATATTTCAAATTTAAGGAGAGAAAATCATGAAATCAAGAATCTGGTTTGCACGAATACTTGTTCTGGTACTTGTATTATCATTTGTTGCAGGTTGTACCGCACAACCCGCACAACCCGCAAAATCCAGCAAGTATGGTTTATTCATGAGCCATATGACCAATGCTTTTACAATTGAAATGTCAGATGCCGTAAAAGGCAAGGCTACAGAATTGGGTCTTGATCTGACAGTCTATGATGGTGGCCAGGATGCCGCTAAACAGGCCAGCCAGTTGGAATCAGCCGTTACACAAGGTTTAGCATGTGCAGTAATTGAACCTGTTTCTGTTGACGGTCTGGTCCCCTCCATTGAAGCCGCCACAAAAGCGGGAATTCCAGTGGTTGTTGTAAATCAGGCAATCAGTAAACCCGAAGTTGCCTCCAGCTTTGTTGGAGTTAGCAACGTAGATGGTGGCATGCTTGAAATGAAAACCGCAGCCGAGGCTCTTGGTGGAAAAGGCAATGTTGCATTTCTTCTTGGCCCAATGGGTTCTGATGGTCAAGTCGGCCGTACCGATGGTTATAAACAGGTTCTGAAAGACTACCCGGACATTAAAGTCGTCTTCGAACAAACTGCAAACTGGAATACAGATGAAGCTTTAACTCTTGTCGAAAACTGGCTTCAGACTGGTACCCAGATCGACGCGATTGTCGCTAATAATGACGGCATGGCTCTCGGTGCTTTAAAAGCAGTTGAAGATGCCAAGATGCTGGATAAAATTAAGATCTATGGTCTTGACGCTACTCCAGACGCGTTAGCTGCGGTCAAAGATGGTAAATTAGCTGCAACTATCTCACAGGGTACTACTGGTCAAGGCCAAAAAGCTATGGAAACATGCGCCGCTCTGGTCAAAGGTGATAAGGTAGATGCACAAATACTATTGCCTTTTATCCTGATCACCAAAGATAATGTAGATCAGTTCATTAAATAAAATAAGAAACTTTTATCGATAGACACTGAAAACCCACTAGCAAAAACTAAATATAAGAAGGGTGCTTTTCCTGGCCCTTCTTATATTTTATGAACAAACCTTTCCATATTTATTAATAGCTTTTATGGTCCCTATTAATATTTAATGGGTGATAAAATCATTCGAGTGTTAAAACTAAGGAATAGGAATAGAACATGGCAATCCTGGAACAACTAAAAAAGCTACCCAGAGAATTAAAACTCTTTATGTCTGCGACCGTCATAATGGGAATGGCTTACAGTGTTTACGACTCAACTTTCAACAACTTCCTAAATTCCAAGTTTACTATAACAGGTTTTCAACGCTCATTTCTTGAAATTCCACGAGAGTTGCCAGGAATTCTGGTCGTATTTATTTCAGCCTTGGTCTGGTTCCTTTGCAGCCGGCGGCTTGCTGGATACGCAATGCTTCTTGGCGCAGCCGGTGCAATCCTGATAGGATTTGCAGCTCCCGGCTATGCCATGATGACTGTATGGTTGTTCATTTTCAGCATGGGGCAACATATCTGGTTGCCATTACAATCTTCCATTGGTATGGAATTAGCTAAAGATGGTCAAGTCGGAGCAAGACTGGGTCAACTTAATTCTCTTAAGAACCTGGCTGCGATCATAGGCAGTTTTGTTGTTTTTGCCGGTTTCCGCTTTTTACATTTTAGTTTTCAAACAACTTTCATTCTTATTGCGCTTCTGTTAATAATTACTTCCGTGTTATTCTTTAAAATGGTCCCACGTCCATCCCGAAAACCAGGCTCTTTTCTCAAGCTGCATAAAGAATACAACCTGTATTATTTCTTGTCTATTCTCTTCGGTTCGAGAAAACAAATATTTATCACATTCGCGCCATGGGTACTCGTAACAGTATTCAAACAGCCCACACAGACCATGGCCACTCTACTCATGGTAGGTGGGATAATTGGTATTTTCTTCCAACCGTTTCTAGGAAGGATGATCGACAAACTCGGTGAAAAGAAAGTCCTGGAAGCTGAGGCGATCTTATTGGTTTTCGTCTGTCTTGGTTATGGTTTTGCCAGGTTTGTCCTCCCTGAAGCAATCGCATTGACCGTCACTTTTATTTGCTTCCTTTTAGACCAGGTACTGATGTCTGTCAATATGGCCAGAGCTACGTATATAAACAAGATCGCCCTGCAACCGGACGATGTTCAGCCTGCTTTAACTTTTTCGGTTACCATTGACCATGTCTTTTCGATTTCCGTCGCGCTGATCGGTGGCGCAATATGGAATGCCTTTGGCTACCAGTACGTTTTTCTGATCGGTGTAGGTATCGCGATTATCAACTTCTTCGCAGCAACTAAAATCAGTATTCCAGAGAATAAAAATCCTACAACATTGGTTTTTTCGATTTCAGATGATGGTGTAGTAAAGTAATTCCATCGGGTTGGATTCAAACCACAAGATCCCCATTCCATATATTTTTATTACCTTGTTTGCGCTTGGATTCTCCATCCTTGTCATTCTAGAGATGAGAATAAAAGCATAAACGGGATGTTTTTACTTACATTTTCAGGATTTATTTAGGAATTATTGGGGACATAGATAGCAGTTTATGGGTAGCATAAAAATAATTGCGATGAATACTACATTTATCCACAAAGACACAATTTTTTTATTAAATGTGTGGACAGTTAATCAATAACTGATCCGCAAATATTTGGAGGCATTCTATGAATTCTACCCTTACGATCATCATCGTAGTTGTAGTCGTTGTGTTAATTGGCTTCTTTTTAGGTCCATGGTTTGCCAGACGCAGCAAATCGAAACGGTTCCACGATAAATATGGGACTGAATATGATGAAACCGTGAAATCCCTTGGGGATGAAAAAAAAGACCAGGCAGAGATGGATCAACGGAAAAAACATGTTAAGGATTTAAAAATACATTCACTTACTGATAAAGAGCGTGAGCGGTACGTCGCAGATTGGGCCGCAGTCCAATCCAAATTCGTGGATGAACCGGCTCAAGCGATTGTGGATGCTGATAGATTGATCATGGAAGTTATGCAGATTCGTGCTTATCCGATTTCTGATTTTGACCAACGGGCTTCTGATCTATCGGTCAACTATCCAGAATTGGTGAGTAATTACCGCGCTGCGCGGGCAATTGCGATTAAAAGTAAAGAAGGGAAGGCAGATACTGAGGAATTACGGCAGGCAATGATCTATTATCGACCTTTGTTCGAGGAATTACTCGAAACAAAGGCTGTCGTGTAAAAGGAGAAATGAAATGAACACTCAATTTATTGATAACCAAACAAGTTCAAATAGAAATGATGAGGATAACGATAAGGATAAATATAACCAGGAATTGAAACATGATCCCCAGGTTGATAGAATCCCGGCAGATGCTGAAATTCTTAGCGAAACACCGATGGGCGGCACAGTTGCTTCAGTACCCCCATTGGATTCAACAATCGTTGATGACATTCCGGTTGATGATACATATTTGTATAAGACCCCGCTGGGAGGTACAGTAGCTTCTAGCACCCCGGTGGATGAAACGTTGATTCCCGATGTTCCTATCGAGGAATTTACGCTTCATGATCCTACACAGGATGAGGACATTCATTATAGTATTCCAGCCAGTGAAACACTAATTGACAATTCCAGGTTAGGTATGTCTCTCCCAATTGAGCCACGAATGAGTGATACCTTAAAAATCGAAACACCAACAATCACAGATGCCCTCACCTTGGTGGCCCTGCTAAGCCATGAGGAATCACAACAATTTCGCACACGTTGGAACGAGATCCAGGGGAAATTCGTGGACGAACCACGCACAGCAGTACAACTGGCCGATAAACTTGTTGAAGATGTAGTTGAACAAATCTCCTCAATGTTTACCAAAGAACATGATACGCTTTTAAGCCAATGGAAACAGGGTAACGATGTATCAACCGAAGATCTTCGGAAGGCTTTGCAGCGATATCGCTCCTTCTTTAACCGCCTGGTTGTTTAAGACGATAATTACCGACGCCGGCAGAAATTTTTATTAGTTGAAAGTGACCTGACCAAATAATGGTCAGGTCACTAATTTACCATATATCCATTTTATCCTTATACAGACTCGTAACTTACTCTTTTTCCAAGTGTTTAATGAAAATATAAGTTCATTATCAGGTATATATATCAGGAGAAAGCATGGCCAAAGTCGCAATCGTTACAGATAGCACAGTCAATTTACCACAGAGCATATTAAAAGAGTATTCCATAACAGTTGCCTCGCAGCTCGTGATTTGGGACAACAAAACATATCTCGATGGGATAGATATCCAGCCTGCAGAGTTCTATAACCGGCTTCAAACATCCAAATCAATGCCTTCTTCCTCTCAGGTTTCACCAATAACAATGAGGGATATTTTTTCTGGACTGTTGGATCAGGGGTATGAAGTCCTTGCGATAATTATCTCTTCCCACCTCTCCGGAACGATGAGCTCAGCCATCATGGCTAAAGAGATGCTGCCAGAAAAACCGATCGAATTGGTCGATTCATTGAATGCATCCATGGCGTTGGGATTCCAGGTACTCATGGCGGCCCGCGCTGCGAAAAACGGGGCATCGCTCAACGAATGCAAAGTTATTGCCGAAAAAGCCCGAGATCAATCTGGTGTGTTTTTCGTTGTGGATACCCTTGAATTTCTGCACCGTGGTGGTCGAATTGGTGGTGCTGCCCGGTTATTAGGTACTGCTCTCAACCTAAAACCCATACTCACAGTTGATGGCGGAAAAATTGAACCGGTCGCCAGAGTCAGAACACAACGCAAAGCATTCGAAAAGATGCTGAATCTCCTCGCAGAGAAATTGGATCGCAGTAGTATATCCAGATTGAGTGTTCTCCATGCGAACGCTGCCTCACAGGCAGATCAGCTCATGTCTGAATTGGTTCAACGCTTCCACCCGGCTGAAACCATCATGACTGAAGTCAGTCCAGTCATTGGTACGCATACAGGTCCCGGTACTGTCGGTGTTGCCTATCTGATAGATATGTAATTTCATTATTCTACGTTGTGCGTCATCCTTTAAATGTAAAGGGTGGCGTTTTATTTAATTCTGTCAGTTCAAACTCTCTCATATTTTCAATACAATTTGATAGTTTTTAGAACTTCAGCTATACTCAGAGAAGAACTATTCATTTGGAGGAAATTCATGCGAAGATACGATAATATCGGATTAGGTGTACCAGAATCATTCCTGCCTCGTGAAGGTATTGATCTCACCCGCTGGTCTGTCATTGCATGCGATCAATTTACCTCCCAACCTGAATACTGGGAACAGGTTAAAACAATTGTCGGTGATAGTCCCTCGACGTATCAGCTCATTCTCCCTGAAGTATATTTGGGGAAGCCGGAGGAAGCTGAAAGACTTGAAAATATTAACCAGAATATGCGACAGTATCTTGCTCAAGGCATCCTTCAACCGCATGAAGGCATGGTCTACATCGAACGATCTGTGGCAGGAAAAACCCGCAAAGGGTTACTAGTCTGCCTGGATCTTGAAAAGTATGATTACAACAAAGGCTCTACCAGCCTGATCCGCCCGACAGAAGGAACAATTCAGGACCGCCTCCCTCCTCGAATCAAGATCCGTGAAAATGCAGTCTTGGAACTTCCTCACATTCTTGTTTTGATCGACGATCCGCAAAATACTGGTTATTGGTTCTGCTACTTCAAGTAAAGCAGATCTTCCCTTGCTGTACGATTTCGATCTAATGCTGGGCAGCGGACATATTTCCGGATGGTTGGTCAAGGATTTACCGTTGGAAAAGAAGATCGTTGATGGCTTAACCAGCCTGGCTGATCCGCAGAGATTCAAGACAAAATATAACTTGCAAGGCAAACAAAATGTGCTGCTTTATGCCATGGGTGATGGTAACCACTCTCTGGCAACTGCAAAAGCCATCTGGGATAAGATGAAATACTCTGTAGGAATGGTCCACCCCTCACGTTATGCGCTTGTGGAACTTGTGAATGTGCACGATAACGGATTGGAATTCGAACCGATTCACCGCGTCCTATTTGAAGTAAAAGGAGATATTTTCGAAAAAATAAAATCTGCATTCAAAGAGAACGTAAAAATTACAAAAATCGCTGATCCATTGCAGATGAAAGACCTTATTTCGCAATCGACCCCGGAAGTACAAAGAATCGGCTTGATCCACTCAACAGGCAATCATGTAATGGAAATTGTTCATCAGCCATTAAATTTGCCGGTTGGAAATCTGCAGGACTTTCTGGATAACCTGATCAAGACTGGCGGTGCAAATAACATTGATTACGTTCATGGCGAGGATACGGTTTTTGAACTGGGAAGGAAACCAGGAAATGTCGGTTTTTATCTTCCTGCGATGCACAAAGCCGAATTATTTAAAACTGTGATCCTGGATGGTGCCCTTCCGCGGAAAACCTTCTCGATGGGCGAGGCTATTGAAAAACGCTTCTACTTGGAAGCACGGAAAATAAAATAATTCAATATGTAAAAGAAAACCGCCGGAGCTCCGGCGGTTATTTCTTAAGGAAACTATAGATCAACCCGATCAACCCCAGACCACACAAGGTAATCAACACCATACCGATTGTTTGCTTGGGTGGATTCCCCGTTTTACTTTCTTTCTCAGGGGTGCTTGTAATAGCAGTATTGTTGAGTGCCAGGGAAGGTAGCGGTGTAGTTGTTTTCGACCGTGGAGTATATGTAGGCGCCATCGTATTAGTACCGGGCAATGTAGATTCAATTCCGGGAGTTCCGGAAACTGTAACAGTCAAAACAGCACTTGGTGTGCCTTCCGGTTTTTTGATCAACAACTTTTGATCAGGCCAGATGGTAGTATTATCAGGCGCCATCCCATTCAATGACCGTATTTGATCGACTGTGATCTTGTAGGCTTCCGAAATAGTTGCCAGGGTTTGCCCGAACTTAACAATATGCACGATCGAACCATCAGGTGCCGGGGTTGCTGCGCTTACCCCGAAAATATAATTGGACATATCTGGTGTTGCATTCGGGTCGACCGGGTTATTGGGGGTGTAATTAGGGGAGGAACCACCTTCCACCAGGCACACATCCAGGATGAATACATAGGTTCCATCTCCGTTATCCGCTACACCGGCTCCTACATCTGTATAGTTATTCCCCCAACCATTCAACATAACTTGTTGGTGGGTCCAATCTGACCAGGCTTCATAGACGGCAGAGCTGACTGAAGAGGTGCTTGCCCAGGCTTCATCACATTTGATTGATTTTCCTCCCCCATAACCTGACCAATACACACGCATGGTTTCATCGCTGCCGCTTGCACCAGTATGTCCTCCGTTTCCTGTGGACACAATCCAATCTGCATGGCCCTGGGCAGCTGACATTACCTGTGCATCAGGATTCAAGTTCGTACAAGCCCATACTGACCCGATAACCATTGACCTCTGCAATCAGATCATACGGACTGGGGGCTGCATTCATAACATGAGTCCGGAATGCGCTCTGTGAAAACAGTATAATAGAAAGGAAGCTAATAATAAATATTTTTCGAAGCATCGTATCCTGATTATAATCCATCTAAAGATCACCTGGATTATTTCGAAAAGAGACCAAATAATTATACTATTATGAAACGAAACATATTTTTCCTTTGCGTTACATTCATCATCATAACTGGATGCTCACCAATAGTACTGCCAACAGCCACAGAAGAACCCCAAATAATTCCTATGGCTACGCTTACTCCCGTTCCAAATACAGCTACACCGGGTCCCACGCTTAGCTTAACCCCGACCTTATTACCTACTGTAGACCCTGTTTCCCTTTTTAAAGTATCATCTCCGCTTGAAGATATTAAACTCGACGATTTAAAGTCGATTATTTCTGAACCATTCTTCCAAACAGGACCAGAATTGGATGATGGTCATCATGGTACTGATTTTGCTTTTTATGATTTCGGTAAACTCACCACAATTGTTGGATTACCGATCCATTCAATATTAAATGGTAAGGTAGCCGGGGTGATAAACAAGAAGAAACCTTACGGCAACCTGATCATCATTGAAACGCGAATAGACACCTTCCCTCCTGAATTTCTCCAACAACTTTCTCCCCCGCTCCAGGAAACCCCTTATCCTTATAATCCACGATTGCAGTTTTGCACCAGTTTGAAAGGAAATACCTGGGCTGTTAAGCCAGATTCTCTTTACTTGCTTTATGGGCACATGCTTGAACCCTCACCCTTAAATGTAGGAGATGTAGTAAGCAGCGGGCAAACCATCGGAAAGGTGGGAAACACAGGTATGTCTGGTAATGCACATTTACATCTCGAAATGCGCTGGGGTCCAGGTGGTACTGAATTTGCATCAATGAATTATTATGATACCGCCGCCACACCGGAAGAAAATATTAATTACTGTATCTGGCGTATCAGCGGTAAATTTGCCCGTTTTGATCCAATGGCTTTTTTCAATGCCTGGGAAAACCTACCTTAACTCGTTATCAAATATAAATATTCAATGAAATTTATCCGTAAAATCAAACTGCCCAAGATCCATTTTGAATTTCTCCGGAAGATCAAGCTGCCCAGAATTCAATTTAATGCTTTAAGCAAGTTTAAACTGCCAAAGGTCCAAATCAGACCATTCTGGCTTTTTATAATTGCCGGTGGATTGATTGTCATCAATATCGTTTTCCTGATTTTGATCAACTTACCTAAAACAGAACCTCAAATAGAAATTCCACAGTCAACAATATCCCCCGCCTTGCCACCCACAGCAACCCTGCCACCCACCCCCATTCCCCCAGAACCCACCCAGGCTTCAACAGAGGTTCCTGTTGCCATTATTCCAAGCGGATCGAGTTTATCACAAGGGACGATCCTTTTTTCCATGGTGAAAGACGGCTACAGTAATATATACAGTTTTCAACCTGGATTACCAGGTTTCCTTCGATTGACTGCTCATCCCTGGGATGATATTCAACCTTCCCTTAGTCCGGATGGAACAAAATTAGCTTATAGCTCCAAACAAAATGGTTACTGGAATATTTATATTATGGACATGGCTTCCGGACAGGTCATTCCCGTAACCGATACCGCAGAATTTGATGGTCATCCAGTTTGGTCCCCCGATGGAACACAACTCTTGATCGAATCGTATCTGGAAAATTACTTTCAACTTCAGATATTAGACCTTTCGTCAGAATTTGCGCTAACCAAACAAATCACTTTTGGAAGTTATTCAAATTATGATGCCACCTGGTCTCCTGATGGTAAAGCGATTGCATATGTCTCAAATATTTCCGGTGATCCATCCTTGTGGAGGATCAGTATTACGGATGATCAACGCCAATATGCTGCTCTCCCAATATCTGATCTGGATTCACCGGCTCACCCTACCTTTTCACCAGACGGGACAAAACTTGCCTTTTCGTCAAAGCTTGATGGGAATAGAACAATTTTTACCTGGGATCCCTCAAGACCAGAGTTGAACCCCCGCATGATCGGTCAAGGAGACCAATTGGCCTGGAGTCCTGACAGCCAGGTGATTTTCTGCTCTCTCACGCAACCTCTACGCACCTACTTTACAGCATATACCCTTCAATTTGGAAATATGGCCATGCCACCATTTGTATTATCCGGTGATGTCGCCGGGATAGATTGGAAACAAAGTCCACCAAATTGGCTGCAAAATCCGTGGGTTCAGGCAAAACAACAGGTTGTCGATGAACCGGTTTACCGGGTACAGCTTACGCCCGTTGCCGAGTCGGGCAGGTTTAATCTCGTGCAAATCCCGGGTATCAATTTACAATACCCATTTCTTCAGGATATGGTTGATGAGTCTTTTCAGAGTTTCAGGAACCGCATGGTTCTGGAAACTGGATGGGATGTTCTCGCAAATATCCAGTCTGCCTTCCTGCCAATATCCCAAACTTCGGAACCTGATAAATCCCAGGATTGGCTATATTCCGGGAGGGCTTTCGCCCTAAATACCGTTCCCATGAATGTTGGCTGGATGGTTCTGGTCAAAGAAGGATTCGGAAATCAAACATATTGGCGCATCTATATTCGTCCGCTTTTTCAAGATGGTTCGATGGGATCACCTATTCATTACCGAGCCTGGGATATGAACAGCAGATTTAATACTGATACTGCTGCCTATGAACAAGGTGGAAAAACTTCAGCATCGGATATTAGTGGATACTGGGTGGATTTCACCGATATTGCCCGCAGGTATGGTTGGGATCGTCTGTCAGCACTTTCCAATTGGCTCACATTTTACCCGGCAGCGAGATTCAACCTGTTTATAAATAATGGCGGATTATCATGGAAAGCTGCCATGTTGGAATTATATCCACAGGAGATCTTTATTACACCAACCCTGGTTGAATTACCAACTGCTACGCCCACCAACACACCAAAACCCCGGAAACCAGTTACACCAACCCATACTCCGGTTCCGACATCCACATCAACTTTACGTCCCACCTGGACACCTCTACCTTGAAATGAAGAGACCACTGCGAATTTCACTATTTATATCTACCCTCTTCCTTTTAGGAAGCATGGTGTTTTCTCCAGTTTTAATCGGAAGTGCAAAGCAACCACAATTTCAAACCGATCAATCCGCCACGCCTACTTCCACAACTACTCCAACTCCCGAACTCACATCAACAATAACCACGGAGATTGCGGAACAATCACTTACCCCTACGCCTATTAATACTCAGGTTTTTGGTAGCCCGGAAATTCTAAATCTGGTTTTTCCAACTCCAGGACCTGCCCCAATTTCAGCCTGGCGACCACCCTTATATCCCGTTCCATGGGCTGCAGGGGAGCATGACCATTTTTTCTTTCAGCGGCCTATCGCTGCCGATGAAATTAACTGGCCGGTTGCGGACTACCGATACGGCGGTGTATTCTTTGGTCCAAGTGTCGTCCATACAGGAGTGGATATAGATGCACCTTTGGGTACACCAGTTATCGCTGCAGCAAGTGGAAAAGTGGTGTGGGTTGGTTATGGGCTCTTCACAGTACAGGGGAATATGGATGACCCTTATGGTATGGCAGTAGCCATCCGGCATGATTTTGGTCTCAATGGGAAACGTATGTATACTGTCTATGCGCATATGCGAGCGATTAATGTCATCGATGGCCAACGGGTGAAAGCCGGTGATCAAATAGGCGAAGTAGGTGAAACTGGTGCCACAACCGGACCGCATCTGCATTTTGAGGTCAGACTGGGTAGGAATTATTTCTTTGATACCAGGAATCCAGAACTGTGGATGGCTCCGCCGCAAGGCTGGGGGGTATTGGTGGGGAAAATTACGGATAAACATGGCAAGACCCTCACCCACAAAGAAGTCCATGTCTACGCACTCTACAATGAACATGAATGGGTAGTCAGATCCTATGGGCCACAGGTGGTTAATCCAGATGACTATTACCACGAAAACCTTGTCCTAAGTGACCTCCCTGCCGGAAAATATCGTATCAAGATTAATTATGCAGAACATGATTATTATGGTAACTTTGAGATATATCCCGGGAGGATCACTTTGATCTCATATGCCGGTGAAAACGGATTTTCCCAAATAACGCTGGATCCTGCTTTTGACCCGGTACCGGCAACACCTGCTCCTTGACTATCAGAACACATGTGCTATAATTATATTTGAACTTATATATCAAATCATTTATTTAGACGGAGAGAGAGATGGCAAAAAAGACGCTGAACCAACCCCTTCCAGTTGTGTCATCCAATATGGATGATGCTAAGAAAGCAGTTCTGGATAAAGCATTATCCGATATTGTGAAAAGATACGGCGAAGGATCCATCATGCGGCTTGGTGAAGCTCACCAGATGACAGTTGAATGCATCCCGACCGGCTCTCTCTCTCTGGATATCGCTCTTGGAATCGGTGGGATTCCCCGCGGCAGGGTTACCGAGATCTTCGGTCCCGAGTCCTCCGGGAAAACGACCGTCTGCCAGCATATTGTTGCCGAAGCTCAGAAGGCTGGTGGAACAGCTGCATACATTGATATGGAACACGCTCTCGATCCTGCTTACGCCCAAAAATGCGGTGTAAACGTGGAGAATTTGCTCATATCCCAACCGGATACCGGTGAACAGGCGCTTGAGATCGCTGAGACACTGGTCCGCTCCGGCGCCGTGGATGTAGTTGTGGTCGATTCAGTGGCCGCTCTGGTTCCCCGGGCAGAGATCGAAGGGGATATGGGCGACGCCAGTATGGGTATGCAAGCCCGGTTAATGTCCCAGGCGCTGCGCAAACTCTCCGGCATCATCTCCCAGACAAAGACTGCGGTCGTTTTTACCAACCAGCTTCGCCAGAAGATCGGCATCATGTTCGGCAACCCCGAAACAACTCCCGGCGGTTTGGCACTAAAATTCTACGCCTCCGTCCGGCTGGATACCCGCCGCATCCAGGCGATAAAATCCGGGGCCGAGATCACAGGCAGTCGTGTGCGCGTGCGGGTGGTTAAGAACAAAGTCGCTGCCCCATTCCGCACCGCGGAATTCGACATCATGTATAACGAAGGTATCTCCAAGGTGGGTGATATCATCGATCTGGGCACCCAGCTTGAGATCGTCACCAAGCGCGGCGCTTTCTACTCCTATGGTGATGTTAGGCTTGGGCAAGGCCGCGAAAACTCAAAGGAGTTCCTCAGCCAGAATATGGAATTGTGCAACGAGATCGAATTGGCTGTTCGCGAACGTGCTTTGGGCGGCGATCTGCCAATGCCATTCACATCCAGCCCGGATGATGGCAGCGTCTCAGACGATTGATATCAGCAGAAAGAGTCATGCAGTCCAACCTCATTCGATCATAAAGCCCGGATTCTCACACTGGTCATTTGCCTGTTCCTGGCATCCTGCCAGAGAGGTATTGCCAAAACTGCGGTTGCCGGTTTTATTCCCCCGACTGAAATCCCCATACCGACAAAAACAGTTGCTGTGGTCACATCCAACCCTACTCCCCAGGTCAATTGTGTGGATGTTTTATCCTTTTCGGATGACATCACCATCCCCGATGGAACAGTCGTCAAGCCAGGAGAAGAGATTGAGAAAAAATGGCAGGTACGAAATAATGGCACCTGTGATTGGACGGACAAATACACGCTGCGCATCATTGCAGGAGACCCGCTCGGCTCACCGGACAGCCAACCGTTGTACCCGGCCCGGTCGGGAAGTGTTGCCCCGATCCGCATGATCCTCAAGGCACCGGAAACACCCGGAGGTTACCGAACCGCCTGGCAGGCATTCAACGCTGCCGGTAAAGCATTCGGGGATGTGATCTATATCGATATCGTTGTTCAATAACACACATTACAAAACCAATGAATAATAAACACGCCGCAGAATTAATTCTGCGGCGTGAATGTTTATAAGGATACAGGCCGGTTTAGGTGCCTTCCTCCCAGGAATTCAGGTACTTCGTCTGTTCTTCAGTCAGAACATCAACCTTCACACCCATGGCTTCAAGTTTCAGGCGGGCGATCTCACGGTCGATCACATCCGGCACGGAATAGACTTTCTTTTCCAGCTTGGAGGCGTTCTTGAGCATATACTCTGCGGAAAGGGCCTGGTTGGCAAAGGACATATCCATGACGCTGGCGGGGTGACCCTCAGCGGAAGCCAGGTTGATCAGGCGGCCTTCGCCCAGGATATGCAGCTCGCGGCCATCTTTCAAAGTATAGCGTTCCACAAATGGACGGACGAGGCTCTTCTTGACAGCCATTTCTTCCAGTGCGGGGATGTTGATCTCCACATTGAAATGGCCGGAATTGGCTACAATCGCGCCGTCTTTCATCACTTCAAAGTGACGCTTGTCGACCACGTTCAAATCGCCGGTAACGGTGACAAAAATATCACCGATCTTGGCTGCTTCGAGCATGGGCATGACCCGGAAGCCATCCATCACTGCTTCGAGGGCAACCAGCGGGTCGATCTCGGTCACGATGACGTTGGAGCCCATACCGCGGGCTTTATTGGCAAGACCACGACCGCACCAGCCGTATCCGGCAACCACGAAGGTCTTGCCGGCCAGCAGCATGTTTGTCGCACGGACGATACCGTCGAGGGTGGATTGACCGGTGCCATAACGGTTATCAAAGAAGTGCTTGGTCATGGCATCATTGACTGCGATGATCGGGAAGTTCAAAACGCCATCAGCAGCCATGGCACGCAGGCGAATAACGCCGGTGGTGGTTTCTTCGGTACCACCAATGACACCAGGGATCAGTTCACGGCGATCTTTACCGATGGTGCTGACCAGGTCTGCGCCATCATCCATCGTGATGTGGGGTTTGTGGTCGAGGGCGGCATTCAGATGCTTGTAATAGGTAACATTGTCTTCGCCCTTGATGGCATACACCGGGATCTCATCGCGTTGGACGAGGGAAGCGGCCACATCATCCTGGGTCGAAAGAGGATTGGAAGCGGTCAGAACGACATCAGCGCCGCCGGCCTGCAGGGTTTTCATCAGATTGGCTGTTTCTGCGGTGACATGCAAACAGGCAGACATGCGGATGCCCTTGAATGGTTTTTCCTTCGCAAAGCGTTCAGAAATCTGGCGCAACACAGGCATTTCACGTTCTGCCCAATCGATGCGTCGATGGCCGCCTTCTGCGAGGCTTAAATCTTTAATGTGTGAATTTGACATTATTTTCTCCGTATCCTATTGATTTTCTGATAGTAAACAATTCAACGTACCATGGTCATCAAAGACCTCGCGGTAGCGATTAATAAACTGCTCTATTGTATAAAAATGATTCTGCGGACCGCGCTGCTCGAGGCAGTAAGCGGCAGCTAAAGAACCCATTTGCCCGCATGTGACCCAGTCCATGCCGCAGCGATAACCGGTCAGGAAGCCCCCACGGAAAGCATCACCCACTCCGGTCGGGTCTGCATTCTGATCGGTCGGGAAGGCTTCGATCTGGTGCTGCCTGCCATCCGTGTAGACCGTCGCACCTTTGGCTCCCAGGGTTACGACCATGAACTTGACGCTGTTCAATATCTCAGCCTCGGTTAGTTGGGTGGAACGCAGGAGCAGTTCATATTCATATTCATTGACAAACAGCGATTCAGCACCCAGGACACCCTCACGAACGACCTGTCCATCCAGGCGGACGATCTGCTGGCTGGGGTCGTACAGGTAGGGGATACCGGCGGCCATACATTCGCGCGGGTAGGCTTGCATCGCGGTGGGGTCATTGGGTGAGACCACCACCAGGTCCGGTCTGCTGCCCGGCAGTTCAGTCACTTTCAATTCAGCAGCATAAGCCATTGCACCGGTATAAAAGCTGGCGATCTGCGCATTGGACAGGTCGGTATTGGCAAAGAATGAGGCCGTGTATGTGCCGGGGATGACCTTTACCCCGCAGGTGTCAATGTTATTGGATTCCAACCATTCACGGTAATCGGCAAAATCCTCACCGACGGTAGCCAGGAGGACGGGTTTGGCACCCAACAGTGCCAGGGTGTAGGCAATATTCGGAGCCACACCACCGCGCTGCTTGACCATGGCATCCACCAGAAAGGAGAGGCTGATGCTTTCCAACCGGTCTGCCAGGATGTGATCCTTGAAATAACCCGGAAAGGACATTAAGTAGTCATATGCCACAGAACCGGTACAAACGATCTTCATTGCTGTGTTTCTCCCTTCAGAAACAAGGAATAATCGACTCAAAAACGCTCTCGACAGAGAGCGTCGCGAGGCAAAGTATAACCTGTGACGGGGTCTTTGTCAAAAGAAATGGGTGCTTTGTTCACCAATGCGCAACCTCCCCCAAATGTGCTTGACCATTTGGGGGAGGGTTGGGTGGGGGCTACTCTGTCGCGCGCAGTGTGATTCCCCCATGCTGCACTCAGTGGAGGCTGCGTATGCAACGGTGTGAATAAATTATGTTTCCTGACTTGAATCGATTCGACGCGATTGCAATATTTTCACATTCAATCCATCTACACTTTGTAAAACAGCATTGGCTGTCTCAAATAATTCATCCCACATCAAACCGGCTGCAAATTTTTCATCTGGACTCTCAACCTCAACTTGTGCAATTAATAGATTTGCATCATTATCCCAATGTACAATTTTTTTAAGGATATGAGGTCTCATGCCTAGTTCGTAATCGAAATCTTCCAATGCTGTTGGATCAAGATTTTTATTTATACCGCGAACCGCTATTTCAACCAAATACATTTCTAACTTGATTCCCATAATGGTATGTTTCTCCGCATTTATTCCAATTACAAAATAAGAAGAATAAAAAAAATAAATCTATTTCTGCATTGCGATTTATCGCTTGAGATCTGTTACCTGGCTACCTTGTCTTGGATTACATGCAAGGTGTTGTGAAAATAATCTCCGGCCGCGCCTGGGTCTGCGAAGCATCCCCGAAGCATAGCGAGAGGGACGTCACCACAAACCAATCTTCAACCGTGAGGTTTCATTCATTTATTATCCATTCCAATCCTTGAAACCACAAATCGTATTCCCCATTGTTCTGCAAATCTGGCCGGCGCCAAATGATACTCCTCAGAGCCAGGCTTTTCAACTTTTTATTATTGCCGTACTACTATATAATTCCAATATCAATTGGGGAGAAATTTTGAAACCCCTGGCAAAACAATAATATATGGAGGAAATCGCTGATGAAACCCGTAGATCGAATCATTAATAAAGTCAACTTGCCTTTTGCTCAACCAAAAAGATGGGGAATAGCAGTAATTCTATTGGTAATCGTAGTCATATTGGGAATCCTTAGTGAACCACACTGGTACCTGTTTAAAAGGGTCGATCCGGACCAAATAGGGATCAAGACCCGGGGTGGCAAGATCGTCGGTATCGTTCCGGCAGGAGTCTACAGTGACATCGGCCTATTTGTTAATCTCGAGACCTATTCCACGTTATCATACCAATTCACTACAGAAGACCCGGAAGTTATCACACAGGACAATCAGCGCCTGGGTGTAACAGTGAGTGGATCTGCGTTCAGGCCATATTTTTCCATGAGCGAGCAGGATATTATTAACCTGTGGATAAAGTATAAAAGTATCTTTACCAATGACCAGTCGCTGCAATCCGTCTTGAATGACCTATCCACACAATCGATGAAAGTCTGTGTGGGGAATAAGCCATTTCGCGAATCTGTTATCGGTTCTGAGCGTGATTCTTTACGAACCTGTATTGACCAAGAGCTTAATCGTCTGAGCGCCAACTATGGTCTCACAGTAACGAATGTTACTGTTCCAAATGTTGCACTATCCCCGGAAGTACAGGCTCTGCTTGATTCGATCACCAAGAGCCGGCTGGAGACCGAAAAAGCTGCCCAGGACAAGCTTAAAGCGGATGCTGAAGGTTTAGCCCGGAAGGCAGAACAGGAAGCCAACATCAGGGTCGAACAGTCAAAAATCCAGGAAGAAACCCGCCAGCAGACCATACTGGCGCAGTTGAATGAAGAGAAACTAAAGGCACAGCTAAAGGTCATCGAAGCGGATAAAGCGAACTCGTTACTGTCTGCGCAAAAAGACCTGGAGATCAATACAGCCATGTCGCTTGCGGCTTCTGAGAAAGCGAAAGCCGATCTAGCAAAAGACCTTGCCCAGGCATCCATCTACACCAATAACCCGGTCTATGCGGCATATATGATGGCACTGGTCAATGCGTCGGCTATTAAGGAAACCGATAAATTCATATTCACACCGGAAGGTGTCTTCCCGCAGCTTGTATTTGGCAGTGACGGATTATTCTCCACCGTACCTGTTCCAAAATAAGAAATCTTTTTCTGGACACGTAGAGCGGATAGGAAATTTACCAATCCGCTTGTTGATAGATCTTTTTGGCAGACCTTTCAGTCAAAGACTCGCGTTGCTGCGCACGCACCGGCGCGAAAAATGAAAAAAAACGGGAGTGTGGCAAATGATCGAAATTCCTGAAGCGTTCGTACTGGCTGCGCAGGCGGAACAATCTCTAGTTGGAAAGCAGGTATCTAACGTAGTCACCCTGCATTCCCCCCACAAATTTGCCTGGTTTTCCGGTGACCCTCGAAGATACAACGAGTATTTATCAGACAAGACCATCACCGGAGCTAAAGCGCGAGCAGGTCAGATTGAGATAATGGTGGAAAACTACTCACTGGTCTTCTCGGACGGGGTCAATTTACGGTTTCACCCCGATGATACGGGTATACCGGAAAAGCATCAATTATTGATCAAATTTCAGGATAAAACCGCATTAAGTGCATCCATAGCCATGTACGGTGGAATACTTTGCAGCCCTATCGGAGAAAACGATAACCCTTATTACCTCGGCGCAAGGAATAAGCCATCTCCCCTTACTTCAACTTTTGACCTGCCTTATTTTATAAACTTAGTCAGCACCACTTCTCAAAAATTATCCCTGAAAGCATTCCTTGCGACAGAACAGCGCATCCCTGGATTAGGAAACGGTGTTCTGCAGGATATCCTTTTTCATGCCGGCGATCATCCGAAGAGAAAACTGGCTGACCTGAATGAAGCAGAAATTCAGAAACTCTTCCAGGCAGTAAAAACAACTTTGAGGGATATGGCAGAATCCGGTGGAAGGGATACTGAAAACGACTTATTTGGCAAACCCGGAAGATATATCACCCAAATGAGCAAAAACACAGTTGGCAGGCCATGCCCCCATTGCGGCCAAACGATCCAGAAAGAAGCCTATTTGGGAGGCAGCATTTATTACTGCAGTACTTGCCAAAAACTGTAACGCTGAGATTGATCCATAATAATGACCTTCAATGGATTGTGTGAACACTAAATTACAAATTCGCTTATTGATTGAATTTTTTGGGTGAGATACACGGAAAATCCCTCACGCGCGGTGGGGTTCTTCACAAATGCGCTTTGGGTATGCTATGTCCGCACCAGTGTGAAAAGTGAGCTTCACAATCAATTACTCCAAAAGGTTTTTGGGTAAGTTTTCGAATTTATTATTATTATTAATGAATCTACTTAGTTCAGCTATTCTATGCTGATCATTAGGCATGATATTATTCCATAATGCACGAGTACGGATATAATTAATCGCATCTTCAACGCTCATAGAGAATTTTGGATGACCAAACAAATATTCCAGGGGATTATCATAAAATTTACTCCAAAATACTAAATACAGATATACATTCTCATAAGGAATTATTAAATGTTTTGGTAGTTTATCCATAGAATCATTCAATAACCCAATAATGGGTTTGACCCTGGAAATATACTCGTTTACTATTGAATCCATCTCCAATAAATTATTTGCACTTACTTTGTTAACTTCACCTGAATAAATCATTTTAATGCTTCTAAGGTATTCATAGACTTTATTATTAAGTTGAGGACGAATTGATAAGATTTCTAGAAATTCATTATATGTTTTACTAAATGATAAAGTTTGGTTGCTTAGAATAGTATCAAATATTTTAGTCTCAATTTTATTCCTTCGTTTATTTTCATTCGTTGTAAATGAAGTCGATTTTACTATATATAACAATAGCCACAAATACCGCTCAACAGAGATTGATAAATCAAGTGTAGATGGGTTCTCTAAAAGCTTCCAAAAAACAAAGCTATAGTTTTTAGCCAAATTGTCTAATGATTTTGAATCAGAATTACTGATTGACTTAGCTACTTCATCCTTCACAAAAATCGGTATTGCGTGTTCTTTGTCTGATGAGTACAACATCATTGCAAAGCTTTCAGCAAGATTTTGGCTAATATCTGGTAAGTACTCGGCATCACTTGTTTTAGAAGTAATTATTCTAATTATTGATTCGTAGTCATTTTTTTCCCCAAATACCGCGGCAAAGTATGCTATATGGGTTATTGGAATATGTAATCCAGAGAATTGTTTATGCAATACTGCTAATTGGTTAATAAAGCTAATCATCGCCCGGGGAGTTGGGTTCATTTCTAAACCATTTTTTACCATCAAGAAGACATGCAAGATTTCTTCAAGTTCATTATTTTCAGTTGTATGGTCCGGTAAGGAGATCCTTAACATTTTTATAAAGTATTTGTTCCAATAGGGTAGAGGAATTTTTGGTACAGAAAAACGATAATTAAACCGTTTTACAATTGAACTCCAAATTAATTTACTCGTTTGGTCATTGGTTTCTTCGCTAAGGTATGAAGTATCACAAGGAATAATAAAAAAGGGTTCTATCCTTGTGTTTTTTGTTTCTTGTTCCTCTGAATAGAAAAATAATTGAAGCATAGAAAATATCTTATAAACATCATTTTGTTGCAATCTATCAAGGTTTTCTATAGTTATGATTAATCGTTTATTACTCGATTCAGAAAAAGAAGTAGATAGAATCGTATTAAAAATCCTTTGGAACTCAATAGCAGATAAATCACCTGATCCAATAATGGTTGTTTCTTTATCGATTGAAGCTTGGTTAATAAATGGGTTGATTAATTCGATTATCATTATTTGATATCTCCAACCAATCATTAATTCGCTTCAGTTTTCTCTTTTTTGCCCAAAGACTCAACCCAAAAAATATTAATGGGAAAAGGCTTATTACCAATCCAATTATCAAATTATGGTTCGGTACTAATTTTTCACTTGTTGGATAATAAACTAAACGGTCAATTCCAGTTCTTAAAAAAGCTACCCCTAAAGTCAATGCTATAAAAATTAGAGCTATTAAGATTTGGTTATACCTGCTATTATATTTAATTCTTGTTACTGCTTCTGTTTTTTTTCCATATAGTGTGTCTAAAACATTATCAACTGATTGGTCTTTTTTACTGCCTTTACTCACTGCCGAATTTATTTCATCTACAATTGGGGTTGGTAATTGATTAAAGACTGAAATTAAAAATACTCTCCTTATAGAGTCATTGATATATGACCAAGCATCAAAACAAATATTTACAAATTCAAATTTTTGCTTTGTTGATAATCTCCTATGAACCATTTTAACAATTGTGCTTTTTCCAGACCCCCACTGGCCTTCTATACTGATTATCTTCCCGGTTTTCGATTCTTTAATTATTTGAGCAATGGACTGGGCTACCCTACTATAACCAATTTCTGAGATTGTATCTTCATAAAATTCGTCTCGATTATTGGGAATATCCTGTAAGAACTCAGTTCGACAAGATTCAATACACATAATACCCCGATACAAATACATTTAATTTAAGTGTTTTATGAACAATACTAGATCCTCATTATTATCTCCCCAAAACACAACAATATTATTATACATATTTTTTTATTGTTATGGTAATAGGTTATATCGATAATCAAATTTATTCGTTCTTCTATGTGAGATATTTTGTTGAGTAAGTATTAGCCTACTATTTGCTTTGATGTTAGTACACAAAAGTATACAATTGCAAGACTTTGAAGTGTCTTTGTGCAAAACTGGCTTGAAAAATAGTCAAGTAAGCTGTTCGTTAAATGCCTTGATTAGTGTAAGCCCCCACTATTTCATATTCATGCGCTGAAACAGGACCACCCCCACCCCGAAGTAAATGGCCGAGAGGATGGTCAACATGAGCAGTTCGTACCAGACCTCGGAAAAGCCAACCCCCAACGTAAATATTTTATTCAGGGCGATGACTGCATGCGTGGGCGGCAGGATGTCATAAATGGCGACGCCATGACCAAAAACCGTGAACAGGTTGGTACGCGGCAACGGGAAAACTGCCCCGGTCAGGAACATCAGGAATCCCAGCGGGAAATTGGCGATCACGAAGGCCTGCGAGACGGTTTTTGCAAAGGCCGCTACGATCATCCCGGTGCCAATAATGGACAGACTGGTGATGACTGCGATCAACAACGCCAGCCAGATCTGTCCCTGGCTCTTGAATCCGCAGATGACCGCGGTGAAGAACGTCAACCCGATGCTGACCAATGAGACCAGCACCAGCCAGGCGCTGACGCCTCCCAGGAATTCAAATGAAGTGACCCCTGCCAGGCGCAAACGGATCAGTTTATTGCCCTCGCTCTCGCGTGCCACCAGCATGGCTGCCTGGAAAATGGTGATGACGATGGCGAAGATCAACAGACCCGGAACGTAGTTCTCGAATTCGCTGCGGGCAGCAGACGCACCCAATGGTGTTTCCAATAATCCGACCGGGCGGACCTGCCCGCTCATGGCTGTCATATAGTTATCCGCCACCGTCATGGCTGAAACAGCCGCGACGGTGTAAGTGGGGTACGTCAGATCACCCACGAACTCCAATCGGGTGGGTGTGACCTGCCTGTTTTGCTTGATTGCCTCCATCACCTCTGAGAAATCCGCCGGAATGATCAACAGCGCAGCCGCATCCCGGTTGCGCAGGCGGCTTTCTGCGGTAGTCCGGTCGGTTACTTCGATCACCCGTAAGAATGGCGCTCCGTTCTCATAGGAGAAACTGCGCAGCTCACCCACCAGTTCCTGCCCGGCGTGGAGACTGCCTGATCCGCGATCCTGATCGATGACCAGAAGACCGTAGGTGGTTGATCCACCGGAGCTGGTGATCAGCCAGTAGATGAAGACGAACAGCGGTGCAAAAACCAGGCTGAGCAGCAGCACCCACAGGTCCCGTTTTTGTTCAATGGCGCATTTTTTAAAGACAGTCCAAAATCGCATCATTCCCGTAATCTCCGGCCGGTAATGGAGATGAAGACATCTTCAAGCGTATTGGAGCGCATGCGGGCTTCACCCAACAACACGCCCTGCCCCCTTAATATTTCCAGGATACCCGGCAGCTTTTCAAGCAGGGCATGGCCGCGCAGGATCAGGGTATGGTCGGCCATATTCACTGCCACCCCCGGTTGACTGACCAGCATGAGCATTTCCGGGCTCAGGTCATGCTGAACATCCAGTTCGATGACATCGCCTTCCCCGACCGTCCGTTTGAGCTCCGCGGGAGTATCCACCATCAGGAGTTTGCCGTGGTCGATGATCGCCACCCGGTCTGAGAGTCGATCCGCCTCATCCATGTTGTGAGTGGTCAGGATGATGGTTTTCTTGCGCGCCAGCGAGTGGATATACTCCCTGACCATCACCCTGCTCTGCGGATCCAATCCCGTTTCGGGTTCATCCAGGATCAACAGACTCGGGTCATGCACCAACCCCAGTGCCAGGTTGAGGCGGCGCTGCATCCCGCCCGAAAGTTTGGAAGCCAGTTGATCGCGTTTCTCGGCCAACCCCAACTGTTCCAGCAAGAGCTCAGAACGCTGCCTGGCTTTGCCGGCAGGTAGGCGGTACATCCGCCCGATAAACTCCAACTGCTCCAGGCAGGTCATTTTTTCCCAGAGGATGTTCTGCTGGGTGCATACACCCACATTACGCATCACATCGAAATCACCGGTCATTGCCTTGCGGCCATCGATATAGATCTCGCCAGAGTCAGGCTGCAATAGGCCGCAGATCATCTGGATGGTGGTGGTCTTGCCGGCGCCGTTGGGTCCCAGTAGGCCAAAGATCTCGCCCTGCTTCACCGACAGGCTAATATCATCCACCGCTTTGAGTGCGCCGAAGGATTTGCTGATATTTCGAATTTCCAGGCAGGTATCGTTCAAGGTATTTTCGTTTTCATGCTAATTAATATCAATGGGCATTGTGGTGTGAAACCCACCCTACCTCTCTCCTAAAATAAACAATATAAAATAATACTCATCCAGTAATAAAATAATAACAATACTCCAAATATTGGGATAATTTTTCCTTTGAGCAGGAATGGACCTAGTTTTAATTCATCTTTAAACACTAAGGGCAAACCGTTAAGACCCCATAGAAAGGAACAAAAATAGAATATTATTCTCTTTAAATTTACATCAATATTTTGCCCATTTGCGATTATCAACAAAACAAAAGATGTTATTACAGTAACACCTAACCAAATTTCAAATGAAGAATTTTTCAGACTCCTTCGTATTTTTTTGAATATATCATTAGTTTGCATATCAACTCTCTGATCGTGCTGGTGTCCTCACCGCGCGCGGATTTGACCGAAGGTCTTTATTTTCTTACTGTTCATTTGATATCGGCAAATTAGATTTAACATTATTGAGTATATATGAGCTGCCATTACTGTCCAGCCCGCCCTTTTACTAAAACACAAAAGCAAACATTCGCAAGACTTCAAAGTAGTCTTTGGTCTCAAAATGGATGGTGTAAGGCTCGGGCAGGCTGACACCGGGGTAGAATGAACTGGAGTATGCCTTGATATGCTCCTTAAAACGGATATCCACGGAAAACTTTTCCGGCAGTTTGATCATGTATTGCTTGAGGTCACCCTTTAAGGCTTGCTCCACTCCGCTGCGGATCTGCTCCACGGCCAACTGCGGATGGATGTTGATGGTGGAATTGCCGATGCCCTCTTTTACCGCCACCGTTTTCACCACGGGGTTGATGCCCTGCACTTCCTTGCACAGGCCAGCATCACCAGAGACAAAAGCCACCGGGACCCCGGAGAGTGCAGCAGCGTAGGCATTGATGAGGAACTCTGAGGCATAGGTGTCATTGATCTTGATATATACATCGCCCAGGGACATGGAATGGGACAGCGGGTTGGTGTGCGATCCGGCCCGTGAGTGATACCCGATCATCAATACCGCAGCATAAGAGGAATCCATACCGTCCACCATCATGTAAGGATGGCCGCTCCACCCGCGCCATAACAGGCTGCCTTTTGGCAGTTTCTCCGCCTGGATGTTCCTGGCGGAATCATGGGCATCCTTCACCATGATCTCGGTTGCCCCGGCTGCCAGTGCGCCTTCGCAGGCGGCAGCGACCTCGGCGGTCATCTGGTCACGGAATTCAGGATAATCTTGATGTTTCTTTTCAGTCTCGTCCCAGTTGGTGGTCCCGGTAATTCCTTCAATATCGGCGCTGATGTATATTTTCATGTTTTCCTCCATGCATTAATTATATTCATTCTTTTTAATTGGATACAGGTGAAAGGCAAGATTCTTCTCTCCGTTCGGAATGACAGGAGAGTGATGGTACATTACGAATGTACCCAACAAATGCAACACAAAGCGAACATCAAAACTCCATTCTGCCGTATAATTCTAAAACCATTATTCAAGAAAGGTTATGCCCTATGGATCTTCGTACTACTGCAATCACATTCGCTCATAAAAACCAGGATCGGTTTTTAACTGAGATGAAAGAATTCCTCCACATCCCATCCATTTCCACCAACCCGGAAAACATTCCAGACATGCGCAAAGCCGCGGATTGGCTGGTGCTGGAACTAAAAAAACTGGGCAGTGACAACGTCCAGATCTTCCCGACCAAAAAACACCCGGTTGTTTATGCCGAATTCCTCAAAGCAGGAAAGGATAAACCGACCGTGCTGGTATACGGCCATTATGATGTACAGCCTGCTGATCCATTGGATTTATGGGAGACCGGACCCTTCGAGGCAGTCATACGCGGAGATTACCTATTCTCCCGCGGCGCTTCGGATATGAAGGGCCAGGTGATGGCATGCCTGAAAGCGATCGAATCCATTCAATCCGCCGGAGCATTCCCGGTCAACCTGAAATACATCTTCGAAGGCGAAGAGGAAATCGGTTCCCCCAACATTCAACCATTTATTGCTGAGCATAAAGACCTGCTCAAATGCGATATGGCACTCAACCCTGATTCAGGAATGATCGCCGCCGACGCCCCGACCATTGTCTATGCCCTGCGTGGATTAGCCTACTTTGAGATCCGCCTGTACGGGCAGGAACATGACCTGCATTCCGGCCAATGGGGCGGTGTGGTGGATAACCCTGCCAATGTGCTGGCTGAACTGGTGGGCGGTATGAAAGATAAAGATCACCGTATCACCCTGCCGGGGTTCTATGATAAGGTGCGCTTACTCACAGACCAGGAAACCAAAGAACTTTCCCGTTTGCCCATGGACGAAAACTATTTCCTGCACGGTACAGGAGCCAAAAAACTGGTTGGCGAGAAAGGCTTCACCTGGGTGCAATTGGTTGGTGCCCGCCCGACCCTGGACGTGAACGGCTTATACTCCGGCTTCATCGGCGAAGGTTCGAAGACGGTGCTGCCCTGCTATGCCATGGCGAAAGTTTCCATGCGCCTGGTTCCTGACCAGGACCCGGATGAAGTTGAACGATCATTGATCCAATATATTGAAGCGCACCTCCCGGATACCATGCGCTATGAATTGATCGTCCACGCCGGCAACCCGGCGTCCATCACCGATCTCAATACTCCCGGCGTCAAAGCACTCGAAAAAGCGCTGGAGACCGTATGGGGTAAGCGGCCGGTTTTCAAACGTGAAGGCGGCAGCGTTCCCGTGGTGGGATACATGAAGACTTACCTGAATGTTGAGTCCGTGCTGACAGGTTTTGGACTGCCGGATGATAACATCCACGCACCCAATGAGCGGCTTCATCTTCCCACCTGGTATAAGGGTATCGATGCCCTCATCCACTTCTTCTACAATCTATAACTCATGAAAGAGCGACTTCCAACCTACGGCGGTCAAGCCGTTATTGAAGGTGTAGTTATGCGCGGCACCCGCCATATTGCCATGGCAATGCGGGCGCCGGATGGCAGTATTAAACTGTACCAGGAGGAATTGGGCGGGATATTCAAGAACAACTGGATGAAATTGCCATTTTTACGCGGCCTGATCGGGCTGTGGGATGCATTGATCATCGGTATGCGATTTTTAACCATCTCCGCCAATACCCAAACAGGTGAGGACGAAAAGCTGGAAGGCCTGCCGTTATATGGCACTATGGCTTTTTCATTGATCATAGGCGTGGGGCTATTCTTCCTGCTGCCGGCAGGCGTTGGCCATCTGGCGGAAACATACTTGCATTGGAGTTCATTCTGGGGTAACGCCCTCGAAGGTTTATTACGCCTTGTCCTTTTGGTCGGATACATCTGGGGCATTGGATTCATGCCGGATATCAGGCGGGTTTTTCAGTACCACGGTGCAGAGCACAAAACCATCAACGCTTTCGAAGCAAAGGCGGAACTAACTCCTGAAAATGTTAACAAATATTCCCTTGAGCATCCCCGTTGCGGGACTTCCTTCCTGTTGACGCTGGTGGTCATCTCCATCATCGTTTTCTCACTGCTGGGTCCTCTGCCCATCTGGATCCGGTTCGCATCCCGAATCATCCTGTTGCCGTTGTTGGCATCAGTGTCGTATGAATATATTCGCCTGGTGGCGTACAACATTGAGAAACCATTCTTCCGGTTTATCATAAAGCCCAACCTGGCATTGCAGCATCTCACCACCCGCCCGCCATCACTGGATCAACTTGAAGTGGCGATCGCCTCATTCAATGCCATGTATTTGAAAGAGACAACTCAAGCGAACGGGCTTGATCTTCGAGAGTAAACCATGAAAGAGTGGATGAAAATTCCATTGGGGATCGTGTTTGGTTTAGCCATTGCGGGAATAATTTTAATAGTCTCCAGCCCACCGCGGGGAAAACCCATCACCCTCACACCTGCACCGACTGCAGCATTGATCATCCAGGTGGACGGTGCCGTAGCAAATCCGGGAGTTTATTCGCTTCAGCCGGGCAGCCGGGTAAGCGATGCCATAACCGCAGCCGGTGGATTGCTGCCGGAAGCTGCCGGTTTCCCAATCAACATGGCGCGGCCATTGAAAGATGGGGAGAGGCTGAATATCTCTGACCAAACACCCATTGCAGCACCTGTTGAACCGGGTACCACAGAATTGATCGACATCAACACTGCCACGAAAGAACAATTAGATTCATTGCCGGGGATCGGCGAGACCCGTGCAGAAGCCATCATCCAGTACCGTACCGAGAATGGTGCATTCGTCACCATCGACGAATTACGCAATGTTCCCGGTATCGGTGAAGACTTATTCAATGAAATCAAGCTCCTCGTAAAGGTACAATAATGATCCCTGAATATCATAAATTGCTCATGCACGATGCATGCGGCGCCTACTTTGGCGATCAGGAATTAGAAGAGGTCATCTCCGGAAATATGGGGCAGGATGGTATTGCAGGTCAGAACGGTCATCCTGAATATCATTTTGATGACAGTGAGTTTAAACGTTCGTTTGCATATCTGGCCGAGCAAAGATCGAAAGTGATCGAGAATGCCAAATCCGGAACCAATTATCATGAAGCACGAGCAGCTTTTGGACGATATACCCATGGGCACCAGGATTTCTACGCGCATAGCAATTATGTCAGGCTGTGGGCAAAGAAACACCAGGTGAAGCCGGATACCTGGATCGGAGAGCTCGACTTCAAGGATGAAGAGATCATCACCAGCCCGGAATTAATTTCGGGACACTTTTATAGCCCGTGGGAGATGATCACATTAATTCCAACAATCGGGCGCTTTTTCATTCCACTCTTCCCCAGGGGTTCACATGCTTACTTGAATATCGATTCACCCTATAAAAATGCCTGGTTCCCTCTGGCTTTAAAAGCAGCTGACTTAAGGACCCGATACGAGACCCAACAAATCTCCACTGAGCTGTATCAGGAGAATCCGGACCATTTGTACAAATTCCTTGGAAAGATAATTAATCCATTCAACGGAGTATAATAATTGTATGGAACTTAAGCTGAAACTCGAAAATGACTTAAAAGACGCGATGCGCAGCGGTGATGATGTGAAAAAAAGCTCAATCCGCATGGTGATCGCTGCAATAAAATTAGCCCAGGTTGAAAAGGGTGACCTGTTGGACGATCAGGCAATCGTCGGCCTGGTGCAAAAAGAGATCAAGAGCCGAAAAGAATCGATCGCAGATGCAGAAAAAGCCAACCGGCCTGACCTGATCTCCGCCGCGAACGAAGAGATCAAAGCACTGGAGCTATATCTACCCGCTCAAATGACCCAGGAAGAATTAACCTCCCTTGCACAGGCTGCCATTATTGAATCAGGCGCCGTTTTACCCAACGACATGGGAAAGGTAATGAAATTATTGATCCCACAGGTCCAGGGCAAAGCGCCAAACGACCAGATCAGTCGGACTGTAAGGCAGTTGCTCGAAAAGAAGTAAGGATGCTTTCTTTTCCCCAATCTGTAATGCAAAAGTCCAGACGGTTCCTGATTTTTAGGGCAATAATATTAATCGCGACCGGACTATTAACAATCATCATCCTGAATGCACCTATATCCATTAGGTCCGGTATCATTCCGCGTGCCATTGGGGAAGTGGCAGCCCAGGATATTCAATCACCCAAAGCCATATCCTACGAATCAAAAGTACTGACTGACCAGGCAAAACAACAAGCCAGCCAGTCTGTCAGCCCTGTTTACCTGCCATCGGATCCATCGATCAAACGCCAGCAACTGGATATTCTGCGAGTAAACCTCCAGTTTATATCTCAGGTCAGGCAAGATCCGTATGCAAGCCGTGAACAGAAGGCCAGTGATCTTTCGAATATGAATAATTTTCGGTTATCGCCGACTACTGTTCAAAAGATCCTCGATCTAACCGAATCCCGTTGGCAGGATATCCAGAGCGAATCCGAAAAAATTCTTGAAGTCCTGTTTCGAAACACGATTCGGGAAACCAATATTGCGGAAATAAAGAATGATATACCCTCCCTGGTGGATGCGAGTTTCCAGCAATCACTGGCTGGCATTGTATCTGAAATCGTTTCCCAATTTGTCATTCCGAACAGTAATTTTAGCCAGGAATTGACCGATAAAGCACGATTGGATGCTGAAGCAAAAGTTGAACCAGTCACCCGAAAATATGAGATCGGACAGATCATCATCCGGCATGGACAGGTAATTCGGGCAGAAGACCTCGAAGCACTGCAAGCCATCGGATTGGTTGATACCAACTTTACGATAAATAACATACTGAGTTCATCAGCCTTGGTCATTGTCTTAATGGTTTTTGTTGCTTTATATGGTTTACGGCGACAGGCCAGCCCAATGGATGACCTGCGCAGTCTTCTTCTGATCTCATTCACTTTCCTCTTTTTCCTGACACTTGGACGGTTGATCATCCCCTATCGGACTGTGATCCCGTTCATCTTCCCGGCTGCAGCTTTTGGGTTGACACTGGCCACAGCCTTCTCGCTTGAAACCGGTTTGATCTTTTCAATGATATTGAGCCTATTGGTCCCGTACGGACTCCCTGGCAGCCTTGAAATTACCATGTTTTATCTGGTTGGCAGCTTCTGCGGTATATTGGTGCTGGGACGCGGACGAAATATCGGATCGTTTTTCAGAGCCAGTCTCGCAATGAGCGCTGCGAATGCACTGGTCATTATGGCTTACCGACTCTCCGATCCGGTCACAGATTGGATTGGTCTCGCCACCCTGATTGGGGCATCCTTTGTAAATGGATTTGCGGCTGCAAGTGTCACCCTCATTCTACAATTCATCTATTCTCAATCCCTTGGTA
The DNA here is from genome assembly GCA_963827895.1 of uncultured Chloroflexia bacterium. Taxonomy (GTDB): domain Bacteria; phylum Chloroflexota; class Anaerolineae; order Anaerolineales; family Anaerolineaceae; genus PNON01. The sequence goes on along the minus strand of CAWHCY010000003.1, from coordinate 95,192 downwards.
TCACCACCGCATTACAACTACTCGATATTTCCCGGCCGGACCATCCATTGCTGCAATTCATGCTGCGCAATTCCCCCGGAACGTACCAACACAGCTTGCAGGTTGCCAACCTGGCGGAACAAGCGGCAGAAGCTATCAATGCAGACTCATTACTTGTGAGGGTTGGAGCGTTATACCATGATGCCGGTAAGGCCATGAATCCGCAGTTTTTTATTGAAAACCAGATCAAGGGAAACCCTAATCCGCATGACGGAATGGATCCTTTAACAAGTGCAGGGGTAATTGTTAAACACATCAATGATGGTGTAGCCCTGGCGCGAAAATATAACCTGCCGCCCCGGCTGCAAGACTTCATCCGTGAACATCATGGTACTTTGGTCGCCCGCTACCAATACAATCGGGCAGTCACTGAAAATGGTAATGATGAGAGCAAGGTGGATATTGACGCTTTTCGATATCCAGGTCCATGCCCGCGCTCGCGAGAGACTGCTTTGCTTATGCTGGCCGATGGCTGTGAAGCCCGTGCCCGGGCTGAGCTTCCAAAAGACGAAATCGAACTTCGCATTATGGTCAAGAAGGTGATCGATAAATGCCTGATCGAAGGGCAGCTGGATAATACCCGGTTGACTTTGAATGATTTGGTCAAGATCACAGATTCATTTACCGCTTCATTGATGGGAGTTTACCACCAGCGGATCATTTACCCCGAACTTCAACCCAAGGAAGAGCTGAAACAACTGGATGGCTCGATCCAAACGCAACAACCGGAAAACAACGATGCTGCAAATCCAAACTAGACCATATTACCGGCACAAGTTCTCCACTGAGGAAATAATCTTCGCTGCTGAGATTACTGTTAAAAAATGCCAACCAAAAGAAGTGATTGTTGGCATATTGATCACCGGCAACGCAGAAATGCACACATTGAACCGTGAGTATCGGGGCATCGACCAGACAACTGATGTACTCTCCTTCAATGAGAATTACATCGATCCCGAATCCGGATTGGAGTATCTGGGGGATATTATCATTTCGGTTCCACGGGCAAAGAAACAGGCACGGGAAGGTGGACACACGATCGAGCAGGAAATTCAACTCCTGGTGGTTCATGGAATTTTGCATCTATCAGGCTATGACCACGATACAAAATCAAGACTGAAAAATAATGTGGCTGATGCAGTCAGAAGTTCTCAAAGAAATCAATAACCCGCTTTCTGTCAACTTCGTAACACAATAACCCAATACCATGACCGAGTTCCTTCCATCAAGGTTAAAATCATTCAAACATGCCTTTGCTGGATGGTGGTTCGTGATCTCCACCCAAAAAAATTCATGGGTGCATATGATCGCAACCATCTGCGTGATCATCCTTTCCTTATGGTTGAAACTTCCAGCACGGGATTGGGCAGTACTTTTTGTTGTCATAGGCATGGTTTGGATCGCTGAATTTCTGAATACTGCCCTGGAAGCGGTTGTGGATCTTGCCAGCCCATCGCATCATCCACTGGCAAAGGTGGGCAAGGATGTGGGTGCTGCAGCAGTATTGATTGCTGCATTGGTCTCAGTGATCGCCGGGTTGTTAATCATGGGACCACCTTTGCTTGAAAAACTTGCTGTTTTGAGAAAATAATAGTCAGGAAGGAATTATGGGCAAATCATCTTTTCGTTTCGGAACAGTAGGATCACCAAAATCCACCCCTGCCAAACCAGGTGGAAGTGTTGGCGCTGTCTCCCAGATAGCTGCTTTGAAATTAAATGCACTTGAATTAGGCTGGGTACAATCGGTACGGGTTTCGCCAGAAACCTGCTCTGCCATAAAAGCTGCGGCTACTGAATTGGATGTCGCTATCAGCGTACATGCACCATACTTCATCAATCTGAATGCAGACGATGAAGAATGGCCAAAATCGCGTAAGAGATTGATGGATGCAGCTTATTACGGATACCTGGCAGGAGCGACAGATATTATTTTCCACCCGGGATCATATTTCGGGAAATTACCATCGGAAGTCATGGGGAATGTGATGGATCGCCTGAATGATTGTGTGAGCGAACTGAAAAAACAGAAGACTAATGTTTGCCTGCGACCGGAAACCATGGGGAAATCTGCGATGCTTGGCTCACTAGAAGATACGCTTGTCATGAGCCAGATCGAAGGAGTGCGACCCTGCCTTGATTTTGCACACCTGCATGCTCGTCCGGGAGATGGAACAATAAACAGCTATGATGAGTGGAGTGCTATTCTTGATCTTTATGGAACAAAACTGGGAAATGAAAGTTTGAAATCTCTTCACATTCACCTCAGTGGAATTGAATATGGATCCAAAGGGGAGAAAAACCACTTACCGGTGCAGGAGAGTGACTTGGATGTAAAAGGGCTTTTTACCTCCCTGGTAAATCATGAATGTGGAGGAAGGATCGTCTGCGAATCACCCATCCTCGAAGAGGATGCAGCCTATCTAAAAAATACCTGGTTGGAAATTTCTGGCCAGGAGTAAGATATAAAACGATCGCCCGGGATAATAACCCGGGCGATTTACTTTAGCAATGAATTGTATTCTGTTCGAATTATTGGACCTGCACCATTGTGCCACCAGACCAACAATCCCATTCTCGTCCAACATCCTATAAATATTCTTTTAGACTATGTTGCACAGCGTAAGCAGCAGCTTCAGCACGATTGCTGACTTCCAATTTATTCAGAATGCTGCTGACATAATTACGAACAGTTCCCTCGCCAAGGAATAAAGACTTGGCGATTTCCCGGTTGGTCTTCCCTTCGGACACAAGGAGCAGAACATGCTTTTCCTGCTGGCTTAATGTTACAAAAGCAGATGCTTTTTCTTTCTCATCAGCCTGGCGGACTTTTTCAAATACTTTTTGAGTTAAGGAAGTGTCAATCAATGCTTCACCACGACCAACCGCTTCGATGGCTCGGATCAAGTCTTCCCGACCGATCTGTTTCAGAACGTACCCTGAAGCGCCTGCCCGGATGGCAGAAAAGAGCATTTCATCTTCGGCATATGATGTAAGCATGATCACACGAGTTTCAGGGAATTGCGTGGTGATCTCTTTGCAGGCATCTATGCCAGATGAACCGGGCAATCGGATATCCATAACGACAACATCAGGATGCAAGCGTGTAACCTGTTCGACAGCTTCGCGTGCAGTACCTGCTTCGCCTACTATTTCAAACTGAGGATGATGTTCAAGAAGGGATTTTAAACCCAAACGAACAACTTCATGATCATCTACCAGTAATATTCTCTGCTTACCCATGAGATACTTTCCTCCAGAACCATAATCATACCAGATAGCGGTTCAGGCTGCCAGACACATATAAGTGTCCTGGATTGTGGTTATACAATTTTATTTCGGTGAAAATCTACAAATCTGTAACCAACACCACGTTCGGTTAATATGTATTTGGGATTGGCCGGATCTTTTTCCAGTTTTTGGCGTAAATAATTTATGTAAAGCCGAACATAGTGCGGTTCGTCCCGATATTCGTATCCCCATACTTTGGCCAGGATTTGGTCATGAGTATTCACCATCCCAGCGTTTTGCACGAGATGATATAAAAGTTTGAATTCAGTGGGTCGTAATTTGATCAACTCTCCATCCAACCAGACTTCCCGCCGATCAAAGTCAATTTTCAGGCGATCATCAACCTCGATCAGTCCTTTTATTCCTCCACCAACGATCTCGGCTCTCCGCAAAACTGCCCGTACGCGGCTAACCAATTCGCGAGGTGAAAACGGCTTGGTTACATAATCATCAGCACCTAATTCCAACCCATGCACGCGGTCATCTTCTTCGCCCTTTGCGGTCAACATAATCACCGGGACTGAGTTTATCTCCCGAATCATTTTTAATACTTCGAATCCATCCAAATCCGGCAGCATTACATCCAATAAAACTAGATCTGGGAGTTTATCGCGAATCGCCTGAATCGCCTGTACCCCTCTAAATGCTTCAAAGACTTGAAAACCATCATGTTCCAGATTCAAACGAATGAATCGGACCATCCGTTCTTCATCATCCACCACCAATATTCGCCGGTGCAGAGTATCATCAACCATGCCGTTACTCACGCACGAAGCCTATCACTTCCTCTTCTTCACCGGTTGGGAGGACTTCAATAAAATTTACCCTGGCCATCGGCCAAATAACCGTAGTTACATTGGCATCAAGATAGTGCAGGTCTTTACCATCCCGTTTACGAGGACTACGCAGAAGTAAACTGGTTGCATTTGGAGATGGCAATTCTTCAATCTCCCCTAATACAGGATCTTCCCCCACCAGATGGAGTAATATCAGTGGCATGGCATTTCTCCGACTTGGATTAAGTTACAGTTTTATCTGCGGATGCTGATCTGCAGTTTAATTTTTCCCAATGCGATCATATCCCCATCTTTTAGGGGGTAATTTACATTAGGAACAATTTTTTGCCCATTGATCCTTGTACCATTGGATGATCCCAAGTCAACGATCATAACCCCCCTATCCGTTACACGTATAGCTGTATGTAGACGGGATACACCTTCTGCATATCCTTCGTAAGGGGAAAGGTCAATATCAGGTAAAATCGGTTGACCTTCGGTTATCCTGCCGATGGTAAATTCTTTCTGTCCGGCAAGAGGAATGACCTGGTCGCTGCCAACAAGCTTGAGGGAGATATTATTTCCTGAGGTTGTTGGTTTCGGTGTTTCCGGTTGAGTTGATGGTTTTTGTTGAGGGGCAGCCTGAGCCATAGAATCTCCAGTTGAGTTTTCTTCTTCGTTATTGATTGTAAAGACTAATTGAGCGCCACATTCACTGCAAAATAGGGCTCCATCTAATTCTTGGTGCTTACAATTCGGGCAGGTGATCATATCTAATTTTTCTCCGGTCCAGGTGGAAGTAGTAGTGATCTTGTTCCATACTTAATACGTTTATCGCCTTCTTGGGTGTAATTATTTTGTTGTTTAATGTTTTCTGCTTCTTTCAATACTGTATGAGCTAATTCGCGTTCACCTTTTGAAAGAAGGTGTGTAGCAAGATATTGAAGATGCCTCGAAGCTTTGACTGTGTCTCCCTTTTTCAATTCTTCCTGCGCCTTTTCTTGCATTCGATAGAGAGTCAATTGTGAAAGTGCATGTATTATTGGTGCCGGCATTCCTTGATTGGTATCCACATCCTGCGTGATGGTACATTTGACGGATATCGGTAAGCGTGTTTTCGGTACTTTCCTAGTCGGTATATGTAGTGTAACATATCCTTCCATCAATGTTATCTCTTTCTGTTGATTATGCATCGGATTTACACAAAATTCAAGCATAAGCACCAGTTTATTCGTAATATGTAAATTTCCTGCCCGGAGGGGAACTTTTTGAAGCAATGGTGCAGGTTCCGGGTATATTCTGAAAGCATATTGTAATTCACATTCGGGTGAATTTGTAAAATCCAATGTTAGCTGTTCGCCGTAAATTTGTTCGAGATTCTTGTATTTTTGATCCAGGAATTTTTTTAAATCCTTAGGACCTGAAATATACATGCTTACGCCCCCAGCGCAGCCTGCAAGAGCATCAATAAACTCATCATTCCATTCATTCCCAATCCCCAGCCCACTAATACTTATCCCCTCTTCTGCTGCTTCCCTTCCCAATTCAAGGCAAAGGTCTTCATCGCCATAAGTTCGCCCATCGGTGAATAATATCAGGTGGTTTATATAACCGGGAATGCGGTTTTGCCGTATTTGAGCAATACCGGAACTCAACCCCTGATAGATTTCCGTACTTCCGGAGGTGGTAATTCGACTGATTTTGGATTCGATGAGATGAATATCTACGACCTGTGTTGGAGGAACCAGAATTTCAGCTCGATCACTAAAAGTCACAATACTGATGATATCGTTGGGTCCAAGCTGCCTGAGCAATCGAATGGAATTATCCTTCACCATATCAATTCGCTCGCCATTCATTGACTTTGACCTATCCAGAACCAAGCTGAGATTTAATGGCCGCTGTACAGATTTTTTAGATAATGGTTTGGCTCCGATATCAAGAAGCACATAAACTAGCTGCGAATCCTCGCTAGGGGTTAATTTGGATTTGGAAACAAATGTCCGTTTAGAAAAACCGGGGGTTGAAAGTTCTTCGTCTGCAATAGTTTTATTGTATTCTTCCCTGCGCGAACTGGAAGATAAAGCATCATATGCTTTTTGGACCCTGTAGAATAAGTCAGGTGATCCTAAATTCGGATTAGTGTCAGGATGGTATTTTCGCGCAGACTGATGATATGCACTGCGAATTTCTTCATCATTCGCATCATAGCAGACATCCAATAATGCATACCAATTAATGTCCTGACCCATAAGCCTACAATAAGTATTGAACTAGGATAACACTAATATTATCTGGTCCTCCCGCATTATTTGCGGCATCAATTAATCTTTGGCAGGCGACACTCAATGAAGGGGCAGATTTAATAATAGGAAATATCTCTGACTCAGATATCACATTCCACAAACCATCACTGCAAAGCATGAGGTATCCACCATTGGGGAAAGGGTAAGTGTTAATATCAGGTTCAAACGGCTCTGATTGGCCCAATGCACGATAAAGGACATTTCGTTGTGGATGTTCAGCGGCTTCTTTGTCTGATATCTGTCCCAACTCCTGCAACCTGCGTACTAATGAGTGGTCTCTGGTAACGGTCTGCATTCTTCCATCTGGATAAATAAAGTAGGCCCGACTGTCACCGACATGGGCAAGGGTTACCTGATCACCCAAAATAAATGCTGAAGTTAAGGTAGTGCCGCCACCTGGTGCATGCCGAACCACAGCCTGTTGAGATTCAGATATTCCGTTTTGCATTAGTTCATGTAGTGCGTCAGTAGGTTGATCTTGTTTTATTCCAAAAATAGGAATATAAAGTTTTTTGGTAATATAGGTAGACATCGCATTTACTGCAACAACGCTTGCCAATTCTCCATTTTCATGCCCACCCATTCCATCCGCAATAATAAATAAACCATAGACTAAATTTCGATTTTCACTACTCATTATTGCAGACATTGTATATAAAGAATCTTCATTTATATCGCGTTGAAGGCCTGCTGATTGTCCACAACCAATAATTAGCTGAGGACTCATTGGAAGATTCGCGGTCATACTGACAGCTTTAAGTTGATCCTCAGTTAAAGGTGCTGTTTTTACATCATATGAATGCTTATTTTTACGTTTGAACAGGGAGAAGATTTTATCCACTAGAGTACTCCATCGAAATATTGAATCCCACTATGTTGACGCTACAAACAAAAGAAACGATTAGTTCCTAAGCAAGCAATGCATAAACGATATAATCCGTTGACCCGATATACAATATATCATTAAAGATGATAGGGGAACCTGTAATCGCTTTTCCTGTCTTAAACTTCCATCTCAATCTGCCATTTTGGATGTCAATACAATGCAGATTTCCATCCACTGATCCAATATAGATCGAATCTTTATACACTGCGGGGGAACCAGGTATCTGATTATCAGTCTTATTCCGCCACATTTCTTTACCGGATGCACATTCAAGGCAATAGAGATTTCCGTCTGCTGAACCAAACAGCAATTGTTTGTCAACTTTTAGCGGAGAGGACATTGATCCTTTATCCATGCGGAAACGCCAGATGACCCAGCCGGATTTTGCATCCAATGCATAGCAAAATCCATCCACTGATGTAACATATACCACGCCTTGTGCAACAATCGGGGAAGCTGTGATAGCTCTTTTAGCCTGGAACCTCCATTTGATCACACCAGTGAAATCAGTGCAGATCAATTCACCGCTTTCTGATCCAAAGTAAATTAATTCATTATCGATGAAAGGTGATGACCTGACTGGTGATCCAATTTCTGCGCGCCAGGCGCGGCGGTTGGTAGTTAAATTGACAACATGCAAATATCCATCATCAGAACCAAAAAATATATGACCTTCAGCTATCCGGGGCGAAGACCTGATAGGTCCTTCAGTAAAGTATGTCCATAATACTTTGCCAGACCTGGCTGAAACTGCATGCAACCGGTTATCCTCAGAACCGATATAGATATTGCCTTCATAAACTGCTGGTTTGGTGGCGATACCTCCATCGGTTGTATATTTCCACATAAATTCGCCATTTGCAGCATTGATCGCATAAAGATTGTTGTCATAAGTACCGGCATAAATGACGCCATTATCATACGCCAGGGCATTTCGAATCTCATCTTCACATTTAAATGTCCAGAGAGGTTTGATCCCTTCTGATGGAGTCAGGGTGCCTGTTTGCAATGCCAATCTTGTTAGTGCACCAGTTTTTCGGGCAACGCCCATCAATGCGTCTTTCATTCCGGCGACTGATTTAAAACGGTCTTGAGGGTTATATTGAAGTGCAGTACTAACTACTGCCTCCAACTCATTGCTTACATCAGGATTAAAGCGACGAATCGGACGTTCATTAAATGTGAATGGTGGTTCAAGCCGGGGGTCTCGCATGGATAATAAGTGATGGAGAGTGGCACCCATTGCATAGATATCAGCCAGGGGTGTCGCGTCACCCCGGTACTGTTCAGGTGGCGAGTAACCCTCTGTTCCGATCATTGTGCCTTTTTGCCCGGTGGTGAAGACCTTGGCAATACCAAAATCCACCAGAATGACCCGGTTTTGAGCATTGATCATGATGTTAGATGGTTTAATATCCCTGAAAATGATAGGCTCAGGTTTATGATTATGTAAGAACTCGATAACATCACACAACTCGATAGCCCAACCGATCACCTGATCTTCAGGGATGAAATCAGTTCGCCCCTTTAAGATCGCTTCCAAGTCACGGCCACTTACGTACTCTTCTACAAGGTATGACCTATCTTTATGGGTGAAAAAATCAAATATTTTGGGGATGGCAATATGATTCAAAGTTACCAGAATGTTTGCTTCCCGTTCGAAGTTTTGAACAATAGTAGCTCGCACCAATGGATCCGGTGCCTGGTTGATCATTTCTTTTATAGCTACAAGTTTCACTACTTTTGGAAAGTGTAAATCCCGGGCACTATACACTGAGCCCATTCCGCCTATACCGATAACTTCCTGAACTAAATATCTGTCAACAAGGACAGAACCCGCCTTTAATTGATGTTCGTTATCGTCGGCAATTTCAATACTCTCGTTCTCATTTCTAATACTCAGTGTTGCCTCCCTGGCGTTCTAATAAAATGTCCTTATACACTGATAATGATTATATTCACCATTGGTCTGAAAAGCAATCAAGTATGACTAATTCGTTGCCTTGACGTTTTACCAATTCTGGACGGTTATCCGCAGAGAGGGTAAAATCATTTTATAGGTTCACAAGAAAGGTAAGGTTATTTATGGCTGATTTTGCAGGTAAGGGAAAGGTTGCAGTAATTAAAACTTCTCCAGCCACAATTCTCGAAGATATTTCCAAATTAATGAATTTATCCAATTTCCAAGGTTCGCTGGATAAAAACATAACCACCGGGTTAAAGATCAACATTTCCTGGCAAACCTGGTATCCAGCTTGTTCCTCAACCCCATGGCAGATCGAAGGGGTAATTCAGACTCTACAGAAAAATGGGTATTCCGACATTGTCGGGATACATAACGATACCGTTGTCGTAGATACTTCCGTAGGTGAAGTCAATAACAAACACCGATTTGTAACAGACAAATATGGGATTCCATGCATCTATTTATACGATGAACGCTTTGAATGGTACGAGTACAAACCGAAAACTCCATTCCTGGTTCTGGATAAAGTCTATCCAGATGGGGTCTTCATACCCAAGGCACTGGTTGGCAAGAATATTATTCACCTCCCCACAGTAAAAACCCATGTTTTCACAACCATCACTGGAGCAATGAAAAATGCTTTTGGGGGGTTACTGCACAGGAACAGGCATTGGACACATAGTGTGATCCATGAGACCCTGGTCGATCTTCTCATGATCCAACAGGATATCCACCCCGGGATTTTTGCAGTGATGGATGGTACTTTTGCTGGGGATGGCCCGGGACCAAGGGCCATGCATTGGCACGAGAAGAACATTCTTCTGGCTTCTGCAGACCAGGTAGCAATCGATGCTGTTTCCGCAAAATTACAGGGCTTTGACCCTATGAGCATAAAATTCCTGCGGTTGGCCCACGAAGCAGGGTTGGGAATAGCTGATCCGCGGCAGATCGAAATTGTCGGGTATGACATTGAGCAGGAAGAACCCTGGAATTTTAAACAGGAAGATACTTTTGCGTCTCGCGGTCAGAAAATGATCTACCATGGCCCATTAAAGCCTTTTGAGAAAATACTACTTCAAAGCCCAATTGTTCCCTGGAGCTTTTTCGCGAGCAATTTCTATCACAATGTATACTGGTACCCCTTCATTGGCAGGAAACGAGTGGAAAGTGCGCTTCTAAATCCATGGGGGCAACTCTTTAAGAATTATGGCGATGGTGGGGTTGTTATGCCTGGAATGGAACCCAAAACCGTAGTACAGGCTGCTGTTGGAGTAGGTTTGGCAGCATCCTTATTTGGCGCGTTGTTTTTCCTGTTCTTAAGAAAGAAGCGAAAATAGAATCAGTAATACGTATACCAAAAATAGCCCGTCTACTGTAAAGGCGGGTTATTTTTTATTCCCTTTTTTGAGGAGAGGTAGAATACGCCCCAGGTCCAATCTTCCAGATACTCTTCAATTCGAGATAATAAATCCAGTTTAATACTTAATCCGATCAGTAAATCACGTGAATCCTGGAGCAATTGCAAACATTGAATTTGAACCGCCTCATTAAGGATGCCCTGTTTCTTCATTAACTCATAAAATCGGTTGGGGCGCATCCGAATAACAAGAGCAGGCGTCTTTGTTGATGATAGTGTCAACCCGAGATTGTTAAGGTTTTCCCGCAATCCCTGCAGAACCTGGTCCTGATCATTCTCGACCTGGGATTTTCTTTTATTGGCTTCATTCAACATTTCTCGCAGAACAGTCATGCTGTCTGGGCCAATCACTACCAAAGACTCGACAAGTTTCTGTATTGGTGTGACACTCGAATCTTCCAGGCACAACATTAATACATCGCCGACTTTCATACGGATATAATCACGCTCAGAGTAAGAAAATGAATGATCCATCGAACCTTATAATATGTTACCAATATGATAAGAATAAATTCGTTTGCAGTATTGTTATCGGTTCTTACGGTCATTTTCTGATGGTAATTGGCATAAAAATATTGTTAAGGTTGTAAATTTGGGGCAAGATAATTAGCAGCTGCCCATCCCTGTCGTTTTTCATCGAACGGCGCTTCAATATACCACCAGGTCAAATTATCCACCTTTTGAGGTCCATCTTTTACAATAAATTCCTCATTATCAGCTCCGAGAAAAAGCGGAGTAGCATCCACTCCCGGGTCCTTCCGAATTCGCAAACCATCACCACCAGTACCTGAAATGTGAACTGTCATACCTACTTGAATAGTACTTCCCGGATCTGGTGGGAGGTTGGATAATGTAGCAATAGTCTCAGGAGCCAATGTTGCCGTCGGAATCACCACCGGGGGCAGGCTTGGTGCTGCGATGATCACGACCTCCGGAGTAACAAATGAATACTGCCGGTTGGCTGGTGTAAATATGAGGATGACCAGGACAATTGCCGCGAGGCAAACAACCCCTATTATTAACCCAACTAATATTGACATCCAAGTCTTTGACATATATTTTTTTTACGCCTTCATTAAGAAAAATGCAAGAGCCAATATGAGGTAAACCGCAAACATAGTGGAGCCTTCCAACCAATTCGATTCTCCATCGGATGATACAAGGACTGTTATCAGCACACCTGCTCCAAGTGCCATCAGCTCAAAAGTATTAAAGATCAGTGTCAATGGATTACCCATAAAGAGGCTGATAAAAACAAGGACCGGAGCCACAAAAAGTGCAATCTGCACACTCGACGATATGGCGATCTCAACGCTCAAATTCATATTATTGCGGGCTGCCATCTGGACTGCGACAAAATGTTCGGCCGCATTACCAACCACCGGGATCAAGATTATTCCAAGAAAGAATTCACTAATACCGAGGTTAGATACAACTGCCTCGATTGCGCCGACAAGCATTTCGCTTAGAAAAACAACTGCCAACGTGGCAATAGTCAGTAAAATGATCGAGTTGCGAAGGCTTAATTCACCTTTATGTGGTTCGACAGGGACAGATTCATAGGTGAGAGGGCTATCTTTTACTTTAAGACTATAAAAAAGTCCCAGTCCATATAAAAGGATCATTATGATCGCAACGCCAATACTTAATCCTTCCACCCTGTTACTGTTATCAGCTCCAATGGAATGGCTGAAAAATGAGGGGATCGCCAATGCAAGAACTGCGAGGGTTAATAATATGGCGTGGTTTCCTGCGGATTTGCGGTCAAAGTGTTGAACACCATGCTTTGAGCCACCAACAATCATCGCCATTCCCAGCACAAAAAGAATATTACCAATGATCGATCCAGTGATGGACGCTTTAACCAGCTCCAGAAAACCTTCTTTTATGGCTACAAGTGTGATGATCAGTTCCGCAGCATTTCCCAGGGTGGCATTCAACAACCCACCAACTTTGGGTCCTGTATAAATAGCCAAAGATTCGGTTGCCTGGCCGATCAAACCGGCCATCGGGACAACACCAATCGTGGACAAAATGAATACCCAGGTTGAGCTCCACCCGCCAAATTTGGCTATGAGTGCCAGGGGAATCGCAATAGATAGGATCATTAATGGGTTAGATTTTAAGTATTTTATTAACCAATTTGACTTCATAGTATTCACCAATATCATCTCATCCGTTGGCTTATTTATATAAGTAAATATATATTTTATTACTATCCTCTGCCTTATTATCGTTTTGGCTTATGCCAATAAATCTATATTCATAACAGTGACTGCCCGACCGCCAATACCCACCCTGGTTCCTTTATTCCACAACTTTAATTCACCACCTCGTAAAGAAGCCTGATAAGCAAAGAGCTCATTTTTTCCAAGCTTGCCTGCCCAATATGGAGTAAGGACCGAATGTGCAGAACCAGTTACTGGGTCTTCATTTACTCCAACCGCGGGGACGAAAAATCGGGAAACAAAATCATATTTCTTTGATCGACTGGTCAAGATCAAACCCCTGGCGGGAAGCCTGCCAATCGCTGAAAAGTCAGGTTGAAAGGTTTGTCAAGAAATTCTTCATCGCTTATTTCGACCAACCAATCGAACCTGCTTTTACCTAAATAAAGAATTTCTGCTTGAATGATCACCCTAAGTTCCTCAGGAACCGGCATCTCAGCAGGAGGTAAAGCCGGAAAATCTAGAATGATCCACCCATTATCTTTCTCTGCGGTCAGCACCCCGCTGCGGGTAAAGAATTTGGCCTGATCACCAGGCTTAAGAAATCCTTTTTCCCAAAGTATGTGTGCTGAAGCCAGTGTGGCATGCCCACAGAGATCCACTTCCACTTTCGGGGTGAACCAGCGCAAGCGATACCCCCCTTCTTCGGGATAAAGGAAGGCAGTTTCTGAAAGATTCATTTCAGAAGCCACATTTCTCATCCATTCATCAGCCTCAATTTGATCCAAAATGCAAACGCCAGCCGGGTTTCCTTTGAAAGGAGAATCGGTAAAAGCATCCACTTGATAGATTTTTCTGCTCATCCTTGCTCCAAAATTTCAATATACAATGATTTTACCTGATAAATAATTTATCGGTTATGCATGGAATCGATCAGGCAAGTCGATGCCAAGTTGTTGATGCAATTACTGGATCAAAATACGAAATAATTATTTTTGTTTTGAAACTGCAGGAACCAATAACAAGGGAATTTTTGTATGATTAATGATCTTTGGTGCCACGCTTGCCGACCAAAATGCTTCCATGCCTGCTTTTCCGTGTGTACCCACCAGTATCAGATCTGATCCAAGTTCGTCGGCTGTTTCAACAATAATACTGGAAGGATCTCCCCTGCAAATTTCTGCGACAATCGGGATGTTTTTCTTTTCGAAGTGTTTGACATGTGGGGTCAGGTATCCAATTGCATTTTCCTCGGAAATTTCCAGGTATTCGCTTACTGCAGAGCGCAAAAACTTACCAGCAGCAGCGATTTCGCCCTTTAAGTCCTCGAAATTAGGTACAACCAGCAATAAGTGGAGAGATTGCTTGCAATGACCAGCAAGAACTTCAGCATATTTTAATCCTTGCTCGTGTTCAATATTCCCATCCAATGGAATTAATATTTTCTCACAGGAAAACTCTTTGACCTGATTCTCGTCAGAAGGTTGGATCAACAATACCGGAACCGTTTGAAAAGCAATTACCTGTTGGGCAATACTACCAACCATATAATCCGCGAGACCACCTTTTCCATGCGTGCACAGAACGATCATATCCGACGAAAACTCTTTCGCATGTGAGACGATGCTTGGGGCGATGTTTTTCACGTTTTCAATGTGGACATGTATCTCCACAAGCGGATTCTTGGGAAAGTATTTGGATTTAATTCCATTAAGATATTCAGCCGCCTCTGCCTCTGTCTGGATATGCCTCTGCCCATGGATCGTTTCAGGTGGATTTTCTTCGATCACATGAATAAGCGAAACATGATTATTGAAGTGTTTGGTGATATATACAGCGGCAGGCAATGAAGCTTCAGCCAGTTCGGAGCCATCCAAAGGAACTAGAAGATGTTTGATCATTTAACCTCCAGTAAAGGTCTGGTAAAGAAGGTAGAAATTCAAAAAGAGGATCAAAGCTGCCACAAGGGAAGCCAGTATGGTCGTGATCTGGTGGTTGACCAGTACCCCCATCAGTTTCTTGCGGCGGGTGAACATGACCAGGGGTATGACAGCAAATGGTAATCCAAAGCTCAAGACAACCTGACTGATCACCAGGGTGCGGGTTGGATCCAATCCAATCATGATCACGATCAACGAAGGGACAATTGTTGCTCCCCGGCGCAGCCAAATTGGAATGTGCCGGTGTAAGAATCCTTGCATGATGACCTGCCCGGCCATAGTTCCCACAGCAGAAGAGGATAAGCCAGAGGCAAGTAATGAGATCGCAAAGAAAGAGCTGGCAGCTTTACCCAAAAGTGGCTCAAGAGTTTTATATGCTTCCTGGATAGACCCGACATTGGTCACACCCTGATGAAAGAAGGTGGAAGCGGCCATGATCAGCATCGCGCCATTCACAATGGATGCAACGCCCATGGCGATCAATACATCAATTTGCTCAAACCTGAAGAGCCGTTTCATCTGGACCGCGTTCTTTACCTTGATTCTTCCCTGTGTCAGAGAGGAATGCAGGAAAATAGCATGCGGCATGACGGTGGCGCCCAGGATACCTGTTGCGAGAAGAATTGCTTCTGTATTCGGCAGCATCGGAACCACGGCATGGTAACCGACCAGACCCCAATCCGGTTTATCCAGGATGGTTTCGATCAGGTAACTGATTGTTACAACCCCTACCAGGCTCGTGATGACCGCTTCAAGAGGGCGGAAACCGCGCTGTTCAAGACCAAGAATGAGGAAGGTGGAAATGGCTGTCAGTATTCCAGCCACCCAGAGAGGAATTCCCAGCAGCAGGTTAAAACCGAGTGCAGCACCCAGGAATTCTGCCAAGTCCGTGGCGATCGCGACCAGTTCCATTACCACCCACATGGTTTTCGTCAGCCAACCGGGGAAATTCTCACGGCATAGTTCAGCCAGGTTCCGGCCAGTGGCTATTCCCAGCTTGGCGGAAAGGGTTTGGATGAGGATCGCCATGAGGTTACTGGCAAGGATGACCCATAACAATGTATAGCCGAACTGCGCTCCACCCTGAATATTGGTAGCAAAATTACCCGGGTCTACGTATGCAACGCTGGCGATGAATGCGGGACCCAAAAAGGGCAGTAATTTGGCAAATCCTCTTTTTTTGCTTTTTCCGGAAAGGATATCTTTGGCGTCAGCCAGCGTTTTCTGATCGGATGAAGTAATGGATATTGACTGTTTGTTTTTTGATTTTTCAGGCATAGAAATTATCTATAAAAATTTCCTCCACAAAGATATATCACCATTATCTACAAAAAGACTCCGCAAGGCAATTAATGTTGTGAATTAAAAACTTCCAAATAGGAAACTAAACAGAATGAAAATAACCTGTAATGCCACAAACCCTGCGATGACATAGCTGATGATCAACCAGGCAGAACTTCCTGCCACCGGTTTGATCGATTGTCCCTCCGCCATAGCTCGTGCAGCCAATGCGCAACCTTTGTAAAGATCCTGATCCTTATGCGGAGAAGTTAACCAGATCACTTTGTCACTCTTCGTGGGAATGACAATTGTTTTTCCGGAGATATTCATTTATCACCTCTGCTATTTGAGGTTCTCTTCGGGTAAACAAACCACTCTCCATGACTACTGCACCCGAAGTGGATAATGAGTCAACTTTGATTTCTGTCGGAAGGATGAACCGTAACGGTATCCCGGCAGCATGTCTCTGGAATGCCACCTGAATTCCCATGCCCAGATCAGATTGCGGATCCATCAGAGCAGTCACAGGGAAAGCAGCTTGTTTCTCAGCAAGGTGCCTGGTTAAGGCGCGATTGTCCCGATTCAGGCAAACAAGATGATAGGTCAGGAACGCACTGAATATCAGGATCAGGCGTAAATTCTGCAAGGATGAATTAAGCAAATCTGGTATGGAAAGTCCAAACGCACTTTGAAGGATCGTATAGAGAAGAAAACCGGTGGAAGCCATTGTCCCGATCACAGTGGCAAAGATCACCAGATAAACATAGATCTTACGGCTAAGGGAGCGTCTGGCATGGTCACCTGCTTCCCCGTCCAATGCGGCTTCCTGATTCACCTGCAGCCAGTACACCAGCCAAATCACCACCCCAACCACAAGCACGGACAAATTAGCAGCCACCGTCTGATGTTTATCCACAAAGGTCATGGGACGTTGGGTGTGGGTATTTACGATAAAGCCGGCGATGGCAGCCATTCCATAAACCGTTCCACCTAAACCTAATATCGAAAGGATATAGCGGTAGATACGGCGCATGGCAGACTGCTTAAAGACATCCGGTTCACTCGATATATTCTTAAAAAGGATGCGTCCAAAATATGCCCAGATCACAACAAAAGGCACAGCGAAGGAGATTGACGTACTCACATTGCTCATCAGTTGAGAGAAGGTGAAACTTTCTCCCAGCGCAGCCCTTAACAACCAGTAAAGCACCATCGCACCGCTGATGTTGAAAACAATCGCTCCTACCAGTGCCAGAATAAATAAAATGACCGTACGGAGTGTTGAATGTCTCTCCCGTTCATCAGTAATGGAAATCTGGATATTTCGCCACCAGTACACCCATAATGGCACACCGATCACCAGTAAAGCAAATGCGTTGAATATCAGTTCCTGCCCGGTCAAACCGATCGATTGACGAAGCAGGAAAATATACTGTACTGCCATTTTTACACCGGCAATAGTCAACCCGAGGCTGTAAAGCATCCAGATATAGCTATAGAGCCTCCTGAGGTCCACCAGGTTGTCTTTATCAGAGGATGACTTCCAATCCGACCGTAAGATCCTTGCGAAATAAGCAGCCAGTAACAGATTTACAGCAATTGCAATTAGATTGTCCGCGAGTGTCTGGTTTCTGCCAAAAACTGCATGCAAAGTGGTAAGGTGGGCTCCCGTCAACAGCAGGCGGTTCACAAAAGCCAAAATATTTTGAACAACCGGAATGAGCGCACCAAGCAGAATCCCATATAGACTGATCGCCCTTACAACTGAATTCTTTTCTTCGTCAGACCTTTGTGCATCCCGCTGGACAACCAACCAGTGCACCAGAAATAAGGGGATGCTGACGAGTACCTGGGCAAGGCCTGCAGATAATACGTTTGCCTGCACAGTACCAATACCCTGATGCGTAATGGATCTCAATAAATTGGTAATTCCCCAGGTCAGTGTCTCGACACTGATGAAAGCTACAAGATAAAAGTAGATTCGCCGTATGGTTCGCATATGATCTCCTATTATCAGGTGCTGTTATTGTTTTATCACCGGCTGATACCAATCATATGACCAATACGTGTAAGGCATCGAAATCAGTTTCCATTTTCCAGCCTCTTTTTCCAGGCTGGCATTTTCTGTATTTCGCGAGCCTTCGCTAAATACGCCGCCCCCAGAATAGGTAGTCGCCACCATGACGGTTGCAGAATTACCGTCGATCGTTTCGCCGGTGACATCCACTGGATTCATTTCCATTTGTGGTTTATTGATCAGAATGCCCTGTCTGAATTTAGCCATGGTTGGTTTTCCATCTGCATCCGATAGATATCCATACGCTTTATCGTAGTCACCTTTATGTAGGGCGAGGATATAGTTGAATACGACTCCCGTGGGTTGATCTTCTGCCTGGAATTCCTGTGTAATATTCTGCCGGGTGAAAAACACCACCAATGCGATGGCAACCAGGGCAATAATTCCAACGATGATCCCCATTAAGAATTTGTCCTGCTTCATAATCTCCTCCTGATGAATTACCCTACCTGTGACCTTATCTTCATTGTAATAGGATAGATGATGATAATCAACAAAATGTAGTCAGTATTAGTAAGGTAATTTAGAGGCATTATGAAAGAACAGAATCTAAAATCTAGTTACATCCGATTGATTCACAGGCAATCGGGATTACCCTACTATTACAGTTTGAGTTCCCTGGTTGGTACCAAACCAGCAAAATCATCCTCAATTTCCCCCAAAAAAAGCTATTGGTTGATTATATAATTAACAAATATAGAGCCACACTAGAATTCTGTTTTGTATGTTTTTCATTAATTATAGGAGGGAGTATGCGCCAGAGAGTAGTTGTCTTCTATCTTTTTATTATCCTCTTATTGCTAGCTTGCAGCATTTTTTCGCCTTCACCTAAGGCCATAACCACAGCAACCGCAGAAAACTCAACACAAGAAATTACTTCGCCAACAGATGATGAACAACCTCTTCCAACGGAAGAAGAGTCTTCATCAGTACCAGCCCTGAATATACCAGGTCTCATTCAGCCATCCGATCTGAAATATGTAGGTGCCATTCGCCTGCCTGGTGGAGAAGACCGCCCAAAAACCTTTGCCTATGGCGGGAATGCAATGACTTTTAACCCGGATGGAGATCCCTCCGGGAAGAGTGATGGATTCCCCGGATCATTGTTCATCAGCGGGCATGATCGGATCGCGTATGGCGAGGTACCGGATGGCAACCAGATCGCTGAGATCAGTATTCCAGCGCCGGTCATCACCCGCAGCCTGGACGACCTGCCTGTACCCGAGTTTCTACAGGATTTCGTCAATGTGCTCGGAAGCCATTTTTCTGGAATGGACGAGATCCCACGCATGGGAATGCAATATTCAAATGCTCCAAAACTTGGCCCAACATTATTTCTGGCGTTTGGCCAGCATATGCAGTTCGACGATCAACCCACCCATGCCCTGGTGAGCGCCAACCTCGATCCGGGATCATTCCAGGGGGAATGGTACATTGGTGACCAGCCATCCACAAATACCAATGGATACATGTTTGAGCTGCCTCAAAACTGGGCAGACCAATTCACAAGTTCATACTCGTTGGCTACCGGAAGGATGCGCGATGGCGGGTTGGCTGGGATGGGTCCGGATCTGTTTGCCTATCAACCTTTTCAGGATGATGGTGTGCCAGCCGCCGGATCTCACCTTGAATATAAGACTCTCCTGAAATATGATAGCTCTTTGACAACCGGAGATCTAACTCATTGCATGACCGGGTACCAGCATCCGGACGAATGGGAAGGTGGAGCTTTCCTCGAGGATGGTTCGGGGAAGCAGGTTGTGATCTTTGCCGGTACCAAAGGAACAGGTGAGCAATTCTGGTACGGTTATCTGGATGCTGAAAATCCGACCAAACCCTGCGTGGATACCGGCGTCACAGACTATGTCACTTGCCGTATGGCGGATGGAAGCTCCTGCCCACAGACAGATTTTTCGGGCTGCTGTGATGAAGCTACCGGAGGATGCGCTACCAATCGCGGTTGGTGGTCAAGCCGGTTTGATGCGCAGATCATCTTCTATGACCCTTCACAATTGGCCGACGTAGCAGCCGGGAAGCTGGAACCCTGGCAGCCGCAACCCTATGCTGTTTTAGACTTGGATGAATTCATGTTCAACTCACCGCCGGAGTGGGACCGGCAAATGCTGGGTTGGGGTGACCAACGCCGCTTCCGGATCGGCGATGTGGCCTTCGACCGTCAAAACGGCATCCTCTACTTCCTGGAACTTTATGCAGATGGGGCAAAGCCTGTTGTGCATGTCTGGCAAATCAACAATAATGAATGAAAAGGATTGTTGATCATTCACTTAAACACACGCCCTCAAACGGGTTTTGAATATTGGATGGTTATATAACGAACAATTCGATTTAGTGTGGAGTAACTAAAATGCAGAAACGAAATCTGGGAAACAGCAGCTTGAGGGTATCGGCTCTTGGATTGGGGTGTATGGGGATGAGCGGAAATTATGGACCAGCGCATGACAAACAAGAGATGATCACATTGATCCGAACAGCCGTTGAACGCGGCGTCACTTTCTTCGATACAGCCGAAGTATACGGGCCATTCGTGAATGAAGAACTGGTGGGTGAAGCCCTCTCCCCCTTCCACGGGTGTGTGGTCATTGCCACCAAGTTCGGGTTCAAGATCGATCCCAGTGGTAGTAGGCAGGAGGGCGGTGTGGATAGCCGGCCGGAGCACATCAAGCAGGTCGCAGAAGACTCACTGAAACGGCTTCGGGTCGATGCCATTGACCTGTTCTACCAGCACCGTGTCGACCCGGATGTGCCCATAGAGGATGTCGCCGGTGCAGTGAAGGATCTGATTAAGCAGGGCAAGGTGAAGCACTTCGGCCTGTCTGAAGCTGGAGTGAAAACGATCCGCCGCGCACACGCAGTCCAGCAGGTGACTGCTGTCCAGAGTGAATACTCATTGTGGTGGAGGCGTCCCGATGAAGAACTGCTGCCGGCGCTTGAGGAGCTTGGGATCGGGTTCGTTCCATTCAGCCCGCTGGGCAGGGGTTTCCTTACCGGTAAGATCAGTGCAGATACTACCTTTGATAAATCGGACTTCCGAAACACGCTTCCCCGTTTTACACCAGAGGCTCGTAAAGCGAACCAGGCTTTGGTTGATCTGCTGAGCAAGGTTGCAAAACAAAAGGGTGCAACCACCGCCCAGATCGCTCTGGCCTGGCTGCTGGCACAGAAGCCGTGGATCGTTCCCATCCCTGGAACGACCAGCCTGTCACGATTGGATGAAAATATCGGGGCAGCTGCAGTCATTCTGTCGCCGGATGACCTGAACGAGATCAATTCCGCTGCATCGAAGATCAAGGTGCTGGGAGACCGGTATCCCGAAGAACAGGAGAAACGAACGGGTCTGTAAACTTCTTTCCTGGTGAATTCGTAGAAATCACCCACGAATTTGGTGGTAACTAGTTAGTGTTTTAGGTACAATCAAAACCGAAGACCTTGCGGTTAAAACCTGGCTCCGGACAAACCACCGGGATCTCCACTTCGCTCCGATGCGCAGAGTCGCCTTCATTCCACTCCGGGGGTGCTAACACTGGGGCAAACAAAGAACATATTGCTTTTGCATTATTCACATGAACAGAACATCGAAGTTACTCAATAAAACAACCAATTGGATCAGCTTATTCATGGTGGGCGGGACCTGGGGGGATTCTTTGACCCATCGGGTAAAGCTAAACCTGCGCTGGTTCTGGCTGGACGGCCTGTTTGCATCTGCCAGCGATAACATCAGTGTCACTTTCATCAGCCTGTACATCCTTTCGTTGGGAGCCACCCAGGGTCAGATAGGGTTGATGAATTCGATCTCGAATCTATTGGGTGCGCTGCTGCTTATGCCGGGAGCTTTGCTGGCAGAGAGGATTGTCCACCGGAAGTATATTTGCCTGTCCTGCGGCGGCGGTGTGAGTCGCCTGGCTCAATTGATGCTGGTATTCGTTCCAATATTGTTCAAGGGAACAGGGATGATCTGGATAGCGATCGCACTCTCTGTTGCCAGGGATGCATTCGGGAATTTTAGCTATCCGGCATGGGTGTCGATCACCAATGATATCGTTCCCATTGACGGACGCGGCAGGTACTTCGGGTCACGAAATTTTGTAATGAGTATCACCGGGATGGTTGCTGTCCTCCTGGCTGGAAAACTGATCACAATGTTTGTTTCCCAGACCGGGTACCAGATCGCGCTTGGTATCGCATTTGTCATTGGAGCCCTCTCAACCTATAGTTACGCGCATATCAATGAACCGATCCAATCTTCCATTCATCGGGAAAGTGCTCATCTGGACTTGCGCCAGTTCTTCCGTGGATTAAGATCTCAACCTCAATTTGTTGCCCTCATTATCACAACCGCATTCTGGAACCTGACCGTCAACATTGCCTCTCCTTTTTTTGGCGTTTATATGGTTCAGAACTTGTCATTTACTGCTGCCATAGTGGGGCTTCAGACGGTTGTATCCAGTATATCGGCACTATTCGTCCAGAACAGATTGGGATTCCTGTCTGACAGGTGGGGATCCCACCGTGTGCAGCTCATCAGTATGATATTGATCCCGCTCATCCCTTTTGCCTGGATCCTGGTAAGCCAGCCCTGGCATGCGGTTATTATCAATATCTTTAATGGAGTATTCTGGGCAGCCTTCAACCTGGCATCATTTAACTTGATGCTCGAATCCATCCCTGCAGACCAGGTGCCACGCTCCTCTGCCATCTACCAGATCATTGTAACAATTTCCCTGTCACTTGGTGCCCTGATTGGCAGTGGTTTGATCACCCGCTGGGGATTTATCGAGACTCTGTGGGTATCAGCATTTGGCCGGGTGGCTGCAGCCATCCTGTTTGGTGTCCTGTTTTTCCACCCTCGCTTTAAACCCCCCGTGCCTGCCAGCACATAGTGTGCTTAGGTAACGCTATCTATGCATTCAATATTGGTGCATTCAGATACCGATGCACAAATTGGTGCTAAATTAATTTCAAACCGAAGATACGGTCACATTTTTTCATCCATTCTCGCCGGCGGTGTTATTGGACAAAGATCTCCGAAAATGCGTTAACGAACTCGAAGCGGACCTGCCATTACCAGCACGCGGTTGTGCGACAGAACTATCCGGCGTGAACTGAGGTGGATACAGCTATCCCTGCGTGGCCGATAGCAGCAGTCGTATACCTTACAATCTTTACAATTTAATATGGTAAATTATTTTACAAAGACGAAATTATTAAGTTACAAGATCGGAATCCAGATTGTGAAAAAATTTCCCTATTGCCGAGGAATTAGGATGAAGCAATTTTCTGTAGATATGCATACCCAGTCCTCTACAACGTAAAAATTCATAAACGGATGCATATTCTGATACGAAGCAATTAATCTTCACCACAGTGATGATACACTAGCGTATTTCCCATCCGGCGACCTAGCTAGGTTGGGGTGTATAAATGGTAAAATCGTTTATTTTTGGATCAACAGTAAGCCTTGCACTTGACCATATAATCGCGAAGAGTTACTTTCAACATGCTTTCAATAAAGGTTGTCATCGAAACCGATATAGGCTTACATTGTTCCATCTGGTGACCACATTGGTTAACACCTTCGCTATTTCCAACTCTTCCAAAAGTCATAAGGTTAATTTTAATGAATTACAAATTTACCTAATGTTCATACTGAACAGTAAAGGCTATAAACTTTCTTGGGTTATTTATGGAATACCTAAAGCAAAAACCCCTAACTAATGATGCCTACTGCGCTTAAAAAATTCGATGAAGGTCAACCGCAATTAACCAGTACACATGAAATTCATGTGAAAGTAGTACCAAGGTTACTAAATCCTCTCCAGTGGAAAATACACTTCCTTCATCTATGGATTCTAAGTATATTGGTGCTTCTACTCTTTATCCACCAAAGGGTGAAAATTGTACCTTGTGGTCAAAAATAACAAAATATGATATTGGTTCGAAAGTCTGTGTTTACGGGAATGTTGCTTATTCCTGTAATATTGAATTCCTGAATTTCAGCGAATTGCGACAAATTATTATCATAAATCTTAAAATTTCCTACGAAGTTGGTGATTGTGTCAAAGTGAGGTGGGGTTGTTGAGCCAAGTGTCTTCGTGACGGAATACTATTGCCCACGAGGATTAAACCGAAACTCTAAAGAATTCGCCACAGATGACGAAACTGGTGTGATAATTAATTTCGCCTTCACAGCTAATTTCACCACCGTTTGTTTCCTGATCCATCAAAATTGATGATATTCTACTCCCACATGTATTTTTGCATACTTGGCTGGACAATCACATTTCCCCTTGTGGTAATGCCTCTCTGTCTAATCCAGAGTACCCAGAACTCCCGACTGGCCATGATTCTAACACAGTGAATGGTATCGTTTCTATGTGTAGATTCCGTCCCGTCCGAGTTATCTACCCCATGTTTTCCACTGTTCGCGTTGGTGTCACGATCCACCGCGTTACGACAGCTGGACGAGCCGATGGTCGTCCTTATAATGTATAGAACATATAATCTCCAAGATTGTTCCAAATTTTGCAATACGGATACATTCACCCATTACAATATGTACGCGTAGCAACTTACCGTTACCGATGCGATCCACTAACGGGAGCAGGCGGGACAAAAGAATACATATATTCTATATGAAATGCAGCCTCGTTGCAACCCGGCGAAGTCTAAGCAAGCGGGCAAAATGAGAATGGAGAATGAGAAAAGTGATCAAGTACGATATGAGCACCCTACTTCCGCTATGATATAATTTTTAGGTCATGGATGCACTTCCACTTCTCAATAACCGCTACAAACTGATGGAATCCATCGGGCATGGAGGCATGGCACATGTCTATTCCGCCATCGACCTCATGCTTGACCGCCCGGTTGCGGTGAAGGTCCTAAAGGAAACCCTTTCGGCTGACCCGGTCTTTCGGGACCGCTTCCACCAGGAAGCCAAGGCGGCCGCCAACCTGTCACACCCCAACATAGTCACCGTCCACGACTTCGGCCTGGACCAGGGACGCCTCTTCATCGTGATGGAGCACATCCCCGGGGTGGACCTGAAGACCATGATCATCAAGAAAGGCCGCCTGCCATTGGATGAAGCCATCCCGCTGATCATCCAGGCTTGCAGTGGTATTGGCTATGCGCATCGTGCCGGCCTGGTGCACTGCGATATCAAACCCCAGAACATGCTGGTGACCCCCGATAAACGATTAAAGGTCACCGATTTCGGCATCGCCCGCGCCCTGGCATCCATTTCTCCCGATGAACGCAACGAAGAGATCTGGGGATCGCCGCAATATTTCTCCCCCGAACAAGCTTCCGGGGCGGCACCCCAACCCGCATCCGATGTTTATTCTTTAGGTGTGGTGATGTACGAACTGCTCACCGGGCAGCTGCCGTTCTTCGCAGAATCTGCCGAGGGTTATGCAGCCATGCACCTGAGGTCGATCCCGGTGAACCCGAGCATGTTGAACTCAGAAATCCCGCCGGAATTGGATGCCATCATCATGAAAGTGCTCTCCAAAGAACCGGTCAGGCGTTATCGCACCGCCGACCAGCTTGGGCGGGTTCTGCAATCCTATTTCCGGCCGACGGAAGGCAATAAGAACCTGACCCCGCTGCCGGAATTTATCGAAACCGTTCCAGCGGATACCGCTCCAAGAGCGACATACAAGGTCAATACACCTGAGTTGATCGATGAGCTAAACGGCATTGATTGGGTTACAATAGGATTGGGATTATTAACAGTTGTCGCCGTGGGCGGCTTGATCCCATTATGGATCGCGGTGCTTTTCAATATCTTATGAAATCGATCATTTCAGCTTCCATTCTCTCAGCAGATTTTTCCAACCTGGCGGACCAGATCCATCAGGCTGAAGACGCTGGCGTAGACTGGATCCACGTGGATGTGATGGATGGCAAATTCGTCCCCAACATCACCATGGGACCATTCATTGTTGAAACCTGTAAACGCATCACCAAACTGCCGCTGGATGTGCATTTGATGATCGAGAAACCCGAATTGCACTTGAAATCCTTCGCAGATGCAGGTGCAAACCATATCACCGTCCAGGTGGAAGCCTGTACCCATCTGCACCGCACTTTAGGTGTCATCCGTGAACTGGGATGCCTGGCAGGTGTGGCGCTGAATCCGGCAACATCAGAAACTACACTGCCTTATATACTGCAGTTGGCGGATCTTATATTAGTCATGACTGTCAATCCCGGCTTTTCAGGGCAGGTTTTTTACCCTGAAATGGTTGATAAGATCGCCAGGGTGCATGGCATGTTGTCAGATGTACATTCGAAGGCATATTTGCAGGTGGATGGCGGGATCAATGAGCAAACCATCCGGTTGGCACAGGCTGCCGGAGCAAACACTTTTGTAGCAGCAACCGCCATCTTCGTCCACCCCGGTGGAATTGCTGCAGGCGTGAAAACTTTACGAAATTGCCTGGAAGATTAAATAAAAAGAGCGGCGTGAGCCGCTCAAAAACTAAACAATCGATTAAGAACTTTTAACCATAGTCCGGATACAGCGAGCGCACATCACCTTATGAACTTTATGTCCTTGTTCAACAATCATGATCTTTTGCAGGTTCGGTTGATAAGAACGATTAGTCGCACGCATGGAGAAACTGCGATTATGTCCGAATGTTGTTTTCTTGCCGCATTTTTCACAAATAGCCATTCTGAAGTTTCCTTTCAAACTTTATATTCACGCTTAAGAAAGGGGCAATCCCTTTAGTACAGGAAAGTATTTTATCACAAACCGTAACTGTTGACAATAATTTTTGTTAATAAATTAGATGTAAAGGATCGGAAAACATGACGGATCAAAAAAATCCAATAGGTAAAATCCTGGTGTCACATCGGGCGATCGCAACTGTCGCTTGCCAGTCTGCCCTATCTTCCTACGGAGTTGTGGGATTAGCTCCCAAGAACTTTGTGGATGGGTGGGCCAATGTTATACTCAAGGACCCCTCCCATGGAGTGGATGTTAAATATGATGGCGCCGGAGTTGATATTGATGTTTATGTGGTACTGGAATATGGAATTCGAATCAAATCAGTTGCCACAACCATTTCCCATCAAGTTCAATACCAGGTTGAAAAGACCTTTGGTCTGACAGTAAACCGTGTCAACGTCCATGTACGCGGTTTGCGTATTAGCGATACGGATTAAGAGAAAATTCAGGATATTATGGGTATTCACGATTCTTTAGATTCCAACCAAACCGCATTGCTTGATGGGCAAAACTTTAAATACTTTATTACTTCAGCCCTGTCATGGTTAAAGACCAATCAAGATCATATCAACTCATTAAATGTGTATCCCATCCCGGATGGTGACACAGGCACCAATATGGTGCTTACCATGCAATCCGCTTTGAATGAGATCAACGATTCAGAAGAGCGGAATATTGGAAAGATGGCACATATGCTGGCACAGGGAGCCTTAATGGGCGCCCGTGGAAATTCGGGGGTAATCCTCTCGCAACTCTGGCGTGGATTTGCACGTGCCCTGGATAATTTTGATACTGCTGATGCTGCGAAAATCGTTGCCGCACTGGAAGAAGCCCGCAATACAGCCTATAAAGGTGTGGTCCGTCCAGTCGAAGGTACCATATTGACCGTGGCAACGGATATCGCCAAACGGGCACGGGAAGTTCTTCAATACTCCAGCGATTCACGTGTGCTGTTGGATGAGTTAGTCAAAGCAGCAGACGAATCAGTCATCCGCACACCAGAACTTCTGGATAAACTAAAAGAAGCAGGTGTAGTAGATTCAGGCGGAAAAGGATTATTCATCCTGTTGGAAGGAATTCAGCGTCAACTCGATAATCTTTCACTTGAAACCCCGGTAGCCAACGTAACACCGCTCTCTGCCATGAACCTGGATAACATCATGGAATCAGTCGAAGAGGGTCAGGATTATGAAGTGGTGGTAGATTTCTCTCCCACCGATACATTGGATCTGGATAGTTTTTATGCAGAATTAGGTAAAATAGGAACCTCGATCCAGGTGGGCGAAGGAGACGGTTTCTATAGGATGCATATCCATGTGCCGACAGAAAAACGCTTCGAGCCGATCGACTACACCATGAAACTTGGAACGGTGCATAAGGTGGCGATTGAAAACTTAATTGCCCAGATGGAAGAACAGGGAAAAAAGGCTGCCAAACCATTGAACCTTGCTAAAATTGAGCCCGGTCAGATCGCTGTGGTCGCCGTCAGCCCGGGTCCCGGATTATCCAAAATATTCGCCAGCCTGGGTGTTGCTGCAATCGTTGAGGGTGGTCAGACGATGAATCCCAGCACCGAAGAAATACTGAAAGCCTTCGAAGACCTGCCGACACAGAAAATAATCATCCTGCCTAACAACAAGAACATCATTCTTGCTTCACAGCAGGCAGCAGCTAATTCTGTAAAAAATGTGGCTGTCATTCCCAGCAAGAATATTCCCCAGGGATTATCGGCATTGCTGCACCTCATCCCGGATGGTGATTTTGATGAGATCGTGGCTGATATGAACAGCGCACTGACCAGTATAGAGACGGGTGAGATCACCACAGCCACACGCGATGTGATCAATGAAGGTGTTGAGATCAGGAAGGACGAGATCATAGCGCTACACAACGGTAAGATCATTTTCTCTTCCCCGTCACTTGAAGAGAGTGTATTCAAATTCCTGGAAGCAGCTCAAACCAAGGATCATGAACAGATAACGCTTTTTTATGGTGCCGATATCACAGTTCCTATGGTCGAAAAACTGGTTGCAAAAATCCAGGAACGCTATCCTGATCAGGGAATTGAATACCACGACGGTGGTCAGCAACATTACTTCTATATCATGTCTGTAGAATAATATGAATTCAACTTGCATCATCACCGATAGTTCTGTCCAATTCTCAAAACATACTTTTCCAGGCAGGAACCTGGTTTTTCAGGTTCCTTTTCAAGTCAAGGTCGGGGATCATTTTGTAGAAAATGATCCTCTTTTTAAAGTATCCAGCTTACCTTCCAAATTGGACGAGGAAAATAGAACTGAGTTAATTGCACCTTCTGTTCAAGATTGTCTGGATGCGATTGAACTGCACAGTAAAACATACAAAGAGATCATCGCCATTTTCATGTCTTCCCAATTAACAGAGGCATATCAAAACATGGAACAGGCGTCAAAGATCAAACCGGGGAAAATAACGCTTTCAGTGATCAATTCACAAACAACATCGGTTGGCCTGGGGGCACTTGTCCAAATGGCTGCTGAAAATGTGGTCAAAGGCACCAAATTCATTGAAATTGAACGAAAAATCAGGGGAAAAATACCGAAGATCTACTCTCAGTTTTGTATATCCAATCTATCGTATTTACAACGTTCCAATTTTCTTTCAAAGCCTCAGTCCATGCTGGGAGAAATGCTCGGCATCCTGCCTGTTTTTGCCTTTGAAGAAGGAAAAATGGTCTCGGTTGAGAAGGTGAAGAACTTCCGGCTCTTATTGGAAAACTACCAGGAGTTTGTGGATGAGTTCAATGACCTGGATCAAGTTGCCCTGGTGCAAAGCCAACCTCCCCTCATTCATGAAACCCATACATTAAGAGAACACGTGAATTCATCTTTTCCGGGTACGCCATTTATTGAACTCACTATTAATCTCGCCCTGGCGGCGCTTTTTGGTCCTGCAGCGGTTGGAATTTTTGCCATTGAAGGCCGCGACTAAGATCTTACCAAAATCACAAACAAAGATAAAACTGTAATATCCATACATCATATTCCCGGTTGAAATACGGGATTGGGGTTAAAATAATCGTATGCAACCATCCATAGAAAAGTTATTAAAATTCTTCAAATTAGAAGCCGATCGGGGATACGATAATCGGGCAATAGTCGGTGGACTGGAAAAGATCCTGCCAAACTGGGAAGCTGAAGCCAGGACGAATAATATTCCGGAAGAAGCCATTCAATTGGTTCGGACCAGGATCGGCGAATATTCCGCCGATCCCGAAAAGCGTGAAGCCGCTCTCAAAGAAGTATGGACATTTATTGGTACATCCACTGGAATGACTGAACAGGAAATCAATTCGTTGACATTTACCCCTCGTCGCAAAGAAGCCCCACCATCATCTCCCGAAAAATCTCCTGTCAGGCCAAACCAATATTCCAACAATAAAAGCCGTCCTTTACCAGCATCAGGTCATACAGCCCAGCAGCCTCAAGTTCGGTTGGGCTTATCTGCTCCATTGACGGTCATTCAAGGCATCGGTCCAAAGTACGCTGAGACCCTTGCCCATCTTGGCTTGAATTCCCTGGAAGACCTGTTATTCTACTTTCCACGTAGATATGATGATTACAGCCAGCTAAAACCGATCAGCCGAATATTTTATCGGGACGATGTAACGGTCATCGGCTCAATAAAGAGTGTAGCAGCCCGGCCAGTCCGCGGCGGACGATTTACCCTGACCGAAGCAGTCATTACGGATGGCAGTGGTGACCTGCGATTAACCTGGTTCAATCAACCATGGATCGCGAACCGTTTTCACGAGGGAATGCAAATTGTGGTCTCGGGCAAAGTGGACCAATACCTTGGCCGTTTGATCATGAATAACCCTGAATGGGAACCCCTCGATCAGGAACAACTGAATACGAATCGTATCGTACCCGTCTATCCATTAACAGCCTCGGTTACCCAGCGCTGGTTACGCCGGATCATGTACCAGACAGTTTCTTACTGGTCCGGGAAAGTGGAAGATTTCGTTCCACAATCGATCAAACAAGCGAATAACCTTCCGGATCTTTCTTCTGCCTTGCAGGAAGTCCATTTCCCGGCCAACCAGGAAAAGCTGCATGCCTCCCGACAAAGGCTGGCATTTGATGAGATATTTTTAATGCAATTGGGAGTTCTGCGGCAGAAACAGGCCTGGCAGAATATGACCGGTACCCCATTCAAGAAGGATGATGAATGGGTCAATCAGCAGATCGCCAAACTGCCATATCAATTGACCAATGCTCAATATAAAGTCCTGGCTGATCTAAGGGCAGATCTGGCGAGTGGATCACCGATGAACCGCTTACTACAGGGTGATGTCGGATCAGGGAAAACGATCGTTGCGGCGTTGATAGCGGCCATCATTACTTCCGAAGGGTCGCAGGCTGCTTTCATGGCACCCACCGGAATTCTGGCAGAACAGCATTACCGGACCCTCAGGTAAACTCCTGGCAGACCCAACGGATGAAAGTGCTCTGCTGAAACCGGAACAAATATGCCTTCTGGTGGGAGATACAACCGCCAGTGAACGAAAAGTCATCCTGGAAAAACTGGCTGATGGATCCATTAAACTTGTGGTCGGTACGCATGCACTGATCGAGGATCCAGTCATCTTTAAGGATCTGCAATTCGTAGTGGTTGATGAACAGCATCGCTTCGGTGTGGACCAACGTGCCCAACTTCGTTCCAAAGGAACCAACCCGCACCTGCTGGTCATGACCGCCACACCAATTCCGCGTTCGCTGGCATCTGACGATCTATGGCGATCTTGACCTTTCTGTCATGGATGAGTTCCCGGCTGGCAGGCAGATTATTGATACCTTTGTGTTCTACCCCCGCGAACGGGAAAGCGTGTATGACCGCATTCGCACCCAACTGGACCTGGGTTACCAGGTATTCATCATCTATCCGCTGGTGGAACAGGGCGAAAATGACGAAGCCAAGGCAGCAGTGGAAGAATATGATCGATTAAAAAAAGAAGTCTTTACAAAATATAAACTTGGCTTAATGCATGGGCGGATGAAACCGGATGAAAAAGACAAGGTCATGAAATCATTCCGCGACCATGAAGTTGATATCCTGGTTTCGACTTCTGTCGTCGAAGTGGGAATAGATATTCCCAATGCAGCCATGATCCTCATTGAAGGAGCCAACAAATTCGGTTTATCCCAGCTTCATCAATTCAGAGGACGTGTTGGACGTGGAACAGCAAAATCATACTGCATCCTCATCCCGGAATCTGAAAGCGACAGCGACAATGAACGCCTGCAGGCGATGGTGGAAACCAATGATGGATTCCTATTGGCTGAAAAAGACCTGGATCAACGTGGTCCCGGGTGATTTTCTCGGCACACGACAATCAGGTTTTGCCGATCTGCGAATGGCATCTTTGACAGACATACGCATGATCGAAATTGCCCGTAAGGCAGCCCAGACTTTATTTGAAGAAGACCCAAGTTTAGCCCAACCCGAGAACCAGTACCTGGTAACAACATTGAATCATTTCTGGGGAGCTGGAAAAGGAGATATTAGCTGATGGTAAGAGCAGTTTTTCCTGGAACATTTGATCCAATCCATTTTGGTCATATTGATATTGCCCGTCGGGCATCCAAATTATTCGATGAGGTGGTTGTTGCAGTCTACGACCTTCCACTCAAGAATCTGCTTTTCGCGCCTGAAGAACGACTTAAGTATGTTCGGCAAAGTTTTGCTGACGATAAGAAGATCCGGGTCACCGGATACAGTGGATTAACTGTGGATTTTTGTCAGAAGATCGATGCCCAGGTCATTGTCCGTGGTTTGCGCGTATTTTCCGATTTTGAGCATGAATTCAGAATGGCGCTGGCAAATCACCGTCTTGCCCCAACAGTAGAGGTCATGGCACTGATCACTTCAGAGCAGCACACTTTTCTTTCATCGACAACGGTACGTGAAATTGCTTCGTTAGGTGGTGATGTCTCGAGTATGGTTCCAGATTACGTCCGCCTGGCATTAAAAGCTAAATTTCAAGAACTTGGAAGTAATCAAACCGTTGTTCCCATGACATCGCTGCGAGATTAAAGCTGGCTCATCCAGATTATTATGGTCTGATAATTGCAACATAAATTTTAAACCGGGAGAAACATATGGACATTCAACATTTAATTGATCGATTGGAAGAACTCTTTAATGAGAGCAGGGGTATTCCTCTCACTCACAGTGTAGCCATTGACGAAG
This sequence comes from uncultured Chloroflexia bacterium, assembly GCA_963827895.1. Classification (GTDB taxonomy): domain Bacteria; phylum Chloroflexota; class Anaerolineae; order Anaerolineales; family Anaerolineaceae; genus PNON01. The sequence continues at coordinate 62,059 of CAWHCY010000003.1, read as the reverse complement.
ACCGATTTTTGGACATAATTGACCAGATGCGAGTCTCGATCCCGGAAGAAGTGAAGAAAGCGCAACAGGTTTTAACACAGAAAGACCGCATCCTTGCGCAAGCACAGGAAGAAGCCAACCGGACGATAGCATTGGCTCGGGACAAAAGTGACCAATTAACTGCGAAAGATGCCATTTCTGAAGCTGCCAGGCACCAGGGAGAACAAATCATTGCCCAGGCTCGTCAGGAAGCTGAAGCTGCCCGGCACGAATCAGATGAATATGTTGTTGAGACCCTTACCCGATTAGAGGTGGAAATCGACCGGACATTGTCCCAGGTGAGAAACGGGATCAAAGCATTGCAGACTGAACACAAACAACGCCTAAAGACAGAATAACTCCCCCGAAGGGGAGTTTTTTTATTTTTCAATTACCGTTTTTACTTCAACCGGCTTTGCAGGTTTTCTTTTTGCCCGGGTTTTCTTCTGTATTGGCTTGGCAGGATAAAGAGCCACTTTTAATACTTCGTCCATATGGGACACTGGGATTATTTTCAGGTCAATTCTTACTTTGCGGGGAATATCCACCAGGTCTTTCAGGTTTCTTTCTGGCAGTATGACCGTTTTCAAATTGGCGCGGTGAGCAGCAAGGATCTTCTCACGTACACCTCCGATTGGAAGCACCCGACCACGTAATGTTATTTCTCCTGTCATACCCACTTCTTTATAGACTTCCCTTTTCGTGAAGGCCGATATCATGGCAGTAGCCAACGTAATTCCGGCAGATGGGCCATCTTTTGGTATGGCACCTTCGGGGATATGGATGTGGATATCCGAACGTTCAAATACCTTTGGATTAATGTTTAGCTGTTTCGCTTTTGACTTCAGGTATGACAACGCCGCTTGACCGGATTCCTGCATTACATCACCGATCTGCCCGGTGATTTGAAGGCTGCCCTTTCCGTCGAAGATCAACACTTCAACCGGCATGATCTCTCCACCAGATTCTGTCCATGCCATGGCGGTGGCAACGCCAATTTCATCTTTTTTCTCTGCTTCAGTCGCAAAGAATTGCGGCGGACCAAGGAATTTTTCCACCATTGAAGGAACAATTCTACGCGGATACTGCTTGCCCTCTGATTTCAGACGGGCTGTTTTTCGAAAAACCCTGCCGATCTCCCTTTCAAGATTACGTACACCAGCTTCATAGGTATATTCGCGGATGATCTTGCTGAGGGCTGAATCCAACAGGGTTACTTCCCCTGTTTCCAACCCACTTTCTTCCAACTGCCGCTGCAATAAAAATCGATGGGAAATTTCCAGCTTGTCTTCCTCTATGTAGCCTGGAAACTCGATCAGTTCCATCCGGTCCAGTAATGCTGCTGGAATGCTCATGACTGAGTTCGCAGTTGTTACAAACATCACCTTGGAGAGATCATACGGCAGTTCAAGGTAGTGATCTGAGAAGGAATAATTCTGTTCAGGATCCAGGACTTCAAGTAGTGCCGAAGCAGGGTCACCCCGGAAATCTGCTCCTAACTTATCAATTTCATCAAGCATAAAGAGCGGATTGATGGATGCTGCCCGGCGCATGGTCTGTAAAATTCGACCCGGCATGGCACCAATATACGTCCGCCTGTGGCCGCGTATCTCAGCCTCATCCCTAACTCCACCAAGAGACAGCCTGACAAATTTCCGGCCCAAGGCCTCAGCAATTGATTTTCCCAGTGAGGTTTTACCGGTACCCGGAGGACCAACAAAACACAAAATAGGCTGTTTCATTTTTTTCGGATGCAGGCTTCGGACGGCGATATATTCCAGGATACGATCTTTGGCTTTGGCCAATCCATAATGATATTGCTCCAACACTTTTGCAGCGTGTTTCACATTCAGATTATCTTCAGTTTGCTGCACCCACGGGAGGTCAAGTATCCAATCCAGATATGTGCGGATGATACCAACTTCTGGAGCCAGGGGCGGCATTTGCATCAATCGTTCAATCTCTTTATTGGCCTGGGTCTGCAATTCTTTCGAAAGTCCGCTTGATTCCACCTTCAATCGAAGTTCTGCTATTTCGCGGGTCCAGACATCGCCTTCACCCAACTCATTCTGAATGGCTTTCATCTGCTCACGCAGATAAAATTCCCGCTGACTGCGATCCACCTCGCTTTGGACTTTGTTTTGGATCTCATCCTCGAGAAGCAAGACATCCAATTCCTGGGCCAGAAGCCGATTGATCTTTTTTAACCGGTCTTGTGGATTGGTATTCATGAGCAGGTCTCTGCGTGCTTTCAGATCGATGGAGAGTGTGGTGGCGATCATATCTGCCAGCCAACCCGGTTCATTGATATTGATGGCAAACAAGTGGGCTTCGTCAGGAAGGGTACGATCGAGTTGGACACATCGTTCAAAAAGATCGCGTGTAGTCCGCATCAATGCATCCATTTTCTTATCCACGTCTACAGATTCTTCTATGACTTTCGCCCGTACGATAATGTAAGGTTCTTCCTGGATATACTCCAGGACTTTAATCCGGCGGCGTCCTTGCACGAGGGCGGAACTGTTGCCATCCGGCATGGTTAACAGGCGGCCTACAGCCAATTCAACGCCAATTGAAAGGAAATCCTTCGCTGTGGGCAGTTCCACATCTGGATCATTTTGAACCAATCCAATCATTGTTTGGACATTTGTATGGGCTGATTGGATGGCGTGCAGCGTGCCACCCTGAACTACGAAGATTGGCGAGACCATATGTGGGAAAACAACCAGATCCCTAAGGGGCAATACAGGCAGTAAGATCGTACCCTGATCGTCCGGCTCAGCATTTTGGATCCTATATAATTCTTCTGTTCTTTGATGGATAGCTGAACTGTAATCTATCTCATCATCATTCGGGTTTTGCCAATCATCACTTCGCATTTTTCCTATTCCTTTGCAGGTTTCCCTGTTGATTTATCAATAATTCTTTTACTGCGGCAGCAATAAAAATACTACCAGCCACCAGGATTGCTCTTTCACCTTTGGCCAGCTTTACAGCTTCCTTGAAGGCATCCTCCAACGGCAAAATAGCTCTCGCCTTTTTTCCCATCGCGTGGGCAAAATCCACGATCACTCCTGCATCCAATGCCCGGGGATGGACCGATTGGGTAGCGATCACTTGATGCACCCTGGGCATAAGATCTACCAGCATGCCTCGGACATCTTTGTCCTCAGACGCCCCAAAGACCAGGATGACATCATTTCCTGGAAGATAATCATCAAGTGTCAATCTTAATTTTATTGCAGAATCACGGTTATGAGCTGAATCCAGGATGATCAGTGGTTTTCTGCAAATCACCTCAAACCGGCAAGACCAGGATACATTCCTGAACCCCCGAAGGATTGCCTCATCGTTAATATTTGGATCCTGTTTTTGCATTATTTTTAGTGCAGAATATGCTGTGGTTGCATTTTCCAGTTGATGGGCACCCAGTAATGGAATTGTGAATTGCTTCGGTTTCCATTTATTTTCGGGATCACCTTCAATGAATTTGTTCATTTCCTCTTGATCATCGATTGACCAGATAAAAAGGGATTGGGAATCAAGGTTATGTTCTACAGCTACATACAACTTATCCCTGCCAACCAATGTAACCGCAGAACCAGTTTCATTCGCTTTCTTCAGTAAGACTTGCAGTGCTTCGCTTGTCTGGGATGCTAAAACCACGGGTTTTCCCGGTTTGATTATCCCGGCTTTTTCAGATGCAATTTCTGCAATTGAATTTCCAAGGATTGCCTGGTGGTCATAAGAAATGGTTGTAATTATCGATAGGATGGGATCAACAACGTTGGTCGCATCCAACCTTCCCCCCAATCCCACCTCGATCACAGCATAATCCACCGCCTGATCTTTGAAGTATTGAAAAGCCATTGCTGTTGATATTTCAAATGTCGTGATCTCTTTCACCTGATCGATCATCGGCATAAGCCTATCCACCAGTGTGACCATGTCTGCGTGGGGAATGGGTACCAGGTTTACTTGAATTCTCTCATTGTAGTCAATTAAATGTGGAGATGTATACAAGCCAACTTTATACCCTGATTCTTTCAATACACTTGAACAAAGGGAAGCAACCGATCCCTTCCCTTTCGTTCCAGTTACATGAACAATTGGATACTCTTTTTGTGGATTTCCCATTAGATCCAGTAACCTGGTCATACGATCCAGGTTGAATTTTTCGGGGGAATAAACCAGTTGTTTTGTCAGACTGTAATCTACAAAACTGAATAAATAATCCAGGGTATTTTGGTATTGTTCTTCTATTGACATGGAATTTCTCTGAGATTTCATCTGTCAAGGATTGTAACCGCCGTATATATTATTTGCAAGCATAATTATTATTATTTGAACCGTACAATCTCGTGAATTAATCCACCTTATGGCTACCTAAGTTATAATCAATATATAACACAGGACAATATGCACTTCGGGTTGCTCACTCTCCAATTTAAATTGTTTGGGTGCAATTCTTTGAAAGAGAAAAGAAGTGTATTGCGGCCATTGGAACACCGCCTTTCGAAGCAATTCAATATCTCCATTGCAGAGACAGGATACCAGGATAGCCATGGCGATGCACAGATAACCTTAGGTTTGGTAAATAATAATTCTGCTTTTATACAATCAGAATTTGCAAAAATTGAAAAATGGATGGAGAAATACTATCCTGAGTTAACAATTTATGATCAAAAACTTGAAATCATTTGAGGAAAAATGGACCTTGGATTAAAAAATAAAAAAGCTGTTGTTACTGGCGCAAGCCGTGGTTTGGGGTATGCAGTGGCTTACGGGCTAGCAAGCGAAGGTGCGGAATTGGTCATCAATAGCCGGGATGAGCTGTCTTTGAACAAATCCATGAAAGAGATAAAATCTCAAGCACCTGGTCAGGTACATGCAGTCGCTGGTGACGTATCTTCTGCAGATTTCTGTAACCGTCTCATCCAGGATTCGGCTCAATTAATGGGTGGGATCGACCTGCTGGTTACAAATTCCGGCGGCCCAAAAACCGGAAAATTCGAAACCAAGTCCGATGAAGACTGGATGGAAGCCATCAACCTGTGTTTCTTGAGCCATATCCAGACTCATTCGTGCGGCTTTACCATATTTACGCCTTTCAAAATCACCGAGTGTGTTGACGATCACATCTGTATCCGCAAAACAACCCATCCCGGACCTGATCTTTTCAAATACACTTCGGGCAGGTTTACTCGGTTTGACAAAAACACTATCCCAGGAACTAGGCGGCGACGGTATCAGGGTTAATTCGATCCTGCCGGGGTGGACAAAAACCGATCGGGCACTCAGCCTGCTGAAAGATCGCTCAGTAAAAAACAACACCTCACAGGAAGTTGAAATGCAAAAGCAGGCTGAAGCCACCTCATTCAAACGCCTCGCAACTCCGGATGAGTTCGCAAATGTAGCTGTTTTTATACTCTCCCCAGCCGCCTCCTATCTTACCGGTGTTATGCTTCCAGTGGATGGCGGTTCTTATAAAGGTCTTTTATAGGTTGTAAAATGCAGTTGAAACAACAGAATAACTTTCTCGAAGAGAAGATCAACTCGATCCTTCCTCTTGTTCAGAAGCCGGGACGTTACACCGGCGGTGAGTTGAATTCCATTGTCAAAGATTGGAATAGTGTTCAGAGCAGGGTTGCCCTGGTATTTCCGGATATCTATGATCTCGGATTACCCAATCTTGGATTAGCAATCCTATATGATCTCCTCAATAAGCGTCAGGATGTACTCGCTGAGAGATGTTTTACACCCTGGGTCGATATGGAAGACCTGATGCGAAAAAATGAAATCCCATTATTTTCGCTGGAGACCAAACACCCCCTGATCGAATTTGATATTATCGGTTTTTCACTGCCTTATGAGACACTTTATACCAATGTCTTGAACATGCTGGACCTGGCTGGAATTCCGGTTCATTCCAATGAGCGGACATCTGAACATCCGCTGGTCATCGCCGGTGGGCATGCAGCTTTCAATCCTGAGCCAATGCATGCATTTATTGATGCCTTTGTTATTGGCGAAGGCGAAGAAGTCATGGGAGAGATCGTCGATATCCACCAGAAGTGGAAATTATCCGGTTTGGATCGAAAGGCATTGTTATTCCAACTCGCATTGTTACCGGGAATATATGTTCCTTCTTTATATACAGTTGAATATTTTCCCGATGGCAGAGTGATGAAAATCACTCCTGCAAGTAGTGATATCAATTTTCCAATCACCAAACGGATCATGGCGAAACTTCCTCCTCCGGTTACACGCTTCATCGTGCCATACATCGAAATCGTTCATGATCGGGTAGCTATTGAAATCATGCGCGGATGCACCCGTGGCTGTCGTTTCTGCCACGCCGGGATGATCACCCGACCGGTACGCGAACGTTCTGTTGAAGAGATCATGACTGCAATTGATGCTGCCCTGGAAGCCACCGGGCATGAAGAAGTAGCCCTTTTATCGTTATCTTCTTCCGACTATTCCCACATCCAGGAACTGGTGGATGCATTGAGCGAAAAATACACCGGAAACCACCTGGTTGTTTCATTACCTTCCTTACGGATCGAATCATTTTCAGTCGACATTATGGACAAACTCAAAGGAACGCGGCTGGGCGGATTCACACTTGCGCCGGAAGCAGCCACTGACCGGATGCGTCAGATCATCAACAAGCCGGTATCTACTGAGAATCTTCTGGGGACAGCCAGGGCAATTTATAGCCGGGGTTGGACAACGATCAAACTCTATTTTATGATCGGTCATCCATCCGAAACCATGGAAGATGTGCGAGCCATCATTGACCTGTGCAAACAGGTTTACCAGATAGGCCGTAGTGTGGTCGGAGGTAGAGCCAAAGTACATGCCGGTATAGGGACATTTGTACCAAAAGCACATACCCCATTCCAATGGACTGCCTGTGACGACCCGGATTCGGTTCATGAAAAGCAGAATTTATTACGTTCGGAACTGCGAAATCCAAACATAAAAGTCAGTTGGACCGACCCGAAAGATACACAAATGGAAGCCTGGTTAGCCCGTGGAGACCGCCGATTATCGGAAGTAATATTCTCTGCCTGGGAATCTGGCGCGAAATTTGATGCCTGGCAGGATCAGAATCACTATGAAAAATGGCTGAACGCGTTTACGCAACATGGTCTTGACCCGGCGTTCTATTCTCATCGTGAACGCAATATTGACGAAGTATTGCCCTGGAGCCACATCAATACAGGTGTAAGGGATGCCTACCTGTTGAAGGAATTTAAATCTTCCAAGGAAGGAAAATTGCAGGAAGATTGCCGGGACGAGTGTTTTGCGTGCGGTATCATGCCTGAGTTCACAACAGAATTCCTTCCCGATTGGAAATGCCCGCCGCCAAAAACGAAAAAGAAAGCCCGTGAGGAGCTCCCTGTATGAGAATCCGAATTATATTTAAGAAGACCCAGGCTATGAGGTTTACCGGTCACCTTGACCTGCAGCAAACCTGGATGCGGGTTTTCCGCAGAGGAGGGATTCCACTTGAATATAGCCAGGGATTTCACCAGCAGCCAAAACTTCAACTGGCATCAGCTCTGCCTTTGGGATATATCAGTTCCGGGGAAGTCCTGGATGCCTGGATTAAAGAAGATCTACCTCTGCTTGATTTGTCGATGAAAATACAGGCCGCCTTACCACCTGGACTGGAAGTAATTCGGGTTGAAGAAATCCCGCTTGATGCCCCAAAAGTGCAGGTCGCCCTCCAAACAGCAGACTACCAAATAACACTCTCGCCAAACGATAACCTTCAGGAATTGCAGCAACGAGTTGACCAGTTCAATCATTCCACAGAAATTCTACTGGAACGTAGGGGAAAAACCAGAAATATTCGTGACCTCGTTGAAAGTTTGGAATTTAGCTCTACAACTGAAGGTAAAGGTGTCCTCACAATGCGCTTATCAGCCCGCGAATCAGCAACGGGCAGGGCGGATGAAGTATTAACCTATCTTGGTATCGATCCGTATAAAAGCTTGATCGAGCGGGTCAGCTTGAACTTTGCTTGATTTAGTATTATTCCAATCTCTAACAAATACTGGAGCAATTAATCCAACACTTCCACTTTCTCAGGTCTTGAACTTATTAACTGGGAAATGAGGATTGCCGCCATGATCAGGAGACAGCCAACAATCTGAATTGCTGTTAATTTCTCAGAGAGTATAAGCCATCCAAATAATGCAGCAAATACCGCCTCGAGACTAAGGATGATGGCAGCATCTGCTGGTGGGGCATGCCGCTGTCCATAAGCCTGGAGTGTGAACCCAACTCCCGTGGATATAAGTGCAAGGTATAGGATCGACGACCAGGCTGGAATGAGAGCAGGTAATGAATCAAATTGGAAGACCAATCCGAAGATCATATTGAGTATTCCGCATACAATATATTGACCGGTGACAAATGCAAGAACCGGAACATGTTTCACCCCTTGGCCAGTAACAATAACATGCAATGCCCAGAAGAGTGCCCCAATCAGAACAATACCATCCCCTAAATTAAAACGCATAACACCACTGTTACCCAGCATGTAAATTCCAACGGTTGTCATGCATGCTGCCAACCAGATGGACCAGTTCGATCTTTCCTTCCAAAATATGCTAAGTAAAATCGGAATGATGACTACATAAGTTCCGGTGATAAAACCTGCATTCCCTGCAGTCGTGAATTTCAAACCTGTTTGCTGGAGTCCGCTGGCTGCAAACAAAATAAATCCACCAGCTGCCATCCAGGGCAAGGTCTTTCGATCGAGATGGAGGTTGAAACGGATAAACGGCAGCATTACCAATCCACCCAGTGTCCATCGGGCAGCATTGAATAATAAGGCGCCTACCTCTAAAGCAGCATTACGCTGGGCAATAAATCCCAATCCCCAGACAAGGGCTGCCAAAAGTAATGTAAGATCTGCCTTAAGCCGCATGCGCGCAAGTTTATCATAATTATGCTATTTAAATGGATATTCAATATGGTAATTCCAATATCCACCTGATGATTGATAAGTAGGGGATAAGGTTATAAAAATCTTAAGCCTAAACACCATCCATTCATTAATCGTCGTCACCACCGCCTTCATTTTGATTATGGCAGGTTTTGCAATCGGTGTATCCCGCTTTTCCGGTTGTGTGGCAGGCTGTGCAGACTCCATTGGCACTTTCATGATTAATATTAAACGCCGAATGGCCGCGATTCCAGGACGGAAATGAATGGCAGCTGGAACACTGTCCGCCGAGATGATTAGAGGGTCTGGTATGGCAGGACTGGCAGTCAGTTAATATATCATGGTTGAAATTTGCCGGAACCCAACCAGAGGTTGCATGGCAGTTCGAACATTGAATATTGAAATGGTTTGCCGGTTGATCACCCTGGTGACAGGTAATACAATCTATCAAATTAGCGTGGTTCACATTTTGAGGAGACCAGGCGGTTGTGGAATGACAGGTGGAACAGATACCTGGAAAGTGGCTAGCTGGCCGATCTTTCTGATGGCAGGTCAAACACTCGGTCAGTCCATCGTGATTAACGCTTTGCGGAGACCAGGCAGTAGTGGAATGACAGGTTGAACATTGCCCCGGATAATGGTTATCTGGTCGAATACTTTCGTGACAACTGACGCAATCTGTCAGAGTCGCATGATTGACATTCTGGGGGGACCATGCATTTGTAGCATGGCATGTTGAGCACACCAGGTCGAAATGTCCTGGCCTGACTGCATGACAACTGATACAGTCAGCAGATTCATTTTGATCATGATCAAAAGAAACAGGCAGCCAGGACTTGACCGAATGGCATGCATCACACTTTAAGGCAAAATGAGCCGCAGGTTTATCTTCAGCATGGCAATCAGTGCATGCTGAAGCGGAAAACTCCTTATGGTCAATCTTCCTGCCTTCCCACCCAAAAGGTGAGTGGCAAAGATTGCACTCAAGAGTTGAATGGTTTTTAGGAACTGATTCTGAGTGACAGTCTATACATAGGATCCCTTTAACAGACGTTGAATCTGTATGGCAACCGGTACATGGTATCGCAGCATGCCAACCAACCAGAGGAAAGGTAGGATGAGTATCTGTTGTTAGTGCAGACGGTGTTGTAAAGTAAAATCCGATTTTGTTAATCTCTTCCCCAGGAAGCTTATTCCCCGCAATCACTTTCCAGTTTATTGGGACTTTCGTGGAATTTTCGATCATCAATCCAAGTGTTTTCCATTTCCGCCTGAGAGCCGGGACAGATTCATCCTGATTGGTTAAGCAGCAGGTTTGAATGGCAGAATTGAATGATCGGTAAAATTCAAGAAGTGAATTGAGGCGTGGATCATTTGTCTTAATAATTGGATTATTTACTGCCAGTTGGTCAATCGCCCGGCTAACCGCAATGGTTTTTTCCCGGATGTCCCCCGTTGGCTTATTCAAGTCATTTAGTCTTAATCCCAGCAGCCGCTCTGCATAAAGCAACTTTTGGGTTCGGCCGGGAGTAAGCCTCAACCTGAATTGTTCCATTCGATATTGAACCGGGTACATGGGATTTCCAGGAGATGCCAAACCATTATTCGATAACACAAAGCTTCCTGCTGCAACCATTAGTATCAATAGTAAGCCCAGCAGGATGATCACTTTGATTAAAATACGCATGGAGTCCCCTTTCCAATGTATAGCCATATTATATATAAAAAAACGAGAAATCGGGCATGTTATTTTACAGAACTCATCTCATGGTAAAATAAACGGGATTTGAAAGTAATTTGCCCTTGTAGCCTAGTGGATAAGGCGTCACCCTCCGAAGGTGAAAACCGGCGTTCGAGTCGCCGCAGGGGCACAAAAAACACCACTATCGTGGTGTTTTTTCTTGTCATTGTTAATTATTGCGACAGATTTACACTCTGCCAGCCGTTTGGATATGCTCTTCAGCTAATTTGAGGAAGATGGGGATGTTGGGAGTCGAACCCGCTGAAACTTTACAACCTTGAATTTTGCCATCCTCCCAGTATTTGATCAAAATCGTGCCATGGTCAACTGTTACCCCTGCAGCCTGGCTCCAAAGGATGATATTTTCCCTGATCTTTAATCCTTGCTGGTTCAGGAGGATCTCCCCAAATTTGACGACCTGTCCACCAGCCAGTAATTCATGATCATGTAAATATAAGCTAGGGTAAACCCTTGACTCAAGTTCGCGTACCATCTGGTCAAAGTGGCGAATATTCCCCTGGATCCTGGCAATTCCCTGTGGTGTATGAATCTCCATCTCTTTTTTTCTGATAGGAAATAGTAAAAATAGATTGACCTCATCCCGCCTGTAGATACTTTGAATTTCGGCATATACTATTTGCCACTGCTTACCTTTGTGGTTAATCTGGAGAGAATCGGCAGTAAAAGTGACCTCCATTGGCTTGGAAATGATCAAGCGAATTAGGATGATCAGGAAAACTAATGCAAATATGGAAAGTAGGCAAAGAAATGGAATAATACTGTTCAGCGACCTTGCTGTCCCATGGCTGGCTACTTCCCAGGAATAGGAAAAATAACTCACCACAATGGTTATAAAAACTCCGAAAATACAAAATACTAGCACCAACCAGGAAGACCATGGGACTGTAGTCTTATAAAAAGTCGGTCGGGTCTTTACGATGCCATTCATAAACTGTGTCAGATCTTATCCCATTGGCAGGTTACGTCTCAACTGTGGATAAAGATTAATGCCCTTGACGGCCCCTTCAACTGTGCAGCTAACCGGGTTATCAACCAGGTAAGCAGGAATTCCAAGCGATTTGGTCAGGTACTTATCTATTCCACGCAGCATGGCACCTCCACCGCAAAGAGCAGCGCCCCTGTCAATAATATCGGATAACAGTTCAGGTGGAGTTTTTTCAAGCACTCTTTTAATGCTGGCAACGATATCCCGCAATGGATCATCCAGCGCTTCAACAATATCCTCATTTTTTACTTCCAATGGTTTGGGTAAGCCGCTAACCTGATCCTGCCCTTGAATTTCAATGGAACCCATCTGGGCGATTGGGATGGCACTGCCAATTTTGATCTTTAACTGTTCAGCAGTTGGCTGCCCGACCAATAGACCGTATTTCTTTTTAAGATAATTAATAATAGCTTCATCAAGGGCTAAACCACCACCACGTAAAGTCTCGGCGCAGACAATCCCGTTCATCGCCAGGATGGCAGATTGAGTTGTACCACCACCAAGAGAGATGATCATATTTCCTGACGGGGTGGAAATGGGAAGTTCTATTCCAATAGCGGCTGCCAGGGGCTGCCAGATCATTAATACTTCACGGCTGCCTGCTCCAAGACAGGCTTCGTGGACTGCTCGCATCTCGACGCTGGTTACACCATAAGGAATTGTGATCATGACCCTGGGTTTGAACATGCCCATTGGGCCTGAAACCCGTCGTAAAACATCTCTCAGTAAATTCTCAGTAATTTCAAAATCAGCGATCACACCATTCCGAAGCGGGCGTGTTACTTCAATAGACTCAGGTACCCGCCCATACATATCATTTGCTGCTTTTCCCCATTCGACCATCTTCATTTCTTCGACCAGGATGGCTACAATGGTTGGTTCATTCAGCAGAATTTGATTTCCTTCTGCAACCTGTGTATACATTGTCCCCAGGTCAATTCCGATATCACGCGAAAAAAATGGCATGGATTAATTACCTTTCACAAGTATTATACATGGAATGGGTTGATTTGGGTTTTTAGCGGGTCAATTTTTACGAATACATAACTAGATATCAACCTGTTTGATGAGCTCTTTTAGTATTTTGGCAGAATTTGATAACCCACCGATTTCTTCGTTTGACAAAGTAAGGTTCAGGATCTTCTTGATGCCATTTCTACCCACGATGGAAGGCAAACTCAGATATACATCCTTTATCCCATCATAGTCTTCGATAAAAGTGGACAACGACAGTACTGTATCCTGGTCACGCAAAATCGCTTCAGTGATCCGTAACAAACCGTTGGCAACAGCGTAATAAGTAGCACCTTTTCGTTCAATAATCTGATACGCGGCATCTCGGGTTTGTTTAAAAATCTCATCCCAAACCTCCTGGGAATATCCAATACAATTCGCCAGGCAGTATTCTTTCAAACGCATTCCGGCAATATTGGCCAGCGACCAGACAGGCACTTCACTATCTCCATGCTCACCTATGATATACGCATGAACACTGCGGGGATCAACGCCAGCATGCTGGCTGAGTAGGTATCTGAAGCGGGCAGTATCCAATATTGTCCCGGAACCGATGACTTTGGCATGCGGCAACCCTGAAATTTTCCAGGATGCATAACTCAAGATATCCACCGGGTTGGTCGCAATGAGTAACAAACCATCAGGGTTATTCTTCACAACCTGAGGAATGATCTGTTTAAATATGGAGATATTCTTATGAACCAGGTCCAGGCGGGATTCACCGGGTTTTTGTCCCGCTCCGGCTGTGATCACTGTGATCGCAGCTCCCTTGCAATCTGCATATGTGCCAGCCCAAATTCTGGTGGGTTGGACAAATGGGACTGCATGATTCAGATCCATTGCTTCCCCTTCAGCTTTCAATTTATTTGCATCGATGAGAACGATCTCGCCTGCCAGACCACTCTGCAGAAGCGCATATGCATATGTTGCGCCTACATTACCTGCCCCGATGATCGCAATTTTTGTAGATGTTAATAGGTCATCAATCATGATGCCTCCTTTTTTCTATCAATAATTCTACCAAGAACAGGAACTGAAACGGTGAAAAGCAAACCACATGGTTAGACAAGGGTTAAATATATATTTAACCAGGATAGAGGTAGTAAATAATCGGGGGTATATTAAGAACAAATATCAGGTGTGATCGAATGAATTAACGTTTATCTTTTCGATACTTCCGTACAGTTTCAAGGCGCAGATTGGATCTTCTCAATGCAGATTGCAAAGTAAGGTATGTATCGGTATCCTGAGGGATAACTTTTTGCAGCATCTCTTCTGCCCTTTGCTTCGCTGATTCAGCTCTTGATATATCAATTTCTTCCACATTTTCGGCTGAATCTGCCAGAATTGTAACCTGGTCTGGCTGCACTTCCACTATTCCACCAGCAACCGTAAATACTTTTTCTTCGCCTTTATAACGCACTTTGATCAATCCAAATTTCATTGTGGAAAGCAGAGGGGAATGGTGTGGCAATATTCCCATTTCTCCCAGCGTGCCGGGGACTACTACAATATCCGCTTCACCTGAATAAACAGATCGATCTTGCGAGGTTATTTCTATATGGATAGGCATTATCAGCCCTCTCTTACATCATCGTTTTGGCTTTTGCCACAGCATCTTCAATGGTTCCCACCATTAGAAAAGCCTGTTCGGGCAGATCATCGTGTTTACCATCCAGGATCTCCCTGAAACCACGAACAGTATCTTCGATGCGGACATAAGCTCCTGGAATACCGGTAAATGATTCTGCAACTGCCATTGGTTGGGAGAAGAAGCGTTCGATCTTCCTGGCACGTGAAACGATCAATTTGTCATCTTCGCTCAACTCGTCCAGACCTAGGATCGCAATAATATCCTGAAGGTCCTTGTACCGTTGTAAAATCCTTTGTACTTCCCGGGCAGTATTGTAGTGCTCATCACCCACAATAAGTGGATCCAGAATACGGGAAGTGGAAGCAAGCGGGTCAACTGCCGGATAGATACCTTTTTCAACAATAGACCGCTCGAGGGCGATGGTTGCATCCAGATGGGTAAAGGTAGCCACTGGAGCAGGATCAGAATAATCGTCAGCGGGAACATAGACTGCTTGCATGGATGTGATCGAGCCGCGTCTTGTGGACGTGATCCGTTCCTGCAGTTCACCCATCTCAGTAGCCAGGGTTGGCTGATAACCCACCGCTGAAGGCATACGTCCAAGCAAGGCTGAAACTTCGGAACCAGACATCGTGAAACGGAAAATATTGTCAATGAATAACAATACATCTTTTCCCTGATCGCGGAAGTATTCAGCCATGGCAAGTGCAGTTAAGGCTACGCGCAGACGAACTCCCGGTGGTTCATTCATCTGTCCGAAAACCATGACTGTATCCTTCATAACGCCAGATTCGACCATTTCCCGGTACAGTTGAGTCCCTTCACGGGTTCGTTCACCAACCCCGGCAAAGACAGAATTTCCCTGGTGAACAGTTGCAATCGAACGAATCAATTCCATAATAATGACTGTTTTTCCAACCCCTGCTCCACCAAAAATACCGGTTTTCCCGCCTTTAGTAAATGGTGCGATCAGGTCAATCACTTTTAGTCCGGTTTCAAAAACTTCTACCTTGGTCACCTGGTCTTCAAAAGCAGGAGCAGCCCTGTGGATGGGATAGTATTGTTCCGGTTCAACTGGACCTTTGTTATCCACCGGTTTACCCAGAACATTAAAAATTCTACCCAGTGTAGTCAATCCGACCGGAACCATGATAGGCGCACCGGTTCTCACGGCTGGCATACCGCGCTCCAAACCATCCGTTGTATCCATGGCTACACAGCGGACTGTATTTTTCCCAAGGTCTTTTTCAACCTCCAAAGTAACAGGTTTCTTACCTTCCCGTGGAATCTCAATCGCTTCATATAATACCGGAATATCATTTTCTGTAAAAGCGACATCCACGACACCGCCCAAAATCTGCACTACTTTCCCTGTTGCTTTTTCCATGAAAGAACCTCCACTAATTGTCACGAAAATGTTCAGATACTAATTTATTGATTTAGAGAGTGCTTCTGCTCCACCCGCAATATCCAGCATATCATTGGTTATGCTTTGCTGGCGAACTTTGTTATATGCAAGCTGAAGAACACTGGTTAATTCCATAGCGTTATCAGTGGCATTCTGCATGGAAATCATGCGTGCAGCGTGTTCACTCGCCTGGGCTTCCAGTACTGCCCGATAGACCTGCAATGCTGTGAACCGGGGAATGATCTGATTCAACAATTCTCCCTGATCCGGTTCATAAGTAAAAGCGGATTGGATTTTATGTGTGCCCAGGTTATCAGATACCTGGTTCTCTGCTTGAATTTCAAATGGTAAGAGTCTTTTGATGACCGGATCCTGATGGATCATGGTAATAAAGTCAGTATAAGCCAGATAAACCTCATCGTATGTACCATCCAAAAACCCATCAACAGCCATCCTGCCGATGGGTGATATGTCTGTAAATGAAGGTGCTGCCGGCAAATTGCTGAATTCTGCGATGACACTTTTTTTCCGGCGAAGAAGTAAATCACGTCCTTTTTTACCGGCTGTGATATAGCCGATGTTTTGGGAGAAACCTTTGAAATGCAACAGAGTATTCCGCACAATATTAGTGTTGTATGCTCCGGCCAATCCACGATCACTCGTGATCAGAATGACGAGAACATTTTTCACATTCTGATGAGGCTTCAATAAAGGATGTAATGCATTATGTCCGGGCTGTTCTGAGAGATGAACCAGAATTTTCCAGGCTTGTTCTGCGTACGCCCGGGTTGCTGATACTGCTTGCACGGCTTTTCTAACCTTACTGGCTGAAACCGCCTGTAAAGCCCTGGTAACCTGGACGATATTTTTTATGCTCCGAATTCGGAGCCGCATTTCCCGTGCAGATGCCATATATTAATCCCTGATCACTAAGAAACCCAAGATGAATTAAAGGTTTGCAACGCTTTCTGCAATTTATCGATTGTCTCTGGCGTGATCTGTTTTTTGTCGGAAATATCACTTGTGATTTCCGGGTAGGATGATTCCATAGTCCGAAGCATGGAAGTTTCCCAATCTCGAATTTTCTCCACAGGAATTGCATCTGCGAAGCCGTTGGTGGCAGCAAACAATGATATAACCTGGTTTGCTAGAGACATGGGTTCATACTGACGTTGTTTCAAGATTTCCTGCAGCCTTTGACCACGGTTCAATTGCGACTGAGTCACTTTATCCAGATCGGAACCAAACTGTGCGAATGCAGCCAACTCACGATAAGACGCCATTTCCATCCTTAATCGGGCTGCCACCTGTTTAATGGCTTTTGTCTGAGCCGAACCGCCAACACGGGAAACGGATATACCCACATTAATACCAGGCCGAATACCTGAGTTGAACAAGTTCGATTCCAGATAGATCTGCCCATCTGTAATGGATATGACATTGGTTGGAATATAGGCTGAAACATCACCCAGCAGAGTTTCAATGATGGGTAAAGCGGTCAGGGATCCACCAGTACCTGTCACTGGGACAATTTTATATTTGGATGATTTGGGGATTTTCTTCAGTTCTTCTTCGGCTAATGATTTCGAGAGTGGGCCGTCAAAGACTTTTTTCAGGTAAGCATCGTCAGGATTTGCCTGGCTGTTATTGAACGTAACAGGAACAATTGCATACTGGATGGCCAACCTGGCTGCCCGTTCAAGCAGACGGGAGTGCAGGTAGAAGACATCACCGGGGTATGCTTCTCGTCCAGGTGGACGGCGAAGTAAAAGGGAAACCTGGCGGTATGCCCAGGCATGTTTGGAAAGGTCGTCATAAACTACTAACGCATCACGACCACTTTCCATGAATTCCTCGCCGATTGAACATCCAGCATAGGGGGCAATATACTGCATGGCGGCCGGTTCATCAGCAGCAGCCATCACGACAATGGTATGGTCCATTGCTCCATGCTTTTCCAGAATTGCGATCGTTCTGGCAACAGCAGATTTTTTCTGACCAATAGCTACATAGATACAGACCAGGTTTTTTCCATTTTGGTTGATGATCGTATCGATTGCCAAAGCTGTCTTACCTGTTTGTCGGTCACCAATAATTAATTCGCGTTGGCCTCGACCGATCGGGATCATTGAATCGATAGCCTTAATACCAGTTTGTACCGGTGAGTCTACATCCTGTCGCTCGATCACACCCGCAGCAATACGTTCGATGGGACGGAATTCTGTGGAAATAATGGGACCTTTACCATCGATAGGAACACCCAATGCGTTCACCACACGGCCGATCAGGGCATCACCAACTGGTACCGATGCTATTCTTCCTGTTGCACTGGCAAGCATTCCCTCTTTGATCAACTGATAATCACCTAAAATAATTACACCTACGCTGTCTTTTTCAAGGTTAAAAGCAATACCCTGGACACCGTTAGAGAATTCCACCAGTTCCTGTGATTTAACGCGCGTCAGTCCCGCAACTTTGGCAATTCCATCGCCACATTCAAGGACTGTGCCTACTTCCTTGATCTCCATAAGCGGTTGAAAAGCTTCGATTTTCTGTTGTAATTCTGCGGTGACTTGATTAATCAGATCGGTCATTGATCCTCCAACCCTATTAGAATCTTATTCAAAGAATACCCAAATCTTAACTGTTATCGGCAACTTGTCGATAAATATAATACCTGAAAGCAAAATTATTGTCTAGCTTACAGACTCACCTTGTAAAATAACTCAAAGCTGCCCGTAATTTTGCTTCGATATCCGTTTCCGCATCTTTAGGAATTGCCTGGATTGCCGCCTGGCTTTCCACAATACTATAACCAAGTCCTGTTAATGCTGCAATAAGTTCTGTTTCCATTTCATTATAAGAAGATAACTGGTCCACACGATTGATTGAACCCACTTTATCTTCCAGGTGAAGAAGCATTTTTTGAGCAGTTTTCTTTCCAATTCCCGAAACCCGACAAAACACCTCAGCCTGCCCATTGCTCACCGCTTGCCTGATCGTATCAAGTGTTAATGTTGAAAGAACAGCTAATGCGATCCTGGGGCCAATTCCATCCACACCAAGTAAGACGAGGAAAAAATCCCGCTCTTCACGTAGATCAAAACCATACAATGTCAAGGCATCTTCCCGAACAACCAGGTGGGTATACAAAAAGATCAGATCGCCCGTTTTCGCCACTTGCCGGACAGATGACGTTACATAAACCCGCAACCCAAGACCGCCCAGATTAATTGTCAGGTTGTCGTTATTGATTTCAAGAACCTCACCACGTAAAGTAGAGATCATTTTATATCGTCCGTTTTCTTTCAGGATTCACGTTGATGATTAAGTATCTCATATAAAATGATTCCTGTTGCCATTGCCAGGTTTAATGAATCGCTTTTACCGATCATCGGAATGGAAACAACCTGATCACATATTTCAAAGTGAGTGGCAGATAAGCCATGTCTCTCACTACCCATCATTAAAACCATCGGATGTAGATAATGCGCAAAGTGGTAATCATTTTTCGTTCCACCTGCCGCGCCAAAGACCTGGGTACCCGAAGCCTTTTTCCAGAGGATAAAATCTTCCAGACTGCATTTGACCAATTCCATGTTGAAGAGTGCACCCATACTTGCCCTGATGGATGAAGGATCATAAGGGTCGGTGCAATTATCCAGCAGGATGATCGTAGTCACACCACTGGCATCCGCTGTGCGAATGATGGTGCCCAGGTTTCCCGGGTCGGCAATCTCATCCAAAGCAATAATCGTTTTCGATGTTTTCAGGTCGATCTCTGCGAGGGCTGACCATTTTTGGCGGATAACAGCTGCCAAACCCTGGGGACCGTCCTTTCCGGACAAATAGCGGAATACAGATTCGCTGACTTCCATACACTTATTCTGTCCAGAAGGTAAAAAGTCATCCAGAGCCTGTTTGCCAATCGGACTGACAAGCAGTGATGGACAATAGACCAGGGTCTGAATATCCCAATCATCCTGGATGGCCTGAATTACTATACGCAAGCCTTCGATATAAGCCAGTCCGGATTCTGCCCTGTCTTTCCGGTTCAGGAGTTTATGTATCTCTTTAATGCGTGGATTGGCAGTACTTGATATCTCTATCATCAGGTATCAGACTCCAATCGGGAATATCGGCTGGAGTTATGATGGCAGATAGCCACCGCCAATGCATCCGCGGCATCATCCGGCTTTGGAATGGATTCCAGACTTAATAGTGCTTTGACCATTTGTTGCACCTGTTGTTTATCCGCTTTGCCATAACCGGTTACTGCCTGTTTCACTTCAAGCGGTGTGTATTCTCCAAATGGTAAACCAGCCTGGGCGATGGACAAGATAACTACACCGCGAGCCTGACTGACAGTCATGGCGGTAGTTACGTTCTGATAAAAAAATAACTTCTCTACAGCCGCAGATTGCGGTTCGTAGAGAAGTATGAGTTGTTTTAGTTCTTCAAAAATGTTTAATAACCGTATTTCGACGGCCATATTTGCCGGAGTATTTATCGTCCCATAAGCTACCGAGAACAGCTGCCCCTGAGGGTCTTCGTCCACCACGCCATAACCGGTAGTTGCGGTTCCAGGATCAATTCCCAGAATTCGCATGGTGGTCAATCATCTTCTAAGGCGGCCATGACCTCATCAGTCATTTTCAGGTTTGAAAACACATTGACTACATCATCAAGCTCTTCAAGGGATTCAATGGTTTTCATTACTTGAATTGCTTTATCCGGTTCAAGTTCAACTTCCTGAGTTGGTAGCATCCGTAAACCAGCTTCATCCGGGTAGATCTTCACAGCATGAAGTTTTTCGGAAAGGATCTTATACTGCTCAACTGGTGCAATGATCTCTGCGGAACCTTCTTCGATGTTGACATCATCTGCCCCGCCATCCACGGCGAGTTCAAATACCTTGTCTCCATCCAAACCTTCCAAAGAGAATGAGAAACAAGCGGCTTTTTTAAATTGCCAACCCACCGAACCGGCTTCCGCCATACTTCCGCCGCCCCTGGTTAAAATATGCCGCACTTCAGCAACAGTACGATTCCGGTTATCTGTCAGGCACTCGAGCATGACTGCAACACCATGACCGGCATAACCTTCATAGTATAACTGTTCCATAACAACGCCGTCTTTGCCTTCACCAGTACCTTTTTTAATAGCACGATCAATGCTATCTTTAGGCATATTTTGGGCTCTTGCTCTTTCAATTGCCATTTGTAAACGTACATTCATTCCTGGATCGCCGCCACCTTCACGAGCGGCCATAACTACTTCTCGAGCCAATCGGGTGAAGATAGCACCCTTTTTTGCATCAGCAGCGCCTTTTTTACGCCGAATTGTTGCCCAATGTGAATGACCGGACATACATTGTCTCCTCAAACCTATACGGAATATTTTCAGATATTATACCATTGAAAAAAAGCCAACATCCCATTAATCGACCGGTGAAGTTTGGCCTATTAAATGCATTTCAATGTAGACAAAATTTTATATTTGGGCTTCAGGGTGACAAAATAATGATGAATGTCATTTACATGATAACCAAAACACCATATACTACAGCTTAATGATAATTAAAACGGTTGGAAAGTTGTTTCTCAATCCAAAACTCAGCTTTTTCTTCATAATAATTATCCTGATCATGTCTTACTCACCGGATAGGTCTACCCTGATACCAATTACGGGGTCAACAAGGGAAAAGAATCCATATTTCACATCACCGGACGCCTCAAAATTAGCCTTCATTGATCAAGTCAAGAACGGAAATCCGGACCAGATTACCGGATTATGGCTGCCAAACCTCACCGGTTTGGTGGTGGAAGAACAACCAATTGGGCAATCAGGATTTGTAAGTGATCAACCCGGTACAGTCACTAATTTTCAACTTGCATCGGATTATGGATCAATAGGATTGTTGGCACATGCTTACCTGGCAGGAGCTTTTTTCAACACGCTGGATCTTAACCAGGTCATCATTATTGTTTATGGCGATGGCTCGATGGATAAATATCGGGTAACCGAGATTCGGCAATACCAGGCACTGGATCCGGATAATGCCCTTACAGATTTTTCATCACTTGGCAGCGAGGGGGAGAAGATCAGCCAGGAGGATCTATTCTTTGAGGTCTACAGCCATCCCGGAAGATTGATATTACAAACTTGCATCATATTTAATAACGATAATCAGTGGGGTCGAAAATTCATTATTGCCGAAATATCCAAATGAATTTTAACCGTGCGAATAGACCGGGTTATCCTTTGCATTTTCAACGGGATTAAGTAATTCCCCAATCCCCTCAATACTCACCTTTACAACATCCCCGTTCATCAAAGGACCAACGCCAGCCGGTGTACCGGTCAGGATGGCGTCACCCGGGTCGAGTGTCATTATGGACGATATAAAAGCAATCAGCTGATAAATGGAAAAGATCATATCCCTGGTGGACCCCATCTGACGCATTTGTCCATTCACATGTGTGGAAATGATTGCATCAAAAGGGTTAAATTCTGTCTCAATCCAGGGGCCTATCGGGCAAAATGTATCAAATCCCTTCCCACGGGTCCATTGCCCATCGCGCCGCTGCAAATCCCTGGCTGTAACATCATTGGCTATTGAGTACCCCAGAATGTGGTCCTTCGCAAATTCTGCTGGTATCCAGCGTCCCTTTTTACCGATGACCACTGCCAGTTCTCCTTCATGTTCAACTTGTGATGATTGAGGGGGAAGCAGGATCGGTTCACCCGGTCCGATTACAGTTGAAGCTGGTTTGAGGAAAAGGATGGGAACTTTGGGTGACTCTGCCCCGACTTCCTTGGCGTGTTCCGGATAATTTCTACCTACACAAATTATTTTTCCGGGTATAAATGGCGCAAGCAGTTTCACCCGCTCAAGAAGAATATCAGGTTCCAGTCTACGATAATCGTTAAAAGGTGATCCATCAATATTGCCAACCAGATCATTCTGGATCCAACCGTATTGGATTTTACGATCTTTATTTAGGAACCTAACAATCTTCATTCAGAGTCATCCTAATATTTTGAATTCATTCTTTTAGATTTTTTAGATTATGCGGTATAATACTGTTTCCCGGGCGGGTAGCTCAGTTGGTTAGAGCACATCTCTTACACAGATGTGGTCGCAGGTTCGAGTCCTGTTCCGCCCACAAATTATAAGCCAACAATTTACAGACTGTACTTCATTAAACTCAATGTACAGTCTGTAATATTATTAATGAGCATTGAATACCGGAAAACTCATGTCATATTCCGATCCAAATAATCCTGCCAGAGAATTTCCATCTTCTCTTCAATTGTTAATTCGTCCGGTGTTGTGGTTTCCACATCTTTCGCAGTCTTGGAAATCTCCTTAGTCCAAACACTTCGAAATAATGTATATCTGACCGCCATATTACTTTCCAATCCGCCGCCATACTTCTTCTCGGGGTCCCAACAATACCACATATTGGCGGTAATATCGGTTCCTAACAGTGATGCAAAGTATTCGTCGACAGCATTGGCTTTGAATTTATAAGACCCACTCGAGTAGAGTGTAACGACTGGAATGTAGTTTGTTACATCCAATTTATTCCAAAATAAGTATGAGTTAACCAACCCGGTATTTGGTCTTTCCTTTAATTTCCAGGTCACGTTACCCATCACAAAACTTGCGCGCTTAATAAATTCTTTTAAGAGGTTTACAGGTACAGATTCGTCTCCCCAGAAACCTATGTCCAAACCACACGCCTTTATGGCTTCCAAATATTGAACCGTACTTTTCACCGATCTTTTTTTGTAACTTTCATTAATATGTACGATGACTCCACCGATGGAACTGCGATCGGAAAGCTTGGCAACACGTGATAGAAATATTTTAGCTTCCTTCGCCGGATCGGAACCGATCAGATTGATAACCAGGAATACCTTTACTCCGGGGGATTTTGAATACTTAAGCAGTCTATTGATGTTGAACCATTCCGGATTGCCAGTCTTTTTCATGGTCCCTGCATCGAGTGCATTCGCCTTAACCAATCCATTCATAAATTCCAGGGCGATCCAATCACAGTTTAAACATTTATCTTCCGGATTATCCTGATCACCTTTGGCATACTTCGGTATTTCTATAATATCCCCTAACCGGGGCGTCAATAATTTCCTAATATAAATTCCATTTTTTCCTGGAATCATTTTTCTCCCTTATATAAACACTTAATAATTAATATGTTAGATTAGATCATGACCTTATTCATTAACAATACCAAGCAAACATTGCAAGTATTACTTCCTATATAGTTGCATTTTACTTACCAGCTTAGATCATACTTTTTATTTCCAAATCCAAAATGGTAATAGTTAAAAAGAACAGGGCAGGTTATAAACTGCCCTGTTCTATCATATGATATCTAACGTACTATTTCACGATAAAGTGCAGCAAGCGCATATTTGCTCCATCACTCACCCAGATATTGCCTTGCGGATCAACAGCGACCCCGGATGCCAGTCCAAACCCGTCTGTATCGAGGCTGTAATCTCCCCATGTACGAATTATTGTTCCATCAGGTGCAAATTCCAATATTCGATATCCTTCCGGATCCACGGCAAATATATGCCCTTCATCATCCACAGTCAGGAATGGCTTGTTATCCAGCGATTGCCCATTCCAGGCGGTGACGTCCCAACTCAGACTGACGCCATAATTTGTTCCTGTCGTATCAGGTGCAAATACCTGGATGCGCTGGTTCCAGGTATCAGCAACATAGATGTTTCCATTTTTA
This sequence comes from uncultured Chloroflexia bacterium, assembly GCA_963827895.1. Classification (GTDB taxonomy): domain Bacteria; phylum Chloroflexota; class Anaerolineae; order Anaerolineales; family Anaerolineaceae; genus PNON01. The sequence continues at coordinate 37,536 of CAWHCY010000003.1, read as the reverse complement.
TCACCCCAAACACCAACCGGTTCATCGAACTGGCCGGACTCTAAACCATAAGTACCAAATTGCGTAATAAACGCTCCATTCGCATCAAACACCACGATGCGTTTATTGCCTGTATCTGCGACAAAAACATGGTTATTGACATCAACATATATACCCCGTGGACCCCAGAATGCTTCCGGCTTTTCAGCCTGTCCAAAGTAGCCCCACATGGTGATGAAATTTCCATTGGCGTCAAATTTTTCAACCCGGTGGTTCCAGGTGTCTGTAACATAAACCGATCCATCCGAACCAACTGCCACACCCCAGGGTTCGTTGAATGTTCCTCCAGCTGCTTCTCCCTTACTGGAGTCTGCAAAACTACCCCACATACCAATGACGCTGCCATCAGCTCGCAGGTGTTGAATACGGTTATTTCGGGAATCGGCTACAAAAATGCTGCCATCCGTTGCTACAGCCAGTCCCCTTGGAGCATCGAATAAACCGGGGTCTTTTCCCAGGCCGCCTATGACAAGGTCAGGTTGAAGGTCAACTTTGACCTTTGCATAAGGATCCACTTCTTCAACCGGTGCAACAGGAACCAATCCCAGATCCCAGATCTGAGATGCAATGTTCTTATTGATATATAACCGGATACGTTCAGCCGGCTCCCAGGTTTCCAGCGTCATGGTTGTGCTTCCGGTCGCCTCTGCATATTGGGTGTAGTCACGATTCAACCAGATATCAAAAATCCCAGCCCAAATCTTAGGGTCTCTGAACGCATTCCATACTCTCTGCGATGTCAGCTCGTAATAATCCTGGTTTGGCCACCAGAGACGAAGATATTCAAATTTATAAAATCCCTTATTCAGGATCGGATCAACCTTGTCATAATTCGGGTTTCCAACCAGCACGATGGGATCATCCTTAAGTGTCTTCGAAGGCTGCTCACCGAAGTAATCAAGGTTAGGGTAATCGCGGAAATACCACCAGTATGGATATAACGAGTGGTTATCATAGGCTATCTTTAAGTTCTTACCGCCTGCGATGCGTTCAGAAATTTCTTCCACCTGGGCAAGGATATCCTTGGGTCCGCGGGCAGCATGCGCATAAACCAGGTATTCCTTGGCAGTATCATAGTTTATATAGTTCGCCCGGTATGCGGCTCTGGCCGTTAATCCTATCAACCCGACCAGAACAATTACCCCAAAAAGATGCCCGTATTGGAATTCTTTCCATCGGGAAATGATATAGATCAATCCACCGGCTGAACCGATGAAAAATAAAGCAGCAAAGATAAAAGCAGTAGTTGCAGAAAGTTGATCCAAACCATTACCGGAAAATGGAGGAATTGGGCTCATAAAAGCGGTAAAAAGTCTGGCAGACGCCACCACCATCAGGATCAGGAAAGTAATTACCAACCAGCCCTGTTTGGCTAACAGTTGGGACCAGTTGATCTTTTCCACCCAAAGGCCAAATGCATACCCGGCTAACAGAATCATTGGCCAGGCAATATGCACGGTCAACCAGGGCATGCGTTCCCCGGCGTAAGAATATGCTACTAAAGCGGAAACAACCCAGAAGATCAAGAATGTGAGGATGAATAATGGAGTAACTGTTCTTTTTTCAACTTGGGGGTCACCTTCTGTAGTCTCAGGTAAAATTTCCTTCTCAGTTGCAGGTTTTTCTAACCATAAGCGGATGGCATAAAATATTCCCAATAAACTACCAATAGCCGGAAGGAATTCGTACATGGGGATCTGGATCAGAGCATAATAATACATTGGTTGGCTTCCCCGTTGAACTGTTTGCTGGGCAAGCCAGTATCCCAGGGAACCGATAATTCCGGTAAAGAATCCCTCCCCATTCGGAAAATGGTTGTATAGAAGAAGATATAGATCCCATAAAAAATGACAGCGGATTTCAACCAAGTGGATGATCTCCACCAGATGCCGATCACCGCTGAGATTCCAATAATTACTGCCAGGATAATACCAGTTCTGAATAATGCTGGAGTTGAATAATCCAATGGGTCCCAACCGAATAGTTTAATTGGAAGTGCGGTTAATTGGGGTAAAACAAAAGTCCCGATCAGGATCAGCAGGTCAAAACTTCTCTCATTACGGATTTCTGTAAATCCCAAACCACGGACTAAAAATATTATTGCTACTACAATATCAATTAGTGCCAAACCCAAGAGGATTAATGGAAGAGTTGAAAAAATAAAGGGTTTAGCTATTGGGATGGTAACAGCCGGATCAACAGCGACAGGTGTTTTCCCACCAATAACAGCCAAACCTGCAGCCAGAATAATTAAAATTGCACCAATAATCAAACCCAATAAAAATGGGCGTTTTTTACTGTCGTCAATCCAATTTTTATCGTATAGACGTTTTAAGAATAGGAGAAGCAGGAAAAGCAGGATCTGAGCAGAATAAATAAATGCTGTCTCTTTTGTGGCAAATTGCAATGAGAAAATTCCCGCCAGGAGTAATAGAAATTTATCCTTACCCTCTTCCAGATAACGCAATACGGCATAGATCGTTATCACTCCCCATAGTGCGACAAATGCTTCATTGCGCGTATATCGTCCATAAAATAATAAATAGGGCGAGATCAACATGAATAGCCCGGACAACAAGGCTCCGACTTTACCGAAATAACGCCTGTATTTCCACATCATCATGACAGTGGCGATCGAAAATAAAGCTGCCGGCAGGCGCGAGGTGAAATCATTATCACCCAGCAACAGGTAACTTAATGCCACCAGGTGAAATTGCATGGGACCATGCGTAACCGGGTCATGCCGGTAACCTTGACCGGTGTATAGCTCCCAGGATGGCCGCACATGATTCACCTCATCGTGGCTCATAACCCGGGCATCCAGGATGTAGAATCGGCTGACGATTGCCAGAATGATGATGATGGCAAAGATCACCTTTTCGATATTAATATTCGTTAAAAATGGCGGGAGACTGCGATCCAACCAACTGGAATTTGTTTCCTCAGAAGCATTTGTAGTTGTCATATTTTTTCTTCTTCGACCAGAATGTGTTTCATAAGCTCCATTTTAACCCACACATCGTATTGGCGCAAAGGACAAGCTATATTGGATAGCGAATTTCAAAAACTTGATTATATTATTAAATGGATTCATAGTTATATACAAATCCAATTCTTTATTTGTTCATTCTCAGTTCTTTGTATACCAGTAACTATTTTTCATCCTCTACGTATATACTAATGAAAAGATAAAGGAGACGACTATGTTCGAAAAATTTTCAAATAGTTGGAAGTTGTTTAAAGCGGCTGCATCCGTCCTGGCTGCAGACAAGGAATTATTAATTTTTCCAATCATATCTACCATCGGGGTGATCATCATCAGCCTGACATTCGCTGTACCCATGTTCCTATCCAATTTTTTTGATACGATATTTTCGAATAAGTTTGGAATCCTCGGGTATGTAGTTCTCTTCCTCTTTTACATCGTGCAATATACAGTTGTTTTCTATGCCAATACTGCACTGGTTGGTGCTGCCATGATCCGCTTGAATGGCGGTGACCCTTCTGTAAAGGATGGTTTTAGAATTGCTAATAGTCGGTTCGGTGCGATCATTGGGTATGCATTGATCTCAGCGACCGTAGGTGTAATCTTAAAAGCTCTTCAAAAACAAAAGGGTCTGGTTCGCATCGTTACATCAATCCTCGGCATGGCCTGGAACCTGGCAACCTACCTTGTAGTACCTATCCTTGCTGTAGAAGGAATCGGACCCGTTGCAGCCATCAAACAGAGTGTCAGCCTGCTTCGAAGGACCTGGGGCGAACAGGTCATCGGTAATTTCGGCTTGGGCTTTGTCTTTGGAATTGCCAATTTACTGGTAATTATAGCCACAATCCCTATCATCATCCTGGCAATCAACTCTCAATCGATCGTATTGATCGCTTCAGTTGTAGTCATCTTCTTCTTCATATTAGCCATTCTTGGCTTAATAAATAGCAGCTTGAACGGCATCTATACCGCAGCAGTTTATCAGTTTGCATCCACAGGGAAAAGCAGTTCATTCTTTGATGACAAAATGGTAAAGAACGCTTTCTCACAAAAATAATTAGTTTTTCCCGTAAAAACCTCCATCATTTGACAAGAATGGAGGTTTTTATTGTTTTAAGCCCAATATCTCCTTATACTATTTTTATAGGTGATAACTGGAGGTCATAATGGGAAGAGTAACACATTTTGAAATAAACGCAGAAGATCCTGAACGGGCAATAAAATTTTATCGGGATGCACTAGGCTGGACAATTGAAAAATGGGGTGGTCCGATCGAGTACTGGCTGGTCATGACAGGTGATGAAAAAATACCTGGGATCGACGGCGCAATAATGCGAGGCGAGAAAAGGGGAATGGGCACGTACAACACCATAGAAGTTGATTCTGTTCAGGATTCTTTGGCAGCGGTTATTAAATCCGGTGGTAAAAAACTCAGTGAAATTGATACCATCCCTGGAGTTGGATTATTCTGTTATTGTGAGGACACCGAGGGTAATAAATTTGGTTTGATGCACACGGAGCCAAGGTGATTTTATGGTTAACCTATTTGAAGCTATTCAAAAAGGTGATACCCATCAAATAGAATCAATACTAAAGAATAACCCGAAAATAATAAATTCAATTGACAAGACTGGTCTTGGAGTTGTTTCTACTGCAATCTACAATAATAAACCAGATACTGCCCGATGGTTGATTCAAGCAGGCGCCCTGGTCGCATTTCATGAACATTGCGCACTGGGGAATTTATTGGAAGTCAAAAATATCTTAACCAAACAACCAGAAATGATCAATCAGTTTTCAGTAGATGGTTATCAGCCGCTCGGTTTGGCAGCTTTCTTTGGCCAGAGTGAAGTTGCTGAATATCTCATAAAGGAAGGTGCAGAAGTTAATACTCCTTCCAAAAATCCGATGGCAGTCCGGCCTCTACACTCCTCTGTGGCTGCACAACATATGCGTATCAGTGAATTACTGCTCGAAGCCGGAGCAGAGGTCGATTGTTATCAAAAAGATGGTTACACTCCTCTTCACGAAGCTGCCGGTAATGGCCAACTGGAAATGGTGCAATTGCTGTTATGTTTTGGCGCAAAGAAAGATGTTCATCTGACAGATGGACGAACTCCTCTCGACCTGGCTTGTGAAAAGGGATATGGTGAAGTGGCGGCTTTTCTTGGAAAATAAAGTGATTTTCCAACTGACTCATTAAAAAACATATTATATCGGTAAATTTGTATTTTTATATCATGAGAGGGCTGGATAATTTCACCCAGCCTTCTCTTTTTTAGTAGATCTCAGATTTCGATTTTAATTTTGTGGCCGATTCGCAAGCGTCACAGTCACATCCTGTTGTTTTCCATCCCTTAAGATGGATAAAGTCACCTGTTCACCGGATTCCATACCCGAAATAACTGTTTTTAAATCAGCTAATGAGTTTATTGGTTGGCTATCTACTGCTACTATGACATCGCCGCCGATCATAATTCGTTTCGAATTAATGATCGTTGGCTTAAAGCTGCCTTTCAATCCAGCCAGATCAGCGGGGCTTCCCGTTTCTACTTCTTCCACTAAAACACCTTTCTGATCGGAGAAGAGACTCTTTACATTAATAATATCTGATGTAAAGTTTCCACAACAACCTGCCTTACCACTGGATAAGGAAGTCATCCCGGTTAGTAATCTGAAAGGCACAAAATCGAATGACAAATTTCCTTTGACCAACCTAGTTGGTCTTCCGGCACAGGTAGAGGGTTTATATGGAATAAAAAGAAAAGTAATTAAATGCTCACCTAATGGACAACGACCGGAGAGGTCGCGTTTGGAATGAAGATTTCGGGCTCACCACTGCCGTCAGCCAACACTACAAAAACACTAACCCACTTTGGAGGATCGTAATCGGCCTTTTGATAAAGTATATGCTGATTATCCAGCCATTCCACCTGATCATCAATATTATCTTTTTCAGCCAATGGCGTTTCCTTCATAGTCGCTAGATCCAACACCGTCAATCTCCATGTATACGAGGGTGTGCGCTTCTTGAAGGCGATGCGGGTTCCATCAGGTGAGAGTGATGGGCATTCTACATTCTCGCGTAAGACGGTTAGTTTGTGGGCAATTATATCTCCCTTCACCAAATACGTTTTTTCCTGAGATTTAAGGGTGGCATAGAAGATGTTGCTATCCTGGGTAAAAGTCACTCCCCAAAAATTGAAATCGGGAGCCTGAAACCGTTGTCCATCTTTCCAAGTCTCGAATTCTTCAAGATCAACCAAAATTCCGCCGGTTGCCATGTCTAGCAAAACTGTAGATGTTGACAGATTTATGTCATCATACGAGTGACCGTTGATGAATACTGTGAATGCTGCAAATTTTCCATCTGGAGAGATCCGAGTTCGGCTGAGTATTCCTTCGACCTTGAATTTCTGCCGTGGTACAAAATCTGAACCAAAAAGCGTTACCTGAACTTTACTATCAAGAGAAGACAATTGGTTCGATAAACAAATTCCATTACCGGCAGCATAATAAACACGGCCACATGAAAGTGCTGTTTGCGCCACCTGAGGCGAATCATGGTCTGGTTGCATTAATTTTACACGACCAATATATGGTTTTTCCTCATTAATGAAGATAATGTAGGGTTCATCTTGCATTACTTTCAACTCGTTTGGTTGTGCAATTGTTAGTATTTTCCGTTGTGATTCCAATTGGAGAAGCGCTTTGCTAGCGTTGGAGCGTTGGATTGCCCAGAAAATATATCCAACTGCCAATATTATGCAACTCAAAACTATGTAAGCAAATATCTTTTGGCGCTGTTGGTGGTTATTGGTTAGATTCATTGGTGTTCCTTTCAAATCGATTTAGGAAAACCCATGAGAGCAATAATATGATAACTAATCCAACAAGAAATATACCCAATGCTTGTTCAGGACCAATGTATGACCAGAGAGTTCCATAAACCAAGGAAGCAAGCAATCTTGCAAGACCAATGGTGGTGGAAATTATCGCCAGACCGGTAGTACGCCATTGCTCAGGTAAGATAGCACTTGCTGACGCTGCAAGGATACCATCAGTTGCTGCATAATAGAGTCCAAGGAGGAGTAAGATAGCAAATCCCAATAATTGAGGCAATCCGGGAAGTATTAGAAGACCATAGGTTGCAGCAAGTAATCCATACCCTGCAAGGAAAACCTGTCGTCTTCCAACCCTATCAGCTAACTTCCCTATGGGAATAGCCGTAATCATATAGATTAAAGTCATACCTACAAATAGTAGTGGGAACAGGCTTAGATTGAAATCGAGTTTATATTGTAAAGTAAGGAATATAAAGCTATCACTTAGTGTAGTAAGCGACAGAGCACTACTTATAATTACCAATGACCGAAAGTCTGGGCGGGCAATCAATTGAGTGATGACCTGTGTTGTTATAATTGGTGAACCCACTCTTGAATTGCTTGATCTCGGTGCATTAACTAGAAGCCCTATCACCGCCACCCCAACGATCGCGAAACAAAAACTGACAACGAAAACCGAATCAAACCCACCTGGATTTATAGCAAGTAAACCTGCAGCCAGGAGCGGTCCAAGCATAGCTCCTGCAGTGTCCATGGCACGGTGTACTCCGAAGGCAGTGGCTAATTTCTCGGATGGGACACTAGCGGAAATCATTGAGTCACGTGGTGACGTGCGAATCCCCTTCCCTATTCGATCAAGCATGACAACACCTGAAAGTGCCAACCAATTTCCTCCGACTAGCAACAAGCCGATGCGACAGACAGCTGAGAAGGCATAACCTGCTGTTGCTACTTCTTTGTTACGCTGCCAACGGTCAGCTACCAACCCACTGGCGATTCTTACGAGAATGGACGCACCTTGATAAATGCCATCGATTAAACCGTATTGTAGTGGTGCAAGACGTAACCCCAACAATAAATAAAGTGGGAGAGTTGCAGATACCATTTCAGATGAGATATCAGTAAGCAAACTGGTAAGCCCCAGGAAAATAACATTACTGCCTATACTCACCCACGCTGTACGCGAAAGTAAATTACGGCGTTTATTCTTAATTAAGTCACTAGAGTTTTCAATAGGATACATGAGCGTTTATTTTTGATTTTATATTAAATCTGTCTATTACAAAAAAGTTTGTATAATTTATATCAAAACAATGTTTAAGAAATGTAAATGTTGGGTCTATTTCTTGATTGAATGAAGATAGCTATAGTTTGCTGGGATCAATTCAAAAATCCACGCACGGCCATCGAGAATAACATTTTCCACCTGGAATACTCCCTTGATCTCAGCTCCCCAAATTTGAGCCAAGAGGTAATTAGTTGTAAACTACCGATAAGGTCCGTTTTTCAACTGTTCAAGAAATAGAATTCACAGGTACTAAGCCTCTTTAAAAGACCTCTCATTGAAGTCTTAAGTTTATCTGGATTCACTGCCATAGCACCTAAAGTAATCGATTTGTTCGACAGCAACTTGAAAGCCACTCGTATTTTTTCCTTTTAGACTGTTGTTGCATCCATTTATGTGAAAATTCTTTATTTTCAGAACAACCTTTACTGAAATTCTAAATTGAAAAGTATCTCTTCCTTCACACCCGTTTTTTATATGCCCTCATAGCAAAGATATAAGCCACTAGCATGATACCGACGCACCATGCTAGAGCAATCCATAATTCATTACCAACCGGCTGACCAGACAATAAAGCGCGGATGGATTCCACAATCGAGGTCACCGGCTGGTTTTCGGCAAATGCGCGAACGCCAGCTGGCATCGATTCAGTCGGCACAAACGCCGAGCTGATAAAAGGCAGAAAGATAATTGGATAAGAAAAAGCGCTTACACCGTCCACTGATTTTGCAGATAGTCCGGCAATCGCCGCGATCCAAGTCAAGGCGAGTGTAAATAGAACTAATATCCCGACTACCTCAAGCCATGGCAATATTCCTGCTGACGAGCGGAAGCCCATAATAAGCGCTACGAGAATAATTACGACAACCGAAATCACATTGGATACAAGCGACGTCAGTACATGCCCCCATAGAGCTGCTGAAGGCGCAATCGGCATGGAATGGAACCGTTCGAAGATCCCACTTTGCACATCCATAAACAGACGGTAAGCAGTATAGGATATACCGCTTGCAATCGCTATCAGCAAGATGCCAGGTAGCAAATAATTTACATAGTTATCTGTGCCGGTTTCAATGGCACCGCCAAACACATAGACGAACAGCAGCATCATTGCGATCGGCGTTATTGCGACCGTGATGATGGTGTCCATGCTGCGGAGAATATGGCGCATGGAACGTCCAAGCATGACGACCATGTCGCTGAAAAAATGTTTATTTACTGTTTCCATTATTTTTTTCCTCTTTCTTGCCGACGATAGCGAGGAATATTTCCTCCAAGCTCGGCTGTTTTTCAATATATTCCACCTTCGCTGGTGGGAACAGTTTTTTCAGATCATCGAGCGTGCCGTTGGCAATAATCCTACCCTCATGCAGAATGGCAATCCGGTCGGCAAGCTGTTCAGCTTCCTCCAAATGCTGCGTGGTCAGGAATACTGTTATACCATTAGCAGCAAGGTCATTGACTGTCTTCCAAACCTCGATGCGCGCTTCGGGGTCAAGTCCGGTGGTCGGCTCGTCGAGGAAAATGAGCTGCGGGTTCCCTACCAGGCTCATGGCGATGTCTAGTCTGCGACGCATACCACCTGAATAGGTGGAAACCCTGCGGTCGGCAGCCTCGATCAGTCCGAAGCGTTTCAGCAGATCGTCCGCCACTTGCTGTGGATTCTTTAGATGCCGCAGCCTGGCGATCATGATCAAGTTTTCCCGCCCGGTCAATATTTCGTCTACAGCTGCGAATTGACCGGTCAGGCTGATCGACTGCCGCACAGCATCGGGCTTTGAGGTAACATCGAATCCATTTACAATGGCGGTTCCGGAGTCCAGTTTCAGCAGAGTGGTGAGGATTTTGATGATTGTTGTCTTGCCCGCACCGTTGGAGCCGAGTAGGGCGAAAATTTTGCCTTTTTCTACCTCAAAATCTACTCCTTTTAAAACGTGGAGCTTTTTGTAGGACTTTTGCAGACCTTTCACTTGAATTGAATTGTTAAACATTTACTTCTCCTCATTAAATTACCGTTACCTTAGATAGATCGGCTTCCATGCCTTTGAGCATTGCATAAGTCAACTTATCCATCTTTGCCCCGTCAAAGCAAATGGTTTTTATGGCGCGAATATATTTCTTTGTCCAGGTATGCCAGGTCATCGGTGCCATGAAAGTCACGTTTCTGATCGTCGCTCCCTTGAATGAGGCACCTGCCAATGCTGTATCGTCAAACTTCACACCGAGAAAGGTCTGTCCGTCAAGAGAAAGGTCTTGTAGGTCGCAATATTTGAAATCCACGCCATCAAAGACACAGTTCTCAAAAACTGTTTTTCTGAGGTCGATCGTATTGAACTTGACGCCGGTGAGTTTTACATCGCTGAATATTGCTCCCGCCAATTCCAATGTGTTGAAATTGGTGCGGACTAGGATGGATTTACGAAAGCTCGCTTCCGCTAAGTCACTGGTAGACAGGTTGCAATCCGTCAGGTTTGTCCCATCAAAATTGGCTTCACGCACATCACTGCTATAAAACGAACTACCGGTCAGATCTGCATGCGAAAAATCGGAACCACGCAATTCACTCGCATCAAAATTACCTTTATGTGCGGTAACGCCAGCGAAATCACTTTTTGGCAGGTTGCTCGCGCTAAAGTTTGTCAGCACCTGCCGTTCAAGTGAGCGGGAGAGGTTAGAAACCTCCAGTACCGTTTGTTCGATGTCACCGATGCTGTCAATGGTCATTTCAAAAGCTGTTTCATCGTCCTTGCCTTCGGCTTTTAGTTCACTAAACCGGTCCTGTAAATCGGAGAGCAGATCTGCCTTTAGTTCGGGGACGCTTTTCACTCCATCGTAAGGCGCAAAAACACCATTCAAATATTGGTTTAATTTATCGTTCATCACATCACTTCTCCTTATAATAAGTTATCGAGTACACGCTTTGCATACTCCCAATTGGTTTTGTTGTTTGCGTAAGTTAATTTACCCTTTTCGGTAATCTTAAAATACTTACGCCGTCCGCCCTGAGATTCATCGCCCCAGTACCACTCGATATCGCCGTCAGCCTCCAGCCGCCGGACGCTGGAGTACATCGTGGCTTCCTTTAATTCATATTCGCCTCCCGAAAGCTCGGCAATCTGTTTGACAATCTCATAGCCATAACGGTCAGCTTTGGATAATAGCCGTAAAATCATCGTATCGGTATGGCCACGTAACAGGTCGGATGTAATTTGATTTTCACTCATATGATCACCTCTTGATTAGTATCATATGACACATTACTATGTCTGTCAAGGTACTATTATGATAATTGTACTATGATTGAAAATCGTATTGAGCAATTCACACCAAACCAACAAAAATACCTGAAAAACCATTTTCTACAAGCTAGGCAATCTGCCATGGATCCGCTACAGCTCATTTGTGAGCACGTTTTCCGAAGGTCCGGATTCGTGCTGCCTTATACCAGTCCGAATTATCCTTTTCTATGACTTGATGCAATATATAACGCTGGTTTGCTTTTTAGCGAAAATATTTAGTTAAGGGCATTAAATTTTTCGAACTGATATATTCATCCATTTGACATTTCACAACTCTCCATCTAAACTAACACCATGCTTGCCAGAGTTTTTTCTTGCGCGGTTATTGGATTGGAAGGCGTTATCGTCGAAGTGGAGGTGGACACTGGCGGAGGTAATGGTCTGCCAAGTGTGGTCATCGTCGGCCTGCCGGATGCGTCAGTGCAGGAGAGCCGCGAACGGGTGTTATCTGCGATAAAAAACGCCGGTTTGTTTTACCCGCGCAAACGCATTACGGTGAACCTTGCTCCTGCATCTGTACGGAAAGAAGGCCCGGCTTACGATCTCCCCATTGCACTAGGTGTTTTGATAGCGGCTGAAGAGTTGGATGTCAATTGCCTGGATGATACGGTAGTACTTGGAGAACTCTCGTTGGATGGATCAGTCCGGCATGTCCGCGGCGTGCTGCCCATGATCGCTGTCTCAAGGCGTGAAGGATACCACAAGGTAATCGTACCATTTGTCGATGCACCCGAAGCTGCCCTGCTGCCAGAAATTGAAGTCATCCCGGTCAATAATCTAAAAGAGCTTTTCCTTCATCTTAAAGGCATTAAACCGATCAAACCATTTCCTTTAATTAACCCTGAAGACCTACCCGTTCAGGTGCAAACTGATTTTCGTGAGGTCAAGGGGCAGGAGCACGTTAAACGCGCCCTGGAAGTGGCTGCTGCAGGAGGTCATAACGTCCTCATGATCGGTCCTCCCGGAGTGGGCAAAACATTATTAGCTCGTGCCATGCCAGCCATCCTACCCAAGATGACCATAGAAGAAGCCCTGGATGTCACCCAGATCTACTCGATTGCTGACCAGCTGCCACCGGATGTTCCCCTCATCCGTAACAGGCCTTTCCGTTCACCCCACCATACCATCTCCCATGCCGGCCTGGTTGGCGGCGGGAACTGGCCGCATCCAGGCGAGGTCTCTCTTGCGCATCGAGGTGTATTATTCCTGGACGAACTACCAGAATTCGGTTCTCGCGTATTGGAAGTCTTGCGCCAACCCATTGAAGATAAACTTGTTACCATCAGCAGAGCACAGGGATCACTCACCTTTCCAGCAAATTGCCAATTGATTGCTGCAATGAACCCTTGCCCGTGTGGTTATTACGGGGATCCAGTCCGAGCCTGCACCTGCTCAAATAGCACTGTATCCAAATACCAGAAGCGTGTTTCAGGTCCATTACTTGACAGGATCGATATCCACATCCAGGTTCCACGGGTTGAGTTTGATAAGCTAAATGATGACCGCCTGGGAGAATCAAGCAGCACGATCCAATTGCGGGTGGAAGCAGCCCGGCAGATCCAACGTGACCGGTTCATGAAAGAAGAGAAGCGTGGACGGCATTCCACAATGTGCAATGCCGATATGACCACTGCTGAAGTAAGAAAATATTGTGTACTCGATGATGCTGGACGCAGTTTGATGAAGACTGCCACAAACCAACTTCAATTGACTGCACGTTCCTACCATCGCATCCTTAAATTAGCACGAACAATTGCGGACCTGGCAGGATCTGAAAATATATTACTGGTCTATCTGGCAGAAGCATTGCAATACCGCCCCCGGATAGATTACCTGTAGATCCCTAAGTATTAAGGATTGAAATATGCGCAGTGTTGATGTGGTTGGAATTGGGCGTGCCCCCCTGGATATTCTTTATGTTGTTGACCATTTCCCGACCGGTGATGATCTCATCCGGGTGGAAGAAGCAAGCATGCAAGGTGGCGGACCTGTGCCGAATGCTCTTTGTGCATTATCACATCTTGGTGTTTCCACTGCCTTACTGGATACGATCGGGGATGACTGGCAAGGTCAAAAGATCAGGGAATACCTGGATACTGATCATGTCAATACAGAATTCATGCATATCACACCATCCGGAAGATCCACAGTTTCGACAATCCTCGTTCATAAAACAACCGGTAAACGAGCCATCATCAATTACCGGGGTGATGCGCCTGATCACCTCCTGGGAAAAAATGAAATTGACCTGTATCTCTAAAGCTAGAATTCTACATATAACGGGTACATATCCTGAAACCGTTTCGTTTGCTGCAGGTCAAATTCGATCTTCTGGTGGAAAAGTGTCTTTCGATGGTGGAGCAGGCTTGTTCAAAGAAGCAGATAGAAAAATTCTTAAACAGGTCGATTATTGCATCACGGCGATTGGCTATGCGCAAAACTATACCGGGAAAGATTCCATCTCTGCCATGCTGGATGCTTTCTTAATGGAAGGAGTCGAAGTTGCAGGGATTACCTGTGGAACAGAAGGATCATGGTTCAAAGAAGCTGATGGGGTTGAATTTCACCAGCCGGCATTTATTCTGCCAACAGTGGTTGACACAACCGGATGCGGTGATATCTTTCACGGGGTCTTCCTTTATGGAGTACTCAATCATTTCCCATTGGAAAAATCCGTCTCCTATGCATCCGCAGCAGGAGCCATAGCCTCAACACGGTTGGGAGGCAGGCTTGGCATTCCCACCCTGGATGAGATCGTTCAGTTGGCAGGGATATAATCTTATTTACACCTGTTTTACTGCAAATACCAGTCACAAATGATATATAATGGATAATATCCCCTTTGCAGGAGTGTATTATGGCTGAATTCACACGATTTGAAATCTTTCAACTCCTTAATGGAAATAAACCCCTTTGGTTGGGCAAGGTGGATCTAAGTGAAGCTGATCTCCGGGGAGCGATTCTCCACGGTGCAGTACTTACTGGAGCAAATTTACAAAAAGCCCAACTCCAGGGTGCAGATTTGGTTGGAGCAAATTTAGGTGGAGCAAACCTACAGGATGCCAATCTGGTGGGAGCAGATATGCGTAAGGCCTATCTAAGAGGGACAGATTTAAGACGGGCTGATCTACATGAAGCCAACCTTGCTGAAGCAGATTTGACCGATGTTAATTTGTCTGATTCCAATCTTCTGGATGCGAACCTTGGTGCAGCCGACCTGACCAATGCCAACCTCTCAAACGCAAACCTGACCGGAACAAACGCCCCCGATCATAAAATTCTAAGGGCCAAATCTCTATTTGGAACAGTAATGCCTGATGGGACTATCCACGAATAAACAAGAAACACTAACGGAGTAATTACCATGTCAGATCTGACACGCGAAGAATTGATAAAAATACTGGCAATTAGCGATCATCCTCGTCTTTCCGGGGTGAATCTGGAAGGGTTGGACCTGAGAAACTTAAATTTTGCTTTTGCAGATCTTACACGGGCAAATATGTCCAACGCCAATCTTTCGGGAGCTTATTTGCGCAGTGCCCGAATGGAAGAAGCCAACCTTGATAATGCCAACCTGACAGGTGCCAACTTAAAAGAAGCGAATCTCAAATCGGCTAATCTTCACAATGCCAACCTTACCGGTGCCAACCTGACGGATGCAATCCTGTATGGTGCGAATGTAGACTCCGCAAAAATCGACACCAACGCCGGATACCAGCGCTAATTTTTTACTTAATGAAACCAACATTTTCCAAGTCATCTGGAGCTGATCAATTTCGCTGGTCACATTCCAGCAGCTTTATCCTTAGCCTGATATTGATGATCATCACCCTGGTTATCATTGTCTGGTGGCCATTGGTGGAGGAATACATCCAGTTTTTCAATCCAGCTTACCCCTTCTGGCTGCAGGTCGACTGGTTGCTGATCGGGATATTCCTGGTGATGTCCGTTTTGATCACTGTTGGGGCAGATATCCGCAAAGATGCATTATTAATTGTTGTAAGCTTCGCGGGAGGATTCCTTATTGAATCCTGGGGAACACATACCGGGTTATGGTCATATTACACCGGCGAAAAACCTCCGTTATGGATCATTCCGGCCTGGCCAATTGCAACACTGGCCATAGAACGTTTGGAAAGGATCTTTGGAATATTAACAGCCAAAATACCGGAAAAATGGATGAAATGGTTGTATTGGTTAATTTTTCCCGGTTTTCTGATATATATGCTCGTTTTCGTATATCCCACCATTGGTATGGCGTTTACTATTTTGGCCATCATTGGTGTCTGTCTGGTTGTCAGATTTGCGGGTGATCTTAGATATGCACTTACAATCTTTATTGCTGGTGCCGTATTGGGTATATTTTTAGAATATTGGGGAACTACGAGAGAATGTTGGACGTATTACACCCTGCAGAAACCACCTTTGTTTGCAATCCTTGCTCATGGACTCGCATCTGTAGCATTCTGGCGGGTTACAAAATTGGTTGAACCCATCCTCGCAAGAATAGTTCAACCAATATTTGCCCTATTACAAAGCAGAGTATCAGTGCAAGATGTAAAGGAAGAGTGAAACTCAATCTTCCCTAATAATTCGAATTCTATATCAAAAATCCCCTATATAGATAAAACAACAATTCCACCCACCGTAAGCAATATCCCGATCACAGATTTAAGAGTGAGAGGTTCACCAGCAAATATTATGCCCATTAATGCGCCAAAAAGGGGAGAAGTAAAGGCGATCGGCATTACTTTTGTTAGAGGAGCACCCTTTGAGCGCAGTATAGAAACAAAGCATGCCCAACGCACCGGCTACAACTCCTCCACCAATCACCATATAAAGCAAGGCTTTTGAACCCGCCTGAGGTACCGTTTTCCACTGTGGAAAACTGACAATTCCTAATATGATCAATGCGGTGAATGTGCGGATGGTAATACCCATCTGAGGAGAAAGGTTACCTAAATGTAGACCTTTCTTTTCAAAATACCCGCCAACACCCCAGGCAATGGCAGTTAAGAGGGCGAAAATTTGTGGTTTCATACATCCTCCGTTGATGTTTAGATTTCAATGCAATTATAAGTGGAAACCCGGATTTTATTGAACGTACTTTCGGTTGACCTGTGAATAGAATTCATTAAAGTTAGAAACTCAATTCCTTCAAAGGATTATTAACGCCACACTAAATTCATACCACCAATTCCTTCTACAACGCAAAACTGGTGGTAGAAAGTACTTGAATTATGTATTAAAAGTGGATATAATGTGGGAGTAAGTGGATATATGTGGGTAAAAGTGGGACGTCGGAGCAATCCGGCGTTCCGTCATAATAGGGTAAATAGAACATATGTTTCTTGGACAGTACACTCACAGCTTCGACGAAAAAGGACGATTGACCATCCCGGTCAAATATCGAGAATCCTTGCTTGTGGGAGCTTATGTTACCCAGGGTTTTGACAAGAACTTGATGGTCTGGACTGCCCCTTCTTTTGAGCTGATCTATAACCAGGTCAACGATCTGAGTATCACAGACCCGAATGCTCGTTTGTTAAAGAGGTTGATTTTTTCAAATGCGGTTCAGGTAGAAATTGATAGGGCTGGAAGAATCCTGATACCGCAATATCTACGGGAAGCAGTCAATTTGGACGGCAGCGCAATCGTTGTCGGGGTGGGTGATTATTTCGAAATCTGGGCTGATATTCACTGGCAACAGCAGAATACACAAATGCAAGACAGCGATTCAAATGCTCAACGGTTCGCAGCACTGAACCTCTCGGCCAGGTGAAAATGGAAACAAAGGTGTCTGGCGAACCTCACCTGCACCTTCCCGTACTTTACCATGAAGTCTTAAAGTCTTTAAACCCTGCTGCGGGAAGCAAATATATCGACGGTACACTTGGTGCAGGTGGTCACTCACACGGAATTCTCGAATTGAGTGCTCCTGATGGTGAACTCCTCGGTTTGGATCTGGATCCCATCGCCCTTGACATTGCCAGATCGAGACTAGCCGAATTTGGCGAGCGGGTCCACCTTTTTCACAGCTCTTACCGTGAAATGAAAAAAAAGGCGAACTCCCTGGGATGGCAGTCAGTAAATGGAATTCTACTTGACCTGGGGGTTTCTTCGATTCAACTGGATAATCCCGAAAAAGGTTTCTCCTTCCGAAAGGATGCTCCGCTGGATATGCGCTTTGACCCGACAACCGGAATGACAGCTGCGGATATCGTCAATAATTTCGACGAACAAGAATTGTTACAGATCTTGTGGGGTTATGGAGAAGAGCAGAATGCCAGACGAATAGTACATGGCATTCTGGCAGCCAGACCCCTTTCCAACACCCAGCAACTTGCTGAACTGATCGAAAAAGTAGCAGGAAGAAGCCAAAAAGGGATACACCCCGCCACTCGCACCTTCCAGGCACTCCGGATCGCAGTAAATAATGAACTTGAAAGCATTACAACTGTCCTGCCGATCGCGATGGAACTCTTAATACCTGGTGGTAGGTTGGCAGTGATCACATTTCATTCGTTGGAAGACAGGATCGTAAAACACTTCTTCCAACAGGAAAGCAAAGATTGCATATGTCCACCTGAATTCCCAGTTTGCCAGTGCGGACATAAAGCAATTCTCCGGGTGATAAAGCCAAACTTCATTCAACCGGGTGAAAACGAGGTAAAAACAAACCCGCGGGCGCGCAGTGCCAAGTTGCGGGTCGCAGAAAAACTGATGGTGGCATGACTTATGCAAGGTGAATCAGTTACGAACATGAAAAAAGGAATAACGCAGGCTTACAAACTGGTTCCTTGGCGCGGCCAAATGCAATGGCTCGGCGTGATTACGCTTGGGTTAGTTACAATTTCCCTGATCGCTTGGGTCTATCTGTCTGTTTCCTCCAAAGCCAGTATAGCGGGACGCGCTATTCAACAATATCAGTACGAGAAGTCAAAGACCATACAATCGATCGCTCAACTCGAGACTGATTTAGCCAGGATTACATCTTCCACTGAAATGGCCAACCGGGCGAAAAAATTGGGTTTTAAAGAATTAAGCGCAGACCGTTATACCTATATGGTCATCCCCGGTTATAACGGAAAACCTTCTGCCATCCTTGCTCCAGACTCCATCCGGACCTTACCGGACGACGTAATTAGTCCGGAGTTTACCCAATCACTTTGGGATTGGATGTATGACCGATTTGTTCAACCTGTTTATGATAATTAAAGGTATGAAATGAAATTACCGCATTACCCGCGCTTTTTATTTGTAGGAATTCTTCTCACCCTGGCTGGTTTGTTAGTCGTTGCCCAAATGGTGCACATTCAAACCAGTGTTCAGGCAAAAGAAGTCTCTGATTATGGGAAGACCTGGGCATATGTTCCCCGAACTATTTTCCCCGAACGTGGAAAGATCTATGATCGCCAGGGGAGTCTCCTAGTAGGGAATCAGTTACTTTATGAAATAGGTGTCAATTTAGTCGATGTCAATGACCCGGAATCAATTGCTCGTGCTCTTGAAACCGTTCTCGGGTTGGATTACACAGCCACATTAGAAAAAGTAAGTACCGCTGCCACGTCAAATTCATCTTATTTGATCCTATCAGATTTTGTTTCATCCGCAAAAGCAGATGAGATCCGCCAATTGATGGATTCATATGCAAGAATGGCAGATGATCCAAAGTATTTGCAAAAAACACCACCCAGCCTGGATGGTGTAATCCTCACCGCTCATCTTCAACGAAGTTACCCCGAAGGATCACTGGCATCCAATATCCTGGGTTTTTATACACTCGAAACCAGTGAAGATAGTAAGACAGCTGACCGGCATGAGATCCGGGTTGGGCACGGTTATTACGGTGTTGAGGAAAAATATAACGAATTATTGGCAGGTACCCCAATTGACGTGAGAGTACCACTCGATCCTAACCTGGTCGGGGATATTCCACAAATTCCACCCGGCAGCGACTTGATCCTGACCATTGATCGGGAAATACAAGCAAGTATGGAAAAGGTTATTGATAAACACGTTAAAAGTTCCGGTGCAATCTCCGGAACCTTGATCGTTTTAGACCCAAAAAATGGTGAAATAATCGCCATGGCCAACTCACCGCGGTTGGAACCCAATAAATACTGGGAAATCAGCAAAATATTTGATAATGCTGCATTTTTCAACCGGGCAGTCTCCACAACTTATGAACCGGGTTCGGTATTCAAAGTACTTACCATGGCTGCGGCACTCGATTCAGGTGCTGTAACCCCAGAAACGCCTTTCCTGGACACCGGCGAATTTGAAATCGGTGGAGCCATCATCCGTAACTGGGATGGAAACGCCTGGGGTGAACAAAATATGATCGGTTGTATGCAGCATTCGTTGAATGTCTGTTTATCCTGGATCGCCAAACAGATGGGTCCTAAGATATTTTATGATTATTTACAACGATTTGGTATAGGTCATATAACCGGGATCGATCTAGCGAATGAAGCCGTCTTCCCACTTCGTACACCCGATGACGGCTTGTGGTACGATGTCGACCTCGCCACGCACTCCTTTGGTCAAGGTTTGGCTGTTACACCCATCCAACTGGCATCGGCCATCAGCTCGGCTGCAAATGATGGCAAGATCATGGCTCCGCATATCTTGAAGGCGATGGTGAGCAACGGACGTCAGTACAATACTACGCCCCAGGTAATTGCAAATCCCATTAAGCCTGAAACAGCAAGAACATTAACCGAAATGCTCGCCACCTCTTTGGAAGAAGAATCTTCAGATGCACTGGTGGATGGTTATCGACTGGCAGGGAAAACCGGTACTGCTGAAATCCCGACTCCATACGGTTATTCAATGGGAGTGACCAATGCTTCGTTCGTTGGCTGGGGACCCGCCGATGATCCGAAATTCCTGGTATACGTCTGGCTGGAAAAACCAAAAACATCCATTTGGGGATCTATCGTTGCGGCACCTGTATTTGCGGAAGCTGTCCAGGAATTGGTCGTATTAATGAATATCCCCCCGGATGAGATCCGGTTGGGCTTGAAACAATAAGGAGAAATGGTGCTAAACCTTGCTGATGTATTTGAAGCGTTACTTGGATATAGACCGGAAGGTGTCAACCTGGTCATCACTGAGGCTTCCATTGACTCACGTCAATGCATTGCAGGGTCCCTATTTGTCGCCATATCCGGGGAAAGAGTTGATGGTCATAATTATGTCGGCGATGCTTTTCATAAAGGAGCGGTAATCGCCCTGGTAGAAAAGGATCTGTCAAATTTATTTCCCACCCTCAAACTGGATAAAGAAGAAAAGTTATCTCTGGAAAATATTCCAAATATTCCTTTCTGCATCCTGGTAGAAAATTCTGTTCTTGCTCTACAAAAAATTGCCAAGTTCTGGCGTTCAAAGCTTGACCTCAGGGTTGTTGGGATCACCGGAAGTGTTGGCAAATCTACCACTAAAGAATTGATCAGCGAAGTCCTGAATCAAAAATACCGGACATTAAGAAATCCTGGTAACTTGAATAATGAGATTGGTTTACCCCTAACAATCTTGCGCCTTGGTGAGGGATATGAAAGAGCTGTTCTTGAGATGGGCTTTTACGTTCCCGGAGAAATAGCTCTCCTGTGTGACATTGCCAAACCACAGGTGGGTGTCGTAACCAATATTGGCACAGTCCATGCTGAAAGAGCAGGATCTCAGGATGTAATTGCCCGGGGAAAAGCAGAGTTGATCAAATCTTTACCACCTGCTCCCGAAGGTATTGCCATATTAAATTACGATGATCCCCGGGTACGGCCTATGGCAGAACTCACCCAGGCAAGAGTAATTAATTATGGTCTCGACCCGGCTGCAGATATCTGGGCAGATGAAGTCGTTGGTGAAGGATTGGAAGGAATACGTTTCAATCTACACTATCAGAACGATGTATTTCAATTGCGAGTTCCACTGATTGGTCAGCATTCTGTCCATACTGCATTAAGGGCGGCGGCTGTTGGTCTGGCGGAAGGACTGACCTGGGGCGAGATTATCATTGGATTAAGGAACAGCCATTCACAACTCAGGCTGGTGGCAGTTTATACAGAACAGGGTGCTTTATTGCTCGATGATACTTATAATGCCTCCCCGGAATCCACACTTGCAGCCCTTAATCTGCTTGAGGAATTGGATGGCCGCAAGATTGCAGTCTTAGGTGACATGCTTGAATTAGGGCAATACGAAGAGGAAGGTCATGAGCTCGTAGGAGCCCGGGCTGCTGAAGTCGTTTCCGATTTGATAACCATCGGTCCACGTGGAAAAATGATAGCCAGTTCTGCCATGAAGGCGAATTTGGGGTCCTGCTGTGTTCATTCATTCGATACAGCCATGGAATCGATAGGATATTTACAATCCACTCTGTCGGACGGTGATGTAGTCCTGATAAAAGGGTCTCATAGTATGCATATGGATCAGATAGTTTTTGCACTGGAGAAGGAAAGATGAAAGAAACTTCCCTTGCCCTAACGCTAAGTGCATTTACATTTATTCTGGCTGTCATTTGGGGCGGACCACTTCTACGGCTGCTGCGCCAATTAAAGATCGGTAAATTAATCAGGGTCGAAGAACCGGACGCACATATAACCAAGATGGGCACTCCCACCATGGGTGGTGTCATGATCATCATGCCGGTCATTTTTGTAACATTTTTATTGAATGCTGCTTCATTGATCGGTTTAAATGTTTATGGTCAATCAATCATCCTTCCTTCAGTGGTCATGGTTGCTTTTGGTCTCCTTGGTGCAATCGATGACTGGGAAGGGATTCGTGGTCCCAGGCGTGGTTCCGGGATGCGCATCAGGACGAAATTCCTACTTCAGACCATACTGGCTCTCGGTGCAGCATTATCCCTCCAGTATTTATTGAATGTTCCACACTTACTTTGGCCGGGAGCCAAACACCCGCTTGATCTCGGAATCTGGTACATTCCCATTGCCATGTTCATTATTGTAGCGATGGCCAACGCTGTAAATTTCACAGATGGAATGGATGGACTGGCCGGGTTGATCTCTGCAACCTGTTTTGCGACATACGGCATCATCGCCCTCATGGCAGGGCAGGTTTTCATTGCCCGTTTTTGTTTTACCCTGGTGGGAGCGATCTTTGGATTTCTCTGGTTTAACGTCCATCCAGCGCAGTTGTTCATGGGTGACACAGGATCACTGGCAATCGGTGCCACCTTGGCATACATCGCGTTGATGACCGGTCAATGGTTGGCACTACCATTAATCGCAATTATTCCAGTCAGTGAAGCAGTAAGTGATGTATTACAAATTGCTTATTTTAAAATCACACATGGAAAAAGACTGTTCAAGATGGCTCCTTTACATCTACATTTTGAGCTGTTGGGTTGGAGCGAAACTCAGGTGGTTCAACGATTTTGGCTTGTGGCTTTAATGTCTGCAATGGTAGGGATAGCGTTTACTTTGGTGTAAATATGAGTGATTGGACCGGGAAACGAGTATTGATCATGGGAGCCGCCCGTCAGGGTCAGGCTCTTACCCGTTTTCTTTGTTCCAGGGGTGCATTTGTTATCCTCAATGATTACCAGATTGAAGAAAAACTAAGCAGTGCCAAAGCAGCTTTGCAAGACCTGGATATTCAATGGGTTACCGGTGGTCATCCATTAAGTATATTGGATGGCATCGACCTTGTCTGTTTATCAGGTGGAGTTCCCCTCACCAATCCAATCGCAGTTGAAGCCAACTTGCGGGGTATCGGGATTTCGAACGATACCCAAATATTTATGGAAGAAGTCCCCTGCAAGGTCATTGGTATCACAGGATCCGCCGGGAAAACCACCACCACCACTCTGGTTGGCCGGATAGCAAAAGAAGGCATTTCCGCACCGAATAAAGTTTGGGTTGGCGGCAATATCGGGAATCCTTTGATCTCTAATGTGGATCAAATGAAAAAAGACGACCTGGTGATCATGGAGATATCCAGTTTTCAATTGGAACAAATGACCATTTCTCCGTATATCGCGGTTGTTCTGAATATCACACCTAATCACCTGGACCGACATGGCAATATGGAAGCCTACAAAGAAGCAAAATCCAGAATACTGACTTATCAGAAAAAAGGTGACTATGCCATTTTAAACCGGGACGATGAGGGATCACGAAACTTAGCAAATCTCTGCAAAGGTCACATCATCACCTTTGGGTTAAAACAAGGTGATGATAATGCACCTTCGACCTTCGTCCAAGCCCACCAGGTGTGCTATTCAGCTGCAGGATTGATAACCCCCTTGCTGGATGTATCTGATATTCAACTCCGCGGAGAGCACAACCTGATGAATGTCCTGGCTGCTTGCGCTATTTCTTATGCAGCAGGTTTCGGAGCAGAAGCGATCCAAAAAGGACTGGCAGATTTTAGCGGCGTTCCACATCGGCTGCAGTTTGTCCGAGAATACAACGGAACCAGATGGTACAACGACTCAATAGCTACCGCCCCTGAGAGGACGATGGCAGCTTTAAGGTCGTTTTCCGAATCCATCATTCTGCTTGCCGGGGGACGTGACAAAAATTTACCATGGGAAGATTTCGCTGCACTCGCCCATGAACGGGTAACTCACCTGATACTCTTTGGCGAAGCTGCTAATAAGATTTATGGTGCTGTATCAGCTGATCATCACCAATCATCCATTATAACAATCGATAAGTTCTCAACCATGCAGGAAGCATTAGCAAAGGCAATAGAGTATGCAAAACCGGGATTTGTGGTTCTTTTATCCCCCGGAGGAACCAGTTTTGATGAATTTATCGATTTCGAGCAACGTGGAGAGGCTTTCATCCAATGGGTACAGCTACTTTCGTAAAATCAACCACACCTAAAAGTGCAGTTACAGGAACGTCCAATATTAAGTTACATGTGGATGTACCGCTTTTACTCATTGTCCTGGCTTTATTAGCCTATGGGTTGGTGATGCTGTACTCCGCCAGTTGGGATTTTGCCGTAGTCCATGATATGCCTGCCACCGCAATCTTTATTAAACAGGTTCGCTGGGTAGTTCTGGGTTTAGTCCTGGCGACTATTATCTCAATGATCGATTACCACAAGTACCAGAAATTCATCATAGTGATCATGGGCGGAACAATCGGTATGCTGTTATTAGTGCTGGTTTTTGGACGAGGGGATGCTGGTCCGGCACGCGGTTTATTAAATGGATCAATACAACCTTCCGAACTCGCAAAACTGATCATGGTGATCTATTTATCCTTCTGGTTGTATTCAAAACGTTCAAAGATCAAGACTTTTGGTTTCGGATTATTCCCGGTGGTTGCCATACTTGGAATTGTAGGTGGACTCATTCTGTTACAACCTGACCTGAGTGCTGCTGCAACAGTGATTTTAATCGGCGGATTATTATTTTTCCTTGCCGGTGCTGAATGGCGTCAGATCATTCTTGCCCTCGCTGCAGTCGCCCTCATCGGTTGGCTGGGGTTGAAGGTCTACGATACAGGTGCTTCTCGTTTACAGGACTACCTTACAGGTTTACAGGATATGACGAAATCCTCCTACCATGTGATGCGCGCCATGGAAGCAGTCATCAATGGCGGCTGGTTTGGAGTTGGTATAGGTCAATCCAATGTTAAGTTTACCGGTCTACCATTCCCATACACAGACAGTATCTTTGCTGTCATTGTTGAAGAAATGGGATTGCTCGGAGCTGCAGGAGTAGTTCTTCTTTTCGGGTTACTTCTTTGGAGAGGATTAAGTATCGCCAGAAACGCACCTGACCAATTAGGGTCGTTGTTGGCTTCAGGTATTACCTTCTGGATCGTGTTGGAAGCGATGCTGAACATGGCAGTAATTATCGGATTGTTTCCATTTGCAGGTAACGCGCTGCCATTCTTCAGTGCTGGTGGCTCGAACCTTGTAACAACTTTAATGGCGGTAGGTATTCTAATGAATATCTCTCGCACAAATTTGGCGAATGAAGCCAAGGATGGGAGTGCTTTCAGTGCGGTTGTTGATTTGCGCAGGTGGAACGGGCGGCGGCGTGTATCCCGCACTAGCCGTTCTTCAAGCTCTGAAAACCAGGGTTGATCAAGTGCTCTGGGTCGGAACTGAAGGCGGAATAGAGGCGGATATGGTCAAACGGGAGAACATCGCGTTTGAAACAATTCCGGCTGCCGGTATTCATGGTATCGGAATTAAATCCCTCCCCGGGAATGTTTTGCGATTAACAAGAGGCTATTTTGCATCCCGTAGAATTCTAAAATCTTTCAAACCGGATGTACTACTTTTCACCGGCGGATACGTTGCTGTACCAATGGCATTGGCGGGTATCCCTCTCCAATCATTGCTTTATGTTCCGGATATAGAGCCAGGATTGGCAATAAAAACTCTCGCCAGATTCTCTGACCAAATTGCATTGACAACCCCGGAATCAAAGACCTATTTTTCGGGACATCGAAGTACCAGGGTTACCGGATACCCCACCAGAGTTACTTTTTCAGAATGGACAAGGGAAAAAGCAGATCAGCTTTTCAATCTCTCAAAGGAAAAACCAGTTGTTCTGATATTTGGTGGTAGCAAAGGTGCACGATCAATAAACCAGGTGGTAGAAAAATATCTGGATGAATTACTCAGTTTCGCCCAGATCATCCACATCTCCGGACAATTGGATTTCGCGGTGGCTGAACAAAGCCGGGAAAAACTTTCAGATGAAATGAGATCGAATTACCATCTTTATCCTTATTTGCATAATATGGGCGCTGCTCTAGCCGCCGCAGATCTGGCAATTTCCCGTGCTGGAGCCTCCACCCTTGGAGAATATCCCCTCTTTGGTCTACCAGCCATCCTGGTTCCGTATCCATATGCATGGCGATATCAGAAAGGGAATGCGGACTATCTCTCAAGCCATGGTGCTGCCTTAGTTCTGGAAGACAGCCGTTTAGGGGTTGATCTTGTACCTTTAGTCAAATCAATACTGTCAGATTCGCAAAAGTTAGCACAGATGCGCAATTCAATGAAATCCCTTGCTGTTCCAGATGCAGCTGACCGAATCGCTGAAATGCTTGTTGATCTTTCAACCAAGAAAACTGGAAGGATACAGCCATGATCAGCCTGACCTTCATGTTCTGGTTATTTGTACTTCTTTTTGCCATTATCGGTGCGACCCGTGGTTGGGCAAAAGAGATCCTGGTTACCTTTGCGGTGATCCTCAGTCTCTTCCTGATCACAATCATTGAAAAATTTGCCCCGATCATAACCGAAACAGTAGCCCATAGTGGTAACTCATCTGCTTTTTGGCTGCGTTTTATCATCATTGTTGGTTTGGTGTTCTTTGGTTACCAATCCCCCAACCTGCCCCGCTTGTCCGAATCACCCAAATTTGTTAGGGAGCACCTGCAGGATACATTATTAGGATTGTTCTTAGGAGTGGTCAACGGTTTCTTGATCTTTGGTTCCATCTGGTACTTTTTACATCAGGCTGATTATCCGATCAGCTATATTGCGGCACCGATAAAAGGGACGGTCATGGGAGATGCAGCCCTCAAAATGATCCCCTTCCTTGCACCAGCCTGGTTGGGAACACCCCTGGTTTATTTTGTCACTGCATTAGCATTTGGGTTTGTCATCATAATTTTCTTATGAAAAAACACGTTCATCTCATTGGAATTGGTGGTACCGGACTCTCTGCAATTGCACGGCTGTTGCAGCAGAGCGGTTATTCTGTCAGCGGATCGGACCAGATGATGAGCCCGCTTGCAGAAGCCCTGATTCAGGATGGGATAACGGTCACGATAGGGCATAAAGCCGAAAACATCATCGGCGCTGATATCATCGTGCGCTCATCAGCCATTTCCGATGAAAACCCGGAAGTGCTTGCGGGACGTGAGAAAAATATTCCAGTCCTCAAACGTTCTGAATTCCTGGGTCAATTCATGGAATCGAAGGTTGGAATCGCTGTAGCCGGGACTCATGGAAAAACAACCACGACCGGGATGATCGCCTGGATGTTATCTGAATTGGGATTGGACCCTTCATTTATTGTGGGCGGAACCATCAACCAGCTGAAAACAAACGCCCGGGCAGGTAAAGGCAAATACTTCGTCATGGAAGCGGATGAATACGACCGGATGTTCCTGGGTTTGAAACCGGACATCAGCGTAATTACTTTTATGGAACACGACCACCCTGATTGTTTCCCAACCCTGTCTGATTATTACCAGGCTTTTGATGAATTTGCTTCTTCAACCAGACCCGGTGGGACTGTGCTTGTTTGTGGTGACCAAGAGAATCTTATCCAACTTCAGCATAAAGTAACCATTCAAGGTTTGAATTCAGTTAGTTACGGTTTTAACGAAAATTGCGACTATCGGGCAGTTAACCTGGTCCTATCTGCTGATGGGAACTACTCCTTTGATTTTGTTCTGAAGACACCCATGGGTATTAAGGTTTTAGGAAAGAGCATTTCCATCACCCTGCCAGGTAAACATAATTTGCTCAATACACTTGCCTCTCTGAGTGTCGCTGATCTGTTACATCTTGACATGGATAAGGCAGTGGCAGTTGTCGGTAAATTCACCGGTACCGGGCGACGTTTTGAAATCGTGGCCATAGTGAATGGAATTACGCTAATCGATGACTACGCGCATCATCCGACTGAGATAAAAAGCACTCTCGCAGCCACCCGCTCCCGATATCAACACAACCGGATATGGGCTATCTGGCAGCCACATACCTATTCCCGCACCCGCCTACTTGAAAATGAATTCATCAACGCCTTTTCTGAAGCAGATGAAGTTATTGTTACTGAGATCTACGCATCCCGTGAAAAAAAAGAGGATTATTCATCAAATCAACTTGTCAGGCAAATGAATCAGAAAAATACCCACTTTATCCCAGAACTTGCAACTGTAGTAAATACACTCCAGAAGGAACTTCGCCCAGGTGATGTGGTGATCGTTCTTTCAGCAGGAGATGCAAATCTGGTAAATAAAGCGTTGGCAGAATCACTGCCTGAAAGGAAGAATTAAATGGCTTCGAAAGATATTCTCACCAATACACAGCGATATCAGGTTTCTAATAACCCATTAAACGCCATGAACACAGAGATCAAACTCACGTCTCCAAAACCTCAGGTGAAATACTTTGAAGGAGATTTGAACGATAAAGAACGAAAACAGGTCGTAATGAAGTTGATCCGTTTTCTAAAGGCATCATAAGGATCAAGGAATACGAAATGCAAGAGCAGATGAAAACCTTACGCGAGACATTGGGTGACCGGCTAATGGAAAACATTCCACTGGCCAGGTACACTACTGCCCGTGTAGGTGGACCTGCTGCTGGACTGGTTTCCGTTGAGACAATCACGGATCTTGTTCAAGTTGTTCAACTCATGCATAAAATCGGTATTCCATACAAGTTATTGGGTGAAGGCTCAAATATCCTGGTCAGCGACTCGGGTTTCGATGGCGTGATCATTGTGAATCATACACACGAAATTGACTTTGATCTCCCCCTGGCCTCTCCCCTGGTTAGGGCAGATTCCGGAGTGAATATGGTCACCCTTTCCCGCAAGATCGCCGAACACGGTTTGAGTGGATTCGAATGGGCCTGTGGAATTCCGGGAACTGTGGGCGGGGCTGTCTATGGGAATGCTGGAGCAAATGGTTATGACATCCATGCTAACCTGGTTACGGCTGACATTTTAGTTCCGGGCGGAGTGACTGAAACCTGGACTTGTGAAGAATTCCAGTATGAATACCGGAGCAGTGTTTTAAAACGTAATAACAAAAAAGCCATAGTCCTGGGTGCAATTTTTCGGATGGAGAAGAAAGACTCAACCGTAATAAAAAACAAAATGGCTGAGTTTACCTCCAAACGAAAAGATTCACAGCCTTCCGGTGCGAGCCTGGGGTCCATCTTCAAGAATCCAACAGGAGATTTTGCTGGAAGGCTCATCGAGGAAGCAGGATTAAAAGGGACCCGTATCGGTGGCGTGGAAGTCAGTACCAAGCATGCCAATTTTATCCTCAGCGGCAGTAAAGCCTCTGCGATGGATATATTTCACCTGATCAAGCATGTCCAGGGTGAAGTTCAGAAGAAATTTGGAATTTTATTGGAAACAGAAATTGAATTTTTAGGCAAATTTGATTCGGAGTGAATTAATGGGTAAGAAATTAAAACTCGGCGTAATTTTTGGTGGTAGATCTGGAGAACACGAAGTCTCTCTCATGTCTGCCCGTTCAGTTCTCAGCGTGATCGATAGGGAGAAATATGAAGTATTCCCCATCGGGATCACTCAGGAAGGACGCTGGGTTGTCGGGGAAAACCTGCTGGATCTACTGGCTGACAAGAAAACATCCAAACTTTCTGGCGCAGCAATTTTTGGCGATCCAACCCGACCAGGTTTATATCAACTCCATTCTGTTTCCGGTGATGAAATTGTATTCAAATTGGCCAATCTGGATGTTATCTTCCCAGTATTGCATGGTACTTACGGCGAGGATGGAACGTTGCAGGGTATGCTGGAAATGGCTGATGTAGCTTACGTTGGTGCTGGTGTCCTCGGATCTTCTGTGGCAATGGATAAAGCACTTTTCAAAGATCTGATGCGCGCCAATAATATTCCGGTGGTTCCTTCCATTTTGGTTTTACGTTCTCAAATCGAAAATGACCTGCCAACAGTGGTCAACCAGGCAGAAAAGGTTGCAGGTTACCCGTTATTTGTGAAACCATCTAACATGGGTTCTTCGGTTGGCGTCAGCAAATGCGCAAACCGTTCGGACTTGATGGAAGGTTTGATCGATGCAGCTCAATACGACCGCCGCATCCTGATTGAGAAAGGTGTTGACGCCAGGGAGATCGAAATCAGCGTATTAGGCAATGATCAACCCCAGGTATCCATTCCTGGCGAGGTCCGACCAAATGCGGACTTCTACTCATATGAAGCGAAGTACATCCTCCCGGACTCAGAATTGATCATTCCGGCTGTACTGACACAAGATCAAATCACCCAAATCCAGACCTTTGCAAAGCTTGCATATACCGCTGCGGATTGTGCGGGTATGGCCAGGGCAGATTTCCTATTGGATAAAAAATCAGGTGAGATCTACTTAAATGAGATCAATACCATTCCCGGTTTCACGAAAATCTCGATGTATCCCAAATTATGGGGAGCATCCGGTTTGCCTTATCCCCAGTTGATCGATCGATTAATTGAGTTGGCTATCGAGAGAAAATCGGATCGAGAGCATACCGTCCATCAATTCAGGAGCAAACAATCATGATCGGCAGTCGAAAACCCAATACCCGTGCCGACCATGTACGGACCCGCCGCGTCAAAGAGATGAAGCAACGGGTGTTCATCGCTACCGGTGTGGCAAAGAAACCTTCGCAAAATGCACCCATCTATTCCCGCAATGGGGAAGACACTGTGCCTATCAGGCAAAAGGCGCATAAACGAACAAGACGGAAGTTCTTCTATGCCTTCAAGAACGGGGTTGAGATCAAATTACCTGCTTTCCCGGTCTTTAAACCCGGATGGAGATTAGTTTCTGCCGCCATATTTGGATTGTCCGCATTTTGCATCTATTTCTTCTGGACTTCACCATTCTTCCAGGTGAACCAGATCCATTTATCTGGTGCTGAACGGGTGACACAGGAAGAGATCGAAAGCATTATTCCGATCAAAGGACAGAAGATATTGGGAGTTGTTCCCGGACCGATCGAAAAGGTGATCAAGAATACCTACCCAGTCATCTCAGATGTCAGCGTGGTGATTGGCTGGCCTTCTTCCATTTCAATCCAGGTAAAGGAACGTGTTCCAGTTCTGGTTTGGAGTCAAGACGATATCACCCGCTGGATCTCCGCTGATGGAGTTGCTTTTGATCCCAAGGGTGAAGCGGAAGGATTGATCTCCATTACCGCAGCCGGTAATCCGCCATCCGGTGGATTTAACCTGAATGTATTACAGCAGGAAGGCAAGAAATCTCTTGCAAGCATGGTTTTACCTGCACAGAAAACAACAGATGTAAAGGAAATAGCAGAAATTCCAGCACAGATATTCATCGACCCTGAATTGATACCGGCCATCCAGTCTATGGCAAAGCAGGCTCCTCAGGGTGTTTCACTTGTCTACAGTCCCATGTATGGTATTGGCTGGTTCGATACCCAGGGTTGGAAAGTATTCTTTGGTATGCAGCCCGATGAAATGCCGCAAAAATTAGCCTCATACCAGGTTGTTGTCCAAAATTTATTGAGTAAGGATATCCATCCGAAGTTGATCTCGATGGAGAATTTATATGCGCCATATTATCGGACGGAGCAATAGCCATGGATGAACCGATTGTTGTTGGAATCGATGTAGGCACTTCAAAAATTTGCACTCTGGTTGCCAGGGTGGAAGGAGAAAAAACACTCCGAATTCTTGGTGTGGGTATCGAGCCTGCCCAGGGGATCAAACGCGGAACAGTGATCGATATTGCTGCTGCCACCCAATCAATTGCCCGTTCCATCGAAAAAGCAGAACGCTCCTCTGGTTTGGAGATCACATCTGCCATCGTTAGCCTGGCTGGATCGCATGTCTCATCCGTAAACAGCCGCGGCGTTGTTGGTATCGCCGGCAGAGTGATCGACAATGCGGATGTCGCCAGAGCTCTTGAAGCTGCCCAGGCGGTTGCCATACCCCATAACCGTGAGATCATCCATGTCATCCAGCGCAGCTTTACAGTTGACGGGCAGGATGGGATCCATATGCCGATCGGTATGCACGGTTTCCGCCTGGAAGTGGAAGCCCACATCATCACCGCGGCAGCCGCGACCGTTGAAAATATTCGCCAGGCAGTCAATTCTGCCGGTGTTCAAACCGCACAGTTCGTACTGAACCCGTTGGCGTCTGGTGAAGTGGTGCTTTCGGAGACCGAGCGCCAGATGGGTGCTGTGGTTTGTGATATTGGCGCTGGTACAACCAGTATTGCTGTTTATATAGATGGCGATGTCTGGCACACCATGGTGCTGCCTTTAGGTGGAAACAACATTACCTCAGATATTGCCCACGGTCTGCGGGTACCTATTTCGCAGGCTGAGGATATCAAGTTAGAGCACGGTTATGCAGTCATGTCGGAAATTAGCGAGGATGAACATTTTACCATCCGCGCTTTTGGCGAGGACCAGCCAGTTTCAGTTACACGTAAGGATTTGGCAGAGATCATTGAAGCCAGGGTGGAAGAACTCTTTTCACTCCTCCTTCAGGAAATCAAACGTTCGGGATACGATGGCTTGTTGCCCGCCGGTATGGTCCTAACCGGTGGAACCAGCAACCTGCCAGGTATTCGCTCACTCGCAAGCCAGGTCATGGGAGTCCCCGTGCGAGTAGCTCACCCTGAGAATCTTTTAGGGTTGACCGATCAACTTTTGACTCCCGCATATTCAACCAGTGTAGGTTTACTCTATTGGGCATTACTCATGAGTGAATCATCTCTCCCAGCCAAACACCGCAACTCGCTCGGAAGCAGTGGATGGTTTTCCTGGGACAGATTGCTCGATTGGATTAAGAGGTTAATCCCCTAATCGAGGCTCATCACATTTTGCCCAATGGAACATTATGAGTTCAGTAAAAGAGGAGAATAAAATGGATACATCAGCTCAATCATCACAAGAATCGTTTGCCAGAATTAAAGTTGTAGGTGTCGGTGGCGGTGGTTGTAATGCGGTCAATCGCATGATCGATGAAGGTCTGCAAGGTATTGAATTCATCTGCATCAACACTGACGCTCAGGCTCTCCAGCTTTCCAAAGCCCCCACCCGTGTACGGATCGGCGATAAGACCACCCGTGGATTAGGATCTGGCGGCAACCCGGAGACTGGACAGAAAGCAGCAGAAGAATCAGCTGAAGAATTATATGAGGTCCTCAAAGGCAGCGATATGGTATTCATCACTGCCGGTCTTGGTGGTGGATCCGGAACTGGTGCTGCACCCATTATTGCCCAGATCGCCCAGGAAGTTGGCGCACTGACAATTGGTGTGGTCACCCGGCCATTCACCTTTGAAGGCAGCCGCCGCAATCAGAATGCAGAATCCGGCGCAAATAAATTAAAAGACCATGTCGATACACTCATCGTCATCCCCAATGACCGCCTGCTCTCGATCGTGGATAAACGTGCCAGCCTGAATGATGCATTCCGCAAAGCAGATGATGTTCTGCGCCAGGGTATACAGGGTATTTCCGAGCTTATCACTGTCCCCGGCCTGATCAATCTGGACTTTGCTGATGTCCGCACGATCATGTCTGAAGGTGGTGCAGCATTAATGGCAGTCGGTGTTGCCTCCGGTGAAGACCGCGCCCGTCTGGCAGCCGAACAGGCCATCGCCAGCGAACTGTTGGACATAACCATCAACGGTGCCCGCGGTATCCTCTTCAATGTTACCGGTGGATCTAACCTGACCCTGTATGAAGTCAACCAGGCTGCAGCCATCATCCGTGAAACAGCCCACCCGGACGTCAACCTGATCTTTGGTGCTGTGGTTGATCCCGATATGAAAGATGATCTACGCATCACCGTGATCGCCACCGGTTTTGAGCGCTCCGGCCTCCGTCAGATTGAAAAACCAAAGGCTGAAGAAAAACCGGCCATCGTTTTTAATCAACCTGCACGGACTGCTGAAAAACCCGAAGTTGAACGCCAACTTCAACCAGCGATGGAGTATGCCAGCCGGGTGATCAATACGGATGAATTGGAAGTTCCGACTTTCATTCGCAATCGCCTGCAGCGTAAATAAGAAATAACTAATTATCAAGAATTCCGGTGTCCTGCAGCCGGGTTTCCCAAGGTATAGGGTAATGTTTCATTACCCTATACACGTTCGTCGCTACAAACAGCCTTGCTTAATCAGGCTGTTTTTTTAATGAAAAACTATCCCAACTCTTTCCATTCACTTACCTTAAAGAATTAAATTAGGAGGTTTAATTTAAGGCAATTGTTATGCAATTCACTTGCAATCCATTTTTTGTTATGCTAAAATTTTTTTACATTGCCAAATAAGGGGGGAGTTAGTCATCGACCCCCATATATGGGGGATAAAATTACTATTTTGAATGGAGAGTCGATGCGTTGTCCTTTTTGTGGTTTTGATGACTCGAAAGTGATCGATACCGCCCATGATACCAAGGGAGGTATCCGGCGGCGGCGGGAGTGTGAAAGCTGTCACCAGCGATTCAGCACAACCGAAAGAGCCATCCTTTCCACACCCCTCATCATTAAACAGGACGGCAGCCGCGAGGAGTTTGACCGCGAGAAGTTGAAGCGCGGCATCCGCATCGCCTGTACGAAAAGACCCGTCTCTGCAGAAGACATTGAACGCCTGGTCGGTGAAGTTGAATCAGACCTCGAAAACCTTGGTAAACCGGAAGTCCCATCCCGGGTCATCGGTGATCAAGTAATTTATCGGTTGAAACAAATCGATCTGATCGCATACATCCGCTATGCGTCAGTCTACCTGAAACTCAGAGACTTGCGGGCAATACGTGATGAGATCGACCAATTATTGGAAGGTGAGGCAAGATGACAATTGAAAATATTACTATGAATAAACAAGCTGGATTACTCCCCACCCCTCCTTTACCGGATCGAATTCCGCCGGTCATGTTATCTGAGAATGCGCGGCAGGTGCTCGTTCGCCGCTACGTCCGCCGTGGACCAGATGGCGAGCCCGCGGAAACTGTCGAGGAGATGTTCTGGCGGATTGCCTACCACGTTGCCAAGGTGGAAGCGGAATGGAAGGAAGATATTGAAAGCCGCGCCATCGAATATTTTGAACTGCTGACCAGCAAGAAGTTCTTCCCCAACTCCCCAACCTTTACCGGTGCCGGAACACCCCTGGGGCAGTTGGCTGCCTGTTTTGTGCTGCCCATTTCAGATGACATGGGCAAAGATTCAGCCGGGATCTTCCAGACCCTGCGGGATGCTGCACTCATTCAGCAGACCGGCGGCGGGAACGGATTCTCCTTCTCACGACTGCGCCCCAAAGGCTCACTGGTAAAAAGCTCTGCCGGCCAGGCCACCGGTCCGGTCGGATTCCTGCGCGTGTATGACCATGCCTTCGGCGAGATCGCCCAGGGCGGCACCCGCCGCGGTGCCAATATGGCCGTCCTGCGCGTCGATCACCCGGATGTGGAAGATTTCGTCACCTGCAAGACCAACGAGAACCAGATCACCAATTTCAATATTTCCGTCGGGATCACCGATGATTTCATGAAAGCCGTCGAAGAAGACGCCGAATGGGACCTGGTCTTCCCGGATGTGGCTTCACCTGACTATAAAAAATATAACGGTTCCATCGAGGAAGCCCGAAAGTCCGGCATCCCCGTTAAAAAAATGAAAACCATCCGCGCGGCAGAGCTGTTCGAAAAGATCGTGCGCCAGGCACACCACAACGGTGAACCGGGCATGCTCTTCCTGGATGCCGCCAACCGCTCCAACCCGGTGCCGCACCTGTACCCGCTGGAAGCCACCAATCCCTGCGGCGAGCAGTGGCTGGGACCCTACGAAAACTGCTGCCTGGGTTCCATCAACCTGGCTGAACACTGCGGTCCAAATGGCAGCGTGGATTGGGAAACCCTGCGGCAAAGCACTGTCACTGCCACCACCTTCCTGGATGACATCGTGGAAGCCAATGCTTACGTCCCGGCAGTACCCCAACTGTCAAAAGCTGCCCATAACGCCCGCCGCATCGGCCTCGGCATCATGGGGCTGGGCGATCTGATGTACCACACCGGCATCCGCTACGGCAGCGACGACAGCCTGGAGTTCGCATCCCAGGTCATGGAATTCGTGCGCTACCATGCCATGCGCACCAGCATCGAGCTGGCGCACAAACGCGGCGCTTTCCCGGCCATCAAGGGCAGCATCTATGATGCCGAGAACTTCACCTGGTCGCCGCCCACCCCGTTGATGAATTACGTCCACGACTGGGACCGCCCGGTCATCGATTGGCCCGGCATCACAGACGGCATCCTCAAGTACGGCATCCGCAACGCCGCCCAGACCACCATCGCCCCCACCGGGACGATCGCCACAGTCGCCGGCTGCGAAGGCTACGGCTGCGAACCGGTCTTCGCCCTGGCGTATGTGCGCCATGTCAACGACAACGGCAAGGATCTCACCCTGACCTATGCCAGCCCCGCATTCGAAACAGTGCTGGAAAAATGCATGCTCTCCCCGGAGATGCGCAAGGCGATCATCGAACAGGTGATGCAGGAAGGCACCTGCCGGAATATCACCGAACTACCCGAAGAAGTGCGCGATACTTTCGTTGTCTCTGCGGATATCACCGCCGAGGAGCATGTCTACATGCAGGCTGCCCTGCAGCGCTTCGTGGATAACAGCCTCTCGAAGACCATCAACTTCCCGGCCGGCTCCACACCCGAGGATGTTGCCAAAGCCTACACCCTGGCCTGGAAGCTGGGCTGCAAAGGCATCACCGTGTATGTGACCGGCTCACGCGACAAGGTCGTGCTGGAGACCGCCTCCACCGCCGATGCCAAGAAACCGGTCACCGAACTGGCCGTTCAACCGGACCTGTGGATGGAAAGCAAGAAAGCCCGCCCGCGTTCTCTGCGCGGCTCCACCTACTCCATCGAGACGCCGCTGGGTAAAGCCTTCGTCACCATCAACGAGAACGGCGGCGGGCAGCCCTTTGAGGTCTTCGTCAACACCGCCAAAGCCGGCTCCGATACCGCCGCGGTCTCTGAAGCCATCGGCCGGCTGATCTCATACAACCTGCGCCTGGCTTCCCCGGTGGAAGCACGCGCCCGCCTGCAGGAGGTCTTCCGGCAACTTGGCCGGCATAGGCGGCGGACGTTCGCTGGGATTCGGCCCCAACCGGGTGCGCTCCCTGCCGGACGGCGTCGCCCGCGCCCTGGATGATTACCTGACCGAACGCGACGAGTTCAGCGAGGGCGAGGTGCACGAGGTGACGCTCACCCCCATGCCGCTGGAACAGGCCATGCTGAAGATCGGCGACCTGTGCCCGGAGTGCGGCCAGGCGGCGGTGGTCAGCGAAGAGGGCTGCCGCAAGTGCTACGCCTGCGGCTTCAGCGAGTG
>CAWHCY010000002.1:0-6679 GCA_963827895.1 uncultured Chloroflexia bacterium | reverse complement strand
CAAGGCATTACAAAAAGCCGGTTTGATCATTGAACAGATAGGCCTGGCAGAGATCAACGAAGCTTTTGCTGTTCAGGCTCTTGCCTGTATGCGCGAACTGGGGCTGCCACACGACCGTACCAATGTGAATGGCGGAGCTGTTGCCATGGGTCATCCACTGGGCTGTTCGGGAGCACGGATTATGGTCACGTTATTGAACGAGATGCAACGCCGGGCGTATTCACAACCTGCACCATTTTACGGATTAGCCACCCTGTGTATCGGTGTAGGTCAGGGTGAAGCCATGATCATCGAATGGATAAAATAAACAAGGAGAATTTGATGCAGAGGAAAACCATCACGTTACTTGCTTTGGTCACAATCTTAGTCAGCCTGGCTTGCAATTTCTCAGCTCCTACTCCAACTCCAGAACTTCCACCCATCCTTTAATCTGCATGTCCTGACACGCTTGTTCCACCACCTCCACTTCCGACAAACACAGAGGTGATTCCGAAGGTCTCTGATACTTCACAACCGTCAGTGGAAATTGGTCCATTCAACCAGCTAAACTGGTTCAGTATAAATCTTCCATCCACCGTTGCAAGCTCAGCTCAATCTACAGTTGTAGCGGCCATCTCGTCTTCCGATCAGGTCGCTCCCTGGGAGATTGCTCCTCAACATGAAGAAATGACTTTCACCGGATATTTCCTTGCTGATACATTTCATGAACCCATTATCAACATCTATCCGGTTGGCGACTTCATTTCGATCGAACCGACAGTGGCTGATCGTGTAACCGAGCTGCAAAAGATCATCCAGGAAAAATAGGATAGAATCCTGGAAACATACCAATTCTTCCTTTTTGGAACGCAGGACAGGTTTTCCTTGCGAAACCAGCCTATTAGGAATTCCAGAACGGCAGCGGTATCCGCTACCTGACCCAGTACGGTCAAGCCTTGATGCCGATCAATAACCATGACCTGTTCTATTCCTTCCAGGGATTGACAGCAGATGGAAAATACTGGATCAGCGCGATATTGCCGGTACACCATCCCAACTTGCAGGAAACATACGATAATCCGCTACCAGCGGATATCAACACATTCACCGAAACTATGAGCAATACGCCGCCCAGATCCGCGCAGACCTGGATGCCCAACCGGATGACAGCTTTTCTCCCTCCCTGGCGGATCTGGATGCAATGATGCGATCGATCGTCGTTAATCATGAATAAGATCAGCCATTGATGATCCCGGATATGGTTTGGGATTTGAGAACCAACCATTGAAGATCACTTGTTCGGAGTATGCACCAGCAAATTAAGGACAAGGAGTCACGCATGGTCATAAAACCGGTCGCTGAGATCTTCGCCCATAGCAGCCATGTAGCCGGTGTGTTATTCGCACCTGATTCGAAACACCTGCTTTCCTGCGGCATGGATGCGCTGATCAAACTCTGGTCGGTGGAAGACTGGAGTCCTGCCGGGGAATTCACCGGGCACGAGAAAAGCGTCAATTGCCTGGCTTTTTCACCGGATGGGAAAACGCTCGTCTCCGGATCCACGGATTCCCGGGTGCGTTTGTGGAGTTACCCTGACGGCGCAGCGCAAGGCGTGCTCGAGAGTCACCGTAATACCATTGCCTGTGTGCAATATTCACCGGACGGCAGCCTGATCGCTTCGTGTTCGTATGACGCCAAGGTAAAGCTTTGGAATGCCGGGACAGGGGAACTGGTCCTTACCTTCCATGAGCATCCCAAGAATGTGGCGGCGGTGCAATTCACACTTGACGGCCATTTTCTGGCTTCCGGCGGGATCGGCGGCGACATCCTGATAATGTCCGTGCCGGATGGAGCCCTGGTCCAACGGTTGAAAGGGCACCAGACCGCCATCACCAGCCTGGCGCTTACCCTGGACGGAAAAACTCTCATCTCCGCCGGATATGACGGCACGCTGCGCTACTGGGATACAACCACCTGGCTGGAAGTAAAGGTCATACCGGTAAAACAAAAAGGATTATTCCCCATCAGCCTCTCACCGGATGGACAATTCCTCGCGGTGGGCTGCGAATTCATGGTCAAGGTGTTCAATGTGAATGACGGCACGCAAGTCGATGAGCTGCCGGTGGATGCAAAAGGAGTTTATGCTGTGGCCTTCTCACCGGATGGCAGGTACCTGGCCAGCGGTTCTGCCGATAAACGGGTGCGCGTGTGGGAAGTGTCGTAAATTGTATCTTTTAGTATCTGACAATTATCAAAGACAAATATCCATTTTCAAATTGGAGCGTGTCTATGACCGAGTTTGATGCCGCATATCATTTTCCCAAAGGTTTTCTGTGGGGAACCGCCACTGCCTCCCACCAGGTGGAAGGCAATAACCACAATAACAACTGGTCGCGCTGGGAAACAGAGCCGGGCCGAATTATTAACGGCGAAAAATGCGGACTGGCCTGCGATTGGTGGGGCGGCCGCTGGAAGGAAGACTTTGACCGGGCAGTCGAGACCGGCCAGAACGCGCACCGGCTCTCCATCGAGTGGAGCCGCATCCAACCCGCCCAGGACCGTTGGGATGAGGATGCGCTGGATCACTACCGCGAAATGCTGCGCGGGTTGTACGACCGCGGGCTATCTGCCATGGTCACCCTGCACCATTTCACCGATCCGCTGTGGATGGCGGACCAGGGTGGTTGGGAAAACCCCGAATCGCCAGTGTGGTTCGAAAAATTCGTCCGCAAGGCTGTGGAAGCACTGAAGGAATACTGCTCCACCTGGGTGACCATCAACGAGCCGAATGTCTATGCGGTTTCAGGCTATATATACGGACAGTTCCCGCCCGGAAAAAAGAGCATCAAGACTGCATTGAATGTGATGGTCAACCTGACCAAAGGGCACGCAGCCGCTTACCATGCCATCCACGAGATCCAGAAGGAAGCCCGGGTGGGCTTTGCCATCAATTACCGCGACTTCGTCCCTGCAAAAGCCTGGTTCCTGCCGGATCAAATCGCTGCCAATATTCAACGGAAAACCTTCAATAACGCTTTCCCGGTAGCCGCGATGACCGGAATACTGGATACGCCGTTCATGAAGACCCGCATCCCGCAGGCAGCCAACACCCAGGATTTCCTCGGCGTCAATTACTACTCGCGCGACCTGGTGGCGTTCGATCTCACCAAGCCCGCCAGCCAGTTCATCCACAATTATTATCCCAAAAACCCGGATCTCAGCCCGACAGGATTCATCGCCAATATACCGGAAGGAATGTATCAAGCACTGAAATGGGGGCTGAAGTTCAAGGTGCCGATGATCGTGACCGAGAATGGCGTGGAAGACCATCTGGATACTCTGCGTCCGCGCTACCTGCTGCAGCACATTCACCAGGTGTGGCGGGCAGTCAACTTTAACTGGCCGGTAAAGGGTTACTTCCACTGGTCGCTGGTGGATAACTTCGAATGGGAACGCGGCTGGACCCAGCGCTTCGGGTTATGGGGTTTGAACCCTCAGACCCAGGAACGCACCCGCCGCAAGAGCGTGGACCTGTACGAAGCCATCTGCCGGGAGAATGGCATCACCACCGATATGGTGGATCGCTTCGCACCTGAGGTGATGCAGAAGA
Organism: uncultured Chloroflexia bacterium; assembly: GCA_963827895.1. GTDB lineage: Bacteria > Chloroflexota > Anaerolineae > Anaerolineales > Anaerolineaceae > PNON01. Next base: position 3,090 of record CAWHCY010000002.1, on the reverse strand, counting down.
TATTTAATGCTTGAACGAAAAGAACCTTCGAAAATATAGAGTAGCAGTATTTTGTATTCTATTAAATAGGTTCTTATAAAGATCCTCTCGGTTAGTAGTAGAAAAGAGTGGAGCTGAATTATATTTCCTGATCCAGTGTTCTATATGGATCACTGTGTAAGCATTTTTAATAGAATCATATTTCAGGAGATACTGACTCCAGCCTCAGATTGATAAACAATCTGCCGATAACATATATTATTCGGTACGCCTTGTTGAAACATAGAAACCCGAACAGGAAATTTTACTATTATAGTTTTTTACAGGTAATAGATTAGGATGAATTCCTTACAACAAGTATTAAATACCTTAAATAACTTCTGCCCAATTCACTGGAAAAAAGTTCTCCAATGGACAATAGCAGCTTCACTTTTCCTAGTCATGCTCCAAATCGGATTGAACATTTTCCAACCGATTGCATCTTTAAGAGGGAATACAAATCTCGTTATCGTTGTAACCTTGAGTATGTTGGCTGTACCGATCCTTTTATACACAGCCTTGCAAACCCGCGTCCATCGCCCTCTTCTCTATCCATCCTGGTTGCTTTTATTCTTTGCTTTATTGGTCAACCCATTAGCACTAGTAATTGGTATCGTTCAATTCCTCTTTATAAAGGATATTCCGTATCCATCCGTTATTGATTATTCAGTATTGATCTTTTATCCGCTCATGCTGGGAATGGTTGCCCTTTTACCATCAAAAACATCACAGCGTGTGGAAATAATGAAATGGACTTTTGATACCATTGTTATAGGGCTTTCCTCTGCTGTGATCTTCTGGAATCTTGTCGATGGATCAAATATTTTAAACAGCCAGTTATCAGATACCAGAATGATCACTTTTTTGAATATGGCTGGAGATATGGTCTTATTCTGGGCAATGCTCATGATCCTATTCAAAAGGTACAAAGAGCAACGACGCGGACCACTTTGGTGGCTGTTATGTGCTTTGTTTTTCCTATTTGTTTACGATTTCACGAATGGTTTTTTTGTCGTTGTTGGCACTGTAATGCGAGGTAGTAGCATCAGGGAAACTCTTTTGACTGTATCCCTTTTATTCATGATATTAAGTGCATTGCAGCAATTGAAATCGATCGGTGAACCCATTGGATTGGCAGAAGAATCCCCACGGACCAGGAAATGGGAGAGTTTACGGTTAATGGTGCCCTACCTCGGTGTTACACTGGCATTTATCATCCTGATCCTGAGTCTGAAATCCACAAATTCACTTGACCCAATCATAAATGCATATTTTGTAGCATTCATCGTTTTTATGGTTATTGTTCGCCAGTACCTGGTCCTGAGGGAAAATCAAAAATTAAATGAACAGCTCAGAGGCCTTAATGCAAATCTCGAAAAGCGGGTTGAATTGCGTACATCTGAACTTATTCTGGCGAATCAAGAGCTAAGTGCGCGTGAAACCAGGTTGATATATCACACCCTACATGATTCCTTGACTAATTTACCTAACCGGGCTTTGTTATATGATCGCCTTGATCAGGCTATCCGAAGAATACGCAGAGATAACGGATTTCATTTTGTTGTTTTCTTTATGGATTTGGATCGTTTTAAGGTGATCAATGATAGTCTAGGTCACCTTGCTGGAGACAGGATGCTGATCGAGGTCGGCCGCCGTTTGTCAACCTGTGTGAGAGAAATCGATACCATCGCCCGGCTCGGAGGAGACGAATTTGTCCTCGTTCTAGACGGATTGGATGACAGGGACGATCTACTACTGGCAGCCAAAAGGGTCTTGGATTCATTTTTTGAACCGTTCGAATTTGATGGACAGGCAGTCTATACATCGGCAAGCATGGGTATTGTAACTGGTAGCACAGATTATGCCCTTCCATCTGATATCCTGAGGGATGCAGATATCGCAATGTATGAGGCAAAGTCTGCAGGAAAATCCCACTTCGCAATATTTACTCCCGAGATGCAGAAACACACTCATACTCGCATGATGCTGGAAAAAGACCTGCGTATTGCCCTGGAACGACAGGAATTCAACCTGGAATACCAGCCCATTCTACACCTGCCATCCGACCGTATACTTGGATTTGAAGCACTGCTACGCTGGAAACATCCAACGCTGGGATTGGTCTCGCCTGCCACATTTATACCGATTGCAGAATCAAATGGACTGATAGTCCCCATCACTGCCTGGGTAATTCGAAACTCATTGACCCAGATTAGCCAGTGGCAAACTCTATACCCAGGTAATCCTCCAATTACTATCAGTGTTAATTTGTCTGCAAGGTTATTTGCCCAACCAGATCTAATAGAACAGGTTGAGCAATCCTTAGTTGAGATTGGTTTACCAAGCAGCAGCCTGGTATTCGAGATCACGGAAAGTGCAATCATTTCAGATAGAAGTGGGGCGGTAAATGTTTTAAATGCATTCCAGAAAATGGGTATTAGAATCCATTTGGATGATTTTGGCACAGGATATTCTTCACTCAGTCACCTGCACCAATTCCCTATCGATACAATCAAAATCGACCAAACATTCATCAGCAACATCCAACCCAACGGAGAAAACGCCGAGATACTCAGGGCGATAGTAACGCTGGCAAAAGATCTTAAACTTTCTGTTATTGCGGAGGGGGTCGAGACTTTGGAACAACTGGTATACATAAATCAATTAGGCTGTGAAGGTGTACAGGGTTACTTCATTTCACATCCCCTCTCTGGGCAATCCGCAAAACAATTTATTATTGACAGGGCAAGATTACTGGTGGCAGAATAACCATTGTCTAATTTTTGAGATTAGCATATAAGTTTGTCTTAATTGTATAGAAAACCTACCCTGATTAACCTGGTTAATAAGTCCACCATGCATTTAACAAGATTCTTGTTTAGTTATCACGATTAATATAGAACAATACACATCTAGTGAGATTTGACTCTTTTTTTAGAGTTTAAATAACATTTGAGTGTCAAACTTTTCTATTCATTTCTCTTTTTAGATATAATATGGAGTGCTAGGGGAATCTATTACATACCAATTGTGTACCTTAGTTTAAACCAATAATTCAAGGAGTAACGTTTA
>CAWHCY010000001.1:0-8138 GCA_963827895.1 uncultured Chloroflexia bacterium | reverse complement strand
CCATCGGCTAACATTGAAAAAAGTTCCCTGGTAGAAGACCCAAAATTTCCGGGAAAGCCTGATGTTTCTCTTTAGGTTTGGATTCCTGGTTGTCCTTTTAGGATGCTTTCGATATCAGTTTTAAAGTCGATAGTGAATTTTCCCGCTGCAGTTCCTGTAGTTTTCTAACAGTTGCCTCAGAGATTCCACTGATCAATAACCCAGGAGGAGCTCCTACCGAGTATTCCGCAGGGAATAGTTGGTACTAAGCTGCCAGACCGCATGGGTGATATCAGATCCGGCTGCTTTCCATTGCAAATTACAGGTAGATGCTGCTTTATCCGACCGACCACTGCCTCGTTCACCCAATGAGTAGCACCCATGTCTCCACTACAACAGGCACGGACAAATTACAAATAGAAAGTGAAGTAAATTTTAAATTGATATGCTGTTGCCCAATATGAACTAACGCACCACCACTCCAGCCCCATACATCAATATCTGCTCCACCTGAGGTTCCTTCACCAAGAACTTCCCCAATAGTGTTTCGTAAGTCAATTGGATCAGGTGATGGATCAAGGAATTCATGCTCCTCCGGGAAGCGTTGCCCACTCACTTCCATTTATTGAACCCTATAAATAGGCTAATTGAACATTACTCGGAATGGACAGATACCCATTTCATGTCTGCTGACACCCGATTTTCCTTGGATTGTTTTGCATTGCGGGTTTGTTAAAGTAACTGCCTCAGGAGAGCTGGATAATTCACCTGCAGTGTTATAGGATGATACATAGAATTGAACATATCCACTTTGATCTTTCAATCGTATGGAGAACGCCTGCACCACTATGGGCTTTCAGGGAAGTGATCCGTTCGAATAGATGTAGATGTTTCGGGTAGAGAATATACAAAGAACAGGCCTCATTGTTCGAGATTTATCTCCTGATATTGAGAATAATTTCACCAACTTTTCGCAGAGGCACTCAGTATTGGGGACCGGTGCATTTCTATATATTAATTGCACCTGCTGAGATAAAATGAAGGACCACTCGGGCCACCTTCTTGTGCTGGTTCAACGGGTCCATCGGGTAGCGTCGAAACGGGTGGTTCACCAAATGAAGGAATGGAAACTGATTGGACAGGTAAGAATACCTAGTCCCTGGTTCGATCGGCCCTACCGGTATAAAGAACTGTACGTCGAAATCTGCTGACAGTTGCACCATTTTCCTCAGCCAAACTCTGAAGAGTTTCTCCACCTTGGGTAGTCATTACCGCAAGAAATCCAGCTGGTTCAGTTGCTGTAATATGAACGGCATTCGAATTTGCTGTGCGTCCACCTTCATCTGTAGCGCGCACAAAAACAGCATGCGCACCTTGGGTCAGCGGCATCCACGAGGAAATTGTATAGAATGACTCCCGCCCTGACACTGGGGTTTTAGTTTCAAAAAGGTGGCCATCAGTCCAAAACTCCACGCTTTTTAATAGGAGACCCAGCTGTGACCATGACCGCCATAGGTATAGGGGTATCCGCCGGCCAAGTACTTCCATCCGTTGGGTGACTGAGTGTGACTAATAGTGGGGCATTGTTCGGTGGTAGTTGTTGTGAAGCAGAAGGAATTCGAGCGATCAGGGTCACTAAGATTGAAATGATGACAAGGCTTGAAAAAATACTAACCCATATAACCTTTCTTTTTGAATTCATCACTCCTCCGCTATCTGATTATTGTCCTCTGACCTGGTGAGTGTCTTGTTAGCTGCAAATATTTCTAGGAAAATTCATGAAGGGAAACTAATTAAAATAAATATTAAAGGCACAAATAATTTACAGAAAGAATTTAATACATTTGAACTGAGATATAAGTAAGTTCGGTTTTCCAATACCCAACCTGAAATGTACGGTCATGAAGTTAATGAATATTACAACATTATAGAACCAATTTGATGGAAAAAATCTGGCATTAATTCGGCACAAATGGAACGCAAATTTCATTCTACGTAAAAATTGCATCCACTAACCGTCAACTTGCTGTAATTGGTCATGGTCAGGTAGAAGATCTTCCAAATTGCGAATTTTGGTAAACAAATAACCAGTAGACATTGTCAGTATTGTGAGTCCCCCAAATATGATCATGATCAAGGCCATTCCAGAACCCGGATTGGTTCCCACCATCCATCCAAAGGTCTTTGCAAACCAGCCTTGGGATTTCATTGCGGGTTCCATGATCTTGTCTGCCAACAATCCACCAATGATGGGCGTAAATGTATCAGGGAACCATGTCAGCATCCGCCGGGCCGAAAATACACGTCCCTGCACATCGGGTGCTACTTTGGATTGCAGGATGGCCTGACTGGTGGCAATTCCAATATTCGACCCAAATCCAGCAATGATAATTGCCGGGATCCAGACATTCAGGCTGGTTCCAAGACCAAAAATGATATTCCCGAATATACAGTAACCGATCCAACCCAACAGAGCCCCATGCATACGCCTCCTGGGTCCGCCCCAAACGCTCATCAAAACAGAACCTAAAGTCCATGAAATTGCACCAGCCGTCTCTGCCGCACCTAAAATGAGGCTGCTGTTGTTGGTACGCAGCAGGATCATGGGAACATGAACACTGTTGGGAAATCCCAGAAACGTATTCGCAGTGAAGAGCAGCAGTACATATCCCAAGAGGCTTGGGCGTTTAAATATATATTTGAAACCGAAGGTAGCTTCCTTCCAAAAGCTGCCTTTTCCCTCAAGCCCATCTATAGTCTTTGTTGGAGGTGGAACATGTACGATCAATAATGCTCCTATGGCAAACAGGAAGGTTACTACATCGATCAGAAGAATTCCGTTTAAGCCAATCACTGGTAATAAGGCACCAGCCAGAAGCGGGGCAACCACTCCTGGCCCGGCCTGGATGAATGACACCATGCCATTTGCCCGTCCATACTGCTCCTTGGGTACCATGGTGGTGATCGCCGCAGAATAAGCCGGCCATTGGAAGGCATTCCCCAACCCGATAATGACATTGACCAGATAAAAATGCCATACCTCAAGGTGTCCTGTGGCAGAAAGGATAAGGATCGCAACTGTACCCAACCCCGCGGCAAAATCGCTCACCATCATCATTAACTTACGGTTGTATCGGTCAACCATCACACCAGCCAGTGGGATGATCAACAGGTAGGGGAGCGTGAACGCGGTTTGCATAATTCCAAGTGAGGTTGCACTGCTGGTCCGTTGGAAGACCCAAATAGATAGTGCAAATCCTGTCATGCTGGATGCCAGTATGGAAATTGCCTGACCGAGTAAAACTATTGTCAAGCCACGCATTCCGGATGGTCTTTTTGAAGTATTTTGGACTGATATCATATTAAAAAAAATATTATAGTCACAGCAGGTTTTTGTGTTTGTTATTGAAATTGATTTCTATATCTATTCACATCCGCGAATCAATAAACGTGAACTTTTCCCCAGAACTGGAACGCTAATCAAAAAATATCATCATGGTTCCACATGATAGCCATGACCCGAACACTGTTCATATTTTACCATTTTTTAAGAGTGATCCTTCATAAAATAGAAATTGGAATTTGCTTTAGACATGATAACTATGGATATTTTTATATCAGGGATGCTATACTATAATCTGTGCATTTTGATCCCTTCGGTAAATACCAGGTGGTTGATTCTTCCTTACTAATTAACCAACCATCATTACGTTGTGCGATTATCTGAAATGTATGATCATCGCTTTGCCTTATGTAAAGTAAAAACACTGTAAATGGAAACTATCATAAAACCTTAATGCAACTTGGAAAATTTTTTACAAAAAATTTCTATTCTTTCGATACTCCTTACGGTAAGATGAATGTATGAATCGGGATACTGAAACCCAGAAATCTTTAAATCGCTATTCTTCGATCCTCCTGGCGTTCGTCATTTTCATTAATTTAATGGCAGTTACTGGCTGGTTGTTCCATAAACCCATACTCGCTTCACTCCGAAGTGAGTATATTCCCATGGCACCAGCTACAGCATTGGTATTTCTTGTTTTTTGCGGTGTCTGGTTGATCCAAAAAAGATTTTTCCACCGGTCAAATGTGAGGATCCTGGTACGGTTTATCCTCGTTGGATTGTTGTTCCTTGTCCTCTTCCTTGCAATACGATATTTCACCGGGTTAGGACCCGATCTTGAACAATTGCTCACTCCAAATCCACCTTTATTTGGACAAATTTTATCCGCTCGTATGTCACCCCTTACTGCTTTTGGATTCCTTCTTGTAATTCCGGCATTTTTATTAATGACCAGATTCGAACCGGGTAAACAAATAAAAAACACCTCTGCAATCCTGTCATTTATTGTATTAATTCTGAATGGATTTTTTTACTTGGGTTATTTATTTAGGGCTCCCTTATTTTATGGGGGTAAATTCATTCCAATAGCGCTTACAACAGTACTTGCTTTCTTGTTCCTTAGTCTGGCTTCAATGCTTGATGCCGGACAAACCGCCTGGCCTGTCAGATCGTTCGTGGGTGGTTCGATCAGAGCCCGCTTGATGCGTGTTTTTATACCAGTATCTTTCATGATTGTTCTATTTCAAGGTCTCCTCAGTGAGGTCTTCAATCCATGGAATATAAATCCGGCGTATCGAGTGGCTGTCGCGGCGTTTTTGGCTTGTGTCTTTTCCATTCTAATCATTACTTACATGGCTCATAACATAGGCGCTGAAATTGAAAGGGGGGATCAGGCACGACTTGAGGCGGAAAAGACACTCGCTCAAAGTGAAGAACGATTTCGTCTGCTTTTTGAACATGCAGCCATCGGTGTTGCCCTGATTGACACCAGGACCGGACGTTATATGGATATTAACCAAAGGTATTGTGATTTCCTGGGATATACAAAAGAAGAGATGCTAAATTTGTCCTTCCAGGATGTGACAGACCCGGATTATGTCCAGGAAAATATTGAAAACAATACTTTACTTTTAGGCGGGAAGATCAGGGAATTTACGATTGAAAAGCGTTATATCCAAAAAAATGGGGGCAAAGTCTGGGGAGAGTTAACTGTTTCCCCTTTATGGAAACCTGGAGAAATCCAACCCACGTTTGCACATATTGCCGTCGTTCAGGATATTACTGCACGTAAGAAGGCAGAAGAAGCATTGCGGAAAAGCGAAGAAAGATTTAAAAAACTATTTGATGAAGCACCGTTGGGTATATCTCTGAATGATTTAGTTTCCGGTCAAACTTACGCAGTAAACGCCAAATTTGCCAACATATTGGGCAGAACTGTGGATGAGGTGCTTTCCAACGATTGGATGAGTTTTACATATCCTGAAGATCTTCAGCAAGATTTAGATAACATGGCGTTGTTAACTGCCGGAAAAATTCCCGGATTCCAGATGGAAAAACGCTATATTCGACCTGATGGATCCTTGGTATGGATCAAAATGACGGTAGCTCCAATTGATATTGATGGCACTGAACATCCACATCATCTTTGTATGATTGAGGAAATTACAGAACGAAAACGATTTGAGTTGGTCCAGAATGCAACATACAGGATCACTGAAGCGGCCATAACCAGTGAAGGAATTGATGCGTTATATAAATCCATCCACTCGATCCTTCGAGAATTGATATCAGCTGAAAATCTATTTATTGCCTTATACGATTCAAATAATGGATTAATTCAGTTTCCCGTATTACATTGATCAATACGACCAAAAACCATTCGAACCGACAGTTACCCAGGGCTTAACTGGATACGTAATTCGTACCGGACGATCCTTGTTGGCTACTCCACAAATCTATGATCAACTTATCCAAAAAGGAGAGGTGGAACCAATCGGGACGAAAAGTGTCGATTGGCTCGGAGTACCATTGAGATCAGATGGACGGATCATTGGTGTTATCGTTCTCCAAAGTTACACAAATGAAACTCATTACTCACAAAAAGATCTTGAATTATTGGAATTTGTCTCCACCCAAATTGCCCAGGTGATAGAACGTAAACGCCTGGAAGAGGAGATCCGCAACCTGTCATTGACCGATGAACTGACCGGTTTAAATAATCGCAGGGGTTTTCTCCATCTTGCCGAACAGGAATTAAAACTTGCTCATCGAAACAAAAGATCTATGCTATTGTTTTTTGGTGATGTAGACCATCTAAAGTTGATCAATGATACCCTCGGACATGCGCAGGGTGATATAGCTTTAAAAGAAATTTCAACCATTTTGAAAGAATGTTTTCGCGAAGCCGATATTATGGCTCGAATTGGCGGAGACGAATTTGTTGTATTGACTTTGGATAATTCCCGGGAAAGCGCAGATGTCATGAACCGTCGTGTAGAGGCTGCCTTGGAAGAATGCAATAAACAACCAGACAGATTATATCAACTGACCTTTAGCCTGGGTGTTGCTCACTATGATCCCATGTCCCCCAGCCCATTGGATGAGTTACTGGCAAAAGCGGACAGCCAAATGTATCTGCAAAAACAATCCCGCCACGCAATATAGATGGTTTGACTGTATCATCCAATCACGGATGAGTAAACCAATCGTCATGCGAAGTCTACTTCACTGTTATATGAAATTGATTTCTTGCTGGTTATGTTCCATGTGCCTCAACAAATAGGAAAATAACTTTTTCAAATGAATGATGCCGCATTACTAGATCGCTTTGATAACGAAAAGTTTGGAAAATTCCATCGTTACCTCATGATGTTAACCGGATCATGCTGGTCTTGGGCTGCTTACGGTGTTACGGTCATTGGTTTTATTCTGCCATCTTTGAAAACAGAATGGAATGTATCATCCAGTGCACTGGGATTTCATGGCTGGCATAGGCATGCTGGGAATGCTGGTTGGATCTGTTGTTGCAGGTACCCTCTCAGACCACTTTGGTCGTCGAAAAATGTTAGTCTGGATAATGATCTACCTCGGGGCGATGTTCATCCTCTCCGCGGTGGCAGGAAGTTTTTCCATCCTGCTCGTTCTCCGATTTTTCACAGGAATGGGATTGGGCGCGGTTCTGCCAACAGGGGGGACACTTGTATCAGAATTCTCCCCCACACGCTTGCGCGGTACTTTGTTGGTGCTTCTGAACGGTTTCTGGGGTCTGGGTGGTACTCTAGCTGCATTAGTCGGTTATTTCCTCGTATTACATACCGGATGGCGCCCTGCCATGCTTTTTGGTGGACTGGCAATCCTGTCTGGCTTGCTCATTCAATGGACGTTGCCAGAATCGCTTCGCTTTCTGTTAAGCAAAGGGATGACCGAAAAAGCCCAGAAAGAATCAGCTCGAGTATTCTTTATCGAAGATTCAAATTCCCAAGTTCAACCGCAAAAAATATCAACCTCAAAGACTGTTATCAAGTCACCTGACGGAATATGGTCCAGACGATTTGCCCAAATCACACTATCCCTGTGGGTGTTGTGGATTTCATTGAACTTTCTCTATCAGGGTGTATTCGTTTGGTTACCAACGTTGTTGATTGGTGAAAATAATAGCATTAACCGTTCATTTTTACTTTCGTTGATCATCAGCTTGGGACAAATTCCAGGGACGATCCTGGTGGCTTACCTGGCAGACAGGTTCAGCCGCCGCAGGTTGATCATTTTGTCACTGGGATTATTGGGTTTTTCGGCGATTATTTTCAGTCTATCTGGGAATAATGCCTGGATTTTGACTATCGGCTTTCTACTGATGGTATTCAATGGAATGGCCTGGGGATTGGCACATCCGTTTTCTTCGGAGTTGTACCCGACAACTATTCGAGGAACAGCGACTGGTTGGGCAACAGGGATAGGGCGCCTGGGTGGAGTAGTCGCACCAATGGTGGTTGCCTGGGTCATCCAGGCTGGCGGGGGTATGACCATCATCTTTTCAATCTTAGCAGCAGCACCCATGTTGACCATGGTCATCCTGGCTGGACTAAAGCAGGAAACCACCGGGCGTTCCCTAGAAGAAATCAGTGCATAAACCTGCAAAACTCATGAGGAATCTTTCCTGAGGTGGCATTACAAATTTTCCAAAGCAATACTAATAGTGGGGGATATTTTCCTGGTTATGGCACTTTGTTTAGCATAATATCTTATTAGCGCTCAGTAACAGGGTAAATAGCTCATCTATTTCATTTTGTAAACACCCATTAAGCAATACATT